>NZ_JANTYV010000001.1:0-1080726 GCF_024806475.1 Xanthomonas sp. 4461 | reverse complement strand
TACGGTGATCCGGGGATTTGCGCGATGGCCTGCGGTGCGGCTTGTCGTTCTGCGGCGTGTTCCGGATCAAGCATGGCGGGCAGGCACGCTTGCTCTGCGTAGGAGCGCACCTGGGCGCAAGGTGGCGTTACCGGCAATGCTCGGTCGCGCCCGAGGGCGCTCCTACGGTGATCCGGGGATTTGCGCGATGGCCTGCGGTGCGGCTTGTCGTTCTGCGGCGTGTTCCGGATCAAGCATGGCGGGCAGGCACGCTTGCTCCGCGTAAGAGCGCACCTGGGCGCGAGGGGCGTTACCGGCAATGCTCGGTCGCGCCCGAGGGCGCTCCTACGGTGATTGTGCGATGCGCTGTGCTGGCGGCTTAGGCCGCCGCGCTGTTGAAACTTGCGCGCACGACATTCGCGTTGCCGCCGTGCGCAGGCTGCAGGCGGAAGATCGATACCGCATCGGCCAGTTCCACCGCCTGTTCTTCCAGGCTGCGTGCGGCGGCGGTGGCTTCTTCCACCAGCGCGGCGTTGCGCTGGGTGACCTCGTCCAGCTGCGCGACAGTGCGATTGACCTGTTCGATGCCGCTGGATTGCTCGGCGCTGGCCGAGGTGATCTCGCTCATGATGTCGGTGACATGCTTCACCGAGCCGACAATTTCGCGCATGGTCGCGCCGGCACGGTGCACCAGCCCCGAGCCCAGCTCCACCTTGTCCGTTGAATCGGCGATCAGCGTCTTGATCTCCTTGGCGGCGTCGGCCGAGCGGCGCGCCAGTGCGCGCACTTCCGAGGCCACCACCGCAAAGCCGCGGCCCTGTTCGCCGGCGCGCGCGGCTTCCACCGCGGCGTTGAGTGCCAGGATATTGGTCTGGAAGGCGATGCCGTCGATGACGCCGATGATCTCGCCGATCTTGCGCGAGGCGGTGCTGATCTGGCTCATGGTGGCGACCACGTCGTCCATGACCTGGCCGCCGCTTTGCGCCACTTCGCCGGTGCCCACCACCAGACGGTTGGCCTGCAGTGCGCTGTCGGCGTTCTGCTTCACGGTGGAGGTGAGTTCTTCCATCGAGCTTGCGGTTTCTTCCAGGTTGGCGGCCTGCTGCTCGGTGCGCTCGGACAGATCGGTATTGCCGGCAGCGATTTCCACTGCGGCCTGGCGAATGGTGTCGGAGGCGGTCTGGATGCCGCCGATGATTTCGGTCAGGCGGGCCACGGTCTGGTTGGTGTCGTCGCGCAGACGCGCAAAGATGCCGTACGCATCGCCGTCCACGCGCTGGGTGAGGTCGCCTTCGGCCAGTGCGCCGATCACGCGCGCCAGTGCGGCAAGGTGGGTCTCCACCGAGTCGTAGATGCGGTTGATGCCTTGTGCCAACGACAGCAGCACGCCGTCCATGCCGTCGAGCTGCATGCGCCGGCTGAAATCGCCAGCCGATGCGGCCTCGATGATCTGGATCAGCGCCTGCTCGGCGTTGACCTGCGCGGTGACGTCGACCCACTGCGCGATGGTGCCCAGCTTGGTGCCGTCGGCGGCGATGATCGGGCTGTAGACGAAGTCGATCTGGCGGCCGAAGAACGGGGCGCGCACGGCCTTGGAGGCATTCAACGCGCGCATGCGGTCGATGGCGGCCTGGCTGTCCGGATAGATGTCGCCGATGCTGCCGCCGACGAAGCCTTCGGCGTGGAAGCTGGGGCGGAAGCTCTGCACATCCGGCTCGATCAGCTTGAGCATCGCCAGCAGTTTGCGGTTGGCGAACAGCACCTGGCCGTCGTCGTCGGCGATGCGGATCATGGTGTCCAGATCGTCGAGTGCCTTGATCACGAACTGCCCATGGCGCAGGCCTTGCTCCATCACGTCGATGCGGATGGCCAGCTTGTCCTGGCTCGCCTGCAAGGTCTTCAGCAGCGGTGCGAGTTCACCGGAAACGTTGCGCAGGTCCAGGCGCTCAAAGCGGCCTTCGCCCAGCGCAGCGACCGCATTCATCGCCTGCTGCAGCTGCGCACTGTTGCGATGACGCGCCCACCACCACAGGCCGACACTGGCCGCGCCGAGCACCAGCAGGGCCGGGAACAGCTTCGCAAGGGCGCTACCGACGCCGCCGGGCATCAGCGTGGCGGCATAAAACGTCAGCAAGGCCAGCAGCCCGAGGTGTGCGGCAGCGGGCATCCATGCAGTCCAGGTCGTACGCGCAACGTTTGCGCCCGCTGTTGGGCGGGTAACGGGTGCGGCATCGTGTGAAGGCAACATAGGCTGAGTCCAACGTGTGTTCTGGGAAAGGGGGAACGGTGTGCAGCAGGAGTAGGCTGCAATGGGGTATCGGCGGCTGGGTCTGAATCATGATGGTGTGAACGGACCGTTTGTCGGAATGCGGGCCGCCGAGCCGGGAAACAGCCGATGTGGTTGATTTGGAAGCGGTTTCAGTGAGCGTGTGCAAGCTCCCGGCGGTCGGCCGGCGTGCGAAATCGGCACCTGTATTTGTAAATTTCGTGTGAATTTATGCCGCCACGGTTGAGGCAGTCTGCACTCCGATGGAATGCACCTGGGCGGCCTGTCTCTCAGTGATCTGGTAGCGGCGACCGGTTCGCTTTGCAGGGTCTGCCGGTCGCCAGGTTCCGCGCTGACGTCAGCGCCGGCACACAGCGACGCCATGACGTTGCCCTGGGCATCGGGAAATCGCAGCAGCAGAACGTCGCGCGCGGTGATCCGGGAGCGTCGGAAAAAACGGCAATCCGAGGAGAGGTCAGGGCGATGCAGATGCTCCGGCCGTCAAGCCGCGGTTCCGGCACAGCTGTCATCGGCGGGCGCAACGATGTGCAGTTGAGACCTGCTGCTGCAGCCACGGAGTCCGACCGCACGCCATGGCTCCACCCCAGCCGCGCAGCGTCACTCTGCTCAATCGGCAGGCCGCGCCCACAAAAAAAAACCGGCCGTCTCGCGACGGCCGGTCTGTTGTGTCACTGCGTGAGCGCGCCTGCGATTACTTCGCCGGCGTGGCCTGCGCATCGTCCGGCAGTGCCCAGGCGATCACGCTGTCGCCCGACTTGGTTTCCATGCGGTCGTGTCCGCCCACGGCGGCCACGATGTACTGCTTGCCGTCGATGGTGTAGCTCAGCGGGGCGGCCTGCGGGCCGGCCGGCACGCGGGTCTCCCAGACCTGCTTGCCGGTGCGGGTGTCGAAGCCGCGCATGAAGTCGTCCAGGGTCGCGCCGATGAAGGTCACGCCGCCGGCGGTGGCCAGCGAGCCGCTGTTGTTGGGCGTGCCGATCTCGAACTTGGTCTTGGACGGGATGCCCATCGGGCCCTGGTCGTAACCGGTGCCCAGCGGACGCCGCCAGAGTACCTGCTGGGTGCGCAGGTCCACGCCGGAGATGTAGCCCCACGGCGGTGCCACGCACGGCGTGTTGAGCGGCGACATCCACGGCTCCTTGCGTGCGCCGTAGGCCAGGCCCTTCTGTGCCATGTAGCCGGGCGTCTTGCTCTTGCCGTCGAATACCGACACCACGCCCAGCTCATTCATTTTTTCGCGGGTATAGACCTGCAGGGTGTAGGGCAGGCGATTGCTGTTCATCACCATGATGCCGCGTTGCAGATCGACCGAGACGCCGCCCCAGTTGATGCCGCCGTGGTTGCCGGTAAAGGCCAGCGAGCCTTGCAGGGTCGGCGGGGTGAACATGCCTTCGTAGCGCAGCTGCTTGAACTGGATGCGGCAGGCCAGCTGGTCGAACGGGGTCATGCCCCAGGCATCGGATTCGATGATGGTCTCCACCTCGCGGCTAGGCGCGCCCACGGTGTTGGGCATGCCCGGCGAGATCGGCTGGGTGGCAGCGGTCCAGTCGCCATGATCGGTGCCCTGCGGCACGGCGATCTGCTTGACCGGCATCAGCGGTGCGCCGGTGGCGCGATCCAGCACGAACACCTGGCCGGACTTGGTGGCCTGGATCACGGCAGGGCGAGTGCCGCCGCCAGCGACCGGCCAGTCGACCAGGTTGGGCTGCGGGCCGATGTCGTAATCCCACAGGTCGTGGTTGACGGTACGGAAGTGCCAACGCTCCTTGCCGGTGGCCGCATCCACGGCGACCAGCGCCGCGGTGTATTCCTCATCCTGCGGGGTGCGGCCCTTGCCGAAGAAGTCGCCCGAGGCATTGCCGGTGGGCAGGTAGACCAGCCCCAGCTCATCGTCTGCAGCCATCAGCGACCACACGTTCGGGGTGGAGCGGGTATAGGTCTGGCCGGCCGGCGGCTCGGCGGTGATCGCCGGGTTGCCCAGGTCCCAGGCCCAGCGCAGCTGGCCGGTAAGCGCATCGAAACCGCGCACCACGCCGGACGGCGCATCGCCTTCCTGGCCGTCGCGCACCTGGCCGGTGGGCTGGATCACCACGCCGCGCATCACCACCGGCGGCGAGGTCGGGCCGACGAAGCCCGGCTTGGTGTTGCCGGTACCGGCATTGAGGTCCACGTAGCCGTTATTGCCGAAGCTGGCGCACAGCTTGCCGGTCTGCGCGTCCAGCGCGCCGAGGCGGCCGTCGACCATCGGCCAGAAGATTCGGGTCGGGCACTCGGCGGTGCCTTGCGGCGCCTGGTAGTACGACACGCCACGGCAGGTGGTGGCGGCAACGCCGGCCATCGCCTTCGGATTGGTCTGCGGGTCGAAGCGCCAGCGCTCCTTGCCGTTGGCCGCTTCCACCGCGATCACCTTCTGGGTAGGCGTGCAGATGTAGAGCAGCTCGCCGACCTTGAGCGGGGTGTTCTGGAAGGCGTAGCCCAGCTTGGAGCCGGCCGGTTTCAGATCGCCGGTATGGAATTCCCAGGCCACCTTGAGGTTCTTGACGTTGTCCGGGGTGATCTGCGCACCGGGCGTGTAGTGGTTGGACAGGTTGGAGCCGGCATAGGCGGTCCAGTTGCTGGCGTCGTGATTGGCAGCGACGTTGCCGTCAGGGCTGGGCACAGTGGCGCGGCTGAAGGCGGCAGCGTTGGCGGCCGGCTGCGTGGATGCATCGGCCAGTTCCACGTTGCGCGGCACAAACAGCGGCCACAGGATCAGGGCGGCGCCCAGGATCGGCAGCACGCCGGTCACCACGACATAGCCGGCGCCGGACAGCGGCTGCATGCGCCGACGCGCCACGCCCCAGAACGGCAGCAGCACCAGGCCCAACACGGAGATCCAGGCCAGGCGCGGGACCAGGCCCCAGCCATCAAGGCCCACTTCCCACAGTGCCCAGGCGATCGTGGCGGCCAGCGTGGCGCCAAACAGCCACAGGCCGGCACGCTTGCCCAGCGCCAGCAACACGCCGGCAAGCAGCAGCGCGATACCTGCGAGCAGGTAGTACCAGGAACCACCAACGGCCACCAGGCGGCCGCCTTCATAGGCGAGCACCGCGCCGAGCACGGCGATCACCGCTGCATAGGCCACCAGCAACCAGGTGCCTAGCCCACGTTTTGAGGATTGATCAGTCATTTTGAGATGTCAGGAAGGACTTGGGGCCGCCATGGGCGACAAGTCGTGGAGGGAGAGAGGTCGCCCGTTGGCACAGGCTGCCGGCGACCTTGGATATGAACGCGCAGCCCCTCCCAGGGTCCTCAGCGCTAATCATGCGAATATTTTAGACCTCTGAGCACCGCCTGTCCGTGACGGAATAGGAACCACCGTTCCAACCTGCCGCTCGGATGCGCCGAATCTACGGAGAAGTCGAGCAGCGCGGCGAAGGGCGATGGCACGTGAGCTGAGGCGCGATGACAGCTGAAGGGTGTGCAGGCAAGAATCGCTGTCTCTGTCGAATTGCTGTGTGCCTTGCTTCGCGGAGAAAGAAAGGCTTGTTCGTTGGGAGGGAGAAGGAAAAGCTTGCAGCGAGTTCGGGCGCCTTCTCCTAACCGGAGCAGGATCAGACGTCTGCGAGTGCCTGCAGATAGCGCTGGCGCCAGTGATTGATGTTGTTCTTGCGCAGGTGATCCATCATCGCCCGCCACCGCTCGATGCGCGTTGCCAGCGGCATGCTCGCTGCCGTTGCGATTGCATCGGCCACGCCGTCCAGATCGTGCGGATTGACCAACAGCGCCTCCTTCATTTCGTCGGCCGCGCCGGCCAGCAATGAAAGCACCAGTACTCCCGGATTTTCAGGGTCCTGCGCGGCGACGAATTCCTTGGCGACCAGGTTCATGCCATCGCGCAGCGGCGTCACCAGGCCCACCGATGCAGCGCGATAGAAACCGGTCAAGGTTGCGTGACTGAAGTTCTGGTTGACGTAGCGCAACGGCGTCCAGTCCGGCCCCGCATGCCCCCCATTGATATGGCCGGCGATCTGCTCCAGCTGCCCGCGCAATTGACGGTATTCGGTGACATCGCCGCGCGATACCGGGGCGATCTGCAGATAGGTGAGGCTGCCGGATTGATCCGGGTAACGCTCCAGATAGCGCTCGAACCCCTGGAAACGTTCCGGCAGGCCCTTGGAATAATCCAGGCGGTCCACACCGATCGCCAGCTGCCGCCCGCGCAGACTCTCGCGCAGATCGCGTACCGCCTGCTTGCTGACAGACGCCTTTGCCTGGTTGGCAATCAGATCGGTGTCGATGCCGATGGGGAACGAGGAAGCCGTGAAGCGCCGCCCGCCCGGACCTTCGACCTGATCGCCTTCGAGAATGCGGCCGCCACCGAACAGGCGCACATACGCCTTGAAACGTTCGGCGTCGCGTTGGGTCTGGAAGCCCACCAGATCGTAGGCGTAGAAGGTACTGAACAGGCGCGCGTGATCGGGCATTGCCTGCACCAGATCGGCCGAGGGCATCGGCACGTGCAGGAAGAAGCCCATCTTGCAGCCCACCCCCAGCTCGCGCAGCATCGCGCCCAGCGGGATCATGTGGTAATCGTGGATCCACAAGGTGTCGCTGTCTTTCAGCAACGGTGCGAGCTTTTCTGCGAACAGGCGATTGACGCGCAGATAGCCTTCGCGCTTGGCGCGGTCGTAATCGACCAGGTCCAGGCGGAAGTGCAGCAACGGCCACAACGTGCGATTGGCGAAGCCGTTGTAGTACGAATCGATATCGCGCTTGTTGAGGTCCATGGTGACGAAGGTGATGTCGCCTTCGGTCTGCTCGTGCATGCCGCCGCTCTCGCCGCGCGCGGTCTTTCCGCTCCAGCCGAACCACATGCCGCCGCGCTCCTTGAGCGCCGCCAGCAACCCGACTGCCAGGCCGCCGGCACGGGTTTCGCCGGGCACTGCAACACGATTGGATACCACCACCAAACGACTCATGACGCCTCCTGCCAGCTCCGCGACAAGCGCATCGCTGCGATGATCAAACCGACGTGCGAATAGGTCTGCGGGAAATTCCCCCAGGCTTCGCCGTCTTCGAACGATAGGTCTTCCGAGAGCAAGCCCAGGTGATTGCGACGCGCCAGGATGCGCTCGAACAATTCCCGCGCTTCGTCCTTGCGGCCGATGGCGGCCAGCGCGTCGATGTACCAGAACGTGCAGATCGTGAAGCTGGTTTCCGGCTCGCCGAAATCGTCAGGCGCGATGTAGCGATACAGTGCATCGCCATGCTTGAGCACGCGGCCGACTGCCTCGACCGTGCGTACGAACCGGCTGTCGTCGGCATCCACGATGCCGATGTCGGCCAGCAAGAGCAGCGACGCATCCAGACGGTGGCCGCCGAGCGTGTCGGTGAAGTAGCCGCGTTCTTCGCTCCAGGCTTCGTGCAGGACGCGCTCGCGGATGCTGTCGGCGCGCTGTCGCCAATACACGCTGCGCTCAGGCAATGCCAGGCGATCAGCGATCTTGGACAGGCGATCGCAGGCGGCCCAGCACATTGCGGCGGTATAGGTGTGCACCTCGGCGCGGCCGCGGAACTCCCACAGGCCGGCGTCGGGCACGTTGTGCAGCGCGTAAGCGCGCTCGCCCAGCGGTTCGAGACGGCGGAACGTGTCGGCGTCGCCCTGATCCTTCAGGCGCAGGTCGAAGAACAGTTGCGTCGAGGCCAGCACGACGCTGCCATAGACATCGTGCTGTTTTTGAATCCACGCCAGATTGCCGCGCCGCACCGGACCCATGCCGCGGTAGCCTTCCATCGTGTCGACTTCATGCTCTTCCAACTGCGACTCGAAGCCGATGCCGTACAGCGGCTGCAGGGTGCCGTCGCTGGTGGCGATGTTGAAGATGTAGCCGATGAACTGCTCCATCGTGCGGGTGGCGCCAAGCCGGTTGAGCGCGCGCACCACGAAGGCGGCGTCGCGCAGCCAGCAGTAGCGGTAGTCCCAGTTGCGCGGGGTATTGGGCGCTTCGGGAATCGAGGTGGTCATCGCGGCGATGATGGCGCCGCTGTCTTCGTACTGGCACAGCTTGAGCGTGATCGCGCTGCGGATCACCGCCTCCTGCCAGTCGAGCGGAATGGACAGATAACGCACCCATTCGCGCCAATACTCCTCGGTGCGTTCCTGCGCTTCCTGCACATAGCCGGTGAGCGAGCGGGTCAGCGATTCGTCCACGCCCAGCACCAGGCTCACCGGATGGCTGAGCACGAACGGCAAGCCGTCGCGCACGAAGCGCACCGGCACGTCGGTGGTCAGGCGCAAGGTGAATTCCGGCAACACCCAGCGGATATGGTTGCTGCCCCAGGTGGTATCGGGGGTGCGGCCACCCCAGTCGGCCAGCGGGCGCGCACGCACGATGATGCGCGGGTTGCCGGCGAGCGGGCGGATCTGGCGGATGATGCTGACAGGCCGATAAAAACGGCCGTTATTGCGCCAGCGCGGTGCGAAGTCGATGACTTCCACCTCGCCACCGTGGCTATCGCGCAACACGGTGCGCAGCACGGCCGTGTTGGGCAGGTAATGCTGCTCGCTGCTGACGAAGTCTTCCAGCTCGACGGCAAAGTCGCCGCCTTCGGTCTTGGGCGAAAGCAGGCTGCAAAAAGCCGGGTCGCCGTCGAAGGCGGGCAGACAGCTCCACACTACGCGTGCCTGTCGATCGACCAGTGCGCCAAAGCTGCAATTGCCGATGACGCCCAGATCCAGGTTTGGCTCGGTCATGAGGTGCAAACGATCCTGTAAGTAACGAGAGGAGGCGCGCCTACGGTGATGCGTTGCGCGCGTTGTGGTGGAGCCACGCATGCACAGCGGCGGTGCCGTCGAGGCGAAAACGCGCGCTGGTCTGCGCGCGATCGCCGACCAGGATGCTCCAGCCGCCCAAACGATTGGCCGCGTCGAAACCGAATTCGTCGGTGAGGTCGTCACCGACGAACACCGGCGTGCGGCCTGCAAACGCGGCGGTCTGCATCAGCTGCTCGACGGCCAGCCCCTTGTTGCTGCCTTCGGGGACGAATTCAACCACATGGTCGCCCGGTTGCAGGCGATAGCCGGGGAGCTGGGCGATTTCATCCTGGGCGAAGGCCAGCACGTCCGGTCCGGCGTCCGGTTGGGCGCGCCAGTGCAGCGCCACGCCGACGCCCTTGTCTTCGACCAGCACGCCTGCGTGTTTGTGCGTCAGTGCCGCAGCGCGCCGATGCAGGCCATGCAGGAAGTCAGAGGTGTCCTGCGGCATGGCGGCGCGTGCGGCGATGTCGCTGCGGAGTTCGTGCCCGTGCAGGCCGGCGGCCGGCAGCAGCAGTGGCGCGAACAATGCATCGAGCTGTGCGAGCGGGCGCCCGCTCACCAATGCAATGGCGCCCTGCAGGCGCTCGCTGAGGCGACCAATGGCCTCGCGTACCTCGGGCAGGAGCCGCACGGCCTCGGGGCTGTGGGCAAAGTCGATCAGGGTGCCGTCCACGTCCAGGAACAATGCGCAGGCATCGTCCAGCAATGGCGGCGACGGAAGGGGGGAATGCGCGTCTGCCATTGCGCTAGTGTGCGCAAACCGGTGTGAGATTCAGGTTATGGAACGGCGGGGATTGGGGAGTCGGGATTGGGGATTCGTTGCAGCCGCGCTTGCCAATCCCACATCCCAAGTTCCAACAACTGCCGACTGGCTAGACGATGGGGTAGTGCGGACAAGGCGAATCTGGATCAGGGATTCGCAGCGATGCTGCTCTTGCAAATCCCAACTCCCGATTTGCCAATCCCGGCTTAAAACGAATACCGCACCCGTCCGTACCAATACGCGCCGTTGCTGCCGATCGGCGACAGCACGTCGTAGGGCAGGTTGCCGAAGTAGGCGATGTCGTCGATGGAACGATCGGAGTAATTGTCCAGGATGTTCTGGCCGCCGATGGCCAGCGTCCACTGCGTGCCCAGGTGATACTCGGCTTCCAGATCCAGCTGCCACTCGGCGCCATAGGTCTGGCGTGGCACGAAGCCGCCGCCGAAGTCGAACACGCGGGTGGCGCTGCCGTAGCGGTTCACGCGCGTCTGCAGGTTCCAGCGCTCGTTGGTCCAGTTGGCGGCCAGTGCGGCACGCGTGCGCGGTGCGGCGTCGGTGAGCGTATTGCTCTCTTCCACGCCGAACAGCACGTAGTCCGGGTTCAATGCCAGTAACTGCCCGGGCGTTGCGATGATGTTCTCCAGCTCGGTCTTGGCGTAGCTGTAGGTGCCGGTCAGCAGCAGATCGCCACCGAAGGCGTACTGGCGCCAGTTGGCCACCAGCTCGGCGCCGCGGGTGCGGGTGTCGGCGGCGTTGAGGAAATAGCTGGCGCTCTGCACGCCGGCGACGCCGAAGTTCTGCTGCACAAAATCGGTCAGCGTGTCGCCGGTGATGTCTTCGGACAAGGCGATGCGGTCGTCGATGTCGATCTGGAAGAAATCCAGCGACAGGTCGAAGTGGTCGCCCAGCTTGCTGGTGAAACCCAGGCTGTAGTTGACCGACTTTTCCGGCTTCAGATCGGTGGCGCCGAGCGCGCGGGCGATCGGGTTGTTGACCGACAGCAGGCGGCCCTGGGTCAGCCGGCCGGCGGCGTCGTAACCGGTGGACGTGGCTTCGTAACCGATCTGGCTCAGCGAGGGCGCACGCACGTTGTTGGAGATGGCGCCACGCAGCGCGAATGCCGGCGCGAACGCGTAGCGTGCGGCAAGCTTGCCGGTCCACTGGCTGCCGAAATCCTGGTAATGCTCGTAGCGGCCGGCCAGGTCGGTGGAGAACTTGTCGCCGAACTGGCTGGAGACGTTGGCATAGGCGCTGGCCACATTGCGCGACAGGTCGGCCTCATCCTGCGGAGTGAGCCCGCCGCCGGCCTGCGAGCCGGTGGGGCGATCGGTGAACGGGCCGGCCGCATAGCTGGCCGGGTCGCCGGCATGGGTGCGGTATTGCTCGCGGCGGAACTCGGCGCCGGTGCCGAAGGTATGGGTGGCGCCGGCCGCATCGAACACGCGGGTCAGATCCAGATTGCCCACGGTCTGCGCAAACGCGAAATCGCCGGTCTTGAAGCGCGTGGTACTGCCCGGCCCAAGCGAGGCATTGAGCGAGTTGCGCAGGCGGTAGGTGAAGTCGTTGCGGCCGTAGTTGACGCTGGCGTCGTAGTCCCAGTCGCCGAGCTGTCCACGCGCGCCGGCGACGAGTTGCAGGTCGCGATTCTCGCCTTCGGAAATCGGCCGGTAGCCGTTGGGGTAGATCTCGCGCCAGTTGGCGCTGCCGTCCGGGTAGCGGAAGTAGTTGGCGCCTTCGGTGTCGCGCTGGTTGTAGGTGCCGAAGGCGTAGAACTCGCCATTGGCGCTGAACGGAATCTTGGTGTTGAGCCAGGCGTTCAGGCCCTTGGTGGCGCCATCGCCGAGCACATAGTTGCGCCGGCCGGCCAGGGCCAGGTTGGCCGGGGTCTGTTCTTCGAACGACGGGATCTGGTCGAAGCCGGCGCGATTGGTCGCTTCGCGATTCTTCAGCTCCAGGCCAACCTTGAAGAAGCCGCCGTCATCGCCCAGCAGCGAGCCGACCTTGGCGCTGGCATAGCTGGTCTGGCCATCGGTGACACGGCGATCGATCGGCTCCACGTCGGTGTTGTAGGCGCCGAAGCTGGCTTCCAGCTCGCCGCGCTCGGGGTTGTCGTCCAGGATCACGTTGATGACGCCGGCGATCGCGTCCGAGCCGTACTGCGCGCCGGCGCCGTCACGCAGCACTTCGATGCGCTTGATCGCGTTGATCGGGATGGAATTGAAATCCACCGGCGTGGTGCCCTTGCCGATCTTGCTGTCGGTATTGACCAGCGCCGAGGTATGCCGGCGCTTGCCGTTGACCAGCACCAGCACCTGGTCGGGCGAGAGCCCACGCAGCTGCGCGGCGCGGATATGGTCGGCGCCGCCGGAGTTGGACTGGCGCGGGAAGTTGAACGAGGGCAGCAGCGCCTGCAGCGCGCTGCCCAACTCGCCATTGACCACGCCGGCCTTGCGGATGTCTTCGGCGGTGAGCACGTCCACCGGCACGGTCGATTCCAGCACGGTGCGGTCGCTGGCACGGGTGCCGGTGACAATCACGGTGTCCAGCGTGGTGGCGCCGGGGGCGGCCTGCTGGGCCTGCGCGTTGGCACTCAATGCCACGGCGACGGCCAGGCCGATGGCCGAAAGGGTGGGGCGGGTCATGCTCTCTCTCCTGCAACTGCAAACGCGCAGCGGGGTCGGCGTCCGGCCGGCTGGTGCGCAAGGGTCGGACTGTCCTACATTCATCCGGATGGAGAGATATTATCGCGTTGTTCAGGCCTGCGCGAGATGACGCGGTGCGCACGCGTGCATGAGCTGATGCTGCGGCCGCATGAGCGCTGGCACGACTGGCATAACGCTGCAGCAGTGCCGCTCGTACACTTGCCCCCTTGCGCCGGTCGTTTGTACGCGCTGGCCGCGCCGGTGTGCATCGGCGTTCTTAGCCCCCCGAAAACGTTGGAGAAATTGATGAAGTTGCTGCCATCCGTGTTGATCGCCGCCGTGCTGGCGTTGTCTGGGTGCGCCACCACACCGGGCAAGGCGCCCGCGGCGGCGACCACCGCCAGCATGCAGGGCGATGCGCAACGTCCCGGCGATGCGCATGGCTGGATACGCAGCGAGCTCTACTTTGGCGTGGGCGAGGAGACCGGCCCGGCCGACCGTCCGCAGACCCGCACCATCGACCAGACGCAATGGCGCGCGTTTCTGGACAAGGAAGTGACCCCGCGCTTCCCCGATGGGCTGACCGTGTTCGATGCCTACGGCCAGTGGCTGTTCCGCGGCGCCAAGGAGCCGAACCGCCTGGGCACCAAGGTGCTGGTGATCCTGCACGAGGACACCCCGCAGCGGCGCCGCGACATCGAAGCGATCCGGCTGGCCTGGAAGCAGGCCACCGGCCACCAGTCGGTGCTGTGGTCGCGGCAGGCGGTGGAGGTGTCGTTCTGAGAGGTGTCGATCGGAGCAGCTGCCAGCGCGGTTGTGTGTCGGTAGCGCGTGCACAGGCGGCGCTCGAATCGGCATCTGTCTGTGCTGCGCGTACGTTGCAGTGATACGCCTCATTTGCGCCCATCCAGCGAGCAACGCTGTGCAGGGTCATCTGCCGGCTCTGGTGAGCATGCGCGTTGAAACGCTGCACCGAATGCGCGTGAGCGCTGCACGCGTGGCGTTGTCTGCCGCACTTGGCGGGCTGTCATGCGCGGTGGTGGCCTGAGATACCAGTGCGAGGTGACGATCGGCACGCACCGGCGTGCCACCGCGCTGGATGTCGGCACCGATACCACGCCGGTGCCGGTGCCGGTGCGCTAGCGCAGCGCCAACCGTGGCCACATCGTCGGCTGGATCGAGGTCGAGGCGGCGATGAAGTAGCGTAGCGTCGCCACCTCAAGGTCGCCGCACGCAGGACTGGCGGGCGCAGTCGCGGCGACACGGTCTGATCCACCGCGGCGCTGTCGCGCGTGATGAGCAGCGGCTACCATCGGCCGATCCCCACGCTTCCTGGCTCCCATGTCGGCCCCTTCCTCGCGTACTGCGGCATCGCCGCGCTGGTTCGTCGCCGGCGACCTCAATGGCTTCTTCGGCCTGGTCGTCGACAATCTCTCCATTCTTGGCTTCATCGCGATGGCGTTGGTCGGGATGTTCCAGTTCCCGGCCGAGGTGGTGTTCGGGCGCATGTTTCCCGGCACCGCGTTCGGCGTGCTGGTGGGCAACCTGCTCTACACCTTGATGGCGCGGCGGCTGGCTGCACGCAGCGGGCGCGACGACGTCACCGCGATGCCGCTGGGCCTGGATGCGCCGACCAGCATCGGCATGGCGCTGTTGGTGCTGGGCCCGGCATTCGTCGGCTTCAAGGCGCAGGGGCTGGACCCGCAGGCGGCCGCCATCGCCACCTGGAAACTCGGCATGGCCTCGCTGGTGGTGATGGGCCTGCTCAAGCTGGTGCTGTCGTTCGTTGGCGAGGCGGTCACGCGCGCGCTGCCGCGAGCAGCCTTGCTCGGTTCCATCGCCGGCATCGCGCTGGTGCTGATGGGCCTGCTGCCGCTGCTGGAAACCCTGCGTTCGCCGGTGGCTGGATTCGTCACGTTGGGCCTGCTGCTGTATGTGCTGCTGGCCAAGGGCCGCCTGCCGACCAAATTGCCGGGCGTGCTGGTGGCGTTCGTGATCGGCACGGCGCTGTACTACGGGCTGGGGCTGGCCGGGTTGGGCGCGCCGGGCTTCAGCGTGCCGGCGTGGACTCCACCGCAGATCGTGCTGCCGCTACCGAACCTGGGCTTTATCGAAGGATTGCCGGCCACGGTGGCGTACCTGCCATTGCTGCTGCCGTTCGGCTTGTTGATGGTGGTGGGCGGCATCAATGTCAGCGAGAGCGCACGTGCCGCTGGCGATGACTACCGCACCCGCGACATCCTGCTGGTGGAGGCCCTGGCCACGCTGGTGGCCGGTGTCTGCGGCGGGGTGGCGCAGACCACGCCGTACATCGGCCAGCCGGCCTACAAGCATATGGGCGCGCGCTCCGGTTACACGTTGTTGACCGGCGTGTTCGTCGGCATCGGCGGCATGCTGGGTGTGATCTCCGGGTTGGTGCAGTGGCTGCCGCTGGCGGTGCTGGCGCCGATCATCGTGTACGTGTCGATCGACATCACCACGCAGGCGTTCCAGGCCACGCCCAAACAGCATGCCGGCGCGATGGTGCTGGGGTTTCTGCCATCGGTGGCGTACCTGCTGACGATCAAGGCGCCGGGCTGGATCGCGCCGGAGCAACTGGTTGCGCTGACCACGAAGGTGGATGGCCACGGCCTGCCGGAACTGGCGGTGATCTTTGCGCTCGGCAATGGGTTCATCATCACCGCGATGCTGTGGATCGCCACGGTGGCGGCGATGATCGATGGCCGGCTGCGTCGCGGTGCGGTGTTCTTGCTGGTCGCTGCGGGCCTGACGCTGTTCGGCCTGATCCATTCGGTGGACCCGCGCGGCGGCATCTACCTGCCCTGGTCGCTGCAGGGTCTGGCACGGGTGATCAGCTGGCAGTTCGTCGGCGCCTACGTCGCGCTGGCGGTGACGTTGCTGTTGTTGTCGCTGCTGCCGGCACGCAAGGAGGCGATGCAGTGAAACACCACACGCGTGTGGCCCGATTGCTGCTTGGCAGCGCGCTGGTGCTGAGCGCCGGCGGTGCGTGGGCGGCCTCGTTTGACTGCAGACAGGCCGGTACGCCGGTCGAAAAGCGCCTCTGCGCAGTGCCCGCACTCGGTGCGCTGGACGAGCAGCTGGACGCAAGCTACCAGGCGCTGGTGCAAACGACGCCGCGCGCTGCGGTGGCCGGCGTGCGCGAGCAACAACGCGCCTGGCTACGGCAGCGCAACGCCTGCGCGCAGGACGCCAGGCCGGACGACTGCCTGCGGCGCAGCCTCACCGCCAGGGCCGATGTGCTGGCCAAGGCACTCACCGTGCAGCAGCAGGCGCTGGACCGCATCATCGCCAGCATCCCCGGCAAGCCTGCCGAGGCTGCGCGGCAGCTGCAGACGTACGACGCACCGCTGGCATCGGCATGGCTGGCGTATCTGCATCAGTTCGTCCCTGCCGCCGGTGTGGACGCCGCATTGGCGAATACGCGATTCGAGAGTGCGCGCAAGGCCCTGCGCAAGACCGATGACTTTGCGGCATCGTTGCTGGATGACGCTGCCGGCACGCCTGCAACGCCGCAGCAGGAACGCGTGCTCACGCTGCTGCGCATGTGGATCGAGCGAGACGACAGCGGGAATCGGCCCTATGTGCATTGCTTCATTTTCGCGGCGGTAGGTGAGCCAGCGTACGAGGCATTCGGGCCGCTGTATGCTTCCACACGCGACTCGTTCGCTCCGGTGTGCAAGCCGCCGGGCGGCTTGTTTGCGCTGGCCAGCTGGAAGCAGCTGGACGATGGGTTCGATCCCCTGATCGACGCCCTGAGCAAGGACGCCGGCACCATCCGCTATGCCAGCTACGCCGAGTGGGGCGTGATTGCGCTGCGCGCATCGGTGTCGCCGCTGCTGTACCTGCAACCGGCATTGCGCAAGCGCTATGGCGACGATCCGGACAAGGCGATTGCGGCCTGGGACGGCGATGGCAGCCAGTGGCCGGCGGCAGATCGCAAGGCGGTGCGCGTACTGTTGCCCAAGGTGCGCGCAGACACCGCTGCGTGGCTGGTGCGCGAAAAACAGGTGCCTGCAAGACAGGCCGATCAGGTGGCAGCGGCAATCGTGGCGGCCTGGGTGAATGCGCGGTTGAACTTCGCCAATTGAACGCGGTTTGTCGCGCATGACGCCTCGTTTTTGGCGTCGGCGGTTCGTCGTTGGTCGTTCGCGCCCGACCTCGCGTCGACCGCCTGGTGCATGACGCGCAGATCGCGTGTTTGCGCTGCGTGCGCATGCCAAAGCCTCGCCTGGCCATGTATGCGCGCAATTGATGAATGCGCGGCCACCTCACATCGATGGAACCACCGCACCATCTCATGGTCACACCCTGGATGTTGTCGATGTCAGGAGTTCCATGATGCAAACCAAGTCCTCGCGCTGGCCGTGGCTGTTGGCCGTGCCGCTCATTGCCGGCGCCGCCTGGTGGCTGTTCCGCGGGCCCTCCGATCCATCGGGCGCGTTGCCCGCGCCGATCAGCCAGACCGCGAGCGCGGTGGCTGCCGCTGTTGCCCCGTCACCTCCTGCACCGGCCGCGCCGCGTCATCCGGTGCAGACGCCATCGGTCGATGCAGCCGATGCAGCGATTCCTGCGTTGGCACAGAGCGACTATGCCGCATGGCAGGCGTTGCTGGACCTTGTGCAACACGACGACGCGCTGTCGATCGTGCTGCGCGCGCATCTGATCGAACGCGTGGTGGTGATGGTGGACAACCTCACCCAGCCCAGCATGAGTCGTCGCGCATCGGTGCTGCAGCCGGTGCCGGGCGAGCTGCAGGTGTCCAACGCCGCCGAGCGCAGCGTGATCGACCAGGCCAATGCCGCGCGCTATGCGCCCTACGTCGCCGCGTTCACCAACGTGGATGCGCACGCCCTGGTGCGGAGCTATGTGCGCTTCTACCCATTGTTTCAGCAGGCCTATGCGAACCTGGGCGCGCCGGACCGTTACTTCAACGACCGCGTGATCGATGTGATCGACCATCTGCTGCGCACGCCGGAGCCAAGCCAGCCGATCGCCGTCGTGCGCGACGCGCGTGGCCGTTATCTCTTTGCCGATCCTGCGCTGGAATCTGCGTCGGTCGGGCAGAAGGCATTGCTGCGGCTGGGGCCGACCCAGGCTGCCGCAGTGAAGGTGCAGCTGCATGCCATCCGTGCGGCGTTGTTGCAGGGCGGCTGAGGCTGGCGGTTCGGCTGCGTCAAGAGTAAAGGCCGCATCCGTGCGGCCTTGCACTTGCGATATCAGGCAACACATGGCGGTGCCCGATCACGCGGGAACGTTAACGACAGGATCGAACGCGCAGCACAGGCCAATCGCAAGCATCAGCTGCGCAGTGAGCACGTCGTATCACTAGGCGCCCGCCGCCCGCCGCCCGCCGCCCGCCGTCTGATGCCGGTACGGCGCCTACGCCGCATCAAGCTCCGGGTAGTGGCGGAAGATGCCGTTGGTGTTGAACGCCACGCGGCGCTCGGATGCGAGGTAAGCGGCAATGCGCGGGCGCCCGGCCACGCGCTGCTGCAGCGACTTCAGCCCCGGCAACTCCTTGGACAACGTCGTCATGCGCTTGGGGAACATGTATTCCAATCCACTGACCAGCTGAAACAGCGACAGATCCACGTACGAATGGGTGCCAAGCGCGTGCGTACCGCCTGCCTGCTGCAGTACATGCTCGAAATAGCCGAGGAACTTGGGTAGCCGGTTGTCGCGCAGATCCTGGGCGCGTTTGGCTGCTTCAGCTGTCTGATCTTCGTAGTACAGCCCCACGCCGATGGGGTGATGGGTGTCGTGCACTTCGGCCACCAGGTCGGCGATGGTCAGCTGCAACTGCAGTGCCTGCAGGCGCTGCGCCTCGGCGGCGGGCACCAGCTGCAATTGCGGGCCAATCGCATGCAGGATGGCTGCCACCTGCGCGATCACCACCTCGCCCGCACGCAGAAACGGCGGTGCGAATGGGTGTGCACCCGCGTGCTTGCCTTCCAGGAATGCGGTCATGACCTCGTCGCCGTCGATGCGCGCCACGTCGGTGTAGCTGGCGCCGGCGTCTTCCAGTGCCAGGCGGACGAATTCGCCGCGACCCTGCAGGCCGGTCCAGTAATAGAGCTGATAGTGCATGCGCTGCTCCGGTGTCGGAATGGCGCAGCGTAGGAAGCGGGCGGCTAGGCGGGCGTGATAGGGGTGTCAGAAGGGTGTGACCAGGCGCTGCAGGGCGGCTGCGCCAGCAGCCAGGCCAGCTTGCGCGTGCGGGGTTGCTGCTTGAGCTGCCACTCGGCACGCGAGGCGGCGGCGCGGTCGGGATACGGGTGACTGGCGAGCACTTTCAGTGGCGGATTTGCGCGTGTGTAGCGCGCGCCGGTGCCACGCACATGCGCCTGAAAGCGGCGCTCCAGATCGTTGGTGATGCCGGCGTAATAGCTGCCGTTGCGACACAGCAGCAGGTAGAGGTGCCAGGGCTTGGTGGATACATCCATGTCGCCATTATCGCCACAGGGCCGGCGTTGTGCATTGGGCCTCTTCCACAGCGCTCACCGGTGGTCTGCAGGCGCTGCAGGGCGTGAGTGAATAACCACCTAAACATTGGTTATTTGACGCTCGCGGCAGCTGCAAACAGCATGCGCTATTGCACTGCACCGCCTTCCCAGCCTGCGCTGCGCCAGCTTCGCTGCGCGTTGATCGCGCTGCCGGACAACCAACTTCACCAACGCTGCTACACGACAGCCGACGCCACGAAAGGACATACATGCCTGCGCAACACCGGACCCCGGCGGGGATCTTTGCTGCTTCCAGATGGTTGGCCAAACCGCAGGTCTTGGCGTGGAGCCTGGCGTGGGCATGTACGCCAGCGCTGGCCGATGAAGTAGGCGAGACTGCTGCCACGCCGGAGCGTGCCGCGCAGACCCTGGGCGCAGTGACGGTGACCGCCACGCGTCGCGAAACCACCTTGCAGCAAGTGCCGGTGGCGGTGTCGGTGGTGCAGGGCCAGACACTGGAGCGCGAAAACCGCAACAGCGTGGCCGACCTGCCGGCGCTGGTGCCCAGCCTGACCTTTCGCAACGGTGCCTCCAACAAGGACACCTCATTGTTCCTGCGTGGCGTGGGCACCATCTCCACCTCGCCAGGGGTCGAGCCCAGCGTGGCCACGGTGATCGACGGTGTGGTGCTGGGGCGTCCGGGCCAGGCCACGCTGGACCTGCTCGATGTCGAACGCATCGAAGTGCTGCGCGGGCCGCAGGGCACCTTGTTCGGCAAGAACGCCTCGGCCGGCGTGCTCAGTATCGTCAGCAAGCCGGCGCCTGAGGTGTTCGGCGGCTATGTGGATTATTCCCACTTCGGCGGCGGCGACGAAGACCGCGTGCGTGCCAGCATCGGCGGTGCGCTGGTGCCCGAGGTGCTCAAGGCCAGCGTGTCTGCGTTGTGGGCCGAATATGGCGGCAACGTGCGCAATGTGGCCGACGGGCAGACCGTCAATGGCTACCGGCGCGCCGGCGCGCGGCTGAGGCTGGATCTCACGCCGAACCCGAGCTTGAACGCAACGCTGCTCGCCGACTACCTGCAATCGAGCAGCGACGCGCCCAGCGGCGTGGTCGTGGCCAGCACACGTGCGGACTTCGCTGCGGCGCTGGCACCAGTGGTTGCCAGTGCCGACAACCGGCAGATCAACAGCGATTACCGCACGCATCTGGACGACATCAACAAGGGCGCCTCGCTGCAGCTGGATCAGCACCTCGGCGATGCGCTGTTGACCTCGGTCAGCGCATGGCGGCAGTGGGACAACACCCAATTCCAGGATGGCGACCGCACCGCGCAACGCAGCGCGACGTTTCCCGCATCGCATGATCGCGGCGAGCTGGGTTACACGCAGTATTCGCAGGAATTGCGCGTGCAGACCCCACGCGACCGCGCGGTGGAAGCGGTCGCCGGTCTGTATTACCTGCATGCCCGCAGCGACGAAACCTATCGCCGTACGGTGACGACGCCCACCGCCAGCAACGTGGGCGTGGCCGATTACGCCACCCGCGCGCAGACCTATGCGGTGTTCGGCGAGGCCACCTGGCATTGGCGCCCGGATCTGCGTGCGCTGCTGGGTGCGCGTTTTACCCGCGACACGCTTGAGTATCGGCATCAGCGCGTATCCAGCTCGGCCGCACCGGTCACCGGTATCCAGCCGTCCACCGCAAGCAGTGGCAGCACTGCGGAAAACGGGGTGTCCGGCCGCACCGGCCTGCAATACGACATCGATGCGCAGACCACCGGCTACCTGACCTATTCGCGCGGTTACAAAGGCCCTGCCTATAACGTGTTCTTCAACATGCAGCCGCGCGACACGCCGGCGCTGAAGCCGGAGACCTCCAACGCCTGGGAGCTGGGACTGAAGACACGCGCGCTGGACGACCGGCTCAGTACGAACGTGGCGCTGTTCCATACCGACTATTCCGATTACCAGGCCAACTTCTTCGACACCGTGGCCGGGCAGGTGGTGACGCGCCTGATCAATGCCGGACAGGTGCGTACGCAGGGCCTGGAGCTGGACCTGGATTACCGGCCCACCGAGCGGCTTAGTCTGGCCGCATCGCTGGCGTATACGCAGGCGCGTATCCAGCGCTTCGCGTGCCCGGCGGCAGCGGCGGCCAACTGCAATGTCGACGGCAAGCCGTTGCCGTTTTCGCCGGACTGGAAAGGCAACCTGCGCGCCGGATACCGGGTGCCGTTGCGCGGCAGTCTGGCGCTGGAATTCAACGGCGATGTGAGCTGGCAGGACAGCGTGCAGTACGACCTCAGCCAGACCGCGCAGACCATCCAGGGCCCGTACGCGATCTGGAATGCCAGTATCGCACTGGCCGATGACGTGCATGGCTGGCGGGTGGCAGTGCTTGGTCGCAATCTCGGCGATCGCTCGTATGCGCCGTTGTTGGCCAATGCCACCGGCAATGTCTACCGGCTGGTACCGCGCGATGATCGCCGCTATCTCGGCCTGCAAGTGCGCAAGGATTTTTGAGGATGCAGTCGATGGGTTTCAACAGTGGGTTCAAGGACCGCCAGGGCATCGTGTCGGGTGGTAGGCGATGAGCGCGCCACGGCAGCTGTCGCTGGGCGCGTTCCTGATGGCGACCGGCCACCACGTCGCGGCCTGGCGGCACCCGCAGGCGAGCGCGGACACGCTGGACTTTGCGCACTACCGCGAAATGGTGCGCATCGCCGAGGCCGCCAAGTTCGATGCGGTCTTCGTCGCCGACAGTTTGGCCGCAGCCGGTGGGCCGATCGCACAGCGGATGGCGCGTTCCAGCCTGTTCGAGCCGCTGACGCTGCTCAGCGCATTGGCGGCGGTCAGCGAGCGCATCGGCCTGATCGCCACCATGACCACCAGCTATAACGAGCCGTATCACGTGGCGCGCAAGTTCGCCTCGCTGGACCATCTGTCCGGCGGCCGGGCCGGGTGGAATCTGGTCACCTCCGACGCCGCCGACGAGGCGCTCAACTTCAATCGCGATGCGCATTACGTGCACGCCGAGCGCTATGCGCGAGCGCGCGAGTTCCAGCAGGTGGTCGCCGGCCTGTGGGACAGTTGGGACGACGACGCGTTCATCGCCGACAAGGCCGCCGGCCTGCATCACGACCCGGCGCGTGCGCATGTGCTCGATCATCGCGGGACACATTTCCAGGTGCGCGGGCCGCTCAATATCGCGCGCGCCCCGCAAGGGCACCCGGTGCTGGTGCAGGCCGGCTCGTCCGAGCCCGGACGCGCGCTGGCGGCGGAAACGGCCGAGGTGGTGTTCACCGCGCAATCGTCGCTGGCCAAGGCACAGGCGTTCTATGCCGATATCAAAGGGCGGCTGGAGCAGTTTGGCCGCTCGCGCGATGCGCTGAAGGTACTGCCCGGCGTGTTCATCGTGGTGGGGCAAAGCCAGGCCGAAGCGCAGGACAAATTCGAGCAGTTCCAGCAGTTGGTGGAGCCGGAGGTGGGTATCGCGCTGCTGTCGCGCATGCTGGGAAACTTCGACCTGTCCGGCTATCCGCCCGATGGCCCGTTGCCGGAGTTGCCGCTCACCGAAACCGGGCAGCGCAGCCGCCAGCAGTTGTTCACCGAACTGGCCGGGCAGGAGCAGTTGAGCATTGCCCAGCTCGGCCGCCGCATCGCCGGTGGGCGCGGCCATTACAGCCTGATCGGCACGCCAACCCAGATCGCCGACGAGTTGCAGGCGTGGTTCGAGCAGGGCGCCGCCGATGGCTTCAACGTGCTGGTACCGCACCTGCCCGGCGGCCTGGCCGATGTGGCGACGCACGTGGTGCCGGAGCTGCAGCGACGCGGCCTGTTCCGACGTGACTATGCAGGGCGCACCTTGCGCGATCATCTGGGGCTGGCACGCCCCGTCAATCGCTTCAGCGCCCGCTGATCTACCGGACAGACCCATGACCTATCTCGCACATCCCGATCGCTACGACCGCATCGCCTACCGCCGGGTCGGCCGCAGCGGCCTTGTCCTGCCCGCATTGTCGCTGGGCCTGTGGCACAACTTCGGCGACAGCACGCCGATCCAGACGCAGCGCGACTTGCTGCGCACCGCCTTCGATCTGGGCATCACCCATTTCGATCTGGCCAACAACTACGGCCCGCCGTATGGCAGCGCTGAGCTGAACTTCGGCCGCTTGCTGCGCGAGGATTTCAAACCGTATCGCGATGAATTGATCATTTCCACCAAGGCCGGCTGGGACATGTGGCCGGGCCCGTACGGGCAGGGCGGCAGCTCGCGCAAATACCTGTTGTCCAGCCTGGACCAGAGCCTGCAACGGCTGGGCGTGGACTATGTGGACATCTTCTACTCGCACCGTTTCGATGCGGACACGCCGCTGGAAGAAACCGCCGGCGCACTGGCCAGTGCGGTGCAGCAGGGCAAGGCGCTATACGTGGGCGTGTCGTCGTATTCGGCGGCGCGCACCCGCGAGATCGCGGCACTGCTGCGCGAGTGGAAGGTGCCGTTGTTGATCCATCAACCGGCCTACAACTTGTTCAACCGTTGGCCGGAGCAGGAGCTGCTGGAGACTACCGCAGACATCGGTGCCGGCGTGATTGCATTCACGCCGCTGGCACAGGGCCTGCTCACCGGCAAGTATCTTGATGGCGTGCCGGCCGATGCGCGCGTCAATCGCCCCGGTGGGCAATCGCTGCGGCCAGAGCATCTGTCCGACGACAACCTGCAACGCGCACGTGGGTTGCATGCCATTGCACGGAAGCGCGGGCAAAGCCTTGCACAGCTGGCACTGGCCTGGGTGCTGCGCGATGCGCGCGTGAGTTCGGCGTTGCTGGGTGCCAGCCGGCCGGAGCAATTGGTCGAGAACGTCGCGGCACTGCAGAACCTGAGTTTCAGCCCGGAAGAGTTGGCCGAGATCGATCGTTTTGCGGTCGAGGGCGGCATCAACCTTTGGGAAAAACCGTCAACCGATTGGCAATGAGGAGATCGTCGATGCGCATGCTGATTGCCTGGGCGCTGATGCTGATGATGAGTGTCGCGTGGTTGCCGTGCGCGTCTGCGGCCGAGCCTGCACAGTTGCGCATCGGCTACCAAAAAGCGGTGTCGAGCCTGGTGCTGGCCAAGCAGCATCGCCTGCTGGAGCAGCGCTTCCCGCGCACCAAGATCAGCTGGGTGGAGTTTCCCGCAGGGCCGCAACTGCTGGAAGCCCTGAACGTGGGCAGCGTCGATCTGGGCGGGGCTGGCGATATTCCGCCGTTGTTCGCGCAGGCGGCCGGTGCCGACCTGCAGTACGTGGGCTGGGTGCCGCCGACGCCGAAGGCCGAGACCGTTCTGGTGCCGGCCAAGAGCACGCTGCGGCGCGTGGCCGATCTCAAGGGCAAGCGGGTCGCGTTTCAAAAAGGGTCCAGCGCGCATAACCTGCTGCTGCGGTTGTTGGCCAGGTCCGGCCTGAGTCTGCGCGACATCACGCCGCTGTACCTGTCGCCGGCCAATGCGCGCGCCGCGTTTGCGGCCGGCCAGGTGGACGCGTGGGCGATCTGGGACCCGTGGTATTCGGCCTTGACGCTGGATGGCAGTGCGCGCCTGCTCGCTAACGGCGAGGGGTTGGGGTTGACCGGCGGGTTCTTTCTGTCCTCGCGCCGCTATGCCACGGCGTGGGGTCCGTTCGTGCAGCAAGTGATGGGCACGCTCAACCAGGCCGACGGCCTGCTGGAACGCGACCGCGCCGGTAGCATCAAGGTGCTGGCGCAGGTGAGCGGGCTGTCGCCTGCGGTGGTCGAGCGCACCTTGGCGCATCGCCCGCCTGCCAGCGTGCAGCCGCTCAGCGCCGAGGTCATCAAGGCGCAGCAGGCCACTGCCGATCTGTTCTACGCGCAGCGCTTATTGCCCAGGCGTGTGCTGGTGGCACCGGCGGTGTGGCGTGCGCCGGCCGCGGTTGCCGCGCAAGCGGCAGGCAAGTGATGCGGGTGGCTGCGTCGCCGATGCGCACGGCCAACACGAGGGCGATGCAATGAGCGCCCGTGCATGGCGGTGGGGCAACCGGCTGTTGCCGTGGGTGTTGCCATTGACGGTGCTGGCCGCATGGCAGGGCGCGGCATCGAGCGGTTGGCTGCCGCAGCGCATCCTGCCGGCGCCGGACGCGGTGCTGCGTGCGGCGGCCACGCTCGTGCAAAGCGGAGAGCTGTGGCAGCACCTGGCAATCAGCAGTTGGCGCGCCGCCGTGGGCCTGGTCATCGGCGGCAGCCTCGGCCTGGTGTTGGGCCTGTTGACCGGCGTGTCGCGCGTGGCCGAACGCGTGCTCGACAGCAGCCTGCAGATGCTGCGCAACGTGCCGCACCTGGCGTTGATTCCGCTGGTGATCCTGTGGTTCGGCATCGATGAGGGCGCCAAGTTGTTTCTGGTGGCGCTGGGTACCTTTTTTCCGATCTATCTCAATACCTACCACGGCATCCGCAGCGTGGACCCGGCGTTGATCGAGATGGCGCGCAATTACGGCTTGCGTGGGCCGCAGTTGTTCATCGATGTCTTGCTGCCCGGCGCGCTGCCATCAATTCTGGTCGGGCTGCGCTTTGCCTTGGGACTGATGTGGCTGACCTTGATCGTGGCCGAAACCATCTCGGCCAGTTCCGGCATCGGCTACCTGGCAACCAATGCGCGCGAGTTCCTGCAGACCGACATCGTGGTGGTGGCGATCGTGCTGTATGCACTGCTCGGCAAGCTGGCCGATCTGGCCGCACGCGGGCTCGAGGCCTGGTGGCTGGGCTGGCATCCGGCTCAGCAACGGCGCGCGCAGGTGTCGCGATGACCACACCAGGCAACGGCCTGCCGCTGAGCCTGCGCGGCATCGTCAAGCGCTATGGCGGCAGCGATGTATTGCGCGGCATCGATCTGGAGATTGCAGCAGGCAGCTGCGTGGCCGTGGTCGGTCGCAGCGGCTGCGGCAAGAGCACGCTGTTGCGAGTCATCGCCGGTCTCGAAAGTGCCGATGCCGGACGCCTGGACAGTGGCGATGCGCCGCTGGCGCGCCGGCGCGATGCGGTGCGGCTGATGTTTCAGGATGCGCGGCTGCTGCCATGGAAACGGGTGATCGACAATGTGGCGCTCGGCCTGGGCCGTGCCGGGCGCGCGCAGGCACAGGCAGCGCTGGATGCGGTGGGGCTGGGCACGCGCGGCGGTGACTGGCCTGCGGCGCTGTCCGGCGGGCAGCGGCAACGCGTGGCGCTGGCGCGCGCATTGGTGCATCGGCCGCGGCTGTTGCTGCTGGACGAGCCGCTGGGCGCACTGGATGCGCTGACCCGCATCGAGATGCAGCAGCTGATCGTGCAGCTGTGGCGGCAGCATGGCTTCACCCTGGTGCTGGTCACCCATGACGTCGCCGAAGCCAGCGCGCTGGCCGACCGCATCGTGGTGATCGAGCACGGCCAGGTCGGCCTGGATGTGGCAGTGCCGGTAGCGCACCCGCGCACTCCCGGCTTGCCGGCGCTCGCCGCGATCCAGGCGCAGGTGCTGTCGCGTCTGCTGGGCTCCACGCAGGCGGACGTGGCCGCCGCTGCCGTGCGCGGCGATGCGGGGCTGGACAGTGCCGGAGGCAGCAGCGAGGTCCCTCAGGCAGTGCCGCTGCGACGGATCGTCTAGCGCCTGCGATGGTCGGCCCGCTGGCCGAACGCCAGCGCGGATTGCCCTTGCGGCGCCCCGACAGGCAGGGCCGCATGAGGCGGTCTCGCCGGCGTTGGCCGGCGCCTTGCGCGCCGGTCAAACCTTGAAACCCCGTTTGGCAACCGCATCTGCACGGTATCGCCGGCGTTGCCGGCCACCCGTTCAGAGGATTTCCCATGCGGATGGACAAGCTCACCTCGCGGTTCCAGCAGGCACTGGCCGACGCGCAGTCGCTGGCCGTGGGCCGCGACCACAACATCATCGAGCCGGTGCACGTGCTCGCTGCGCTGCTCGACCAGAGCGGCGGCAGCACGCGCCCGCTGCTTTCGCAGGCCGGCGTCAACGTGCCGCTGCTGCGCGAGCGCCTGGGCGAGGCGCTGGACACGCTGCCCAAGGTGTCGGGGCAAGAAGGCAACCTGTCGATCGGCAACGATCTCAACCGCCTGCTCAACCAGACCGACAAGCTGGCCCAGCAGCACGGCGATGCCTTCATCGCCAGCGAGTGGTTCGTACTGGCGGCCGCTGACGATGCCAGCCCGCTGGGCGTGGCCCTGCGCGCGGCCGGCGGCGACAAGAAGAAGATCGAGGCGGCCATCGACAAGCTGCGAGGCGGCGAAACCGTGCAATCGGAAAACGCCGAGGAACAACGCCAGGCGCTGGAGAAATACACCATCGACCTGACCGCGCGTGCGGAGAGCGGCAAGCTCGATCCGGTGATCGGCCGCGACGAAGAAATCCGCCGCACCATCCAGGTGTTGCAGCGGCGCACCAAGAACAACCCGGTGCTGATCGGCGAACCCGGTGTGGGCAAGACCGCCATTGTCGAAGGCCTGGCGCAACGCATCATCAACGGCGAAGTGCCCGAAGGGCTGCGCGGCAAGCGCGTGCTGTCGCTGGACATGGGCGCGCTGATCGCCGGCGCCAAGTTCCGCGGCGAGTTCGAAGAACGCCTCAAAGCTGTGCTCAGCGACCTGTCCAAGAACGAGGGCCAGATCATCCTGTTCATCGACGAGCTGCACACCATGGTCGGCGCCGGCAAGGCCGATGGCGCGATGGACGCCGGCAACATGCTCAAGCCGGCGCTGGCGCGCGGCGAGCTGCATTGCATCGGCGCCACCACGCTGGACGAATACCGCAAGTACATCGAAAAGGACGCCGCGCTGGAGCGGCGTTTCCAGAAGGTGTTCGTGGGCGAACCGACGGTGGAAGACACCATCGCGATCCTGCGCGGCCTGAAGGAGCGCTACGCGGTGCATCACGGCGTGGAGATCACCGACCCGGCCATCGTCGCCGCCGCCACCTTGTCAAACCGCTACATCACCGACCGCCAGTTGCCGGACAAGGCCATCGACCTGATGGACGAGGCGGCATCGCGCATCCGCATGGAGATCGACTCCAAGCCGGAGGAGCTCGATCGCCTGGAGCGCCGCCTGATCCAGCTCAAGATCCAGCGCGAGATGCTGAAGAAGGAAAAGGACGAGGCCTCGCGCCAGCGTCTGGCCGATCTGGAGACCGACATCGACAAGCTCGAACGCGAGTTCTACGACCTCAACGAGTTGTGGACGTCGGAGAAGGCTGCGCTGCAGGGCACCACCAAGGTCAAGGAGCAGATCGAGCACGCCAAGCTGGAACTGGAAGCCGCGCAACGGCGCCAGGACTACGCCAAGATGAGCGAGATCCAGTACGGCGTGCTGCCGCAACTGGAAAAGCAGATGGCGCTGGCCAACGAGGTCGAACACCACGACTTCAAGCTGGTGCAGGACCGCGTCACCGCCGAGGAAATCGCCGAGGTGGTATCGCGCTGGACCGGTATTCCGGTCAACAAGATGCTCGAAGGTGAGCGCGACAAGCTGCTGCGCATGGAAGACGAATTGCACCAGCGTGTGGTCGGCCAGAACGAGGCGATCAAAGTCGTCTCCGACGCGGTGCGGCGTTCGCGTGCCGGCCTGTCCGATCCCAATCGCCCGAGCGGCTCGTTCCTGTTCCTGGGTCCCACCGGCGTGGGCAAAACCGAGTTGTGCAAGGCGCTGGCGGACTTCCTGTTCGACAGCACCGAGGCGATGATCCGCATCGACATGAGCGAGTTCATGGAGAAGCATTCGGTCTCGCGGCTGATCGGTGCGCCTCCGGGTTATGTGGGCTATGAGGAGGGCGGCTATCTGACCGAGGCGGTGCGTCGGCGTCCGTATTCGCTGATCCTGCTGGACGAGGTGGAAAAGGCGCACGCCGATGTCTTCAACATCCTGCTGCAGGTGCTCGACGACGGCCGCCTCACCGATGGCCAGGGCCGCACGGTGGACTTCCGCAATACCGTCATCGTGATGACCTCCAACCTGGGCTCGCACCAGATCCAGGAGCTGTCCGGCGACGGCAGCGCCGAGGCCTATACGCAGATGAAGGCGGCGGTGATGGGCGTGGTGCAGGCGCACTTCCGCCCGGAGTTCATCAACCGGCTGGACGACATCGTGGTGTTCCACCCGCTGGACAAGGCGCAGATCAAGTCGATCGCGCGCATCCAGTTGCATGGGCTGGAAAAACGCCTGTCCGAGCGCGGCCTCAAGCTGGACCTGGACGATGCAGCGCTGGAATTGCTCGGCAATGTTGGTTTCGATCCGGTGTACGGCGCGCGCCCGCTCAAGCGCGCGATCCAGTCGCAGGTGGAGAACCCGCTGGCCCAGCAGATCCTCTCCGGCCACTATCTCAGCGGCGACACCGTGCGCGTGCGTGCAGAAGGTGGGCGGCTGCTGTTCACCAAGGGCTGAGACGCGGCGCCGGCCGCAGCGCTGGTAGAACTTGAAGCAAGCAACGGGCACTGCGCAGGCAGTGCCCGTTTGCGTAAATGGATGGCGCATGCGGGGCATTCGTTGGCGCTCACAACGCGGCGGCATGAGGTCATTCCCGCTGGTTTGCAAACGCACCTGCAGTCCCGGCTATGGTCGGCACTCTTTCCGAGAGCGAGCCGCGCCATGACCGATCCGCAGTGGAAGCCCGAAACCATCGCCGTGCACGGGGGCTACCGTCCCGATCCGACCACGCGCGCGGTGGCGGTGCCGATCTATCAGACCGTTGCCTATGCCTTCGACGATACCCAGCATGGCGCGGACCTGTTCGACCTCAAGGTGCAGGGCAATATCTACAGTCGCATCATGAACCCGACCAACGACGTGCTGGAGCAGCGCGTGGCGGCGCTGGAAGGCGGCATCGGCGCGTTGGCGCTGGCGTCGGGGCAGGCGGCGGTGACCTATGCGATCCAGACCATCGCCGAGGCTGGCGACAACATCGTCTCCTCCAGTGCCTTGTATGGCGGCACCTACAATCTGTTCGCGCATACCTTGCCGCAGTTCGGCATCGGCACGCGCTTTGCCGACTATCGCGATCCGCAGGCGTTTGCCGGCTTGATCGATGAACGTACCAAGGCGGTGTTCGTCGAGTCGATCGGCAATCCGCGCGGCAACATTACCGATATCGAGGCGGTGGCGGCAGTGGCGCATGCGCACGGCGTGCCGCTGATCGTGGACAACACCGTGGCCACGCCGTCGCTGCTGCGGCCGATCGAGTTCGGTGCCGACATCGTGGTGCATTCGCTGACCAAGTATCTGGGTGGCCATGGCAACAGCATCGGCGGGGCGATCGTGGACAGCGGGCGCTTCCCGTGGGCCGCGCACAAGCAGCGGTTTGCACGCCTCAACGAGCCGGACGTGAGCTACCACGGCGTGGTGTATACCGAAGCGCTGGGCGATGCCGCGTACATCGGCCGTGCGCGCGTGGTGCCGCTGCGCAATACCGGCGCGGCGTTGTCGCCATTCAATGCGTTCCTGATCCTGCAGGGCATCGAAACGCTGCCGCTACGGATGGAGCGTATCAACGCCAACACGCTGGCGATTGCGCGGTATCTGCAGCAGCACGCGCGGGTTGCCTGGGTCAATTACGCCGCGCTGCCGGACCATCCGGAGCATGCGTTGGCGCAGAAGTATCTGGGCGGGCATGGTTCGGGCGTGCTGACCTTCGGCCTGCCCGGCGGGCGCGCGGCCGGTGCGCGGTTTCTGGATGCGTTGCAGCTGTTCACCCGGCTGGTGAATATCGGCGATGCCAAGTCGCTGGCGACGCACCCGGCGTCCACCACCCATCGCCAGCTCGGCCCGGCCGAACTGGAGCATGCCGGGGTGAGCGAAGACACCGTGCGGTTGTCGATCGGGATCGAGCATATCGATGATCTGCTGGCCGATCTGGAGCAGGCGCTGCAGGGAGCGTGAGATGCACATAAGGCCTCGCTCGCATCCTCATCCGGCGCTGCGCGCCACTTTCTCCCCCATGACGGGGGACAATGTCCCGATGGGAGAAGGAACAGGCTTTCGATATGAGAAGGGAACAAGCCTCTCTCCCCGCAGGGCGATGAGGCACGGCTTGCGCGCCATTGGCGCGCGTGCCTCGGAGCGCCCGCGCCGCCGGCGCGGGCTGGGGCGCGGAGCGAGGGGTGAGGGTACGGGGACAAAGCCCACACGTATGTGCGCGATGAAGCTCGGCAGCGGATCAGCCCGACCTGCTACTTCCCTACGCTGCATGAGGCTGCGCTCCGTCCCCTCATCCGATCCTTCGGGGCAGCTTCTTGCTCATGAAACAGGGCAATGTCCGGGGAGAAGGCATCGGCATTCACCATTCCGGCGCGTGGCGACGCGCTTGGCTTGGCCGGTGGTCGCAGACCGTGGAGGCGCCTGCTACCATGCGCGCCCCTGAGGTGACTGCCGGCTGGCCGGTGGTTTAAACGGGAATCCGGTGCGCGCATCGCCTTGGGCGATGCGCAATTCCGGAGCTGCCCCCGCAACGGTGGGCGAGACAAGGGTCCGCAGGTAAAGCCACTGTGCTGTGCATGGGAAGGCGCAGACCCGGGAGGCATCCGCTTCCGCTCGCAAGCCCGGAGACCGGCCTGAAGGGATTGACCCGGCACGCGGTGGGCGTGGCCCTGTGCATCTGGTGCTCGCGCGCCGGACGCCTGGCCCGTTGCTGCCTGCCGACCCCATTGCCCCCGCGCGGGTAGGCGCGGTTCCAGGAGCAGCAGTCGATGTCCGTTTCTTCCGTTTTGCCATGTCGCGCCGTGTTGGCTGCGGGATTGTCGCTGTGCCTGGCCAACCTGGCCCAGGCCGAGGCCGCCATCGATCTCGACGAAGTGGTGGTGACCGCCTCGCGCACCGCGCAGACCCAGGACCAGACACTGGCGCCGGTCACCGTGATCGACCGCGCGCAGATCGAGCGCCGCCAGGTCACCGCATTGCAGGACCTGCTGCGTGGCGAGGCCGGGGTGTCGCTGGCCAACAACGGAGGTCCCGGCAAGCAGACCTCGCTGTTCCTGCGCGGCACCGAATCGGATCATCTGGTGGTATTGATCGACGGCGTGCGCATCGGATCGGCTACTGCCGGCGGCGCGGCACTGCAGGATCTGCCGATCGAGCAGATCGAGCGCATCGAGATCGTGCGCGGGCCGTTTTCCAGCCTGTACGGCTCCGAGGCGCTGGGCGGGGTGATCCAGATCTTCACCCGTCGCCCGCAAGGCAGCTTCGTGCCCACGCTGAGCGTGGCGGCCGGCAGCGACAATGCGCGCCGTTATGGCGCCGGTGTCGCCGGGCGCAGCCAGGGCGATCTGGGCGAGGCCGGCGGCTGGTACGCAGTGAACGCGGTGCACGACGAAACCGATGGCATCAATGCGTATCTGGATACCAGTTCCAGCGCCTACGACCCGGACCGCGACGGCTATCGCAACGATTCGTTGAGCATGCAGGGCGGATGGCGCTTCAATCGCCAATGGGATGCCGATGTGCACGCCTTGCGTGCGCAGAGCCGCAACGAATACGACGGCTCGGCCTTCGGCGGTAATCTGTCCAAGGGGGTGCAGCAGGCCGTGGGCGGCCGCGTGCGCTATGCGCCGAGCGACGCGCTCAAATTCACTGCCAGCCTGGGTAGCAGTGCCGATCTGAGCGATAGCTATTACGATGGCGCGTACCTGTCCACCTACGATACGCGCCGCAAGCAGGGCTCGCTGCAGGCCGACGTCAACACCGGGCCGGGCCTGCTTACGGTCGGCTTCGACTGGCAGCGCGACGCCATCGCCAGCAGCGACACCTACGACGCCGACAGCCGCATCGACCGCGCCGCCTTCGCGCAGTGGCAGCAGGGCTTCGGCAGCCAGTCGTTGCAGGCCAGCCTGCGCCGCAACGACAACAGCCAGTTCGGCGGCAAGACCACTGGCAGCCTGCTGTGGGGCTGGGATGTTGCCGAGCATCTGCGGCTGACCGCCAGCTACGGTACCGCGTTCAAGGCGCCCACCTTCAACGAGCTGTACTACCCGGATTACGGCAACCCGCTGCTGGGGCCGGAGACCTCCAAGAGTGCCGAGCTGGGCCTGCGCGGCACCTACGCCTGGGGGACCTGGACGCTCAGCGCCTTCCAGACCCGCATCGACGATCTGATCGCCTACGACGCCGCGCTGGTGGATGCGGCGCACCCCTTCGGCCAGCCGAACAACATCGACAAGGCGCGCATCCGCGGCGTGGAAGCCGGCTACGACACCGACCTGGCCGGCTGGACCCTGCGCAGCGCGCTGACCTGGCTGCAGCCGCAGGACGATGGAGAGGTCAACCATGGCAACTGGTTGCCGCGCCGGGCGCGGCAGAGCGGGCGCATCGATGCCGACCGCAGTTTCGGCGCCTTCGGTGTCGGGGCCAGCCTGTTCGGTTCCGGCAAGCGTTACGACGATCTTGCCAACACCGAGCGGCTGGCCGGCTATGGCCTGCTGGATCTGCGCGTGAGCTATGTGATGACCGCAGACTGGAAGGTGCAGTTCACCGCCAACAACGTCTTCGACCGCCAGTACGAGACCGCACGCTGGTACGCGCAGCCGGGGCGCAATTATCTGCTGACCTTCCGCTACCAGGCGGCGCAGTAACGCGGAGGTAGCCGATGAACTGTGCGATGGTGGGATGCACGCCGCCGGTGGCGGCCGGCCGCAACATCGCGCAGTTCCCCGTACCGGCGGCAATGGGTTGTCCTGGAGCACCAGTGAGCAGACCGCTGCAGCGGTGCTGCCAGCGGCCCGGCAACATCGGCAGTCATGCGCTACTCGTACACTGCAGCATCGACCCGGTTAACTGTCTCCATTGCTAGCGCGTCTGCGTCTGTCTTCAAGGGAACACCGATGACCCCACTCTCCCGTCCGGCCCAACGCACGGTCTTCATCGCCTTGATGCTGGTGATGACCGCTACCCGCTTCCATCACGTCAGCGACTGGCTGCATCTGCCGGATGCATCGATGGCGGTGTTCTTTCTGGGCGGTCTGGCAGTGCGACGGCACGCGTTCTTCGTCGCCCTGCTGGGGGTGTCGGTGGCCATCGATTGGGCCGCGGTCACGCTGGCCGGCGTCAGCGACTTCTGCATCACCGCCGCCTATGCGGCGCTGCCGCTGGCCTACGGGGTGCTGTGGTACGCCGGCCGTGCGTATCACGCGCGCCTGCGCCCGGACGCCAGGTCGCTGTGCCTTGCGTGGGGGCTGGGCAGCCTGGCCGCGGTGGTGTCGTTCCTGATCTCCAATGGCGCGTTCTACTGGTGGGGCGGGCGCTATGCCGAGCCGCATTGGGCGCAGTATCTGCAGCGCGTAGCGCAGTGGGGTCCATTGTTCGTGCGCACCACCGCGCTGTATCTGGCGGTTGCGCTTGCCGCTGCGTGGTGCGTGGTGCGCTGGCGTACCGCGCGCGCTGCGGCGCCGCTGTCGGCCCCGCTGGAGCTGTCGTGACGGTTGCGCGGCGAACCGGCACGCCGGCGCGTGCGCCACTGCAAGGCGCTGCAGCATGGGCCTGCGGTAGCGCGTTGGTGTTGCTGATGGTGTGCACCCGCGGCGAGCATTTCGCCAGCGTGGATGCATTGCCCAGCGCATCCTGGGCGGTGTTCTTTCTGGCCGGGGCCTTGCTGCGCCCGCGATGGATGCTGCCGCTGCTGTTCGGGGTGGCATCTGCGCTGGATCTGATTGGGCTGGTCTCTGGCAGCATCAGCGATTGGTGCCTGTCGCCGGCCTACTGGGCGCTGGCGTTGGCGTATGCGGTCCTGTGGCTGGGTGGGCGCGTGTACGCCCTGCAGTTGCATGCCGACGCCTGGCGCGATGCGGCCCGCCTGCTGTGCGCCGTACTGCTCAGCGGCAGCCTGGCGTATCTGCTCTCCAAGGGCGGCTTCTACTTCCTCTCCGGCCGTTATCCGCTGGCCACGCTGAGCGGTTTTGTCGCTCGCGTGCCCGACTATTATCCGCATGCACTCGGCACGCTGTCAGGCTATGTCGGCATCGCCTTCGTGCTGCTGGCAGCACTGCGTGGCATCGCCGCGCGTCCACCGATCGGAGCACGTGCATGAGCCCCCCCGAACACGACGACGCGCATTACCGGGAACGCGCGCAGCGCAAGAAGGAACTGGTGGACCGGCGCATCGCGCGGGCGGTCATCGATCGCGGCGTGCTGCTGGTCAATACCGGCAACGGCAAGGGCAAGAGCTCGTCCGGCTTCGGCATGCTGGCGCGCTCGCTCGGACATGGCCTGTACTGCGGCGTGGTGCAATTCATCAAGGGCACCTTTTCCACCGGCGAAGAAGCCTTCTTCCGCCGCTTTCCGGACCTGCTCGACTATCACGTGATGGGCGAAGGCTTTACCTGGGAAACCCAGGACCGCGCACGCGATATCGCCGCTGCACAGGCGGCCTGGCAACTGGCGCGCGGCATGCTGGCCGATCCGCGCTACGACTTCGTGCTGCTGGACGAACTCAATATTGCCCTGGTCAAGGATTACATCGCGCTGGATGAGGTGCTTGCGGCAGTGGCCGCGCGTCCGCCGGGGCAGCATGTGGTGATCACCGGGCGCGGTGCGCCGGCCGGGTTGATCGACGTCGCCGACACCGTCACCGAGATGCGCCTGATCAAGCATGCCTTCGACGCCGGCATCAAGGCGCAGCTCGGTATCGAGTTGTAGGCATGGCCACTCACCTGCCAGGGCTTGCAATTGCATCGGCGTGTTGCCTGCAATGATCCAGGGCTGCGTGCCATGACGCTGGTGATTGCCGTTGCCGCCGTGCTGCTGGACCTGCTGCTGGGCGAGCCGCGACGCGCGCACCCGTTGGTGCTGTTCGGCCAGTGGGCGCAGCGCGTGGAAGCGCGCCTGTACCGCGATCATCGCGGCGCAGGAATGTACGCATGGTGCGCGACGGTGGTGCCATGGACGCTCCTGGCCGCAGCGCTGCAAACACTGCTGTGGTGGTGGTCGGTATGGGCGGCAACCGCCTTTGCCGCCGTGCTGTTGTATCTGGCACTGGGATTGCGCAGCCTGGGCGAGCATGCGCAGCCGGTGATCGACGCGTTGCAGGCCGACGACCTGGCAGCGGCGCGCCTGGCCGTGGGTCGCATCGTCAGCCGCGACACCGCTGCGCTCGATGCCACCCAGGTCGCCGCCGCGGCTACCGAGTCGGTGCTGGAAAACGGCAGCGATGCGGTGTTCGCCGCGCTGTTCTGGGGCGTGCTGCTTGGCGCGCCGGGTGCGGTGCTGTATCGACTGTCCAATACGCTGGATGCGATGTGGGGCTATCGCACGCCGCGCTACGCCAACTTCGGCTGGGCTGCTGCGCGCATCGACGATGTGCTCAATTGGCTGCCCGCGCGCTGCACCGCCGCGACCTATGCGCTGCTCGGCCACAGCCGTGCCGGCATGCGCTGCGCCTGGCGGCAGGGACGCGGCTGGAAGAGCCCCAACGCCGGTCCGGTGATGGCGGCCGGTGCCGGCGCGCTGCAGGTGCAGCTGGGTGGGCCGGCGCCGTACCACGGCCACTGGCAGATACGGCCGCCGCTGGGCGAGGGCCTGCCGGCCAGCGCCGGTAGCGTGCGTCGCGCGCTGGTGCTGGTACGTGCCGGGGTGCTGCTGTGGGTACTGCTCGGCGCACTGGCATTGGCGCTGCCGATCCCATGACGGGCCGCACCCCCTTCGCGCGCAGGCGCTGCGCCGACCATCGGCAACCTGCGTGCAGTCACGCAGCATCATCTGGAGCCGCTCATGCTTGAACACGGAGGCCGCTTGCGCCGCGCCGCGCAGGCCTACGGCATTGCGCTGCCGCACTGGCTGGATCTGTCCACCGGGGTGAGCCCGTTCGCCTGGCCGGTGCCTGCCATCCCCGGGCAGGTGTGGCAGCGCCTGCCGGAAGACGACGATGGTCTGGCCGACAGCGCTGCGGCCTATTACGGCGCGCCGCACGTCTTGCCGGTCGCCGGTTCGCAGGCGGCGATTCAGGCCTTGCCGCTGTTGCGCAGCCGCAGCCGTGTGGGCGTGCTGGCGCCTGGCTATGCCGAACACGCGCACGCGTGGCGACGTGCCGGCCATACCGTCGTGCCGCTGCCGGCGGGCCCGTTGTTGCAGGCGGCGGACACCTTCGACGTGGTGGTGCTGATCCATCCCAATAACCCGGGTGCAGACAGGTTCGATCGCGAAGTCCTGTTGCAGCTGCATGCGCGTCTTGCGGCACGCGGCGGTTGGTTGGTGATCGACGAAGCCTTCATGGATGTCACGCCCTCCGATAGCGTGTGCGCGCAGACGCCACAGCCGGGCTTGATCGTGCTGCGTTCGGTCGGCAAGTTCTTCGGTATGGCCGGTGCGCGGGCCGGGTTCGTCTGCGCGCAGCCGCAGCTGCTGGACGCGCTGCGCGAGCAGTTGGGGCCATGGGCCGTGAGCGGCCCCACCCGCTGGGCGCTGCAGCAGGCATTGGCAGATACCCAGTGGCACGCGCAGGCGCGCGAACGCCTGCACGCGGCATCGCAACGGCTTGCGCAGCTGTTGCGCCGCCATGCGATTGCACCCACCGCAGGCACTGCGTTTTTCCAGTGGTGTCGGCGCGACGATGCGGCGGCGTTGCATGCAGCGCTGGCACATCGCGGCATCCTGACCCGCCTGTTCGATACCCCGGCCAGTCTGCGCTTCGGTCTGCCGCCCGATGCGACCGCCGAAGCGCGCCTGGATGTCGCGTTGGGCGAGGTGGTGGCATGAGCGCACGCGTGTTGATGGTGCAGGGCTGTACCTCCGACGCCGGCAAGAGCACGCTGGTGGCCGCGCTGTGCCGCTGGCTGCATCGCCAGGGCGTGGCAGTGGCGCCGTTCAAGCCGCAGAACATGGCGCTGAACTCGGCCGTCACCGTCGACGGTGGCGAGATCGGCCGCGCGCAGGCGGTGCAGGCGCAGGCCTGCGGGCTGGAGCCGCAGGTCGATTTCAACCCCGTGTTGCTCAAGCCCGCCAGCGACACCGGGGCGCAGGTGATCGTGCATGGTCACCCGGTCGCCACGCTGGATGCGGTGGGCTATCACGCCTACAAGGCCACTGCGCGCACTGCGGTGCTGGCCTCGCACGCACGGCTGGTCGAGCGTTTCGATGTCGTGCTGGTGGAAGGCGCCGGCAGCCCGGCGGAGATCAACCTGCGCGCCAACGATATCGCCAACATGGGCTATGCCGAGGCGGTGGATTGCGCGGTGATCCTGATCGCCGACATCGACCGCGGCGGCGTGTTCGCGCATCTGGTCGGTACCTTGGCCTTGCTGTCGGAGAGCGAACGCGCACGGATCGCCGGGTTTGTGATCAACCGGTTTCGTGGCGATCTGGCGTTGTTGCAACCGGGCCTGGACTGGCTGGAACGCGAGACCGGCAAGCCGGTGCTCGGTGTGTTGCCGTATCTGCATGGCCTGCAGCTGGAAGCCGAAGACGCGCTGCCGCGGCAGGCGCTGCACAAGCCGCAGGCGCAGCTGCGCGTGGTGGTGCCGGTGCTGCCGCGGATCAGCAATCACACCGATGTCGATGCCTTGCGGGCGCATCCGCAGGTCGATGTGCGCCTGGTCGGCCCGGGCCAGACACCGCCGGCCTGCGAGCTGATCGTGCTGCCGGGCAGCAAGGCGACGCGCCAGGATCTGCAGTGGCTGCGCACGCACGGCTGGGACACCGCCATCGCACGTCATCTGCGTTACGGCGGCAAGCTGCTCGGGATCTGCGGCGGCCTGCAGATGCTGGGCGAGCAGATCCACGACCCCGACGGCATCGAAGGCCCTGCCGGCAGCAGTACCGGGTTGGGCTGGCTGGCGCTGGAAACGCAGCTGCATCCGCACAAGCAGTTGCATCGCGTGCACGGGCGCCTGGCGCTGGGCGATGCGGTGGCCGTCGGCTATGAAATCCACTGCGGCATCAGCACCGGCGATGCCCTGGCGCGGCCGCTGCTGCAGCTGGACGATGGCCGCAGCGATGGCGCCATGTCCGACGACGGGCAGGTGCTGGGCACCTATCTGCACGGCATCTTCGATCACCCGCAGGCACTGGCCGCGCTGCTTGCATGGGCCGGCCTGGCGCAGGCAACGCCGCTGGATCTGGCGGCGTTGCGCGAGGCCACATTCGACCGTCTTGCCGATGCGGTGCACACGCATCTGGATACCGCTGCGCTGCTGCGGCTCACCAGCAAGGAGCCGGCATGCGGCAGTTGATCCTGGGGGGCGCGCGCTCGGGCAAGAGCGCACTGGCCGAACGCCTGGCCGCCGACGCGGCCGGGCAGGTGCACTATGTGGCCACCGCGCAGGCATTCGATGACGAGATGCGCCAGCGTATCGCGCATCACCGCAGCCAGCGCCCGCCGCACTGGCACTGCGTGGAAGAACCCGTCGCGCTGGCCGCCACGCTGCAGGCGCAGGCCGCGCCCGATCGCTGCGTGTTGGTCGATTGCCTGACGCTGTGGCTGAGCAACCTGCTCGGCCACCCGGATGCGGGTGCATTTGCGCGCGAACGCGACGCACTGCTCGCAACGCTGCCGCAGTTGCCCGGGCAGGTCGTGCTGGTCAGCAACGAGGTGGGGCAGGGCATCGTGCCGTTGGGCGAACTCACGCGTCGGTTTGTGGACGAGGCCGGCCGGCTGCATCAGGCATTGGCGCTACAGTGCGAGCGTGTGGTGTTTGTCGTGGCAGGTTTGCCGATGGTGCTGAAGGGAGAACGGCTGTGAGTAGCGACTGGATCTTTGCCGCATGCGCGGTGCCGGATGCGCGCGTGCGCGCGGCTGCGCTGGCACGGCAGGAACAACTGACCAAACCCCCCGGCGCGTTGGGCCGGCTGGAGCAGCTGGCCGTGCAGTTGGCGGCCTGGCAACGCAATGAGCAGCCGACAGTGCAGCGCGTCTGGATTGCGGTGTATGCCGCCGATCATGGCGTCGCCGCCGAAGGCGTGTCGGCGTTCCCGCAGGCGGTCACCGGTGAGATGGTGCGCAACTTCGCACGCGGCGGTGCGGCCATCGCAGTGCTGGCGCGCGAACTGGGCGCGCGGCTGGAAGTGGTGAACCTGGGCGTGGTCAACGACCCCGGCGATCTGCCGCGCGTGCGTCGCGCCTGGATCGCCCCGTCCAGCGCCAACATCTGCGAACAGCCGGCGATGACGCCCGGCCAGTTGCGCGACGCACTGGCCGCCGGCGCGCAGAGCATCGCGCAGGCCAGGAGTTGCGACACGCAGCTGTTCGTCGGCGGCGAGATGGGCATCGGCAACACCACCGCCGCCGCCGCACTGGGCTGCGCGCTGTTGTCGCAGTTTCCGCAGGCGATGGCCGGCGCCGGCACCGGGCTGGACGCCGAGGGCATCGCGCACAAGGCGACGGTGATCAGCCGCGCGCTGGCCTTGCATGCCGATGCCGCCACCCCGCTGGAACGGCTGCGCCGGCTCGGCGGGTTCGAGATCGCCGCCCTGGTCGGCGCGTATATCGCCGCCGCGCAGGCCGGCATTCCGGTGCTGGTGGATGGCTTCATCACCACCGCTGCAGCGCTGGTGGCCACCCGCCTGAATCCCGGCGTGCGCGAATGGCTGTTGTTCGGGCACCGCTCGCAGGAGCGCGGCCACGCCGCGTTGTTGCGCGCCCTGGATGCCGAGCCGCTGCTGCAACTGGACCTGCGCCTGGGCGAAGCCAGCGGCGCGGCGGTGGCGATTCCCTTGTTGCGCAGCGCCTGCGCGTTGCACAACGGCATGGCCACCTTTGCCGAAGCCGGGGTGTCGGACGCATGAGCGCGCAGATCAGCTTGTTGCGGCATGGCGACACCGGCCAGCGCAGCTACCGCGGCCAGCTCGACGACCCGCTCACCGCGTTGGGTTGGCAGCAATTGCGCGCAGCCACCGCCGCAGGCGAATGGGACGTGGTGGCGTCGTCCAGCTTGCAGCGCTGCGCGGCCTTCGCCACCGAACTGGCCGGCGCGCGTGGGTTGCCGCTGCAGCTGGACGCACGGCTGCGCGAATATCACTTCGGCCGCTGGCAGGGCGTGCCGGTGGCCGAGATCGATCGCGATGAAGGCGAGGCGCTCGGTCGCTTCTGGGCCGACCCGCTGCGCTACCCGCCGCCGCAGGCCGAGCCGTTTGCCGATTTCTGCGCGCGCCTGTCGGCCGCGCTCGACGCTATCGTTGGCGCCCATCCGGACCGACGTGTCCTGGTGGTCACCCACGGCGGTGCGATCCGCGCGCTGCGCTGCATGGTGGCCGGCAAGGGATTTGCCCGCATGACCGAACTGGCGGTGCCGCATGCCTCGCTGCATCCGCTGGCCTGGCCGCCGGCCAACGGCGTCGCCGCGGCGCTGCCGTCGGAGCCGCAGTCGGCACGCGACGCCGGATGATCGATGGGCTGCTCGCGGCGATCGGCTTCCTGACCCGCATTCCGGTGCCCGGCGCGGTGTTCGCCCGGCCGGGCGCGCAGGCGCGTTCGCTGCCGTGGTATCCGGCGGTCGGCCTGCTGCTCGGTGCGCTACTGTGTGGCCTGGCATGGTGCCTGCGCGATGTGGCGCCACTGCTTGGCGCGGCAGTGCTGCTGAGCGCATGGACCTGGCTGACCGGCGCCCTGCACCTGGATGGGCTGGCCGACACGACCGACGCCTGGGTCGGCGGCATGGGCGACCGCGCACGCACGCTGGCGATCATGCAAGACCCCAGCAGCGGCCCGATGGCGGTGACTGCGCTGGTGCTGGTGTTGCTGCTCAAATGCGCTGCATTGGCCACGCTGCTGCCGCATGCAGCGGGTGCGTTGTGGCTGGCGCCCTTGCTGGCACGCGCCGCGGTGGTGGCGGCCTTTTTGACCACGCCATATGTGCGCCCCGCCGGCATCGGCAGCGCGCTGGTCGCCGCACCGCGTGGGGGCCTGTGGCTGGCGTTGTTACTGGCGGTCGTGGTCTGCATGGCTGCCGGCACCACGATCGCGGCTGCCTGCCTCGGCAGTGCCGCAGTGGTGTTCGTTCTATGGCGCCGCGCCTGCATGCAGCGCCTGGACGGAATGACGGGCGATACCTGCGGCGCACTGGTGGAACTGACCGAAGCTGCGCTGCTGGTGACGTTGGCGGTGTGGCCGGGCTGAGTCGCACGCCTTGCAGTGGATGCACCATTGCGCAAGATCGGGACCGCGCCGGCAGCCGATGCAGGCGATGCTGATGCCGTCACCAGGGAGCCAAGACCATGCATGCAGCAGACCCAGCAGTCACCAGTTGGCAACGGGGCGTGGAGCGCGTCATTGCGCATCTGCAGGCCAGCATTCGCAACGGCGCCGCCTTGCTGGATCTGGCCGAGTTGGCCGCCATCGCGCATCAATCGCCGTATCACTTTCATCGGGTCTACCGCGCCCTGACCGGTGAGACCGTGGGCCAGACCGTTGCACGCTTGCGGTTGAGCCAGGCCCTGCATTTGTTGGGCAGCGCAGATGCGTCGGTGACTGCGGTTGCACTCGCGGTCGGTTACCAGACGCCACAGGCGCTGGCGCGTGCCTGCCGCAGCGCGCTGCAGGCCAGTCCCACCGTCTTGCGCTCGACACCGGCATTGCGGGCCAGCAAGTTGCAGCAGTTATCTGCGCCGGCAGCCGGGGCACAGCGTCCGTCAGCGCCGCTGCAGGTCAGCGTGCAGACGCTGGAGCCGTTCGAACTGGTGGTGCTGCACAAGCGCGGCGCGTTCGACGATCTGGATCGCGGCTTCGGCCGGATCGTAGCCTGGGCGGCGCACACCGGCATCGTCGACAGCCTGCAGTGCCTGGTGGGATTGCCGCTGAGCGATCACCGTGACGTTCCCGCGCACGGGCATCTGTTCGAATGCGGCGTGGGCTTCGACGCGGCGGTCACGCCCGCAGCGCCCTTGCAGCTGCGTCGTCTGGATGGCGGGCCGCACGCCGTCCTGCGCCATGTCGGTTCGTATGCCGGGCTGGAAGATGCGCTGGACCAGCTGCTGGCCGCCTGGCTGCCCGACAGCGGTTATGTGCTGCGCGATGCACCGCTGCATTACCTGTATCTGGACGACCCGGAAGAAACGCCCGAAGCGATCCTGCGCGCCGATATCCGGGTGCCGGTAGTGGCGATCGAAACGCGTGGTTGAGGGTACGCATGCCGCGCCGCGCGCGGCTGATCTGCGAGCGTGCGGAGCGGTTGTGCAAGCTGTTGCCTGCGCGTGGAACAGCTGCAAGCGCACTATCGATGCCTTCGTGAGGTCGTCCTCAGTCGATCACCGGCAAAAACATCTTCTGCGGCGGCGGATGCATCAAAAACTGCTGGTGCGAAATATTCCATGCGTACGCACCGGCCAGCGGGAAGGCGAGGCAGTCGCCTGCTGCCAATGCGGCGACGGGCTGGTTGCGCGCCAGCACGTCCTTGGGGGTGCATAACTGGCCGACCAGCGTCACCGGCGTGTCGCTGATCACCGGAGCGCGGTTGCCGCGCAGCACGCGGAAGGGGTGGTCGTGGGCCTGCGCGGCCGGGGTGCGGAAATGGTGGGTGCCGCCGCGTGCGATCGCGAACCACTGGCCGTGGCTGCGCTTGATATCCAGCACCTCCATCAGGTACCAGCCGCAGCTGGCGCTGACGTAGCGGCCGGGCTCCAGCCGCAGGCGCAACGCACTGCCGTGCTCGCGCAGCAGCGCTGGCAACCCGGCGCAGAAGCCGGCCCAGTCGAACGAGGACTGTGGCGCCAGATAGTCCACGCCGAAGCCACCGCCCGCGTTTACCCGCAGCGGCCCAAGCGCATAGGTCTGCCGCCATTGCTGGACGGTGCGCAGGTATGCGGCAACCAGATGCAGCTGCGCACCGGCATCGCGTTGATGCGACATCAGATGGAAATGAAATCCCTCCAGCCGCAGCGACGGGCTGGCCCGCAGCAGCTGCATGGCAGCGTCCAGGTCCTGCGGGTCCAGACCGAACGGCGAGGGCTGCCCGCCCATCATCAATCGCGTGCTCTGTGCGCCGGGCACGGCGATGTTCATGCGCAAGAACACCGGGACGCGGCGGCCCGCGTGTGCCGCAATGGTGGCCAGCCGTTGCAGCTCGCCGATGCTTTCCACGTGCACGGTGCAGTCGGGCAGCGCGGCGGCCTGGGACAGCTCGCTGTCGAGTTTTCCCGGCCCGCCGAACAGCAGCGCTGCCTGCGGTTGCTGCGCATGCAGCCAGGCCAGTTCGCCGCCGGAGGCTGCTTCAAAGCCATCCACGTGCGGCGCAAGCGTCTGCAGGATCTGCGGTTCTGCATTGGCTTTGGCCGCATAGAACAGCTCGCACTGCGCCGGTAGCTGCGCGCGCATCCATGCCGCATGCGCGCGCAGTGCCTCCAGATCGTAGAGATACGCACAGAGCGGGCCATCGCTGCCCGCACGCAGCTGCGGCAACGCGTGGATGACCGCGGCGGTGTCGATACGCAGGCTCATGCGGCCACCTGTCGTGCCGTGGCGATGTGCGCAATCGGGTTGGGCAATGGCGTGTAGTCGGATTGACGATCGGCCCGTTGCAGCAGGCGCGTACCGAGATTGTTCTTGCCCGGCAGCGGGGCGCCGTCGATCAGGCCCTGCAGCGCCGGTTGTGCGCCGTGGCGTTGTTGCCAACCGGCGGCGAGCTCGCCCACGCACTGCCACAGCCGCATTTCCAGCACGCCGTCGCCTTCGGTCAGATGGAAGATGGCTTCGGCCAGGTTGTTCACCAGGGCGCAGTAGGCGACGCGGTTCCAGCCCTGTTCCGGCGTGTAGTACAGCGATTGCCGCGCACGTTCGCCCACGCCGCGCAGGCGAGCTTCCGGCCAGTGGTGGGCCAGCAATTTGGTGCCTTCCAGATCGCGGATCCATACGCGCGTCGGCCAGCCGTCGGCAAAGCCGATCACGGTGTTCTGCAGATGCGGCTCCAGCGCGATGCCATGCTGGAACAGCGCGCTCCACACCCCATCCAGCAACAGGCCCGCATAGGCGCGGAACCACCGCAACGTGGCCGTGTGGCGGTCCAGCTGCGCGCTGCCCAGCCTCTGCAATCGCTGGGCGCAGACGCTGTTACCCTGTGCATCGCAGGTAAACAGGGCGGCGGCCACCTGTGGCTGCCAACGTGCGCGTTGCGTGGCAGGAATGGTCGTGCGATACAGGATGCCGAAGCTTTCGGACAATGCGCGTGCTGCCTGCGGATCGGCATCGTGCAGGGCGCGGTCGACCTGCGCGACGTCCAGCGAGGTGGCCGCCGGCTCCAGCATCACGTCGAAGCCAGGGACCTGCGCTGCCAGTGCCTGCCAGCTCGGCGCCAGCAGGTCGGTGAGCGCCACCGCACTTTCCAGTTCGTACCAGGCATTCTTGCGGACGCAATTGGTCAGCCGCACATGCACGGAACATTTGAGAAAGTAATCCAGCTGCGGGTGGTACAGCGTCCGCACCGATGAGGTGGGCCGCAGTGCATCGCCGCGCAGGCCGACCGGCGTGATCCAACCGCGCGCCTGCAAGGTACGCAGCAGCGGATCGTCGAGCAGGCGTTGCGCCTCCCACGGATGGCAGGGGTAGAGATCGTCGCTGCCGGACAGCTGCCTCAGGCTGGCGCGCACGTCCTTGCCTTGCACGCGCAGCAGCCGTGGGTCGATGCGGAACCAGAACAGCTGAAACGCCGCACGCGCTTCCGGTGCGCAGGCGAGTACGTGCTCGAGCGCGATGCCTTCGCGGCTCTTCGGTGTGGGGTGCAGGGCATGACCCCACAGCATCGATTGCTCGGCATCGATCATCGCATCGCCGATGGCTGCGCTGCGCTGCGCCTTGCGCAGGATCGCCGCGGTAATCGCCACGCTGTTGGCGCTTTGCGCAAGCAACTCCGGGTTGACCGCCTGCGTGCTGCCCAGCGACTGCAACAGGCAGCGCGCCAGCGCATGCGCATCGAGCGCCTGCCACGCTTGCCCGGCGCCTTTGAGAAACGGCGTGGAGGCGAAGCGGCAACGCCCCAAGCAGTCTGCGTAGGCGATGCGCACGCAGATCGCGCCGCTATCGCCGAGATCGATGCGCAGCCAACGCTGCTCGGCCACGCGCGGCCCGGGGCGATCCAGCCCGCGGTAATCGAAATCGACTGCGCGTTGCGGGATGGCGAACTCGCGCAGGTAGCAGTTCAACCAGCAACTGCAGGCCTGCGCGTCGGCCATGCTGTCGTACCAGGGGTCATGCATCGTGTGCAGCGACATCGGCAGTTCTCCTCGAGGGAAAGCGCACCGCAACGGTGAGCGCAGCGCCAGCCGCAGCGACGGCGGCGGCCAGGAAAGGGAGTGCGGGGCCGGCCGCCTGGGCCAGCGCACCGGCGGCGGCGCCAGCGGCCACACCGGCCCACTTCCCGCAGGCATCGAAACCGCCGAACAGGCGGCCGGCACCGTGGCCGCTGGCGACCAGGGCCAGGCTGCGATTGAGCCCGCGCAGACCCAACAACATGCCGACGCCGAACAACAGCCGCGCCACCGCCAGCCCGATGGCGTCGTGCAACAGCGCCTGCCACAGGCAGGCCAGCGCAAACAGCAGCAACCCCGGGATGAGCCACGCCTCGCCAGCGCCGCGCCGCCACCACGGCAATACCACCAGGTAGACCAGATGCGGCAGGCTGTAGAGCAGGCCGGCCAGCGCGTCGTGACCGGCACCGCGTTCGAGTGCGTAGGGAATGAAATACGGAAACGTCACCACCATCGCAAAGCAGAACAGAAACTGCGCGATCAACAAGGCCGGCCACAACGATGCGGTGGAGGCCGGTGGACGTATTGCAGGTTCGGTGCCCGACGACGATTGCGCTTTCGGGCCTGGACGTCTGATGGGCTGATCCGCCGGCAACCGCCACGTCAACGCGAAGGCCAGCAATGGCAGGAGTGCGAGCGCGCGGTAAAGCGATTGCGCCGGGCCCAGGGTAAGCGCCAGCCCCAGCAACGCCGGTGCGCTGACCATCGCCAGCCGCGCCGAATACTGCGTCCAGTCCAGCGCGCGCCCCAGCGGGCCGGCCTGCGGTTGGCTGGCCAGATACGCGTTGGCCGCCGCCAGCGAGCCGCCGCAGGTACCTTGCACGATCAGGCCGAGCACCAGCCAGCTCAGCGACGGTGCAAAGCCGGCAATCGCAAAGCCCAGCGCCAGCCCCAGTTGCGCGCGCAGCAACGAGCGTTTGCGTCCATAGCGATCGGCCAATCGCCCCCAGGTGCCCGCCGTCAACGCGGTGCACAGCGTCGGCAACACGTACAACACGCCGCTCCAGCCAACCGCTGCCGAAGGCGCCAGCTCGGCCAGTACCTGCGGCAGAAACAACGGCATGCCCAATGCGGTGAAGGCGGCCAGGTAATGCGCGGCCAGCACCGGGCCCAGGACGCGCTTCATCGCTGGCCATCCGCTCGCCGACGCGGCATGTGTTCCGCGCCAGCGAAGGCCTCGCCGAAAGGGTTGGGCGCACTGTCGCCGTAGAACTTGTTGATGTCGGTGGCGCCGGTGAGCTGCTTGCTGAGCAGGCTGCCGGCGCTGAGCAGGTACTTCACCGGCAACCGCGGCGCGGCCAGCAGGCGCCGCGCGGGCGTGGTATCGATGCCATCGGCATACAGCGCTGCCAGCGTCTGCGCAAGCTGCTCCTGCAGTTGCGCCGCCAGCGGCGCGCGCAAGGCCGGCTGCCAGTCGGCCAGGCCGTCCAGCACCGCCTGCAGATCCAGTTGCAGCACGATGGTGCAGAACATCTGCGCCAGCGCGTGCGTATCGTCCACCGCGATCCGCGTGTCCTGCAGCGCGCCCAGCGCGTCGATATCCGGCAGCTGCGCACGCAACTGCGGCATGGCGATCCGCGCGGCGTCGTTGTCCTTCATCAACAAGCGCGCGGGCCGACCGTGCGCATAGATCAGCACGCTGTTCTGCTGATTGGCTTCCAGCGCAATGCCGTAACGCAGCCACAGCCGCAGATGCACCGCGAGCAGCAGCTCGGTGTACTCGCGCCACCAGGCCTGCAGGTCGCCGTGCGCGAACCGTTCGGCCAGATGCAGTGCCATCGGCCGGCCATCGGGCATCGGCGCGCACAGCGCGGCCACCGGGACCAGCGTGGTGTCATCCAGCGGGGGATAGCGTCGCACCAGATAGGCCAGGTGCCGGGTGTCGCCGACATGCCCGCCATGCGACTCGTCCACGAACACGCAACGTCCTTGCAATGCGGCATCGTGCGCGTCGATACGGCGTAGCGCGCGCTCCAGCCAGTGCCCGTCGTACAACGTGGAGGGTTTGATCAGGCGCAGGTTCAATGCGCCCAGCGTGCGCATCGGGATCGGCAGCTTGAGATGCAGGTGCGGATGCCGCAGCGGCACCAGCGTGCGCACCGACAAGGTGGGGCGGACTTCCAGCCAGGCCTGCGGTGCACGCAGCGTGCCGGGTGGAAGCGCAAAGCCCGGTTGCTCCAGGCGTTCCCAGACCAGCGGATGCACCGGCCAGGCGATGTGCGTGGTGGCGAGCGCGGGCGGCAGCCCCAGGGTGGCCAAGTCCGGCCATAACGCGTCCGGCGGCGCGCTGGTGCAACTGGCCAGTGTGCGCGGAATCGCCAGCCAACGCAGCGCGAAGGTGGGCGCAAATTCCGGTGCATAGTGGCGCAGTTCGTCTGCTTCCAGCCCTGCCTTTGCGCGTGCAGTGGGGTAGAACGGATGATCGCGGTAGCTGGCCAGCTGGTCGCAGCGGTATGCGCGCTCGGCCGCCTCTTCGTGCTGTAGCGCATGCGCCAAGGCCGGTGCCTGCGCGGCATACGCCTGTTGCGCAAGACCGCGGTGCGCGGCGGCGCACTCGGCTTCGTCGGCATAGGCGCGATGCAGTTGCCGGGTCTGCGCATCCAGCTCGGCACCCATGCGTTGCAGCCACGCACGCGCGCCGTGTTCGACCCGCGCAGCGTCGGCGGTCTGCACGATCCAGCGATCGCCGCAGGCGCTGATGTCCTGCAGCACGCCGTGTCGATGGATCGGCAGCCACAGCGTTCCGTTCGGCAGATGCGCGATGCGCCACCAGCCTTCCACCGGGCTGGGGTCGGTCCACGCGGCCAACACGCCGGGGTCGGGCGTGGCTGGCGTGCCACGGCTGACGATCGCGCGCAGGTCCTCGCGCAGGCAGGCATCGATGATGCGGGTGGCGATGTAGCGCCGATCGGCGGCGCTGCTCATGCGCGCACCTGTGCGCTGTCGATGCGCCAGTGCAGGCCCGCTTCGGCATGCACCACGGCCTGTTGCAGCGTCTGCGCATCGCTGGCCACGGCGCTCAACACGCCCAGGTAATCCTTGTTGGAATGGCTCAGCTGGATGCGCTCGCCCGGTGCACGCATGCGCCGGTAGTGCACATCGCTGTGCGCGTCGTGATGACGGCGGTCTTCGCTGGCGGTGACCAGCTCGCCGTCGCGCTCGGCCACGTAGTAGCGCAGCAGCGCATGCGCGCGGTCGCTGCGCAGCTGCGGCAACGGCTGGCCCAGGTGCGGCGCCAGCGCAGCGGAAAACCATTGCCCGCCGAACATGCCATCGAGCAGGAATTCGCGGCGGTCGCCGATGCTGCGATAGTTGATCTCCACCAGCACCGGGCCGTCGGCGGTGAGGACGAATTCGCTATGGCACAGCCCGAACCCGACACCGAAGGCGCGCAGCTGCTGCAGGGCCTGTGCAATCACCGGGGTATGCACCTGCGCATCCCACTGCGCCTCGCATTCGACGAAGTGCGGCGGCGGCGACAGCCGCACCTTGAAGCCACCGATGGCGTGCAGCGTGTTGCCGTCGCCAAGGGTTTCCACGGTGAACAGCGGGCCGTGCAACATGCCTTCCAGCAGCACGGTGCGCTGTGGGTTGCGCTGCCATAGATCGTGCAGATAGGCCTGCAACTGCGCGTCATCGGCGCAGTGGCGCACGTCCAGACTGGCCACGCCCTCGCGCGGTTTGGCCACCACCGGCCACGGAATGTCTGCTGGCAATGCAGCGCCCGGCGCCAGCGTGCAGAACCACGGCGATGGCAGTGCGCGCGCGCGCAGGCGCTGACGCATCGCCGCCTTGTTCTTGGCCGCGTAGCAGACCTGCCAATCCTTGCCGGGCAGGCCAAGACCCGCGGCGACCAGCGCAGTGCTGGTCTGCAGATGATCGCTGTTGCTGAACACCGCACGCGGTTGCACGCCGGTGTCGTGCAGCGCATCGAGCACCCCCAGCGGATTGAACACGTCGCATTCGATCACCCGCTGTGGCGCATGCGCCGGATGGTTGTGGAAGTAGGCAAGGTGATCGAGGCGATGGTCGGTCAGCAGCCACACCGGGACGCCTTGCGCGTGCGCGGCCGGCAGGAAGCCGTCGGTGATGGCCGGGTGGCAGACATGGGTGAGGATCACCAACGGTGCAGCGGATGTCGCAGTCATGGCAGCTCTCGTTCGACAGGGCGGTGGGAAAACCGGTACTGAAACGGGCTGCCTGGCGCCGCGATCGGCGTTGGGTGGCCTGCGATGCATCGATCGCAATGCCGCGTGCTGCGGCGCTGATGCGTGCCTCATGCACGCAGTGGTTCCGGCGCCGGCAACGGCGTGAGCGCCGTTGCCGCCGTGGGCGACCGATGCCCCTGTCCATCGGTCGTGTGGCGCTGCTGCTCCGTGCAGCATGACGCTGGGAAAACGGTGCAAGCCTTGATCGGGTGCGCGTGGTGGTGGCGAGCAATCCCGATTGCACTGGTTGCATTGCTGGTTGCTACCGCCAAACGCGAAACGCGCTTAGAACGTGTACTCCAGGCCTGCAGTGAAGGTCCGTCCGGGTGCGGCCTGGCGGCCCCACGGGCTGGTGTCCACGCCGCGGAACCAGTACTGCCGGTCGAACAGATTGTTGATCGCCAGCGATGCGCTGAATTTTTGTCCATCGCGTTCGAACAAGGTATGACTCACCTGGGTGTTCCAGACCATGTAGGCCGGCAACTGGCCCACCGAGGCGATGGCGTTCTCCTGCACGGTGTTGGCCGCATCGCTGAAGGCCTTGCTGAAGTAGTAGCCGGAGAGCGCGATAGTGGTATGACCGAGCGCGTAGTTGCCGCCCAGGGTGATCTGATTGCGCGAGGTGTACGGTACGCGGAAGCCGCGGAACGCGCCTGATTCCTGGCTGGCATCCAGATACGCGTAGCCCGCGTTGAGGGTCAGCGCACGCAGCTGTTCCGGGCTCCATTGCAGCTCCACCTCGCCACCTTGATGACGGGTCTTGCCCAGATTGCGGAACACGCGGGTGGTGTTGTCCAGCTGGATCTGCTGATCGAAGTCGATCAGGTAGCCACCGACCTGGATGCGGGTACGGTCGTTGGGTTGGTAGCGCGTGCCGGCTTCGTAATTCCACGCCAGCTCGGCATCCAGATTGTTGCCGAAGATGATCTGGGTGACCTGCGGCGCGCGCATCGAGCGCTGCCCGTCCGCATAGAAGAACCATTGCGCGTTGGCCTGGAAGCCGACCGTCAGGCCGGGCAGCACATCGCGCGTCTGGTTGAGCGTGCTCATTCCGGTGGTACGGTTGAAATAGCGCGAATCCAGGCGCTCGTAGCGCAACCCGGGGGTGATGGTGATGCGCTCGTCCGGCAAGGTGATCGCATTGCTGACGTAGGCGGCCAGTGCGCGGTCTTCGAACTGCCAATCGCGCACGCTGGTGAACAGGCCATCGCGCAGGCGCAGATTGCCCACCAGAAAATCGATGTCCTCGCGCACCGCGCGCACGCCGGCGGTCCACTGCTGACGCACCCCGCCGGCATCGCCCATGCTCCAGGTCAGGCGTGGCTCGCTGCCTACCACGCGGAAGTCGCGCGGTGCGGTCTGGCGCAGTTGCGGCGGCAGATCCGAACGCCAGGTTTCGGTGGCGGCCTGGCGCATGCCGACGATGAAGTTGCGGCTGCTGCGCGCGCTGAAATTGGTCCAAGACAACCGGACATCCTTCAGCGGGCCCCAGTCTCCAAACAACTGCTCATAGCTCAGCGATGCACGCGTGGTACGGCCGTTGAAGGTATCCAGCGGGCGCGTGGACTGACGCGGGTCGCGCCGGTAATCGTCCGGGCTGAGCGCGCCGGCCAGATCCATGTCCACCAGATACCGCTGCACGCTGGCCTTGAGCAGCTTGGTGTCGTCCAGCCACCACTCCGCACGCATGCGCAGATTGCTGATGTCGGTATCGCTGTGCGCGCGCCAGTACTCGCCCCAGGTGCGATTGGCATCGACCTGCATGCCGAAGTTGTCGGTGAGATAGCCACCGCTGCTCAGCGCGCTGTCCTGCAGGAACTGGCCCTGGCCGCCGGCGGTGACCTTGTGCGCCAGCGTGGTGCTCCAGTCGCTGGGAATCTCCTTGCTGACCAGATTGATCACCCCGCCCACGTTGTTCGGCCCGTATTGCACGGCCGCGCCGCCGCGCACGATGTCGATGCGATCGATCTGGTTCAGCCCTACCGGGAATAACGACAGGCTGGTCTGCCCATAGGGGGCCAGCGCCAGCGGGATGCCGTCTTCGAGCACCTGTACGCGGCCGCTGCGGCTTTCGTACAGGCCGCGCAACATGAGCTGCGGCAACGCGCCGGTGCCGGTTTCGTCGAAGATCTTGATACCCGGCACACGTTGCAGCGCATCGTCGAGCGAGCGGTTGCCGCCAGTGCGCAGCTGCTCGCGATCGATCACCTGGCGGCTACCGGCATAACGCTGCACATCGTCGGGTTTGGAACGCCCGAGCAGGCTGCCCTGCACCTGGATCGCATCCAGCGCACGGATCGGTGTATCGCCCTCGGCGACAGTGGTCTCAGTGTCAGCCGGAGGATCGCTGGCAAGCGCCACCTGCGACAGGCCGCAACAGGCCGCAGCAATGGCGAGGGTCAGGGTGTGCAAACGGATCGGCGACATCTACGGCGTGCTCCTGCAGGCGGGTAGGGGGGCGGGCGCGTCGAAGCTGGCCAGATGGCCGCGCAGCGCGCGTTGAATCAGGGCGCGGTCTTCGCCGGCGAGCAGCCAGCGCAGATCCGGTTGTTGCAGCCAGTACGCGCGTTGCGCATCGGTGCGTGGATTGGGGCAGAACGGCACATCGGCGGCGCGGCAGTGCGCGTGCAGTTGCAGCAGCGACTCCCACACCTGCGCATGGGTGGGCTGCGGGCCCAGGCCCAGATCCAGCGCCAGGTCCAGCGCGCCTTCCATCACCAGGGCCACGCCCGGTTCAGCGAGAATCTCGGGTAGCGCAGCGACGCCGGCATCGCTTTCGATCATTGGCACGATGCGGATATCGCGATTGGCCTGGGCGATGTAGCTGGGCAGATCGAGGTTGCCGAAGCCGGTGACGCGGCCACCGGTGATCCCGCGCCGACCAAGCGGTGGGAAGCGCGCGGCGGCGACGGCACGCGCGATCTGCTGCGCCGATTCGGCACGCGGCACCACGATGCCGCGCGCGCCGGCATCCAGCACCCGGCCGATCAGTTTTTCGTCCACCTCCGGCACCCGCACCCAGGCCTCGCAGCCGGACAGCTCGCAGGCGCGGATGGCGTGTTCCAGTTCGTCCGGCGCGCGCAGCGCGTGTTCCAGATCGAGCACCACAAAGCCGTAGCCGATGCGGCCCAGCAGCTCGCACAACTGCACGCTGGGCAACGCATTGAGAACGCCAACCGCAAACGCCATGGATGAGGCCGCCAAGGAAACGGGCGCTCATCCTGCTCCGGATGGGAATGATTATCAAGTGGGTTTAGTGGGCAGTTTTCCGTGCCCTGGTCGCAGTTTGATCACTGCACGGCTGCGAGCCGCTGCCCTCTGCACCACCTGCGGGCAACAAAAAACCCGCAGGCGCTGCCGGCGGGTTTTCGTGTCGTGCAGCGCTGCGTCACCCCGCCTTGCGATTACGACGCCGGCACGTTCAACGCACGGTACGGCGGCGTGGACATCACCATTTCGGCCAGCGAGTAGGCCAGTTCACGCTCGGCCAGTACCGCGCCGTCGGCGCCGTGTTCGAGCAGATGTTTGACCTCGGTATCGCTATGCGCGCGCGCCAGCAGGGTCAGCGACGGATTGATCGCGCGTAGCTTGGCCAGCGCTTCGCCGGCCTCCAGCGGTTGCGGGATCGCCAGGATCGCGATCTTGGCGTGCTCGGGCCGTGCCTCGGCCAGCACCCGGTCTGCCGCCGCACTGCCGCGTATGCCCGGGATGCCGGCCGCATGCGCCTTGGCCACGTGGTCGCCGTTATCGTCGATCACCAGCACCGGGACGCCGCGGCTGCGCAGCAGCTGCGCCAGCGCGCTGCCCACGCGGCCGTAGCCGATGACGATGGCATGCCCATCCGCCGGCAATGGCGGGCCAGGCGGCAGTTCCGGCTCCACGGCGGCCGGTGCGTCCTGCGCCTGCCGGGCCTGCCAACGGTCCAGCCACGAGAACAGGAACGGGTTGGCCACGATCGACAACAACGCGCCAGCCAGGATCAGATCGCGCCCGGTCTCCGGCAGGATCGCCAACTGGACGCCCAGCCCGGCCAGGATAAAAGAAAATTCACCAATCTGCGCCAGGCTGGTGGAAATGGTCAGCGCCGTCCCGGTGGGGTGGCCGAATGCGCGCACGATCACAAACGCCGCCAGCGACTTGCCCAAGGTGATGGTCAGGAAGGTGGCCAGCACCTGCCACGGATGCGCGATCAGGATCATCGGGTCGAACAACATGCCCACCGACACGAAGAACAGCACCGCAAACGCATCGCGCAATGGCAGCGAGTCGCTGGCGGCCTTGTGGCTGAGTTCCGATTCCTTGAGCAGCATGCCGGCAAAGAACGCACCCAGTGCAAACGACACGCCGAACAGGGTGGCCGACACGAAGGCCACACCGAGTGCGATGCCGAGCACGGCCAGGGTGAACAGCTCGCGCGAGCCGGTGGCGGCCACTTTTTCCAGCGACCACGGGATCACCCGCCGGCCGATCACCAGCATCGCGGCGACAAACGCCACCATCTTCAGCAAGGTCAGCCCGAGCGCTGCCAGTAACGAGCTGGACTCGCCTGCATGCGCGGTTGGCGTACCGGTACCGAGCGCATCCGCCAGCGCCGGCAGCAACACCAGGGCCAACACCATCACCAGGTCTTCGACGATCAGCCAGCCCACTGCGATACGGCCGCGCTGGGTGTCCAGCAAGCGACGTTCTTCCAGGGCGCGCAACAGCACCACGGTACTGGCCACCGACAGTGCCAGCCCGAACACCAGGCCATGAATCAACGGCCAGCCCATGCTCCAGGCCAATGCCCAGCCGAGCAGCGTCGCCACCACGATCTGCGCCAGCGCACCGGGCACCGCGATCCACTTCACTTCCATCAGGTCTTCGAGCGAGAAGTGCAGGCCCACCCCGAACATCAGCAACATCACACCCAGCTCGGACAGCTGATTGGCCATGGTCTGATCGGCCACGAATCCCGGTGTAAACGGCCCAACGCACACGCCAGCCAACAAGTAGCCGACCAGCGGCGAGAGCTTCACCTTCTGCGCGAGCGTGCCAAGGATGAAGGCGACCGCGAGGCCGACGGCGATGATGTCGATGAGGCTGGTGTCGTGGTGCATTCCAATCCGTTGTGTGAGTGTCCGAGGTGATGAAACGGCGTGACCAGCCAAGCGAACTGCGCCGGGCAGCGCCTGCGGGCATCGCGAATGAAGTGCTGGAATCCGGCGCGGGGGAACAGGGCCGCAAGGCGGTCCGGTTGGCCGGACGCCCATAGTACACAGCGCATGATTAACGCGATGCGACACGCAGCGCATGCAGGCATGTTGGGCAAGCCGTAAGCGGTTGCGCGCAGGTCGCCGCGATGCGTCAGCAATGCCGACCGACAGACTTGGACGGTTGCGACATCCCGCGGCATGGCAGCCCAAGTGGCTGCCATCGACGGCACACTGCGACGGCGCTGCAGGGCGAAATGGCATTGGAGAGGCGCACCGCTGCATGGCCATGCCGTGCTGCATGTTCCCGAGTGACCGGCGCTGGCGACGGTCTGCGTGTGTACGCCATCTGCTGTTTCCCGCTGCAGCGCACGCGATGAAGCGCCACATGGCTGCGCTCGTTTTTCGCACTGCGCGATGCGCGTACCGGTGCGCAGGCGAGAACGCAAGCGGTGACGCACTGTCATCGGCCTGCGCAGCCGCTGACGCAGCTACGCCGATGCAGAGCGCTTGTCGTTTGACGACAAGGCTTCGCGCCTGCGCAAGGCGGGTGCGCGACGACAACCGACAATTCGGGCGTCGCTTCATGCAAGCGGTCGGCACTTTTTCCCTACGCCCCCATCGCGCATCCCGCGATCAAGCCCACGAGCCCCGGTCATGCGCCTCAGCGACTTCGCAACAGAACAGTTTCGCCAGGATCCGTATCCGACCTACGCACGCCTGCGCGCCGAGGGGCCGCTGGTGGAGGTTGCAGAACGTCGCTTGATGAGCGGCCACTACGCAGTGGTCGACAGCCTGCTCAGCGACCGGCGCGTCGGCCGCGACTATCTGCAGAGCATCCGTTTGCGCTACGGCGAGGCCGCCGTGGAGATGCCGCTGTTTCAAGGCATGAGCCGCATGTTCCTGCTGGTCAATCCGCCGATGCACACGCGCCTGCGCGGGCTGATGACCCAGGCATTCGGTGCGCGGCAGATGGAGTCCATGCGCCAGGTGGCCAGCGACACCGCGGCGGCGTTGATTGCGACCTTTCGCGCACACGGGCACTGCGATGTGCTGCGTGACTTCGCCTTTCCGCTGCCCATCCGCATCATCTGCCGCATGCTGGACATCGACCCTGCCGATGCCACCACGGTCGGCGCTGCGACCAGCGCGCTGGCCAAGGTGTTCGACCCGATGATGACGCGCGAGGAGCTGGAGGCCACCAGCGCGGCGTACCTACAGCTGGAACGCTATTTCCATGCCGTGATCGAAGCGCGTCGAAGCAGCGACGGCGACGATCTGATCTCCCGCTTCATCCGCGCAGAAGACGAAGGTCACCGGCTGAGCAGCGATGAGATCGTCTCCAATGTGATCCTGCTGTTCTTCGCCGGCCACGAAACCACTTCCAACATGATCTGCAATGCCCTGGTCGCCCTGCATCGGCATCCCGAGCAGTTGGCGCTGCTGCAGGGGAACCCAGCGTTGCTGCCGAATGCGGTGCTCGAATGCCTGCGCTACGACAGCTCGGTGCAGATGGCCACGCGCACGGTCTTGCAGGATTTCGAGATCGCCGGGAGCGTGTTGCACGAAGGCGAGATGGTGTATCTGATGCTGGGTGCGGCCAATCACGACCCGGTGCAATTCAACGACCCGCAGGTACTGGATATCCGCCGGCAGCAGGGCCGCGCGCTGTCGTTCGGCGGTGGGATCCACCACTGCCTGGGCAACCGGCTGGCCTTGATCGAGATGGAGGCAGCGCTTGCCGCACTGCTGGAACAGCTGCCGGCATTGCGCCTGGAGCAGCGTGAGACGCTGACCTGGAACGACCGCGCCAATCTACGCGGCGTGGATGCCTTGCCGGCGTCCTGGTGATGCGACGGATGTCGCCCTGCATGCGCCACACGGCCAAGACCCAGACACGCATCGTCGCAAACACGGCAACAGGCAGCGCCGGCCGAGCGACGCTACCTGCACCACGCCTGCGCTGATCCTCGTCTTCGATCAGCGCAGGCGCCCACCAGTCAACGCACCTGGGCCATCAGAACCGGTAGGTCACCCGGCCATACCAGTAGCGGCCGTTGAAGCCGAACGGCGACAACGACGAATACTGCAGGCCGCCGGCGCGGTCGTCGTAGGCGGTGGTCAGCTGCGCCTTGGTCGGGTACTGGTTGGTGATGTTGTCCGCACCCACGGTGAAGGTGAACGCGTCCCAGGTCTGGCTGGCGGCCAGGTTCAACAGCCAGCGCGCGTCGTAGGTCTGGTCCTGGCTGCCATCGGCCGGGTCGCTGATGCGCTTGATCGATCCGTAGCGGGTTGCGTTGAAGTTCAGCGCAAATCCGCCGATCGACCAGTCCGCAGCGGCCATGTACTTGGTGCGCGGGGTGGCATCGGTGAGCAGGCCCTGGCTGGCGCGGCCGAAGTTGGGGTTGGACAACTCCAGGATGGTGGTCTTATTGTAGTTGGCGCTGGCGCTGAGGTTGAGCTTGCCGTAGCTGCCCAGATCGGCGAGGTAGCTGTTGATCCAGTCAACGCCACGGGTGCGGCTGGTGGCGCCGTTGACGAAGAACTGCACCGCCGCCACCTGGCCGATCGGCTGCGCCAGCTGCAACTGGTCCGAATACAGGATCTGGTCCCAGATGCGGATCTGGTAGACGTCCAGGCTGGAGGTGAAGTTGGCAGTGGGCTGCCACACGCCGCCCAGGCCGTAGTTGGTGGATTTCTCCGGGCTCAGCGGGCGCGCGCCCAAGGCGACGGCTACGGGGTCGGAGGTGCGGTAGGTACCGACCTGCACCAGCTCGCCGTCCTGGATCAGCGTCACCACCGAGGCGTAGTTCTGCTGCGCCAGCGACGGGGCGCGGAAGCCGTTGGAGATGGTGCCGCGCAACGCGAACGTATCGGTGAAGGCGTAACGCGCCGACAGCTTGCCCGAGCGCGTGGAGCCGGCATCGCTGTAGTTTTCGAAGCGCCCGGCGATGCCGCCGGAGAGCTTGTCGGTGATGTCCGCTTCCAGGTTGGCGTAGACCGCGTTGCTATGACGGCCGAACCGGCCGGCAACCGACGGCTCCAGGCCGGAGAACACCTGCGCGCCGCCGGGGTAGGGCGCGCCGGTGTCGGGATTGATGGTGTTGGGATCGAAGAAGTACGAGGCCGGCGAGCCGGCGGTGATCTCATAGCGGTCCTGGCGGTGCTCGGCGCCGAAAGCCACATTGACCGGATACGCCAGGCCCCAGTCGAAGGACTTGTTGATGTCGACATTGACCGTGCCCTGCTCGGTCTCGAAGCCGCCGGAGTTGAAGTCGGTCGGCGAGCTGCCGGTGCTGTAGTACAGATTGGTGTTGATGCTGTTGAGGATGTTGAAGGTCATGTCGTTCTTGCCATAGGTGGCCGACACGTCCCAGTTCCACTCGCTTTCGGTGCTGCCCTTTAGGCCCAACACGGCCGAGCGGTCGTTGGTGGGGTTGTAGATCTGCGGCAGGAAGCCGTTGGGATAGATCGCCTGCACATTGCGCGCGGTGTTGTCGGCGGCGCGGTAGTAGCCGTTGGAGGTGACTTCGCGACGGCTCATGCTCAGGTGGCCGTACAGCTCCACATTGGGCGAGAACTCGTAGCCGAATGCGGCCAGGCCCTGATAGAAGTTGGACGCCGGGTCGCCGTGGCGCTGGTACGGCACCCCGCCCGGATTGGGTGTGCCGGGCACGGTGGTGGCGCGGTTGGTGTTTTCGCCGCGATTGGTGCTCATGGTGTTCTGGTAGTTCCACGACAGCCGCACCCAGCCCGGCGCGGTGTCTCCGCCGCTGCCGCCGAAGGCCAGGCCGACCGACCCGTCGATGCCGTTCTGCTCGCCATCGCCCTTGTCCATGATGCCGCCGTTGACCGAGATGCTGTTGCTGCCCGCAGCGGCGCCGTGCTTGAGCACGATATTGACCACGCCGGCGATCGCATCTGAGCCGTATTGGGCCGAGGCGCCATCGCGCAGCACTTCGATCCGCGCGATCGCCGACATCGGCAGCGAGTTCAGATCGGCCGGCGCCGAGCCGCGACCCACGTACGGGTTGTAGTTGATCAGCGAAGAGGTGTGGTAGCGCTTGCCATCGACCAGCACCAGCACCGCGTCCGGCGACAGCCCGCGCAGCGTGGCCGGGCGTGCGGCGTCATTGCCGTCGGAGATGGCCGGACGCGGGAAATTCAGCGACGGCAGCAGCTTGCCCAGCGCAGTGGCGATGTCGGTGGCGCCGGTGGCCTGCAGCGATTGCTCGGTGATGATGTCGATCGGCGATTCGGATTCGGCCACGGTGCGGTCGCTGACGCGCGTACCGGTGACGATCAGGGTGTCCAGGGTTTTCTGCGGCTGGGTCGGTTGCGACTGCGCACTGGCAGCGAAGGAACAGACGGTGAGTGCGACTGAAATCGCCAGCGAGAGTGCGTTGGAGGTGTGCATGGGAATCGAGGCTCAAAGGGGATGAAGGACGCAGCGGTGAAGTGCGTGTAAGCGGGGGAAGACAACTGCGTGGGGTGATCGCGCATGCATGCCGGGTCTTTGCAGCTGCAAAGCGGCAGCCGCGGCAATGCCGGCGATCTGCAACGCGCCATGCAGCGCGTTGTGCATCCTTGCCGGGCGTCCTTGCGAAAGCGGCGAAACCAAGGGCTGAGCGCCCGCACTCCCGTTGGCGAGAGTGCGGGCGCACAACGCAGTGGTCGGCAACGCATTGTGCTGCGTCGCCTTACAGGACGAGCGCCGATCGCTACCGGCCGGCGCCCGCGACTACCACTTGTAGTTCACGTTGGCATACACCAGCGCACCGTTGAAACCGAACGGCGAGGCGCTGCTGTACGGCAGGTAGTTGCGCGTGCCCAGGCCCGCTTGCTGGCGGTCCGGATATTCGTTGAGCACATTGTCGCCGCCGACGGTGAAGTTCCACGCACCCAGCTTGTAGGACGCGGCCAGATCCAGCGTCCACTTGGCCGCATAGGTCTGGTCGCTGCCGGCGTTGGTGCCGAAGGTGGTGAACTCGCCCCAGCGCGTGGCGGTGCCGGTGAACGACCAGTTGCCCGGCGACCAGGTACCACCCAGGAAGAACTTGTCGCGCGGCGTGCCTTCGGTGATCCGGCCCAGCTCCGCGCGGCCGATGCGCACGGTGCCCGGGGCGATCGCTTCCAGCGCGGCGGGGTTGTCGGCGACCCGTTCCACCTCGGTCTTGTTGTAGTTGTAGCCGGAGGTCAGCTCGACGCTGCCGCCGTCCAGGTTCCAGCGATAGGTACCGACTGCATCCACGCCCTGGGTCTTGGTATCCACCGCATTGGTGAAGTAGCGCCCGCCGCCGATACCGGGAAAACCATTGGCCTGCAGGTAGCCGCGGACTCGGTCAGAGGTCAGGTTCTCCGACAGCACGATGCGGTCGTCGATATCGATGCGATACGCATCGACCGTGATGTACAGGTTTTCGACCGGCTGCAGCACCACGCCAAGCCCGTAGTTGTTGGATTCCTCGGCCTTCAACGGCTCGGCGCCCAGTGCGATGGCGGCCGGGTTGTCGGTGCGGAAGGTGCCGATCTCGAACGGAATCGCGGAGGTCGTGCCGTTGGGCTGGGCCACGTTGAGGAACTGCGTGGCGATCGACTGGAAGTTCTGCTGCTGCAACGACGGTGCGCGGAAGCCGGTGGAGGCGGTGGCACGCACTGCGATCTTGTCGGTGAACGCATAACGCAACGACAGCTTGCCAGTGGCGGTGTCGCCGAAGTCGCTGTACTTCTCGTAGCGCCCGGCCAGGCCTGCGGAGAATTTTTCGGTCAGATCCGCTTCCAGGTCCACATAGGCCGAGTGGCTGTTGCGGTTGTAGTAACCGGCATCGGAGAGCTTGAAGCCCGGAAATACCTGTGCGCCCGGGATCAGCGTACCGGCCGCCGACGGAATGCCGCCGTTGGCCGAGGACGCCGCGTCGCCGGGCGACTGGTTGAACTTCTCGCCGCGCCATTCCGCACCGAAGGCCAGCGTGACCGGATACGCCAGGCCCCAGTCGAGCGTCTTGGTGAAGTCGGCGTTTAGCACGTTCTGGGTCACTTCCAGCGTACCGGCGTGGAAGTCGGTGGGGCTGGCCAGCCCCAGGCTGTTGTTCAAGCTGTTGCGCACATCGAAGGTGAGATTGTTCTGGCCGTAGTTGTAGCTCAGATCGATGTTCAAGCCGCCTTCGGTGGAGGTCTTCAAGCCACCGACCCAGGACACGTCCTTGCTGACGTTGTAGATCTGCGGCAGGAAGCCGTCCGGATAGATTTCCGGGCGGTTGCGGGTGTCGCCGGCAAAGCGGAAATAGCCGTTGGACAGCACCTCGCGGCGGCTGACCATGCCGAACGAGTAGAAGGTCAGGTAATCGGTGGGGCTGTATTCGCCGTTGAACGAGATCGCGCCCTGGTCGATCTCCGGGTCGCCGTAACGCTGCTCCACGCGGCCGCCAAACGGCAATGCGCGGTTGGTCTGGTCCGAGTGTCCGGCCTGTGCAGCCAGATGCACCTTGCCGGTGCCGGCGAAGCTGAAGCCGGCATCGCCGGACAGCTGATACTGCTCGCCGTCGCCGGCGCTGTACTTGCCGTAGCGGCCATTGACGCTGCCGCCTTCGCCGCTGCCCTTGAGCACGATGTTGATCACGCCGGCAATCGCATCCGAGCCGTATTGCGCCGATGCACCGTCGCGCAGCACTTCGATGCGCTCCACCGCCGCGATCGGAATGGTGTTGAGATCGGCCGGCGACGAGCCGCGGCCCTGGGTGTCGTTGAGGTTGATCAGCGCGGTGCTGTGATAGCGCTTGCCGTTGACCAGCACCAGCACCTGATCGGGCGACAGGCCGCGCAGCTGCGCAGGGCGCACCGCGTCCGAGCCGTCGGAGATGGCGGGGCGGGGGAAATTGAGCGAGGGGATCGCGCGGGACAGCGCGGTAGCCAACTCGGTGGTGCCGGTCGATTCCAGTGCCTGTGGCGAGATGATGTCGATCGGCGATGCCGATTCGGCCACGGTGCGGTCGGCCACGCGCGTACCGGTCACGATCAGCGTGTCGAGGGTTTTCTGGGTGGGAGCTTGCGACTGCGCAACTGCGGTTGAAGCGGAAAACGACAAGGCAACAACAACAGCGACTGCGAGTGGACTGGACTTGCAATTCATGCGGTAACAACTCCGAGTGGGGAACGGATGCACGCAGTGGGCCCCCTCCCAGGCCGCGTCCGTTGCGGCAGCTGCGGTGCGTTCTCAACCATTAACCACGCGTAACCACATGTCAAATTTTGGTTACGTTGCGCATGCAACCGTCATCGAGCATATGCTCATGCCAACGTTGTCATCGTGCACCAAAGTGAGGCGTCGATTGCAGTTCCCCACGCTGCATAACGGATTACGACGCCCCATTTTGGGCATCGATACCTGTTATGAAACTTGTGCATCAATAGATGATCTGCACCGCATCGGCGCTGCGTTGCGCAGGACCGTGGAAGACCGCCTCGATGTTGTTGCCATCCGGGTCGAGGACGAATGCAGCGTAATAACCCGGGTGATAGGGCCGCAACCCAGGCGCGCCATTGTCGCGCCCGCCATTGGCCAGCGCGGCACGATGAAACGCCTGCACCATCGCAGCGTCGTGCGCCTGAAAGGCCAGATGATGGCGGCCGGTCAACACGCCTTGCGCCACCGTGTCGCGGTCGGAGACGAACAGTTCGTCGGCCCAGAAGTAGCCATCGCCTTCGCCGCCGATGGGAATGCCAAGGACCTCGAGCACGGCCTGATAAAAGCGTCTGCTTGCCGGCAGGTCGTGCACCACCAGATGCAGGTGATCGATCAGGCGGCCCCGACTCAGCTGCGATGCTTCCATTGGCGTACTCCGGCAAGGACAGGAGCACCGGTCATAGCACGAGCCGGGCGTATGCCTCGTCATCGCGTTGCGTTGCGTTTCACTGCGAGCGGAAGCCTGGCAGCCAGGCCTGCGCACCACCGCTTCATGGCAGGCACGTGGCACATGTGCAGTGCGCGTCCTGCATGGATCACGCATCGAGAGCGCTACTGGCCGAGCGGTTGCGCCTGCTTGCGCGTCTGTTGCAACCGTGCAGTCGCAACAACGCACACGCCCCGGACCGGTCGGGGCGTGTAATCGAACCTGGAGTGGCTGACAAAAACGACTGTGTTCACCGCCAGGCGGGCGCGGCCGGTGCTCGGTGCGGCATGTACCACTCGCTACATTCCGGTTCCTCCGCGCCGTCCCCCACCTGACAACTGTTCGCTACGTTTTGTCAGCCGCTATTAGAGATCGACGCTGCAGCGCTGCACGCCATCAGCGTGCAGTCGCGATCCCGTGTCGGCCGCAGCTAGCGGCGTCGGCTGCATTTACCAACGGTAGTTGATACGACCGTAGACATAGGCACCGTTGAAGCCGAACGGCGACAGATTGCTGTACGGAAACTGGCCACTGGTGGAGTTGGCGAAGTTGTTTTCGTCCGGATACTCGTCCAGCAGGTTGTCCGCGCCCAGCGTCAGCGTCCAACGGTCCACCTTGTAGCTGGCCGATGCATCCACCACCCACTTGGCGCCGAAGGTCTGGTCGTTGATCGCCGCCGCCGGGCGCGTGCTGTACTTGCCGTAGCGCGTGGCGCCCAGCGCAAGCGTCCAGTGATCGGAATTCCAGCTGCCGTTGATCAGGAACTTGTCGCGCGGGAAGCCTTCTTCGATGCGGCCGCGTTCGGTGCGGTCGATGCGCTCCAGGCTCAGCCCGTTGGCCGACAGCGCCGCCGGGTTGTCCGCCACGCTGCGCACTTCGGTTTCCGAATAGTTGTAGCCGGCGGTCAGGTCCACGCTGCTGGCGGCGAGCTGCCAGCGGTAGCTGCCGACCACGTCCACGCCGCGCGTGCGCGTATCCACCGCATTGGTGAAGTAGCGCCCGCCGTTGATGCCGAAGATGCCCTGTGCTTCCAGCAGGCTGCGCACGCCGGTGCCGGTGAGGTTGGACGACAGTACGATGCGGTCGTCCACGTCGATCTGGTAGGCATCGATGGTGAGGTAGAGCGCATCGGTCGGCTGCAGCACCAGGCCCAGGCTGTAGGACAGCGAGGTTTCCGCATCCAGCGGTTCGGCACCGAAGGCGCGCGCCACGTTGCTGTCGGCCGGGAAGGTGCGGATCTCGAACGGATTGGGGTTGCCGGCCAGGAAGGTGGTGCTGGTGGACTGGAAATACTGCTGCGCCAGCGACGGCGCACGGAAGCCCGAGGCTACCGTGCCACGCAGCGCGATCTTGTCGGTGAACGCATAGCGGCCTGACAACTTGCCCGAGGCCTGGCTGCCGAAGTCGTCATAGTCTTCGTAACGGCCGGCCAGGCCGGCGGAGAACTTGTCGGTGAAGTCGGCTTCCAGGTCGGCGTACAGCGCGTAGCTGTTGCGCGAATACTGGCCCGATACGCTGGGGGCGAATCCGCCGTAGCCCTGCGCGCCGCCGGCCAGCGTGCCGGCCTGGAAGTAGGAGCCCACTTCGCCCGGCGACTGGTTCCACTTCTCGTTGCGGTATTCGGCGCCGAAGGCCACCGTCACCGGATATGCAAGGCCCCAGTCGAAGCCGCGCTTGACGTCCAGGTTGACGATGTTCTGCGTGGTCTCCAGCGCGCCGTCGTAGAAGGAGGTCGGCGAGGTCGGGCCCAGGCTGACGTTGAGCGTGTTGCGGGTGTGGAAATCGATCTTGTTGTAGCCGTAGTTGTAGCTGGCATCCCAGTCCCAGCCGCTGGCGGTGGAGCCGCGCACGCCGGCCACTAGCGAGCGGTCCTTGGCATAGCTCTGGATCTCCGGCAAAAAGCCCTGCGGGTAGATCGACAGGAGGTTCTGGCTGCTGCCCGGCGCGCGGAAGAACGCGAACGAGGTGATGTCGCGGTTGCTGGCGGTGGCGAACGCGTAGCCGGTGATGCTGTCGCTGAACTGGTATTCGGTGTTGAGCGAGGCGGCCTGCGCGTTGACGTCGGGGTCGCCGATCTTGAACGCCTTCTGGCCGACGGCCGGCTGCGAGGCACTGGGCGCGCCGGCATAGCCGCGCGCACGGTCGGTGGGGTCCTGCTGGTTGAGCTGGGCGGCCACATGCAGCCAGCCGCGGTCGCCACCATAGGCCACGCCGGTGTCGCCGGACAGCTCGTAGTTGCTGCCGTCGCCGGCCGAATACTGGCCGAAGCCGGCCTGCAGGCTGCCGCCCTTTTCCGCGCCCTTGAGCACGATGTTGACCACGCCGGCGATGGCATCGGACCCGTACTGCGCCGAGGCGCCGTCGCGCAGTACTTCCACGCGCGCGATCGCCGCCACCGGAATGGTGTTCAGGTCCACCGCTGCGGCGCCACGGCCGATCGTGCCGTTGAGGTTGAGCAGCGAGGAGGTGTGGCGGCGCTTGCCGTTGACCAGCACCAGTACCTGGTCCGGCGACAGGCCACGCAGCTGGGCCGGGCGGATCGCGCTGGTGCCATCGCTCAGCGCCGGGCGCGGGAAGTTCAGCGAGGGCAGCGCGCGCGCCAGGGCGGTGGCCAGTTCCGGGGTGCCGGTAGCCTGCAGCGACTCGGCGCTGATGATGTCGATCGGCGACTGCGATTCAGCCACGGTGCGGTCGGACACGCGGGTGCCGGTGACGATCACCGTATCCAGGGTATTGGCGGTGACGGGCGCCGCATCCTGCGCCAGGGCGGGAGAGGCAAGCAGTGCAGCGACCACGGCGGTCGCAAGCGAAGACAGGGGGATGTTCATGACAACTCCGAAAACGGCAGCCCGAGCGGGGCCAACTAGACTGGGCGGGTGGCGATCACGGCCGTGCGAAGCGCACGTGTCGTCCAACCTGAAGGCGCTAATTATTCGTTAACGCTAGAATGGCGTCGCAGGAATGCTGCTCATCTGCTCATTCCTTTTCGTTCTATCGGACTGTCCATCAATGATTTCCCTGCGCAACTTCTCCATGCGACGCGGCGAGCGTCTGCTGTTGTCCAACGTCGACCTGACCATGCATGCCGGCTACCGCGTCGGCGTGGTGGGTCGCAACGGTACCGGTAAGTCCAGCCTGTTCGCCGCGGTGAAGGGCGAGCTGGAAGCCGACAAGGGCGACGTGGATCTACCCGGCAAGGTGCGCACCGCCAGCGTCTCGCAGGAAACCCCGTCGCTGCCCGATCCGGCGCTGTCGTTCGTGCTCGGCGGCGACATCGAGGTCTCGGCGATCCTGCAGGAAGAGGCCGCGGCCACCGCGCGCGAGGACTGGGAAGCGGTCGCCAACGCGCACCAGAAGATGGCCGAACTCGGCGCCTACGATGCCGAGGCGCGTGCCGGCAAGTTGCTGCATGGCCTGGGCTTCCCGGCTGACACCCACCACCGCGCGGTGTCCTCGTTCTCCGGCGGCTGGCGGGTGCGCCTGAACCTGGCGCGCGCGCTGATGATGCCCAGCGACCTGCTGCTGCTGGACGAACCGACCAACCACTTGGACATGGACGCGGTGCTGTGGCTGGAGCAGTGGCTGCTCAAGTACCCGGGTACCTTGCTGCTGATTTCGCATGACCGCGAGTTCCTCGACAACGTGGCCACGCATACGCTGCATCTGCACGGCGGCACCGCCAAGCTGTATGTCGGCGGCTATACCGATTTCGAGCGCCAGCGCATCGAGCACCTGCGCCAGCAGCAGATTGCGCACGACAAGGAACAGGCCGAGCGCGCGCATCTGCAGAGCTTCATCGACCGCTTCAAGGCGCAGGCCAGCAAGGCCACCCAGGCGCAGAGCCGCATGAAGCGCCTGGCCAAGATGGCCGGCACCGAGGCAGTGCGCGCCGAGCGCGAGTTCCGCATCCAGTTCGCCCAGCCCAACAGGCTGCCGTTTTCGCTGATCCGGTTGAATCATCTACAGGCCGGCTATCCGGCTCCGACCACCCTTCCCCCGCGTGCGGGGGAAGGTGCACGAAGGGCGGATGGGGGCGACGCTGCCACGGTCATCCTGCACGATGTCGGTTTCGGCCTGGAAGCAGGCGACCGCATCGGGTTGTTGGGTCCCAATGGCGCGGGTAAGTCCACCCTGGTCAAGACGTTGGTGGGCGAGCTGGCGCCGCTGTCTGGCGAGCGCAGTGCGCATCCGGACCTGCGGATCGGCTATTTCGCCCAGCACACGGTGGAATCGTTGCACGAGGGCCAGTCGCCGATGGATCACTTCCGCGATCTGTCGCCGGACGGTTCCAATCAGGCGTTCCGCGATTTCCTGGGCAAATGGAATTTCGCCGGCGACCGCGCATTCGAAGTGGTGGACGGCTTCTCCGGTGGCGAGCGCGCGCGCCTGGCATTGGCGTTGATCGCCTGGCAGCAGCCGAACGTGCTGCTGCTCGACGAACCCACCAACCACCTGGACCTGGAAATGCGCGAGGCGCTGGCCGAGGCGCTGAGCGACTTCGAAGGCGCCATCGTGATGGTTTCGCACGATCGCCATCTGATCGGCCTGGTCTGCGACAGTTTCTGGCGCGTCGCCGATGGCGTGGTCGAGCCGTTCGATGGCGATCTGGACGAATACGCCGCCTGGTTGCGCAGCCGCCCGGCCGCGCAGGGCACCAAGCAGAAGATGGCCGAAGTGGCACCGACCCCGCCACCGCCGACCAAGCCGCTGCCGCCGAAAAAGGCCGTCAACCCGCACAAGCTGGCCAGCGCCGAAAAGCGCGTCGGCGAACTGGAAGCCGCGCTGGCAGAGCTCGACCGCCAGCTGGCCAACCCGGGGAACTATGCCGACACCGACAAGATGGCGGTGCTGGGTCGCGACCGCGAGGCGACGGCGCAGCAGCTGGCTGCAGCGGAAGCTGCGTGGATGGAGTTGATCGACGGCGCGTAACGCGCAGGCGTTACGATGCGCGTCGGGCCGAGCACAAGGAGGTAGCGAACATGATCAGCGCCACCATCAGTCTGGAAGACCATCTGGCCGCGCAGCGCCTGCATGCGCGACAGACGGCCAAGCTGTTGATCGTGATCCTGGTGGTCCTGCTGTTGATCGGTGCGGGGTTGCTTCAACTGATCGGGGCCGGCGAAATCATCGGCCCGATGCTGATCGGCGCCGGGGGCGGCGGCTTGATCGGCCTGGCGGTGCTGCACCTCTGGGGCTTGCCACGAAAGATCAGGCGCCTGCACGCCCAGCAGGCCGCGCTGCGGCATACCTACACCTTCGCATGGGACGAGACCGGGCTGGAAATCACCTGGGCGGACGGGCGACTGCGCCGGCCCTGGTCCGATTACATCCGCTACCGCGAGAACGAGCGGGTGCTGCTGCTGTATCACAACGACCGCTTGTTCGAGCTGTTCGCCCCGCACTGGTTCGCCGATCAGGCGCACTACGAGGCGTTTCGCCGCATGGCGGTGCAGGGGATCGAGGCGTCCGCGCGCCGCTGAGCGCAGCAACGCGCTCGTTTAGCCGGAGCGCTGTTGCTCCGCTACCAGCCAGTCGCGCAGTCGCGCATCGGCATCGCCTTCCGGGCGCGAGCGCAGCCGGGTGAGCCAATAGCGTCCGGCATCGATCTGTATCGGGAAGGGGCACACCAGCCGCCCTGCGTCGAGATCCTGGCGAAACATCGGCAACGGCAACAACGCCACGCCGGCACCGGCCGCCGCCGCGCTGGCCAGCGTCAACGACGAATCGAACATCGTCCCGCGCGCGGCAACCTCGGCCACGCCTGCCGCGCGAAACCATTGCGGCCATTCGTCCAGGCGGTAGGAGCGCAATAACGGCAGCTGCGCCAGATCGGCCGGCGTGCGCAGGCCGCGCGCCATGCTGGGCGCGCACACCGGCGCAAACGGCGCCTCCATCAGCGCATGCGCGATCTGGCCCTGCCAGTCGCCATCGCCGAACCGGATCGCCAGGTCCAGCCCTTCGCCGGCCAGGTCGACCCGGTTGTTGTGGGTGGACAGGCGCAATTCGATATCCGGATGCGCGGCATGAAAGGCCGGCAATCGCGGCAGCAGCCAGCCGGTGGCGAAGGTGCCCACCACGCCGACGTTGAGCACCTCGCGATAGCGCCCGTCGGCGAAGCGCTCCAGGGTGGCGGCGATGCGGTCGAAGGCCTCGCCCAGCACCGGTGCCAACGCCGCGCCCTCGTCGGTCAGCGCCACCCCGCGTGGCAGGCGGTGGAACAGGCTGGTGCCCAGCTGTTGCTCCAGCGCCTTGATCTGGTGGCTGAGCGCGGCCTGGCTCACGCACAGCTGGTTCGCCGCACGGGTTAGGTTTTGATGGCGCGCGGCCGCTTCGAAAGCGCGCAGGGCATTGAGCGGGAGGCGGGGGCGGGGCATCGTGAGAGATTAGTTCAATTCATGCCTGTGATCGAAACATCGCGATGGTCGGTTGCGCCGTGCGCATCGATACTGCGGGCTCCCTCAAGGAGGCAAACACATGTTGAATCGGCGAGAGTTCCTGTACGCAAGCGGCGCGGGCATGCTGTTTGCGGCGTCCAGACCCGCACTGGCGCTCAGTCCGGCGGTGAATATAGACGACATGCTGCGGGCACAATGGGCGGACATCGAACGTGGTACCGGTGGTCGCCTGGGCATCAGCCTGCTCGGCAGCGCCCCCGGCTGGCGCCTCGGGCAGCGCGAGAACGAGCGCTTTCCGATGTGCAGCACCTTCAAATTTGTATTGGCTGCCGCGGTATTGCAGCAAGTGGACCGGGGCAAGCTGTCGTTGGCGCAACCGGTCAACATCCGTGCCTCGGACATGCTGTCGCATGCGCCGGTCACCGAGCGCCATGTCGGTGGCGCGCTGAGTGTCGGCGAACTGTGCCGGGCCACGATGATCTACAGCGACAACCCTGCCGCCAACCTGTTGTTCCCGCTGGTCGGCGGCCCGCCCGGCGTGACCGCCTTCCTGCGCAGCATCGGCGATGCCAAGACCCGCAGTGACCGCTACGAGCCGGAGATGAACGGGTTCGCCCCTGGCGAGCCGCGCGACACCACCACCCCGGTGGCCATGGCGTCGACGCTGCGTACGCTGCTGCTTGGCGATGCCCTGCAGCCTGCCTCGCGCACGCAGCTGACCGACTGGATGATCGACAACCGCACCGGCGACGACTGCCTGCGTGCGGGGCTCACGGCCGACTGGAAGATCGGCGACAAGACCGGTAGCAACGGCACCGATACCCGCAACGACATCGCCATCCTCTGGCCGCCGAAGGGCCGGCCGCCACTGTTGCTGACCACGTACTTGAATGGTGCCAAGGTCGACGACGCTGCACGCGATGCGGCGTTGAAGGCGGTGGCGGTCGCGGTGCGGGAATCGTTTGGAAGGTGAGCCTGCCGAAGCGACACGTGGCGATAGCGGCGCATGTCGATTCGGCAGGCGCGGTGACGGAGTTTGCGACTTTCTCCCACGCAGTGGCGGTGATGCAAAGCGATGGTTGTCGCTGGCCAGGAGCAACATTCAACCTGGCACGGTCACTCAACCCAGCGCGCGGATCACGACAGGTCTGTCCTGCTGCAGTCGCGCCGGCCCACCCATGGCGGGATCGCTGACGCTGTCGGCGCCGGTTTCGATACGACCAGCCAGGCGCTGGGCCGCGCCGTCGTGGTGCACCCACAGGTCGTACCAGCCGCCGGTTCCTGCCGCTTTCCAACGGCGCTGCTCGGTCGCACCGGGCGCAATGCTGAGGCGCTCGTGCGGCTGCGCGGCTGCATAGGCACCCGGTTTTAGCTCCGCCTGCACGGCAGCGCCGCCGCCATTGTGCAGCGATAGCAACACGGATGTGGCGTCGTTCGGATCTTGTGCGATCTCAGCCACCAGTAACGGGGCGCTCAGGTCGCCACGGTAGTGACGATGGAATCCGTTGGGGCCGACCAGCCACAGATCGTAACGGCCGTCGTAGGTGGTCCAGTCGCCGTCCAGTGTGGCGCCGTTGCCCACCGTGTAGCGGCGCGGGATCGCCGCCAAGTCGTAGCGGTCGTAGACATGCAGTACTGCCGTCGCGCTGCTGTTTGTCATGCGTAGCCGCACCTCGCCACGCTCGGGCACATGCGCCAGTTGCACGCTCGGGCGGTACGGCACGGCGCGCGAACGGCGCACGCCGAACGGTTGCGCGGGCGGCTGCAAGGTGGCCGGCAGCGGCGGCAGCGTGTGCTCCCGCAAGGCTGCTGCACGCATTGCCGCATCGCCCACATCGGGCAACGCGGCGACGAATGGGCGTGCATCGGCGTTGCGGAAGTCGAACGCATTGGTCAGGTCGCCACACACTGCACGCCGCCATGGCGTGATCTCCGGCGCGGGCACGCCAAACCGGCGTTCCAGCAGGCGCAACACCGAGGTGTGGTCGTACACCTGCGAATCCACCCAGCCGCCACGGCTCCACGGCGAAACCACATACAGCGGCACGCGCGGACCAAGGCCGTAGGGACGGCCGCGCAGTTCGGGCAGATCCGCTTTCTGCTCGCCCGGTGCCGGGTGGCAATGGTAATCGTCGTCGGTGGGGATGCTGGAGGCGCCGGCAAACCCGCCTGCGGCGCGCGGGTCCGGCGATGGCGGTGCCGGCGGCGGCATGTGGTCGAAAAAGCCATCGTTCTCGTCGAACATCAGCAGCAATGCAGTGCGGCTCCATACCTTTGGATCGGCGGTCAGCGCATCCAGCACGCGTGCGGTGTAGGCCGCGCCCTGCGCCGGACTGGAGGGATCCGGATGTTCGCTGCCGGCCGCATCGGCGATGACGAAACTTACCGATGGCAGCCGACCGGCTATCACGTCCGCGCGCAGTTGCTCAACGCCCCGCGTGCTGATGCCACGCGCGCGTAACTGCGCATCGTGGCCAGGCGCATTGCGGTAGGCCTGCCGAAACGCTTCGAACCCGGCCAGCGGGTTGTCGGTGAAGTTGTCGGCCATGTCCTGATAGATCTGCCAGGACACGCCTGCGCGCTGCAGCTGTTCGACATAGGTGGTCCAGCGATACGGCTCGGCAAAGCCGCCCAGTTCCGGAAAGTTGTCGTGCGAGTTGCCGATCACCGGCCCGCCGTTACGCGCCTGCGGATCGTTGCCGCCGGTCCACAGGAACACGCGATTGGAATTGGTGCCGGTCTGGATCGAGGCGTGGTACGCATCGCAGAGGGTGAACGCATCGGCGAGCGCGTACTGGAAGGGAATATCCGCGCGTCCGTAGTAGCCCAGCGCATGATTGTGTTTGGCCGCCGCCCAGTGCCCGAGCCGGCCCTGGTCCCAGGCCTGCTGTGCATCGGGCCAGCTATGCGGCGTGCCCTTGACGCGCATGAAGCCGAATTGCGCGGCGGTATCCAGCGCAAACGGGGTGAGCCACTGCGTGCCGTCTTCGCTGGGCTGCAGCCACACCGTGCGCGAGGGCGCGCCCGGCAGCGGCGGGGCCGGAATCGGAAAGCGATCGCCAAACCCGCGCACGCCGGGCAGCGCACCGAAGTAATGATCGAACGCGCGGTTTTCCTGCATCAGGATCACCACATGCTGCAGATCCTCCAGCGTACCGCTGCGCCGGTCCGGTGCGATGGCTGCGGCACGTGCGATGCTGGGCGAGAGTGCGGCCGCGCCGCTGGTGAGGCCGGCTTGCAGCAAACGGCGGCGGGGCAGGTCGATCATGGGTGCTCGCATCGCATCGAAAGGGATGCCCGCACCGGTGTGCGCTGCGGGCGTCGCATAGCATGGCAGGTCGCCGTTACAGATCCAGCGTCAGCGTCAGCCCCAACGTGCGCGGTGCGGCGATGAACGCGCTATCGCTGCCGTCCACCCCTTCCAGATACCGCTTGTCGGTGAGGTTGCTGACATTGAGCGCCAGCTGCAGGCCCTTGAGCTGCGACGACAGTTGCGACAGCTCCACGCCCAGATTGGCGTTGAAGGTGGTCACGCCATCGAGCGCGGCGCGGTTGGATGCATCCAGATAGCGCTTGCCCAGATAACGACCGGACACACCGAAGCGCCAGGCGTGCCCGCGCCAGTCGGCCGAGACCACCAGAGTGTTGCGCGGCTGGCCGATCACCTGCGCGCCGGGAGTGATGTCCAGGGCGGTGTCGCGCGCGGCATCGCCGCTGCCCAGGTAATCGGCCTTGTTGTAGGTGTAGGCGCCATTGATGCGCCAGCCATTGTCCCAGCCGTAGCCCAGCGCCGCCTCCACGCCGCGCGCATGCACGCCGCCGAAGTTTTCGTACACGCCGTCGGTCTCGCCCAGATAGTCGATGCCGCTGACGAAGTTGGCAGGCACATACACGATGCGGTTGTCGAAGCGGATGTCGTACAAGGTCACGCTGCCGGTCAATGGCCAGCGGCTGATGCGCAGGCCCAGTTCGACGTTATCGGCGGTCTCCGGTTGCACGCGGCTGAGTGCGACCGGGTCGGTTTCGCCCAGGACGCCGGAGGGAATCGCCGCGAAGTTCTGCGAATACCCGGCAAAGGCTTCCAGGCCTTGCACCGGGGTGGTCCAGGTCAGGCCGGCCGACAGCAATGGGTCTGAATGCGAATCCGATTCCACATGCTGCGAGTCGCCGATGCGGCGGTCGCGGGTCTGGTCGACGAAGAACTGCTTGACGCCCACGCGCCAGGCGAATGCGCCGTAGCGCATCACATCCTCGACGTAATACATCTGCTCGTCGGTCTGGTAGTCGTCCTTGAACTGCACCCAGTACGGCTGATGATCGAAGCCGATGTTGGTGCCGACGTTGAGCAGGCGATGCCAGTCGCGGGTGACGCTGCGGTCATAGCGCTCCAGCCAGGCGCCGGCGCGCACGGTATTGTCGATGGCGCCGAGATCGGCGCGCCATTCCACATCGGCCATCGCGCCGGCGCGGTGGTTGTCGTAGTGGCTATGGCGATACGACTGCACCGGTACCGAGCCTGCCGGATAGCAGGCCGGATTGGATTCGGCCGGCACCGCATCGCTGCCGGCGCAGCCGGCCAGCATCGTCGCGGCCGCGCCGCCGGGCGTGAGGTAATACAGCTTGCCCAGGTCGCTGCCGGCATACACGGTGTTGCCGCCACGCGCTTCGGATTCCGCTGCGCCGGCGCCATCGTTTCTGACATCCACCAGATACGGCGGAATCCAGTCGCCACGGCCCTGCATGCGGTGCGCATAGCCGGTCAGCGTGGTCTTGAACCCATTGCCGCCATCGAAGGCGCCGCGCAGATAGCCGAAGGTGTTCTTGCGCAGCGCGCGCGAGCCTGAGCGATAGTTCTGGTCCAGATACGGAATGCCGGTGAGCGTGCCGGTCAGCAGATCGTGTTCCGGATCGCGCGCGAACTGCTCCGGCGTCACGCTGGTGTATTCGGATTCGTCGGCATCGTCGTAGGACGCATAGCCGCTGAGCGTCCACTTGTTCAACGCACTGACGAACTTGCCGGCCAGATGATCGCGGCTGGTGTGGCCGCTACCGTCGATCCAGTCATCGTTGCGCGCCGACGAGCCGCTGACCCAGGCGCGCGTATTGCCGCCGAGCAGGCCGGTGTCGTAGCGCGCGTAGTACTTGCGCGCCTGGTTGTCGCCGATGCCGCCGATCACGCGCACGCGCTGCTCTTCCAGCGGCTCGCCGGTGAGGTAGTTCAGGGTGCCGCCCAACGCTTCGTTCGAGCGCGAGGCGATATCGGCGGTGCCCTGGCTCACTTCCACCGTTTCCAGATCCGGCATGTCGATGAAACGATTGGCCTTGGAGCCGCCGCCATAGGCCGAGCCACCGTTGGGCACGCCGTCGACGGTGGTGCCGATCTGCTGGGTATCGCGGTTGCTGACAAATCCACGCATGCTGATCTGCGTGCCCCAATCCGACGAGCCGAACGCATCGGCTTCGGTGACCACGACGCCCGGGAGTTCGTTGAGCGCGTCGTTGACGCTGCCCAGTACGAACTGGCGGTCGAGCATTTCCTTGCTCACGGTCGTCTTGGAGTACGTCATCGCCTGGCCGACCACCTGCACCTGACCCAGCGTGGAGACCTGTGCATCTTGGCCATTGCCGTCGGCAACCGGCGCCGAGGGCGCTGCGCCGTCTGGTCTCTGCTGCGCGTAGGCGGGCAGGGCGATCGGAATCAGCAGCAGGACCAGCGTGGCCGGGCGCCGCGCGCGCGAGCAGGACAACGAATTCATTGCGATCCATGGGCAGGATGAAGAGCGCCCAGCCTGCCGCGCTTGCGTTGCGTGATCATGACCGCGCCGTCGATGGGCCAGCGTCACGCTTGTCCTAAAGTACACAAACGCCCGGAGAGCCCAGGCGTTTGCGTGTGACTACGCGTATTGCCGAACGCGTAACGGCGCGTGGCTAGTCGACCGGCTCGGCCACTGCGCTGGCTGCTGCCACCGGCAGGCGCGCATGCGCGCCACGGCTGCGTGCCACCGCCGCCAGGAAGTCGCGCCCCCAGTGATCGATGGTGTAGTACTCCACGCTGTCGTACAGCTGGCGCAGGCGCCCGGCCGCCTCGTCGTCGGGCATCGAGAGCCCCTGCAACAGGCCGGCCGCCAGATCGGCTGGGTCGTGCGGGTTGGTCAGCACCGCGCCTTTGAGTTCTGCCGCAGCACCGGCAAATTCGCTCAGCACCAGCACGCCGCTGCCGCCTTCGATGCCTTGCACCGCGACGAATTCCTTGGCCACCAGGTTCAGCCCATCGCGCAGCGGAGTGATCCACATCAGCTGCGCCGCGGCGTAATGCGCCACTACCTGCTCGAATGGCAGCGCCTGGGCGAAGAAGCGCACCGGGGTCCAGTCCAGCCGCGAGAACCGTCCGTTGATGCGGCCCACCGCCTGCTCGATCTGCGTCTGCAAGGTGCGATAAACCGTCATCTCGCGTGCGGCCGGCACGCACACCATCAGCAAGGTAACCTTGCCAAGCAGCTGTGGCTGGCTGTCGAGCAGGCGCTCGAACGCTTCCAGCTTTGCCAGCGTGCCCTTGGTGTAATCCAGCCGCTCCACCGACAACACCAGCTTGCGCGCACCGATCTCGCGGCGCAGCTTGAAGATATCGTTGCGCACGTCCGGTTTGCCCAGCGCCGCGCGGATGCGGCGCAGGTCGGTGCCCACCGGATGCGCGCCCAGCGCGACATCGCGATCTGCCACGCGCAGGCAGGTCGTCATGGTGTCCAGGCCCACCGCACAGCCGTAGGTCAGAAAGCGCGGCGCGCAGCTTTCCTGCGCCAGGCGCTCCACCGGCATCACCCCACGCACCACGTCGACGAAGTTCTCCACCTGCCGTGGAATATGGAAGCCGATGTAGTCGCAGCACATCAGGCTGCCGATGATCTCGCGTCGCCACGGGACCACGTTGAACACGTCGGCCGACGGGAAGTAGGTGTGATGGAAGAAGGCGATCTTCAGATCCGGGCGCAACTCCCGCAGGTACGCCGGCACCATCCACAGGTTGTAGTCGTGGATCCACACCGTGGCGCCCTGCGCGGCCTCGGCCGAAGTGGCTTGCGCAAACTTGCGGTTGACGCCGAGAAACACCTGCCAGTCGTCCTCGCGGAAGCGCGCGCGTTCCCAGAACGCATGCAGCATCGGCCAGAACGCTTCCTTGGAAAAGCGCTTGTAGAAGATATCCACCTCGTTCTTGCTCAGCGGCACGCGCGCGGCGGTGAGGGTGGGGTAGCGCTGCGCATCCACTTCGGTATGGGTCTGGAAGGGCCTGCGCTTGGGGTCGTCCACGCTCCAGGCCACCCACGATCCGCGTTGGCCGCCTTGGAAGAAGCTCAGCAGCGAGGGAATGATGCCGTTGGGCGAGCGCGGCGCGCGGCGTACCAGCTCGCCGTGTTCGACCACTTCGTCATACGGCAGCCGGTGGTAGACCATCACCAGGTCCGCGCCGCCCTTGCGCGGGACCTGCGCTGCCGGCACATGCGGGTCGTCGTCGGCAAGCAGGCCGAAGTGCGCAATCGCCTCCAGGATGCCGCCACAGCCGGGCGCAGTGGCGTGATAGGTGGCGTCCAGGTGGGCGGTTGCCTGCGTCAACGCCGCTTCCGAGTCTCCCACGCAGACGCCGCGAAAACCGGCCAGATACATGGACAGGTCGTTGAGGGTGTCGCCGGCCACCAGGATGCGCTGGCGCGGCAGGTCCAGCTGGCGCGCCAGTGCGCCCAGGGTGCGGCCCTTGTCGGTGTCCGGCGGCAGGATGTCCAGATAGCGGTCGGCCGAATACAGCACATCGCAGCCCAGCGCGCGTGCGGCCTGCTCGATCTGCGCGCGCAGCGGCGCCAGCGTGGCCGGGTCGCAGAAATACGAACAGCGGCGTTCCTGCGGCACGTCCTGGCGCTGCAGCTGCGGGAATGCGCGCATCGCCTGCGCCACCACCTGCTCGCCGGGCCAATGCGCGTCGATCATCGATTGCAGGGGCTGCAGCGGTTGCAGCGTGTGCCCGTCCACCACGGTGGCGCCGACGTCGCATACCACATAGTCGGGTCGGGGAATGGTGGGGTCGGTGAGCAGGGGCATCACCGCTTCGAGTCCGCGCCCGGTGATGAAGATCAGGCGGATCTCGGGATGCTGGTCGACCAGGCGATACAACTGGTGACGGTGTTCGGCGGAGCCGGCCAGGAAGGTGCCGTCCAGGTCGGTGGCCAGGATCACGGCCGGATCCGGGCGGGGGTGGGTCAGGGATGAGGTGTTCGAGAGTCGTGTTTGATCGATCAATGTGCTTCCTTTTGGGGAGGGGAGGGTGAATCGGTTTCCGGCATCAGTTCCAGCGCCGAGGGGGTGGTGCGCAGCATCGGACGGAATGCAATGGGGTGGGTGCGCAGGCGCTCGAAGCGCAGCAGGCGCGCCAGCGTGAAGCCGGCCAGCGCCAGCAACATCACCGCGAAATAGACCGGCAACGCAGCCGGGCCGAACTTCTGCATGGCTCCGCCCGCCAGCGCCGGGCCGATTGCCGCGCCTACGCCGTGTACCAGCAGCAGGCTGCTGCAGCCGGACAGCAACTCCTCGCGCGGCAGGTAATCGAGCATGTGCGCCACTGCGAACGGATACAGCGAAAACGCCAGTCCGCCATACACGAAGAACAGCAGGAACAGCACCTGCGTCTGCGCCTGCACCATCGGCAGCGCGGCGGCGATGGCGATGCCGGCGGCCAGCACACTGACCGCGACCAGGCCGATGCGACGGTCGTGGCCATCGCTGATGCGCCCGATCGGCCACTGCAGTACCGCACCGCCCACGATGGCGGTGAGCATGAACATCGCCACGCCGTCGGCATTCAGCCCGATGCGGTTGGCGTACACCGGCAGCAGGCCCCAGAACGCGCCCATCGCCAGGCCGGAAAGGCCGGCGCCAATCGTCGCCACCGGCGCCAGCGCATACAGCGTCACCAGCCGCAGCCGCGACACGTGCGGTACCTCCGGCGGAATCAGCCGCGTGGTCACCACCGGCATCACCGCCGCGCAGATCAGGATCGCGGTGAGCGTGAACATCGCCGGCGCGGTGGCATCGCCGGCGCTGAGCAACACCTGGCCCAGGGCCAATGCCGACAGGTTGATCGCCATGTAGACCGAAAACACCCGGCTGCGGCGGCGCGCGTTCGGCTCGGCGTTGAGCCAGCTTTCGATCACCGTGTACAGGCCGACCAGCGCAGCGCCGGTGACGAGCCGCAGCAGGCCCCAGCCCCACGGGTTGAGCCAGATCGGATGTAGCAGCACCGCGATCGCGGCCAGTGCGGCGTAAAACGCGAACGCGCGGATATGCCCGATCCGGCGGATCAGCGGCGGTGCGAAGAACGTGCCCAGAAAGAAGCCGGCGAAGTAGCCGGACATGATCAACCCCAATGCGCGTGCATCGAAGCCGGCTTGGCCACCGCGTACGGCGAGCAGGGTGCCCAGCAGCCCGCTGCCGGTCAGCAGCAAGGCCACGCCGAGCAACAGCGCAGTCAACCGCAACACGTATGCGGCCCTCGTGGGGAGAAAGGCGCGTCGGTCACGTTTGCAATTGTACCAGCTTGATTGCAGTGGCCTGTTTCACCCGATGGCGCGCAATGCTGCGCGCCGGCGTGGAACTGGCTCTAGAATCTGTGCCCTCGCGTTCCTTCCTTTTGATGTGCCATGCCTATCTATGCCTTCCAGTGCACCGCCTGCGATCACCAGTTCGATCGGCTGCTGAAAATGTCCGACCCGGTGCCGGAGAGCTGCCCCGCCTGCAGCGCCAACGCCATCAAGCGCCAGGTCACCGCACCGTCGTTCCGGTTGTCGGGCAGCGGTTGGTACGAAACCGATTTCAAGTCGGCCGGAGAAAGGAAAAAGAACCTCACCGAAACCAGCAGCAGCGGCGACGCCAAGCTCGCGGCCGCCAGTGACGGCAAGCCGGCCGTACCAGCCGCCGCCAAGCCGGCATCCGACAAGGCGTGAGCACCGCCAGGCCTGGCCGTGTCGCCAGCCTGGAATTGCGTCGCTGGCCGTAGCTAAAGATCGCTGCGTTTAGCGGCTGCGCCACCGCGACGGAGTTCCTGCGCGCCAAGCGGGAACTCCGGCCGATCGCTTTCCGGCCGCGCTCGCCGCCTCCTACGGGCAGGTCTTCGCCGGTTGCGTGCTGGTCGATGCGCCCGCATCGGCAACGCCTGGTCTGTTTGCCGGCAAGACATTGATGATGCATGCGCGGTAACGAGGGGCCGGTGCGCGGATTGCGGGTGCCCTTCCATGTGGGCGACAACCAGGCGCGCACATGGCGGCTGCCCCGTCCGCCGGCTTCGTGCGGCTCAGGCACGACCATCGGCATGCCGACGGCAACGCAGATGCACTGTCCAGCTACGGTGGCGACAGCACGCGTGCAAGCAGCGCCAGCCGTCAGGAATTCCCGGTGGATGCCGACTCGATTGCAGTGTGCAAGCGATCGGGTGGCACGGCCTCGTCGAAGAACGCCTTGACCATCGAGGTCGAGCCAGGCCGGCGCGTGGCGTACGAGCTCAGTCGTCCGGATGGGCGGCTGTTTCGGGAGGCATTCGATCTCACCCGGCCGGTCGCAATGCCGCCCGCGCCGTGGGGTGGCTGAGCACTGCGCGCCGGGCGCCCGCTGCGATGGCCGGGTTTCCACCCCGCGACACCAGCGGCCCGTTCGCTGGATGCGGCGCCACGCGGTGTGAGAAAGACTGGGTGCGGCAGTCGCCGGTCCGGCCCGTGGCCCGATGGCTGGGGCTGGGCAGAGAGTGAGCACGGCATGTGCCCCAACCTATCTGGCGGAGACTCAGGCGATGCCTTTCCAGCGTCGGGCGCCGCGAATCGACAGCAGGCCAGTTTGCGCCAGATGATCAGGAGCTGGCGATCGTTGGCGCAGCTGCGCGCCGGTTTCGTCGCGGCCTTGTGCAGCTGCCCGGCCGCGTGACCGGGCAGATGTCCGTGGTGCGGCAACGCGGTGCTGAGTGTCTGTGCATGGCAGCGCGCCTGGGGCCCGGCGACAGCGCGGCCAGGCGTCGAACCGGCTCAGCGCGCGTCGAACCGTGCGCGGCAGCCGTCGTTGACCCAGACTGCCGAGCGGCGCGGGTCGAATCCCCAGGTGCGGCCTTCCTCGCAACGGGTGTCCGACAACTGGCGGGTCAATACCGGGCGGCCTGCGCGTACGTCCCAATCGCAGGTGCGCAGGCGGCGGTCGTCGCTGCTGCAGGTCACCGAATAGTCGCCACGCGGGCGATCGTCGCGGCCGCCGTAGCCGTTATCGCGATCCCAGCCACCACCACGGGCCTGCGCAAAGTCGGCGCGGCAGCCGTCGTCCACCCAGATCCGGCCATTTTCCTGGTGCCAGTTGCGGCCCTCCACGCAGGGCGTGCCGGAGAGCTGGCGCACGATCGTCGCGCGCCGCCAGCCGGTGTTGCAGATGGCCTGGCGCTGGTCGCGGCTTTCGCAACGCACGGTGCCGGCGGCTGCATTGCCGGGGCGGTCGTCGCCGCCATTCCAGCCACCACCGCCCCAGCCGCCGCGCGCCTCGACAAAGCGGCCACGGCAGCCGTTGTCCACCCAGACCCGGCCGCGGTCGCTGCCCCAGTTGCGACCTTCGATGCAACGCGTGCCGGAGATGTTTTCCACCAGGGCCGCGCGCCCACGGAACGGGGTGTCGCACTCGCGGCGGCGGTTGTCGTTGCTGGAGCAGGTGATGCTGGGGCCGTTGAAACCGCGGTCCTGCGCGGCGGCGGGGTGGCTGGCCAGGGCGCCCGCGAGGGCGGCAAGACTGAAGCCGGAGATCAGCAGGGCGGTGCGCAGCATCGTGACGTCCTTGGTGACGGGAGGGGCATGGCGCCTATTCAGCCGGGCGCTGACTTAAGCGCCGGTGACCGTCGCCGCATTTGCTCCTGCCGGCCGCCGGCCCCAGAATATCCGGCTTTCCGGCGCTGCCTGCGTCGGGTTTTCAGCGGAGCTTTCGATGCGTACCCACTTCTGCGGCCTGGTCGACGAGACCTTGATCGGCCAAACCGTCACTCTCGCCGGCTGGACCGACGTGGCCCGCAACCTGGGCGGCGTGTGCTTCATCGACCTGCGCGACCACGAGGGCATCGTGCAGGTGACGGTGGAGCCGGAGAACGCCGAGGTGTTCCCGGTGGCCGCCAGCCTGGGCTACGAAGACGTGCTGCAGGTCGAAGGCGTGGTGCGTGCGCGGCATGCGGTCAACGACAAACTGCGCAGCGGCAAGGTCGAAGTGATCGCCACCCGCATCAGCATCCTCAACAAGGCCGCGCCGCTGCCGTTCCATGCGCACGAGAACCCGGGCGAAGAAACCCGCCTGAAGTATCGCTATCTCGATTTGCGCCGTCCGGAAATGCAGCGCATGCAGCGCACCCGCATCAAGCTGGTGCAGGCGTTGCGCCGGCATCTGGACGCACGCGATTTCCAGGACATCGAAACCCCGATCCTGACCAAGGCCACCCCGGAAGGCGCGCGCGACTTCCTGGTGCCGGCGCGCATGCATCCGGGCGAGTTCTACGCCTTGCCGCAGAGCCCGCAGCTGTTCAAGCAGATCCTGATGGTGGCCGGCTTCGACCGCTACTACCAGATCGCGCGCTGCTTCCGCGACGAAGCGCTGCGCGCCGATCGCCAGCTGGAATTCACCCAGCTCGACATGGAATTTGCCTTCGTGCGCGAGCGCGACGTGCAGGATTTTGTCGAAGACATGATCCGCGCCATCTTCAAGGAAGTGGTCGATGTCCAGCTGGCCGCGCAGTTCCCGCGCATGACCTGGGCCGAGGCGATGCGTCGCTATGGGTCGGACAAGCCGGACCTGCGTATCGCGCTGGAACTGGTCGACGTGGCCGAACTGGTCAAGACCAGCGAATTCCCGGTGTTCACCGCCGCCGCCGACGATGCCGATGGCCGCGTGGCCGCGTTGCGCATCCCCGGTGGCGCAACGCTGAGCCGCAAGCAGATCGACGAGTACGCAGCGCACGCCGCCAAGTACGGCGCCAAGGGCCTGGCCTACATCAAGTTGTCGGAGACCGGCGAAGTCAGCTCGCCGATCGCCAAGTTCTTCAGCGAAGAAGCCTTTGCCGCGCTGCTCAAGCACGTGGGTGCAGGCAACGGCGACATCGTGTTCTTCGGTGCCGGCGGCTACAACAAGGTGTCCGATTTCATGGGCGCGCTGCGCCTGAAGGCCGGCAAGGACTTCAAGCTGATCGCTGATGGCTGGGCGCCGCTGTGGGTCACCGACTTCCCGATGTTCGAATGGGACGAGGAGGCGCAGCGCTACGTGGCCCTGCATCATCCCTTTACCGCGCCGGCGGTGGACGACATCGCCGACCTGCGCGCCAACGCCCGCACCGCGGTATCGCGCGGTTACGACATGGTGCTCAACGGCAATGAAATCGGCGGCGGTTCGATCCGTATCCACCGCCCGGACATGCAGAGCGCGGTGTTCGAGTTGCTGGGCATCGGCGCAGAAGAAGCGCGCGCCAAGTTCGGCTTCCTGCTGGATGCGTTGAACTACGGCGCACCGCCGCATGGCGGCATCGCCTTCGGCATCGACCGGATCGCCGCGCTGATGGCCGGCACCGACTCGATCCGCGACGTGATCCCGTTCCCCAAGACCACCGGCGCGCAGGATTTGATGACCGACGCCCCGTCGCCGATCGCCGCCGATCAACTGGCCGAAGTACACGTGCAGGTGCGCCCCAAGCAGGTCTGACCTGCGCCGGCAGATGGCCATGCGGTGTGCGTGGTCATCTGTACAAGACGGCCAGCGCTTGTACAAGACGGCCAGCGCTGCGTGTTTTGGTGGAACCGTCAGTGCCAGGGCACGGGTTACCGCCGTCCAACCGCCGCCGATCACCGGCGGCGGTGCGTCCCGTAGGTCCGTCCCAAGCGCGCCCAGCTCCGCCAGCAGCTAGCCAGACCTCGCAGTGTTCATCTTTCCTGCGCGGTGCCATGCGGAACCGGTCGTGCGTGCGTGGTCGAACCCGTCAGCGCCCATGCCGACTCCTGCCCACAGGAGAATCCACGCAGCGCGGATGCTTTCCCGATTCCCGATTCCCCCAATCCCCAATCCCCAATCCCCAATCCCCAATCCCGATCTTGCAGAACCGCCGTCGCATGCGAGAAGCTGCCACGTCCACCCGGCACGAGAGTCCCGCATGACCCGCATCCGCCGCGCCACGCCGGACGATGCCGAAGCGCTGTCGCTTCTGGCCGCGCAGACCTTTACCGAAACCTTCGGGCATCTGTATCCGGAAGAAGACCTGCGTGGCTTTCTGGAAGAGACCTATGCGGTGGAGCGCGCGCGCATCGTGCTGGCGCATCCGGAGTACGCGATCTGGCTGCTGGAGCTGGACAACCTGCTGGTCGGCCACGCCGCTGCCGGCCCGTGCGGCCTTCCGCACGCTGAGGTCCGCCCCGGCGACGGGGAACTCAAGCGCCTGTACCTGTTGAAGGACTACCAAAGCAGCGGCTGGGGCAGCCGGCTGTTCGAAACCACATTGGAATGGCTCGAACGCAACGGCCCACGCACGCTGTGGATCGGTGTGTGGTCGGAGAATTTCGGCGCGCAGCGCTTCTATGCCCGCTACGGCTTCGAAAAGGTCGGCGAATACGACTTCCCGGTCGGCAAGATCGTCGATCGGGAGTTCATCCTGCGCCGCAAGCCGATTGCTGCGGCCGACTAAGCCCGGCGCCCGCACGACGTGATGCGGCGGTGTGCCCGTGGTGCGCGGCGCTTGCCGCAAGATCGGCACAGCGCATGCGCGCTATCGGCACCAGCCACTCTCCGGCATGCCGTGCGCGCATAAGACACGCGCCTGACCTCCGCCTCTCCTCCTGGTAACCACGCCTTTGTCCAGCCCATCGTCCGCCATCCCGGTCATGCCCCGGCGCCGTCTGCGCAAGCGCGCGGTCGCCGCCACGGCCGACGTGCTGCTGGTGCATGGCATCTGGAATACCGCGCACTGGCTGTTGCCGCTCGCGCGCCGGATGCGCGCCGCCGGGCTGGCGCCCGCGTTGTTCGGCTATGCCAGCGTGCTCGGCGGGCCGGCGCAGGCGGTGCCGCGCCTGGTCGAACGCCTGCGCGCCAGCCGCGCGCAACTGCTGGTCTGCCACAGCCTGGGTGGGCTGATGGCCTTGCAGGCCTTGTGCGAGACCCCCGACCTGCCGGTGCGCCGCGTGGTCTGCCTGGGCTCGCCCCTGTGCGGCAGTGCCGCCGCGCGCGGACTGGCGCGGCGCGGCGGCGTCTGGGCGATGGGCCGCAGTGCCACCCTGCTGCAGCAAGGGTTTGCGCGCTGGGACGGGCAGGCGGAGATCGGCCAGGTGGCCGGGTGCGTGCCGCGCGGCGTCGGTCGCTGGCTGGCGCCGCTGGACGGCGACTCGGACGGCGACTCGGACGGCACGGTGGCGCTGGCCGAAACCCGCCTGCCCGGGCTGCGCGACCACTGCGTGGTGCAAGCCAGCCACAGCGGGCTGTTGCGCTCGCCCGAGGCCGCCCGGCAGGCGCTGGTGTTCCTGCGCAACGGCCGATTTGCGGTTTGAACATCCGCTGGCGGATGGTGCGGCCCCGGTGAGTGCAAGCAATCAGGTAAAATCCGCGCCCTGTCATCCAAGCCAGTCCGGAACCACTCATGGGTAGAGGCCCCTCGATCGAAGGCCGCAAGAACGCCTCCGACGCCAAACGCGGCAAGATGTTCACCAAGATCATCCGCGAGATCAGCGTTGCCGCGCGCGCCGGCGGCGGCGATCCGTCCAACAATCCGCGCCTGCGCACGGCCATGGACAAGGGCCTGTCGGCGAACATGTCCAAGGACGTGATCGAACGCGCCATCAAGAAGTCCACCGGCGAGCTGGAAGGCGTGGAATACGAAGAAATCCGCTACGAGGGCTACGCGCCCGGCGGCGTGGCGGTGATCGTGGACTGCCTGACCGACAACCGCGTGCGTACCGTGGCCGACGTGCGCCATGCCTTCAGCAAATGCGGCGGCAACATGGGCACCGAGGGCTCGGTGGCTTTCATGTTCAAGCGCCTGGGCGTGCTCAGCTTTGCCGCCGGTAGCGATGAAGACACCCTCACCGACGCGGCCATCGAAGCCGGCGCCGACGACGTGGTGGTGTACCCGGAAGACGGCGCCATCGACGTGCTGACCGCCCCGGATGCCTTCGCCCAGGTCAAGGACGCCCTGACCGCCGCCGGCCTGGAACCGGCCCACGCCGAAATCACCTTCCGTGCCGAAAACGACATCGCCGTCGACGGCGACACCGCCGTGCAGGTCCGCAAGCTGCTCGACATGCTCGAAGACCTGGACGATGTCCAGGACGTGTATTCGAACGTCGATCAGTCGAGTCTCGGCGCTTGAAGCGCCGGGAATCGGGAATGGAGAATCGGGAATCGAAAAAGCTGCACCCTGCATTGCTCGGCAGCGCCGGGCACGCCAGTAGGCAGCTCTACCCATTCCCGATTCCCGACTCCCCATTCCCGGCCTTTCAATGACCCGCATCCTGGGCATCGATCCCGGCTCCCAGCGCACCGGGGTCGGCATCATCGACGTCGACGAGGGCGGTCGCAGCCGGCATGTGCATCACGCACCGCTGCTGCTGCTGGGCGAGGGCGATTTTGCCCAGCGACTCAAGCGCCTGCTGCACGGGCTGGGCGAGTTGATCGAGACCTACCAGCCGGACGAAGTGGCGATCGAAAAGGTCTTCATGGGCAAGAGCGCCGATTCGGCGCTCAAGCTCGGCCACGCGCGCGGCGCGGCGATTTGCGCGGTCGTCATGCGCGATCTGCCGGTGCACGAGTACGCTGCCACCGAAATCAAGCTCGCGCTGGTCGGCAAGGGTGGGGCGGACAAGGTGCAGGTGCAGCACATGGTCGGCATCATGCTCAACCTGAAAGGCAAGCTGCAGGCCGACGCCGCCGATGCACTGGCGGTCGCCATCACCCACGCCCACGTGCGCGCCACCGCGCAGCGCCTGGGCGTCAATACCCAACAGGCCTGGAGCCGCAAGAAATGAGTATCGGGAATCGGGAATCGGGAATCGGGAATAGCAGAGTCCAGGGCAGCGAGCGCTCTTGCGATTCCCCATTCCCGATTCCCCATTCCCGGCACCGCCCCGGCGGTGCCCAATGATCGGCCGTCTGCGCGGGATCCTGGCCTACAAGCAGCCGCCGTGGCTGGTGATCGACGTGGGCGGGGTGGGGTACGAGCTGGAGGCGCCGATGAGCACCTTCTACGACCTGCCCGATGTCGGCCGCGACGTCATCCTGTTCACCCATTACGCGCAGAAGGAAGACAGCGTTGCGCTGTACGGCTTCCTGCGCGAGGGCGAGCGGCGGCTGTTCCGCGACGTGCAAAAGGTCACCGGCATCGGCGCCAAGATCGCGCTGGCGGTGCTGTCCGGGGTCAGTGTGGATGAATTCGCCCGCCTGATCACCAGTGGCGACATCACCGCGCTCACGCGCATTCCGGGTATCGGCAAGAAGACCGCCGAGCGCATGGTGGTGGAGCTGCGCGACCGGGCGGCCGACTTCAGCAGTGGCGCGCCGATCACCGGCCAGTTGGGTCCGGATGCGGTATCCGAAGCCACCGTCGCCTTGCAGCAACTGGGTTACAAGCCGGCCGAGGCCGCGCGCATGGCACGCGAGGCCGGGGCAGAAGGCGACGAAGTCGCTACGGTCATTCGCAAGGCACTCCAGGCCGCGCTGCGTTAAGCGGGCTCGGCCTTTCTCATTCTTCACGTCCTTCGGCGATACCCTGCCCCCTCATGTCACAGACCTCCACTCCCGCAGCTGGCCACGGCCACGCGCCTGCCAACAGCCATATGGCCTTGGTCGTCGGCGCCATCGGCGTCGTCTTCGGCGATATCGGCACCAGTCCGCTGTACACCCTCAAGGAGGCGTTCTCGCCGCACTACGGGTTGACCAGCGATCACGACACCGTGCTGGGCGTGCTGTCGCTGGCGTTCTGGGCGCTGATGATCACCGTCACGCTCAAGTACGTCACCATCATCATGCGGGCCGACAACGAGGGCGAAGGCGGCATCATGGCGTTGATGGCGCTGACCCAGCGCACCCTCAAGCAGGGCTCGCGCTCGGCGTATGTGGTGGGCATCCTCGGCATCTTCGGCGCTTCGCTGTTCTTCGGCGACGGCGTGATCACGCCGGCCATCTCGGTGATGGGCGCGGTGGAAGGCCTGGAAATCGCCGCGCCCAGCCTGCACCCCTTCATCGTGCCGATCACCGTGGTGGTATTGCTGATCGTGTTCATGGTGCAGCGCTTCGGCACCGAAAAGGTCGGCAAGGTGTTTGGCCCGATCACCTGTCTGTGGTTCCTGTCGCTGGGAGCGATCGGTGCCTGGAACATCGTTGATGCGCCGGAGGTGATGAAGGCCTTCAATCCATGGTGGGCGATCCGCTTCTTCATCGAGCACGGCTGGCACGGGGTGTTCATCCTCGGCGCGGTAGTGCTGGCGGTGACCGGCGGCGAGGCGCTGTACGCGGACATGGGCCATTTCGGCGCCAAGCCGATCCGCCATGGCTGGTATTTCTTCGTGCTGCCGATGCTGCTGCTCAACTACCTGGGGCAGGGCGCGCTGGTGCTCAACCACCCCTCCGCGCTGAAGAACCCGTTCTTCGAGGCGGTGCCGGGCTGGGCGCTGTATCCGATGATCATCCTGGCCACGCTGGCGGCGGTGATCGCGTCGCAGGCAGTCATTACCGGCGCCTATTCGGTGGCCCGCCAGGCCATGCAGCTGGGCTACATCCCGCGCATGCTGATCAAGCACACCTCGCGCACCACCATCGGCCAGATCTACGTGCCCGGCATCAACTGGCTGTTGATGGTGATGGTGATCGCGCTGGTGCTGATCTTCCGCAGCTCCACCAATCTGGCCGTGGCCTACGGCATCTCGGTGTCGATGACCATGCTGATCGACACCTTGTTGCTGGCGCTGGTGGCGCGCTCGCTGTGGCCGCGCTGGCGCAACTGGGTGCTGCCGTTGTGCGTGGTGTTCTTCATCATCGAGCTGGCGTTCGTGATCGCCAACGGCGCCAAGTTGCTGCAGGGCGCGTGGTTCCCGCTGGCGCTGGGCATCGTGGTGTTTACCCTGATGCGTACCTGGCGCCGCGGCCGCGCGCTGCTGCGCGAGGAAATCCGCAAGGACGGCATCCGCATCGACAGCTTCCTGCCGGGTCTGATGCTGGCACCGCCGGCGCGCGTGCCGGGCATGGCGGTGTTCCTGACCGCCGACCCGATGGTGGTGCCGCATGCGTTGATGCACAACCTCAAGCACAACAAGGTGCTGCACGAACGCAACATCTTCCTCAACGTCGATACCTTGCCGATCCCCTACGCGCCGGTGGACAAGCGCCTGCAGATCGAGTCGATCGGCGACGAGTTCTACCGCGTCTACGTGCGCTTCGGCTTCATGGAAACGCCCGACGTGCCGCTGGCGCTGATGCGTTCCTGCGACCAGGGCGGCATCCATTTCGACCCGATGGACACCACCTTCTTCGCCAGCCGCGAGACCATCGTGGCAAGCGCCAACCGCGGCATGCCGATCTGGCGCGACAAGCTGTTTGCGCTGATGCATCGCAATGCCGCTCCGGCGACCGGCTTCTTCCGCATCCCCGGTAACCGCCTGGTCGAGTTGGGCGCGCAAGTGGAGATCTGAGCGTGGCCGCGCTCAAGTGGATGGTCTACGGGCGCTCGCCGAGCCTGGATACCTTCTGGGATGAAGCGCTCAACCTCGGGCGCGTGCCGGCCACCGATGCAGCGATCGCTGCGGCGCAAGCGCGGCTCGGTGTCCGCCTGCCAGCCTGGCTGTGCGAGTTGTACGCACGCTACGACGGCGGCGCGGTGCAGATGGCGCGTGGTCAGTCGCTTGCGGAGCCGGACAACTGGCTCAAGGCCGAATGGCTGATCCCGCGTGCGCGCCTGCTGGGCAGCGCGGAGCTGTTTTCTTTCGCCGAGGTCCGTGCCCGCGAGGAGTACCGCGACGACGCGTTTGCCGGTCTTGCTGCCGGCGGCGATGATCGCCATCTGATCGTCATCGCCGCCGATGACCGTTCGCCAAGCCGGGCGCTGTGCCTGGACTATTCGGCATCGGATGCCGAGCCCACCCTGGTCTACGTCGATGCAGGCGACAATCGCCGGCTGGCGGTGTACGCCAACGTGGACGAGCTGCTGGCGCAGTTGGTCGATGTCCACTACTGGTCGCCCGCGTTGCAGGCCAGGCACGACGCAGAGGTGGTGCAGTGGCAGCCGCAGCCGCCCGCGTTGACCACGTTCTGGAGCGGCGCCGGGAACCGGAACGACGGCAGAGCCGCGGCGGACGCCGATGCCTTCGCTGCCGCCGAAGCACGCCTGGGCGTGCGCCTGCCGGCATTGTTCAAGCGTCTCTACAGTGTCCAGGACGGCGGAGATACCGGCTGGTGCTGGGTGCCGCGTACCCGTTTTCCGTCCGAGCATTACGTGGATTGGGAGTGCGTGCTGGTGGATCGCTACCTGACGCCGTTGGCGAGCATCGGCAGCGTGCTGGATCTGGCTGCTGCGTTCGAAGACCCGGACGACTTCCGTGCTGCGGCGTGCCTGCATGCCGGTCTGGATCAGGTCCTGGTGCTGTCGTGCCACAACGTGGATAGCCTGTTGTGCCTGGACTACCGCGCACACGGCCCGCAATGCGAGCCGGAGGTGGTCTATTTCGAGCTTTGGGAGCAACTGGTGCCCACCTGGCGCGCGCCGAGCTTCGATGCGTTCTTCAGCGTGCTGCGGCAGGCCGAGCTTGATTTCTAGACCCTGGGCCATCCGCGCGCGGCATGCGAAGATGGCGGGATGACCGAACAGCGCATCATCGCCAGCAGCGCCACCCGCGAAGACGATGCCGCCGATGCGAGCATCCGCCCCAAGCGCCTGGCTGATTATCTCGGCCAGCAGCCGGTGCGCGAGCAGATGGAGATCTACATCCAGGCCGCCAAGGCGCGCGGCGAAGCGATGGATCACGTGCTGATCTTCGGCCCGCCCGGCCTGGGCAAGACCACGCTCAGCCACGTCATCGCCAACGAGTTGGGCGTCAATCTGCGCTCCACCTCCGGACCGGTGATCGAAAAGGCCGGCGATCTGGCCGCGCTGCTGACCAACCTGCAACCGCACGATGTGCTGTTCATCGATGAGATCCATCGCCTCTCGCCGGTGGTGGAAGAAGTGCTGTACCCGGCGATGGAAGACTTCCAGATCGACATCATGATCGGCGACGGCCCGGCCGCACGCTCGATCAAGATCGATTTGCCGCCGTTCACGCTGATCGGCGCCACCACCCGTGCCGGCCTGCTGACCGCGCCGCTGCGCGACCGCTTCGGCATCGTGCAGCGGCTGGAGTTCTATTCGCCCGCAGAGCTCACCCGCATCGTGATCCGCTCGGCCGCGATCCTGGGGATCGACTGCACGCCCGAAGGTGCGGCCGAGATCGCGCGTCGCGCGCGTGGCACCCCGCGTATCGCCAACCGGCTGCTGCGCCGCGTGCGCGACTTTGCGCAGGTCAAGGCGGCGGGGCACATTGATCTGCCGGTGGCGCAGGCCGCCATGCAGATGCTGAAAGTGGATCCGGAGGGCTTTGACGAGCTCGACCGCCGCATGCTGCGCACCATCGTCGAACATTTCGACGGCGGCCCGGTGGGCGTGGAATCCCTGGCCGCTTCGCTGTCGGAAGAGCGCGGCACGCTGGAAGACGTGATCGAGCCCTATCTGATCCAGCAGGGTTTTCTGATCCGCACCGCGCGCGGCCGCATGGTCACCACCAAGGCCTACCTGCACCTGGGCCTGAAGCCGCCACGCGATCGTGCCCCGGGCATCGGCGAGCCGGGAGACCTGTTCTGATGGTGCTCCATTGGTCGCCCACCCGGGCCGTCCCGACCGACATTCCGTGCCCATGACCACCGAATCACGATTCCCGAATCCCCAATCCCCGCCTGTATTCAGTTGGCCGACACGCGTGTACTGGGAAGATACCGACGCCGGCGGGGTGGTCTACCACGCGCGCTACGTTGCCTTCATGGAACGTGCGCGCACAGAGTGGATGCGCGCGGCCGGCTACGGGCAGGATCTGATGCGCCAGGACCACGGTCTGGTGTTTGCGGTCCGCTCGATGCAACTGGATTTCCTCAAGCCGGCCCGGCTCGACGACGCGCTGTCAGTGTCGGCGGTCCTGCTGAAATGCAGGCGGGCCAGCCTGCTGTTTGCGCAGTCTGTCCGTCGCGAGGGCGAAGTGCTGTTGACTGCCGAGGTGCGCATCGCCGCACTCGGCACCAGCGACTTTCGCCCGCGCGGCATGGACGATGCGCTGTACGACGTGTTGAAAGCTCTAGAAACCCCAGATTCCGATTACTGAGGAACGAACGGATGTCGATTGCATTGCTCCTGGCCCTGCAGGACACGGTAGTGGAAGCACTACCGCAGGAAGTCACCGCGGCCGCGGCGCAAACTGCCACGGCGGCGCACAACAGCAGCATCAACTATGTGGACCTGATCCTGCGGGCCAGCATCCCGGTCAAGATCATCGTGCTGTTGCTGCTGATCGGCTCGTTCATCAGCTGGGTGATCATTTTCCGCAAGGCGCGTGCGTTCAAGCAGGCCAACCGCGAGGCCGACGAGTTCGAAAACCGCTTCTGGTCCGGCGCGGATCTGGCCAAGCTGTACGCCTCGGCGACCGACCGCAACCGCACCGTCGGTGGGTTGGAATCGATGTTCGAAAGCGGGTTCCGCGAGTTCTCGCGGCTGCGCGATCGCCGTCGCCTGGATGCGCGGGTGCAGCTCGAAGGTGCACAGCGCGCCATGCGCACCGCCTTCACCCGTGAGGTCGATCAGCTGGAGCGCAATCTCGAATTGCTGGCCAACATCGGTTCCACCGCGCCATACGTCGGCCTGGTCGGCACCGTGTTCGGCATCATGGTGACCATGCACGACATGGTCAGCAGCGGCGAGCAGGCCGGTATCGCTGCGGTCGCACCCGGTATTTCCGAAGCGCTGTTCGCCACCGCCATCGGCCTGTTCGTGGCGATTCCGGCGGTGTGGGCCTACAACCGCTTCACCACCCGCGTGGAACGGCTGTCGGTGCGTTACGAAACCTTCGCCGACGAGTTCAGCTCCATCCTGCAGCGCCAGGCTGGCGCGGACGAGTGATGCGCGCTCCCGGCATGCACCCGCACGATTTGATGCGGGACGTGGCCGGGCGAGCCAGTCGCGTCGATGCACAGCGTCATGCGCGGCTGTCCCTCACCCGGGCGCCGCGCGACTCCGCTGCCGCCCGGCGCCGAGGATTAATTAGGAACGTTTCGCGATGATCTCCGGTATTTCCCGCCGCAAGAAGCGCAAGCTCAAATCCGACATCAACGTCGTGCCGTACATCGACGTGATGCTGGTGCTGCTGATCATCTTCATGGTGACCGCGCCGCTGTTGACCCTGAGCACCGACGTCAGCCTGCCCAGCTCGCGCGCCAAAGCGCTGGAGAGCAAGCAGGACCCGGTGGTGGTGGTGGTCGCCGCCGATGGTCAGCTGGCCCTGCAATTGCCCAAGGGCAAGCCGCAGGCAATGGACGTCAATGCGCTGCAGGCGCAACTGGCTGCCATCGTGGCGCAGGACAAGGATGCGCGCGTGGTCGTGGCCGGCGATCGCGCCGCGCCGTATCAAAAGATCATGGATGCCATCGACGTGCTCAAGCAGGCCAAGGTCGAGAAGGTCGGCCTGATCTCCGACTCCGGCGGCACCGCAGGCAGCGATGCACGCTGACGCACTCCCCACCCAGGGCGCGCGCGAGGAGGGCTGGCTGCGACCGGTCATGCTGGCCTTGGTCGTGCATATTCTGGTCGCGCTGGTGTTCATTGCCGGCTGGCTGTGGTCGCCCGAACGCTCGGTCGAACCGGCCGCGGGCGACCCGAGCATGGAAGCCTCGCTGGACGTCTCCGCCGCCGAGGCGCGTGTCGCCCGCCAGGCGCTGAAGGCCACCCCGGTGGAAGCGCCGCCGCCGCCGGCACCGTTGCCCGAGCCCGCCCCGGAAGACAGCGTGCCGCCACCGCAGCCGATTCCCGAGCCGCACCCGCAGGATGCGCCCACCCCGCAGCAGGCGCAGGCGCAGGAGCGCGTGGCCCAGCCGGACAAGGTCGACCAGGACAAGGTCGATGCATTGGCCATTTCCGCTGAAAAGGCCAAGGCGGAACAGGAAGCCAAGCGTCGCCAGGAGCAGATCGACCTGACCGAGCGCAAGCGCCAGGAAGAGGCCGAGCAGAAGCTGCGCCTGGCCAAGCAGCAGGAAGAAGCCGACGCCAAGAAGAAGCAGGCCGCTGCCGAGCAGGCTGCAGACGCCGAGCGCCAGAAGAAGATCGCCGACATCCGCCGGCAGCGCGAACAGGCCACCAAGGAAGCCGCGCTGGCCGAACAGAAGCTGCGCCAGGTCGCCGCCGCGCGCGCCCAGCAGGCCTCTGCCGCTGCGGCGACCAGCGCGCAGCCCACGGCAGGCCAGGGCGGCACCAGTACCGACCTGTCGGCCAAGTACGCCGCCGCGATCCAGCAAAAGGTGCTGGCGCAGTGGGTGCGCCCGCCATCGGTGCCGCCGGGGCAGAAGTGCACCATCAACATCCGTCAGCTGCCCGGTGGCAGCGTGATGGAGGCCAAGGTCGCGCCGGGTTGCCCGTACGACGAGGCCGGCCAGCGTTCGATCGAGGCTGCGGTGTTGAGCGCACAGCCATTGCCGTATCGCGGCTTCGAGTCGGTGTTCCAGCGCAATCTGACCTTCGTGTTCACTGCGCAGGATCAGTAGTGCGGTGATGGATTGCGCTGCGGCAGCGTGCGAGCGCTGCAGCGGGGCGGGCGAGGCGTCCGATGACAATCGGGCGATGCGCTCTCTCCCCATGCCGGCTTCGATTGCGGCAGGGCAGCGCCCGACCGGCTCCGGGCCTGGCCGAGTTGCCCGGCCGCTCGACCGCTCGCCCCATTTTCACGTTGTCTCGTTCATGATTGCGAGTATGTTCACTCGCTGATTGGTATCCCTTGCACACTTTTCCTGCCCGATCCGAGCCGTCCATGAAAAAACCGCTGCGTTGGCTAGCTGCCCTGACCGCCCTGTTGTTGCCGCTGAGCGCACTCGCGCAACAGCAAGGGCTCACCATCGACATCGTGGGCGGTAGCGCCTCGGCGACGCCGATCACCGTTGTCCCCATGCCCTACCAAGGCTCGGGCACCGCGCCGCAGACGGATGTGTCGGCCGTCGTCGGTGCCGACCTGGATCGCTCCGGGCAATTCCGCACGTTGCCAGTTGCGCAGATCGTCGAAAAGCCGACCCGCGGCACGGAGGTGCAGTTCCAGACCTGGCGCACCCTCAAGCAGAACTACATCGTCGTCGGCCGCGTGATGGATGCGGGCGAGGGCGCGTACCGCGTCGAGTACGAATTGTTCGACGTGGCCAAGGGCGAGCGCATGCTCGGTCTGGCGATGACCGCGCGCGCCAATGCGATGCGCGACGTCTCGCACCAGATGGCCGATGCGATCTACGAAAAAATCACCGGCGTGCGTGGCGCGTTCTGGACCCGGATCGCCTACGTGACCGCCAGCGGCAAGGGCGGCGCGATGCGTTATGCGCTGATGGTCGCCGATTCGGACGGCTACAACCCGCAGACCATCGTGCGCTCGGCCGAGCCCTTGCTGTCGCCGAACTGGAGCCCGGACGGCAAGAAGCTGGCCTATGTGAGCTTCGAGCGCGGCAATTCCTCGATCTACCTGCAGGACATCGCCACCGGCGCACGTGAGCTGGTGTCCAGCTTCCGCGGCATCAACGGTGCACCGTCGTTCTCGCCGGACGGTCGCCGGCTTGCCCTGGCGCTGTCGCGCAGCGGCAACCCCGAGATCTACGTGATGGACCTGGGCAGCAAGCAGCTGACCCAGCTGACCAACCACTTCGGCATCGACACCGAGCCGACCTGGGCGCCGGATGGCGGCAGCATCTATTTCACCTCCGATCGTGGCGGCCGTCCGCAGATCTACCAGGTGGCTGCCAGCGGTGGCAGCGCCAACCGCGTGACCTTTCAGGGCAATTACAACGCGACCGCCAGTGTCTCGTTCGACGGCAAGAAGATTGCCGTTGCGCAGGGCAGCGGCAACAGCTACCGCATTGCGATGATGGATCGCAGCCTGGGTTCGCCTAGCTGGAGCACGCTGTCGCCGGGTTCGCTGGACGAATCGCCGAGCTTCGCGCCCAACGCCAGCATGGTGTTGTACGCCGCACGTGAGGGTGGCCGGGGTGTGCTTTACGCCGTATCCGCCGACGCTCGGGTCCGCCAGCGTCTGGTTCTGGCCGATGGTGATGTGAGAGAACCCGCTTGGGGGCCTTACCGAACCGCGCATTAATGTTAATATTTCGCTGCGTTAAACCACTCATTGGCCCAGAGCCTCCATAGGTATCCCATGAACAAGTCCACCCGCGTCTTGCTTGTCTCCCTGCTGTCCGTTGCCGTGCTGGCTGGTTGCTCGAAGAAGGTGAAGGAAACTCCGCCTCCCGCAACCGATACCACCGCCGGTTCTTCCGTTCCCACCGGCCCGTCCACCTCCGGCCTGTACGGCCCGGGCGACCTGGATACCGATGCCTGCCTGCGCCAGCGCGTGGTCTACTTCGATCTGGACCAGGACTCCCTGAAGCCGGAATTCCAGGCCATCATGGCGTGCCACGCCAAGTACCTGCGCGACCGTCCTTCCTCGCGCATCACCCTGCAGGGCAATGCTGACGAGCGCGGTTCGCGCGAGTACAACATGGGCCTGGGCGAGCGCCGCGGCAACGCTGTGTCGTCGTCGCTGCAGGCTGCCGGTGGCTCGGCCAGCCAGCTGACCGTCGTCAGCTACGGTGAAGAGCGTCCGGTCTGCACCGAAACCAGCGAAAGCTGCTGGTCGCAGAACCGTCGCGTTGAAATCGTGTACACGGCTCAGTAAGAAACGATGCGCTTTCGAGTGACATCTCTGTTCGTCGCGGCGGCCCTTGTGGTCGCCGCGCCGGCATACGCCCAGCGAGCCAGTCTCGCTGATCGTGTGGCGGTGCTCGAGCAGCAGCAGGCCAACAGTCAGGCCAACAACGATCTCCTCAATCAGCTGCAGCAGGCGCGTTCGGACCTGCAGGGCTTGCGAGCGACCGTGGAGCAGCTGCAGCACGACAACGAGCAACTCAAGCAGCAGTCCAAGGATCAGTATCTGGATCTGGACGGACGCCTGAATCGGCTGGAAGGTGCAGGTGGCGCAACCCCGCCATTGCCATCGCCCACCGGCAGCGTCACACCCGCCCCGGCTCCGGCCGCGCGGCCTGCAGCGGCGGCCACTTCCGAGAAGCCGCCGTCCGTGCATGGCGATGCAGGTACGCTGGCCATCAGCAACGATGAGCGCACCGCCTACAACGTCGCGTTCGATGCATTGAAGAACGGCAAGTACGACGACGCGTCGCAGCTGTTCCTGAGCTTTCTCGAGCTCTATCCCAATGGTGTCTACACCCCCAATGCGCTGTATTGGCTTGGTGAGAGTTATTACGCCACACGCAATTTCCAGCTTGCCGAGGCGCAGTTCCGCGATCTCGTCAGCCGCTATCCCACGCATGACAAGGCCGCTGGCGGTCTGTTGAAGCTCGGCCTGTCGCAGTACGGCGAAGGCAAGAACAACGAAGCCCAGCAAACCTTGCAGCAGGTCGTCTCGCAGTATCCCGGCTCCGATGCAGCACGTGTGGCCCAGGAACGCTTGCAGTCCATCCGCCTAGGCCAGCAACTGCGCTGAGCCCGCGCGCCGCCGCCCGTTGGCGCGGCGCATACTTTGCCCATGAACGCCGCCGCCGTCCCCAGCGAGATCGTCCAGTCGCCATTGCCGCGATTGAAGATCACCGAAATTTTCCTGTCCCTGCAAGGCGAAGCCGAGGCGGCTGGCTGGCCCACCGTGTTCGTGCGCCTGACCGGCTGCCCGTTGCGGTGCACCTACTGCGACACCGCCTACGCCTTCCATGGCGGCCAGTGGCATGACATCGACGCGATCGTGGCCGAAGTCACCAGCCATGGCGTGCGGCACGTCTGCGTGACCGGCGGTGAGCCGCTGGCGCAAAAGCGCTGCCTGGTACTGCTGCAGAAGCTCTGCGATGCCGGTTTCGATGTCTCGCTGGAAACCTCCGGCGCACTGGATGTCTCCGAGGTCGATGCGCGCGTCTCGCGTGTGGTCGACATCAAGACCCCCGCCTCCGGCGAAGCACAGCGCAACCGCTGGGACAACCTGGCATTGCTGACCGCACGCGACCAGATCAAGTTCGTGATCTGCAGCCGCGCAGATTACGAGTGGTCGCGCGAGATTGTCGCCGCGCATGCGCTGGACCGCCGCTGCACGGTGTGGTTTTCGCCCAGCAAGGGCGAGGTCACGCCTCGGGAGCTGGCCGACTGGATCGTCGCCGATCGCCTGCCGGTGCGCTTTCAGATGCAGCTGCACAAGATCCTCTGGGACGACGAGCCGGGCCGCTAAGGGCGGCAAACAGCCGGCACCTCGCGTGCCGATGTGCACGCCGAATGGACGACGCCGTCGCGGCCTGGCGCCGACCCTGCTAGCCTTTGCGTCTTGATGTTGTCGATGCCTTCCTGAAATGAAAAAAGCTGTCGTTCTGTTGTCCGGAGGCATGGACTCCGCCGCCGTCATTGCGCTTGCGCAGGAGCAGGGTTTTGCCGTGTACGCGCTGAGCGTGCGCTACGGTCAACGTCATACCTCCGAGCTGGATGCCGCCGCACGCGTTGCCGCAGCGCAGGGCGTGGTCGCGCACAAAGTGGTCGACGTGGATCTGCGCAGCATCGGCGGCTCGGCGCTCACCGACGACATCGAGGTGCCGGACGCAGGCGGCGATGGCATTCCGGTCACCTATGTACCGGCCCGCAACACCATCATGCTGTCGCTGGCGCTGGGCTGGGCCGAAGTGGTCGGCGCCAACGACCTGTTCTGCGGCGTCAATGCGGTGGATTACTCCGGCTATCCCGACTGCCGCCCCGAGTTCGTACGCGCCTTCGAAGTGCTGGCCAACCTCGCCACCAAGGCCGGCGTGGAGGGCGCCGGGCTGCGCGTGCACGCGCCGCTGCAGTTCCTCAGCAAGGCCGACATCGTGCGCGAAGGCGTGCGCCTGGGCGTGGACTTCGGCCTGACCGTGTCCTGTTACCGCGCCGACGCCGCCGGCCGCGCCTGCGGCCACTGCGACGCCTGCCGGCTGCGCGCAGCCGGCTTCGCCGATGCCGGCGTTCAGGACCCCACGCATTACACGATTTCGTCTTGACGCCCGTGTAGGGTAGAATGCGCACCCCGACGCGCAGTCGGGTCAGTGGGCCGTTAGCTCAGTCGGTAGAGCAGAAGACTTTTAATCTTTTGGTCGATGGTTCGAATCCATCACGGCCCACCATATACAGCAAGCCTTTCCGGCATCTACCACGCTCCGCAATCCGGCATCCGCTCCGCAATTATCGCGTTGGTGTGGTGCGCGCGCCGCGGCGCTTTCGCACATAGTGCTCCGTCATTGTGATGTTCTTGTGGCCCAGCTGAGACTGCGCTTGCCGCATGTCACCGCTCGAATCTGCCTTGTCCGTGCCCGCCTTGGCGCGCAGATCCCGGAACTGAAAATCGGCCTTGACGATGCCGGCCGCGAGCCGCGCCTGATCGAATCGATACCTGAGAGCGTCCCGGCCGATCGGCATCCCGTTGCTGTCCACCAGCAGACGCGTACTGCGCACGGAGTGTCTGCGCTTGCGCTCCATGATCGCGGTGATCAGCTTCTCCAGCTCGCCCGATACCGTCATGTCGACCATGGCCCGGGTCTTCGACTGGCGAACACGCAGCACGCCGCCCTGCAGGTTCCGCTCATCCATGACATACACGTCCGATGGCCGCTGGCCCGTGAGGTAGGCCAGGTCCATTGCGTCCTTCAGCACCTGGTCGGCGGCGTCGTACACCTTCGAGTAGAGCTCGTCGTCGATGTACACGTCTCGGCCCTTCTCGCGGTTGCGGCTGACGCCGGCGCACGGGTTGGGCAGGTCGGTGTATCCCTTGTTGCGTGCCCAGTTCCAGATATGCGACAGCAGCGCCTTCTCACGGTTGGCAGCGATCTTGGCTGTCTTGCGCCAATCCATGTACTGGCGCACGTGCAGCGGCCGGATCGTCTCGAAAGCAACTGGCGGATCGTCGAAGAAGGCGAGCAGGCGGCCGAGCTCATTGATGTTGACGCGCTGGGTCTTCTCGCCCTTCGTGGGGATCACCTCGACGCGGTAGCGATCGGCCACCTGCCGGAACGTAACCGCTGCCTCGGTAGGAATCCGATTTGCCTGCTCAAGTTCTGCCCACTGTTTGATAGCCAGGCCGTAATCGCTGCCCAGCGGCGTTTCCTTGCGCGGCCGGCCGCCCAAGTCGTAGTAGTAGTGCACGACGCCGGACTTCTGCCGGCGCGCGCGCAGCCGCGGCACGGCGCCGGGCTTCGTTGGTCGTCTTCCCACGTCAGGCTACCTTGTTCGATTTCCATGGTGCGGCAGCGGCGCCGGCGGACTTCGACGCTGCTGGGTCAATCGCTGACCGCAGCACCACGGGTCGCCCGTGCGCGTCGAGATAGTGCCGAATGCCGTTCTGCCGCAAGAACGCGATCTGGCGCGCGCGCTGGGGCGTGCGACACAAGTCGGCTACCTCATCGCGAGATAGGCACAGCTCGCTCATCGTGTTTTCTCCGGGAGCAGGTATTGCGTGTCGATGTTCCAGCCGGCCTCGCGCGCGCCGAGCAGCCGCAGCTCGGCCGCGTCGAACTCGTCCAGCCGCAGGAACGCGATAGCCGCATCGATGTGGCCCGGGGCAATGGCGCCGCCCTTGCAGAAGCGGTCGTAGACGTTCTGTACGCAGCACTGCCACGGCGCGGCCAGATCCTGGATGCGTTTTCCCTCTTCCAACAGATGTCGCTTCAGGAGCTGGCGCACGGTGGCCTTGCCCACCGGCACACGGATGGGACGGCCGCCCACGGCCAAGCCGTTGTTGCGCGATTGGCGGGGCAGGGAGCGGGAGCCGTCAGCCATTACGCACCTCTGTGTTGGTCGTGATCGCCTTGATGGACGCCACGCCCACGATGCGCACGTTCTCGTTCTGCAGCGCGCGACGCAACTTGCCTATGGCGCTTTCCGATGCCTGCCGGTAGACCTGCGCCAGGTCGCAACCGTCTCCCCAGGATCCGGCACGGACCTCGACGGTCACCTGCACTAGTGCAGAGGTGGACGTGCGGATGGTCGGCTTAGCCATTGCGCTGCTCCTTCGCCGCTGCCGGCTGGGGGTGGGTGGCGAGGTCTGCAAGGAACGAGCGAACCTGCCGCCACTCACTGTTGCGATAGCTGCCGGCGGCGTAGATTCGCGGTTCGCACAAGTTATGGCCGTCGCGCGCAATGAAGTCCTTGCAGCCCTGTTCGGTGAAGCAGGCGGTGACAAAATCCCAGTAGTGCGCCTCGGCCGCGCGGCGCCAGCCATCAGGGGTTTCCCCGGTCTCGGCAAACTCGGCATCCAGGCGTGCTGCATCCTCCGCGCAGGCCTCGCCATCCCCATCCACCCACACCATGCGGTCGTGGTCGCACTCAGGGTCAGCGGCATACATGCGCTTCTGCTGCACGATGAAAATCGGCGCATCGGTGCTCCGGTTGTTCTGCGTGCGGATCAATTCGCCGATTGTCTCTAGCTCCACCGGCACAGCAGCAGGCGCGGGCGGGGTGGCGCTGGTGAGGAACAGCAAACGCTGGCCCTCTTCGGGGTAGTAATTCAGCTCAGCAATCTCGCGGGCGCCGCGCAATACCGGGGCCTTTCCTGGGTACTGCGTCGCCCATCCACTCCAACCCTCATCATCCACCGGCACAGCAGCAGGCGGGGGCGGGGCGGTGTAGAGGTCCAAATATTGTATCTGGCTTCGCAGCGGCAACTGCGCTGATTCAGCGGGAGCGGGCCCGAACTTAAACACACAGCCGGGGCCAGACCATTCACGCTGCGCGCTTTGACTATCGGGGTCGCTGCTCACAACTCGGAATATATGGCCGAAAGGCTCCTGCCCCACCGGCTGGCGGGCGGCGTCTTTCAACTCACGAATGGCGATAACGATTTCAGCACTTCCATTTGAGCATTCTTTCTCTTCGTCTGTGAATCCGAGCTCGTTCTGCACATCGTTGATGACGCTCACAAGCAGATCAACAAACCCCCGATCCACCAACTGGCGGGTGTGCAAGGCATCAAGCACGACGCGCAGGTCGTCACGCCACTCTTCGTCGATTCCAGCGACGTAGCCACGCTCCATACGCGCGACCGCCGACTGCAACTGTCCGGAATTGCCGAATTGTTCGTTCATCGCTTAGCCCTCCACCTTCGACAGGCGCAGCGCCTGCTCGAGCACCAGGAACAGGCGGCGTATCTCGGCCGACTGCAAGGCGAAGCGCGCATCCAGCTCGGCGCGCGCGCCATCGCCCTCTGCGGTCTCCAGTTGATCCATGGCGTCGTCCAGCAGCTTGAACTTGCGCACCACCAGATCCTCGCCCAGGACGAACGACTGGTTGTCGTCCAGCACCAGCGCCAGCCTGGTGACCTGCTTGCCGGCCTCCAGGTGTTTCTCGATCTCATCACCGCGCAGCTCTTGGTGCTGGCACTTCACGATGGCGCCGCCCTCGATCGGGTCGCGCAGCTCGGCCTCCTCGCCGATGCTCAGCGATGCCGGCAGCGGCTCGCCGGCAATCCAGCCGGTGAGCACGGCGCGCGGCGCGACCTCGGCGTTGAGGGGCAGGGCCGGGAAGCTGCCGAGCATGCCGCGGATCTCCGACACCACGCTTTCGCCGACCTTGCGGCTGGACGTGTTGACGATGGCCACGCCGTGGGCGAGGTCGAGGATCACGTCGGTGCGCGAGTTGCGCACGAAGGCCTTAGGCAGCAGCTCGTGGATGATGTCGTCCTTGAGGCGCTTGCGCGAGCGGCCGCCGACACGGCCACCTGTTGCCTTCTCGATCTGCGCGCACTTCTGCTCGAGCGCGTCGTTGATGACGGCGCCGGGCAGCATCTTGTCCTGGCCGCCGACGGCCAGCCACAGGAAGTCGCCGATCCGGTGTGACAGCTGCTCGGTCTCCTCGCGGCCGAAGGGCGAGATGAAGCCTCGCGATGACATCTCCAGCGGGCCGACCGGCTTGAGGGCGCACTGCGGCAGCAGCTCCTCGACGGCGGAGAGGTCGAGGGAGGCGGGGAAGCGGAACATGGTGAGGTTGCGAAAGAACATGGGCGGTCCTAATTGGATTCGGAGAGGGCGATGCGCTCGCGCATCTGCGTAACTTCGTCGGGGTGCTCGGCGCGCCACGGCGCCCAGCTGGGGTCGGTGAGCTTCCAGCGCAGCCACTCGTCGACGTCGGGCGTGGGCTTGAAGGGATCGCGATGCATATAGAGGCAGGCGATGCAGAGCTCGGCGTTGCTGCGGCGGCTGTTGGCGAACTGTCTGTGCTCCGCGCAGAAGAAGAGGCCGCACCCGTGCGTGCCGCCGTCGGGCTCACCGCCGCAGATGTGGCCCAGGCCGCGATCTATCTCTGCAGTGCAGCCAGGGTGGTCGCACGTCGCCGGCACGCCGTAGCCGACGTCCCGCTTCCACCGCGCGGAATAACCGACAGCCCAGCTCATGGCGTCACCTGCTTGAAGCCGATGACCCACACCCAGGGGTTGGCGTCCCAGTCGCCGCCGGTGCTGGTCCAGATGTCGCGGAAGGCGAAGCCGGCCGGTCGCTCCACGCGGGCATTCGCGAACCCTTCGACGCTGCTTGGGGCCACGCCCTCGGCCAGCGCATCGGCCTCGCTGATTGCATGCAGCCGCTCGACGCGCACGTCGGTGATCTCCAGCAGCAAGCGGCATGCGGAGCGCGGCATGTGGATGTTTGGGCAGGTGTCGCGGGTGTACCACCAGAGCTGCCAGGCGCCGTCGTAGCCGTTGCCCGTTCCAGTCGGGTAACAGACCGGCTCCTGATCAGCGCTGTAGCGCGCGAGCTCTGCAGAATCGCTGGTGGTGCGGTCTACGTGGGTCGTCTCCCGAACCCACAGCCGGTCGCCGGGCTGGCCGAAGGGGCAGGGCACCCAGCCATCCCACTCACCGCCTGTGACGTAATCGGGATACCACGGCCATAGTGAGCCGTCGTCGCGCTCCTCGAGCTGCCACGAATATCGCGGTTTCACCGCGCGCCGGGTCTGCGTCTTCGCGCCGGACAGGATGGCGCGCACCTCGTGTGCTTTGAGGCGGATGGGGCGCTCACGCATGGGCGGGTCCTCGGCTCGTCAGCCACTGCCCGAAGGTCAGGCCCGAGTCCGCAGCCAGGAATGCTCGATAACGGCGCTGACCGGCTGTCAGCGGGGCGGCTGGAGCGGGGCGCGCCGCCACACGTCCCTCGGCGGTCACGGTGAAGATGTCGTCGCCACCAGAGAGGGCGCCGCCGTTGCGTCGCTGCATGAGGCCGAGGTCGACCAGTTGCATGCACGTGGGGTGGTCACTGCTGCCAGCGCCGGTGACGAAGTGGTTTCGGTAGCTCGGGTTGCGTCCGTCCTCGCCGGTGCCCAGCGAGTGGCGCAGGACATGCAGTTCCGCGGGCGTGAGGTCACGCATGGGATTGCTCCTTGTCGATCGCCGCGAAGTGCTGCGGCAGCTGTGTGAGGTCTGGGCGCTGGCCGTTGCGCCAGGCGGTCTGGTAGTGGCGGCCGAACTGCTCGCGGAGCTGTTCGATCTCGCGGGCTTCGGGCGAGAGGAGGGCGCGACGCAGCTGCCGGGCGTTCTCGTAGCGGTGGAGGCGCGCGGCGGCGGTGATGTCCGGCGCCATGCCGGCGAGGTCGTGCTGCACGATGGCGTCGAGGCCGCGGCCGAGGAGGGCAATCGCGCTAAAGCGGTGAGCAGGTGGACGGCTATGTGACCGCCCGCAAAGCAGTGCGCCTATTAGTTGGCGCAATCTAGGACTTGTGGTTCCTTTGGTATTGGTCCAGCTTTGGCCGTCACGCCCACTTGGAGAGATCGCATGCGGTTGAGCTCGGATGAAATCGTGCGCATGGTAAGTCTTGGAAAATTGGCACGAGGTCTTTATCCGGGCCCGACGGCTATGAAGAGCCTTGGAGCCGAGGGGCTTGCATGGCAATCCATCGATAATGACCAGCAATTCGGGATTACGTTCGAAGGGAAAAATGAGCTTTTCCGACTGGCTAGCCGGGAGGCGGAAGTTGAATTTGAGCCAGCTCCAGATGCAGTTGCTTCGAGCGACCAAGTGCCGGGGGTTGAAGGGAAGACAGACGAAATATTGAGCACTCTTGCCGACGACAACTACGCGTCTGGCAGTCTTGAATGCACGTCCAAAGACCTCGTTGACGCGTATCAAGTAGTCGCCCACTCCAACGGACCAAACTGGGGTCCGGGAACGAAGCCCAAAATTAAAATTTGACTTCAGAAGGCTGGACCGATCACTGCCGGCGCACGATCTGAGTAACCATCGATAAAGGGCGGCACACTGGAAGGGCAGGCAGCCAATAGCCATGGGTGCGTCCTGTTCCAAGCCATGAGGGGTGTTCACTTCGTGATCAACCTGGTGGTGTAGGGGACGATGGTTTCGGCGCGGCGCGCGACGGCGCGCTCCTGGCTGGCGGTGCCTTGCCAGATGCGCCACGGGTGGGCGCCGGGCTTCTTGGCGCGCTCAATCGCCGCGCGCTGTGCCGGGGTCTGCGTGGTGCTCATGCGTGCGCACGCTGTGCGTAGGGCGCCAGCGGCGGCGCGATCGGCGGGAGGTTGCGCGGCAGGTCCTCGGCCGGCAGCACCGGCGCGACGGCATCGGCGATCGCCTCATACCAGCACTTCAGTTCCCGCCAGCTTTCTTCCGGCAAGTCGATGAAGGCGCCGCGCACGTAGATGTAATAACCCTTGGCGACGTCCGGTTCGGGCGCCACGAAGTCGATACCGTGGGTGCGGCCGATGACAATCGACACGGACGGCACGCCGCGCACGAGCGACTGCAGCAGCCAGCTATTGCTGGTGCCGTTCCAGCGCAGGTCCACGTCGTAGTGGAAGCCCTTCACCGTGTGGCGGTAGGACTGGCGGCTCATGCGGCACCCCCGGCGGCGCGCAGCGCCTCGTCGAATTCGTCGAACGCCACGCGGATGGGGTGGCGGACGTGCACGGCGTCGGGGCTGCTGACGTTGGCGATCGCGATGGCGTGCTCAAGGTCGGCGGAGAGCTGGCGGCCTTTCTCGAACAGGTCGGCCACCGCTGCGTGTGCCGCCATCTGGGCGATGCTGGCCTGGCCGGCGTCTGCCTCGCGCTGGCCTGCCTGGACCAGCACCGACAGCACATCAACCGATGCGCTCATGCGGCACCGCCTGCGCGGGCCAGCGCGGTGCGAAGGTCGGCCAGATCTCCTGTGCCATCTGCGCAGCGTCGCGCTGCATCGAGAAGGTCGGCCACAGCGTCCCGGGCAGAGGCGAGATCCTGCAGCAGCTCCCGGGCCTTCGGATCGCCGGCCAATCCAGCGACCATCCTTGCCTGACCGTTGGCGCGATCCAGCACCTCCAGAACATCGACGGACGCGCTCACGGCTGCACCTCGACGAAGGCCAGGCCATGCATGACGCACTGCGCATGCGCGGTGGCCGGGAAGGCAGCGGCATCGGCCGGCATCACCGCGTTGGCGCGGGCGCAGGAGTCGGGCAGGGCGTAGTCGCCGGCATCCACTGCGTCCACGGCGTCGAGCGCTTCCTGCCAGCGGCGTGGGGTGAAGTCGCCACCGGTGAGGGCAGCGGCCACGCCCTCGGCGCAGTCCGGCACGCGGCCGGCGGTGGCGAAACCATTGAGGGCGGCGCGGGCGATGCCTGCGCGCAGGCTCCAGTCGTCAACGGTGGCCAGCTCGTAGACGGACAGCGCGGCGCAGAAGCGCGGCGAGGTGATCGACAGCTGTTCGGGGATGCCCTCACCGGTGGCGGTGGTGGGCTCTGCGGCGGGCTGGCCGGTGACGGCGCAGCCTGCGGCCAGTGCGGCGGCGAGTGCCAGGCAGGTGAGGCGAGCGGTGACGGCGCGCATCTGAGTCTCCGTGCCCCGCGGCGGAATGCCGTGTTACTGGGGCGACGGGATTAAATTAGGTCAAACCTAATATGCCGTCAATAGGTTCAACCTAATATTTTATGAAGTGGTTCATTCGTACCAAGATTCCGCTGTTTGTTACTATCTCGTTAGCTGGAGGGATGCGGCCCCTTGCCGCCGGGCAGACGACAGGAAGTGCGATGGCTGAGGACAAAAAGGGTGGTTACTGCGACAACTGCGAGAAGTCGGTTGTTGTCTTTAGGAAGGGGACAAACCACATCCTGCACCTGCTCATGTCGGTCGTGACAGCGGGCTTCTGGCTAATCATCTGGGTGCTTTCGGCGATCAAGTTTGGTGGGTGGAGATGCACTGAATGTGGCTCCACACGCGTACGAAAGATCCGCTAACAGGCAGCGCCCAAGCCAAGAAGAGGAACCAGCTATGCGCAAGGTTTTGACAATCGCGGCTGCCCTGGCAGTAGGAACGCTATCCGGCTGCGTGCAGCCCACCAAGCAACCACGCCCGGATCAGGTCAGTGCCGTACCTTCAGATCGGCTGTTCGACTTCGGCGCACAGGCCGCTCCTACCGGATCGATCGCGGTGACGCGTGACGTGGGTCTGGTCGGCGCGGGCTGCTATCTGGGGCTCTACGTCGACGGCAAGCCAGCCGCTCACTTCGAGACAGGCGAGCGAGCCGTGATCTCACTGAGCGCTGGCCGGCACGTCATCACGTCGCGATCGGTGGGTGGGAAAGGGCTTTGCGGGGCAAACAGCGAGAGTCGTCAGGTGGCGCGCAGCCATAGCGCAGAGATCTTTGTTGAAGCGGGCCAAGTGCGCTCCTACCGGATCCACACCAGGCTGGAGGGCGAGGCCACGATCGAGCCAGTGCTCTAGCCAAGAAGCACCAGACCCCACAAAGCAAAAACCCCGCCGGGGCGGGGTCGTTGTCGAGTCAGGACGCTGATTGCAGCGCCTTTGAGGCGCTGCGCAGGGATTCGAAGCTATTGGGAACCGTGCCGTTTTCAACCATTGCCTTGAAAACGGCATAGCAATCTGTCTTCGCGCCTTCTTTTCGCAGGGTGAAGTCGTCATTTAGCCAAGCATAGATCACTGTCTGCGGAGCATATGACCTGAACTGGAAGAACAGGCGGTACCGCTCGGGGATATGCTTCTTCACGCGCCGCCAATGCCTCAGATCCTTACCCAGGGTGTTCCCCTGAAGGAAATCGTTGTGCATAGGATTGGCCGGCACCACCTGGGTTATGGCCTTGTTGACGCAAACCACCAGCTTGACGACCGGATGTGACCGGTAGCCATCCGGATCTGCAGAACGAACGCGCTTAGCTTCCTCGAGCAACCCCCTAAGGCGATCAGCAAACAAGTCGAAGCTGTAAAGCGCCCAGCCATTAATTTGGGTCAACTCATCCTGAGCCATGCGCTATTCCTTAGCCTTGGAGAAGCTCGTGCTCGTGGCAGATCTCAGCCTCGTCGCAGAAAGCCTGCAACTCCTGCAAAAGAGCAGCAGACAGGGGGCGGACATGGTGGGGGTTGCCCGCCATATCAGAGTCGATCAAAGTGAGGAACTGCCCATCGAGAGCGTCGCTCTGCTGCCGGGCGGAAAAGTCGATTACCTGAGCATTAGCCATGAGGTATCCCTTCTAATTTTTGTGACGGCTAGGACTCCATCCCATGGGTCCTGGGTGTCAACCAGAGTTGACATGTCGCGCAGTGTACAGATGTTTCGATAAAACGAAATGAACTTTCGTTACACGATTTGTCGAATTAACAAGTTGTCAAAACGCGTCACAAACTGACGCGCCAACTCTGGGATCACCAGCTGTATCGGCCAAATGCTAGGTTCCTTGAGGCCTCGCTGCCAGCCGAAACAGGTGGGCGGAACAGTCAATCTCGCCAGCCGCCCACCCAGTGGACTCGGCCGATGATAGTGATCGGGTGCTTCTTGGAGGCCATGGGCTTGGGCTTGCGCCACTGGTGGTCGCCTGACGGGTTGTCGCTTTGGAAGTAGACGCCGGCCTCGAGCACGAGGGCGCGTTTGACGTAGTACTCGGGGTTGGCCATGCCGTCGACCTGAATGACGTACAGGGTGCCATCGACAGGGCGGGTGTCCGAGGTATCGAACAAGATGGCGTCGCCGTCCTGGATCGTCGGCTCCATGGAATCGCCTTTGCCGTAGTAGACGGCCAGGTCGCGGCCGAGGATGCCGCGGCGGCGAAGGCTGGTCTTCTTGAACTTGAGGCTGTGGGTCTCGGCGTACTCCTGCGCCTCCGCGCCCGCGCCCAGGCCGGCGGCCTGCGACCAGCCGGTCACGTCCGCATAGTCATCGTCGACGTCCGGCTGGCTGCGATCGCCAAAGTACAGCTGGTCGAAGCTCACGCCATGATCAGCCGCGATGCGCCTCGCCGTGTCTATCTCCGGGCGGAACTTGCCGTTCAGCCAGTCATTGGCGGTCACGTTCGACACCTTGTACTGGCGCTGCAGGTAAGCGCCAGCCCCGCGCCGGGGCACGTTGTGGCTCGAAAGCAGCTCTACCAGGCGGCGGCCAAAGTCCGGCGCGTCCTTGTCGGGGGGTCTCTTAGGCATAGCCTAAATGATGCCTTCAGAAATATTAGGTTTGCCCTGTTGCTTGTTTATTAGGGCAGACCTAATATGGTCCGCATGGACAGCCAAACCCCCTTGCAGAAAGCAATCGTCGCCGCAGGTTCGCAGCAGAACCTGGCGAACCAATTGGGCATTCGATCGGCATCCATCAGCGAATGGAAATCGCGCGGCCGCATTCCGGTTGAGCGCGTTCGATTGATCGAGTCGGTGACCGGAATCAGCAAGCACGAGCTGAGACCCGACATCTTTGGCCCCAACCCAGCTCCGGCCGCTTGTGAGCAGGGCGATAGCGTCAAACAGGTCAGCGCGGGCATCACCAAACGCTCGCTGCGCGCAAAGCTCGGCCTTGCGAACGACGCAGGCCTGGCCGTGTTGCTGAAGCTGCCACGCGACCAGGTCGACGCCTGGGGCGAGGACGAGCACCTGCCCGCGCTGCCCGCCGTCCTGGCGCTGGTCGAGCCGCCGCCGATCAACGCACCCAAGGCTCCGTCCGATCTGGACGCAGACCGAATCGTGCAGATCGAGACGAGTTGATGGAGGTCTACGGCGTAATGCGTTCCGACCCTCCTTGACCCCGCCGGCCTCGGCCGGCGCATTTCCCGCGCAGTTGTTCTCCATGGCCGTGATGTTGCCGGCCGCCGTCACTCGAAACCACGTTCAGGCAGAAACCCGATGAACATCACCGACGCCGCATACCACACCGTTCACTCCTATCCGGGCGGCAGCGTTGCACTTGCAACGCGCTTGATCACCACGAAGGACGACGGCCGCGAGCGCGCCATGTCCGACGCGGTGCTGCGTAGCAAGGTCAACCCGAACACCAGCACGCACCACCTGACGCTGGCCGAGGCCAGCCAGATCATGGGCGTCACCGGCGATGACCGGATCCTGCACGCGCTGGCCGCCGAACACGGCTACACGCTGACGCGCACTGAGGCACCGACAAGCGGCTCGATGCTGGCCGCTCTGCTTTCGGCATCGTCTGCCAAGGGCAAGCTGTCGCAGATCATCGGCGAGGCGATCGACGACGGCCGCATCACCGCCAACGAGGCTGCCGAGATTGCTGCCGCCTGTGGCGACGCGCAGGCGCAGTTGGCACAGGTCGCCCAGCACGCGCGCGCTGCCGCGCAAGCAGGGGTGCAGTGATGTCCTGGGCATCCAAGCATCCGCTGGTGCAGCAGTTGAACCAGATGACGCCGGAAGGGCTAAGAGGCAAAGAGCTGTCGCCGCTTGAGTCCCTGCGTTCCATGGTGGAAACCACGCGCTGCATCCGCGAATCCGTGAGCTGTCAACGTGCCGCGACAGTGAGCTTCTTCAAGCGCGACCAGCTCGCAGTGCGCCTAAAGCACCTCGATCAGCGGATCGCGTATTGGGAAGCGCGCGCCGAAGAGCTGGAAACGCAGCAGGGCGGCCGGAAATGAAGTCCACAAGTTATCCCCAGCAGCTGGCCGTACCAGCAACCAAGGGTGTTTTGCATGATGCGCGCCGTCATCAAGAGCCGGTGCGAAACATGTCGAGACGTCAGGTGTGGAATCTCCTGAAGCAGGGCTGCAACGCGGCCGAGATTGCGGCCGCTGCGCATGTCAGCGATGCGGTCGCCGCTTCGATGATTGATGAAGCGCTGGGCCGCGTGCGCGGTGAGTCGCTGCGCGAGCAGGATCGGCAGCTTGCAGACCATCGAGTGGGCCATGCGCTCGGCGGTGTGGTGATCAGCCTATGAGCGCCAAGGTGACCGGCATGGTTTTCGAGCGCTATCCGACCGGTGGCGGCGAGATGTTGCTCGCGCTTGCGCTGGCAGACCACGCGCACGACGACGGCACGCACATCTATCCATCGATCGCACTTCTTGCAGCGAAGACGCGGCAGTCAGAGCGCTCCGTGCAGTACCAGCTGCGCCGCATGGAGGCTTCGGGTTGGCTGATCCTCATAAATGACGGGCTCGGCGGTCGAAGCAACGGATTCAAAGAGGGCGGCAAGACCCGCCAGTACCGCATCAATCCCGAATGGATGAAGGGTGCAGATATTGCACCCTTGGGTGGCGGTCAATGTTCCACGGGAAAGGGTGCAGATTTTGCACCGTTGAAGGGTGCAAAACGCGGAGCAAAAGGGTGCAAAACAGCGTCCGAAAGGGTGCAAAACGGTGCTGAAAAGGGTGCAAAGCTTTTGCACCCGAACCAAGAGCAACCAAAAGCAACCAAGAGCAATAACCACACACCACACATCGTCGAAGGCTTCGTTGGTGCTGCGCAGGGTGTGTGTGGAACACAGGCAGGTTCCATCGCAGCAGCGTTGAACCGAGCAGCCCTGTCGCTCAACCGGCCAGGCCTGCGCACCACCAGCCAGCACCCCGACCTGATCGCCGCAGCGGCTGAAGGCGTCACCGCCCAGCACCTGCTCGAGCTGTCCGACGTCTACCCGGACAAGCCGGCCGGCTACCTGATCACCGCGGCTCGCCGCCAGCGCGCCACCGGCGCCAACACCATCACCTCCGGAGCATCCGCCCATGCAATCCCTCGCGAGAGCGCTTCCGAGCGCACCCTCCGCCTTTCGCTCGAAGCCATCGAACGCGAGCGGACCAGCGGCGCCGGCGCCGATTTCCTTGACGCTGATTTCCACCGTTTGGACTCGCATGTCTGAGATCTACGGGTTGAAGTGGACGCGCGAGTACGGCGCTGACGCATCGAAGGGCGCGGGCAACACTTGGGCGAAAGCGCTCGCTGGCTTGACGGCTGAGCGGCTGGGCGCCGGTATTGCGGCGTGCATTGCCTCCGCGGATCCGTGGCCGCCGACGCTGCCCGAGTTTCGCGCGCGCTGCCTGGGCGTGCCGAGCCTGGCGCAGGTGTCCAACGAGCTGCGCAATGGCGGCGACCGCAGCGGCTTCACTGTGCTGGTGGGCTTTAAGCTGGACGGATACCGTTACCGCGGCGCCAGCGCGAGTGACGCTGACCGGATGGTGCGTGAGGCGTACGAGCTGGCACGTGAGCACGTCATGCGCGGCGGCGAGGTGCCGGAGCCGGCCGCCACGGCGCTGCCGCCGCCCGCGAAGGTGCCGGAAGTGGTGGACCGCGACGCGGCGCGTGCGGCGTTGGAGCGTGCAGCCGCGGAGCTTGGCGACGCAACGGCGGTGCAGGCATGAAGGCCTATCCCGCACGCATTCGCGAATGGCTCAAGGCCAATCCAGGCGCCCACACGCCGCAGGTGATCCTCGATGCGATGGGTGTGCCCGCTGGCGCGAAACGGCGCCGGGCGTACTACAGCGCGATGAAGGACAACGCTGACGCGGGATACCTGGATCGCACCGGTACCGGGCGGCGCACGGCGTATTCGTTCGTTGCCGATCCAAACCCGCGTATCGCGCCGACCGACAAAGCTGTGATCGCAGCCAGGGCCAAGCAGAAGCGCGATTACATGAACGCTCGGCACTGGGCTCAGGGCGGGCGCACTCAGGAACAGCGCCGGATCGACGAAGCACTGCGCAAGTCCGCCCGGCTGGAGCGGATGGCGCTGGAGAAACAGCAGCGGACCGACGCGCGCGCGAGGCGCAAGGTTGTGAAGGAGCGCCAGCGTCAGGCCGCTGCGGCGCGCGTGCAGCGGCGGGCGAAGGCCACAGCTCAGGCCGTGATCGCGGTGCGCAAGGCCTCGGCTCCTGTCGTTACCAGGCCGGCCCCTATGGCGCCCCGCGCGCGCGCGCAGAGCGTCGAAGAGTTCATCCGCGCCGGCGGGCAGGTGGTCCGCTTGCCGGGCATTGAGCAGCACATCCGCGATAGGAGCAACGCATGAGCTACGTCATTGGTATCGATCCGGGCTGCTCGGGTGCTTTGGTCGTGCTGCAAAGCGCCGCCCAGCCGTTGCCTGTCGAGTGGATCCGCATGCCGACCCTCAAGGTCGGCCAGTCAACGCGGGTAGACGCCGCAGCAGTGGCCCGCTTCCTTCAGGACTTCGACACCGGCCACGTCTTCATTGAGCAGGTGCATGCGATGCCGAAGCAGGGTGTGTCGAGCGTCTACACCTTCGGGCACGCGGCCGGGGTTGTGGAGGGTGTGGCCGCGGCCATGATGCTGCCGGTGACGCTGGTGACCCCGCAGGCGTGGAAGAAACGCGCCGGGCTGATCGGATCGGAGAAAGACGCAGCGCGCAGCCGCGCTATCCAGCTGTGGCCGCGCTGGGCTGACCTGGGGAAGAAGGCTGCCGGCCAGGCCTTCGCCGACGCAGCGTTGATCGCGCGCTACGGGAGCCAGCCATGAGCCAACTCACCATCGCCGGCGATCCGCCGGCCATCACCAGTCGCGATATTGCCGAGCTGGTGGACTCCCGCCACGACAGCGTCAAGCGCGCGATTGAGCGGCTTGTCACCAGCGGCGTCATAGCTTTTCCACCATTGGTGGAAAAGGCCACCGCAGGTAGGCCCGGGGCTGAATTTGTGTTTTCGGGCCAGCAGGGCAAGCGCGACAGCATCGTGGTGGTGGCGCAGCTGTCGCCGGAGTTCACCGCGCGCTTGGTCGACCGCTGGCAGGAGCTGGAGCGCCGCGTCGCCGCGCCGGCCGATCCGCTGGCGCTGCTGTCGGACCCGGCCGCGCTCCGTGGGCTGCTGGCCAGCTATGCCGGCCGCGTCGAGGAGCTGACACCCAAGGCTGACGCGCTGGACCGGATCGCGACCGCGCGTGGATCGATGCCGCTGCGCGAGGCGGCCAAGGCGCTGCAGATCCCGGAGCGCGAATTCCTGTCGCTGCTCGAGCAAAAGAAGTGGATCTATCGCAATCCCTTCTCCACCACGTGGCTGGCCTACGCCGGCCGGCTGCACAGCGGCTGCCTGGAGCACAAGGTCACCACCGGCGCCAAGCCGGACGGCAGCGAGTGGGTGCGCACGCAGGTGCGCGTTACCGCAAAGGGCCTCACCAACCTGGCCAAGGCGCTCGGCGCGCCGGCCGCGCTTTCCACCATTACGCACCACTGAGGCCCCGATGAGCGAAGACCTGATCTCCAACCAGCCCGCGCCGCAGCCGCGCCGCATGAAGCAGCCGACCAAGGACGTGCTGCGCGCCAACCTGGGCAGCAACCTCCAGAAGCTGATCGAGGTCAGCAGCGAGAACGCGCAATTTCGCGCGAGCTGGTGCTGGCCGCTGTACGTCTGGACGAAGCGCCTGCGCACCGCGTTCGGCCGTGCCGGAAACGGCCGGGCATGACGGCATCGGTCAAGCGTTCGGCCTGGGCGCGGAGCCAAGCCAGCCAGATCCGTGCGCGGCTCGACGGCATTCACCGCAAGCCGGCCATTGGCGAGCGCGAGCGTAAGAGCAAAAGCGCTGCGATCCAGGCCAACGAGTACCAGGCCCGCAAGTTCGAACGCATCGCGGCAGCAGCAGAGAAGAGGGGGAATTGATGTACACGAACACCAACGCAGCCGACCCGCGCGCCGCGCGCCACGAGTTCCAGTCGCTGGACGACGCCACGCACTGGCTGCTGCTGCAGGGTGCTCCGTGGGCGAACGTGCACGTGGACGGCCAGGTGTGGTGCCTGGGCCGGGATGGCAGCGCAGAGCCGGTCCAGGGGAGGGGCTGACCATGGCCGAATTCGACAGTTTCACCGAGGCGACGCGCTCCGACCTGGAATGGTGGGGCTTCGAGTTCGCGCTGCACCGGGACTTCGACTACCTGGGGCTGGCCAGCAAGAACATGCTGCAGGTGCTGATCGAGCACCGCGGCGAGATGCCGCCGCCGAACGTGGGGTTCAAGCCGCTGGAGGTGGACGCCCGGGCCCAGCGCGTTGAGGACGTGATCGGCCGCATTGCGCGCGAGGACGTGGTCATGGCCTGCGTGCTGCGCGGCTATTACTGCGGCATGGGGCGCAAGAACATCGAGCGCATGGAGACGGCGAACAACCTGATCGCCAACGCTGGGCACCCGCCGCTGCGCCAGGGCGCCTATCTGACGCTGCGCGCGGCCGGCTTCGAGCTGGTCGGCCGCCGCCTGCGCCCGCAGATGGTCCGCCCGCTGCTGCAGGTGGTCGCATGACGAACTTCGCCGACGTGGGGGCATGGCTGCACGGCGCAGACATGGGGGAGCTGATTCAGGCCAAAGAGGCGCTGGACAGAGCTCTCCAGGTAAAGAAAGACGAGGATCGGATCCCGGCGCTTCGCGTCGAAGCTTGCGGCCTGATCGTCGCCTATTTCCGCCATGGTGAGGAAGCGAAAGCGCTGGAGTATCTGCTCCAGCACCGGGAGGAGATCGCCGGCGAAACGATATCGATCCGCCCGGTGCGACTCCTGCAGTCGGAGGCGGAGGCAGATCTAGCCCTGAGGTGGTGGTGATGCGCCACAGCACCGGCACGCCGACAGCCGAGGAGGTGGTGCGGTTCGAGCTGTCGAAGGAAGGGCCGTGCATGGCGTGCGTGGTGCGCATGGCAGCCGGCCTGCTGCCGCAGCAGCTGGTGGTGGTGGGCTGCGACTACAACCACTGCAAGAGCGGCAACCGCCGGCGCGGGCACCTGTTCGGCTACGCGCTGTGCGTGTGGCACCACCGGGCACACCCAATGCCGCGCCAGACGACCAGCAGCACCCGCGATAGCTACGGCCCATCGCTGATGGACGGGAGCGCGCTGTTTCACGAGACCTACGGCAGTGACGACGAGCTGATCGCGCTGCAGACCGAATGGATTGAACGACAACTGGTCATGGCATGAACGATATTGAGCAGAGGGCGCGGGAGTTGTTGGCGGGTGAATACGTCAAGGAAGGCCGCATGGCGTTGGCGCAAGAAACGATGTCGGGGCACGAACTCCGTGCACACGCGGAATACATCGCCATCCGCGCCATCGTCGCCGCCCTATCCCAGCAGCAGGCGGTGCCTGAGGACGTCAAGCGCGATGCGGAGCGGTATCAGTGGCTGCGCCGTGCCGATGCATGGCATGAGAACTACATCAATAAGCAGGGCGCCATATCAGCGATCTTCGTCAGCGACGGCAGCCGCGGGCACGCCACCGATCTAGAACGCCTAGATTCGGCAATCGACGCCGCCATGCTCGCTGCCAAGCCGGAGCTCACGGCATGAAGCGCGCGCTGAAACGGTGGTGGGTGTACCTGGCGGCGGTGCCGCTCGCGGACGGGAAGAGCGCGTTCCGCCTCGGTCGGGCTGTAGACCTGGCGGCCACGCTGAAGCAGGTGCAGGAAGCATGCCCGGCGCGCATCGCCAAGGTCTGGACCATGCCCACCTGTAGCGAACGCGCTGCGCACGCGGCCGTTGCCGGCATGGCGTCAGATCTCGGTAAGTACTGGCAGCACGGATCGTGGTTGCACATGCGCACGGATCAGGAGGCCGACAAGAGCGCAATGCGCCTCGCGATGGAGGCTGCCGGCACGCATGCGGACTGGCCTGACGGAGCCGGCGGGAAGCGCTGGCGCGAGTTTCGATTGGACGGATGAAAAAGATGCTTGACACCCAGGGGTCTTTATCCAAAATAAGCGCATTGGTGAGAAAAGCCCCTGCAGAGATGCCGGGGCTTTTTTCGTTCCAACTTTCGAGTCGGTAGTCATAGTGGATGCGCATCCAGGCAACAGGCCAGCCGTGAGGCTTCCCGCTGGAGTCACATAAAAGGGGTGTTCCGTGACGGCAGCACCTCAACGACGCACCTGCTGTGCCGGCTCAACTAGCATCCATGACTGATAGTCTTGCAGCTCCTTCAGGAGTGAAAAGACATGGCGAACGGAACAGCAGCGCTCAACGCGGCCTATGACTTGGTAAAAACTGCCCTCCAGGCAGGATGGCTTTCGAAGGTTGAAACAGGTGATGAGTTCGCAAGGCAAGTCGGTGCCGCGATGGAAGCGCTGCAAAGTAAGCATGCAGAGTTGCAAGACAAGCGCATCTGAGTAAAACGGCTGACGCTGTCAATATCGAGGCCTCTCCTTAAAAGGAGGGGCCTTTTCATTTAGAGGTGAAAATGCAACTGACCGCCCAACAACTGAAGCAGGCGGTGGGTTGCTCCGACCAGACTGCGGAGCGCTGGATCGAGCCGATCAGCGAGGCGTGCCGCCTATACGGCATCAGCACGCCGCGGCGGATGGCAGCGTTCTTGGCCCAGGTAGGACACGAATCCACCGGCCTCACCGCCGTGGTGGAAGGCCTGAATTACAGCCTCGAAAACCTGATCGACGCGTGCAAGCGCGCAAAGCCGAACAGCCGGTGGCGCTCATTGCTACCACGGGCCAAGGAGCTGGCGCGTAACTCGGTCGGCCTGGGCAATGCGGCTTACGCGAACCGCCTGGGCAACGGCGACGAAGCCAGCGGGGACGGCTACCTCTACCGCGGCCGTGGCCCGATCCAGAACACGGGACGCGCCAACTACGCCGGCATGCGCGACACGCTGCGCGCCAAGGGTGTGCGGGACGTACCGGACTTCGAGAAGCAGCCCGAGACGCTGGAGCAGCCCAAGTGGGGTGCCCTGGCGGCCGCGGCCTTCTGGGATACGCGCAACCTCAACCCACTGGCCGACGCTGGCCGCTTCGACGACATCACCGAGCGCGTCAACGGAGGCCAGAACGGCGCCGCCGATCGCCGCGCACGTTACGCCCGCGCACTGAAAGCATTGGGTGCTTGATGCCTGCAAAGTCCAAACCGGTGGTGCCGGCCATCAACCAGTTGCAGGGCGTTCTGTCGGTGCTGGACAACCGCACCAAACGACCCACAGCAGAGCTGCTGGGAACGATCCGCGAGATGGTGGGCGATGCCATTGCAGTGCTGCAGGAGCCGGACCCACTGCGCAAGCGCATCGGTTTCGTGCTGCTTGCGGTCCAACAGTCCACGCAAGTCAGCGTCCGGGAATTGAACGGCAAGCGGATCACGCGCGTGTCGGTGGTCGATCAGCAGCTCTACCACTGGGCGCTTGAGGAGATCCATAGCCTGGCTGGTGTCCGGTGACCTTCGCGACGCGGAACGTCGGCGCCGCACGCGTGGGGATTGCGGTTCTGGTGCTGTTCCTGTTGGGCATGGCCATGGCTGCATTAATTGCGGTGGCCATCCCGCCAGAGAACAAAGACTCGTTCGGCATGCTGATCGGCGGATTGAACAACGCCACTGGCATGGTGATCGGCTACTTCTTTGGAATGGCTCGAAGAGGGCCGGGCGGCTGACATGGCCGAGCGTTGGGATCGTGGACTACCGGAGAGGCCGAACATGCCCATGCAACTGAAACTCGCCATCGCTGTTGGTCTGCTCGCTCTCAGCTTCTGGGCCGGCTGGACATGGCGCGGCGACCGCGCTGAGACAGCGGCCGCAACCGGCCAAGCCGCAACTGGTAAGCAAGCCTTACACGTTGAGCAGGCCGCACGCGCGGCAGAGCACAACCAGGCCAAAGCAATGGCCGCTATCGGAGATGCCCATGAGCAAGACCGTGAGGCGGCCAAGGCCGTCCCTGATGCTGTTGTGGCTGACCTGCGCACTGGTGTGCTCCAGCTGCGCAACGACCTCGCCACCTGCAGCACTGACCTCCTGTCCCGTTCCGTCACCGGCGCCATCGAACGTGATGCGCACGCCCAACTACGAAGCGAGGTTGCTGGCGCTGCTGTTCAAGTCGTCCGAGACGCCGACGACCACGTCCGCGCCTGCCAAGCAGTCGTTGCCGCAGACCGCGCCAAGGTGATGCCATGACTCAGCAGCACTCCACACAACTGGATCGCATTGAGGAGAAGCTCGAGACGCTGATCGCTGCACTGGCTGGCGATGAGCAGGAGCAAGAGCAGGAGGAACCAGCGCGCACGCTCGATGGTGATCTGGCTGGTGGTGAGCGTGACCAATCAATGGGCCTGGACTGATGCCTGGCTTTCCGTCGCGGCACAAGCCGCTGCAGCAGATCGCGCCTGTGCACGTGGCGCAATCCCAGCCTGAGAACTACGGCAAGGGCCGCGGTGGCCGTCCATGGCGCCGCAAGCGCGACGCGATCATGAAGCGGGACAAGTACCTGTGCGTGCCTTGCGGCGCAGCTGGCCGCCTCAGGCCCGCGGAGGAGGTCGACCATGTCGTACCCCAGGCGGAAGGCGGCACGGGCGCAGAGGACAACCTGCAGGCCATCTGCTTGGACTGCCACGAGGCCAAGACGAAGGCCGAGGCCGCACGCGGCGCGAATCGTTCTCATCCACGCCGCGCAAAGCTGAACGTGAATCCTGAACGCTAATTATGAACAAAAGCTGAATGAAATATGAACGAGACAGCGGGGGGGAGGGGAAAAACTTTGACCCTTTCCAATCGGACACCGGCCGCTCAGCCAAATTTTCGCACGGTCAAAATTAGGATTTGAAAAATGAGAGGACGGAAGCCGACAGCTCCGGCCCTCAAGGTGATCGCCGGGACGGCCCGGCCGGACCGCGAGGTGCCGGACGTTCCCGAGTTCGACCTGATCGATGATTTTCCCGACGCCCCTCAGCATCTGAACGCCGATGGCGCCGCCATGTGGCGTGATCTCGGCCCGCAGCTGGTCGCGGCGAAGGTCTTGCAAGTCGTCGACCTCTACGCACTCCAGCAACTCTGCTACGCCTGGCAACGCATGGTGATGAAGCAGAAGGCGGGGATGGACATAACGGCCGCCGAGGACACCGCCTTCAAGGCGCTGATGTCCGAGTTCGGCATGACTCCCGCCAGCAGGCGCAAGGTGAGCTCGGGTGGCGACAGCAAGAAGCCCGGCAACAAGTTCGCCGCGCTCGCCGCGCCGAGCAAGTAAGCCTGCTGCCAAGAAGGCGCCAGCGAAGAAGCAGGGCAGGGCCGCGCCGCGCGCTCGCAAGCTGGATCCGTCCGACTATGTCGGCGTGGCCATTGCGTACGCGCAGGAAGCGATCGCCGACAAGAAGGGGTTGCGGTTCGGCAAGCTGATCCGGCAGGCCGCGCGGCGGTTCATCGATGACTTGGCGCGCGCGAAGAGGCGCGGCGCACCCTTCCGGTTCTCTCCGGAGCATGCGTGCCATGCATGCGGGTTCATCGAGCTGCTGCCACACGTCGAAGGCAAGTGGGAAACGCCAGAGATTCGGATGCACCGGTCGCACGTGTTCTTCGTCGTGCAGCTGTTCGGTTTCCGGAAGCCTGACGGATCCAGGCGCTTCACCTCCGCGTTGTTCGCGGTGGCGCGCAAGAACGCGAAATCGACGCTGGCGTCGGCAATCCTGCTGTACTGCCAGTGTTGCGAGAACGAGGAGGGCGCGCAGGTCATCTCGGCGGCAACCACCTTCCCGCAGGCGTCGATCATTTTCAACGTCGCCAAGAGGATGGTGGAGAAGACGCCAGACCTGCGCGAGGCCTATGGCCTGGAGACCTGGGCGAAGTCGATCACGCGGATGGAGATCGGCGCGAGCTTCAAGCCAATCCACGCAAAGGCCAGCACGCAAGACGGCCTCAACCCGTCGCATGTCGGCCTGGATGAGATCCACGCCCACAAGACGCCGGACCTGCTCAACGTGCTGCAGTCGGCCGCGGGCGCGCGCCAGAACCCGCTCTGGCTGTTCACCACCACCGAGGGCTACACCAACCCCGGGCCCTGGGCGGAGATCAGGCAGTTCGTGAAGCAACTGCTGGGGGGCGTGTTCGGCCACGAGGCCGATCACTACCTTGCGCTGTTCTACGCGATCGACGAGGAGGACAAGGCAACCGGCCGCAAGGCCGACGACACGTTCGACGAATCGAAGTGGATCAAGGCGAATCCACTGATCGACTCGAACCCGCACCTGCTGGCCGCCATCCGTAAGGAAGCGGTCGAAGCCAAGCGGATGCCGTCGAAGCTGGCCGAGTTCGAAATCAAGCGCGTCAACCGCCCAGCGGCTTCGGCCAACAGCTGGGTGGCGCTGCCGAAGTGGAACGCGTGCGTGGGCGTGGTTGACCTAGAGGCATTGCGGGACGTGCCTTGTTGGGGTGGTCTGGATCTGGCGAGCACGCGCGATCTGACCTCGTTGCGTCTGGTGTGGCGCGTCGGTGATCAGATCATCACTTGGGGGAGGCGATGGGTTCCCGCCGCGGCGGTAGCGCAGCGGACCGAGCGAGGCACCGTCCCTTATGCCGGGTGGGTTGCGTCGGGCCTGATGGAGCAGACCGAGGGCGAAGTCACCGATTACGCAGCGATCGAGCGTGCAGTGCTTGAGGTCGTGGAGCGCTTCAACGTCCAGTCGATTGCCTTCGATCGCTGGAACGCGACGGAGATGGTCAGCCGTTTGGTAGCCGCCGAGGTGCCGCTGGTTGAGTTCATCCAGGGCACCAAGTCGTATCACCCAGCGATGCAGGAGCTAGAGCGCGCCTATATCGGCGGCAAGCTGGTACACGACGGCGACCCAGTGCTCACGTGGTGCGCTTCGAACCTGGTGGCGCGCACCGATCAGAACTTGAATATGGCGCCGGACAAGAAGCGCTCGGCAGAGAAGATCGATGACATGACAGCTCTGCTGATGGCAGTAGGTCTGGCGTTCGCCAGCGAAGGCAACGAAGAAGGTGATTTCAATGACTGGCTCAGCAACCCGGTGAGGACTGGAACGCGATGAAAACCCAACCGAGGACCGGCGTGATGCGGCGGATTGCTGCAGCTGTCGACGGCTGGGTGCGTTCGTTTTCGCCCAAGGACAAAGAGCTCTATGTCGACCGGCAGACGGAATCAGAGACGGGTGCGGAGGTAACGGCCAAGACGGTTTTGCAGGTGGATGCAGCCTGGTCCTGCGTTAGGCTGATCTCCGAAACAATCGCGACGCTCCCGTTGTCGATGTTCGAAAGAACGTCAGGTGGCAAACGCGTTGCCGGGCAGCATCCCTTGCACTTTGTCATCCACGACCAACCCAACGCCGATTCGACCGCGTCTGTTTTCTGGGAGGCGATGGTGGCCGCTATGCTACTGCGCGGCGCGGCGCATGCCGAGAAGCTCTACGCCGGCACTCGCCTAATCGGTCTGTCGTTCCTGGACCCGGACAAGCTGGTGGTGAACCGCGACATCGAGGGCCGCAAGATCTTCGTGTATCCGCGGACTGACGGCTCTCGCCGCGTCATCCCGCGCGATCGCATCTGGATCATTCCCGGCTTCACGCTCGACGGCCTGAACGGGGTTTCGGTGATCAGCTATGGCGCCAAGGTGTTCGGCGCCGCGATCGCCGCTGACAGGGCCGCAGCCCGCACATTCAAGAATGGCCTGCTGCAAACCGTCTACTACAAGGTCGCAAGCTTCCTGAAGCCGGAACAGCGCGACGAGTTCAAGAAGAACCTGATGGGCACGATCGAGCGAGGCGAAACGCCGCTGCTCGAGGGAGGCACCGAGGCAGGGAGTCTGGGAATCAAACCGAGTGACGCACAGCTGCTGGAATCGCGGGCGTTCTCGGTGGAATCGATCTGCCGCTGGTTCCGTGTTCCGCCCTGGATGGTTGGCCACACCGAGAAAAGCACGAGCTGGGGCAGCGGCATCGAGCAGCAGATGATCGGGTTTCTGACATTCACGCTGGGCCCTTGGCTCCGCCGGATCGAACAGGCCATCAGCAAGGACCTGTTAAGCGCCGGCGAGCGAACGCGCTACTACGCGAAATTTGCGGTCGAAGGCCTTCTGCGCGCGGACAGCGCCGGCCGTGCTGCCTTCTACGCCGCCATGGTGAACAACGGCATCCTGACCCGCGACGAGGTACGCGAGTTAGAAGACCGGGAGCCGATGGGTGGGAATGCTGCGGTCCTGACCGTGCAGTCGGCCATGTTGCCGCTCGACGCGCTGGGACAGAACGATCAGCAGGCGCAGCAGGTCCGCGCCTCGCTCCGCGCCCTCCTGGGCATTGAAGAACCCGCCACCGCGCGGGACTGAGGAACCGAGATGACGATAAAGACGCTGCCGGGTGCTCCGGAGGGTCGGCCCTGCGCCGCAGTCAGCAGCCAGATCCAGCCGCGCGCTATGGATCGCTGGAATGCAGGCGTGCGCGCCGCAGCCGAATCCGATGAGGAGCGGACCATCAGCGTCTATGACGTCATCGGCCAGGACTATTGGACGGGCGAGGGAGTCACGGCCAGGCGCGTGGCCGGCGCGCTGCGCGCAATGGGAAAGGGGCCGGTCACGGTCAATGTGAACTCCCCCGGCGGCGACATGTTCGAGGGCTTGGCCATCTACAACCTGCTGCGTGAGCACGAGGGCGAGGTCACCGTGAAGGTGCTTGGCCTGGCCGCATCCGCGGCGTCCATCATCGCGATGGCTGGAGACACGGTGCAGATAGCGCGCGCCGGCTTTCTGATGATCCACAACGCATGGGTCATGGCCGTCGGCAACCGTAACGACCTGATCGAGGTGGCCGACACGCTCAAGCCCTTCGACGACGCGATGGCCAGCATCTACGCGGCACGTACCGGCCAGGACCAGAAGTCCATGGCCAAGCTCATGGACGCGGAGACCTGGATCGGCGGCGAAGCCGCGATCGAAGAGGGCTTCGCCGACGAGCTTCTGGCCAGTGACCAGGTCGAGCGAGGAGCGGCAAAGGCGAGCGCATCGGCCGTTCGCCGGATCGAGTCGGCGCTGCGAGCCAGCGGCCTGCCGAAAAGTGAGGCCGTTCGCCTCATCAGCGAGTTCAAGTCCAGCGCGGGTGATCCCGCTGGCGGCGGTGAGGGAGATCCCACCGGACGCGGCAATCAAGTCGCCACCCCTGCGGAACTGTCCGCACTTCGTGATTTTTCCATCTCCGCATAAAGGAACACAGTAATGACGACCGAAATCCAGGCCGAGCTCAAGCGCATCGGCGATGACGTAAAGGCAATGGCCGAAAAAGCCAGCTCCGAAATCAAAGCCAGCTCCAAGATGGCCGAAGACACTCGCGCAAAGGTCGACGAGTTGCTTCTGAAGCAAGGCGAGCTGCAGGCCAACCTGCAGAACGCCGAGCAGCAGATCGCCAAGATCGAAGCCAACGGTGCCGGCGGTGACGTCCAGCATCAAAGCTACGGGCAGCAGTTCGTCGGCAGCGAAGAGTTCAAGGCGTTTGCCGGGAAAACCACGCCACGTGGTCGCGTGGATATGACCTTCCAGGCCGCCATCACCTCGCTCACCACCGATGCCGATGGCTCGGCCGGGGATCTCGTGCAGACCACCCGGCTCCCGGGGGTAATCGCACCGCCGGATCGCCGCCTTACCGTCCGTGACCTGATCACCCCGGGCCGGATGGACGGTAACGCGCTCGAATACGTGAAGGAAACCGGCTTCACCAACAACGCCGGTATGGTCGCCGAGACCGCGAAGAAGCCCGAGTCCTCCTTGAAGTTCGACATGGTGAGCACGACCGCGAAGGTCATCGCGCACTACATGAAGGCGTCGCGCCAGATCCTGAGCGATGCATCGCAGCTGGCCAGCTACATCGACGGCCGCCTGCGCTATGGCCTGGCCTTCAAGGAAGAGCAGCAGCTGCTGAGCGGCGACGGTACCGGCCAGAATCTGCTGGGCATCATCCCGCAGGCATCTGCCTACGCATCGCCTCTGGACATTGCCGACGCCACCATCATCGACCAGGTGCGCCTGGCGATGCTCCAGGCGCAGCTGGCGGAGTTCCCGGCTAGCGGTATCGTGATGAACCCGATCGACTGGGCGCGCATCGAGCTGCTGAAGGACACCACGGGCCGCTACATCATCGGCAATCCGCAGGGCACCATCGGCGCCTCGCTCTGGAATCTGCCGGTGGTAGCAACGGCCGCCATCGCGGAGGACAAGTTCCTGACCGGTGCCTTCCGTCTGGGCGCGCAGGTGTTCGATCGCTGGCAGGCGCGTGTCGAAGTGGCCACCGAGAACGAAGACGACTTCATCAAGAACATGGTCACCATCCTGGCGGAAGAGCGCCTCGCCCTGGCCGTGTATCGCCCTGAGGCCTTCATCTACGGCGACTTCGGCAACATCGCCTAATCCAACGGGGCCTGCTCCAGCAGGCCCACTTCTGGGAGAGCGACATGCTCATCAAGTTCAAGAGTCCCGACCCGCGCGCCGGCATGACTGTCCAAATGGATTCCAGCTTGGCGCAAAGGTTCATCGACGAGGGTAGGGCCAGCAAGGCGGCAGAGGGCGGGGATTCTGCGGCGGAGGCGAATGCGCCTGCATCCGACGCTGGGACCTCCACTGCAAAGAAGTCCGTGGCGAAAAAAGTTTCGGCCGGCAAGGCAACCTGAGCCATGGAGCTAGTAAGTATCGAACAGGCCCGGCAGCACTGCCGGGCTGACAGTTCCGACGACTCGCTGCTGACCGTCTACGTTGACGCCGCAGAGCAGGCCGCCCAGGATTTCCTCAACCGGCGCGTCTATCCTGATGCGGATACGCTGGCATCGGGCGTTCTCGATGGAACAGCCGGTTACGACCCAATCGTCACCAACCCCTCCATCACTGCAGCTGTGCTTTTGATTGCTGGTCATCTGTTCCGCAATCGGGAAGCTGTGACCAGTGAGACCGTCAACCAGCTACCGATGGGCGCGCACGCTTTGCTCTGGCCACATAGGGTCGGACTAGGCGTATGAGCTTGGCTGCTGGAAAGCTGCGCCATCGTGTCCGCATTGAGAAACAGGTCACCGCGCGTGACGACGATGGTGTCCAGACCACAACCTGGCAGCCGGTCCACGTCGGCACCTTGGCAGCCGCGATTGAGCCGCTGTCCGCGCGGGAATTCATCGCCGCTGGCGCCGGGCAGGGCGAGATCACTGCCCGCATCACCATCCGGTACCGCGCTGGCATTCTGGCCAGCATGCGCGCGGTGCAAGTGCGCAACGGCGCCGATGCCGAGATCTACAACATCCAGGGTGCACTCGCCGATCGCGAGAGTGGCCTGGAGTATCTGACGCTGCCGGTTTCGACCGGCACCAATGACGGACAGTAGGAATGCGCGTCGAGTTGAACATCCAGGGTGTTGACGGCGTGCTGGGCGTGTTGCAGTCGTTACCTGCTGAGGTGGTGAGTAAGCGTGGCGGACCGGTGAAGCTGGCACTCGCCAAGGGTGCGCGCCTGCTTCGCGACCGCGCGAAGGAAAATCTCAAGCGCCAGATCACGAACGCAGGTGCAGATAGCACCGGAACGACCGTGAAGGCGGTGATCGCCAGCCGCGGCAAGGCCCCCACCGATTCAAAGGGCGAGCGGTATCTGGTGCGGGTCAAGCGCGTCTCCTTCATCAATGCGAAGGGCTCGCACACGAGCGCGCGCCGCGCGGCTCAGCTGATGGAATACGGGTCCGCCTTGCAGCCGGCCCGGCCCTGGCTACGTCCAGCCGTGCAGCAGCATGGGGCACAGGTGATCGATGTGGTGACCAAGGATCTCCTGAAGCGCCTTGATCAGATAACCCAGAAGCTTGCCCAGCAGCAAGGCGGGGCGCGCTGATGCTGCCCAAGGTCTATCGCACCATCCGCACGCCGGCGGTGGCCGCCATCGTTGACGACCGCATTGGCCGGCATGGTGAAGTGGCGCAGGACGAGCATCGCCCCTACATCGTGTGGCAGGTAGTCACCGGCTTGCCGTACGACACGCTCAGCGAGGCGCCGCGCGGTGACGCCACCAGCGTGCAGATCGACTGCTATCACGCGGCCGATGCCGGCGTTGAGGAGCTGGCCCTGGCCGTGCGCGCCGCGCTCGACGCACTGCTTATCGTCAACCGTGTGGTCATCAATAACCGGGACTCGGAAACGAGGCTCTACCGCATCGGCCTCGAGGCCGATTTCATCGACCAGCGCTGACGCCTGGTCGCTTCTACACAGCCGCCCTCGCGCGGCACACATGAGGATTCAGCCATGACCGAGGGCGTCGTCAAGACCCAGGGCACGCACCTGTTTTTCGTCGATCCGGACGCCGCTGGCGGCCCGGCCATCACCAAGTTCGCATGTCCCACCGGTGCGTCAGGTCTGGGCGGCGCTGCCGACCAGATCGAGGACACCTGCCTCGATGCGACTACGGACCGGACCTACCAACGCGGCCTGGGCAATCCCGGCCAGGTGTCGATGCCGTTCAACTACATCCCGAGCAACGCATCGCACGACGCGCTGTTTGCGCTGAAGGACAGCGGCAAGGTGGTGGATTGGTACATCGGTCTGAGCGATGGCACCGCCGCGCCCACGCTGAGCGTTGACGACGCGCTTGTGCCGCCGCTGGCCACCGCGCGCTCGGGCTTCGCGTTCAAGGGCTACGTGGCCGACGTGAACATCGACATCGCCACCAACGAGATCGTGCGCGGCACGGTCATCGTCCAGCGCAGCGGCGGCGTTACGCGCTACGGCAAGCCGCTGGCGGCCTGATTCCATCCTGTGGCGCCGGCTCCGCGCCGGCCCACAACTACCCACGGATATCGCAATGACCAATCCCGTCCAAACCGCGCCGCCGCTATTCGATGCCTCGCTGTTCGTCTCGCCCGATGTGCACACGCGCCAGGTGAAGCTCGCAGACGGCAAGGAGCACACCATCCATATCCGCGAGCAGCTGGCCGGTGTCGTGCGCGCGTTCCTGTCAGGGCAGACCAGCGAAGACCCCGAGAAGCAGGCCGACTCGATGGCGCGGATCATCGCCAAGGCGGTCTGCACGGAAGACGGAAAGCCTGCGCTGACGCTGGAACAGGCCCGCAATCTGAAATTCTCGGTGCAGATCGCTTTCGCTGCTGCCATCAGCGGGGTGCACAGTTACCAGGGAAACGTGAGCTTGCCGACCGAGGAAGCGGCGAGTGGTTCCGATACACCCTCGCTCTAGCGCTGGGGAAGACGCTCGCCGAGATCGACGCGATGCCGGAACGAGAGCTATCCGGATGGCGCACCTACTACTCGCTATATCCCTTTGACGATCTTCACCGGCACCACCGCCCGGCCGCGATCATCGCCGCCTCGATGGGCGGCAAGTTCGACCAGGTGCTCTCTGCCCTGGCGCCAGAACCAACCGACCCCGAGCTAAGCGATGCCGACCGCGACATGTTGCGCGCGCTCGGCTTCGACCGCTGATAGGAATCCCTGATGGCAACTGCCGGTTCAATCATCGTCGACCTGCTGATGCGGACGGGCTCTTTCGAGACCGATACCGACCGTGCGCGCCGGTCCATCCGTAATGTCGGCGACGATTCCAGGTCCACCTCTGCCTTGGTGGCATCGAGCTTCGCGAAGATCGGCGGGGCGGTCGTCGGCGGCCTGGCCGTTGCTGGCACCGCCATGCTCAACTGGACCCGTGAGCTATCGTTGCTCGCCGGCGAGGTCGAGAAGTTCGCCCGGATCTCTGGCACCACCGAGCAGAACTTCCAGCGGCTTGCCGCCGGCGCAAGCACAGTGGGTGTGGCGCAGGATCAGCTGACCGATATCTTCAAGGACACGCAGGAGAAGATCGGCGAGTTCCTGCAGAGCGGTGGCGGCGAGCTGCAGGACTTCTTCACCAACATCGCTCCGAAGATCGGCCTGACGGCGAAGGAGTTCCGCAATCTCAGCGGCCCGGAGGCGCTGCAGAAGTACTACAGCGCCCTGGAAAAGGCCGGTGTCTCGCAGGACGGGATGATCTTCTACCTGGAGGCCATCGCCAGCGACGCCACGCTGCTGGCTCCGCTTCTGGCCAAGAACGGCGAGGGTTTCCGGAAGTGGGGCGACGAGGCTGAGCGCCTGGGCGTCGTGCTGGATGCGCAGACCACGAAGTCCATCAAGGAGCTGCGCGCCCAGACAGCCGAGATGGATCTGGCCTTCCAAGGCCTGAAGAATCAGGTGGGCGCGGAGCTGTTGCCGCAGGTCAAGGAGCTGACCGCCTTTCTCGGTTCGGACAGTACCAAATCCGCATTCGTTTCGATCACGCAGTTCGTCGGCGGGCTGACGGCCGAGATGGCGAACGGCGTCATCATGATGGTCAATTACATCGGACGGGTGAAGGAGCTGCGTGGTCTCGACACAGGGAGCGCGATCGGTGACGCCAGCACGGGGGCACTGACCGCGCAAATGGCTAGGGTGCAGGAAAGGCTTGATGGAGCGCGCAGCCGCACTACCGGTAATTTCGGCCTTCCGTTGACCGACGGGCAGGAGCTGAAGCGCCAGCAGCAGATCAACGATCTGATTGCAGAGCGTATGAGGCTTCAGCGCGAAATCACGGCTCGCAATCGCCCAGAGGTCAAGCTGCTGGAGAACGGCGCGCTCCCGGACGATTCAGCGCTGGTGCGCCCCGCCAAGACGGCAACCTTCGAATACACCGATAAGGAGGCGGGCAAGGCTGCGGCCGAGCTTCAGAAGACCTACACCGCGATGTCGGCGGAGCTGGCCAAGCAACTGGCGCTCACCGGCCAGAACACCGAATACGCAAAAGTCCTTTACGAGATCCAGAGCGGTTCACTCAAGGGCATTACCGGTGGGCAGGCGGAAAGCCTGCTGCAGCTCGCCCAGATCAAGGACGTCAACGAAGACATTGCGGCGATATACGGTTCGACCGACGAGAAGGTCAACAGTTACCTCGCGAGCTTGGAGCGCGAGCTGGCGCTGCATGGGCAGATCGGCGAGGCCGCCAAGGTTGCTTACGACATCCGAGCAGGCGCGTTCGGCGCGCTGAGCGAGGAGCAGGCCCGGCTCCTGGAGAGCTACGCTGCGACAAAGGACGCGATGGATGACTACGCAGCCATCTACGGCGAAAGCTACGACAGCATGATCGCCAAGACCAAGGAGAGCAGCGACGTCATCAAAGAGTTCAGCCTGGAGGCCGCACGCAGCGCGCAAGGCGCTTTCTCCGACTTCCTGTTCGACCCATTCGAGGAAGGCTTGGGCGGCATGGCCAAGGGGTTCGCCAAGACCATCCAGCGCATGCTGGCGGACCTGGCATCTTCTCAACTGCTGAAGGCCCTGGGCACGATGGCCGCCAGCTCCGGGAACAGCTGGGTGGCGGCGATCGGTGGTGCGATTGCAGGAAGCCGCGCGGGCGGCGGTCCGGTCGCCGCTGGCGCGCTGTACGAAGTGGGCGAAGGCGGCCGGCCGGAGATGTACGAGGCCGGCGGCCGCACCTACATGATCCCGGGCAACCAGGGCGGCCGCGTAGTGCCGATCACTGCGGGCCGGCCGGTTACGGACGCCACCACAGGGATGGGCGGCGGGCTGACACTCAACGCGAACTACGTGATCAACAGCGACGGCAGTGCCAGCGGCGAAACGCAGGGCGACCAGAGCGACATGCTGCGCGCGCTCAACCAAATGATCCAGCCCATGGTTGTGCGCGTGCTGCAGCAGCAGATGCGGCCGGGCGGGCTCTTCGCGCCAGGTGGCGCCCGTGGCTGAGGTCTTCACCTGGCCGGTCCGCACAGAGGCCAGCGGCAATGTCACGCTCGCGGTGCGTGCTGCGCAGTTCGGCGATGGCTATCGGCAAACATCACCCGACGGAATCAATCCCAAGCGGCAGGTCTGGAACATTTCGCGCGTCGGCAAGGAGGATCTGATCAAGCAGATCTCGGCCTTCCTCGATGCGCACGCTGGCAGGTCCTTCCTGTGGACACCGCCGCTGTCAGTGCAGGGGTACTACCAGTGCACCGCATACAACCCGGTCGCTCACGGCGGGGGCAACTACACGCTGTCGGCCACCTTCGAACAACAATTTCAGCCGTAAGGGCACTGCATGGCACGCCAAGCAATCGATCAAACGACTGTCAATCCGGACGGCAGCATCGGCGACGACGCCTTTACTGCTTTCGGAAAAGTCAACGAGATGACGCTGGAGCTCTTCGGCGAAAAGTTCACTTCCTATCGAACTGGCCTCGGCGTTGAGTGGGTCAATGGGGCCACATTGAGGGTGCTCCCCGGTGCGGCCTTCGTTCCGAGCGTTCAGCGGATCGTTGCTCTGGCAACGGACACCACTGTTCCCATTTCGGGGGTGCCATCCAACACGTTTGCGCACCTTTATCTGACGGCGGCCGGCTCGATCGAGGTGTCAACAACTGCGCCGAGCACGCGCTACTCCGGCCGGGCGCGCACAAAGACGGGTGACGCTTCGAGGCGTTACATATTCAGCTTTCGAGTTGGCGGAACCGACGTGACACGATTCACTCACCACGCTGAAGCTGGATTGGTCTTCTGGGTTGCGTCTATCAATTCGGCGCCATTCTTACTCGCCAGCGCTGTGGCGGCCACGACGGCCACGACCGTTTCCGCCGCTAACGCGACACCAGTCACCGCGGTTTCGGTGCTTCTGTCGTTGCTTAACTTCGGATCCTCCGGTGCGTACGTGCTGCTCAGCAATAGCGAGGGCCCTGTTCCGCCTTCTGGGTATCTGGCAGTCGTAGGACCAGGGACGGGCGATCCGGAGCTTCCGCTGGATGCTTCGCGAAATTACACCTACGCATATGACGCAACGGGGAACAGCTCGTTCCATCGCTGCCGCGGCTATCGATTCGAGAGGTGACAGGCATGTACGCAATCAATGGCGCAGGCTTCCGCGCGATCAGCGAGGCATCGGACCTGCAGGCAGGCGAGGTGCTCTCCTTGGAGTTCCCTGAGCACCTGATCGGTCCGCCCAGGACTCTGGAAGGGCTGAAGCAGGCCGCGAAGGCGCGGGCCACGCAGTTACGCTGGGAATGCGAGACCGGCGGCGTCACGATCGGTGGCGTGCAGGTCGGCAGCACCACGGAGGACCAGAACCGCATCAGCACGGTGCTTGCCGCCGCCGATCTGGGCACGGTGGATCAGGTCGACTTCAAGGCGAATAGCGGTTGGGTGACGCTGACGCTCGCCGAGATCCGCGGCATTGCAGCGGCAATCAGTGCGCATGTGCAGGCCTGCTTCAGCGCTGAGCGTGCTCACCACGAGGCCATCGAAGCCCTGGAATCGCTCGAGTCCCTACAATCCTATGACGTGGCCGCCGGCTGGCCTTCATGAGCATCCTTGCCGACATCCAGACGCTGGAGCCGGGCGGGCGCGTCACGGTATTTGAACTTGATGCTACCGCTCTCGGCGCCGACTCGCTGCTGTTCCATGCGCACCTCCAGAGCACCCCGATCGTATGGCAGGGACAGGTTTACGACCTCTGGCCGGTCGAGGCCACCGGCTTCGAACGCACCAGCGACCAGCCGCCGAACCCGCGCCTGCGCGTGGGTAACGTCGACGGAACCATCACAGCGCTGTGTCTGCTGTTCGACGACCTGGTAGGCGCGCGCATTGTTCGTCGGCAGACGCTGGCGAAATATCTTGACCCGGTGAACTTCGCCGGTGGGAACCCAACGGCTGACCCCGAAGAGCATTTCCCAGACGAGATCTGGTTTATCGAGCGCAAGGTCAGCGAAGACCACGAGGTGGTCGAGTTCGAGCTGGCCACCGCAGCGGACCTCAACGGTGAGCAGTTGCCCGGCCGCCAGATCATCGCCAACACCTGCAGCTGGATCATTCGCGGCGGCTACCGCGGCCCGTACTGCGGGTACAACGGCCCGCCTGTCGCTGACATCAACGACAACCCGGTGAACGATCCGTCTCTGGATGTCTGCGGCGGCAAGGTCCGCTCCTGCAAGTTGCGCTTTGGCGCGAATAACCCGCTGCCTTACGGCGGCTTCCCGGCGGCAGGCCTGTTGCGCACGTAGCGCGCGGCTTCCATCCATCACACCAAGGCCCGCCATGTGCGGGCCTTTTTCATGGGCGACCATATGGAACACGCAACGCTTCTGGCCATCCAGGCGCACGCCGCGGCCGAATACCCGCGCGAGTGCTGCGGGCTGATTGTGCTTTCGGACGTCGGGGAGCATTACCGGCAGTGCCGCAATGCGGCTAACACGCCCAGCGAGCATTTCATCCTGCCGGCCGAGGACTATGCCGCTGCGGAGGATGCCGGCCAGGTTGTGGCGCTGGTGCACAGCCATCCCAACGCGTCGGCGCATGCTTCGGATGCGGACAAGGCGATGTGCGAAGCCAGTGGTCTGACCTGGCACATCATCAGTGTTGGACAGATCGACGGCGTGCCGGAGTGCGGCGAGGTGCAGACCATCCAGCCGAGCGGATACGTCGCGCCGCTGGTGGGGCGCCAGTTCGCCCACGGCGTGCTCGACTGCTACACGTTGGTGCGCGACTTTTACTCGCGCGAGCTGGGCATCGAACTTTCGCAGTACGAACGCGCTGACGACTGGTGGAACAACGGTGGCGACCTCTACGCGCTGGAGCGGCTGCAGGCCGAGGGCTTCTTCGAGATTCAGGACGATCCGCAGCGCGGCGACATGATCGTGATGCAGGTCCGTGCGCCGGTGCCGAACCATACGGGCGTCTACCTGGGCGAGGGACAGATGCTGCACCACCTCGCGGACCGCTTGTCCGCGCGCGTGCCCTACGGCGGGTACTGGGCAGACCGCACCGTGCGTGTCGTGCGCCACAAGCTCGCCGCCGGCGGTGCTGCATGAGCATGCATGCAGTGCCCAAGGTGCGTGTCGTTCGGCTGTACGGCGTGCTGCGCGCCAAGTTCGGCAAGGAGTTTCGGCTGGCAGTAGCATCGCCGGCCGAGGCGATCAGCGCACTGTCGGTGCAGCTTCCCGGCTTCCAGGCGTTCCTGATGGGCGCCAAGGACCGTGGCCTGACGTTCGCCGTGTTCAATGGCCGCCGCAACCTGTCCGAGGATCAGCTGCACGACCCGCCCGGCGATGATGCAATCCGCATCGCTCCGGTGCTTCAGGGTTCGAAGCGCGGAGGTGTGCTGCAGACGATCGTGGGCGCAGTACTGATAGTCGCGGGATTGGTGCTGAGCGCCTATGGCTTGGGAGTGGTGGGTGTCCCCCTGACCAACGCTGGCATCGCGATGGTCATCGGCGGCGTGGTGCAGATGCTTTCCCCAACGCAGAAGGGGCTGGGGACGCAGGACAGCCCCGACAACCGACCTAGCTATGCGTTCAACGGGCCTGTGAATGTCCAGGCCCAGGGTAACCCGGTCCCTCTCGCTTACGGCCGCTGCTGGATTGGGTCGGCCGTCATCAGCGGAGGCATCTTCGCCGAGGACCAGCAATGAGTGGGGATGCTCAGGACCTAGCCCCAGTGCTGCACGGAGCTAAGAAAGGGGCGAGCTCCGCGCGGACTCCCGTGGAGACGCCTGACAGTTTGCAGTCGATCGCGTACGCGAAAATCATCGACCTATGGAGCGAGGGAGAGGTCAAGGGGCTGATCAACGGGGCGAGGTCGGTATTTCTGGATGGCACGCCACTACAGGGAGAGGATGGATCGTTCAATTTCCAAGGCGTCCGCTTTGAAACTCGGATGGGCACCCAGGATCAGGAGCACCTGGCAGGTTTCCCGAGCGTTGAGAACGAGAACTCGGTGAATGTAGAGCTGCGCGGCGATCAACCCGTCGTGCGTAGCTTCACCAATCCAGACCTGTCCGCGATCCGCGTGCGCATTGCGGTGCAAGCGCTGCAGAAGACCAACACCACAAACGGCGACATTGAGGGCTACAGCGTCAGCTACGCAATTGACGTGGCCACTGACGGCGGCGCCTTCAACACGGTGATTTCGAATGCCTTCACCGGCAAGACCACTACCCTCTACGAGCGCAGCCACCGTGTAGATCTTCCCGCTGGCAGCCAGTGGCAGATTCGGGTTCGGCGCCTGACGCCAAATGCCAACAGCGCTGTCATCGCCGACACCACGCTAGTCCAGTCGATGACGGAAATCATCGACGCCAAGCTGCGCTATCCCAACTGCGCGCTCGGGGCGCTGGAAGTAGATGCCAGCCAGTTCCAAGCCATCCCGTCTCGTGCCTATTGGGGTGAATGGCTGATCGTATCGGTCCCGAGCAACTACGATCCTGACGCTAGGACTTACACGGGGATATGGGATGGCAGCTTCAAGCCGGCCTGGACCAACAACCCGGCGTGGGTGTTCTATGACATGGTCACTAAGGACCGATATGGCCTCGGTCACCGGATCCCGGCCGCATGGGTGAACCGGTGGCGCCTTTACCAGATCGCACAGTACTGCGACCAAATGGTCAGCGACGGTATGGGCGGGCAGGAGCCGCGCTTTACTTGCAACATGTACCTGCAGACCAGGCAGGACGCCTACAAGATGCTGCAGGACATGGCCGCGGTGTTCCGGGGCATCACCTATTACGCCGCCGGGCAAGTGCTCGCGTCGGCGGACATGCCGCAGGATCCGGTTTACACGTTCAACCAGACCAACGTCATCGAAGGTCGGTTTGTGTATTCCGGCTCAGCGCGCAAGGTGCGCCACACGGTCGCCCTGGTGTCCTGGAACGACCCGGATGACTTTGGCCGAGCTAAGGTCGAGACGGTCGAGTATCGGCCGGGCATCGCCCGCTACGGCATCCAGCAGGTCGAAGTTGCAGCCATGGGCTGCACGTCGCGTGCGCAGGCGCAGCGCATCGGGCTGCACATCCTGTACACCGAGAACCTGGAGACCGAAACCGTCTCGTTCAGCGTGGGCCTGGAGGGCGTGGTCCCGCAGCCTGGCGACATCATTGAAGTGGCCGACCCGAAGCGGGCCGGGCGCCGCAATGGCGGACGAATCAAGGCTGCCGGCGCGCACTCCGTCGATCTCGACGTGGTGCCGCCGGGGCTGAGCGTGGGCGACACGATCCGCGTGCTGGGCAGCAATGGCCGCAGCCAGGGGCGGACGATCAGCGGCATCGCTGGTAGCACCGTCTCCGTGGCAGTGCCGTGGGACAGCGTGCCGGTGGCCACCTCGGTATGGGCGGTGTCCACCGCCGAACTCGCCTTGCAGATGTTCCGCGTCCTGGCAGTCGCTGATGGCGACGGGACCGAGAACGCCATCACCTACCAGATAACCGCGCTGGAGCACGTCCCGCAGAAGTTCGCCGCGATCGACGATGGCGCGCGTGTCGAGCTGCCGCCGATCAGCATCATCCCGCCCGGCCTGCAGCCGCCGCCCACCAACGTGCGGTTGTCGTCGCACAGCTTTGTCGAGCAGGGCATTGCCCAGCACGTGCTGACGATTGCCTGGGATCCAGCCGAAAAGGCCATCGCCTACGACGTCGAATGGCGGCGGGACGACATGGCCTGGGTGAAAGCCGGGCGCGCGACCACCAGCAACCTGGAGGTGCGCGGCATCTATGCCGGGCAATACCTTGCGCGCGTGCGCGCGGTGAACGCGCTCAATGCGGTGTCCATGCCGGCGATGTCCGCGCTCACCGAAATCACCGGCAAGACCGAGCCGCCACCTTCGCTGGCCAGCCTCACCGCCGCGGGCATCATCTTCGGCATTGAGCTGTCCTGGTCGTTCCCGCAAGGCGCTACCGATACCGAGCGCACCGAGATCTGGCACAGCCCGGCCAACAATCTGGAGGCGGCAACCAAGCTTGGCGATTTCGCCTACCCGCAGGCGAAGCACTCAATGCTCGGCCTGGCCGCAGGCGCGCGGTTCTTCTTCTGGGGCCGCTTGGTGGATCGAAGCGGGAACATCGGTCCGTGGTATCCGCTGACCAACGGCGTCATGGGGGAGAGCAGCACCGATGCCACGGCAATTCTCGCGTACCTGGCCGGCAAGATCGGCCTGACCGAGTTGTCGCAGGAGCTTCGCCTTCCGATCGAGTCCATCAGCGACCTCGTGCCGCTGGTGTGGGACGAAGGGGCGACCTACAGCACCGGGCAGACGGTCGTGCGGGGCGGGATCATATGGAGCTGGGTGCCAACGGAGCCGGGCAACGAGGAGCCGCCGGGCACGAAGTGGCAGAACGTTGGCAACGCGATCGCCGAGGCTGGTGCCATCGTGGGCGAGGTCAACTCGCTGAAGCTGCAGATCAATGACCCGGAGAGCGGCCTCGCAGCCATCGGGGAACGCACGGACGGCCTGGTGGCCCAGATCAGCAATCGGCACGCAGGCGACCGAGACTGGCATGCGGGCGACCGCAACGTGTTTGCTGGCACGCGCACATGGCAGACGGTCATCGCTGAGGGCGACCGCGCACAGGCTCGTCGCATTGACACGGTGGAGGCATCCATCGGCGACGTATCTGCGAGCGTCCAGCAGGCCAGTCAGACTGTCGTCGACCTCAATGGCAGGATCAGCGCGACGTACACCGTCAAGGCGCAGATCACCAGTGCCGGGCAGATCTACATGGCTGGCATGGGTGTCGGCGTCGAGCAGCAGCAGGACGGCAGCTTTCAGAGTCAGATCTTGATGCAGGCCGATCGCTTCGCGGTGATCAACGTCGCCAACAACTTGGTGACGTCGCCATTCGTCATCCAGGGCGGGCAGGTTTTCATCAACCAAGCGCTCATCGGCAATGCCTGGATCACCAACGCCATGATCGGCGACACCATCCAGTCCAATGGTGTGGGCGCCAACGGCCAGCCGCGCTGGAAGCTGGACAAGAACGGCACGCTCTCGATGAACGGCGCAAATAACGGCGGCTTCATGACCCTCAACGAGCAGGCGCTGCGTTTCTGGAATGCAGCCGGCACCGTGGCGCTGTTCGAAGCTGGGGAGCTGCTCTAATGGCGCGCGGCATCCGTCAGCGAGATCCGGATGGCAACATCCTGATCGACATCTCGACGCGCATCACCAGCAAATTCGGTGCGGTCAGTATCTCAGCTGGCTCGAGCGGCTCGGTAGAGGTCCCTGCTCTCGGCACCAACGAGATCTACTACTGGTTCTCTGCCAGCAGCAACGCCCAGTTTGCCCAGGCGCCACTTTTCACTGTGGATGATCAGGCCGGGACGATCAGCTGGAACTACGGCGGCGGTAGCAATCAGGGCACGCAGATCGGCGGCGTGCTCACTTACGGGAGGTACTGATGGCCTTGGGCGTGCGGATCCGGCCCGAGGGCGGGAACATTATCCAGATCGACACGCGCTACGAAAATCTCGCACTGAAGCAGAAAGGGACGGTCATCGCTGCAGGCGCCAATGCGGCCAATCCAAACCAGGGCATCGGTTTTGCGACCGTCACAGTTGGCGGTGGCAATTCACCTCTCATCGCCGTCACCTGTGCAGCTTTCGTTGGCTTGCGGAGCCGGTCCCAGAGTGGGAACACTTTCACCTTCGAGCTGGTGTGCGAAACGGCCAATACGGCTATCCAGTACTACGTTTTCGACACGACCGACGTGGCGCAAATGGCCTTCGTGATGAGCAAAGGTGTGCGGTTCCGAGACCCGGCCACGGGTCGCATTGCCTTCGACTCGCGCTACAAGTACATGAGGGTGATCGGGCGCATGCGTACCACTGCCGGCACCAGTCAGACGGATTACCCGACCCAGGGCGACGGAGTGGCCATTGCGCTTGGTCACACAGGGGCGTCCTACACAATCGTGAGTGGCGTCATTGGTGGTGGTCCAAACTGGGTGATGGACCGCTTGGCCTACGTGGCCGGTGTGCGCTACACGCCAGGCGTCGCGTCGGCCAAGGGGATCAACACCTACTACGACCATGCCGAGGGCACGCAGGGCAATCCCCCTGCGCCCTCGGGAACCTACGGCACCATGCAGGTCGATTGCCTGCTGCTCAACGTCCGCAACTACTGAGCCGGGGCCACGCGCCGCACACCGGTGCGGTCCTGGAACTTGATGCTCCACGGCGTGATCAGGTAGCCGGGACGGCGATAGTAGATGGCCGGGATGTGGTCTTCGCGCGCGTCCTTGGCGATGCCATTGACGAGCACGTAGGGCGCTGAGTTCTTCCGCATCGTGCACATGTCCTGGCGCCCGTCGGTCTTGAAGGTCACGCTGTACTGCCCCGTGCCCGAGATCTCACCGCACACGACAGACCGAGTGCTCACCGATACGGCGCGGGCGCGCGGCGCGATGCGAATCACGAAGGCGTCCAGGCTCTCGCCGGCGGCCGACGTTTCCTGGTGCAACTCGGTGGCCTGGCCGAACTTCACCGGCGGCGGGTCAGCAGCAAAGGCGGGCAGGGTGGCGCCAAGCAGCGCCATGGCGGCGGTGGCTAGGAATGTGTGCATCACGGATCTCCGAATGTGCTGCGCCGGTCAGCGCCGGCGGCGCGAGATCATCTCGGCGCGTCACCAAGATGCTTGGCGCGCGCGCCGGAAAAAACGTTCATTTGCAGGCGTGGCGCACAGCCTCGGTGAGGAAAAACCCCACCCCTTGGTGCGGTTCAGCCCGATATGCTGAATCCCACTGCAGTGCCAATCTGCAACTGCCGGACGCGGGGCCATGGGCCGCTCACCCGCGTGGCGCCTGAGCAGCGCCGAGCCGGCTTCTATCCCCATGTGATCGTCGTTGAGCCGATTGCTTCCATCGCATCTATCTCAGCGTCGGTTGGCCCCCAATTGGCTATATCCACATTGATGGCGCGGGTGGCCGCGCGCTGCACCGCCTTCCAAGCGATGCACTCGCCCGCGCCGGTCTTCCTGGGTGCCTTCCTAACCCCTGGCAGGCCGGTGCGCGCGGCGATCCACCGCTCCGCGAACATCATCGATTGCCGAATGCTGCCGGTCTGTGGCGCCGATATTCGGGATCCGCGCCAGGAAAGCCAGACCGTCCCGCCAGAGATGTGCGCCACGGTCCCGTAGTTGAATTGCATGAGCGCGCTATCTGCGGTCACGGAGACCCAGCGGCAGGCGGGAGGCAGTGGATTTGGTGGCATGGGCCCCAGGATGGACAGCAGCAGACTCATACGCTGAGACTCGCCGCAGGAGCAGATACCGCGCTCCGCAATCGCGCTATAAGGCCGCGCAAACGCGGGATTAAATCGTTAGCATTCCTGCTAAATGCGGAGCGCTGAATGGCCAGAAACCATTGCGGCAGTAAGTGGCATCCGAAGACTTTTAATCTTTTGGTCGATGGTTCGAATCCATCACGGCCCACCATTACAATCAGCAACTTAGACAGCGCCGCAGGCGCTTTTTTTGTGCTTCCGGGAAAATTCCCGGGAAAATAATGGCCGGGAACGCTGTTCCACGGCCAAGTGATCGGGGCAACGCCGCGCCCTACGAGGTCCGGCGAGGCGGCTTTACGACTGGCACGTTGTGCGAATAACGCTGGGTCATTTCCTGCGTTTTGTGGCCGGCAGCTTCTTGCTTGTCAGCCAGAGTGCCCTCCGTATCGGTGATGCCACGGTGCTTCAACCCGTGGAGGCTGAACCTCTGGGCTTCTTCGATCACGCCTTCCCGAATGGCGAGCCTGATCATGCGTTGCCACGCGCTGTCGAGCGCTGACTTTGTCAACGGCGTGCCCGATTGGCTGACGACCAGCCGGCGCTGTTCCGGCTTCAGGGGGATGGGCCGCTCGTGCGCAGCCATAGTCCGCCTGCGGTACTCAATCAGCCACTCCCACGCGCTGCGCAGTTCTCCGTTCCAGAGCGTGACGTTGTCGCGCGAGCCCTTTCGCCGCGTCGCCAGGATGCCTTGCTCGCCGGCATGCGCGTCAGTGAGATCGGTCACTTCAGCCCCACGCAGCCTCAGGTTGTAGGCCAGGACCATCACCGCATGCAGATATGGCGACACGCTACCTTTGGTGTGCGCCTCGAAGGTGGCGCGCTGCTGTGCAAACCGCAATACCGCCGTGAAGGCATCCTGCTCTGGCATCGTGTGAGCCGCCACTTCCTTTGCCTGACGTACGCCCTTGGCCGGGTTGTGTTCGCATAACCCAAACCGGATTCCCCAACCAAATAGGCGACGAAGGTAGCGAAGCACGTGATTGGCCTTGCTTGGGCGCGGCTCGATTGCAGGCTGCATGGCAGTGGCCTCACGCCCTGCTGCGAGCGTCTCCACCAAGCGCTGCATTGCAGGCACATTGATCCGGGCCACCTGCATTCGCCCAAGCTGGCTACCGTCTTTCAGCACGTAGGCGCAGGCTGCTCGGCCACTTTGCTTGTAGTCCTTCTGAGTGCCTGGCGCGAGCGCCTTGAACTCGGTGGATCGGTGGAAGCGCTCATTCAAGAAGGCCAGAGTGCCTCTTTCGACCTCGCCCCGTGCACATTCCACAATCGCATGAAGTTCTGAGAGGCGCGAATGCTTGTGTGCGACCGTCCTTTTTCTAGGACGGCCTCCCTCAGGATGTGACTCGATGATGTACCAGCGGCCATCCTCCCAATACACACCTTGCGGCAGTGCGGCCTGGTCAATGTGTGCCGGAATAGCTGGGTTGAACTTCCGTTTTCTACCGCGTCCCATCAGATCAGCTCCATGGCATTTTCTTGGTTGGCCGCAGGCTCGGCTATGCCAAGCGCGGCGTTCACTGCGTCAATCGTTGTCCAGATCCTGCCCTTACGGTCATATCGGTAGCGGATGCCCTCGCGGTCCGCCCAGCGGCAGACCACCAAGAGGCGCGGGGCTGGGCCGTCCGGCGAACAGATGCGCTGCAGGTCTGCGAAATGCAGGATTCGCCCCGTCATAGCAATTGTTCCTGCTGCCACTGCCGGCGGCTCCTCCATTGCTCGCGCATCTCGTCGCGCAGCTCCAGCGCCGCCTGGTCACCGCGCTTGGCTGCGATCAGCTGCTGCAGCAGGGAGACAGATCTGACGTCTGTGTATCCCTGTCGCAGCCAGTAGCGCGCTTCGCATTGGCGCCTGTGCGCTTCCGTGTCCTCGTTGCTCACCGGCTGTCGCCTCCGCGCAGGCGCAGGCCGAGTTGCACCACGTTGCTGTCGGCAGGCGCCACCTGGCGTGGCATGCGGATGCGGTGCATACGCTTCCACTCGGCCAGTGCCTGGGCGAAGTCGGCGTGCTTCTTGGTGCGCCCACACCGGCATTCGATGGCATGCCCGCCACCGGCCTGCAGACGGCGGCTGTCGACGATGTGTCGGCCCGCGTGACCGGCCCTACAGGCGGGAAGCGGTTCGGCATGCGATATCTCGCGTTGAGTCATCGCGGGCGTTCCTCCACGGCTTCTGCGCCACAGCCGATCGCACGCTCTGCCTGGAGCAGGTGCGCGATGGTGTCCTCGTCAATCCGGTCAAGCGCCTGAGCGATGGTGTAGTCCATATCTGCAAGCCAGTCGTGTCGGTTGAGCACCAATGCGGCGGTCAAGGCCTCGCCCGTCGACAATGGGCCGGGGCCACCGTAGTGTTGCGCTGCTCGGCTCACAGCAATCACGCGATCGAGCGTCATCGTGGCGACCTCCAAGCACAGCCGATACGCACACGCGCATCGGCGATGGCAACCACTTCAATGCGCAGACGCTGCGCCGTCAGTTCGGCCAGCAATCGGTCATTGGTCAACATGAGCACGTCGTGCTGGGCCAGCTGCCAGTCGTCCCCCTTGCGCTGCAGTCGCTCATCCAACTCGACCACGCGTTTTAGCTCGTAGGCCTGGCGGATTGCGTCAGCGTTGAGCGTCTTACCGCTACCCATTGGGCTGCAAACAACAATCGACTCAGCCATGGGTCACCGCCCGGCGCACGGCCATAGCGCGGCGACGGCGCAGGCGCTGTGGGATCTGCCCCACGGCCAGCCCGATGTGTGCAGTGCGCGCCGGGCGTGTGAGCCACAGCCGATACAGCAGCGCACCGCCGATCGTTGGCGCGATCAAGATCAGGGCCAAATTAAGCATGGGCCACCTCCAGCGCAGCAGCGGCGATCGCGGCTTCGGCGGCAGCTGTGGGCCGGCGCGGCAGCATGTTGGCCAGGTCAAACGGAAAGTCCAGATCGTCCATGAAGTCGGCCAGCGCATTGCTGATCTGGTCGGCTTCGCTGGTGAACAGTTGCGGGCCGCTGATCAACTTCCAGCCCTTGCCGGGGCCGCGGCGGCGCTCCCACCGCTGTGTGGCGCTGCTGTGGTGCCCCATGGTCAGCGCTGCCACCACCACGACCGCATCGTGCGTAACGTAGAGCGTGGCGATCGCGCTGCAGTCCTTGCCTGCAGCGATGTCAAAGCCAGTTCCGGCGGGCGTGATAGCCTGCTCGCCGGGTCCGGCACTGGAAGTTAGCGGGCGTGTGACAGCGCTGGCCGGCGAACGCCATGCCGGCACCGTAGGCGCTCGCCTGCAGGCCAGCGCTCTGGATGCGGGCGCTGCGACGCTGGGCAGTGTCGATCGCCACCAGGCGCTGCTGCTGGGCGCGCATGGCGGCGTTGGTGCTCTCGATCTCGCCACGCAGGCGGCGCTCGTGCGTGACGAGCTCGCGGGTGCTGATTCCGGCCGTCTCCAGCCGGCCGCGCAGGCGCTGTAAGCCGGCCTCCTGCGCGCCGTGTGCTGCCTTGAGTTCGCGTGCGGTGCGAACGGCCCGCTCGAACTCGGCATTCATTGCCGCCGTAGGCGTGCCGGCCGTTTTCATCTGTTGGGCAAGCGTGCGCACCGATTGTCGCTGCGCGTCGAGCGCGGCCTTGGCGCGCTGCGCCATCGCGACCTGCTCGCGGTAGGCGCCGATATCGCGTTGCTGGCTGTTGAGCTGCCGCAGCGCGTCACGCTGATTGCGCAGTGCGGTGGCAACACCGCGGCTACCACTCAACACGCGCCGGAACGGGCCGGTGGCGCGGTCGACGGCGGCTAGGATGACCTGCAGGCGTAGATTGTCAGAGGCCGCCATTTAGGCGGCCTCGTGGTTCGGGTGGGGCATTATTCGGCTCCGCTTCGTAGGCGGGCACGCTCGCGCCACGCCGTGAGTTCGTGCAGTGACCAGCCGTCCATTTCAGACGGCGGCCAGTGGAAGATGGCCGCGATGTCGGCCATTGCATCCTCTACGCAGTCGGGAAATCCGCTTCCCTCTGTGCCTTCGGCAAGAAAAAAACCTGCACCTCCTGGCCTACCGCCAGCAGGTCGGCCGGATCCATCGCATTGACGTCGGCGGTGGTCAGCGTGGGCGAGGAAATGCGCGGCAGCAGTGTTGCCAGCGCGGTGACATCCAGCTGCAGCACGTCGGTCAGCTTGAGGCCGCGCAGTTCGCCGGCGCCGGGCTTGCGCACCTTGAGGTCGGTGATGGTCTGCTCGCCGCGCACGATCGGTTGGTCGAGGGAAATGGCTGGGGAAAAGGTCGGGGTCATCGGGAGGTCTCAGGGTGGAGGCCTGGCGGCGCCAGGCCGGGAGGGTCAGGCGCCGATGGCGCGGCGATGCGGGGCGAGCAAATCCACGCCGTTGACGATCTCGATCATGTTCATCAGATCGATCTCGATCACGGGTGCGCCGTTGATGCTGAGCTTGTAGTAGCTGGCCGAGGTCTTGACCGAAAACTCGGTGTCATCGCCGGCCTTGCCGGTACCTGGATCAATCTCCTTGTGACGGCCGCGCACGACCACTTCCACTGCATCCACATCGCCGCTGTCATCGCGCTGATAGGAGCCGGCAAAGCGCAGCTGCACGGCGTTGTGCGTGGTGGCGCCGTACTGATTCAGCACGCTGCGCATTAGGCCGCCGCACTTCCATTCGAGATCGATCTTCTCCTGGCCGAAGTCGATGTCGACCGGTCCATTCATGCCGCCGCCACGGTATTCCTCCATCTTGCGGGACAGCGTGGGCAGCTTCACTTCGACCACCTGGCCGAGATAGCTTTCACCGTCGTTGAACAGGTTGAGCGCTTTGAGTTTCTTGGGCAAAGCCATGGGGTTCTCCGGGAATCTAAGGCGGGTGCGTTACGCGTTGACGCGCTCGGCGAAATCCGCCAGGTAGCTGGTGGTGATCTTCTGGTACAGCTGCAGGTTCTCCAACGGCGGTACCGGCGTGTAGTCGTAGTCAATACGCAGCGCGCCATCGGCGAGCGTGGTGGCGCTATTGACCGTGCCGTCGTACCAGGCGTTGGCATCGATCAAATAGCCGGACGACTTCAGGTCGCGGAACTTGGCATTGATCGTTTCGATCAAGTCTTTGACCAGCGAGGGATGCATCGGCTTGTCGACGTAGAACGCCACGCCCTCGGCGATGGTGTCGGCCAGGATCTGCGCAGTACGCGTGGCCGTCTCGAACGCGAACATCGCGTCTTCTGCACACGTGCGTGACCCCCAGAAGCGTTGCCCGTTGAGGGTCACCAGCGTGGTGATGTCGCCCTCGTTGAGGACGCCGGCGTCGGTGGTCGGGTCCTGCAGATCCCAGTGCACATCCTTGGAGATGCCGGTAACGCCAGATACGGGCACGTTGGATAGGCTCTTGTGCCAGCCCTGGTCGGTGTCGATCTTGGCGCGTAGGCCAAGCGCACGCGCAGTGGCATACGCGGCCGTCGTAGTGCTGGTTGCGGTGTCGAAGGCCAGGAAGTCCGGCCAGATCAGCATCAGCTCGCGGTCACTGAACTGCCCACGGTAGGTGACCGCCTCGGCGACGGTCTCGGCCACGGGGCGCACATAGGCCATGGCGCGCAGCTTCTTGGCGATGGTGGTCAGCGCCTTGGCGACTGGCAGCGTGTCCAGGCCAGGCGCGCCCAGGATGCGCGGGCGCACGCCCAGCTGTGCCTGCGCGGCGAGCAAGGCATACAGGCCGGTGTAGCCGCTGGACTTGGCCTCGCCAATGACGTTGCTGGTGGTCTTGGCCGCATCTGCGTCCTCGGCCACGCGCACGACGATGGTCACCGGGTTGGTCTGGTCGGCGTTGCCCTGCAGCGTGGCGCGCAAGGTGCCCTGGGTGCCGGCGCTGGCGACCGCACCCAACACATCCGTGATCAGCACCGCCTTGTTGAGTGGAAATACTTTCTCGTCCGCATCGGAGGCCGTGGCGACCAAGCCGACGACAGCAGTGGAGACGGTGCGGATGGTGCGCGTGCCCGCGCTGACTTCGATGACGCGGACGCCGTGGTGGTAGGCAGTGGACATAGATTCCTCGATCAGGACGAGCGGAAGCGGAGCGGGATGGTCATGCGCGAGCGCGCATTGGCGGGGGCAACGTCGGTGCGTTCGCCTTCGATCGTCAGCACAAAGCTGCCAGGCGCATCACCGACGACCAGGTCGACGCGGGTCAGGCGCAGGCGCGGCTCCCAGCGCATCAATGCGGTGGCGGTGGCGCCATACAGCAGCGTGCGGGTGGCGCCGTTGAATGGCTGGTCGATCAGCTCGGGCAGCAGCGAGCCAAAGTCGCGGCGCTGCTCACGCGTGCCGATGGGCGTGGTGAGGATGCAGGCGATCGACTGGGCCAGGTGCTGCTCGCCCTCGATCACTCGGCCGGTGGTCGCATCGACGCCGATCACTGTGGGCCGCCGCTGAGCGCGCTGCCGGCGGTTACGCCGGTGGTCTTGTGGTTCTTGAGGCTGATTCCGCCGCCCACGACATCGGTGGTCGCAGTCGCGGTACCGGCGATCGTGGTGTCGCCGTTGAGCGTCGTCTCGCCGTTGACGGTCACCGGACCGTTGAGCGTGATGCCGCCATCGGCGGTGATGGACGCGGTCCCGCCGCTGGGTAGCGTGGCCTGCAGCGCGTGCGCATCGGTGTCGTAGTGGATCTGCGCGCCATCGGCAAAGCGCAGCACGTGCAGCGTGTCAGATGCGGCAGGCGCTGCGAATTGGTCTGAGTACAGACCGCGTAGCACCAGGCCGTCGGCCAGGTCGCCGGCCGGCGATAGCACCACGACCTGTTCGCCAATTGCCGGTGCCGACCAGATGATCGTGGTGCCGGCCAGCGTGACAACCCAAGGCAGATAGTCGGTCAGCATCTCGCCGACCTGCACGCGGCATCGTGCGGTGAACAGATTCACCTCGGCCACAGTGCCGAGGCGAATGGCGTTACTCAGTGCGGAGGATGCGTTGCCCATGCAGTCATGGTCGGTGACCGTGAGGAGCAAGTCACAACAGGTATCTTGTAAGCCTAAGGGTTACCCGGAGCGTGAGACAAATTGTCGGGCGATGGTTCAGAGGTGAGCTAGTTTGATAAAAAGTCGATGCGGAGGGTTTGGAAATGTCAGCAGTTTACGGAAAGGGCGGTTTTAATCCGCCTAACGGGGATGATAAAAAGCCACTAAGAGTGAGCTCACGCTTGACTCGTCCCGCAGTTCCACAAGGATGGGATGTTGTGGTCTGCGAGGGGCATGGGGAATGGGTGAAGAGTGGAGGCGTCTATGGCGAGTTCGTGGTTCCAAAAGATATCCAGATCGTCATATATCAGGGGGTAGGTGTCGGATTGGATGATGCACATGGGATTGCAATTGCTTCCAATGATCTTTTGCCAGCACGTTTGCCCATTTTGTGGGATAAAAAAGCAGGTGAGTACGACACTGATCCGGATGGGGATGTAAGTGTTAATGCTAAAACGCGCTGGGTGTATGCTCAGGGTGAGAAATGTCCAAACTTCACCTTGTTTGCCTACAATGAGCCAGGTTTTTCAGTAATCGATAAGCCTAAGGACACTTCCTACACTGTCCTATCGAAAAATCCGCGCACGCTTCATGCGATATGCGAGCATTTCAAATCAAAAGGTGGAGTGCAGATTCGCTGGGCTGCTTGCACCGTGTATGGGAAGTAGGGAGAGCGGTTAGCCAGTCGTGTCATCAGGCGTGAGTGAAAGTGCCGACTAGGCCTGTGCCTCCTCATCCCACACCGGTGTGCCATCGGTCACCATCGGAGGCGCCACAGTAGTCAGCTGCCCGGGCAATTCGATGCCCGCGGCCAGGCGCGCTGCGATCGCGCCAGTGGCTTTCTCCCACACCAACACTGCGCTGTAATCGGGATCTGCGCGCCAGCTGGCACGTACATCGTCCCACACGTTGCGGCGGAAATCGCCGGGAAGAAAGGCGATCGGCTGCGAGGTTGTGCATCCCAGCGGCAGAGCATCGCCCAATGCCAACGTGTTGGCGACGGGGGCGGCGGTGTCGGTGCTGTAGAGCATTACGCCCCGGTAGTCCGGAACCACCTCCCACGCTCCCTTGGCTGACGATAGGCGATGACGCTGGTACAGACCTGCAGGCGGTGCCGGCGTGGTGGACACCGTGTTGGGCGGCAGCGGGTAGCGGCCTTCCAGCTCAGAGAGATAGACGACCACCGGTCCGGTGAATTCACCGGTGTTGGGATCAAAGGCGTAAGCGATGTTGGTGCGTGGGAGCATTGCGGTCATGGTGAGTCCTCAATAAGCGATGCAGTAGGTCATGCGCAGACCGGCCGGCAGGTTGTCTTCGCCGCCGGCGGTATTGACGGTAATGGCGTGGTCGTGGGCGCCGGCGCCGCGGTGGTCCACCACGTGGACGTGATTGCCGCCCTCGGCGATGCCGATGCCGTGAGTGTGGTTGCCGGAGCCGTTCATGCCGATGTTGTGTGCGTGGTTGCCCGCGCCATCCGTCCCGAAGCTGTGGGCGTGGTTGCCGCCGGCACCTGTCCATCCATCTGAAGGTGCCGCATCGTTGTCGCGCTCGCGGAAAACGCCGTATCCGTTCACGGCGCCTGATGGGATCACGCCCGGGTGCTGGTGGTCGCCGGAGGCGCTGGTGCTGCCGCTGTGGCCGTGCCAGCCCTGCGTATCGGTCCACGCGCCATGGGCATGGTCGCCAGCTGGGTTACTGCTGGCACCGTGTGCGTGAATACCGGCTGCGCCGAGCGCTGTGTAGTGCGCGTGGTCGCCCACGGCGGCTGCAGTGGCGCCATGCGCATGAGAGATGACCTGGCCGGCGCCGTACGAACCCACCGCCGTCGCCACGCTGGTATGGGTGATGACTGTGCCGTCCTTGATCTTGGGCACGTTGAAGGTGGTGCTGCCGTCACCCGCACCGTACACCGTGCCAATGGCGGCAAACAGGGCAGGGTACTTGGCGCGTGAGATCGCAGCACCATCGCAGACCAGCAGGCCATTGGGCGGGTACAGCGATGCCATGACGACGATCTGGCCAGGCAGCAGGAACGACTGCGGCACGTTGAGCATGTTGCGGAAATCGCGGTACCACTCGCCCTGGCGGCCATCCAGTGTGTCCGCATCCAGGCCATTGCCGTGACCGGCGTCGCTGAGTGCAGCCGTGCGAATGCCCAGGAGGCTGCGGGCAGTCGCCGCCGTGGGGCGCGACAGCAGCTCCTTGATGAATTCGGTCGGCCCCATTTCGCCCAGCCGCTGGTCCAGTGACGCAAGCAAGTTGGCGGGCGACACCGCCCGCTCCCGGTCGATGCCCGCGATGGCCTGGGCGTCGGTGGCCAGGCGAACCACGCCCGGCACGTCGACGGTTGCCGCTGGGTCGGTGAAGTTGGTATCGCCGAACGTGATCTGTGCGGTATCTACGTCGGCCAGCACCACGTCAATCGCCAGTAGCACCGAGGCGGCGCCAGACTTCTCCACCAGCAACGCGGGCTGACCATAGGCGGCGAACAGCGTGCCATCGGCCAGGTAAAGGCCGAACCCGTAGCAGCTGTATACGCCATTGGATTCGTCGCGCACCGACACGTGGATCGTGTCCTTGGCGGTGACCGACCCGCCGATGGTGGTCAGGCGCTTGATCTCGGACGGCAGCGCCTTGAGCTCGGCATCGGCCACGAACGCTGCGCTGGTCAAACCGACGGCGGCGATGGTCACCGCCTGTGTGCCGGTCTGCTTGGCATTGACCAACGCTTGGCGGCCGGCGGTGGTGATCTTGAGTTTGAGTCCGGGCATGTGTGCTCTCTAGCTCGCCTTGCACTGCAGGCGCAGGAACAAGGTGGTTCTGCCGCGCGCCACGACGTTGAGTCGGGCTTCGGCCTGGAATCCTTGGGTGAAGCTGAAATGCGAGCGCACGGGCTTGGTGCGCTCGACCTCGGCGATGACTTCCTCTACGAACCGGGCGCTGGCGCTTTGTCCATCGGCACCGGTCAGCGTTAGCGCCAGCTCGAAGGTGTGCGGCTGGCCGCGCGGCTCGGTCTGCCACCACTCGCGGATGGCGACCGCACCGCCGAACGACTCGACGACCATGCGCACGCTGTTGGCTGTTCCCTTGCGTCGCTGGATCGCCATGGCGCTACGCAAGCGCGAGCGCTTGACCGCATCGCTCCAGTCGGCCTTCCAGTCGTCGACTGAAAGCGTCCACGCCAGCCAAGGCAGATGGCCGGCTGGGCAAGTGTCTGGATTCCACAGGTCTGGGTACGGCAACGGGATTGCTTCCAGGCGCTGCGTGACGGCGGCCAGGGCGCGTTCCATCGGTGTTGCATTGGGTGGCAGCGGGGAACTACTCATCGATGCCGGCGTGCACGATGTCGATCGAGGTGCAGTACGCAGCCTGCGTGCGGCTGATCCGGATGTCCGCTGCAGGCGAGTCCAGTTCGATGCGCTGCACACCATCGGCGAACAGCTTGGCCTTGATGGCGGATTCAGGAACGTCGCGGCCGATGCGGTGTGCCTCGGCAAGATAGGCCCGCAGGCTGCGCAGCGCCTCACGCATGACCACTGCCGAGTCAGGGCCGGCATAGGTGTAGACGCGCCCACGGATGGCATACGGGACGACCTGGGCGCTCTGGACCGTGACACTGTCGGTCAGCGGGCGCACGTCATCGTTGGTGAGAATCGAAGCGACCTGGTCCAACAACGCCTGTGGAGCCGTGCCATCGCCGGTGCGCGACTGGACAGTTACCAGCACTTGCCCGGGTGCGGGGCTGGTGGCACTGGCGTCCATGACATCGGCCGCTGCGCTCAGCGCGTGATAGATGTACGCGCCCTCGGGGCCAGCAACGCTGAAGCCCTCCGGCGCCAGCTGTATCCGGCGTCGGAAGTCCACGTCCGACTCATGGGTCTGTGCAATGCCGTTCTCCGGCAGCCCCGGATCGAGCACCAGGCGGGCGACACCGAATAGTGCGCCCAGGTGATCGAGGTTGGTGCCGGTGGCGAAGGCCAACATGGTCTGCTGCGCCTTGTCGTTGGCGCGCTGGCGAATCAGCAGCTCGCGGGCTGCGAACAGCTGCAGGAGCTTGTAGACCGGGTCTGCTTCAGTGAGTGCCGAGAACTCAGGCATGAGCCGGCGGAACTGGGCAAAGGCCTCAGCGAAGATCGTCTCAAAATCCAAAGCCTCGATCAGGTCTGGCGCCTGCAGCTTTGATAGATCGACTGCGGTAAAAGATGCCATTGCTCGGAAAGAAAGAGAGGACCAGATCAGGGTCGCTGGTTCTCGTGATCGAGCCAATGAATTTGCTTTGTAAAACTGACTGATACATCTGGGGCGAACGTATCACCGAAGTAATAACTATGATCTTACCGTGCCCGATTGCCTGGCGCCTACGACGCTGGCTCAAATGCTACCAAACGCCGCCCGATCCCTTCCTCCACTCTTCCCAGAATTCTTCGCGAAATTTTTCTCTAAGAATTTTGAAATTACCCCTGATCTTCAGGAGCGTATCCCTTGAATCTCCGCTGGCTACTGGTAAATGCAAGTCTACGAGACGCCTCAAATCTTCTAACCCGGGAATATCATCCTCAGAAAAATCACAGGGTGTGAACATATCTGCAGAAAAGTTTAGTTCTGAGAGTCCCATTTTGGGTTCGTGGAAAACACCAGTGCAAAAGTTTACTTGCCCGGATGATTTGCGGCCTTCTATGATCAGTCCATTTGAAATGAGCGTATGTGCCCACGCAGATGCTTTTTCGGAATTAGATTCTAGATAAATGTATGCGTGGGAACGCTCGGAATTCGTATCAATCAAGGTGCCAATGATGGCGTCTTCCTCTACCCATTCGCCTATTACTTTCTTGAAAACTTGAATCGCTTCGCGGTTGATCTCGATCGCCAGCTCTCTTCTTTTGAAGAACCTTTGTTCGGCAGCTTCACGGCGCAGTTGCCGCCTTTCATCCAGCGAATAATCTTGTGCCTTTGTTTGGGTGGGCCGTTCTATCCTAACCGGGATGCGCTCAGGTGCGCCTACACCAAGGCGGCTCCTCTGGTCTTCGAGGAATTTCAACACATCGTCAAGTGCTTCAATCGCGAACCACTCTGTGTAACCTGCGCCATGAGGCATCGGAAAAGAATTGTCTTTGAAGAGGATATGCAAGACCTTCTCGACCTTGAGGGCAGATCCTGAAGTCATAGGGACCTGAAAACTTTTCTCGTGGTCAATGGCTTGAGGAAGACGGGTGCTGCGGATCATGGGATGGAATGCAACTCCAATCTTGAAGGCAGTCCCTTCCTTGTTGGGTAGCAGATATAAATACTGTTCGCTCATTTGGCCGCGTCTCTGCTGATCCATCCGTTGGGGGCAGTGATACGCTATTCGCTCTTCTCTGCGGCGTCAAAAATTTCATTGATGAATGTGCTGGCTATCGCGGAATCAATCAAACGACCGTATTGTTTGCACCGCGACGGTATCTCAAGATGGCTATCCGCTGAGCTGATTCAGCAACAGGTCCTGCACTAGTTGTCGATGGTCCTGGGAAAAACCCAACAACACACGCGCGCCGTATCGTGCTCGTGGTCCGCCGGGCCTCACCTGTTCGGTCCGTCCCTCTTGGTGCACGCGGCCAATGCGCGATACGCACCCCATGAATCCCATGCTCACTTGGTCAGGGCTGGCGCTGACCTTGAAGTACTTGGCTTGCCGCAGCTTTGCAAACATCTTCTTGCGTCTGACTCTGCCAGACTTATCCCGCAGCTGTTCCTTGCGCGGCGCATACGGTGTGCCTTCGGGTCCTTGCTGCTTGCCGATGCGCTGGCTCTGCGAGCGCCGCAACGCGGTGCCGATCTTGCGTGCCAGCTTGCGCCGCTCACCATCCTGCAGGCGCGCCAGCAGCGGTGCGGCCCAGGTCTCCAGTGCGGTCAGGTCATCCATGTCGGTTCGATCACCGGCTCGGGCGCATGGTTCATGTCGTAGCCGCCACCGTCCTTCGCCGTCATCACATAATTATTAAGAGAACCTAGGCTATTGGAAAAAAAAGCCGCCCTTACTCAGGGCGGCCTGACAAAAATATTTCGAAAATCATTCTTTACACGTCTCTAAACTATTACGGTTCGTGTGTTGGAGGTCCAACGATTACAACTCCGCCACCAGGCGGAGGCGTGCCGCCGCCACTGCCGCCGTTACTGCCGCCGTTACCATTACCGCCACCGCGAATCGGAGTTCCGTCATCTCGACGCTGTGTTCCATTAACCGGGATGACGCAAACCGTACCTCCGACACAAGCTACTGTCGCATCCTCACTCGACATGTCAGAGTAATAAACTTTGAATGTAGTTCCTCGTGGGAGAGAGGCGGGTCCATGAAGTATTCTGTATGCACCGGAAAGACCGAAGAGCGCAGCAACTCTAAGTTCTGATTCATGCAAGACTGTAATGCCCTGCGCTACAGGAACTTGGTTGTACGGAGCGTCACCAGCTCGAATTGTGATCGTGGCGGCTATAGCGGTGAGGCTTGCCAATAGTAGTGCTAGTATCCATGCAGTCTTGGAAAAACTCTTCTTCACGGTAGTCATGTAAGTCCATTTTATTTTGAATTATTAGAAAGTAATTTGATTCTCTCGATATCTTTGTCAATAACTTTCAACTGACTCGGTGGGACGAAGTGTTTTCTAATAAGATCTTTGTAGTTGGCTGAATCGCAAACGCCAAAATTCACACACATTGAATCCATTCGATACGAGCCAGGCCCGCAATCAGCACCCGCTTCACAAGCAGCTAGCGCCCAAGAATACTCTGAATAATTTCCACCAGAAGTAGGTGAGTAGTTGCCAAGGTCAATCTCGCCTTTAGCGTTGGCCAGCATTTCGTCAACAGCGAACATGGCCTCAGGATCTTTGCTCTTCAGGGTTTCCTCTAATAATCCCTTATAAGCGCTCGACGGTACCGAAGCATGTGCTGCGGTTTTTAACTGAGCGATGAGGTCTCCATTTTTTGCAGCTTCTGCATACCAAAGCTCAGAAGCTGAGCTAGGAATTATATTTCCGCCATCGATAGCGCTGCAATAATGCGAAGTCCTCTTCTTTATTTCTTCATAACGTGACTTATTTTCGTTCTTTATCTTCGCAAAACCATCTAAAGTTTTTGCATAATTTTCAGGTGAGACGCTATAGATAGAGCATCGCTCGTAGGTTTCGGCAAGTTGCCGTTGAGCTATAGGGTCTCCTGTTTCCGCGCGACTCTTCAGCTCATTAAAATCACGGTCGATTTCCGAGGATGGTTTAGACGCCCAATTTGAAGGCTGCCGCGCGACAACAGCTGCCTCGTTTGATGGGTCATCCTTGCGCTCTGTATTCTCGACACTCTCATTTTTACCAGTCAGCTGGCTGTGGCCCTGGCCGCGGTTAAATATTAATAAGGAAAAAAACCCTAGCGCGATAATGGCCGCGATAGAAAAAATGTAAATCTTTTTCACTAGCCCTCCATGACTTAGTTTAAAAATGAAATATAAAGTGAAGTTTGCGTTCAATATTGATCACATATCCTTCACGGGATGTCAACAAATTTCTTAGGCTGTGAACGTAGGGCAGAGATCAGCCAACCTTTGCTTTGATAACAGAGTTGTTATTGTCCTCAGACTTGGCCCAGCACCAGGTCATTTGGGGGATCGTCAGAGACCAGGAATCACGTGCGTGATCAGGACGTCACGGATGTTCGCTAAGTCCTTGTTTGTGAGACCTAGCAAAATGCGCTTTTCGTAGCGCGCCTTCGGCCCTTCAGATCGAATTTGCTCGGTTAGTCCCTCTTGATGCACACGTGCGATGCGCGATACGCGCCCCATGAATCCCACGCTCACCAGGTTAGGGCTGGCGCTGACCTTGAAGTACTTGGCCTGCCGCAGCTTGGCAAACATCTTCTTGCTTTTGACTCTGCCCGCCTTATCCCGCAGTTGCTGCTTGCGTGGTGCGTAGGGAGTGCCGTCCGGTGCCTGCTGCTTGCCGATGCGCTGGCTTTGCGAGCGCCGCAACGCGGTGCCGATCTTGCGGGCCAACTTGAGTCGTTCGCCCTCTTGCAGGCGTGCTAGCAACGGTGCAGCCCAGGTCTCCAGTGCGGTCAAGTCATCCATGTCGGATCGATCACCGGCTCGGGTGCATGGGTGATGTCGTAGCCGCCGCCGTCCTTCGCCGTCACGACCACCCGTTCGGTCAGCGGCAGCTTGATCGACAGATCCACCGCATCGTTGGCGAGGATGTCGGCCTCGAAGGCAATGTCGCCACGGCGTGCGGGGTTGGACAGCAGCTCGGACTGATTGGCCTGCACCCATTCCAGCAGCGGCAGCATCACGCTGTCCGGGTGGCCGGCGTAGTCGGTCACGATCAGGTTGAGCGTGTATTGGTACTCGAACGACAGCCCCGGCTGGAACGTGCTGACCAGGCTGCCGGCGTCGATGAACACCAGCAGCCGGTCAGCATCACGTGCCAGGTCGGGCAGTGCCGCCACCAGATGCGCGCGCAGGCTGGCTGGCTTGATCATGGCGCCGCTGCCGGCAGATGCAGATCGATCCAGTCCTGCAGCGCGCTCAGCTGCGCGGCGGTGGCGTGGCAGCTGGTGTAGTTGTCGGCGACGGTGCCGGTAATGCCAGAGAGCGTAATGCCGGCGGCCGGTGCATCAGGATCTGCGGTGGGCGGCCCGGCAGGGTGGCCCGAGGCGGCGGCGTCGTGCAGCCGCACAAAGCCAGCAGGGACAGCGCAAGCAGCGTCTGCTTTCTGGGTGACATAGATCGGGATCTCGCGGGTGATGGTGGCGCCGGCCTCGCGCACGATCTGCACGCGGTCGACGTACTGCGTCACGACGGTGGTGGAGCCTTTGGCGCTGTCGCGTTCCGCCTCGGCCTGGCGCTTGGCCTGCAGCGCGGCATCGTGATCTTTCTGCGCGGCGCTGACGCGCCGCTCCTGCCACACGCAGCCACCGACGAGCACTGCAATAAGCGCCAGCAGGATGATCAGGCGCGTGACCATCAGCTGACGCCCAGAATCTGCAGGGCGCGCTGCGTGCGCGTGACGCGATCGCTGTGGCCTTCCGGCAAGCGCTTGGCGCGTACGTTGCCCAGGTTGATCTTGCGGCCCAGACCCAGCACGTCCCCCGTATCGGCCAGCGCGTTGAGGCCGTTGTCGTGCCAGTACGCTGCCGCGCCCAGTGCGCTTGGCTCGATCTGCAGCAACAGGTCGGGCTGGTCTTCGACGGGCAGGCCGATCAGCTCACCGATACGGCGGTAGTTGCCACGGAAGGTGTGCTGCATCGGGCCGCGGCCCCGGTGGCGATAGCCATCGCCGCTGGCTTCGTTGCCATTGCCCAAGCGGTCGGCGTAGACGAAGTTGGCCAGGCCGACCGGGTTGCGCAGGAACTTGGGCGCCTGGGCAGGTGTGATCCGCGCGCCAAACACCTCCAACAGTCGAGCGCTGGTGGTGTAGGTCAGCCCTTCTTCCATGCGCGACAGGCTCAGGCTTTCGTGACCGACCTGGCCGAGCCAATGCGCGGCGCGGCGCTTGGTGGTGATGCCGAAGCGGTTGGCGGCGGCAAGCAGTGGGCCGTGCCAGCGCTGTGCGCGTTGCGCGGAGCACTGCATGATCGAGGCGAGCTGGGTATCGGTGAACATCAATCGACCTTGAGGATGCGCGCCACATTGCCCTGGGCGCGGTAGGTGAGCACCGCCAGCACGATCAACGTGCCCAGGTGCCAAAGACTGACCTGCGAGCCGGCGCCGGCCAGCAGGATGTGCAGCGCTTGACCGCCGGTGCTGGCGATCAGCAGCCACGCGCACCAGCCCGCGCCGCGTCGATGGCGCGCATCGACGGGCCGGTGGTAGGTAAGCAGGCGGACGCAGATGGCGAGCGAGGCCATCAACGTCAGGACGGTGACCAGGCTATGCACTGGGCGGACCTCCACGGCGTAGGAAGGAAAAGTCGAAGGACTTGCTCTTTTCGATCAGGCCCAGCGTCACCGTGATGGCGCACGCCGCGCTGGCGAAGGCCGCCACGCCGCTGGACTTGATCGGCAACCAGCGCAGGAGCTCCGGCGCCAGCTGATAGCCGGCGATCACGCTCACCGGGAAATAGATCAGCCGCGCCAGCAGCGGTTGCTTGGCGGCGGACACCACGAACAGCGCGCCGCCGGCAAAGGCGCCGATCAGCGCGTCGCCGTCGATGCCGGGCAGCACGGAGGCAAGGCCCACACCGGTGGCGATCAAAAAGCCGCTCGATACGGAGGTGGGTTCGGTCATCAGGTCAGTCCCATAGCTGCACGAGCGGCGTCATCGCCGCTGTGGTGGTGGTTACCTCGGGCAACTTCACTGGCGTGCCATGCGGCAGCACGGCGCCCAGTTCGGCCAGGCCGGGATTGAGGAGGTAGGTGCGCTCGACCAAGCCGGCCGTGCTGCCCAGGTGGCGCCAGCACAGCAGGTCGACGGTGTCGCCTTGCATGGCATGCACGCGCATCAGATGAGTTCCACTGTGCTGCGCGGCAGGTTCTGCAGATCGCGCACGGCCCAGCGCTGGTCGCGGCGCAGTTCGGTGATGCTCGGCGATAGGTTGTCGGCGCGCTGGTTGGCGCTGTCGGTGGCGTCGAAGCTGCGGTAGCGCTCTGCCACCTCGACGGCGGTGGCACATGCCACGGCGCGCAGGTACAGCTGTACGCGGCGGGAGAGGCCATCGATGGTGGTGCTGGGCACATCGGCCAACGCCGCGTAGCCGGCCGCCTGCTGCTTATCCGCCCAGGCCTGCAGCTCATCGTTGACCGCCAGCATGGCGGCGACGATGGCCTGGCGCAGACGCGGATCGGTAACTGTGCCATCCAGGCGCATGCTGGCGCGCAGCTTGGCCGGTGCAATCGCTGGCCAGAACGGCGCATTGGCGATCGCATCAGGCGCGGCGCTGGTGGTGCCGGTGGCAGTGAATCCGCTCATGGATGGCTCGGAATAGATCGCCGGTGGTCGGGGCGTCACCGCAGCGAAAATTGCTGTGGATCGGCCCCGAGCCGGCGAGGGTTGCGGGGACGCTCGGTTATGCGCTGGTGCCCGCAGGCTCAGCGCTGAACTTCTTCAGGAGTCGCTCGGCGCGCTCCAGATCTTTCTTGCCGCCGCAGCTGCCGTGCAGTGCGATGGCGCGCTGCAGGTCGGCCACAGCCGCCGCCACGACGGGCTGCGCCTGGTCGGCCGGTGTCTCGTCGGCGATGCCCGCCAGGCAGGCGCGGGCCAGCGCTAGGTGCACCTTGGCGCGTACCTCGTCGGGCATGTCCTGCTCGGCGGTCAGCGTGGCGGTGTCGGCCAGCACGGCCGCATCGAACGCCTGGCCGGTCTTCTGCGCTGACAACGCCGCCTCGGCGACTTCCTCGGCCAGCACGCAGCCCACCGTGCGGGAAAAGCGGTCAGGCATCTGCAAGCTGTGCTTGAGCACATAGGCGCCCAGCTCCAGCGCGCCGGCATAGTCGCCGGCATCAATGCGCCACACCATGCACGTCATGACGACCTCGTCCTGCGCGCCTTGGCCGCCGGCCAGCACCCCGGCCAGATACGGCACGTAGGCCGGCAGCAGCTGCGCCTTGAGCGCAGCCTTGCCTTGGGTGGACTGGATCTGCTTCAAGCGCAGGCGATCGCTTTGCAGCTGCGCCATGTACTGCTCGTAGGCGGTTGCACCGGCCATCAGCTGGTGCGGGGCGCGTTGGGCGGCTTCCAGCTCGGCGAGCACGCGGCTGTGGTGGCGCTTGGCGGGACTGTCGGCCATGGCTTAGGCCTCGATCTCGATGTGCTCGACCACACAGCCCAGGCCGTAGTCTTCGACCACGTAGGCATCGTTGGAGGACTCGTAGTTCTCGATGCGATCGCGTGCCGGCACTTCCTGGATGTAACGGCGACGGCCACCGGTCTGGTAGTAGATCGACAGGTTCGCCAGCGAGGTGACCATCAACGCGCCATCCGGCAGGTACGGCACCTCGGCCACCGGCAGGCCGCCGACGCGGCGCTGGCTCAGGATCAGGTCGGTTGCGATCTTCTCGCTGGCCGGCTGATCCTTGTTGACCATTGGGAAATACTTGTCGTGCATCAGGTCGCGGCCAAGCACCACGACCAGGCTCGGGTCTTTGCGGTGCCACGGATCGAGCAGGTTGCTCACCACGTCGAACACCAGCGCATCGAGGTTGGCGTAGTCAGCGCCGGCAGCGGCGCCGCCGATGACCACCTTGCCGGCAGCCTTGCCGCTGGCCAGCACGCGCTGAGCGGCGTTAGTGCGGTACTGCTGCAGCCAGCCGATGTTGACGTCCTCCAGCAGCGGGAACGCAGCGCGGTCGGTGTCGGCAGCGGCGTGCGTGCCGTTAAAGCCAATCTGCAGGCGGTCCAGTGCCTGGCGCTTGACGATGGCATCGCGCAGGCGCGCCTGGAAGTCCGGGAACTTGGCCCAGGTATCGAGCAGCGCATACGGAATCGCGGTGTCGAAGTCGGTCTTCTTGGCGACGTACTCGTTCTTGTCGAGCGCGGCGACGCTGCGCGGGGTGCGGGTCTTGCCGGCGCCGGTGTCGGTGCGGCTGGCGATGCTGCCAGTGACGCCGATGCCCACCTTCTGCCCGGACAGTTCATCTACCGGGATGATGTTGATCTTGGACAGGAACTCGCTCGATTCCTGCATGCGCGATTCCAGCTTCTGCTGCACGGTCGGATCGACGGCGAACGAGTGGAAAGCGGAGGTGATGCCGTTGAGCTTGGCGATCTGCTCGGCGAACTGATTGAACTGCAGGCGGGTGGCGTTTTGCATTGTGGCTCCGAAAGTGGGGCGCTGGCGGCGTATGTGGTGTGTGGGATCAGCAGTCGGTCAGCACGGCTGCGCCGCTGCCGGTGACCACCGGACGTGCGGGCTGTGCGGGATCGGGCTGCTGCGAGAGCGATTCGCGCAGCTGCGCCAGGTCGTTCGCCAGCTGCGCGTGCTTGGCTTTCTGCTCGGCGTGTTCGGCCTGCAGGCGGTTGAAGCGTTCGTCCTGGCCGCGCACGTGCTCGGCGATCTCTTCGACGCCCTGGCCGAGGTCGGCGAACTGCTCGGCAGTGATGCTGGTGGCGTCCTCGCTCTTGAGCGCGGTGCGGATCCGGCTGAGCAGATTGGCGACCGGGCCGTCGCTGACTTCGCTGAATTCCAGCGCGGTTTCTTCCGCGACGGTGAACAGGTTGCCCGGTGACTGCTTGCGATCGGCCAGCGGATTGGCGTCGGGGTTCTGGCTGGCGAAGCTGAGCATGGAAGTGCCCAGGCTGGCCGGCGAATCGGTCACGGCCAGGCCGACCAGATAGGCCTTGCCGGTATTAGCGAACTTCTCCTGCACCTCGATGCTGGTGTAGAGCTTCTGCTTGGACTTGTTGATGGTGATCAGGTCGGCGGTCGGCTCGATCTGGGCGAACAGCGCCAGACGCTGGGCGCCGTCGATCTCGACCTCTTCCGCCTTGACCGCAGTGACATCGCCATACGCACGGAACGGCGAGTCCGGCAGCAGGCTGCGCATGTGCTCGATCCAGATGCGGGCGTTGTAGGTCTCGCGGTTGTAGGTGGCGGCCATGTCGTCGATCCAGCTGCGCTGAATCGTGCGGCCATCGGTGGTGGCGCCTTCGACGGCCACGCGGAACCAGTTGGAACGGAACTTCTTGGCCTTGGCCGACATGCGTGTCCTCTGCGCTGGATGCGTTTGCGATGCGATGAGTGCATGGTCAAACGCTGCGCAATACGCAGCAACGAAAAAAGCCTGTAATTCAGCGCGTTACGCGGCCCGCTGCTGTCGGGAATAGATCGCGCGCGTCACTCTGATTGCATGAGCAGCGTCGCCACTCAACTCCCGATGGACACTCGCAGACAGGCGAAATTCCTGTACTGGATGGGATGGCGCGTGACCGAAATTGCGCAGGCCATCGGCGAGAACGAGAAGACTGTACACAGCTGGAAGTCGCGTGACGAGTGGGATCGCGCAGATAACGTCGAGCGCATCGGCGGAGCACTGGAAGCACGCCTGGTCGTGCTGATCATGAAGCCGGAAAAGTCCGGCGGCGACTTCAAGGAAATTGATCTGCTGCACCGCCAGCTGGAGCGCCAGGCGCGTATCCAGCGCTACCAGGGCGGCGGCAATGAAACCGATCTGAATCCCGCTGTGGCGAACCGCAATGCCGCCCCGAAAAAGAAGCCCAAACGCAACGACTTCACCGAAGAGCAGATCGAGCAGCTGACCACGGCGTTCGTCGACGGCTGCTTCGACTATCAGCGCGATTGGTACCGGGCGGGCAACGAACGTACCCGCATCATCCTCAAGTCGCGCCAGATCGGCGCCACGTTCTACTTCGCCCGTGAGGCGCTGATCGATGCGCTCACCACCGGGCGCAATCAGATCTTCCTCAGCGCGTCCAAGGCGCAGGCGCATCTGTTCCGCGGCTACATGCAGCAGTTCGTGCGCGAGACGATCAACGAGACGCTCTCCGGCGGCGACACCATCGTGTTCCCGAATGGCGCCGAGCTGTTCTTCCTCGGCACCAATGCGCGCACCGCGCAGGGCTACCACGGCAACTTCTACTTCGACGAGTTCTTCTGGACCTACGGGTTCAACGAATTGAACAAGGTCGCCAGCGGCATGGCGATGCACAAGAAGTGGCGCAAGACCTACTTCAGCACACCGTCCAGCATGGCGCATGAGGCCTACACGTTCTGGACCGGTGAGCGCCGCAACAAGGGCAAACCGGCGGCGCAGCGGATCCAGATCGATATCTCGCACGATGCGCTGGCCGGCGGTCGCCGCTGCCAGGACCGCGCGTGGCGGCAGATCGTCAACATCCTCGACGCCCAACGCCGTGGCTGCGATCTGTTCGACATCGACGAGCTGCGCGAGGAATACAGCCCGGACGCGTTCGCGAATCTGTTGATGTGCGAGTTCGTCGACGACGGCGCCAGCATCTTCCCGCTGGCGATGCTGCAGCCGTGCATGGTCGACAGCTGGGTGGAGTGGGGCCAGGACTACAAACCGTTCGCCGCGCGCCCCTACGGCGACCGCGCGGTGTGGATCGGCTACGACCCGGCCGAGACCGGTGACACCGCCGGCCTGGTCGTGCTGGCACCACCACAGCAGCCCGGCGGCAAGTTCCGGCTGCTGGAGCGCATCCAGTTCCGGGGCATGGACTTTGCCAAGCAGGCGGCCGAGATCGAGCGCATCACGCGCCGCTACTGGGTGACCTACATCGGCATCGACACCACCGGCATGGGCAGCGGCGTCGCGCAGCTGGTAAAGCAGTTCTTCCCGAATCTGGTCACCTTCAGCTACTCGCCCGAGGTCAAGACGCGCCTGGTACTCAAGGCATTTGATGTGATCCACAACGGCCGGCTGGAGTTCGACGCCGGCTGGACCGACGTGGCGCAGTCGTTGATGGCCATCCGCAAGACGATGACGGCCAGCGGCCGCCAGTCCACCTTCACCGCTGGCCGCTCGGAAGAGACCGGCCACGCGGACCTGGCGTGGGCACTGTTCCACGCGCTGCAGAACGAACCGCTGGAAGGGCGCACCGCGCGCAACTCCGGCTTCATGGAGATCTCTTGATGTTGACCGACCAGCTGCCCGCCACCGCGCCTGCAGCGCCAGCCGTGCCCGCACGCGCCGAGGCCTTTACCTTTGGCGACCCGACGCCGGTGCTCGATGGGCGTGGCGTGCTGGACTATCTGGAGTGCTGGCAGAACGGGCGCTGGTACGAGCCGCCGGTGGCCCTGGACGGCCTGTCCAAAACCACGCGCAGCAATCCGTTTCTGCAGTCCGGTTTGATCTTCAAGCGCAACATGCTGGCGCGCACTTTCAAGCCGCATCGCCTGCTGACGCGAGAGGCCTTCGAGCAGCTGTCGCTGGATTGGATCACGCTGGGCAATGGCTACCTCGAGCGCCGCCGTAACCGCATGGGCGGCGCGCTGTCGCTGGCTGCGCCGCTGTCCAAGTACATGCGGCGCGGTGTTGCGGAGGGCGAGTACTTCCAAGTGCGCACCTGGCACGACGAGCATGTGTTCGAGCCGGGCAGTGTGTTCCAGCTGCGCGAAGCCGATGTCGATCAGGAACTCTACGGTCTGCCTGAGTGGATGCCGGCGATGCAGTCGGCGCTGCTCAACGAGTCGGCCACGCTGTTTCGCCGCAAGTACTACAACAACGGATCGCACGCCGGCTTCATCCTGTACCTGACAGACCCGCAGCAGAGCCAGGAGGACGTCGACGCGCTGCGCAACGCCATGAAGGGCGCCAAGGGGCCGGGCAACTTCCGCAACCTGTTCCTGTACTCGCCTGGCGGCAACAAGGACGGGCTGAAACTGATCCCGGTCAGCGAAGTGGCGGCCAAAGACGAGTTCAGCGGCATCAAAGGCATCACCCGGGACGACATGCTGGCCGCGCTGCGGATCCCGCCGCAGCTTATGGGCATCGTGCCGCAGAACGCAGGCGGCTTCGGGTCCATCCGTGAGGCTGCAGCTGTGTGGGCCGCCAATGAGCTGGAACCGCTGCAGGCGCGCATGTTGAAGATCAACGACTGGGTGGGCGATGAGGTGATCGCCTTCGCCCCCTACGCGCCGCCAGCGGCGGCGTAATCCGTTACCCACCGTAAGACCACGTAATGCTCAAAAACCTCCGTTGTGGCGAATGCGCCCGCCTGCTTTGCAAGGCTGGCGCCTTCGATGAAATCCAGATCAAGTGCCCGCGCTGCGGCACGCTCAATCATCTGAAGGCCGAGAGCCTCACCTCCGATCGCCGTGAGCGAATTCAAGAAGGCTCTCATCATGAAAAACCTGCTTCTGCAGGGCGACGCCCTGACCATCCTGCCCACGCTCGAAGCGAATTCGTTCGACGCGCTGATCACTGATCCGCCATACGCGAGTGGCGGACTCACTGCCGCCGCTAGAGCCAAGCCACCATCGCAGAAGTACGTGCAGGGCGGCGGCGCGCAGCTGCATGCCGACTTTGTTGGTGACGAACGCGACCAGCGCTCGCACCTAAGGTGGATGCACCTGTGGTTGTCCGAGTGCGCGCGCGTGCTCAAGGAGGGCGCGCCGGTGCTGCTGTTCACCGACTGGCGGCAGCTGCCGCTGACGACGGACGCGCTGCAGATCGCCGGCTTTACATGGCGCGGCATCACTGTCTGGGACAAGACCGAAGGCGTGCGGCCGCAGCTGGGCCGCTTCCGCAACCAGGCCGAATACATTGTGTGGGGCAGCAAGGGTCACATGCCGCTTGATCGTCGTGCGCCGGTGCTGCCTGGTGTTATACGTGAGCCGGTGCGCAAGGCCGACAAGCATCATCTGACCGGGAAACCGATTCAACTAATGCGACAGTTGGTTCGGATCTGCGAGTCCGGTGGGCGTGTACTCGATCCGTTCGCAGGTAGTGGCACGACGCTCCTTGCTGCTCAGAATGAAGGCCTCACCTGGGTTGGTGTTGAAATGACAAGTCACTACTCGGAACTAGCTGCGGCAAGGGTGCAAGAAGCCGCATCGTGAGATGAGGAAGAACAGCCGCCAGTGGCACAAATTGCCCTGGCGTGCTGGTCATGCCTTATTCTTCTTCGTTCTGTGCTTGAACTTGCGTGTTTTGGCGGTTTCGATGGTCGGAAGCGCTCCGAGCTTATTAAAAGTTTTGAGCGCATTTCCAAAAGAATTAGAACGACTTCTGGCGGCTATGGTGGTGACATACTTGCCCATATTGTTTGCCCAGGACACTTTGTTGCCTCCATCATCACCAATGATGGTGCCAAATAATTCCCAGGTTCCGCAGATGGAGTCTGGTATATAGGTGCTTGCTTTTTTTTTGTCGAAGTCTGGATAAGCAATTCCAAGTGCAGCGAGGTCAGCAAGATAGAATGCTTCCATTTCCTCCGTTGCAATGCAGATGCCAACCTGTACGGCTGGGCACAGCAAGGCTGCAACCTGGCTTATTGAGGATGAAAGAATTTTTATATCGTCGTTGTCACTATCGACCAATACCAAAATGCCGTCGGTGTTGGGATTCAGGCTTTGAGAAAATCCCCTTAGTTTCGCGGGTAGCTGATCCAAAAGTCCGCGTTTCCACCGCTCGGGTCGTGAATCGATATCCGCAGGCAAAGTCCCCTTGCCTTGGTGGGGATGAATACGGAATGATTGTGGCAACTTCAAGCGTGGCGTCCACCCCTCAAGAAAAGCGGTTTCTGAGGGTCCTTCGACTAGGACGTGGATCGTCATTCCGGTGCTCCGTCATCGAAATGGTTGCTATACCATAATGAACCGAGAGGAATGCCCTCATTCGCCATTGCGTTTATTGATGCAACGTCTGCAGCCCTTATCGCTTGTGCATGCCCATCGACTCCTTTACGAATCAGCCATACTTGATTCGGCTGAAGGGCGTCGACCAGGTAGGGTGAGTGAGTTGTGACGAGCATTTGAGTGGGTGATTTATGGCCTGTAGTTTTCTCTGAAAACTGGCTGGCAAGGCGCTCCACTAGTTTTACATATAGCCCGTTCTCTGGTTCCTCAATTCCGATAAACGGTCTGGGATTAGGGTCTTCAAGCAACAGAGCGTAGGCAAGCATTTTCAACGTGCCGTCAGACATGCTCTGTTGATAGAACGGATCTGCATATCCTTGTTCGTCAAATTGAAGCAACATTCTTCTATCATCGCTTTCCTTAGGCGTGATTCTCTTGAGTCCTGGAATTGCTTTTGCGATTCGGACGAGAATTGCGTCAAATTCTTTTGGGAACTGGCGTTGATAATATTGCAACACGTTCCCAATGTTACTTCCTTCGCGATCCAACCAGCGTTGCGCGCCAGCAGGTGGAAGATTGCGTGCCGCATTAGGTACGAAGTAAGAAAGGTACCACTGCTCGATGTAAGTCCTTAAGGCAACTATTCTAGGATGCTCGGATAGGTTGCCCAGGGTTGAGATACCTAGCTTATCTAGATCAGCTAATTCAACTTTGTGGCTACCTTTTGCATCCTTGAGTGCACCTACCTCTTGCCCGGACCAGACCTTTCCTTTGCCTTTGTCTAATTTTAAAAAATAATAAGGCTTGCCTCGCTGCTCGCTCTCGCGGCGCTGACGGCAACTCTCGAGCACGGCAGCTGGTATCCCGTGAATTAGGTCGACCACGAGGGCATAGACGATTGGACGCGACGGATCGTCTGCTTCAAAGAAGAGCTCGAATGAAATTGGGGATTGCGAGCCCTGGGTGCGGATGCGGTCAAAGCCACCTCTCCATGGCCTATCGCATGCCGCCACCACACCGTCGAGTAAGCAATCCGCGACAAAGCCGAACGCGTCCAGCACGGTTGATTTGCCCGAGCCATTGGGACCAATTAGACATGCTAGCCGAGGCAAAGGTGTGCCGCGCCCGTACTCAACCTGGCCTAGCTTGACGTCCGCGAGCGAGCGGTAATTCTTGATATGGATTCCGAGGAGACTTGCCATAGTAGTTCGCGTGATGAATGCAGTGTCAATCCTACATTCAAAGCTTGGGCAAGTGATTCCAGTGGGCGCGCGCAATCGTCGCCCCGCCACGCCTGCGGTCTTCATGCATGGTTTTCGCTGCACCCCTGCGGGGCCGGCCCAGGCCGCGCTGCAGCTACGGATCAGTGAGATTCAGGGGGGCCTCTCTTCCCTGCTGATCCCTGCGCTCCTGGGGTCTCTGCGGGCAGGGTGCCGATGCGTTCCCTGGCTGGGCCTCCCAGTGCATTTCGGCAAATGACCATCGGAACCAGGTAATCGGTAATCGGCAACTTGAAACAGGGCCTAAGCAATTGATGCAAAAGGGAAATTGCAGATTACCTTTTTGGGTGATTTAAGGTAATCAGCCTCCCATAAAAAAGTTATGTGATTGAAATTCAAGAGTATTTTTTGGGAGGTTGATTACCTCCCCAAGAGGTAATCCCATTACCTCCCAATTACCCTTTAATTACCTTTGATATTGTTAAATAAGCTATTGATAAATATTGAGATTGTGGCGCTTCTTGGCGCGAATTACCAAAATTACCTTGTTCCGATGGTCATCCCGAAAATTTCCCATTAGGGGCCTGTAAGGGCGCTCCAGCTACCTCCTTGCGCCCACGCTTGAGCACTCGTGCACTGACCGCCCGCCTCGCGTGATTGGCAACGTTTGCAGGGTGCCGCAGAAGTTCGAACTAGACCGAGCTGCCTGAGTCAGGCCTGCTGGCGCGCCGTCAGCACGTGGCGCGCGGAAGATCTGCCAGTGAGGTAGTGAAGCGTCCCGACAAGAGCTCTTGCCGCGAGGCCCATGCTGGAGACTTCTGCCATCCGCTTGCACCGAGGCCGGCCGTACCCCGCCCGAAGCGTCGGTTGATAGCGTCCAAGGCGCTCATCAGCTTCTCGTCGCCGATGCGAGCCGGTGTGAATAGGTCGCCCTGCAGGTCTTCAGGCTTGGCTAGATCCATCAGGCACACGCCGGCCTTCTTGTAGGCGAAGCCTTCTCGCATGAAGCCCTGGAACAGCCGGCGTACAGTCGTGAGTACGATGCGGCTGTCAGAGGTGGCGGAGGCGAGTGGGGCTGTGCGTGATGAGTTGTGCTGCGGTACGCCCGGCTTGAACGAATCCGTTTCGGCAAAGATGCCAATCGCGCTCGACGTCAATCCGCGAGCGCGCAGCTTCTCGGTGGCACGCATGGCGAAGGTGGCCAGCGCCTCCGACATATCTTGCGGGTCGCTTACCCATGTCCCGAACGATCGGCTGACCATGATTTGTTGCCGGTCTGGCTCGACCTCCTCAAGCTCGAGGCAGGCGTGACCCTGCAGCTCGCGCTGCGTGCGCGCCATCACCACCCCGAACTCAGCGAGCAGGTCGTCTGCAGCTGCATCCCGCAGATCCGCTGCCGTATACACACCGCGTGCCTGCAGCCTGGCGCTCCAGCGCCTACCAACGCCACAGAGGTCGCCAACTGACGTGGCCCGCAGCACGGCATCGAGCTCGCTTGCACTGAGCGCTGCCAGGTCACAGACGCCGGCCAGATCGGCCGGGTAGCTGCCCGGTTTGCGCGCCGCATCCTTGGCGACCCGGTTGGCCAACTTGGCCAGGGTCTTCGTCGGCGCAATGCCGATGCAGTTCGGGATGCCAGTCCATTGGTGAACGAGCTCGCGTAGGTCGACCGCGAGCTGCCGGCGATCGCGGATCCCGGCCAGGTCAAGGAACGACTCGTCAATGGAGTACACCTCCACACGCGGCGCGGCTTGGCGAAGGATCACGCCGATGCGCGAGGCGATGTCGCCGTACAGACCGAAGTTTGCGGAGCGCAACGCCAGCCGCCGGCGGATCTGCGGGGGCACCTTGTGGATGGGCTGTCCCATCGTCACGCCTAGCACCTGGCCTCATCCGATCGAGCAATGGCGCACCCATCGTTGTTGCTCAGCACCACCAACGGCCTGCCACGCAGCTCGGGCTGGAACACGCGCTCGCAGCTGGCTAGAAGTTGTTGCCGTCGATCAGCGCGAACATCAGCGGCCAGCGCGGGCGTGGGCGCGGGTCACCTGTCGGACGACGCCGACCACGGCGAACACCTCCACCTCCGTGCCTGGCGCCAGGATGATCGGGGCGCAATGCGGGCTGCGGCTGTGCAGCTCGATGTGGTCAGATGCGACCTGGAGAATCTTGCAGACTGGCTGATTGCCGTCCCAGGTAGCCAGCACCATGTCGCCGTTTACTGGACGCACCGAACGGTCCACTACCAGGATGTCGCCGTCGCAGACCCCGGCGAGAAGCATGCTCCAGCCCTCGGCGCGGTAGAGAAAGGTGGCAGGCGGGTTCCGGATCAGCACTTGGTTCAGATCAAGCTCGTCGTCTTGGAAATCCTCGGCGGGCGAGGGGAAGCCGAGCTGGATCCGAAGCGCGCTGACCGGCAGCCGCAGAGGCGCAGGATCGCCGCAGGCCGGCCCAAGCAGGCTGGCATAGGTATGGGGCGGCGGCAGTGACAACATGGCGCGAATTCTCGCTGGATGACGTCTCAGAAGTAGAGACTGTTCGCTAAGTTAGCAAAAATACTAAGAGGTGGGCGATCAAATTGATAACCAAGTTCAGGAGAACAGCCCCGTAGATGCTTGATGATATAAGCCAATTGATCCGCAGTGGGTTGGTAGACTATTGAAGTGCTGCCATTAAGACTCGGATGACTCTGAAGTGCTGAATTCAATTGCTGAAATCCGCTCAGATTAGATCAGCCGATCAAAATTCCTTAAATTACTCATTATTGAGCCGCAGTTGGCATGAAATTGATTAAGCTAGATTTTTAACACTATTATCAACGGTCGGGGTGGAATTTGAGCGAGAACAAAGGCTTAGAACTTTTTCAAGAAGCCCTGATTGATTGGGTGTCAAGTGTGGTGAAGCCGGAAAACGCATCCGACCCGGCGGCGTACCCAGCGAACGAGCTGGAGCTTATAGATAAGGTTTTTCGTAGGTTTACAGAGATTACTGACGCAGTAGATCGTCTAGACCTCAGTTTGAGTTTCATTAATGGAAATTTGCCTCGACGGAAAGGCCTAAAGCTATATGACTATTTGATGTATCACCTAACCTTCTACATTCAAGAGGTATATATTCTAAATGAGAGAATGGATTTATATGCAAAAACTATCCTGCGGCTAAAGAAAAAGTATGGGTTGCCTTTTGACGAGGCTAAGTGCAAGCAGTTGATTGAGGAAGTCCGCTTGCCTCTATCCGGAATTGTTCTTACACGAGGTAAGCATGTGCATGATCGGGCGATGGATGATGAAGGGCTGCGTGAGCTTGCTATGTTTTCTTTTCTGGCTGTCCATGCGAGTGATAAACCAGAGTGGGCAAAAAAGGCGAAGAGTCTCTATCGTGACTCTAAAGCAGTTTGGGTAGAGCAGCTGACAGCTAATCGGGCAGCTATTTCTGTTCTGTTGGATAAATACTGTGTATACCTGCATGAGGATGTGCAGGAGCTACTCCAGCTAGTGCCAACCAAGGTCAAAGCTCTTAGAGCGGACTAGCTACCTGGCGCACATGAGAGATATCCCGTGGGGTCATGTAAGCCTACGCATCAGACCTTTTCTACTATAGCTGGGGGCGGTAAAATTCGATGGGCAGTCCAGTGGTAACAAGGGCTGTCTAACCGGTTTCGGGAAAGATGGTGGAGGTAAGTGGTTGATAAATAGGGATAATCGTGATGACTTTTAATCTTTTGGTCGATGGTTCGAATCCATCACGGCCCACCACTTAATTCAGCAGGTCAGATGGAGATGGCGCCGATGGCGCCTTTTTTGTGCGCTCGGAAATTGCCGGGGCCTTCGCCGTTGTTGACTCGACTAATGCGCTCGATGGGCGCGTGGTGCTGGACGATCTGGAGTGCCGGCAGGACGCGATGCCGATGCAGTCGGGTGCCTGTCCAACGATGCGCGCGCTTGCGCAACTCGACGGCTGCTGTCGATGCGCTGGCGGTGCGCCTTTCGACAGAGCGCGCCTGTGGCGGCACCGAGATTGACAAGGTCGCTGCCGTAGCCGGAGCCCATCGCCCCTTGGCGATGGGCTGCCTATGCCCGTGTGAGGGCAGCCCTGCCCGCAGCAATGATCAGCCCCTGCAGATCCACTTGCCGGTGACCTTGAAGGTCTTTGCGTTGATCGCGCGGGTATTGACCTGGCCGAGCTGCACCGAGGTGGTTTGCGGAAACGCGTCGCGGCATTGCGCCGCACCGTCGGCCCATTGCTGATTGAACACCTCGGTCCTGCTCGGTCCGGTGTGGGTGAACGATGTCATCTGCTCGGTACGGGAGACGACATGCAGCGACTTTGCGGAGGCAGTGGTGATCAAGGTGGAGGAAACGATGATTCCGAAAGCCAGCAGAGGGATCTTGCGCGATGAGGAAGACATGGTCTGGTCCGATTCGAGTGGTGGACTGTAGGGAGTGTCGGCAACTTTCGGCGGCAAGCTACGGTGCGGATAAGACGCCGAGGTGACCGTGTGGTTGCGAATCGAATCGGTTGTTCCAGCATTCAGCGCGGGGAGGACGGCGGCATCGAAAGCCGCGGCTTTCCGCAGTTCAAACGCGAGCCGGCCAGGCCGTTCGAAGGCATCGATTACTGGCGCAGGCGAGGTCGGTCGCGCCAGATCCAGGCGCGTTCACTGTCTAGCGCAGCGGCGTCGATGTAATGCCTTGGTCGATGCCGCTTCGTAGCCATGGAGATGTCTGCCTGAACCATCAGGCGCGATACAACGCGGAAGGGACGCCAGCCTGGGTTGCTCGCATCCGGATGTCGCCGTGATCGCGCGATTCACGGCAATCGGTGAAGGTGCGATGCGGGTCAGGACCATAACCGCAATGGCCGAATATCAGGACGACACAGCAAAGCCGCGTATTGAAAAGGCGTTGCCACAAGCCACGCTGGGCGTTTAGACACGCGGGTGTTTCAGATCTGGCCCCAATGGACGTCCAATCCTGGCGGGACAGTGTCGTTTCCGGTTGCAGGAGCTCTTGATGCGCGCAACACGCCCATATCTTCGTGAGGGCGGCGCAGTGCTGACCTGCACAGAAGCGCCGGCAGGGGCGGGGTTTGCACAAATCTCTTCATTCGTGGGGTCGTCGAAACGCATTGCGTTGCTGCAACGAGTGAGTACAGGCTGGCCGGATTTCGGACCGGAGGCCACTGAAGCGTGTCGGCCGACTTCGATACCTCGTGCACGGCGCATGCTCATGCCGCTGCGAAGCTTCTGCCTCCACGCAAACTCGTCGCGGCTGCCTCGCGTAGCGCCTGACTGAGTTGCTGCAGAGCGCTCGAGCCCACTGCGGCGTATTGCCAGTACAACGGAACATCGAGCCAGCGGGTTGGGTCGACGATGACGATCTGCTTGCTGCGAGCGGCTGGCGTCACCATCGACTCCGGCGCCAGACACCATCCGAGTCCGCGCGCAGCAGCTTCGACGAAACCGGTCGAGGTGGGCAGGTAATGTGTCGGTGGAGCCAGTTGCGTGCGGGTAATGCGTTTGACGAAACGCGCCTGCAGCGCGTCCTTGCGATTGAATACCAGCATGGGCGCGTGGCCCAGCGAAGCGGCAGTGAAGCCGTCCTTGAAGTGCGTCTGGACAAAGGCAGCCGACGCGACGGCGTGATAACGCATCACGCCCAGCGCATGCACATTGCAGCCCTGCAACGGCTTGCGCTCTGAGGTGACTGCGCCCAGCACGCTGCCCGCACGCAATAACTCAAGAGTATGGTCCTGGTCGTCCATCTGCACATCGAAGAGAAACCCGTGTGCCTGATGCAAGGCAGACAGCGCCGCCAGCAACCAGGTCTGCAGCGAATCGTCGTTGACCGCGATGGAAAGGGTACGTGGGTGCCCAACGCTGCTGTCGCCGGGAAGGAAGTCGGCGATCGCTTCGGATTCCAGCACCTGCATCGGCTTCACCCTGCGTAGCAGGCGTTCGCCGGCGGGAGTGGGGCGGCAAGGGGCTTTCCGGATCACCAGCACCTGACCGAGCCGGTCTTCCAGCGCCTTGACCCGTTGCGAAATCGCCGACGGCGTCACCGACAGCCGTTGCGCAGCGGTATCGAAGCTGCCTTCCTCAAGAACGGCAGCGAATGCAGCCAGTTGCGGATGCAGAAGATCCATGGCGCTCGGCAGGATTAGAAGTTCTAAGCAGCATACAGAATATTTAGTTTTCTTAATTACGGCGGAGCGCCCAGCATTGGCGCCACTGATCCGGGAGGTATTCGTGTTCCTTCAAGCCGTCATCGCTGGTTTCATCGCCAGCGCAGGTCTCATCATCGCAATCGGGGCGCAGAACGCATTCGTGCTGCGGCAGGGACTGCAGCGCCAGCATGTCGGTCTGGTGGTGGCGATCTGCGCGTTCGGCGACATCGCGCTGATCGTGCTGGGCGTGGCCGGGATTGGCGTACTGGTGACGCAGTGGCCGGACTTGCTGCAGCTACTTCGCTATGCGGGAGCTGCATTTCTCGCGGCATATGGCGCGTTGGCTGCACGCAGGGCCTGGCGTGGCACCAGCGGGTTGGCACCGTCGCAGGGCGGCGCCCAGCGTTGGCAACGCGCCATGCTGACGTGCCTGGCATTTACCTTTCTCAACCCGCATGTCTATCTGGACACGATGCTGCTGCTGGGCAGTCTGGCCGCGCGTTACCCGGGCCAGTTGCGCTGGGCATTCGCTTCGGGGGCGTGCCTGGCCAGCATCGCCTGGTTTTCCGGTCTGGGCTATGGCGCGCGTTTGCTGCAGCCGGCCTTTCGCGATCCGCGCGCGTGGCGTCTGCTGGATGCTGCGATCGCAGGATTCATGCTGGTGCTGTGCGCACTGTTGTTGCTGCCTTCGCAGTCGCTCACCTGAGGCCATTGTTGCCGGAGTTGTTGCCATGTCGCCGCTGCGCATGTCCACCGATCAGTCCGAACTTGATGTCGCGCTGATCCATCGCTCCCTGGTGCAGCACAGCGACTGGGCCAGGGACATCCCGCTTGCTCTGGTACAGCGCGCCATCGCCAACGCGCTGTGCCTGGGCAGGTTTCTGAAGGGTGAGCAGGTCGCGTTTGCGGGAGTGGTTTTGCGACTAAGCAACCTTTGCCTATCTGGGCGATGTGTTCGTGTTGCCAGAGCACCAGGGCAAGGGCGATGGCAAGGTAGTGATTGATGCGGGCACGGTGCATCCCCATCTGCAGGGGCTGCGCCGTTTAAGCCTGGCCACCAGCGATGCGCATGGTCTTCATGCGCGCCAGGGCTTCACGCCGCCGCTGTCTCCGCAGTCGCTGATGGAATGCTATCGTCCCGGTCCCTGCGCGCGCTGGCTGCGGTGGGCCGACTGCGCGGTGCGCACCGTCATGGCGCCGCGTCGGGAGACGTGTGGTTCGCGCTGCGCGCTGTCAGGCGAGCACTGCAATCTCGACACGGCACAGTGCCGGCCAGGCATCGGCAGCGCGCATTGCCGCCAGCGACGATTCGCAGCTGCCGCCGGACAGGTGGCGATCCTGCAGCGGGTCGATGGCTTCCCACTCCCAGCGCGGCGAATGCGGTATCTGCCAAGCCGCCAACAGCACCGACGTGCCGTCCTGTAGCCTGAGCTGCCGCCGCCAGATCACGCGTGCGTCGAGATGGCCTTGTCGCCAGTGCGAGAAGGCATCGCCGTGCTGGCCACCGCCTGCGTCCGTTGCGAGAGCGCAAGCCTGCACCTGGACATGCGCGCCGTTGAGTAGGCGCTGCGGAGCTCGACGGTCGTTGCTGGTGTTCACGGCTGATCCTTCCTGATTGAGAAGGCGTGCCGCGCGGTGACGAAAGCACCCACGGACACACCTGCAGTGCCGGCGGCGCCGGCTGCGGATGTCGTGGGTACCGATGGCTAAGATGCCGCCTGCGCTGCAGACGGTGGCCGGGCTACCATCCGGCCTGCTCTCTTTCGACCGGCGCAGCGTAACCAGGCATGGCGCCGGAAACAAGCGCTTTTGAGTGGCTTGCGTGCTTGTTTTCGAGGTTATTTTGTGGGCACTGCGCGCGCGTTGCGGGTGCCTGAGCTGTCTGCGCCGAATGCCGGTGAGCGTGCGGGATAAACGCAGAAAGCGCCCTGGCGGGCGCTTTCTGTGTGTGCGATGGCATCAATGGCTGCGGGCACATCCGCGGTGTTGCATCAGCGTGCCTGCACCGACGACCCGGTCGACGGCGCAGTGCCGGCTGCTGGCTCAGGCGTTGCGGACCTTGCTCAGCAGCTGTGCGACCGGTGCCGCTACGCGCGAAGCGGACTGCCGTGTCTGGCGTGCGTCGATCTTGAAGATCGCCACCGCATCGGTGAGCTGCACCGCCTGCTCTTCCATCGCGCGCGCGGCGGCAGTGGCTTCTTCCACCAGCGCGGCGTTCTGCTGGGTGGTTTCGTCCATATGCGTGATGGTCTGGTTGACCTGCTCGATGCCGGCCGACTGCTCCTGCGAGGCTGCAGAAATCTCGCCCATGATGTCGGTGACGCGTTGCACGCTGGCCACCACGTCACCCATGGTCTTGCCTGCGCTGTGCACCAGTGCCGAACCCTCGGCCACGCGTTGCACCGAGTCGTCGATGAGGTCCTTGATCTCCTTGGCGGCGCCGGAGGACCGCTGCGCGAGCGTGCGCACCTCCGAGGCCACCACGGCAAAGCCGCGGCCTTGCTCGCCGGCGCGCGCGGCTTCCACCGCTGCGTTCAAGGCCAGGATATTGGTCTGGAAGGCGATGCCGTCGATGACGCTGATGATGTCGGCAATCTTCCTGGACGAGGCTTCGATACCGGTCATGGTGTCCACCACCTTGCCGACCACGTCGCCACCTTGCGAGGCAACGCGTGCGGCGCCGATCGCCAGCTGGTTTGCCTCGCGTGCGCTTTCGGCATTCTGCTTGACGGTGGAGGTCAGCTCTTCCATCGATGCTGCGGTTTCTTCGAGGTTGGCTGCCTGCTGTTCGGTGCGCTGCGACAGGTCCTGGTTGCCGGCGGCGATTTCGCTGGCCGCGGAGTTGATCGACACGGCCGACTCCTGGATGTTGCCGACGATCTGCGCCAGCTGGCTGGCCGTGGTGTTGGCGTCATCGCGCATCTGAGCAAACACGCCACGGAAGTCGCCGCTCATGCGTGCGGTCAAGTCGCCGGCGGCGATGGACTGCAGCAACGACGACAGCGACTGCAGATTGCCGTCGGCCGTGGACATCAGGTGGTTGAGGCTTTCGACCATGATGCGGAAGTCGAACTGGAAGCGCTCGGCATCGCCGCGCGCGCTGAAGTCGCCATTGGCGGCGGCCTGGGCGAGATGCTTGATCTCGTGGTTCATGGCCGACAGGTTGAGCTTGACCTGCGACATGGTGTCGCTGAAAACGGCCTTTTCGCCGGGCAGCGGCTGCATGTCTTCGGAGAGCTCGCCAACCGCATACCGGCCCATGATGCGTGCCAGATCGGTCTGCACTGCCACGTGCGAGGCAACCAGCAGGTTGGTGTCGTTGGCCATGCGCCCGTAGTCGCCCGGGAATGCCGCCGCATCGATACGGAAGCTGATCTGGCCGTTGTCGTGATGCCTGGCCATGTCGGTTTGCGCGGCGATCAGGTTGCGCAGCTGCAGCTGCATCTTGTCCATGGCCTTGAGCAGACGGCCGGTTTCATCGTTGGCATTGGTATGCACATCGTTGTGCAGGTTGCCGGCTGCGATGGCTTCTGCAGTGCGGGTGGCCTGGCCGAGCGGCTGGGTCAGGCTGCGTGTGATCAACCACGCGAGCAGGCCGCTGATGACCAGTGCGGCAATGCCGCCGGTGGCCAGGGTGATTTTCCCGTTATGCATCGATGCCACCGCTGCTGCATAGGCATCCTTGCTGAGGCGGCGCTCCAGTGCGGCGTTCTCGCGGATCGCCGTCTGCTGGGCGTCCATGGCCGCTGCGGCGTCGCCTTGCAACAGCGCCTGTGCTTCCTGATTCTGATCGCGAAGGCCGTATTCGAGAATCTGGTTATTGAGCTTGACCGAGATGTCGCGCTTCTCCTGCACCAGATCGAGCGCCTTTTTTTCGGGCGCGCTGCTGGGCAGTGCGGCCAAGGCGTCGTGTGCCTGCTTGTAGCGTGCGCGGTTCTTGTCGATCATGTCCATTGCGCGACGGTTGGCTGCGTCGCCAGCGACCATGACGATATCGCGCAGGCCGATTGCCACATTGGTATTGGCGTCGAGCATTTCCGAGGACAGCTGGATCCTCTCCATGTTGCTGTTGACGATGGTATCCAGCTCGAAACGGGCGTTGGACATGGTGACCAGGCCGGTTGCAACAAGCAGGCCCGACAAAAGGATCAAGATGCCGAAGGCCATGCCAAGGCGACGGCCGACATTGAGGCGTTGCAAGTAATCGTTCATAACCGCATCCAGTTAGTGCAGCTGAAGGGCCCGGTGGATGCGGGGTGCGTCCACTCAAGCGTCTTGCCCAGCTAGCGGCTGGATACCGACGTGCTAAAGCCTTCCGTTCTGTACTAGTTACAGCCGATTCATTGCGCGGAAGAGATTCCCCGACAGCTGTCCATCGGCGCCTGACATCGTGATCTGCCGAGAGCCAGGGAGCGCAGCTGACGCCGCTTTTGCGTGCACGTTAAACAGATGTTGCCGATGCTGGAAACAACCGGCGCAATACGCATGTCATCGCATCGTGTGTGCAGGATTCCGCATCGACGACCGATCACATGCGCCATTTGTTAGCCGTGCTTGTAAGCTCTGGCTGGATCGATGCGTGTCATTTGCAGAGCGCTTGTCATGCGGCACGTGAAGCGCTGGTGCGCGCTTCGGTTTGCGTTCGCCCACCACCTGAAATTCGCCTTGCGCAGACGCTGGATCCTCAGCAAACGCCGAGGTCGACGTGCAAGCAGGGCGACAGTGCCCCGCGGTGCCGCGCGATGTGCGCGAGCTGGGAGCAGTGTCGGCAGCGCGCACTGCATCTGGTGACAAGGCAAACCTCGGCAGCCGGGCGAGCGCGCTGCGTTGCGGACGGGTATCAGCCCTCCAGCGCAGCCAGCACCTTGGCATGCAGCTGTTGTGCGTCGGACTCGCTGTTGAAACGCGCAAAGACTTCTTCGCCGGAAATCAGGCCGACCCGTACGGAGTGGCAGTACGAGCCGAAGCTTTCGCCTGCGTTGAATGGATCGCTGATGACCGAGATGTGGGTGAGGCGGACTCGGGTGGTGCCGAACTTGATGAACATCTGCGAGCTCCTGTGTGAGCGCCGAGTTTCCCACGTTGTGGTGCAGGGCAGAAGCAGCGGTCGACGGGGCCGTTGCGGTGGTGCAAGGCCTGGCCGTAGCGTACTGCGCTCTGGTGGTGTGGCCCGGCGGTGCAGTACGTGCCCGAAGAGGCCGCTGCCTCTCGCATTCGGTGGGCCAGCACGTACACTGCCGTGCCCTGATGCTGAGCTTGCCTGATGTCCGATCCCATCCGTCTCGATAAATGCGTTGCCGCGCAGTTCGGCTGCTCGCGTGGCGAGGCGCAGCAGTACATCGAGGGCGGCTGGGTCAGCGTGGATGGGGTGGTGGTCGAAGAGCCGCAGGCCCTGGCAACCGCCGCGCAGGTGGCGCTTGCGCCGGATGCGGTGCTGGAACCCGCCGAGCCCGCCACCTTGCTGTTGCACAAGCCGGCAGGAATGACTGCCGACGCTGCGATGGCACTGGCCAACCCGGCAAGCCGGAGCGAACTGGACAACGCCGAGGTGCGCGTGCTCAAACGGCATTTTCTGCGCCTCAATGCGCCGCTGCCGCTGGAAGACGATGCCAGCGGCCTGCTGGTGTTGAGCCAGGACGGGCGGGTACTGCGTAGGCTGACGGTCGATGCAGGCTCGATCGAGCAGGAATATCTGGTGGAAGTGCGCGGCGAGCTGCGCCCCTATGGCATGGCGCGGCTGGCGCATGGTCTGGTGTATCAGCAGCGCAGCCTGCCGCCGTGCAAGGTGAGCTGGCAGAACGAAGAACGGCTGCGCTTTGCGATCAAGCACGTGCAGCCAGGCCAGCTGCGCTCTATGTGCGGTGAGGTGGGACTGGACGTGGTCAGCATCCGTCGGCTACGCGTGGGCCGCGTGTCGCTGGGCAAGCTGGCGATCGGCCAGTGGCGCTATCTGCCGGTGGGTGAGCGTTTCTGAGGCGCATCTTGCTAGGTGTGGGTGCAGCTTGTGCAGGCAGCGGACGCGAGTGCATCGTCCATGTCGGTCAGGTCGTGCGCGTGGAGTGCATGTGCTTCTGTCAGCGCCAGCATGCTTGTGCCGATGCTTGGCGATGCCGCAAGGTGGAATCCTGAAGCTTTTCAAGTAGCGGCCGACGCAGGTCGACCGATGCCTGACGAGCCGCATCGCACGCAATCGCGTGCAGCGTGTCCTTGCTTGCGGCTGCCGCCCGGCTCGCTTACTTCTTGTTGCGCTTTTTCTTGGCGCGGGTCACCAGCCAGAACACCACGGCGATGATCCCGATGACCAAGATGGCGAATGCCGGTGTTAGAAACGAGTTGTCGCCCATGAAAATCTCCCGAAAGTCATCTGCAGCGAAGCGCTGCACTGACGTTAGCCTAGCGAGCGGCCTGCTTGATCGCGTGAAATGCGCTGCATTGCGCGCAGATGCGCTTTTGCCTTGATGGAAGGCCAGCAGCGCTGTCGCTCGGTTTTGACGCATCGATGCAGTGGGAGCTGCGCGCGCCGGGCCATTTGATGCGAATACAACCGATGCGACGGATGCAGTCAGCGCTGTGTGAGGTCACAAAACTGCGCAGCGATGTGTGGAAACTGCTGCGGTGTTGCGAGCGGTGACAGTCAACAGCGCGACGTAAGCGCGAGCAGGTCATGCATTGGGCCACCGCGCGGATCGATGAGAGCCTCCGGTAGGCGAGATCGATTGGATCGGCGAGCCGACCAGTGACGGCCGCCACGTGCGTCGCCTGCCACAGTGATGTCGCTCGCATTGCCAGGCGTATCTCGCCGCATCCGATCGACGTGCGGGTCTCGATCGACAAGCGCAACTGCGCTTGCACGCAGGAACACGTGCATGCGATCAAGCAACCCAACCGGGGCGGCGATCGCTTTGCAGCGGTCTACGCGCCTATCGCCTGGCGCCCAATGCAGTGCGCTACGCAGTTCGGTACCACCAGTGTTCCGGCAGGGGCGTGCTCAGCGCCCCGCGAGTTGAGCGGCCCAACTGGCCTCGCGTCCGGTGGCTGCAGTTTAAGTGAGACTTGCGTCACGTAAATCGGGGGCACGCCGACACGCTGTCAGGACGTTCCCGACAGCCGTGCCGGCTTGAGCTGCGCGCAGCCACGGGGGCAGCGAGGGCTGGAAGTGCAATGGAAGCGGGCACAGTCGATTCGTACCGCGCTGCCTCTCTGGCAGGTCGCCGCGCAACGGATGGGGCCAGCTGGCTGCAACTGGCTGCAGTTCAGGCCGCTGCTAACGCTTTGGGCGCGTGCCCTGGACGGTTCGCTGGACATCTCCATGCTTGCATGCGTCGGCGAGGCCGCAGCGGCGGCCGGCGAAGTCGCAACGCTGACAGGTGCAGCAGCGGTACATCGGCCGCCAGGGGCGTTGTCACCGCCTTGTGATGCGGGCCGCCGCTTGTCGCCACGATAGCGCCTTGCGGCCACCAAGTGGACAGTGCGCCGCAGCCTCGGGAGAGCGGTGCCGCGATCAATCCCCGTTGCCACCGCATCGCGCGCCGGCCGCCATTTCATATCGGGAGTGTTGGCCGCCCTCCAGTTGCGGCCGTGTGCGTCATACGCCGGGTGTGGCGAGCACGCGGCGCTTTGCCATCACGCTGCGGATGGCGGTGAGCAGTTGCTCCGGGGTGTAGGGCTTTTCCAGGAAAGCCACCCCGTCGGGCAGGATCTCTTCCACGTACTCCACCGCCAGGCCGGAGGTGAGCAGCACCGGCAGGTTGTACGGTGCATGCGCGGTCTTCAACGCAAGATCCACGCCGGTCAGGCCGCCGGGGAAATGGATATCGGAAAACAGCACATCGACACGCGGGTCGCTTTCGATCAGGGCGAGCGCTTCTTCGACAGACCCTGCGCTGCGGCAGGTAAAGCCGTAACTTTCCAGGACAAGGCAGCTGAGTTGTCGGGTGCCGTCGCCGTCTTCGACGACGAATACAACTGGCCGTTCCTTGTTCTGTGACATGAGCGCGTCTCGTAAGGCAGACCACATTCTCAGCGATGCGGCAGTGAACCCACCGTCAACGCAGACGCAGCCGTATGGTTACCAGCCGAACGGGCCCGGGCCATAGCCGCCGGGTGCGTAGCGTGGGCCGAAGACCGGGCCTTCGCCGCGGCCGACGCTGATGCTGACGCCGATCTGATGCGCTTTTCCGTCGTCGTCGTAATAGGTCTTGCAGGAGTTCAAATTGACTGCCTGCCAGTTGCTGTTGCCGCCACGGTTGGAATAGCCCATGCCGGTCTCGACCGCGCCGTGCAGCTTGCCCTGGCATTGCTCGGCACGTTCTGCCGCGATCGAGGCAGCGCTTGGCCGTGCGAGGGCCGGGCGGGGGCCGCTCTTGTCGCCGTAAAACGTGCCCGGCGGGTCGGTGCTGTATTCCGGATCGGAGCGGTACTGGAGTGGCGCTTGCGGGACGCTCAGGTCCAGCGAGCGCGCGCTGGCCGGCTCAGCGCTAACATCGCCGGTCTGGGCGAGCGCGCCACCGACGGTAAATAGAGTGGCCAGGAGAAGCAGGCTGCGTTTCATCGGTTCGACTCTAAGAGGGACTGGCAGCGCGTGCCAGCTCGCCCTGTGAAACTAGCAACGGCTGATTGAATGCGCGCTGTCGACTCCAACCGATGTTGTGTCGACGCTGGCATGGCGCTGACACACGCTGTTGCATCAGCCCTGCTCGCGCACGATGTCGATCAGCTGCGCACCATAGCGGGCCAGTTTGCCGCCGCCGATACCGCCGACACGCGAGAGTGCGTCGATGCTGGTGGGCCGCTGTTCGGCGATATTGCGCAGCGTGCTGTCGTGGAAGATCACAAAGGCCGGCACGTTCTGCTCCTTGGCCAGCTCCGCGCGCAGGCCGCGCAGGGCGTTGAACAGCACCAGGTCCTGCGGCTGCACCGGCAGGCCGGTGCGTTGCGCGCTACGCTCGCGCCCGGCAGCCGGGTTCTCGCGCCGCATCATCACCTGGCGCTCGCCCTTGAGCACCTGGCGGCTGGCGTCGGTCAGACGCAGGCCACCATGGCCTTCGCTGTCGACCTCCAGCAGGCTGGCCGCAACCAGTTGCCGGAACACGCTGCGCCAGGTGCGCTCGTCCAGGTCGCGGCCGATGCCATAGGTGCTCAGCTGGTCGTGGCCGAGCTGCTTGATGCGCTCGTTCTCGCTGCCGCGCAGGATGTCGATCAGGTGGCCGACACCGAAGCGCTGCCCGCTGCGGTACACGCAACTGAGCGCCTTCTGCGAGGCCACGGTGGCGTCCCAGGCGGCAGCAGGCGTCAGGCAGTTGTCGCAGTTGCCGCAAGGTTTGGGGTAGGTCTCGCCGAAGCCGGCCAGCAGCACCTGGCGGCGGCATTGCATGGATTCGCAGTAGCCGAGCAGGTGATCGAGCTTGGCGCGTTCCAGGCGCTTGCGCTCTTCGGCTGCTTCGCCCTGTTCGATCATCTGCTTGAGCAGCACCACATCGCCCAGGCCGTAGCAGAGCCAGGCTTCGGCCGGGTCGCCATCGCGGCCGGCGCGGCCGGTTTCCTGGTAGTAGCCTTCCAGCGATTTGGGCAGGTCCACATGCGCGACAAAACGCACGTCCGGCTTGTCGATGCCCATGCCGAACGCAATGGTGGCGGCCATGATGATGCCGTCCTCGCGCAGGAAGCGACGCTGGTTTTCCGCGCGTACCTCGGCCGGCAGTCCGGCGTGGTAGGGAAGGGCGTTGAAGCCTTGCGCGCACAACTGCTGGGCGGTTTCTTCGACCTTGCGCCGCGACATCGCATAGACGATGCCGGCACAGCCGCGATAACGGGTGAGGAATTCCTGCAGCTGCTTGCGCGCGTTGTCCTTCTGCACCACGGTGTAGCGGATGTTGGGGCGGTCGAAGGAGCTGACGAAGTGGCGTGCATCCACCAGATCCAGGCGCTCGGCGATCTCGCGCTGGGTGGGCGGGTCGGCGGTGGCGGTCAAGGCCATGCGCGGGATGTGCGGCCAGCGCTCGTGCAGCACGGTGAGCTGGCGATATTCGGGGCGGAAGTCGTGGCCCCATTGCGACACGCAATGCGCTTCGTCGATGGCGAACAGCGCGATGCGGCTGCGTTCCAGCAACGACAGGAAGCGCTGGGTCAGCAGCCGTTCCGGCGCGACGTAGAGCAGATCCAGATCGCCCGACAGCAGCGCGCGTTCGACGCGCTGCGCGTTCTCGGCATCCAGGGTGGAATTGAGGAATTCGGCACGCACGCCGAGCTGGCGCAGCGCCTCGACCTGGTCCTGCATCAATGCGATCAATGGCGAAACCACGATGCCGATGCCATCGCGCAACAGCGCTGGCACCTGGTAGCACAGCGATTTGCCGCCGCCGGTGGGCATCAGGACCAGGGCGTCGTTGCCGGCAGCGACGTGTTCGACGATGGCCTGTTGCGGGCCGCGGAAGTCGTCGTAACCGAAGACGCGGCTGAGCAGTTCGTGTGCGGGGGAAGACATCGCCATAGGATACCGTGCGGGTCAAGCCCTGGTCGGTGTCATGTCGGCAGTGTTGCCCGATAGCGGGTCGGGGATTGCCGCGATGTGGTGGACGTGGCGGGCGAATGCGCACATGGGGTGTGACTGGAGCCTGCGGCGCAGTGCAGTGCAGGGCCGGTGGCTGCGCGTTGGGGCACTGAGCTGCGCTCCGCACCCTCACCAACCCCTCTCCCGCCGGGAGAGGGCGCAACCACCGACAGCACATCCCAGCCCCCTGAGTCAGGGGGCGCGCCGAAGGCGGGGGGTATGGGGGTGCATAGCGGGGCCCGACGTTTGCAAAGCAAACGTTGGGGGACATGTCCGCGAAGCGGAGATGGCCGCGACCCCTGAGTCAGGGGGCGCGCCGAAGGCGGGGGGAGTGGCCAGGGCCCCAAGGTTTCGGCGCAGCGAAACCTTGGGCAAGCCTGCAGGGAGCGAAGCCCTGCGGGTTTACTGCAGCAGCGAGCGCAGCATCCAGGCGTACTTCTCATGGGTCTGCAGGCGCTGGGTCAGCAGGTCCACGGTCGGGTCGTCGCCGGCGTCGTCGGCGGTGCCGAGCACCTTGCGGGCAGTGCGGCACACGGCCTCGTTGCCGCTGACCAACTGACGCACCATTTCACGCCAGTCGGCGCTGTCGCTCAGGCCCGGCTCTTCCGGAATCGAGGTCAGCGCGACGAACTCGCGGTACGAGCCCGGTGCGTTATAGCCCAGGGCGCGGATGCGCTCGGCCACTTCGTCCAGTGCAGCCCACTGCTCGGTGTACTGGGTTTCGAACATGGTGTGTAGCGAGTTGAACATCGACCCGGTGACGTTCCAATGGAAGTTGTGGGTCTTCAGGTACAAGGTGAAGGCGTCAGCCATGTAGCGGGCCAGACCGTCGGAGATCTGCTTGCGATCGGCGTCCTTGATCCCGATATCGATATGCGGCGCCGACGCGGCAGCGACCGGCAGAGCATCGTTGATGACGACGGGCTTGTTGGCGTTCTTTTTCTTGGACATGGAATGGCCCTTCTGAGGAGGTGGGTGTCTGAGGGAACAGATATGGCGTCACAATAGACAGGCTAAAGGATCAAACGTCATTCAATCTTTCACATTTCTCCATCAATGAGCGCTATCGACACCGACCTTGCCGCGCTGCTGCGTGAGCGCCGCCACGCCGTGGATGGCGCACTGAGCCGCGACCGGGGCCGCTTGCTTGGCCTATGGTCGCGCTGGCAGGGCAAGCCCGGCAACCCGCAACTGCGCGATGCGTTCGAGCAAGCGTTGACGGTGTCGCTGGCGCAGCGGCAGGCGCGTGCCGCGCAGCAGCCGGCGATCACGCTGGACACGCAGCTGCCGATCGCCCGCGAAGCCGAGCGCATCATCGGGCTGATCCGCGACCATCAGGTCGTCGTCATCGCCGGCGAAACCGGCTCCGGCAAGACCACCCAGCTGCCCAAGCTGTGTCTGGCGGCCGGGCGCGGTGCGGCCGGCATGATCGGCTGCACCCAGCCGCGCCGGATCGCCGCGCGCGCGGTGGCCGCGCGGGTGGCCGACGAGCTGAAGACGCCGTTGGGCACGCTGGTGGGCTTCCAGGTGCGCTTCACGGACCGGGTGAGCGAGCAGTCGCGCATCAAGTTCATGACCGACGGCATCCTGCTGGCCGAGATCGCCAGCGACCGCTGGTTGTCGGCCTACGACACCATCATCGTGGACGAGGCGCACGAGCGCAGCCTCAACATCGATTTCCTGCTCGGCTATCTCAAGCAGTTGCTGAAGAAGCGCTCGGATCTCAAGTTGATCGTGACCTCGGCGACCATCGATACCGAACGCTTCGCGCAGCATTTCGACAATGCGCCGGTGATCAATGTGGAGGGGCGGACCTTTCCGGTCGAAGTGCGCTATCGGCCGCTCGAAGGAGAAAGCGGCGGCGACGAAGCGCAGGACACCGGCCGCGATGGCGAGCGCAGCGTCAACGATGCGATCGTGGCGGCGATCGACGAGATCACCCGCATCGATCCGCGCGGCGACGTGCTGATGTTCCTGCCGGGCGAACGCGAGATCCGCGATGCGCATCATGCGCTGGAACGACGCAAATATCGCGAGACCGAAGTGGTGCCGCTATATGCGCGGCTGTCGGCGGCCGATCAGGACCGCGTGTTCAACCCCGGCCCGCGCCGGCGTCTGGTGCTGGCGACCAATGTGGCCGAAACCTCGTTGACGGTGCCGCGCATCCGCTATGTGGTGGACCCGGGCTTTGCGCGCGTCAAGCGTTACAGCCCGCGGCAGAAGCTGGACCGCCTGCATATCGAGCCGATCTCGCAGGCCAGTGCCAATCAGCGCATGGGCCGTTGCGGGCGGATCGCCGAAGGAATTTGTTACCGGCTGTATGCCGAGGCGGACTTTGCCGCGCGCCCGGCGTTTACCGACCCGGAAATCCGGCGCTCGTCGTTGTCGGGTGTGATCCTGCGCATGCTGCAACTGGGGCTGGGGCGGATCGAGGACTTCCCGTTCCTGGAAGCGCCGGACGAACGCGCAGTCGCCGACGGCTGGCAGCAGCTGCTGGAGCTGGGCGCGATCGATGCCGATCGGCGCCTCACCACCATCGGTCGCCAGATGGCGCGCCTGCCGGTGGACGTCAAGCTGGCGCGCATGCTGGTGGCCGCACAGCAGCATGGCTGCCTGCGCGAGATGATCATCATCGCCTCGTTCCTCGGCATCCAGGACCCGCGCGAACGCCCGCCCGAAGCGCGCGAGGCGGCCGACAATGCGCATGCGCTGTTTGCCGATGCGCGCTCGGAATTCGTCGGCATCCTGCGCCTGTGGGACGCCTACCGGCAGGTGCACGAAGACCTCACCCAGTCCAAGTTGCGCGATTGGTGCAACCGGCATTTTCTGGGCTTTTTGCGCATGCGCGAGTGGCGCGAACTGCATCGGCAATTGCGGCTGTTGTGCGAAGAGCTCGGCTGGAGCGAGGAGCCGGCCAACGTGATGCTGGCGCCGCTGCTGGCGGGCGCCAGCGCGCCTGCGCGCGAGGATGGTCACAATGCCAACCGGCCGACGCGCGGGCAGCTGCACCGTGCCGCGCGTCTTGCGCGCGAAGGCAAGCCCGATCCGGCTGCGCCACCAGTGCAATCCACCGCTGCGGTGTCCAACAGACAGGCCGAGGCCGCGGAAGTGTCGGCGCGAGCGAGCGAGCGCGAACGCGCTGCGGCATATCAATCGCTGCATCGCGCGCTGCTGGCCGGCTTGCCCACGCAGATCGGCCATCGCACCGAAAAAGGCGACTTTCTCGCCGCGCGGCAACGCCGGTTCGTGCCGTTCCCCGGCTCGGCATTGGCACGCAAGCCGCCGCCGTGGATTCTGGCCGCCACGCTGCTGGACACGCAGAAGGTCTGGGGCATGACCAACGCGGCAATCGAGCCGGACTGGGCCATCGCCGAGCTGGGGCATCTGCTGGCACGCAAGCATTTCGATCCGCACTGGTCGCGTGCGCAGGGGCAGGTGGTGGCATCGGAGCAGATCAGCCTGTTTGGGCTGGTGCTGGCGCCGAAGAAACCGGTGCATTTCGGCAAGATCGACCCGGCTGCCTCGCACGATCTGTTCGTGCGGCAAGGCCTGGTGACCGGCGAAATCAACACGCGCGCCGCATTCGTGGTCGATAACCTCAAGGTGCTGGAACAGGCGCGCGAGGAAGAGGCCAAGCTGCGTCGCGCCGGCATCGTCGCCGACGAAGACTGGCAGGCGCGCTGGTACCTGGACCGCATTCCGGCCGAGCTGCATTCGGCCAGCGGGCTGGATGCGTGGTGGAAGGGCCTGCCGCCGGACAAACGCCGCAGCCTGCACTGGACCCTGAACGATCTGCTGCCCGGCGAGGGCAGCGAGGCCGATCGCTTCCCGAAGTATTTCCCGCTGGGCGATGCGCGGCTGCCGCTGCAGTACCGTTTCGAGCCGGGTGCGATCGATGACGGCGTCACCCTGGACGTGCCGCTGCATCTGCTCAATGCGCTGGACCCAGCGCGCCTATCATGGCTGGCGCCTGGCTTTGTCGCCGACAAGGCATCGGCCCTGATCCGCAGCCTGCCCAAGGCGCAGCGGCGCAATTTCGTGCCGGCACCAGATTTCGGGCGTGCGTTCTACGAGGCCTACAGTCTGCCGTCGGCCGACGATATCCGCGGCGAGCTGGCGCGTTTTCTATCCAAGGCCACCGGCGTGCACGTATCGGCGCTGGATTTCGACGAACAATCGCTGGATACGCATCTGCTGATGAACCTGCGTCTGCGCGACGACGACGCCAAGGTGCTGGCCGAATCGCGCGACCTGGACGGCCTGCGTGCACGCTTTGGCGAACGCGCCGGACAGGCATTTGCCGCGCGTGCCGGGCGTGCCCTGGCTGCAGAAGGGTTGCGCGATTTTCCGAGCACCCCGATTCCCGAACAGGTTGCGGGCGAGGCCGGTGTGCCGGCGTACCCGGCCTTGGTGGATCAGGGCGAGGACGCTGCCTTGCGCATCTTTGCCGACCGCAACGACGCTGCGCAGGCGCATCCACGCGGTGTGCGTCGCCTGTTGGAAATCGCGTTGGCCGACAAGATCAAACACGCGCGCAAACAGTTGCCGGTCTCGCCCAAAACCGGCCTGTTGTATGCGGCGATCGAGTCGCAGGAGCGCCTGCGTGGCGATCTGGTCGATGCTGCGCTCAATGCTGTGCTCGCCGACGGGCTGGGCGCGATCCGCGACCCGGCTGCGTTTGCACACCGTCGCGAGGATGCGACCAAGCGCCTGTTCGGCGAAGCGATGGAGCGGCTGAAACTTGCCGAAAGCATCCTGGGGGCGGTTGCCGAGCTCAAGCCGCTGCTGGAAGCGCCATTGATGGGCTGGGCACGCGGAAATCTGGACGATATGGAGCAGCAGTTGCGTGCATTGGTGCATGCCGGCTTCCTGCGCGACACCCCGGCCGAAGCGCTGGCCAACTATCCGCGCTATCTCAAGGCGATGATCCTGCGGACCGAGCGTGCCAAACGCGATCCGGCGCGCGATCAGTCACGCATGCTCGAGCTCAAGCCGTTTGTGGATGCGCTGGACGATGCGGCCGCGCGTGGATTGCAGCAAGGTGCCGACTGGCAGGCGCTGCGCTGGGATCTGGAAGAGTTGCGGGTGTCGGTGTTCGCGCAGGAGCTCGGCGCCAGGTCCGGCGTGTCGGCAAAGAAATTGTCGCAGCGCGTGGCGGCGTTGCGCGGCTGAGTCGCGCTGCCCGATTGCGTGCGGGCTGCTCGCAGCCCGCTGCAGTGGGATCGGTTCGCATGTGCGTAGCGAGTGATGGGCCGGGTGCCCGACCGCCGCAGTCACCATGTCGGTTTCCCGCAGCGCCATGCGCGGCGTGCAGATCAAGCTGCGTAGAAGCGCGGTGCATACGCATCGCCAAGCAGCGCAGGCGTCTAGGTATCCGGCACTTGGCGGGTACGGCCACACGGTAATGGCCGCACCCACGACGGCGCCGACGTCAGAACTTCACGTGCAGGCTCGCCATATAGCGCCGCCCGCTCCTGTAGCGGCCAGCCAGATGGTCCTTGTCGCCGAGGTATTGCAGATACTCTTCGTCCAGCAGGTTCTGCCCATCGAGCTGCAGCGACCAGTTCGGGCTGAATGCATAGCCGATGCTGGCGCCGAGTTCGGCGTAGTCGTCCACGCTGGCCGGCGCCGCACCGGCCACATAGCCGCCGGCAAGATAGCTGTCGCGCCAGTTGTAGGTCAGCCGCGCATTGAGCGGGCCTTTCTCAAAGTACGGGCTGAACGCCACGCTGTTGCGCGACTGGTACGGCAGCGCATCGCCGGTGTTGTTTTCACCGTTGGCGTAGGTGTAGTTGGCGGTAAGGCCAAAGCCGCTGTCGCCAAAGGGCTGCTGGAATGCGATGTTGAAGCCCTTGACCTTGCCGTCGCCGGCGTTGCGCGGGCGTTGCACGCTGTAATCGCAGTAGCCGTCGGCGGTGCAGCCATTGCTGCCGAGCAATTGCGCCCAGCTCTGCGGTGCGGTGTCGCGTAGCGCGTTGTACTGACGCTCCACGCTGGCACTGGTGTCGATGTAGTTGTCGATCCTCTTGTAGAACACCGACCATGCCACCACGGACTGCTGCGCGAAGTAGTACTCGGCCGATAGATTGAAATTCCACGATTCGTACGGCGACAGCTCCGCGTTGCCGCCGCTGCCGGTCAGCGTGGTGTCGTTGAGGAACGTATTGTTGACCATCTGGTTGTAAGGCGCCCAGGCGATCACCTTGGCCGCGGCAACGCGGAACACCCAGTCCTGGCTGGTGTCATAGGACAAGGTCAGCGACGGCAGCAGGAAGTCCTCCTTGCGGGTGCGCGTCTGCCACAGGCTGTCGACATTGGCCAACGACGGTGTGCCGCTGTAGACGAAGCCGCTACCTTCGGTCTTGGAGTCCACATAGCGCACGCCCAGATTGCCGCGCAGGCCGCCGCCGGAGAAATTCAGTTGTGCGTAGGCGGCGTTGTTGGTCTGCTGCAGTGCCCAACTGTTGTTGAGATAGCTGGCCGGATCCGGTGCGTTGTAATCGACCGCGCTGTTGCGGATCCAGTTCAGCACATTGTTGCGCCCGGCCTGCACGTGCCGGCCGTGGTCGGGATAGAAATCCTGCAGGTCGGTCAGGCCGATCGTGCCGACGTCGGCCAATGTGCCAGGGGTTACCCCGCCGTAGACGTTGAGTTCGAAACGTTCCTCATGCTTGCCATGGCGCACGCCGAGCAGCAGTTGGTTGAACACGCCATCGAACTGCAGATCCAGGTCCAGTTGCCCGTATGTGTCCTTGCTTTGCGTGGAGAAGATCCCGTTGTTGCCGAACCAGCCGCCGGCCGAGCCCCAGTTGGCCGGGTTGCGCGCGGCTGCTGGGTCGTCGAACTGGATGCCGCGGCGCGTGTCCCAACGAAAACCGCCGTTGTAGAACGGCTCGATGAAGTATTGCGACAGATCCTTGTTTTCGGATTTGCTCTGGCCCACCTGTCCCTTCAATCCCCAGCCATCGCCGGCGAATGCGCCGCGCAGGTCCAGGCCTTTGGTGGTGACTTCCGATTCGCGCACGTTGTTGTCGTAGATCACCGTGCCGCCAAGCGGGTCGGCATTGGCGCTGGAGTGGCCGCTGGTCACCACGCCGTTGCGCACATCGCCGAGCTGGTCCACCGCGGCCACCGTGCCGGCATTCCAGGTCAGAAAGCTGTACATCGACTGGTTGTAGTTGTCGAAATTCTCGTTGATGTACAAGCCGCTGAGGTTGAATTCCAGCGCGTCGCTGGGCTTGAGTTGCAGGTTGACCACCGCGCTGTCGCGCTCGCGGTCCTGCTGGAACCAGGCAGCGTTGATCGAGTTGGGCACATCTGCATCGGCAGGCACCGTGCCTGCGGCGTTGGCAAACGTGCTGGCGGGCGCGTAGCCGAACACCTCCATGCCGCGGCGGTCCACGCGTTCTTCGTAATGCTGCGCGGACACGGCGATGCCCAAGGTTTCTGCCGGGTTTTTCCAGCTGTATAGCAGCGCCGCATTGGGCTTGCCCTTGCTGGCCTGGTCGCTATAGCTGTAGCCGATGGAGCCGGCGATCTCGTTGGCTTCCAGATCCAGTGGTTGGCGCGTGTGCATCAGCACCGTTCCACCCAGGCTGCCTTCGGTCAGCCGCGCTTCGGAGGATTTGAGGATCTCCGCGCGGCCCAGGATCTGCGGCGCCAGCAAGGTGTAATCGAATCCGCGGCTGGGTTGCTCGCCGTATAACCAGATCGCCTGCGCCACCGGGTGGCCATCCAGGAACGACAGATTCAAGCTGGGGTCGGTGCCGTCGATGCTGACCCGCTCGCCTTGGCCGAAGCGGCGATCCAGGGTGACGCCGGGAATCTGCGACAGCGCTTCGGCCACGTTGGTGCTGGGAAACTTGCCGATGTCTTCGGCGGTGATCGCTTCGGAAATGCCTGCGTTGTTGCGTTTGGTATCCAGGGATTTTTCCAGGCTGGCACGGATGCCGACCACCTGTACGGCATCCAGTTCGGTGGCTTGCTGGCCAGCGCTGTCCTGGGCTTGCGCGGTCACCGCCAACGACAACGCAATCGCACTGCACAGCAGTTTGGTGCTGTCTTTCATGATGTCTCTCCTCATCACGCACAGGGATGGATGGCGGGCCGTGGCTCGCCGGATGCGGGGGCTAGCAACCGCACGTCCGGGAAAACGCGCGGTGGAACGCTTACGACACGTCAGCGTGGTGGTGCAGATACCAATTGGCCGCACCGAGCACGCCCAGCTGCCCGTGCTCGACCAGCTTGACCGGGATGCGTTCGAGCACCCCGCGCATGTTGCCCTTGTCCAGAAAGCGCGCGCCGAATGCGCTGGACGCCAGAAAGTTTCCGATCGTCGGCAGGATGCCGCCGGCCAGATAGATGCCGCCAGCGGCGCCGTAGGCCAGCGCCATGTCGCCGACTGCGTGGCCGAGCAGGGCGCAGAACGCATGCAGCGTTTCGCGCGCCAGTGGGTCGTCTTCATGCAATGCCGCGTGCGTGATTGCCGCAGGCTGCTGGTGGCGTTGCGGCAAGCCGTGCAGCGCGCACACCGCGGCATACAGCCGCAATAGCCCGGGCCCGGACAACACGTGTTCCAGCGGCAGGTAGTGCCGGTCGCGCAGCAGAATGCGCAGCAGCTGATGTTCGCGCGCGTGTGTGCTGGCCAGTGCCACCTGGCCGGCTTCGGTCGCCAGTACGATGGGGCGGGGCTTGGCATCGATCCATACCGCAGCTCCCAATCCGGTGCCTGGGCCGACCACCAGAATCGGCCCGGCGCTACGCGCATGCCGTGGCGTAGGCCCGCTCAGTTGCAGCAGCGCGCGCGGCTCCATCTGCGGCGCTGCGTAGGCAACCGCTTCGAAGTCGTTGACCAGATGCACGTTGCGCAGCTTCAGCGTGGCGCGCAGGCGGGTGGGTGAGATGCTCCAGGGCAGGTTGTTGCTGATGAAGCTGCCGTCGTCCAGCGCAACGCCGGCGCTGGCGATGACGACCGTCTCGACACGGCCGGCCTGCGGCAGGAAGTCGGCCAGGATGGCTTCAAGGCTGACGTACTCGGCGCAGCGATAGGTGCGGTAATGCGCCAGCGCGATGGCGTCCTCTGTCTGCACTACATGGCCAAGACGCACATGCGTACCGCCGACATCGGCAGCGATGAAGCCGGCGGCGACAGGAACAACGGGCCTGGCAGAAACGTGAGCAGAACGCGAAGTCGCAGCCACATGCAGTCCTTTGGTCCGTCTGATCGACCGATGCCATCAGCGCGTAGCGGCCTGTTTAGGAGTTGGTGACAACGATGTCAATGGTTCAGTCGGGTTGGATCGATCTTGGTGGCGGGCTCAAGTGCCAAAACCGCGACTGGTGCCGCTTCTGTGCGGACTTCATTGCGCAACGCGGACAAGACGGTGCAGTCGTCGGGTCTGCAGCCTGCATATTGCGGATGTAGCGGCGTGCTCACCTGGTGCGACTACCCGCAGCGATCGTGAGGTGCACGCTCACCGGTGACCCGCCCTGATTCGGGAGTGCCGCAAGGCATCGCGGACAACCGTCCCATCAAGTCGTTGGCGTACCCGACGTCACGCAGCGTCACGGCAGGTCGCGGATCAAGCCTGCCTCCGGAAAATGGCTGAGGGCGGCCAGCGATCCGTTGCTCGCTCTGACCGCAACCGCAATCACCTTCAACGCGCAGCGGCGCGAGTGGCCATGCCGGGTAACGTGCTGCAGGCGGCGTTGTCGGTGGGCGGCGCGCTGGAAGGATATGGCTGCTTGCCGAGCACGTAGGTCTGGCTGGTGGCGACGAATCCATCCGCATAGGTGGCTTCGACGAAATAGGCGCTCCAACCGACCTCTGGAGTCTGCACCGGCACCGAGACGGTGTTGCCGCGTGCAAGCACGACCGGGGTGGCGCGATAGCGGATGCCGCAGGCGTAGCGGAAGTCGCGCGCCTGCGGATTGATGGCCGACCATAGCCGCACTTGCGTCGGTCGTTCCGACGAACGGAAACGTATCGTGGCGGCGTCGCCCGTGCGCAAGGTGTCGCTGACTTTTGGCAGCGCGCGCTGCTGCTGCAGCCGTGCAACGAAAGGTACGAGGCTGTCGACGACCGACGCGCGGATGCCGTTGTGCGCGCTGTTGGGCACAATGCGCAAGGCTTTGCTGCCAGGCAACGCGTCATAGAACAACTGCGTGTTGTCCGGCAGGAAAAAATCGTCGCCGCTGGCGTTGACGATGTACTTGGGCACCATCAGGCGCTTGCGCTGCGGCGTGCGCAGATAACTCAGCGGATCTTGCACTTGCACCAGTTGCGCAAACGCCGGGGTCTGCAGTTGCGCAGTAATTCCCTGTTTGGCATAGGCGTTGAATGCAATCGGCCAGTTGCCGCCGTATGCCCGGTACATATGGTCCAGCACGGCCGGCATGTTGAGGATATCGATCACGAACGGCGCCACTGCATCGACGCGTGGGTCGGCGATGGTGGCGTGCCAGCTGGCCCAGCCCCGTTTGGACGCACCGGCAAGAATGAAGCGATGGATCTGTAGCGGTGCCAGCTCGCGCTCGGCCAGGCTCATGGTGCGCGCGATCGCCGCCGTCATCGGCACATGCAGTGGCATGGTCTTGCGTTGCTGCGGCGATTGCAGAAACAGCGACCAGCTGTAGGCCACGCTATCGTCCTCGCGACGCGCGGTGGCATCGCCCTGATACTGCAACGCCTGATTGGGAATATCGCTCAGCGCGATGACCACGGTGCGGCTGCGTTGCGCTAGCGCCGCCAGCGCTTCGGGCGACAGCTCGCTGGCCGGCTGCGCCGCACTCCCTGCGGGCGGGTGACGCGTGCCGTTGGTGGAGATCAGTAACGCACGCGTCTGCAGTGCATCGGCGGGCACATACATCGCCACGTCATGCTGCCAGGTGGCCGGGGTGACCAGTCCTTCAGGCGACCATGTTTGCGAGGTCAGCAGGTACTCGCGCCGCTCGACCCCGGCGATCCGGCTGATGGCGCCTTTCGTGTAGACCAGCGGCTGCTGTTCCACTGCATCGCGATAGCAGACCAGGGCCTGATCGAACCCGACCTCCGGCGCCGTGGCGCAGCGCTCGGCAGCGGTGGACGCCAGCGCCGGCCCTGCGATCAAGGCCAGCAGTGCAATCCCGTAACGTGTCATCACGCGCATCGGCGTTCTCCGTGAGCGGCGCTGGGGGCGGCGCGATCAAGTGCCCGGTCTGCTGCGCCGGACGCATGCATCGAGCCGGTCGTCGGTGGCAAGTCTGGCACGTACGGCGCATGGATTCGTTGCAGTGCCTACGCCGTGTGCTGACCAAAACGACGTCGACGTTGTCGGCGAATGGAGTTCGTTTCGTTGACTCGCTGGCGTCTCGCAAAGGCGCGCTCGCCTGCGATGGGGTCTGTCGGCAAGCCCTCATCGCACCTTCCGCGCGCCTGGATGCGGGCGCCGGGTTTCTGTGCGTCGGTGCACGTTTCCGCCGTCCGCACTGTTTGTACGGGCTAAAACCTGCAGGGGCTAAATCGCGCAGCGAGCAGTCGTCGGGTGGGCAGTGACTGCGCGTTCAACATCGAAGCGTGCGACTGGCCCACGCCACAACCACTACCGGCGGCGCGCGCCTGACCGCGAGCGCCATCGTTTTGTTGGCGGCTGTTACTTGATCCGCCGCACCTTGGCAGGGGTGTTGTAGCCCTCGATCTGCAGATACCACACACCGACCAGGCCGGGCTTGATCTTGACCTTGGGAGCGTCCTTGCGCACGCCGGAGAGGCTGGCTGCGTCGGTCTGTTCCCACTCCTGACCATTGGCCAGGGTATAGATGCGGCCTTTGGAAAAGCCCTTGAACTCGCCGACGATGCTGCTTTCGATCGGCTCCTTGCTGCCGAAGTCGAAGAAGCCACGGTTCTTGACGATGATTTCCTGGCGGCCGGCCTCCTTGGCCTGTTCGACCACGACGGCGGCTTCCTTGGCCACCTTGCCTTGGAGCCAGTCGTTGAGTGCGGCCAGTTCGCCGGCATCGAGCTTGTCCAGGCCGGCGGCCTTGAACTGTTCGGCGCTCATCTGCGACTGCAGATCGCCGTGCACTGCGCGCTGCGCCAGGGCCGGGGTGGCGGTCAATGCAAAAGACAGGCAGACCAGCAGGGGAATGCGGCGCGCGAGCGACATGGAAGCCATCCGACAGGAAAGAGGTGGCTAGTGTAGACGCTGTTTCGTGCCGGCCGACGCCGCTCAGTCCAGGCTGTCTGCAGTGGACGCTGTCGCATGCGCGGGGCGGGCAGGGCGGCGATAGATGAATTCCGGCGGCGACGCGGCCGCCTCGGTGTCGGCAAGAGCGCGCACCTGGGCATGGTCGGGCGAACGTTCGCATACCGGATCCAGCGTGCCGGCATCGCCACTGAGCGCCAGCGCCTGGCAGCGGCAGCCGCCCCAGTCGATCTCGCGCTTGGGACAGCCCTGGCAGACCTCGGGCATCCAGGCGGTGCCGCGAAACCGCACGAACGCCTCGCCGTTGTTCCAGATATCGGCCAGCGAGCGGTCGCGCAGGTTGTCGAAACGCATGCCATCGATGGTTTCGGCCGCGTGGCAGGGCAGTACGTCGCCGCGCGGGGAAATATTGACGAAGCGCTGCCCCCAGCCACCCATGCAGGGTTTGGGTTGGCGCGCGTAATAGTCCGGGGTGACGAAGTCGATCGCCAGGCGGTCGCCGAGCTCGCGGCGCGCGGTTTCCACCGCGTCAATGGTGGCCATCAGCTGCTCGCGGCTGGGCATCAGCGCGGCGCGATTGCGCAGACCCCAGCCGTAGTACTGGGTGTGCGCCACTTCGATGCGCTCGGCTTGCCATTCCAGCGCCAGCGCAATCATGCCGGGCACGCGCTCGGCGTTATGCCGGTGCAGTACCGCGTTGAGCGTCAGCGGCAGCCCGCGCGCGCGCACGGCCGCGGCGAACTCGCGTTTCTTCGCCAGGCTATTGCGATAACCGGCGATGCGGTCGGCACCGGCCGGGTCGACGTCCTGCACGCTCAGCTGCACATGCTCCAGCCCGGCCGCCTGCAGCTGGTCCAGCATCGGCTCGCCACCGGCCACGCCGGAGGTTATCAGGTTGCTGTACAGCCCGAGCGCGCGTGCATGCGCCACCAGTTCGGGCAGATCCTTGCGCAACATCGGCTCGCCGCCGGAAAAGTGCGCCTGCAGCACGCCCATGTCGGCCGCCTGCTGCAGCAGCGAGCGCCAACCGGCGGTGTCCATTTCCTCACGCAGCGCGGCCAACGCAATCGGGTTGGAGCAATACGGGCACGCCAGCGGGCAGCGATGGGTCAGCTCGAGCAATACCGATAGCGGTGGCGGTGCGGTCGTCATAGCCGCAGCAGACGCTTCTGATGCAGGGTGGTGGTGAGTTCGATCACATCCACTTCGATCTCGGTGGCGTCGGCATCGAATTCTGCGGCGAGTTCCTGCGCGATCTGTGCCAGCGAACGTGCGCCATCGAAGCGCTGCGCCACCACCAGCGCGATCTCGTCGAGCTCGACCACACGCTCGGGTGCAAGCAGCACCCACTGGTCGCGTGCACGGTCATGCTGCAGGCGCACGCCCGCGCGCAGGGCCGGCTGACTCTCGCGGGTAATGCCGCTCACGCAGCGGCCCGGCGGGCGTCGCGATCGGGCACAAATGCGTCCGGCCACACGATGCCCGGCGCGACATAGGCCACGTGCAAGGCATCCAGCTGCGCCCACAACACCGAGCATTTGAAATGCAGGGCGGCTTTCACCAGCTGCTGCTTTTCGACCGTATCGGCATGCTGCTTGACGTAGTCGAGCGCGAAATCCGAATCGCGTGGCGCCTCGGTCAGCCGGTGCTCGAAGTACGCCAGCGCTTCGGGCGAGACGAAGTCGTAATGCTTGAGCATGCCGGCCACGCGCTGACCGATGATGTTGGGAGCGAACAATTCGGTGAGCGAGGAGGCGATCGCCTCGAGCAGGCTTTTTTCGCGGACAAAGTGCAGATACGCCTGCACCGCAAAGCGCGTGCCGGGCAGCAAGGCGCGTCCGGATTCGACCAGGCCGCGATCCAGGCCCAGCGCGTCGGTCAGATGCAGCCAGCGCGCGATGCCGCCATCGGTGGCGCTATTGCCATCGTGGTCGAGGATGCGCTGGCGCCAGATCCGCCGCAGCGCCGGGTCTTCCATGCGCGCCAGGATCGCGGCGTCCTTCAATGGAATGCAGCGCTGGTATTCGAAGCGATTCAGCGCCCAGGCCTGCACCTGGCCGCGATCGAGCTTGCCGTCGTGCAGCAGGGCGTGAAACGGGTGCTGGTCGTGATACAGACGAGCGCCGATCGCACGCAGATCCGCTTCCAGTTGGTCGGGGGTGAGCAGGGCGGTCACAGCGTGATCTCCAGGCCGTCGTGGGCAACATCCCAGCCGCTGGCACGCGCACTGGCGTATTGCGGCGAGTGGATGTCGAGCACGGGATTGGTGGTGTTGATATGGATGAAAATCTTGCGTGCCACATTCAACGACGCGAACGCGGCGATGCTGCCATCGGGGCCGTCGATGCTCATGTGGCCCATGCGCTGGCCGGTTTTCTGGCTCACGCCCAGTTGCACCATCTCATCGTCGCGCCACAGCGTGCCGTCGAAAAACACCAGCTCGGCGCCGTGCAGGCGCGCGCGTAGTGCGTCGGTCATCACGGCGCAGCCGGGGATGTAATGCACGCGGTGCTGGCCATCGTCGATGGTCAGCCCGAGGGTTTCTTCATTGGAGCCGGCCAGGTCGCCGCCGCTGCGCGACTCCATGAACAGCGGTACCTTGCCCGGCACCGAGAAGGGCGTGAGTTGCAGGCCCGGCAGCGATACCGGTGTGTCCAGCGCAAACGGCTGGCGCGTCACGTGGTGCGGGTTGACCGCATCGAAAATGGGGTTTTGCGACAGCAGGTCCAGCACCCGGCTGCTGGCATGCAGCGAGAACGGCTGGCTTTCGCGCATCGACAACAGCCCGGCGATATGGTCGATCTCGCCACTGGTCAACAGCACCGCCTCGATCGGGGAGTGACGCAGACCGTGCTGCGGCCACAACGCGGGTGTGGCGAGAATCTGCTGGCGGAAATCGGGTGAAGCATTGATCAGCACCCAGCGCTTGTCATCGGCACTGACCGCGATGCTGGCTTGGGTACGACGTTGGGCACCGTCTGCTTGTTGCCATGCCCGCTGACTCGCGGGGGTGTGGCAATTCCACTGCGGGTGCCCACCGCCGGCCGCCGATCCCAGAACGATGATGCGCATGGAAACTGTTACCTAATCTGCCGGCAGGTGCCGGTCATGCATCAAGAGGAAAGGCGGCTGGTGCGATCGAGACGTGCCGGATCAAAACTCGCCAGAGACGTAGCAGTTGATTTCGGCGCCACAGTTGACTTCACGAACGACAGGCTTCTTCCAGGTCTTCATCGGCTACCTCGCAGTGGATGGAAAAACGCCGTCGCAGCGTAATGCAGCGATGACGTGGACCGAGCATAGGCAGCCGGTTTACTCCAATTGTAAAGAGCTTGTAAAAAGCCGCGATCGCGTCGCAATTGGCCTGGCGCGCTGACGCCAATCCATCGCAGAGCGGTTGCGAATCAAGGCCTTGGCGGGTGAACCGGGCATAAGCGCAGGCAGGCTGCCGGCAGCCGTTTGCGCGGAAATTGCGCGTTGTGGAGAAGGTGACGCGCACGTTACCGTAGCGATCAGACCCCAGTGATTGCCGGCCGCCGTGTCCACCGTTGTGACCAGTTCCTCATTCGAACGCCTGCATGCCTTGCTGCAGCGCCAGGCCCTTGCGTCGATTGCGCCGGCATTACGCGATGCATTGGCGCAGGCCTGGCAGGATGCGCCGCCCGCGCAGGCCGACGGCGTGCCGTGGGCATTGCTGGCCGACACGCTGGACGTGCTGGCATCGCTGGCAGCCGACGAGGCGACGTTGATTGCGGCACTGCTGTTCGACCTGCCTGCGTTACGCGGGGCGGTGGCTGGCCTGCCCTGGCAACCGGTGGAGCGGCGGGTGGCGGTAGAAGGGCTGCTGGACGGTCTGGATGCGGCCGACCAGGTCTGGGCGTTGCACGCCGGGCGCGAGGCCGGGCGCAACAGCGAGGGCTTGCGGCGGCTGCTGCTGTCCATCATCCACGATCTGCGCGTGGTGCCGATCCTGCTGGCGCGGCAGTTGGCGCGCATGCGTGTGGCCGACCGTCTCAGTGAAGAACAGCGCCGCGCGCTGGCCCAGCTCACCCGCGACATTCATGCGCCGCTGGCCAACCGGCTGGGCATCTGGCAAGTGAAGTGGGAGCTGGAAGACCTGGCCTTCCGGCACCTGGAACCGGACACCTACCGCCGCATCGCGCGCGAAGTGGACGAAACCCGGGTGGCGCGCGAGCGCTATCTGGAAGCGGTCAAGCGCACCTTGTCGGCGGCGCTCGCCCAGCAGGGCCTGCGCGCAGAGGTGAGCGGGCGACCAAAGCACATCTACAGCATCTGGCGGAAGATGCAGAAGAAGCGACTGTCTTTCGATCAGTTGTACGACATCCGCGCGGTGCGCGTGATGGTCGAGGACGTCGCGGCCTGCTACGCCGCCCTGGGGGCGGTGCATTCGTTGTGGGCACCGGTGCCCAGCGAGTTCGACGATTACATCGCCCGGCCCAAGGCCAACGACTACCGCTCGCTGCATACCGCCGTGGTCGGCCCGGAAGGGCGCACCATCGAAATCCAGATCCGCACCCACGAGATGCATGCGCAGGCCGAGCTCGGCGTGGCCGCGCACTGGAAATACAAGGAGGGCGGCAAGGGCGGCGAAAAAGCCTTCGACCGCAAGATCCTGTGGATGCGCCAGTTGCTGGAGCAGGTGCAGGAAGGCGAGCACGGCGAGCTGGCCGGCGCGCTGGATGCCGAGCTGATCGAAGACCGCGTGTATGCGCTGACCCCCAAGGGCGAGGTCATCGATTTGCCGCAGGGCGCCACGCCGCTGGATTTCGCCTATCACGTGCACACCATGGTCGGGCATCGCTGCCGCGGCGCCCGGGTCAACGATCGCATCGTGCCGCTGACCTACCGGCTGCGCAGCGGCGACCGGGTGGAGATCATGACCGCCAAGGAAGCCGACCCGCGTCGCGACTGGCTGCTGGCATCCAACGGCTTTCTGGCCAGCGGGCGCTCGCGCGACAAGGTGCGCGCGTGGTTCCACAAGCTCGACCGTGCGCGCAATGTGCAGGCGGGCAAGGACCTGCTCGATCGCGAACTCAAGCGTCTGGGCCTGCAACACGCCGATCTGAGCGTGGCGACGCGCAAGTTCCATGCGGAAAACCTTGACGATCTGTATATCCAGGTGGCGCTGGGCGATACCGGGCCGAACCAGGTCAGCCGTGCGCTGCTGGAAGCCGAGCGCGCCGCCTCGCAACCTGCAGTGCCGCCGCCGCCGCGACCCACCGCGCGCCGCGAGGGCTTGGGCAAATCCAAATTCACCGTAGAGGGCGTGGGCAATTTGCTGGTGCAACTGGCGCGGTGTTGCCAGCCGGTGGCCGGCGAGCCGATTGCCGGTTACCTCACCCGCGGCCGCGGCATCACCGTGCACCGCACCGACTGCGCGGCGTTGGCACGGCTGGCTGCCGCCCACCCGCAGCGCGTATTGCCGGTGGAGTGGGGCAAGGCCGGCAGCGGTTACGAGGTGGATGTGCAGGTGCGTGCGGTGGACCGCCGCTGGCTGCTCAAGGACATCACCAACCTGATCGCGCAGGAAGATGCGCACGTGCTGGAAATCAACAGCGACAACGTGCGCGACACCGGCAGGGCGCAGCTGCGCCTTCGGCTCAAGGTCAGCGACTACGACCAGCTGTCCGCCTTGCTCGGCAAGCTGGATGCCTTGCCTGGCGTGAATGAGGTGCGGCGACTGGGCTGAGCGCGGGTAGGCGGCGTCGCCGCTGGTCGGGGCGCATCATCGACTGCCTCTGCGCGCGTTGCGCTTTCGAACGTGGCGTGCGTGGCCGCCGTGGGGCGGAAACGCGTGCCTGTCAGGCTCCCCGGGCCGCCTGCAGATGCCTGGAGGATGCATCGATGCACCGGGCCAGTCCGGGCAGCGCGCCGGCTCCCGTCGCGTTTGCCTTGACCAATCCCAACTCCCGAATCCGCCCCTCCTGCCCACCCACACCGTCTTCGCGGCACAGCCAGCTACCATAGGCACGTGAACGCGTCCCCGTCAGGTCGCGCCAAGGATGGACGCCACCGCATGTTTTCCCTGCCGCGCTGGGTCAGGTCGCCGCGCCTTTGGGCGCCGTTGCGCAGCCTTGCGCTATGGCGCGTGGTGCTGGTACTTGCCGCCTGCCTGCTGTTGAGCGTCATCGCGGCACGCAAGCCGTTGGGCGATTTGCTGTGGCCGGACACCCGCATCCAGCAATTGCTGCAACGTGGCGATGCGGCGCTGTCGCGCGGCAAGCTCAGTGCCGCCGACGGCAGCGGTGCCCAGGAACTGTTCACCGCTGCGCTTGCGTTGGATAACGATCGCAGCGAGGCGCGCATCGGGTTGGCGCGGACCGGCATGGCTGCCGTGGTGCAGGCGCGTGCCGCGATTGCGGCCGGCGATGCGGTCGCCGCGCAGCGCACGCTGGCACTGGCAACCGCACTGGAGGTGCCGCAGGCGCAGATCGCGCCGGTTGCGCTGCGGCTGCGTCAGTTGCAGGCACGCCGCGCCGGACTGGATGCCCTGCTGGCGCAGGCCGCTGCGGCCCAGCAGCAAGGTCGCCTGGATGGCACGCCCGACAGCGCGCTGCCGCTGTATCAGCGCATCCTGACCCTGGCGCCCGACCGCACCGACGCGCTGGAAGGGCGCGAAGATGCCCTGACCGATCTGTTGGCGCAGGCGCGTCATGCGCTGGCGCGCGACGCCCTCGGCGAGGCGGCGGCCTTGCTGGCCGCCGCCAAGCGCTACGACGCCGGGCACGCCGACGTGCCGTCGACCGAGGGGCACTATCACCGTGTGCTGGATCAGCGCCGGCAGCGCGCCGAGGCATTGTTGCGCCGTGGTCGCCTGGCACCTGCGGCACGCGATTTCAACGCGGTGCTGGCGGCCGAGCCGGAGGATGTCGGTGCGCATCGCGGGCTGGAACGGGTGGCCAGCGAATACGCCGCGCAGGCAGGCCGGCAGGCCGCGGATTTTCAGTTCGACGCGGCGATGCAGTCGCTGCAACAGGCGCAGTCGCTGGTGCCGGGTGCCGCATCCATCGCCCAGGCCGAGCAGGCCATCGCGCGCGCCCGCGACGCCCAGCGCGGCCCGGAAACGGGTCTGTCACGCGGCGTTCGCGAGCGCCGTTTGCGGGGGCTGCTGCAACGTGTTGCCGATGCCGAAGCGCGCCAGCAATGGATGACGCCACCCGGTGTCAGCGCCTACGACGCGGTGCGCGCGGCGCAGGCGCTGGCACCGCGCGACCCACGCGTACTGCAGGCCGCCGCGCGGGTGGCGCCGGCCAGTCAGCGCTGTTTCGAAGACGAACTACGCAACAACCGGCTGCGCGCCGCACGCGGCTGCCTGGATGCCTGGCAGGCATTGACCCCGAATGGCGATGCGCTGGCCGGCGCGCGTCGACGTCTTGCGCAGCGCTGGGTTGCGGTCGGCAGCGAGCGCCTGGGCCAGGAGGATGCGGCGTTCGCGCGTCGTGCGCAGGAACAAGCGCATCAACTGGATCCCGGCTTGCCGGAGTTGGCCGAATTCACGCGCCGGGTCAGGGCGGTGGCGGAGCAGCGCTGAGGCGTGGGCTGTCGTCGTTGGCGTTCGGCCGGTGGACGCCGGCGGTGGGTGGCGACCAGGCCGCAAGACATCCCGGCTGTCGATCCCTTTTCCCGTAGGGAGAAGGTGCCCGAAGGGCGGATGAGGGGGGGGCGCTCGAAACATCGCGATCCATATCTGCCTTCGTCGTCGCGATGGGCCAATCCCGTCACCCATCAAGCGCTGCGCGCGCCCGCATCAGGGCAGCCCGCAATCCTCCGCGCAGCACGACCAATGCATCCGCCCGATCCGCAACGGGCCAGTCACTCACCCGCGGCGCCGTTCACCCCGCGATAAACAGCTCGCGGACCGTTGCGCGCGCTGCATCCAGCGAGAAGTGTTCGGCCACGTTGCGCAGGCCGTTATCGGCCAGCTTCTGCCATTGCGCCGCGTCCTGGTACAGCCGCACGATGGCATTGGCAAAAGCATCGGCCTCATCGGCCACGCAGACATCCTCGCCATCGCGCAGATGCATGCCTTCCACCGCGCAGGTGGTGCCGACCACCGGTTGACCATGCGCCATGCTCAGGTTGATCTTGCCCTTGACCCCGGCACCGAAGCGCAGTGGGGCGACCGCAATGCGGGCGCTGTCCATGAACGGCACCAGATCCGGCACATGGCCGTGCAGGCGCACGCCGGGGCATTCTTCCGCGAGCAGCTTTAGCGCTTCCGGAAGATCCGCACCGATGCAGTGAAACTCCACAGTGGGCAGGTGCGCGCGCACCTGCGGAAAGATCGCGCTGATGAACCATTGCACCGCATCTGCGTTCGGCGGATGCCGGAAGCCGCCCACGAACACCAGGTCGCGGCGTTGTTCGAAGCTGTGGCCGCTGCCGGCGACCTCGTGCAGGTTGGAGAGCAGGGCGGTGCGGATCTGCGGCGCATCCGCGTGCAATTGCGCCTGTTCGGCGGCAGACACCAGCACGGTGACGTCGGTGGCCGCCATGATCTCCAGCTCGCGGACCCGGGTACGTTCGGCGCTGCGCAGCAGATTGGCGTCGCCGGCGAGCTCGGCGCCGCGGCGCTCGCGCAGGTAGTGCAGGTCGACGGTGTCGAACAGTGTGCGTGCCTGCGGCGCGTACTGTTTCAACAGCGGCAGGCAGGCGTGGGCAACGTGATGGCGTACCAGCAGCACCACTGCAAAGCGCGCGCCGTGCGTGCGCAACCAGCTGCCGATGCCGTCCAGGAACGGCGCGTACCAGACCTCCACGCCCAGCTGCTGCAGTGCCTGGGTATGGCGCCCGGCATGTTCGCGCCGGGTCGGCACGAACACCACATGCGCGCCTTCTTCGCGCAGCAGCCGGATCAGATTGAACTGCCGCAGCGATCCGGAATCGCGATCCGGCTGCGGCACGCATTCGTCCAGGATCAGCACCTGGCGTTGCGCGCGATGCAGGTGCGCCGGGCCGGGCACCGTGCCGACCGGCAACTGCGTCGCCAGCGCCTGCTGCCATTTCTCCGCAAAAACCGCCTGATTGCGCACCTGATAGGCCTTCACCCCGGTACGCGTGTCGGTGCCGTCGCTGGTGCCTTCGTCATGTACCACCACGCTGGCCGGTTGCACCAGGACCTGACGCCCGGCAGCGCGCACTGCGAAGGCCAGGTCGGCAGCATTCCAGCCCGATGAAGGGTCGCAGCCGTCGAGGCCGCCCAGGGTCGTCAGCAACAGCGCTCGCGGCAGCGCAATCGCCGCACCGGAGCAGTAGTCCATCGCGCGGACATAGGCATAGCGCGGGTCGTCGGCCGACTCGAAGCGGCCGTAGCTCCAGGCGCTGCCGTCGCCGAAGACCACACCGCCAGACTCTTGCAGGCGCCCGTCCGGGTACACCAACTGCGCGCCGACCAGGCCGGCGTCCGGATACGCGGCAAACGTGTCGATCAGCCGATCCAGCCAGCCGGGCTGCGGAATGGTGTCGTTGTTGAGCAGCACCACGTACTCGCCGCGTGCCAGCGCGATCCCGTCGTTGCAGGCAGCGATGAAGCCGCCGTTGCTGGCGCGCAGGTGGTACCGCAGGCCGGCGATCTGCGGCAGCTGCACGGCGGTGGCATCGCTGCTGCCGTCGTCCACCACGACGATCTCCACCTCCCGCTGCGGCGGATGTGCAGCCAGCGCACGCAGGCAGGCCAGGGTATGGGCGATGTGATCATAGACCGCGATCACCACCGTCACGCGCGGCGCGGCGCTGTGCGGCACGGCAAATGCGGCAAACGGCGTGGCGTCGGGCAGCCACAACGGTGTGCCGAGCGCGACCGGGGGGGGCTGCGTGTGCACCCGAATGCGCTGCCAGGTCGCACGCCATCCGCGTGTGCGCATGCTGGCCACGCTGCGGTGGATCAGGCCGAGCACGCGATTGAACAGATAGCGCGCATCGGCCAGTGACATCGACATTGCGTTGAAACTCCAGCGGAGAGACCGGTGAGCGTAGCGGGCAGGTGGTGCGATGGCACAGCCGGCCGACAACCTCTGCCAGTGTAACGAGAGGGCACTGGCCGCGCCGAGCACAGGCTCCGCTGGCGCGGAGGCGGGCGTTGGCGTTTGTTAGCCGCGCTTAAGTCGGCGGGGCCAGCGCGGCGCAACCACGACAGCGCTGCGCTAGACTCGCCGGACTCTACATTTTCGCATCCCCGTGCCCCGACGCTACGACCACGACGATTCCGACGACTTTCAGGACGACTCCAACGCGCAAGGCTCCCGCTGGCAACGCAGGCTGATTGTCTGGGGCTTTGCCGCGATCGCGCTGGCGCTCGGTTTCCTGATCCCCTACACGGTGTATCTGAACAAGCAGGTCAGCCAGCGCTTCGGCGAGCTGCGTTGGCAGATCCCGACCCGTGTGTACGGGCGCCCGCTGGTGCTGGTGCCCGGCAATGCGCTGGATGCGGCCACGCTCAAGACCGAACTCGATGCGGCGTCCTACCGCGACGACGGCCAGGCCAAGCTGGCGGGCACCTATCGGCAGGAAGGCAGCCGCTTCACCATCGCCAGCCGCGGCTACAACGACGTGGACGGGCGCGTGCCTGCGCGGCGCATCGAGGTGAGCCTGTCCGGCGGGCGCGTGGCCAGCCTGCGCGATGCCGGCGATCGCAAGGCGCTCAAGAGCGCGCGGCTGGACCCGGCGCGCATCGCCACGCTGTATGGACAAAAGCAGGAAGAGCGCCGCCTGGTGCGCATGGAAGAAGTGCCCGAGCTGCTGGTGACCGGCTTGCAGGCGGTGGAAGACCGCGACTTCAACAGCCACCACGGCATCGATCTGAGCGGCATGGTACGGGCGGCCTGGATCATGCTGCGCTCCGGCGGCCAGGTCCGTCAGGGCGCCAGCACCCTGACCCAGCAGCTGGCGCGCAGCGGTCTGCTCGGCATCGGCAAGGAGCAGACGGTCACGCGTAAATTCAACGAGATTCTGTACGCGGTGATCATGGAGGCGCGCTACGACAAGCGCACCATCCTGGAGGCCTACCTCAACCAGGTCTATCTGGGCCAGCGCGGCGGGCAGGCCATCCACGGCGTGTCGTCAGGTGCGGAGCTGTGGTTCGGCCGCGAGCTCACCTCGATGACCACCGAGCAGATCGCGCTGCTGATCGGGCTGGTCAAGGGGCCGTCGTATTACGACCCGCGGCGCAATCCGGAGCGCGCGCTGGACCGGCGCAACTTCGTGCTGGGCAAGCTGCACGAGAACCAGCTGATCGACGATGCCGAGTACAAGCGCGCGCTGGCTGCGCCGCTGGGCGTGCCCACCGAACCGGGCCTGGTCGCGGCCAACCGCTTCCCGGCCTATGTGGACCTGGTGCGCCGGCAGCTGGCGCACGACTATCCCGAAGGCGTGCTGCAGGGCGCCGGCATGAGCGTGCTCACCGGCATGTCGCCGTCCGCCCAGGCCTATGCCGAAGGCGCGGTGACCGGCACCATCAAGCGGCTGGACAACAAGAAACGTCCGCCGCTGCAGGCCGGCCTGGTGGTGACCGATGTGCACAACGGCGATGTGCTGGCAGTGGTCGGCAGCCGCGATGTGGCCAAGCCCGGCTTCAATCGTGCGGTGGAGGCGCAGCGGCAGGTGGGCTCGTTGCTCAAGCCGTTCGTCTATCTGCTGGCGCTGGCTTCGCCGGACCGCTGGGCCTTGTCCAGTTGGGTCGACGATTCCCCGGTGACGGTGCAGCTCAGCCGGGGCAAGACCTGGTCGCCGGGCAATTCCGACAACCGCAGTCACGGCACGGTGCGGCTGGTCGATGCACTGGCGCATTCGTATAACCAGGCCACGGTGCGGGTGGGCATGCAGGTCGGCGCCGATCGCGTAGCGCAATTGATCCAGGTGCTGGCCGGCATCAAGGCCGACCCGAACCCCTCGCTGATCCTAGGCGCGACCGATCAGAGCCCGTACGGCATGGCGCAGCTGTACCAGTTCCTTGCGGCCGGTGGCGAGATCCAGCCGCTGCATGCGGTGCGTGGCGTGCTCGATCCGCAAGGCAAGTTGCTCAAGCGCTACGACAAGACGCCGGCACCGGCGCAGGAAGGCGATTCGGTGGCGGCCAACCTGATCAGCGTCGCCCTGCAGCAGGTGGTCAGCGGCGGTACCGCGCGGCAGCTGCTGGGCGATGGCCTGGGGCGCCTGTCGCCTGCGGGCAAGACCGGAACCTCAAACGATGGCCGCGACAGCTGGTATGCCGGCTATACCGGCGACCATCTGGCGGTGATCTGGATGGGGAACGACCAGAACGCCGAGACCGGCCTGTACGGCGCCACCGGCGCGATGCGGGTGTGGTCGAGCATCTTCGCGCGCCTGCCCAGCGCGCCGTTGAAAGTGAACGGCAAGGGCCTGGACTGGCAATGGGTGGACGCGGCCGGCACGGGCGTTACCGATGCCGGCTGCCCGGGCGCGCGGCAGTTCCCGTTCGTGGTCGGCTTCACGCCTGCCTATGCGTCGTGCGCCGGCAATGCGCCCTCCATCGAAGGCGTGCCCGACGATGGGTCCGCACCTGCCGAGCAATCCAGCGGCGGCGGCTGGCGGCGTTTCTTCGGATTGGAAAAGAAGCCGGAAGAACCCGCACCGGCGCCCGCGTCGGCGCCCCCTGCACATTGACTGGAGTGACCCCATGATCCGATTGCATCGCCTTGTTGCCCTGATCGGCGTGCTCGCCGCAGTCACTGCCTGCGTCAGTGCGCCGCCCGCGCCGCCGCCGACGCCGGTGGACCCGACCACGCCGACACAACGGCTGTTGCTGATCGAGCGCGAAGCCGGCGTGGACGACACCGAGCTGTCGGTGCAGCCGTTGCGCGACCCGCAGGTGGACGACCTGCGCGAGAGCGCCAAGGCCAAGCGCCAGGCCGGCGACCTGCCCGGTGCAGCGGCGGCGCTGGATCAGGCGCTGAAGCTGGTGTCCGGTGACCCGGCAATCTTGCAGGAGCGTGCCGAAGTGGCCGTGCTGCAGGCCGATTGGCCGGCGGCCGAACGCTTTTCCAACCAGGCAGTGGAGCTGGGTTCCAAGACCGGCCCGCTGTGCCGTCGTCATTGGGCCACCATCGAGCAATCGCGGCTGGCGCGTGGCGAAAAGGAAAATGCCGCCTCGGCCAAGGCGCAAATCGCCGGTTGCACCGTGCCGGGCGTAAAACGCTACTGAGTGCGTGCGCTACCGGTTGCGCTGCAGGCAGCGTGACCGGCCCGGCCGGCTGCGCCATGCGGGAGTGGGATGTGTGGCTGCATCCTGCGGTGCGCGGACAGGTCGACTCGATCGGGGCGCCCACCGCCGCGTCGCAGCGGACCTGAAGTCTTCGAGTGTGATGCGTTGATTGCCACGCGCATGGCATGGCCCATCCGCCTCGTCGTCTGCAAGTCGCCGATGCATGCCGGCCCAACCGCCGGGTGAGGAGTGTGCAATGCCGGTCGGGATGCACACCCTGTGCGTGGAATGGGGTGGGCGGTGTAGCGACGACCACGCAACAGCGCCTAGGACACACCGATGACGCAATGGTCACTGCGCAACTACTGCATCGAAAGCCTGTGGAATGTCGAGGGCCATCCTCGTCAGGCGCGGATGGCGCGGCGCAGTCACAAGGTCGCCACATCGCCGGCCACGTGCGCCGCAGCCGCCTTGCCGCGATGACGTGTTTACCGGCTGCTGCAGGCCCGATCCAGGCAGCATCCCCGCGCACGCGCTAGGCTGTCGTGCTTCATCTTCCGCATTCTCCTTGGTCTCATGTCCCAACTAGCCACTGCCAGCATCGAGGCGCTCAGCGAGGGCGGGGCGCTTGCGCGTCAGCTCGATGCATTTGCGCCGCGCGATGCGCAGTTGCGCCTGACCGGCGCCATCGCCGAGGCGTTCGAGCAGCGCGAGGTGCTGCTGGCCGAGGCCGGCACCGGTACCGGAAAAACGTACGCATATCTGGTGCCGGCATTGCTGTCCGGCCTCAAGACCATCGTCTCCACCGGCACACGCGCGCTGCAGGATCAGCTGTTCCACCGCGACCTGCCGCGCGTGCGCGCCGCGTTGGGCATCGGGCTGCGCAGCGCGCTGCTGAAAGGCCGCGCCAATTACCTGTGCAAGTACCGCACCCAGCAGGCGCGCGGCGAGCCGCGCCTGGCCACGCCCGAGCAGGTGTCGCAATTCCAGCGCATCGTGGCCTGGAGCGGGCGTACCCAGTACGGCGACATGGCCGAGATGGACGCCTTGCCGGACGATTCGCCGCTGCTGCCGATGGTGACCTCCACCGTGGACAACTGCCTGGGCACCGAGTGCCCGTTCTACGGCGAATGCTTTGTGGTGCAGGCGCGCCAGCGTGCGCAGGCCGCCGATCTGGTCGTGGTCAATCACCATCTGCTGCTGGCCGATCTGGCGCTCAAACAGGAAGGCTTCGGCGAGATCCTTCCGGGCGCGCAGGCATTTGTCATCGACGAAGCGCACCAGCTGCCGGAGCTGGCGGCCAATTTCTTCGGCGAAAGCTTCGGCATGCGCCCGTGGCAGGAGCTGGCGCGCGATTGCATGGTCGAAGCGCGTCTGGTCGCCGGCGCGCAGGCCAGTCTGCAGGAGCCGATCCTGGCCCTGGACGAAGCCTTGCGTGGCTTGCGTGCCGGCATGGAAGGCCTGCCGCCGCGCGGCACGCAATGGCGTGCACTGGCCAAACCGCAGGTGCGCGAAGGGTTCGATGCGGTGCTGTCGGCATTGGCGCGATTGGGCGAATCGCTGCTGCCGTTGCGCGAGGCCTCGCCGGGATTCGATGGCTGCACGGCGCGCGCGCAGGAAGCGTTGAACCGGTTGTCGCGCTGGCTGGGCGAGGACGTAGCGGTGGCGGATTTTGCGCAGGATCCGCCGGAACAAACCGTCGACAACGATGTGCTCTGGTATGAGCTGAGCCCGCGAGGATTCCGTTGCCAGCGCACGCCGCTGGACGTGTCCGGGCCGCTGCGCGAGCATCGCGAAAAATCGCAGGCGGCCTGGGTGTTCACCTCGGCCACGCTGGCGGTGGGTGGCGAGTTCGACCACATCGCGCTGCGGTTGGGCTTGAACGACCCGGTGACCTTGCTGCAACCCAGTCCCTTCGACTGGGGACGTCAGGCGTTGTGCTACCTGCCGCCGAACCTGCCCGATCCGGCCGCGCGCGGTTTCGGTACGGCCTTGATCGCGGCACTGACCCCGGTGCTGGAAGCTTCCAATGGCCGCGCGTTCCTGCTGTTCGCTTCGCACCGTGCGCTGCGCGAGGCGGCCGAAGCGCTGCGTGGCGCGCCGTGGCCGCTGTTCGTGCAGGGCGAAGCGCCGCGCGCGACGTTGCTGCAGCGCTTTCGCGATTCCGGCAACGGCGTGCTGCTGGGATCGGCCAGTTTCCGCGAAGGCGTGGACGTGGTCGGCGATGCCTTGAGCGTGGTGGTGATCGACAAGTTGCCGTTTGCCGCGCCCGACGACCCGGTGTTCGAAGCGCGCCTGGACGCGATCCGCCGCGAGGGCGGCAACCCGTTCCGCGACGAGCAATTGCCGCAAGCGGTCATCGCGCTCAAGCAGGGCGTGGGCCGGCTGATCCGCAGCGAGACCGACCGCGGCGTGCTGGTGCTGTGCGACCCGCGATTGGTGAACAAGAGCTACGGCCGCACCTTCATGAAATCGCTGCCGCCGTTTGCGCGCACGCGCGAGATCGACGAAGTGCGGGCGTTTTTTGGCGCCACCGCGCCGCTGGGCGACAATGGCGTCCCGGCGTTGCCGTTCGGCGACGGCTGATCTTCCTCCTTCTTGCTGCCACGGCCCTGCCATGAACGTTCTCGCATTCGAAACCTCTACCGAAGCCTGCTCGGTCGCGCTGCACGTGGGCGGGTGCGTCATCGAGCGTTTCGAACTGGCGCCGCGTCGTCACGCGGAACTGGCATTGCCGTGGGCCGAGCAGCTGCTGGCCGAGGCGGGCATCACGCGGCGCCAGCTCGATGCGATTGCGGTCGGCCGCGGGCCCGGTGCGTTTACCGGCGTGCGCCTGGCCATCGGTATCGCGCAAGGCATTGCGCTAGGCCTGGATCGGCCGGTGCTGGCGGTCTCCACGCTGCAGGTACTGGCATTGCGCGCGCCTGCCGAGGCCACGCATGTGCTGGCCTGCATCGATGCGCGCATGGGCGAGGTGTATGCCGGCGTCTTTGTGCGTCACGACGATGGTGTATTGGAACTGACGCCGGAAGTGGTGTGCACGCCCGACACCTTGATCGTGCCGGACACCGCGCACCGTTTCGCCGGAGTGGGCACCGGCTTCGCTGCCGCCGATGGTCTGCTGCAGCGGCGTTTTGCAACGCAGCTGAGTGGCATCGATGCCAGCGCCTTGCCGCACGCCGCCGACCTGCTCACGCTGGCATTGCCGGCGTTGCAGCGTGGCGAAGGCGTGGCGCCGGAGCGTGTGGAACCGGCGTATCTGCGCGATAACGTCGCACTGACCTTGGTCGAGCAGCAGGCCGCACGGGCAGCGAAGGCGGGCGCAGCCGCGCCATGACGCACGGCGATCGCGAACGCGCGCGATTTCGCGGCTGTCTGCTGGGCCTGGCGGTCGGCGATGCGCTTGGCACCACGCTGGAATTCTGCGCGCCGGGCAGCTTTACCCCGATCGACGACATGCGCGGAGGCGGCCCGTTCGCGCTGCGTGCCGGGCAATGGACCGACGACACCTCGATGGCCTTGTGCCTGGCGCACAGCCTGCTGCATCGGAACGGATTCGATGCCGCCGATCAGATGAATCGCTATTGCAACTGGTACCAGCACGGCTACCTCAGCAGCACCGGCAGCTGTTTCGATATCGGCAGCACCGTGCGGCAGGCGCTGGAGCGCTATCTCGATGGCGGTCCGGCCTTCAGCGGCAGCGAGGACCCGCGCGCGGCCGGTAACGGCTCATTGATGCGGCTGGCGCCGGTGGCGATGTATTACGCGTATCGCCCGGCTGAGTTGGGCGCGCGTGCTGCGGACAGTTCGCGTACCACGCATGCCGCCGCCGAAGCGTTGGACGCCTGCCGGCTGTTCGCGCTGCAGCTGCATGCCGCGTTGCTGGGTGGCGAGCGTGGCGCAGTGCTGCAGACGCAGTGCAACGAGTTAGTCACGCCGACAGTGCGCGTACTGGCCGTACGCAACCACGCGGCGGTGCCCGCGGCGCAGATCCGCGGCACCGGCTATGTGGTCGATTCGCTGTCGGCCGCGCTGTGGTGTTTCGCCACCACCGAGACATTCGCCGATGCGGTGCTGCGTGCAGCCAATCTGGGCGACGATGCCGACACCACCGCCGCCATCTGCGGCCAGCTGGCGGGGGCGTTCTACGGCGTCGACGGCATTCCGGCCGCCTGGCGCGAGCGGGTGCAGGACGCGGCCGAGATCATGGCATTGGCCGATCGGCTGCATGCCGCCGCATCGATGGCCTGAGGTCCGGGCCGCGGCGGACCGTGCCGCTCCATCTGCCGCACGCGGCAGGTAATGCAGGTGTCCACGCCGTCGAGCACATTTCCAGGTGCGGCAGTCGAGCGCACGCCGGCGTTGCCGGCCTGCTGCAGGTCGGACGCCGCGCCGCCGTTCCAGCCGGTGAGCAGGGGCGCACGCTCGGCATCCACGCTCATGCAGGCTGCCTCACCCACGGTTCGAGGACTACGCGCCGCTGATCCTGCGTTGCAGACTTCTACCGGGTCAGGACCGCGCCTGGTCGTGGCACGGTGCATCGCGCAGAGCGCGCGCCTGGGCGGTCTCAGCGATCGTCGTGCAGCTCGCCGCCGGGCAGGAACAGCCAGGTGCGGGTGACTTCCAGAATGTCCACGTCGTCCTTGGTCCTGGGCAGGGGCGGGAACGGCTGAGCCAGTTGCACCACGCGCAACGCGGCATCGTCCAGCGCCGGCACGCCGCTGGAGATCAGCACGCGGCTGCTTTCCACGCTACCGTCGCGGCGCACGCCCACGCTGATGACGACCTTGCCGCCCAGCCGGCGCCGCCGCGCTTCGTCCGGATAATTCAGATTGCCCACGCGCTCGGCGCGATCCACCCACGCGCGCAGATAGTTGGCGTACACATATTCGCGGGTGCTGGCCGAGACGAACTTGCGGTTGGGGCGCTTGGCGTACTGCTCCGAGCGCAGATGCACCTCGGCGGCGAGCCGGGCCATTTCCGCGTCGCGCTGCACGCGTTGTGCATCGGCCGGGGTGAGCGGGTCGGTCTGCGGATTGGGTTGCGGCGTGGGCATCGTCTGCTCGCCGCGACGGCTGCTGACCACACGGGTCTGGGTCGGCTCCGGTGCCTGCACGCTGATGGCGCGCTGCGCCTGTGGCGCGAGCCCGGTACGGTCCTGCGGTACCACGCCGGGCTGGCTGTCGCGCGGGCGCTGGGCGGTGTCGTGGTCGCCGCCGCCCTGCTGGTTGGCCTGGGCCAGGAAGTCGGCCTGTTTCGGCGTCAACGGCGTGCTGGTCTGGCTGAAGATCACGTCCAGTGTCGGCACCAGCGGCGCATCCTCGCTGACCGTGAAACCCACCCCCAGGATCAGCGCGGCGTGCAGCAACAGCGAGATCACCAGCATCGCGCTCAGGCGCTGGCGGTCGTCCATCGCTGCAGGCTGCGCCGCGGCCTTGCTCATTGCGCGGTGCCGGCCTCGATCGCGTCGAACAGCAGCCCGGCGATGTTCAGGCCGAACTGCGCATCCAGCTCGCGCACGCAGGTGGGGCTGGTGACGTTGACCTCGGTCAGGTAATCGCCGATCACGTCCAGACCGACGAAGCGCATGCCGCGCCGGCGCATTTCCGGGCCGACCTGCGCGGCGATCCAGCGGTCGCGCTCGGACAGGGGGCGGCCTTCGCCACGCCCGCCGGCGGCCAGGTTGCCGCGGAATTCGTCGCCCTGCGGAATCCGCGCCAGGCAGTAGTCCACCGGCTCGCCGTCCACCAGCAGGATGCGCTTGTCGCCGGCGGTGATGTCCGGGATGAAGCGCTGCGCCAGGGTCAGCTTGCGGTTGCCGTCGGTGAGCGTTTCCAGGATCACGTTGAGGTTGGGGTCGCCGGTGCCGCTGCGGAAGATCGAGCGCCCGCCCATGCCGTCCAGCGGCTTCAGCACGGCCTGGCCGTGTTCCAGCACGAACGCCTTCAGCGTCGCCGCATCGCGGCTCACCAGCGTCGGCGGGCAGCATTGCGGAAACAGCAACGCCGCCAGCTTCTCGTTGTAGTCGCGCAGGCCCTGCGGGTCGTTGACGATCTGTGCGCCGGCGCGCTGGGCCACGCTCAGCACCTGGGTGTCGTAGACGAACTCGGCGTCCACCGGTGGGTCCTTGCGCATCAGCACCACCTGGCCGGGGCCGAATTCCAGTTCGGCGAACTCGCCCAGCGTGAACCAGCTTGTCTTGTCTTCGCGCACGCTCAGGGGGGCGACCTGCGCCACGGCGCGTCCCTCGCGCAGGCTGAGCCCGCCGGGGCGCACATAGTGCAAGCGGTGGCCACGACGCTGGGCTTCCAGCAGCATGGCGAAGGTAGTGTCTTTGGCGATCTTGATGGAGGCGATGGGATCCATCACCACAACGACGTCGAGCGACATGGGGCTAAACCTTTCGAACAAGCTGCCGATGGTAACTTCAAGCGGTGGGCGATGGCGTGCCCGGCAGCTCGCAGATGCGCGACTTGCCGGTCCGGAGGCACCTGGCCGCGGTCGGAACGTCCGCCTGGCGGGGCCCCGGCAATGCGCCCTTGACAGTCGATGCGGGTCTTGGGATATACATGCAGTTTCGTAGCGACGTCGGAAGGGATGAAGCGTTGCGCGTCCGGGGATATTTGCATGAGTGAAAACATTGCTGCGGGTGGGGAACTCGCAGGACTGAAGGTGATGGTCATCGACGATTCGAAAACCATTCGCCGCACCGCCGAAACGCTGCTGAAGCGGGAAGGTTGTGAAGTAGTGACAGCGACCGATGGTTTCGAGGCACTGGCCAAGATTGCGGACCAGCAACCTCAGATCATTTTTGTCGACATCATGATGCCGCGCCTGGATGGGTACCAGACGTGCGCGTTGATCAAGGGCAACCAGCTCTTCAAGTCGACGCCGGTGATCATGTTGTCGTCCAAGGATGGCCTGTTCGACAAGGCGCGTGGCCGCATCGTCGGCTCCGAGCAATATCTGACCAAGCCATTCACCCGTGAAGAACTACTGAGCGCGATCCGCACGTACGTCCACGCCTGACCAGGGGGAAAGGCAACATGGCTCGAATTATATTGATCGAGGACTCGCCCACCGATCGGGCAGTCTTCAGTCAATGGCTGGAAAAAGCTGGCCATACGGTCGTCGCCACCGACAACGCCGAAGCGGGACTTGAGCTGATTCGCAGCCAGGCGCCCGATCTGGTGCTGATGGACGTGGTGCTGCCAGGTATGAGCGGCTTCCAGGCAACGCGTGCACTCGCACGCGACCAGGCCACCAAGGACATCCCCGTGCTGCTGGTCAGCACCAAGGGGATGGAAACCGACAAGGCATGGGGTTTGCGACAAGGTGCCAGCGACTACATCGTCAAGCCGCCGCGCGAAGACGATCTGATCGCTCGCATCAAACAACTGGTGCGTTGATGCGCTCTCCATTCGACATTCTCGAAGACTACGAGCGTCGTAGTCTTGCGCACGCCACGCCGCTGCCGGAACGCCAGTTCTCGGCCGATATCTGGCGTGGCGTCGGCTATCGCGTCGGGACCCGGCGGCTGGTGTCGGATTTCCGAGAAGTGGCGGAAATCGTGCCGATGCCACCGGTGACGCCGGTGCCCGGCGGGCAGCCCTGGTTGCTGGGGGTGGGCAACCTGCGCGGCAACCTGTTTCCGGTGATCGACCTGAAGCAGTTCCTGGAGGGCCGTCGCACGGTGCTGCAGGAAGGCCAGCGGGTGCTGATCATGCGTCAGAGCGGCGGCGACGTCGCGCTGACCATCGATGAGCTGTATGGCCAGCGCAGCTTCGAACAGTCCCAGGCGGTCGAACCCGGCGAGCTGGCGCAAGGCCGCTACGCCCACTTCATCGATCGTGCCTTCCGCAACGAGACGCAGGACTGGGGTGTGTTCTCCCTGGCGTTGCTGTCGCGCACTCCTGAATTCCGGCAGGCCGCGGCCTAAGCCGCGACCCCGCCACGTCATACAGATCGAGGTCGAACCATGAGTACCGCCCCGGACGCCCGCAAGACCAACAAGCTCGGCAGCGTCAGCACCAGCTTCTGGCTTGGCTTGCTGGTGTTGTCGATGATCGTGTTTGGCGCCAACACCGGCGTCGCGACCTGGCAGGGCAGTCGTCTTGCCGGTGCCGGCACCGGCGCGGCCGACTTGCAGGTGCTCTCGCAGCAGCTGGCCAACCAGGGCCGCGAAGCGGTCTCCGGCGATCCCAAGGCGTTCGCCGCGTTCAAGGAGACCAAGGGTCGCATCGACAGCACGGTGAGCGAACTGGATGGCCGCTACGGCCAGGAAGGCTCGGTCGCCAGTTCGATGGCCCAGCTCAAGGCGACCTGGGTGCCGCTCAGCAAGAACGCCGACCAGATCATCGCCAGCGAACCGGCGGTGCTCGGTCTGGCCGGCAACGCCGAACGCTTCACCGGCAGCGTGCCGCAGCTGCAGGCGCAGTTGAACGAGGTGGTGCGCGCGATGACGGTCAGCGGCGCACCTGCCTCGCAGATCTACAACACGCTGCAGCAGGTGGTGGTCGCCGGCACCATGGCGCGCCGGGTCACCGAAATGCGCGCCGGTGGCGCCAATGCCGCTGCCTCGGGCGACGCGCTGGCGCGCGACTCGGTGGTGTTCACGCAGATGCTGGAAGGCCTGCGCGCAGGTAACGAAGAACTGGGCATCGCCGCGGTGCGCAACCCGGCCGCCTTGTCGGCACTGGAGCAGTCGCAGGCGCAGTGGACGACGATGAAGAAGGACATCGACGCCATCCTCGCCAGCTCGCGCAACCTGTTCGCCGCGCAGTCCTCGGCCGCCGCCTTGACCGCCGGCTCCAACAAGATGCTCGACGACAGCAAGAAGCTGTTCGATGCGTTCTCTGCGTTCGGTTCGGTACGCGATACGCGCCTGTTTCCGAACTTCTGGCTGGGTGTGGTTTCCGGCCTGATCGCATTGCTGGCCATTGTCGGCTTCGTGTGGAGCTCGGTGCGCGTACGGACCCGCGAGCAGGACGTGCGTTACCAGGCGCAGGTGGAATTCAACAGCCGCAACCAGCAGGCGATCATGCGGTTGCTGGACGAAATCAGCTCGCTGGGTGAAGGCGATCTGACCGTCAAGGCGTCGGTCACCGAAGACATGACCGGCGCCATCGCGGACGCCATCAACTACGCCGTGGACGAGCTGCGTCACCTGGTGACCACCATCAACGACACCTCGGCCAAGGTGGCCGTGTCGACCCAGGAAACCCAGGCCACGGCGATGCAGCTCGCCGACGCCGCCGGCCAGCAGGCCAATCAGATCACCACCGCGTCCGAGCGCATCAGCGAAATCGCTGCCAGCATCGAACAGGTCTCGCGCAACTCCACCGAGTCGGCCGAAGTGGCGCAGCGCTCGGTGGTCATCGCCGCCGAAGGTGCCGGTGTGGTGCGCGAGACGATTCAGGGCATGGACCAGATTCGCGACCAGATCCAGGAAACCTCCAAGCGCATCAAGCGCCTGGGCGAATCGACCCAGGAAATCGGCTCGATCGTGGAACTGATCAACGACATTTCCGAGCAGACCAACATCCTGGCGCTCAATGCCGCGGTGCAGGCGGCCTCGGCGGGCGAGGCCGGTCGCGGTTTCGCCGTGGTGGCCGACGAAGTGCAGCGCCTGGCCGAACGTACCTCCGGTGCGACGCGACGGATCGAAGGCCTGGTGCAGACGATTCAGGCCGATACCAACGAGGCGGTCAGCTCGATGGAGCAGACCACCTCCGAAGTGGTGTCCGGTGCGCGCCTGGCCGAAGACGCCGGCACCGCGCTGACCGAAATCGAGCGCGTGTCCAACGCACTGAACAACCTCATCAAGAACATCTCCATCGCCGCACACCAGCAGTCGGCTGCGGCGACGGACATCACACAGACCATGGGCGTGATCCGTCAGATCACCAGCCAGACATCGCAGGGTGCGGAACAGACGGCCGAGTCGATCGGCAACCTGGCTCAGCTCGCTGCCGATCTGCGCCGTTCGGTCGCCGACTTCAAGCTGCCGGCGTGACCACGACGCGGAACGGGAAAGGATCAGCAGATGGCGCGTAGTCGCATTACGTCGATGCAGGAAGTGACCGGTGACCGCGCAAGCGGTGAGCCGGCCGTTGTCAGGGGGCTGCAATGAGTGCGCTTCGCGATGCGATGAGCCACGCCGCGCTGGGCTGGGTCAAGCCGGAGCTGGACGAGACCTTGCGCCAGGCGCGCAACGAGATCGAATACTTCGCCGAAGAACCGTCCGACACCAGTCGGATGCGCTTCTGCGCCGGTTACCTGCATCAGGTGCAGGGCACCTTGCGCATGGTCGAGCTGTACGCGCCGGCGATGGTGGCCGAGGAACTGGAGCTGCTGGCCAACGCGGTGCAGGCCGGTGAGGTCAGCGACCGCGACGAGGCCTGCGCCATGCTGATGCGCGGCACCGTGCTGCTGCCCGATTATCTGGAGCGCCTGCAGAACGGCCATCGCGACATTCCGATCGTGCTGCTGCCGTTGCTCAACGAAATCCGTGCCACCCGTGGCCAGCCGGGTCTGAATGAAAGCGTGTTGTTCGCGTTCGATCCGCAGGCCGGTGTCGCCACCGAAGCCGAGCTGGATCACGCACGCGGCAGCCTGTCCGGCCGCAATCGCGAACTGCTCGACACGGTCGGCAGTGCGGTCAAGGAAGAATTGCTGCGCGTCAAAGACGCGCTGGATCTGCATCTGCGCACCGGCGGCGACATCGCCGAGCTGCAGACCCAGGTCAATGACCTCGGCAGTGTGGCCGACACCCTGGGCATGATGGGCCTGGGCGTGGCGCGCAACGTCGTCGTGCAGCAGCGCGATGCGCTGGCGCGCGTGGTCGATGGCCAGGTGCAGATGGACGAAGGCGTGCTGCTGGATATCGCCGGCGCGCTGCTGTACGTGGATGCGTCGCTGGACGATCAGGTCGCCAGTCTGGGCGCCGACAGCGGCGACGGCAACGAGGCCAGCAACAGCGCCACCTCGTCGGAAGTGCGTCGCACCGTCGATGTGCTGGCGCAGGAAGCGATCGCCAACTTCGGTGCGGCGCGCGAACACTTCGTCGCCTTCATCGAGACCAATTGGGATCACGCGCGTCTGGCCGACGTGCCGCATCTGCTGGGCGAGGTCGGCGGTGCCTTGCGCATCCTCGAATTGCCGCAGGCGGCCGATTACCTGGAAGGCGTGCGCCGTTATGTCGATCTGGAACTGATCGGCAAGCAACGCGTGCCCAGCGGACGTCAGCTGGATACGCTGGCCGACGCGATGGCCAGCCTGGAGTATTACCTGGAAGCCCTGCGCGAGCGCCGTCCCGGCCGCGAGGAGATTCTGGACATCACCCGCAACAGCCTGGAAACGTTGCGCTATTGGCCGCTGCCTTCGGGCCAGCCGTCCGAATTGCCGGTCGGTGCCGACCAGCCGGGCAGCGTTGCCGAGGTGCAGCCGGTTGCCGTGTCGCTTGCCCAGCATGCCGGCACGCCGGACGCGGCAGCCAACGATGCGGCGCCTGTCGCGCCGCTGGAATGGGCCAACGAAACCGTGGTCGAAACGCCGTTCGCGGCCAGCGTGGTGCACGACACCGGCGCTGCGGCGACCGATACGGTGTTCTCGTTCGACCCGGTGGCTGCAGAAGAAACCCTCTCCGGCCAGGCGCACGTGCCGTTTACGGTTGCGCCGCTGGACTTGTCCGACGACGGTACGCATGCGCCCGGCGATTGGCAGCTGGAAACCACCGAACAGGCTGCACCGATCGCCACGTCGGCGTTCGACCCGGTATCGGCCGAGCAGGACGGTCACGCAGCGAGCGAGGCCGCGCAGGTCAGCTACACCGTGGATCTGAGCGCGCTGGAACAGGAGCAGGCCGCTGCGCCTGTGGTGGCCGACACCACGCCGTTGCAGATCGAGCAGATCGAGTTGCCTGGCGATATGGACCAGGTCGACGCACCGCTGGATTTCATTGCCGAGAACCATGCGCGCCGCGCGCAGACCAGCATCGAAGATGCGTTCTCGCCGCCGCCGGCTCCGCCGCAGGAACTGGACGATCCGTTTGTCGAGTCCGCGCCGGACGTTGCACCGGACGCGCCGGCCGACGCCAGCGCCGAGCAAACGACTCCGCGCGTGCAGCAGGCCACGGTCAGCGAGTTCGAACTGGACGATGCTTCGGCCGCCTTCCTGGCGCAGCTCGACGCGGCCGCCGCGCAATTCGACGTGGCGCGTCCGCAGGATGCACCGGCCCCCAGCGACGCAGCGTCCGATGCAGCGCCGCTGCAGGCAGCGAGCGAAGCGGCGGCGGCCGATACCGCCGATGCCGGCATTTTCGGCGGCTTTGGCGACAGCGATATCGATGACGACATCCGCGATGTCTTCCTCGAAGAATTCGACGAAGAACTGGTCAACCTCGGACAGTTGCTGCCGGTCTGGCGCGCTGCGCCCAATAGTCCGGACCACCTGCGCCCGATCCGCCGCGTCTTCCACACCCTGAAGGGCAGTGGGCGTCTGGTCGGTGCCAGCGTGCTGGGCGAATTCAGCTGGAAGATCGAGAGCATGCTCAACCGCGTGCTCGACAACTCGCGCCCAGCCAGCCCGGCGGTGGTGGCGATGGTCGAGCTGGCCTACGAAGTGCTGCCGCAATTGAACGCAGCGCTGCGCGACCAGGGCCGAATCGGTGCCGATCTGCCGCAGATCCAGGCAGTCGCCGAACGGGTGGCCGCGGGCGAAGAGGTCTATTACGTGCCCGCACCGGCAACGCCGGTGGCGGTTGAACCTGCTGCGATTCCTGCCGTTGCCGGGGCGCTTGTCGCCGGTGGCACGCCGGCGTCGGTGGACAGCGTGCTGCGCGAGATCCTGGAAGCCGAAGTCGCCACGCATCTGGAAACCGTCAACGCCTGGCTGCAGGCCACGCAGGTCGAGCCGCAACTGGCAACCGAAGAGTTGCTGCGTGCCGTGCACACCATGAGTGGCGCGTTCGCGATGACCGATGTGCCGGAAATCACCTTGGTGACCACGCCGGCCGAAAGCTATGTCAAGCGTCTGCTTGCGGCGTCGCAAACGCCTTCGCAGGACGGCATCGATGCGATCGCCGCCACCGCTGCGGCGATCGCGACCACGGTCACCGCACTGCGCGCCGACGCGCCGCTGATTCCGTCGTTTGCGCCGTTGACCGAGCGCTTGCGCGCCCTGGTGGACACGCTGCCCGAAGCGCAGTGGCCGCCGCAGGTGGCCCTGGACGAGCTGGACGAGCTCGACGCTGCCGGCGACGAGGTCGACGCCAACGAAACGGTCGAACTCACCGGCGTGGAGGATCTGTCGCAGTACCTGGACTCCAGCGCACTGCCGGCCGATACCGCTGCACCGACGCATCCGGCCGACCAGCCGCAAGACGCCGATGCACGCGCCGAGGCTCCGATTGCGGTGGACGAGCTGGCCGGCGCCGAGGCAGACAGTTCGCTACACGCGCTCGAGGTACCTGCAGCCAGCGACGAGCACGTCGCAGCGCTGGAGCAGGATGGCGCGTTCGCCGAATCCGCCGATGCCGATGCCGCGTCCAGCGATGGCGTCGCCCCGCTCGCGCATCCCGAACAGGCCGACTCGCTGCACGGCGAAGCCGCGCAGCATGACGAAGCCGCAGCCCAGGGCACCGATGCGCACGACAGCTCGGTCGATGAGCCGGCGGTCGAAGCCGACGTCTGGGATGCCACCGAGCTGCAGCACGGCGAGGTAGCGGATGCGGCATCGCAGCCTGCCGACCCTGTCGAAGATGCAGCAAGCGAAACGTACGCCGCTGCCGATGCATCGCCGTCTGCGCACGACGCCGCAGACCATGCCACTCACCTGGACGACAGCGTTGCGGTAGACGAGCTGGCCGAGGCGGAGGCCACGCTGGGCCAGACGCAAACGCTTGCACCGGTGGCCGATACCGACACGCTTGCAGACCAAGCGACTGTCGAAACCATCGACGCCTTGGAAGCGGTGCACACCGATGCCGCGGTCGCCGACGAGGCGCCTGCCGCGATCGCCGAGGACTGGACGCCTGAAACTGCGGCGCTGGACAGCGTTTCGACCGACCAAGATGGTCAGGGCCTCGATCAGGGGTATGTCGACCACGTCGCCGCGTCGCCCGAACATGCCGCCGGCGCGCAGGATCACCATGGCGAGCATGCGGCCGACCAGGCCGCAGAGCACGCCGAGTCGGTGCAGGTGCATGACGCCGATGCAACGACGAGCGAACAAGCGCAGCACGCCGCGCAAGCGGACGATCACGCCGAGGCGCAAGACCAGGCAGACGCCGAGCAGTCGGCGCATTTCGAAGCGCAGGCGGCGTACGACGCACCGTCGCAGTCGGACCCGTTGGTTGAATCGAGCGAGCAGGCGGACGCGATCGAACCGGCGCAGCCGGACGAGCAAGCGCACGACGATGCGCCGACCGCCGAAGCTGACGACAACGTAGCGCAGGCGGACGTCGAGCACGTGGATGCAGCGCACGCAGAGGACGAGCACGCCGAGACCGAGCACGCCGCGACGGTGCATGCCGATGACGCCGTGCCGGAGCAGACCATCGCGTCGGTGCAGGCGTTCGAAATGGCGCATGCGGCCGATCAGGTCGAAGAATCGGGAGATCCGCAGTCCGAGACCGTGCCGGAGTTGCAAGACCACAGCGCGACCACCGACGCCGACGCGCCCCACGACGACGCGATTGCAACGCGCGATCGGGCAGAGCACATCGACGCCGCTGAATCCGCGACGGCCGAGCCTGAGGATGTCGAGCACGAAGCCAGCGCAGCGGCGGCCCTCAGCGCACCGGTGGAAGACGCCGCGCCGGTCGAAGCGGCCACCAACGAGGTGGGCGCCGCGTTCGATATCGGCCCGCTCAACTTCGATCAGCTCGATGGCGAACTGGTCGACATCTTTGTCGAAGAAGGCCGCGACCTGCTCGACCATTGCGACGGTCTGCTTGCCCGCATGCGCGAAGTGCCGGAAGACCGCGAGGTCCTCAACGGACTGCAGCGCGATCTGCACACGCTCAAGGGCGGCGCGCGCATGGCCGGCATCAACGCCATCGGCGACCTCGGTCATGCGATCGAATCGCTGCTCGAAGCAGTGGCGGCCAACCGGACCGACATCGATCGCGATGACGTGCGCCTGTTCGAACGCGGCTTCGACCGCCTGCATCAGTTGTTGACCCGTACCGGCATGCACCGCGCCGTGTCGATGCCGACCGACCTGGTGGAAGCCTTCGAAACCCGCACCCGTGGCCGCAATGCCGCCCCGCCCAGCGACGCCGATGTGCGCGCGATCGCCAAGGCATCGGTGGAGCCTGCGCCGCTGTCGGCGCCGGTGCCGGTCGACGGCCAGGTCGAAGAAGAACTGATGCCGCGCGCGCAGCAGGAACAGGTGCGCGTGCGTGCCGACCTGCTCGACCGCCTGGTCAATCACGCCGGCGAAGTGGCGATCTACCGTTCGCGTCTGGAACAGCAGATGGGCGCCTTCCGCGGCGCCATGGGCGAACTGGATCGTACCAACGCCCGTCTGCGCGACCAGCTCCGTCGTCTGGATCTGGAAACCGAAGCGCAGATCGTGGCGCGTTATCAGCGCGAACAGGACCAGGGCGATCGCACCTTCGATCCGCTGGAGCTGGACCGCTTTTCCACCCTGCAGCAGCTCAGCCGCGCGCTGAACGAATCGGCGGCCGACTTGGGCGGCTTGCAGGGCGTGCTGGAAGATCTGTCGCGGCAGTACGACGGCCTGCTGCAACAACAGTCGCGCGTCAGCTCCGAACTGCAGGACGGCCTGATGCGCGCGCGCATGGTGCCGTTCGATGGTCTGGTGCCGCGCCTGCGCCGTGTGGTGCGCCAGGCAGCCAGCGATACCGGCAAGCAGGTGCACTTGGTGCTGGAAGGCACCCAGGGCGAACTGGATCGCAACGTGCTCGACCGCATGGTCGCGCCGTTGGAACACATGCTGCGCAACTCGGTCGCACATGGCCTGGAAACGCCGGAGCAACGCCGCGACGCCGGTAAGCCGGAAGAAGGCAGCATCGCCATCCGTCTGCGCCGCGAAGGCTCGGAAATCGTGCTTGAAGTGGCCGACGACGGCGCCGGGCTGGACCGCGAGGCGATCCGTCGCCGCGGCGAGCAGCGCGGCCTGATCGAGCCCGGCCAGCAGCTCAGCGAGGCCGAACTGGATGGCCTGATCTTCGCTTCCGGCTTCAGCACCTCCGAACAGGTCAGTCAGCTGTCCGGCCGTGGTGTGGGCATGGACGTGGTGCGCAACGAAGTGCGTCAGCTCGGCGGCTCGGTGGATATCCACTCGGTGCGCGGCCAGGGCGCCACCTTCACCCTGCGCCTGCCGCAGACGCTGGCGGTCACCCAGGCGGTGTTCGTGCGCATCGGCGAAACCACGTTCGCGGTGCCGGTGGGTTCGGTCAGCGGTATCGGCCGCATCTCGCGCACCCGCTACGAATCGGGCGAGGGCGGTTATCACTACGCCGGCGAAGAGTACGTGCTGCACGACCTGGGCTCGCTGGTCGGCCAGCCGGTTGCGCGCGCCGATGGTCAGGCGCAGGTGCCGTTGCTGCTGGTGCGTGCGGGCGATCTGCGCGCTGCAGTGGCGATCGATCAGGTGCTGGGCAACCGCGAAATCGTGGTCAAGCCGGTGGGCCTGCAGATCGCCTCGGTGCCGGGCATCTACGGCGCCACCATCACCGGCGATGGCCGCGTGGTGGTGATCCTGGACGTGGCCCCGCTGGTGCGGCGTTACCTCAGCCAGCCGGCGCGTCCGACCCTGGAAACCCCGGCCGAAGCGCAGCGTCAGGTGCCGTTGGTGATGGTGGTCGACGACTCGCTGACCATGCGCAAGGTCACCAGCCGCGTGCTGGAACGCCACAACTTGGATGTCACCACCGCCCGCGACGGCGTGGAGGCACTGGAGCTGCTCGAAGAGCGCGTTCCGGACCTGATGCTGCTGGATATCGAAATGCCGCGCATGGACGGCTACGAGCTGGCCACTGCGATGCGCGCCGACCCGCGCTTCAAGTCGGTGCCGATCGTGATGATTACCTCGCGCAGCGGCGAGAAGCATCGCCAGCGCGCCTTCGAGATCGGCGTGCAGCGCTACCTGGGCAAGCCTTACCAAGAGTTGGATCTGATGCGAAACGTGTATGACCTGCTGGGGATCGCCCGTGTCCGAGACTAATGGCGCAATGGGAACTCCGGTCGCCCTGCTGGGTCGGCCGGGCCAGGCGCGAGAGCGCCTGCGCGAAGCGCTCGGCCTGGCCGGTGCGCAGGTCGTGCTGGAAGACGAACCGTCGGCGGTCGACGTGCAGATGCTGCGCGACGCCGAGCCGGTCGCGGTGCTGGTCGCGCTGGAGCCGGCGATCGAAGATGCGCTGGAAGCGTTGGAGCCGGCCTTCAATATGCCTGGCGTGACGGTGATCTTCGACGAGGCCGAACTCACGGTACGTCGCGAGGGTTGGGAAGCACAGCGTTGGGTGCGCCATCTGGCCGCCAAGCTGCACGGCCATGCCGATGTGTTGCCGCCGGGCACCGAAAGCGAGCCCTCGCTGCAACCCGAGCCGGGCCTGACGCTCGCACCGCGACAGCATTCGGATCTGCAACTGGACCAACATCTGGAAGCGGCCGCGCATGCTTTCGAAAGCGTGCCGGGCGATGCGATGTTCACGCGTGCCGTCGATCAGGCGCAGACCTCACCTGGTGCCGACAAGCCGGGCCCGACGCTGGGCGATTCCAGCACCTGGGGCCTGGTCGACGAGGTTGCCGTGGTGGTGCGCCCGCGCACCGAAGTGGATGTGGCTGCGCTGTCGACCGGCGGCTTGTCGCTGGTGGATCTGGAACACAGCGGCGAGGTGACCGGCGCAGTGCTGGTGATGGCCGGCATCGGTGGTCCGGATGCGATCCGCCGCCTGCTGGCTGCGCTACCGCCGAATTTCCCGCGTGCGGTGCTGGTGCGGATGACCCTCGATGGTGGCCAATACGGCAACCTGGTGCGACAGATGGGGCGCGTGTCCGCGTTGCCGGTCGAACTGGGCGAGCCTGGGCAGGTGGTCGTGCCGGGCAAGGCCTATGTGTTGTCCGACGAACTTGGCGTACAGCAGCACGCAGGTGCGCTGGCGTTCGTGGCGCACAGCGATCCTGCCGCGCTGATCGCCGCGCTGCCGGCCACCGACAGTGCGGTGCTGATGCTCAGCGGCGCCAACGAGGCGCTGGTGGAGGCATCGCTGGCACTGGCCGAGCAGGGTGCTTGGTTGGCCGGTCAGTCCGCCGACGGCTGCTACGACCCGGCCGCTGCGGCGCGCCTGGCCCGACAAGGCATTTTGACCGGCGATCCTGCGCAGTTGGCGCAGGCGTTGGCACAGCGTTGGCCGGCGTAAGCCGGGCGCTCCCTCTCAGATCGGAATGGTGCGATGAGCTACGCCAACAATGACGAAATCCGCGGCGTCCTGATTCAGGCAGGCACCGAGCGCGTGCTGCTGCCGAACGCCACGGTGGCCGAGGTGATGTCGCGCGTGGCAGTCGAAGCGCTGCCGGACATGCCGCGCTGGGTCGTGGGGCGTATCGACTGGTATGGCTGGAAAGTGCCACTGCTGTCGTTCGCACGCCTCAGCGGCCTGGGCGAGGAGCCCACTGCCGTCAACAACAAGGTCATCGTGTTGAAGGCGCTCGGCGGCAATCCTGCGTTGCCGTACTTCGCGTTGCTGACTGCCTCGTTCCCGCAACTGATTTCGGTGCCGCGCGACGGCTTGCTGGCCGACGCCTCGGAAGACGCGCTGCCGGACGGCGTGCACATGCGTGTGCTGCTCGGCGAACAAAGCGCGCTGCTGCCGAATCTGGATGCCATCGAGTCGCAGGTGGCGCAGGCGCTTGACTCGGCTGCCGCCGCCTAGGGCAGCCGGTAGAGCGACACCGCAGTCGTCGGACCGGCACTTGCGGTGCTCCCCATCGGCAGAGCGTGCGCGCGCAGTGCAGCCTCCGTGCGATTGTCGGATCCAACCGGGACATGCAGCCAGCGTATCGGGCGCCGCGCTGGCAGTGACTGCAAGCCGGGAGATGCGTTCGCGGTCACGCGGCTGCAAGAGCCAGGCCGGGGTTCGGTTCGCTACCGGTAGCGCAGCTTTGACGGTGCGATGCACGGCTGTCATCGTTCGATACGCTGCGCAATACCGCGGTTGCAGAGGGATGCCATGAGCCTGCCCGCCTTCAAGCCCGTGCGCCATGCGGACGGTGTGGTGTTGTCCGATCTGGCCAACATCGACCCCGCTGCCGTCGCCGACTACCACGCACGCAACCGCGCCCATCTGATCGAGGCGATGCCGCTGCGGCCGCCGGCGTTCTATACCGCCGAGGGCTGGCGGCGGTTGTGCATCGCCTACCGCGCGTCGGTACCCGGCGAGCGCGAGCTGCAGCTGGTGCTGTGTGCCGGGCAGGAGGTGATCGGCACGCTGGGCTTTACCCAGATTCAGCGCGGCGCGTTTCAGGGCTGCCATCTCGGCTATGGGCTGGATGCCGCGGCACAAGGGCGTGGCCTGATGCAGTGGGCTGCCACGCAGGGTATTGCGTTCGTGTTCGGTCCGCTGGGGCTGCACCGGGTGATGGCGCAGTACGTGCCGGACAATGTGCGCAGCGCGCAGGTGCTGGCGCGGCTGGGCTTCCAGATCGAAGGTCGCGCGCGGCGCTATCTGCAGTTGAACGGCGTCTGGCGCGATCATGTGCTGACCAGCCTGTTGCGCGAGGACGGCGAGGCTGGCGAGAACGGTAAGGTGGCCGAAGGCTGATCGGCGCAGCGAAGGCGGGCAGTTTGTGACGTCTCTGCTGTTACTGGTCGTTGCACACTGCTGGCGAGCATTGACGCCTGGAGTCGCGTTGCACCACGCGTTGATGCCGGGACGGCGCGGGTAGGAGCGCACTGCGTGACCCTGCCTTGGCCGGAACTTTGGTGGACTGCGCGCGGTGATCCGCGCATTCAGCGGCCAAGCGCGCCATTGAGCTGCTGTACTCGATGGAGTGCGTTGGCACTGGCATCAACGCCGCAGGCGCACGCGCACCGATGCGCTGTGAGCCCGAAGGTGGAGCGCTTGTACGCGGATGCGCTGGTCTTGGATATTGCCGCCGTCAGCCGTCAGCCGTCAGCCGTCAGCCGCCAGCCGCCAGCCGCCAGCCGCCAGCCGCCAGCCGTCAGCCGCCAGCCGCCAGCCGCCAGCCGTCAGCCGTCAGCCGTCAGCCGTCAGCCGTCAGCCGCCAGCCGCCAGCCGCCAGCCGCCAGCCGTCAGCCGTCAGCCGCCCGCATGCCTGCAGCAGGTCGCTGCAATCTCGGCTGTCTTCATCGATCCTCTGCGCAACAGCGAACGGCACGGGTCGGATACATCGGTGCGCACTGCGCTCCACGTTTTGCTCTTGCGGTGGCACGGGTAAGCAGTTGCTGCCGAACGGCTGCGGTTGGCCTCCAAGACCAGACAGCGTCCACAGCCATTGCGCGATTGGTCCATGCCGGTTCCAGGCAAAGGGTTGTGCCTGCCTGGCTGGCGGCCGAAACCCACCTGTAGGCGCCGGGCTCAATCGGCGCTCAGGGCGACCTGTACCTCGATGCGCAGGCGATCATCCGGTAGCTGCGCATTGCGCGCGATCTCGATCTGCGTGGACCAGCCGCGATCGCGACAGGCGGTACGCAGCTGGTCCACCCAACGCCTGACGTCAGGTGCATCCGGTGTGGCGGCTTCGAGACGCAGCCTGATCGGCGCGCGCTGGCCCGCGCGCAGATGGCGATCGATCCATTCGCCCGGAGTGCTCGACAGTGGCAGCAACTGCATTGCCGCGGCAGACGCAGCGCGCTGCCGCGCAGTGTCGGATGTCGCAAGCCTGCTGGCCGATATCGGGTATGGCGCCGCTGCTTCGCCCGACGTTGCTGCAGTGTCGTCTGCTTGCCGTCGCTGCGCCGCGGGGGCTTTCAGTGGAGCCGTTTTCGGCGGAGTGCGCGATAGCAGCCCGGAAGGCTGAGTGGCTGGGGTGGCACTGCCAGCCTGGATGGAAGGTGTCGACTTGCCGGCTTCGGCGAGTGATCGCTGCTGGGTGTCGATGGCCGGCACGGGTATGCCGGGCACGTGTGCCGAGGGGGGCGCCACTGCGTTCGGCCGCTCTTGCGTGGTCTGTTGCGCGCTGCCGTTGGCAATCGCGACAGATTCGCGCTCGGCAGAGAGGGGCTGCGTGGCGTCGACGTCCGTGTCGGCAATCGCTGCCATCGGGGCTGCAGGCATCGATGGGGACGGTGCAGCGACCATCGGTTCCGGCAAGACTGCAACAGGCGCAGGCGCAGGCGGTGCCGGTGGAGCGGGCGAGGCAGACGGCGCTGGACTCGGGGGAGCGGCGAATGCGGCTGAGGGCTTTGCCGATACGGGTGGTGGCATGGATGCCAATGGTGGTGGCACCGGCGAGCGTTCTGCGACCAGGCCGCCTTCGTATGCAGGTGCAGAGTCGGACTCGCCCGGGCTTGCCGCCACCGACGCAGCCTGCGGTTCATTGGTCCGGTCTGCAGTCTCCTGGACGGCGACGCGTGCCGCCTCGATGGGCGGCGCGGGCAGAGCTACGTTGGCCCGCCAGTGCAGCCCGACACCCACGGCCAGGGTGACCGAGGCGGCCAGCGCCAGCGCCGGCATCCAGCGTTGCCGGCGCGCGCGCCGCACCGCCGGTGTTGCCGAATGCAGCGCATCGGCTACTGCCGCAGCGTCGGGCGTTGTTGCGTTGCTCGTCACTTCGGCCGTTGCAATGGCCTGGGCCGCGCTCTGCGCGGAATCGCCCGCTGCAGGACCGGAGACCTCCGCGGTCGCAGCCTGCGCAGCTGGCTGACTGTCGCCGGTCGACGCATCCGCTTCAGCGCCGTAGTGCCGATACCGTGCATCGCCATCGGTCCGGTCGCTGCCGGTGGCCGGCGGCAGCTGCTGCAGCCATGCACGCGTCGCGCCCTGCACCGGTGCGCCCAGTGCCTGCGCCGCATCCTCGCCGGCACCAAGACGCCCCTGGATGGCGGCGCGCCGTGCGGCCTGGGACAGATCGGCCTGCGCGGCTGCAGCAGCAAACACCGCAGCCATCGATGATGGCGGTTCGAACTGCTGCGCCGTTGTATTGCGCGAGCCGTCAGTCGACGTTGCGGTGTGGGGGCTGTCAGCCTGCACAGCCGATGCGAAAAACGCGGCATCCATCGATGCGGGCAGCTCGAACTGCGCGGTTTCTTGCATGGCTGCATCGCGCGCGCCTTCCGCCGGCGGCGTGGCCTGCGTCTGGTTGGATTGCGCAGTCGACGCGGCAACCGGCGCATCCATCGATGCGGTCGGCTCGAATTGCGTGGTTTCTTGCATGGCCGCATCGCGCGCGCCTTCTGCTGGCGGCGTGGCTTGCGTGTGATCGGATTGCGCAGCCGACGCGGCAACTGGCGCGTCCATCGACGCGAGTGGTCCGCGTTGTGCGGCGTCTTGCGCAGCGCTGTTGCGTGCGCGCTCGGCCTGCTGCGCGGCCTGTGCAAACCAGGCATCCATGCGCGCAGGCGGAAGATAGCCCGGCTGGGCCTGCAACAGTGCAGCCAGGCCGTCGTCGCCAGCGAGGAAGCGTTCGAAGGCCGCGTTCATTGCACCGCGTCCAGGCTCAGGCGTAGTTTGGCGAAGGCGTAGCGCAGCCGGCTCTTGACCGTCTCGAAGCCGTCGCCCACCACCTGCGCGATGTCTTCCACCGCCAGCCCGACGAAGAAGCGCAATACCACCACTTCGCGTTGCGCATCGGGCAGGGCCATGACCGCTGCGCGCACGCGCTGTTGCTGCTGCCCCAGCATGGCCAGCTGCTCGGTGGACAGGTCATCGTCGGGCAGCTGCAGATGGGGGTCTTCCAGCGGCACCGAGGTGGCGACGTAGGCGCTGCGCCGCGTGTCGAGCCAGGCATTGCGCGCGATCTGGAACAGGAAACTGGTGAAGGCCGCCTGCCCCGGGCGATAGTCGCTGCAGCGGGTCATCAGCTTGACCCAGGTTTTCTGCGCAAGGTCTTCGGCCTCGCTCAGATTGCCTTCGCACTGCCAGGCCAGGAAGTTGAACAGGGCGCGGTTATGGCGCTTGAACAACTCGGTGGCCGGTTGTTCGACAAAACCATTGGCGACGAGGAGCATGAGCTCCTCGTCGGGCAGCGGCGCAAGATCGGCTGGATGCATCCGCGCAGTATAGGCAACCGCCGCGTGCATCAGTCCGTGGTTGCGACCGGCCGGCTGCCGAGTGCTTCGGCCTGCTGCACCATGCGCAGGAAGTCGGCGCGATACCCGTACCGATCCTTGCCGATACTGCCTGCGGCCAGGGCGCGCACCTGCGGGAAATCCCAGCCGTGCAGCTGGCTGCCACCGCGCAGGCGCTGGCCGAAACCGGCCACGGCCGCAGAGAAGCGGAAGGCCTCGCTGGAGGCATTCAATGCCACCTGCTGGTCGCGGCGGATGACGGTATCGAGCAGGCTGCTGCGGTGCGCGCTTGGCAATTTGTAGCGCAGTTTGAGGTGGGCAAGTTCGTTGTCTGCGTTGCCCGCCGGACGCAGCAGGCTGGCGGCGTAGCGCAGCGGATCGACCGACGCGGTGCTGTTGACCGGGGTGATTTCATACAGCGCGGTCACGCTGTGACCGGCACCGATGTCGCCGGCATCGACCTGGTCGTTGTTGAAGTCTTCGCGGCGCAGCGCACGATTCTCGTAGCCGATCAGGCGGTATTCCTGCACGGTGGCCGGGTTGAACTCGACCTGGATCTTGACGTCGCGCGCGATGGTTTCCAGCGTGGCGCCCAGCTCGTGGGTCAAGACCTTGCGCGCTTCCAGCGGCGAGTCGATATAGGCGTAGGCACCGTCGCCGGCGTCGGCCAGCTGCTCCATCAAGGTGTCGTTGTAGTTGCCGGTGCCAAAGCCCAGCGTGGACAGCGCCACGCCGGAACGGCGCTTCTCGGCCACCATGCCCTTGAGCGTATCGAAGTCGGTGACGCCCACGTTGAAGTCGCCATCGGTGGCCAGCAGGATGCGGTTGATGCCGCCACGCAGATAGCTTTGCTGCGCCGCCTTGTACGCCAGCTCGATGCCGCTGGCGCCAGCGGTGCCGCCGCCCGATTGCAGGCTGTCGATGGCTTCGACAATGCGCGCTTGTTGATTGCCTGAAGTGGGCGGCAGCACCACGGCGGTGTTGCCGGCGTAGGTCACCAGGGTGATGCGGTCCTGCGCGCGCAATTGACGCGTCAGCAGCTTGAGCGAGGATTGCAGCAACGGCAGCTTGTCGGGCGCGTCCATCGACCCGGAGACATCGACCAGGAACACCAGGTTGGCTGCCGGCAGCGCGGTGGTCGGGACATCGCGTCCGTTGATGCCGATGCGCAGCAGCAGGTGCTTGCCGTTCCAGGGCGCGGGAGCCAGTTCGGTGCGCACCGCGAAGGGCTGGCCATCGCGGGGCGCGGGGTCGTCGTAGCGGAAGTAGTTGATCATTTCTTCCACGCGCACCGCATCCACCGGCGGCAGGCTGCCACTGGTGAGATAGCGCCGCACGTTGCTGTAGCTGCCGGTATCGACATCGATGCTGAAGGTGGACACCGGGCTTTCAGCGGCCTGCACGATCGGGTTGTCGCTGAGGGTCTGATAGGTCTCGCGATTTTCGGCTGGTGTAATCGACGCAAGCGGTGGTACGGGCATGGACTGGTCGGGCAGTGCGCGCCTGGCCATCAGCGTGGCCGCAGGTGCTTGCCGCGCAAGTGCGCCATAGACGCTCTGCGGCGCCGCGGGTGCTGGCGGGCTGGGCGCATGGACCATTTCAGCCGGGCTTGGATGCATCGGTGCAGGATCCGAGAGCACGGGTGGGGACGCGGGTTGGGGTTGCGGTTCGGCTGCGGGCGTATACGCGATGTCGGCTTTGTACGGCGGCAACGCTACCGGGTTGGGAGTGGACGATGCGGGCGGGTCGCCAACGACGGGTGAGGTGGGTTCGTGCGAGCAGGCGCTCAGCAGCAAGGCGAGCGCGAGAAGGCTGTGACGTGGCATGGGAATCCTTTGCGTGGCGAGAACGAATGGGTGAACAACCGGGCAGCCCGAGGTCGCCGTGCACTGCGCCTCTGCAGGTGAAACGGGCCAGGGCGGCAAACGGGGTTAAACGGATGCAGTTTTTTTTCCAAGCGCTGCCGTGGCGTTCAATGGCCGTCAGCGGCAGTGGCCTGGTCGTGTCCGCTGCGTTGCGGATCCGGCTAGGCGACGCGCGGCGGGCGTAGCCGCGCTGGTGGGTTGAAGTGCGTGGAGAGCCCGCGATGGGGCGTAGGACTGGTGCAGCCCCCTTCATTGGCGCAGGTAATGTCCTGGGAGCCGAGCGTGGGCGTGCACGCCGACGGATCAGGTCGTTTTTTCATTGGCGGCTGGCGACTGCACGCGGTGGACTGGATGTGTTGCCGCTTGCCCGCCCGACGCCTTGGCTCTGTATTGGCGGGCAGGTCTTGGCACATGCCATCGACCCGGCGGTGAGTGCGCAGCTCAGCCATCGCCGACATCGGCGTGCCCGAGTCCACCGGCCTGCATCGCATCGACGTCCGTGCAGGCTGTCTGCCGCAGCAGCCGCTGGCCGAAGCTGCGACCTTGCGAAAGCAGGCGCGGCTGCGCGCATCATGCCTGCGGGCGTTATGCCTCAATCCGCATCGCGGCGCGGGGTAATGCGGTTTATCCGCGGACGTTGCTGCCGCATGATGGGAGGATGCGGCGCAGTGCGCGGCATCTGTTTCCGTTATGGAGTTCGCCTGGATGATTCAACGTCGTCATTTCCTCAAGAGCGCCACCCTGGGCGCCATCGCTTCCGGTCTGGCCGGATGGGGCGCACGTGCGCAGGCCGCGGCCGCTGGCACGGCGGCGGTACGTCCTGCGGCGTTGCCCAAAGGTCAGGCACGGGTGATTTCCACCTGGGATTTCGGCGTGGCCGCCAATCAGGCCGCGTGGAAAATCCTCAGTGCCGGCGGCATTGCGCTGGATGCCGTGGAAGCGGGCGTGCGCGTGCCCGAAGCGGACCCGACCAATCCCACCGTGGGCCTGGGCGGCTACCCCGATCGCGACGGTCGGGTGACGCTGGATGCCTGCATCATGGATCACCTGGGCAATTGCGGCGCGGTGGCATCGCTGGAAGATGTGGTGCACGCCATCTCGGTGGCGCGCGCGGTGATGGAAAAGACCCCGCACGTGATGCTGGTCGGCGATGGTGCGCGGCAGTTCGCGTTGGAACAGGGCTTTCCGAAGACCAAGCTGCTGACGCCCAGCTCTGAAGCGGCGTGGAAGCAATGGTTGAAGACCTCCAAGTACTCGCCCGAGGCCAACGTGGAAAACCGCGCCTGGCGCGATGCCAAGCTGCCCGGCGGCAAGGACAATCACGACACCATCGGCATGTTGGCGCTGGATGCGCACGGCAACCTGTCCGGCGCCTGCACCACCAGCGGCATGGCGTGGAAGATGCACGGCCGGGTCGGCGACAGCCCGATCATCGGTGCCGGCCTGTACGTGGACAACGAGGTGGGCGGCGCGACCTCCACCGGCGTGGGCGAAGAGGTGATCCGCAATGTCGGCAGTTTTGCAGTGGTGGAAATGATGCGCCAGGGCAAGTCGCCGGCCGACGCCTGCCGCGAGGTGGTGATGCGGTTGATCCGCCGCAAGCCGGAGCTGACGCGCACGCTGCAGGTGGGATTTCTGGCGATGAACAAGCGTGGCGAGGTGGGTGCGTTCGCGATCCAGAAAGGCTTCAGTTACGCAGTGTGCGATGCGCAACGGCAGGATCTGCTGGTGCCCGGCGAGAGCCATTACACCAGCGAGCCGGCGGCATGAGTGCATCGGGTCTTGAAGTGGCGGCCGATTCGGTGGCATCGGCCGTGGCCGCGCAGGACGGCGGGGCGATGCGGGTGGAGCTGTGCGGCGGGCTGGATGGCGGCGGCCTGACTCCCTCGTTCGGCACGCTGGCGGTGGTGCGCGCGCGCTTGCGGATTCCGCTGTATGTGCTGATACGCCCGCGCGTGGGCGACTTCGTGTTCAGTGCCGATGAGGTGGAGGCAATGCGCCGCGATGTGCAGCAGTGCGTTGCGCTGGGCTGCGATGGGGTGGTGCTGGGCGCGCTGGATCGTCATGGCCAGGTCGATATGGACACGATGCGGGTGTTGATCGATACGGCCGGATCGCTGGGCGTGACCTTCCATCGTGCGATCGACGTCAGTGCCGAGCCAGCGCGCGCGCTGGAAGATGCGATCGCGCTGGGCTGCGAACGCGTGCTGACCTCCGGGGCACGCGCCAGTGCCATCGAGGGCGCGGACGTCATCGCCGCGCTGGTGCGGCAGGCCGCCGGCCGCATCGGCATCATGCCGGGCGCGGGTGTCTCCGAGCACAATGTCGCCGACCTGCGCGCCAGGACCGGTGCCTGCGAATTCCATGCATCCGCCCGAGGTCCGGTGGCTGCGCAGGTGCCTGCGCCGCATGCCTACATCAGCGACCTGGGCGGCGATTACCAACGCACCGACGTGCAGCGGGTGCGCAGGATTGTGGACGGGTTGGGCGCGTCGGCTGCTGCAGCTGGCTGAGTGTTCCGGGCTGCTGCTTTATGCCTGGTGCAGCGCGGCCCTCATCCGCCCTTCGGGCACCTTCTCCCGCAGGCGGGAGAAGGAACGTTGATCGATGGCGGCGGGGCGCTGGACAGCAGCGGCGTCGAGACGCTGAAGCGCAGCGTGTGGCGATGCCGGGGCAGCGCCGGCGCGAGGCGCGCGCGATCGACCCGGCGCCGGAACATCGCGTCGCCGTCAGCTGCCGTCAGCCGCCGCCCTGGCCCGCAAGCAGTGTCGGATCGAGTACCACGTGTTTGATGCGCTGGCGCTTCCAGGTGTAGCTGATGTGCACCAGGCCGTCGCGTGTCTGGATGACCGCCGGGTACGAGAATTCGTCCTTGGCGCTGTCTTCCAGCGTCACTACCCGCTGCCAGTGCACACCATCGTCCGACAGTGCCACCGCCAGCGTGCCGCGTCCCTCCCACCAGTCCTTGCCGGCGATGGCGGGGTTGTAGACCAGCAAGGCGCGACCGTCGCGCAGCAGCACCGCGTCGGTGCCGGAATTGGGGTTCTGCACTTCCAGCAGTTGCATCGGCTGCCAATGCAGGCCGCCATCGTCGGAGAAGGTGCTGAAGAGTTTGTTCTGCTGGCTGCGGCCCAACGCCTGTACGCGGCCGTCGGCATGCAGCAACAGGCTGGGCTGTATGGCGCCGATCACGCCGGGGTCGTTGAGCGGCATGCCGCGCTGCCAGTGCTCCCCGTCGTCGTCGCTCCATTCCAGATGCGCACGCCAGCCGCGGTCTTCGCTGCTGCTGGGTGCCAGGATGCGCCCACTGGGCAGTTGCAGCGGCTTGTTCTTGATCGGCCCGAGAATGCCGTTGGGCAACTGCTGCGGCGCAGACCAATGTGCTCCATCGTCGGCCGAGGTCATGCGCAGCCCCCACCATTGCCGCGGGTTGGGGCCGAGCTTGTAATACAGCTGCACCGGGCCGGTGGCCGATTGAAACAGCACTGGATTCCAGGCCGGTACGCTCGCTCCCTGCGTGCCGGCGTGCGTGCCATCGGCAATACGGCGTGGTGGCTGCCAGTGCTGCGCGTCGCGCCGGGTCAGCCAGATGCCGACGTCGGCTGCACCTTCGTGTGCGCCTCCGAACCAGGCCGCCAACAGATGGCCATCGCGGGTTTCCAGCAAGGTGGATGCGTGCGCCTGCGGGGTGGGTGCCGGGTCGGCGATGAACTCGCTGAGCACGATCGGCGAAGGCGGAAACACGGGAGAGCGTGCCTGCGCGTTGCAGGCCGCAAGACCGGCAACAAGGCAGGTCAGCAGGCGAGTGGAAAACATCGGGGTCCGGTGTTGTGTGGATTCAATAAAGACCTCTTTATCATCTATTGAATACCTGTGCCTTGACCATCCTGGGTGGCAGCGGTTGCCAACCATGTGCGGCAAGGGCAACTGGTCGGGCGCGCCAGCGAGGCGGTCGGTAAGCAAGTCCACAGGCGTTGGCATGTCTCTGCTGCCGCAGGATCGCCACGTGGCCAAGTGCGTTGACGGCAAGGTTGATGCCGGCGCAGCTGGTGGAGCTGGCCTGGCGCCATGGCCGGATCGACGATTGGTGGCTGGACGGCACATCGGTGTTGCGACGTGCATTGCGAAGCTGCATTGCGCCGATTCAGCGATACGCCCCTGCGCCGTTATCGGAAGGGCACCGCGTGCGTTGTAGCCCGGTCTGTACATCGCGACGTCGCGAGCAGGCCATTAACGGTCAGGGCGCAAGCCGTGCATTCCGCCCACCCAGGAGCCGAGCATGGCCATTCCAACTACAGTCAATGACCAGATCACCGATGCCGTCACCCAGTCCAACGTCAAGGTCGTAGGCGAAGCGCCAGCGATCGCGCTGGGCTCGGTCTACCAGACCATGGCCCATTCGAGCGGCATCCTGTTCCAGAACGCCGTCGCGGCGCAGCAACAGCAAAACACCCTGGCGCAGGCCGCGACCAACCAGGGCGTGATGCAGATCTACAGCGTGGATACCACGGCGTGCGCCGGCGCGAGCGAGCACGTGGCGCAGACCGGCGTGGCCGACAATCTGACCAGCCTGCTCACCGTGCTCAAATCGTTCCAGTCCGGCAGCTGATGAGCGTTGGCGGCTTGCGAACGCGGCCGCCACCGCTGCACGTCCTCGGTGTGCTCAGGTCGCGTTGTCGTCGCGGACCTGCGGCGGCAACAGCGTCTGCGGCTTCTTGGCCGACTGGGTCTGGCACAGGAAGGTCATCGTGTGCGCCGCTTCGGTGCTGTCCATCGGCTTGCTGTGAAGCTGCTGGGCAAATGCGTGCTGGGTATGCTCCGGGGCAACGGAGGTGGACTCTTCGGCAACAACGGTGGACGACGACATGCAACGCTCCTGGAACCTGCAATCAGGCCGTCTACGTAGCAACCAAAGCGCCCCCGTAACGGTGTCAGCCGGTGATCTTGCCTGGAATATGGTCCGCCCGATACCAGGGCGGCAGCAGGCGGTACAGGTGCACCGGACTTCCAGATAGCGGCGCGCGGGGCACGGACTGAAGGGCAGGGAGCCTGGGCGGCTGACGCGCAGTTGGCCTGCGGTGGGTTTGGCGGTGGCGCAGGGTGGGCGAGGGCTGTGTCCGTGCCGTAACGCTGTTGGCCGGACCGTGGATTTGCGCGGGGATGTGCCAGGCGCAGGCTGGCTGCATGCGGCCATGCAGTCCATGCGGATTGATCCGTACCCACCTCAACCTCTGTTCCGGCGGGAAAGGGGCTCTGTCGAGGGCGGCTGGGGTTTGATCGCTTCGCTTTTCGGGAGAAGGTGCCCCCGCAGGGGCGGATACGGGGCGGCATGGCTTGGTGTGCCTGGGACCACGCGCATCACGCAGTGGGGCAGTGCTGGCGCACGCGGTTGGCATCCAGGGAAGTGGTGGGTTAACGCGTGCGGCGTGCCGCGCGATGGTGCCGGCCGGTCGCCTCGTACCCTCACCTCAACCCCTCTCGCAAAAGGAGAGGGGCTTGAGCATTGCAGTCGCGTACCACCTTCACGGCCTGCGCGACGGTGCAGCGATCACTGCTCCGGCTTGAGCCACACCTGCTGTTTCAGGCCGCGCACGCCGGGTTTGGCGGTGCTGTCCAGGTCGAACACCACCACGCTGTTGTCGCCCTTGCGCTGGAACGGCGCGGGGAAATACAGCGCCGTTTGCGGGCCGATCTTCCAGTGGCGGCCCAGGTTGACGCCGTTGGCCCAGGCGACGCCCTTGCCGAAGGCGCGCATGTCCAGGTAGGTGTCGGTGGGCGTGCCGATGCGCAGGTTGCCGCGGTGGAAGGCGGGGCCTTGCACGGGCTTGCGGGTCCAGCCGTGGATGCTGTCGGGCGAGCGCATCGGCAGCGGGAAGGCCTGCCAGCCGGTGAGCTGCCGGTTGTCCAGCAGTACCGGGTCGACCAGGCCGGCGCGGCCGTCGGCCATGCGCGGGCCGTAGTTGATGCGGCCGCTGTTTTCGACCAGGACATCCAGCGTGTGCTGGCCTGCAGGAATATCCACGTCGGTGGAGACCTGCTGCACCCGGCGCTCGACGCTGCCGACCGGCTTCTGATCGACGTACACCCGCGCCACATCGCGCACCTCGCCCAGATACAGCGAACCCTTGCGCGGGCCGGTGATGGTGGTGCGGTAGAGGATGTAGCCGTAGTCCTGGCCGAAGTGCTCCATCGGCTGTGGGGTGTCGATGGCGATCGGTGCGGGCAGGTTGTCCCACAGCGAGGCGGATTCGCGTAACTGGGTTTGCGGCAGTGCGGCCATGGCGATCGGTGCCGGCAATGCGGGCGGCTGCACGCCGGTGACCCGGGCGATGGCATCGCGCATCAGCGCGAACTTGGGCGTGGGCTGGCCGGCTTCGTCGAGGATGGCGTCGTAATCGTAGCTGGTGGTCTGCGGCGCGTAATGGTCGCTGGGATTGCCCTGGAAATTGGCGCCATTCATGAAGCCGAAGCTGGTGCCGCCGATGAACATGTAGAGGTTGGCCGAGTGACCCTGGCGCAGGATCCATTCCAGTTCTTCGGTCTGTTGCTTGGCATCGGTGCTGGCGTGCGGCGTGCCCCAATGATCGAACCAGCCGGCCCAGTATTCGCCGACCATGCGCGGTTGCTCGGGGCGGAACTTGATCAACTTGTCGAACGCGCTCTTCGCCTCGCCTGGCGCGAAATTCACCACTGCCAGGGTGTCGGGCAGGGTGCCATTGGCGAGCATGTCCGCGCCGTCCGAGGTGAACAGCAGCGCCTTGTCGAAGCCGGCCTTGACGAACATGGCGCGGTTGTCGGCCATGTAGGCGTGGTCGTCATCGTAGGAGCCGTATTCGTTCTCCACCTGCACGGCAATGATCGGGCCGCCGTTGTGGTTGAGCAGCGGTTGCACCTGTGTTGCCACCGCATCCAGGTATGCCTGGCTGGCGCCGAGAAAGCGCGGGTCGCGGCTGCGCACGCGGATGTTGTCCTTGCCGAACAACCACGCCGGATAACCGCCGGCTTCCCATTCGGCGCAGGCGTAGGGGCCGGGGCGCAGGATGACGTTGAGGCCTTGCGCGGCGGCTTCGCGCACGAAGGCGGCCACATCGTTGTTGCCGGAAAAATCGAACTGGCCTTGCTGCGGTTCGACCAGATTCCAGAACACGTAGGTCTCCACGGTGTTCAGGCCGAGTGCGCGCGCTTTTTGCAGGCGGTCCTTCCAGTAAGCGCGTGGAATGCGCTGGAAATGGATGGCGCCGGAGAGGATCTGATACGGCTTGCCGTCGCGCACGAACTGCGTGCCCTGGGTGCCGAAGGCGGGCCAGGACTCGGGCGTAGCAGCGGAGGCGGGCAGCGCGAGCGCCAGGGCCAGAACCAGGGGGGCAAGAGTGGTACGCAGCATGGAGGTCTCGATGTAGGTGGGGCCGGTGGTGCGGGTGGACGGCAGGCGGCCGTGTTTGCGTTCTGCCCTCATCCGCCCTGCGGGCACCTTCTCCCGCTTGCGGGAGAAGGGAAGAGCAATACCCGCTTGTGGGAGAAGGAAGGGCTATCAGCTTGCGAAGAAGGAAGAGCAACGCCCGCTTGCGGGAGAAGGGAAGAGCAATCCCCGCCTGCGGAATCAGAAAGCAACTTCCACTCGCGAATAAACAAGCGATCCTTGTTTTTGCGTGAGCGGGGAAGGACGTTCCCCATTCGCGCAGCAAGAAGCGAACGCGCCGCTCGCGCAAGCGACGTACCGGCATTACGCGAACGACGGTGGCAGATCCTTCTTGTCTGCGCCGAAGGCCGGGTTCGGCTTGGGTCCCATCGCAAATTCCAGCGTGCCGCCGGCAGCCAGCTCGGTGTGACGTAGCCAGGCGCGGGTGAGCGATTTGCCGTTGAAGGTCAGCGACTGCACATAGACGTTCTGCGCGCTGTTGTCCTTGGTCACGATGCGCAGTGTGCGGCCGTTGCCCACGTCCAGCGTGGCGCGCTCGAACAATGGGCTGCCGAGCACGTAGTTGCCGCTGACCGGGTCCACCGCATACAGGCCCAGCGCGCTGAGCACGAACCACGCGCTCATCTGCCCGCAGTCTTCGTTGCCGGACAGGCCATTACGCGCGTCATGGTATTGCTCGCGCAGCAAGCGGCGCACCATCGCCTGAGTCTTGTACGGCTGGCCGGCGTAGGCGAACAGATAGGCCACATGATGGCTGGGCTCGTTGCCATGCGCGTACTGGCCGACCAGGCCGTCGATATCCGGTGGCGCATCGGCCGGCAGTTCGGAGCTGGTGGAAAACAGTTCGTCCAGCTTGGCGACGAAACCGTCTCGGCCGCCGTACAAATCCATGTAACCGTACAGGTCGTGCTGGTTGAGGAAGGTGGCCTGCCAGGCGTTGGATTCGGTGAAGTCGCGCCATTTGGCGATGTGGCCCATGCCGCGCGGGTCGAATGGTTTGGCCCAGCTGCCATCTTCCAGGCGCGCCTGCACGAAGCCGCTGTCGCGGTTGAAGACATTGCGGTAGTTGCGCGAGCGTGCGCGCAGCGCGCGTGCATCGTCGGTTGCGCCGGCAGCCTGCGCCAGGTGCGCGCAGGCCCAGTCGTCATAGGCGTATTCGAGGGTGCGGCTGACCGCTTCGTCCACCTTGTCGGCGGGGATGTAGCCAAGCTTGCGGTAGTACGCCAGGCCGTGCGTGGTGTCGTCCATCGCACGTTTGCGGTAGGCCGGCCACGCCGCGGCGTAGTCGATTCCGTTAAAGCCCTTGGCGTGCGCTTCGGCCAGCACGACGGCGGAGTGGTAGCCGATCATGCAGCCGGTCTCCACGCCTTGCAGCGGCCAGATGCCCACGCCGTCCGGGCATTCGTTGGCGCCGCGGACCAGGCACTGCACCAGGTCGGGAACGCGCTCGGGTTGTACCAGGGTGAGCAGCGGATGCGCGGCGCGGTAGGTGTCCCACAACGAGTAGGTGCTGTAGTTGTTGTAGCCCTTGGGTGCGGTGTGGATCTGCAGGTCCATGCCGCGGTAACGGTTGTCCACGTCGCTGAACAGCGTGGGCGCCAGCAGGCTGTGATACAGGCCGGTGTAGAAGATGCGGCGTTGCGCGTCGTTATCGCTGTCGATGCGCACACGTGCCAGCTCCTTCTCCCAGGCGGCCACCGCTTGCGCATGCACGCGGGAAAAGTCGAAGTCCGGCAGCTCGGCGTCGAGGTTGGCCAGTGCATTGTCGGCGCTGACGGCGGAGATGCCGACCTTGATCAGCAGTGGCGCATCGGAGGCATCGGGGAAGTGCAGTGCGGCCTTCAGATGCACGCCATCGGCGCTGCGCGTGCCGGCGGCCAGCGGCTGGTCTTCGTTGTACAGCTGCACCTGTTTGAACGGCCGCGACAGCCGCAGGGCGAAATAGATGTAGCGGCCCTGCGCCCATTGGTAGACGCGCCGGCCACCGGTGAGGGTGCGCTCGTCGACCACACGCAGCTGCGCATCGCTGACGCGGGTGGGGATGCCGGGTTTGTCCTGCATGCCGTGGCACAGGTCCAGCAGTACGTGCGCCGGTTTGCCCTTGGGGAAGTGATAGCGATGCAGGCCTGCACGCGCAGTGGCGGTGAGTTCGGCATGCACGCCGCTGTCCTTGAGCCGCACGCGGTAATAGCCCGGCGAGGCGGCTTCGTCGCTGTGGTCGTAGCGCGAGCGGTAACCGGCATCCGGGTCGTCCAGTGGGCCGGGCACCAGCTTCACCTCGCCGGTGGCGGGCACCAGTAGAAAGTCCAGCATGTCGCCGATGCCGGTGCCGGACAGATGGGTGTGCGAGAAGCCCATGATCGAACCGTCGGATTCGTGGTAGCCCGAGCACGAGTCCCATACCGCGTTATAGGTGTCCGGGCTCAGCTGCACCATGCCGAACGGCAAGGTCGCGCCGGGGAAGGTGTGGCCATGGCCGCCGGTGCCGATGAAGACGTCCACGTGACGGGTGAGGTCGGCGCGCACGCGCGCATCGGCCGGCAGCGCGTAGTTGCCGGCGCGTGCGCGGGCTGCGCCGGGCAGGCCAACGCTGCCGAACAATGCCGCTGCGATGGCGCCTTGGAGAAAACCGCGTCGTGTTGCCATGTGTGTGGTCTCTGAATGTGCGGGCCGATGCCGGGGCACCCTCATCCGCCCTTCGGGCACCTTCTCCCGGCGGGAGAAGGGAAGCGTCGAACGCTGTGCCCTTCCGGTGGGGAATCAGGCGCTGCGCAGCAACTGGGGTTTGCGTTGGTGCAGGTCGATGATCAGTTCGCCGAACAAGGTGTTGGCCCAGGCGAACCAGTCGCGGGTGAAGGTGCCCGGGGTGTCCTTGTCGAACGCCTCGTGCATGAAGCCGGTGCCGGCGTGGGTGGTCTTGAGCCACTGCAGGCATTGGCGCAGCTGCGCATCGTCGTCGCTGACCAACGCGTATTGCACGATGGACATCGGCCAGATGGTGCCCATGCCGCTATGCGGGCTGCCCACGCCTTCGGCCGCCTTGCCGCGCGAAAAATACGGGTTGCGTTCGCTCCAGGCGAGCTGGCGGGTGCGCAGGAACACCGGGTCGCGCCGGTCGCAGCAACCCAGGTAGGCCAGACTGAGCAGGCCGGGGGCGTTGGCATCGTCGATGAACAACTGGTTGCCGAAGCCGTCCACTTCGAATGCCCAGTACGCCTGGCCGTCGCTGTCGCGCAGTTGGCCGAACTGGCGCGTGGCGGTGTCCACCTCATCGGCCAGGGCTGTGCACTCGGCGGCAAACGCGGCATCGCGATGCAGTGCGGTGCTCATCGTTGCCAATTGGCGTAGCGAGGTCACCGCAAACAGGTTGGCCGGCACGAACAGCGGAAACACGCAGGCGTCGTCGGAGGGACGGAACATCGAGTGGATCATGCCGTTGGGTCTGGTCGGCTGGCCGTAGCCCTCCAGTACCAGGGTTTCGGTGGCTAGCGGGGAGGGACGCTGGAACACGTACGGACCACGGTTGTCCTTGCGCTGCTGCTCGCGGAAGGTCTTGACCACCACGTGCATCGCCGCGCGCCAGTCGTCGTCGAACGGTGCGGCATCGCCGGTGGCGCGCCAGTATTCGTGCGCGATGCGGATCGGGTAGCACAGCGAATCCACCTCCCACTTGCGCTCGCCCACGCCGGGCTTCATCTCGGTGATGTCGTTGAGCGACCACTTCAGGCGCTGGGTCTGGCCGTCGGGCAGGAAGGCGTTGGCATACGGGTCCAGCCGGATGCACGCGGCCTGGCGCTGGATCAGGCCATGGAACATGCGTCGCAACGCGGGGTCGCGCCTGGCCAGCGGCACGTACGGATGCACCTGCGCGGAGGAGTCGCGCAGCCACATCGCATGGATGTCGCCGGTGATGACGAAGGTGTCCGGCTTGCCGTTGCGGGTGCCGGTTTCCACCGTGGTATCCAGCGTGTTCGGGTAGCAGTTCTCGAACAGCCAGGCCAGCTCGGGGTCGGCGATCTGTGCCTTGATCCGCACGATCTGCTGCTCGACCGCCTTGCTGACGAAACGACGCTGCGCCTTGGGCGGGCGCTTGCTGACGAAGGCACCGGCGGCCGTGGAGGCGCCGGCAGCGGGCGCAGCCGCGAAGGCAGGCAGGGCACTGGCCAGCAGGCCGGCACCGGCGCTGGCGCCGAGCAGCTGAAGAATGTCGCGGCGGGTATGCATGACCTCAAGACTCCATGGGTTCAACCTGCGATCCGCACGATGGTCCTCCCCGCGCTGGCGGCTGCAAGACGGCAGCCTGGGCGATGAGACCTATGCATGACCAATTCCTGATGACCATACAACGTGTGCGTCGAAACTGCATAGTGCGCTCGCACAATTTCGGGGGACGGGCGCTGCCGGATGCTTGCCAACGGAGGTGGCACGGCGGCTGCAGAAGCGGGCACTGCCGTTAGCGTGGTGCCGGCACGCCGACGGCCCGCGTGCCGGGTGCATCATCCAGCCGCATGCCCGCGCCAGTGCGCCGGCCCCGCGCAGTGGCCGTCGTCGTGCTCGTGCCCGAACAAGGCGTCCAGCAGGCGCTGCGACGGGCTCCACTCGCCGATCGCCGGGTGGATCAGCATGGCCTTGCAGGCGTCGCGATGGCTGCCGCTGAGCGCGGCCTCGATCGCGGCGTGTTCGTAGGCCTTGAACGCGCGCACCAGGCCATGCACCGCGTCCGGCAGGGGCGCGGCAGGAATCGGCACGACGCGGTCGCGGTCGATGTCTGCGGCGATTTCCACCACATCGTCGTCGGCCAGCTCGGCCATCGCGCCGCGGTTGCGCACGTTGACCACATGCCGCCCCGGGCGCGCGCCGGTCAGCGCGCTCATCACGTCCACCGCGATGCGGTGATAGCCGGTGCTGGCGCGGAACGGGTCCGGCTGCGGCGCCATGTCGGGTGCGAAGGCCGAGCCGGCTTCGGCCTCCAGCTTCATGTACGAGCCGGAGCGCTGCGCCAGGTAGGCGGCATAGGTCTGCACCGCGCCGGCGGTGTCGCCGGCCTGCAGGCGGCTGCCCAGGTCGCCGATCAGGCTGCGGTTGAGACGCTCGATCTCGCCACCGCGGCTGGCGCCGCTGGCGCGCTGGTTGTCCAGGGCGCGGCGCCGCTCGTAGAAGAAGTACAGGTACTCGGTGGGGATCAGCCGCAAGGCGCGCAGCATCTGGACATCGAACAGCGGCGCCAGATAGAGCTGACGCAGGATGGCGTCGTCGTCGAGGATGCGATCCATGATGTCCTGCCCGCGCAGGCGCACCGCACGGATCCAGCCCAGGTGGTTGAGGCCGACGTAATCGCATTCCACGTCGGATGCCGGCTCGCCGAGCGCGCGGGCGATGTTGTGGAACAGCTCCACCGGGGTGTCGCAGATGCCGACCACCCGCGCGCGGGTATGTGCGGTGATGGCCTGGGTGATCAGCCCGGCCGGATTGGTGAAGCTGACCAGCCACGCATCCGGACTCAGCCGCTCGATCATGCGCGCCTGCTCGATCGCCACCGGCACCGTGCGCAATGCCTTGGCCACGCCGCCGGGGCCGGTGGTCTCCTGGCCGGAATAGCCATGGCCGATGATGGTCTGCTCGTCGGAGGCGCGCTGGGCGATACCGCCGACGCGGATGCTGTTGAGCACGAAATGCGCGCCTTCGATCGCCGCTTCCAGCGAGGGCGCCGCATGCACCTGCAGGCTGCCGCCGGCCTCGGCCACGATGGCGCGGCCCATCGCCACCATCAATGCCAGGCGCTCCTGGTCGGGGTCGTACAGCACGATCTCGCGTGCGCCCAGCGCTTCGGCCGCTTCGTTGACGCCGTACACCACCAACGGCGTGCGCACGCCGCCGCCGCCGATCAGGGTCAGCTTGCGATTGTCGACAGAACTGCTCATGGAATGTCCTCAGGGGGGGAGAAAAGGGGAGGCAGGGAAGCCAGGCCGTCCAGCGCACCCAGCGCGCTGCAGCACGCCGCACCGCATCGGCAGCCCTGCCGGGCGGCAGCGTCCAGCGACAGCCCGTGCAGGCGCGCGGCGATGAAGCCGGCATCGAAGGCATCGCCGGCGCCGGTGCTGTCGCGCAGTTGCACCTGGGGCGCGGGAATCGAACGGCCGCCGGCGGTATCGACGACCATCGCGCCGGCAGCACCGTGTTTGACCACGACCTCGCGCAGGCCCTGCGCCTGCGCCCAGGCCACGCAGGCGTCGACGCTGTCGCCGCAGCCCATCAGCGCGGCTTCCTTCTGGTTGGGCAGGAACCAGGTCACCGCGCGACAGGTGGCGCGGTTGTCCGGGTCGGCGAGCCACTGCGGGCTGAAGCCGACATCCAGCGAAGTGCTGCAGCCGGCGCGCGCCAGCTGCGGCAGCAAGCTGCGCGCGACCGTGGCCGGCAGCGGCAGTGCGAAGTGCACATGCGTGGCCGCACACATTGCAGCGATGGCGTCGTCGCGCAGCAGCAACCCACCCAGGTCGGCATTGGCGCCGGCATAGGTAAAGAACGAACGGTCGTCCTGCAGCGAGACGCTGGTGGTCACGCCGGTGCCGACGGGCGAGTCGATCAGCCCGTCGGCCGAAACGCCGAAGTCGCCCAGGCGGTGCGCGAACAGCGCACGGTCCTGCGCACCGATCGCGCCGATCACGCGCACGTTGCAGCCCAGCTGCGCCAGCGCGCAGGCGGTGATGAGCGTGCCGCCGCCGAGTTCGCGCCGGTAGTGCTGCGCGAGCGCTTCTTCGCCAGGCGCCGGCCAGCGTGCGAAGCCGCTGAAGATGTGGTCCAGGTAGACCTCGCCGACTACCGCGATCTGCGCTGCGCTCATTGCAGCTGGAACGGCCATGCGCGCTCCCTCCGTGCCTGCAGCAGATACACCGCGCTACCCACGCACAGCGCCAGCACCGCGGCGAGCACGCGTCGCCCCGGGCTGGTCGCCAGCAGATAGATCCAGCCGAACACGCTGATCAGCAGCGGCCACGGATACAGCGGCATCGCAAACGCTCGCCTGCGCCGCTTGCGACGCAGCAGCACCACCGCCAGGCATTGCGCCAGAAACTGGAACAGGATCTGGATGATCATCAAGGTGGCGATCAGATCGTCCAGCGACAGCAGGCAGGCCAGCGTGGAAGTCGCGCCGACGAACAGCAGCGACACGGTGGGGAAGCCGCCGCGCGGATGCAGCCGCGCGAACACGCCGAAGAACTGCCCGGCCGCAGCGGCGGCGTACGGCACCCGCGAGTAGCCCAGCAGCACCACCAGCGCCGAGCCCCACGCGGCCAGCGCGATCAGCGCCACGGCCACCGTGGCGCCGGCCGGGCCGTAGATGGCCTGCATGAAGTCGGCCATCACCGCCTTGGAGTGCGCGGCCTGCTGCCACGGCAGCACCCCGAGCAGGGTGATGTTGAGGCCCAGGTACAGCAGCGCCACGATCGGGATCGAGAGCAGCACCGCGCGCGGAATCGTGCGCCGCGGCTTGCGGATTTCGCCGCCGAGCATGCACACGTTGTTGTAGCCGCCGTAGTCGTAGACCGCGATCAGCGCCACCGCACCGAAGCCCAGCCAGAACCCATGCGGCGAGGCGGGGCGCGCGTGCAAGAATGCGTTGGCGATGCGGGCATCGAAATGCAGCACGCCACTGCCGATGATCCACATGCAGGCGCCCAGGACCACCGCGCTGACCAGCAACGACAGCAACTGCACCGAGCGCACCTTGCGGTACAGCAGCAAGGTGTTGAACGCGCACAGCGCCATCGCGATCGCCGTGAGCCGGCTCTGGCTCAGTCCCGGCATCAGGAAAGCCAGGTATTGCGCGCAGCCCACCGCTGCCGAGCCAACCGACAGTGGCGCGGTCAACAGTGTCTGCCACAGGTATAGAAAACCGAACAGCCGCCCCCAGCGTTCGCGCCCGTAGGCCTCGCGCAGGTAGTGATACGGCCCGCCGGAGCGCGGAATCGCCGCGCCCAGTTCGGCCCACACCAATCCATCGCACACGCACAGCAGCGCGCCGGCGACCCAGCCCAGCAACACCGCCGGCCCGGCCAGCGCCGACAACGCCAACGGGATGGTGATGAACGGGCCGATGCCGATCATGTTGAGCAGGTTCGCCGACAGCGCGCTCCAGACTCCGAGCGTGCGCGGTGGCGCAGCGACGAGCGTGGCCGGTGAAGGTGCGATGGGGGCGCTCAACATGCGCAGCGCTCCGCATGCGCGAGCGATACGTCGTTGCTGCGTTTGACCGAGGCGGTCAGCCCGTCGGCACAGTGGATGGCGGCGGGCTGCAGTTGATGCAGATCCAGCACCAGCACCGCGTTGCGGCCGGGCCGCAACCAGGCGCCCGGGCAATGCAGGCAGCGCTGCGGGCCGATTTCCCAGTAGCGCCCGAGCAGCCTGCCGTTGATCCACAGATAGCCCTTGCGCCACTGACGCATGTCCACGTGGATGTCGCCGACCGTGTCCAGGGTGATTTCGGTTGCGAAGAACAGGCCAGGCCGGGTGGGGAGACCTTGCAAGGCCCGCAGCGTGGGCGGCGCATCGCCGTCCAGCGCCATGCCCTGCACCTGCCAGTCGCGCAGTTCCCTGCCATCGAGGTGCACCGGACCAAGCAGGCCTTTTGCATCGCCCAGCGCCGGGCCGAAGTTGATATGGCCGAAGCTGTCCACCAGCACCTCCAGCACTCGCTCGGTGGAGGTGACGTCCGGCAAGGTCAGCTGCGGATCGCTGTTGAGGCGTGCGTGCTGCATGCGCGAGACATGGCCGATCTCGCGACCGTCGAGTTGCACGCTCGCGTAGTCGTGCACTCGCCCCAGTTGCAGATGCGTACCGGCCGCGATGCGGCGCCGGTACACCACCAGACCCAGGTTCTGCCGGAGCAGGGTCTGGTTGTCGGTCGGGCGTGCGACCTGCAGCGGCCCGGTGCTGAGGTTGTCCCACAGCGCGGCGATCGGCTGCGCCATGACCGGCGCAAAACGCGCGCGCGGTGGCGGCGCCGGCAGCGCCGGCAGCGCGCTGCCGGTATGCGTCGCGATGATGTTTCGCAGCGTCAGGTACGCAGGCGTGGCGCGCCCGCCTTCGTCGATCGGGGCGCTGTAGTCGTAGCTGGTCAGCGCGGGCTGGAACTGCGAACCATCGTCTTCGGCATTGGCACCGGCGCTCAATCCGAAATTGCTGCCGCCGTGCACCACATAGAGATTGAACGAGCCACCGGCGGCCATCAGTTGCTGCAGCATCGGCGCGTAGTCGCGCTGCGCGAAGGCCTCTTCGCCCCAATGCGTCAACCAGCCAGGATAGCCTTCGGCCACCCACACCGGCGCATTGCCTGCGATCTGTTTTGCTTCCTGCAGTTCAGCGAGATCGGCGCCATCCAGTCCCAGCGCGGCACCGGGAAGATAGGCCTTGCGTCGGCGCAGATCCTTCATGCCTTCGGCCAACGAGAACGGGCCATCGATGCCGTGCGTGCGCCACAGTGCAGCCAAAGCCCGCAGGTAGCCCGCATCGGCGCCGTGCATGTTGTATTCGTTTTCGATCTGCAGCATCAGCACCGGGCCGCCGGCACTGGCCATCAGCGGTGCGATCCGCGGCGCCACCGCATCGATGTAGCGCTGCACCGCAGCCATGTAGCGCGCGTCGGTCCGGTCGCGCAGGCGCATGCCCGGCTCGCGCAGCAGGTACGGCGGCAGCCCGCCCAGCGTCCATTCCGCGCACACATAGGGACCGGGGCGCAGGTACACCCACATGCCTTCCTGCTGGCACAGCCGGATGAAGGCGACGAAGTCGCGCTCGCCGGTATCCAGATCGAACTGCCCCGGTTCGCGTTCCAGCGCATTCCACATCAGATACAACGCGATGGTATTCAGGCCCATCGCCTTGGCCATGCGGATGCGGTGCAGCCAATCGGCGCGCGCGATGCGCAGCGGATGCATTTCGCCGCTACGCAGCTGCCAGGGCTGCCCATCCAGGGTGAAGTGCCCCTGCGCGAATCCGAATGCATGCGCCTGCCCATCCGGTTGCGGTGCGTGCAGCGACGGCTGCGGCTGCGGCGATGCCGCCAGCCCGAACGGGGCGAGCAGGCCGAACGTGCACAAGGTCCTGCGCTTCATGGTGTCTCCAGCCAGGGGAAGGAACCAGCCGCGTTGCAACGCGCCGCGTGCTGGTGGTGCGCGGCGCTGCATGCCGGTGCGCTAGAAGGCGTACTTGACCGTCAGCAAGGCGGTGCTGCCGGCATCGACGATGTCGGAGATCGCCAGGTTGTTGCGGCCCACATGCGCCCAGTAGCTGTATTCCTTGGTCAGGTTGGAGATCGACAGGTCCATGCTCACGCCATTGTCGAAGCGGTAGCCGGTGTGCAGATCCACGCGCCGGGTCGGGCGTGCCCACAGGTCGTTCCAGGGCGCGCCTTCATGCAGGAAGTCGTAGCCCAGCAGGTACGAACTGCTGAAGTGGTAGCTCAGGTTCAACGAGAACCCGTTGTGCTCGTAGAACAACTCCAGGTTGGCCATCGCCGACGGCGCCGATTGCATGTGTTCGTTGTCGAAGCCAGCAAGGCCCAGGTCGGCGCGCGCATGCTGGCGGGTGGCGTTGGCACTGATGCCCAGGCCGTCGAAGGGCGCGGGCAGGTCCTGGAACTTCTGCCGCGCGCTGAGTTCCACACCGTAGATCTTGCCGTCGCCGCCATTGGTGGGCATGTGGTACAGCACCGTGCCGCTGCCGGTGGTGTTGCCGTTGGCCTGGGCCGAGCCGGCATCGTAGATGTAGTTGCGCAACTGCTTGTAGAAGCCCGCCAGCGAGAAGAAGCCGCCGCGCTCGGTGGACCACTCGCCGGACAGATCCAGGTTGGTCGATTCGATCGGCTTCAGGTCGGGGTTGCCTTGGGTGATCGTGGTGACGCCGTTGGAGATGCCGATCTGGCTGCCGCCGCCCAACTGCACGAATGCCGGGCGGGTGTAGCTGGTCCACAGCGAGGCGCGGTAGGCAGTGCGCAGGTCCGGCCGCCAGGTCAGGAACACGCTGGGCAGCGGCTCGTTGTAGGTGGTGCTGTTATGGGCGAAGTTGCCGACCACCTGGTTGCCGTCCGCATCCACCGGGGTCACCCAGAACGTGTTGTCGATGGCGGTATGCTCCAGGCGCACGCCCGGCACGATATCCAGGTTGCCGATGGTGAAGGTGGCGCTGGCATAGGCCGCGCTCACCGCCTCGGTGCCGCGCATGGTGTTGCAGTTGAAGTTGTTGACGTAGAACGCGCTGCCGCAGGTATCCAGATCGTCGTCGGTGAGGTGTTGCGCAATCACGCCGGCCACTGCCGCTTCGCTCACGCGCGGCGTGTTCCAGTCATATTTGCCGGGAAAGATCGATGCGTAGGTGCCGGTGAAGATGCCCAGATCGCCGAGCGTGGTGGTGCCATCCACGCCGCCGGTATACCAGTCGCGATTGCTGAAGCTGCGACGGCTCCTGCTGTACTTCACCCCGAACTGCAGCGAGCGCAGCGCGCCATCGGCAAAGTCGTAGCGGGTATCGAAACGCGCGCCGCCTTTCTTCTGGCCGGAATAGATCTTGGTCAGCTCGCCATAGCTGCTGGCATACAACGCCGGGATGTTGTTGACCTGCGCCTGCAGTGCAGGTGTGAGTTGCGGATACGGGAATGCACCGCCGCCGTAGCGCACCAAGGTGTTGCCGGAATAGGCGTAGTTGTCCTGGGTGAACTTGTCCTCTCGCCCGTCGATTTCGACATGGTCGGGGCGGTCGTTGTCGCCGAAGCTGTAGAACACGTTGGGCATGAAGGTCCAGCCACCCACAATCTTTTTTGCACCGATCTGAAAGGTGGCCAGGTCGGCGACCTCCGGATTGGTTTCGTACCAGAACCGCGCCGCGATGCGGCCGATATTCGGTGTGAAAGCGCCGGCTGTGCCGGTCGGCACATAGCTCACATCCTGCGGCAACAGCTGCACGAAGGTGGTGCCTTGATCGGTCTTGGCATAGGCGTAGGTCATGCGCGCATACAGCGACAGGCTGTCGTCCACATGCCAGTCGAACGAGGCATTGCCGCCGTAGCGACGCTCCCAGCCGGCAGCGATGCCGACGTTCATGCCGGTGCTGGTGAGGTTGTGTTGCGGATCCAAACCTGCCGCGTTTCCGCCTTCGGCATCGGTATTCAGATATTCCCACGACCCATCGTTGAGCGCGCTGGTGGCCGCGGCCACCTCGCTGTTGGTGGTGGTGCGGTAGTCGTAGTAGGCGCTGGCATACACGCCGAACTGTTGCGCCTCACCGAACTTGTGCTGGAATTCGCCGCCGAATCCACCGCCCAGGCCATCGCCGCCGTAATCACGCGCACGGCTTTCCAGCCGCCCGCTGCCGGTGACGCTACCGCTGGTGATGTCCTTGAAGTCGTAGGCGGTGGGTGTGCGGAAATCCAGCGTGCCGCCGATCGCATCGCCGTCCATGTCGGCGGTGGAGGTCTTGTTGGCGACGATGGTCTGCAGGCCGGTGGGCGGCAACAGGCTCAGTTGCACGCTGCGGCTGTACGGCATGCCTTGTGCCACGGTGACGCCGTCGATCATGTTGACGTTGTATTCGGACGGCAGCCCACGCACCGAGGCGAACATGCCTTCGCCGCGCGCTGCACCGTCGATGCCGCCGAAGTAGCCCGAGCCGGTGCTGGTGATGTTGATGCCGGCGATCAGGCCCAACGCTTCGGCCACGTTGTGCACGGCGGTGCGCTGCAGGTCGTTGGCCGACAGCACATCGACGGTGTTGGCCGCATTGATCTTGAGATCGCTGGCATCGTAGCGGTTGCGCACCACGCTGACCGCCTTGAGTTGCTTGACCTCGTCCAGTGCGACGTCCACCGCGGCAGTGCCGCTGCCATCAACCTGGATGCGGGTGTCTGCGGCGCCGAAGCCCGGGTAGTCCAGCGCCAGTGCGTACTGCCCGGCCGGCACGTCGCGGATGACGAAGTGCCCGCGCGCATCGGCCACCGCGCTGTATGCGGTGCCTGCGATGCGCACCTTTGCGTTGGCGGCCGGCTTGCCGCTGCCGCGCTCCTTGAGGGTTCCCTCTACCGTGCCGGCCACGGCGCAGGCCGCCGAGGTCATGCCGGTCACGGCCAGGATCGCCACGATCAATCGCTTGCGGGTCAAACGCTCATGCTTGTGCACATGCCACCTCGCCAGATGCTGGGCAACGTTGCCGATGGCAACGCCTTCCGATGCCTTGCTCTAGGGCAGACGCTCTGCACGGCGGTGTGCGCGCACGGCAACGCACGGCACGCAACGGAAGCGTGTGCGAAAGACCGAACGGGGTTGGCGCCGGAGCGTCTGCCAGCTGTTACAGCGGTGCAGGCGTCAGTGGCGTGGCGGCGAGTAGCCGGCGATGCACTTCGAGCGCGAGCGCATGGCGCTCAGTTTGTAGTGCTTGGTCATGACGGCTGCACCAGCGTGACAGCAGCGCAGCAGGCGTGCGTGCGATGCACTGCACGATCGGCAACACCCAGGCGCTGGTCGATACGACGATGCTGCATTCAACCATCTCCCGGTGCAGGTACTGCGTGGAAACGTTGTTGCCGTCAAGGTGAGTCGGTCGTCTCGCCGATGGCGCGTGGTGCCGACCTCGGTCAGTGATAGACCCCGTTTGAATGTCTGTCAAGCACGTGTGAAGTATGTGCGGACATCATCGTGGTGCTTGCAGATAGATCACCAATTGGCCATTGCGCAGACGCAATCCAGGCGTTCTGCGATGCGCTGCAACACGTGCATTGAGCAACAGGCGCCGGCCACGACAGCCGACGCCTGTTGTGCAGCAGGTGTGCGAACGCTTTACTTCGGCAACGGCGAACGTCCCGAAATCGAAAACGCTGCCGCTGCACCAACCACGCCGGTTCCCGGCTGACCACCGCCGACAAACAGCGTGTAGTCGCCCGCTTCCACCGCACGCTGTCCGGTACGGTCCACATCGCTCAGGGCGCGCGCATCCAGGGTGAAGTTTAGCGTGCGCTGTTCGCCCGGTTTCAGATGCACGCGCTGGAAGCCGACCAGGCTGCGCAAGGGGGATTGCGGCCGGTCCGGGTACTGCAGATACACCTGCGCCACTTCATCGCCGGCGCGGCTGCCGGTGTTGCGTACCGTGGTTGTCACCTGCAGCGTGCTGCCGGCTTGCAGCGTGGTGGTGGACAGGCGCGGTGCGTCGTAGGCGAAGCTGGTGTAGCTCAGCCCATAGCCGAACGGGAACAGCGGGTCGCCCTTGAAGTAGCGATAGGTACGGCCCTTCATGTCGTAGCTGACATACGGGGGCAGGTCCTTGGTGGAGCGGTAGAACGTGACCGGCAGACGCCCGCCGGGGTTGTCCTCGCCCGCCAGTGCGCGCGCGATCGCGGTGCCGCCGGACTGGCCCGGATACCACGCCGCCACGATGGCGTCGGCGTTGGCCTTGGCCCAGTTCAACGCCACCGCGCTGCCGCTCATCAACACCACCACCAGCGGCTTGCCGGAGGCCTTGGCGCGTTCCAGCAGGGCTTGTTGCGGGGCGGGCAGGGCGATGTCGTTGCGGTCGCCGCCATCGAAGCCGGGCACGTCGATGCGCAGTTCCTCGCCTTCCACATCCGGCGACAGGCCGACGAAGGCCACCACCGCATCGGACTGCGCCACTGCCTGTTCGGCTTCGGCCAGTTGTGCGGCGGCCGGTGCCAGCCATTCCAGGCGCAGGCCCTGGTCCTGGCCGCGATGTTCCATTTCCAGGCGGATCTTGCGCGGGCGGGTGTCGTCGAAATGCAGCACGGTTTCCACACTTCGGCCATCGGCGTTGTGCATGCCGGCCGGCACGTGCTTGTCTTCGGCATTGCCGGCAACCACCAGCTTGTCGTCGATATACAGCCGCACCGGGTCATGCCCGGTGCAGTCGAAGCAGCGCGCCACGCGCACCGCCAACGTGTAATCGCCCGCGCCCGGCGGCAGCAGTTCGCCGCTCCAGCGCACTGCGTAGCGATCGGCCGGTACGCCCTTGGCCGGGCTGACCTGATCCCAGTTGAAGCTGACGGTGCGGTCCTGGCGTACCACCGCCGGGCTGCCGGTCATGTCGACATTGTCGAAATATTCGCCACGCAATCCCGGCTTGCCGTCGCTGCGCAGGGCGGTTTCCGGAATCATGCCCGGCACGCCGGCGGCCAGCGGCGCGCCTTGCGCGTAGCGCACCTGCTGCGCACCGAAGTGCTGGCGCAGGCCGAGCAGCGGGGTGATCGGTGCGGAGGAGGTGCCCTGATAGTTGGCTTCCAGTGCGGCCAGGGCATCGGCATTGGGGCCGATCACCGCCAGCTTGATGCCGGCTTTCAACGGCAGGGTATCGGCGTTGTTCTTCAGCAGCACGATCGATTCGGCAGCGGCCTGCAACGCGAGTGCGCGGTTGGCGTTGTTGTCGATGTCCTTGGCGCCCAGGCGCGCATACGGGTCCTTGCGCGGTGCTGCGAGTTCGCCCAACCGATAGCGCGCGGCAAACAGGCGTACCAGCGATTGGTCGAGCAAGGCTTCGTCCACTTCGCCGCGCTCGATCGCTGTGTCGAGGTCGCGATAGGCATGCCCGCAATTGAGATCGTGACCGGCCTTGAGTGCGGCGGCCGACGAGCCTGCATTGTCCGGGCGGAAGTAGTGGAACTGGGTCATGTCGTCCACCGCATCGCAGTCGGACACCACAAAGCCCTTGAAGCCCCAGTCGCCACGTACGCGGCCATTGAGCAACCAGTCGGCCGCGCAGGCCGGTGTGCCATGCAGCGAGTTATACGCGCACATCACCGACCAGGCCTGTCCATCGACCAGCGCCGCGCGGAAGGCCGGCGTATAGGTCGCTTCCACATCGCGTGGCGACACATCCACATCGAAACCGTGCCGGCCCGGTTCCGGGCCGCTGTGCACGGCGATGTGCTTGGGCGTGGCGATAGTGCGCGGGTGATCGAGATCGTCGCCCTGCAGGCCGCGAATGAAGCCCACTGCCAATTGCCCGGTGAGGAAAGGATCCTCGCCGTAGGTTTCCATGCCACGGCCCCAGCGCGGATCGCGGAAGATGTTGATGTTGGGCGACCAGATGGTCAGGCCCGCGTAGCGTTTGTGGTCCTTGCCTGGGGCGCCGGCCAGATTGAACTTGGCGCGCGCCTCGGTGGACACCACCGTGCCCACCTGCTGCATCAGCGTCGTATTCCAGCTGGCGGCCAGGCCGATCGCCTGCGGAAACACCGTGGCGTAGCCATTGCGTGCGATCCCGTGCAGGCCCTCGCTCCACCATTCGTAGGCGGGGATGCCCAGGCGCGGAATCGCCGGCGCATCGTTCATCGCCTGGGCGACCTTTTCCTCGCGGCTCATCTGCGCCACCAGCGCGGCGGCGCGCTGTTCGGGCGTGCCGCTGCGGTCGGCAGGCGCGGCGAGGGCGATACAGGGCAGGCCAAGGCTCAGGCTCAGTGCCAGGGCAAGACGCGTGACAAACACGGATGACATCGATTCACTCCTGCGCAGCGGAAAGATCCGCCAGGCGTTGTTCTGGTGTTGCCGCAGCGGCTGCGGCTGCGGCGAGCTTGGGTTCCGGCGCGGCGGTGTCATGCGCGCCATTGGTGTAATGGTTGTTGCTGGTACTGCGGCGGCCCCTCATCCGCCCCTGCGGGGCACCTTCTCCCGCCAGCGGGAGAAGGACACCCAACGCGGGCGTGGTCATGCGTGTGAGGGGACGGCCATGCATGTGGGAAAGGGCACGCTTGAGCGGATACCGAGTCCTTCTCCCGCCTGGCGGGAGAAGGTGCCCGCAGGGCGGATGAGGGCCGTCCCGGAGCTCATTTCGTCGCCGCTGCCTCCGGCGGCTCCGGCGGAGCGCCGGCCAGCGTCGATCCCAAATCGCGTACCTGCAACGCAGACTGCACCTGCGCCATCGGCAGCTTGCTGGACACGTGCAGCGTCAGCGGTTCGCCCGGCAGCAGGTCGAAGGCGTTATCGGCCACCTTCACCTCCAGGTCGCCGAACGACAGCCACACCTCGCGCGCCAGCGTGTTGCTGGTCAGGGTCAGCGCATAGCCATCGCCATCGGCGCGCCATTGGCTGTCGACCTTCGCAGTTGGCAGTGCGAGCTGCTTGGCCGGTGCGAAGAACACCACTTCACGCGACAGCAGCGTGTCGCCCTCCAGCAACTCGAACACCGCATAGCTGCGCTTGGGGTCGGCCTTGCCCAGCAATTGCGCATCGCTGAAGTTGCCCACCTGCAGGCTGCTCAGCGGCTTGACCGTAGTCTTCTGCTCGCGCTTGCTCAGCACCTTGCCGTCCATGCTCATCACCCGCATGCGCCAGCGTGCATTCAAGGCGGTGGTGCGATCGGAGATCAGCGAGACCTGGGTCTGGCCCTTGTCGTTGCGCAATGCGGCGATCAGTTCCGGCGCATAGAAGCGGCGCGCATGGTACTGCAGTGCTTTCCAGCGGCCGTAGTAATCCACGCTGGACCACGACGCGCCCGGCCAGACATCGTTGAGCTGCCAGTACAGCGAGCCCATCGACTGCGGACGCGAGGCGCGCAGGTGCGAGGCGGCCAGGTTGATGCCTTCGGCCTGCATCAGCTGGCTCAGGTAGACGAAGCTTTCGAAATCCTTGGGCTCGCCGAATTCGCGGCGGATGTACAGCATCAGCCGCTTGTTGCCATTGCCCTTGTCGAACTTCTGGTGCGCGCGCATCACCGGCGATTCCGGATCCATGTCGGCCGCATCGGCAAACACGCGCACGGTGCGCATGTCCGGGAACGACTGCAGGCCGTACTCGGACATGAAGCGCGGGGTGACGTTGAGGTATTCGGTCACCGGCAGCGCGGGGCCGCCCCACACTTTCCAATAGTGCATATCGCCATCGTTGGTCTGGTCGGCACCGCCGTCGAAGTCGGTACCCGGCGAGGTGGCCCAGTACGGCACGTCGCTATCGTAGGTGGCCACCACTTCGCGGAACACGGTGCCGAACAGGGTGGTCATGCCGCGTTCGACGCGGGTGCGTTCTTCCGGGTCCAGCGATTGCTTGAACTTGACCCGGTCGCCCCAGTTTTCCCAGCCGGTCTGCACCTCGTTATTGCCGCACCACAACACGATGCTGGGGTGATCACGCAGGCGTTTGACCTGTTCGATCGCCTCCTGTCGCGTGTTCTCGCGGAACTCCACGTCATACGGAGGCACCGCGCCACCGAACATGAAATCCTGCCAGATCATGATGCCCAGCTCGTCGGCCACCTCGTAGAAGTGGTCGTCCTGGTAATGCCCGCCGCCCCACATGCGCAGCATGTTCATGTTGGCGTCGCGCGCATCCTGCAAGGTGCTGCGCATGCGCTCCTGGCTGACTCGCGAGGGGAACGCATCCAGCGGAATCAGGTTGGCGCCCTTGGCGAAGATCGGGATGCCGTTGATCACGATCTCCATGCTCTTGCCCCAGGTGTCCTTTTCGCGGCGCAGCTCCACCGAACGCAGGCCGGTGACGCGCTTGATCTGCTGGCTGTCGCCATCGGCGTCGCGTACGCTGGCCACGAAGGTGTAGCGGTCCTGCGCGCCGTAGCCGGCCGGGAACCAGCGTTTGGGCTTGGCGATGCGTACCGCCAGGTCGATGCGGTTCTTGCCCGGGTCGACCACCGCGTCCTGGGTGAACTGGCCGATTTTTTGCCCATCCGGGCCCAGCACATCCAGGGTCACCTGCACCGGCCCGCTGCGGCCGGCCTGCAGTTCCAGCTGCGCCTGCAATTGCGCAGCATCCGCGTCGACGCGTTGCTGGGCGATATGCAGGCCGTCCACGCGCAGCGCATCCCAGGCTTCCACGCGCACATCCTTCCAGATGCCGGCATTGACCATGCGCGGGCCCCAGTCCCAGCCGTAGCTATACGGCGCCTTGCGCACGTAGGTGGAGCTGTGGCGGCCATCGGGCTCATCGCCGAACGCCGAATCGTAGGCGCCCGGCAGCGCATACGGCTGCTTGGCCAGCCACGGCTGGATCTTCTTGATCGGCGAAAGGAACTTGATTTCCAGCACATTGTCGCCGCGCTTGAGCAGCGGCTTGGCGTCCACCCGCCACTGCCGGAACATGTTGTCGGCACTCAGCAGCGGCTTGCCGTTGAGGGTGACCTCGGCCAGTGTGTCCAGGCCATCGAACACCAGCTCCACGTGCTCGCGCTTGAGCGTGGCCGCATCCACGTTGAAGCGGGTCTGGTACTGCCAGTCGCTCAAGCCGGCCCACTGGATCTTGCCCTCGTTGTCGCGCAGGAACGGGTCGGGCACCACCTTGGCGGCGATCAGGTCGGTCTGCACCACGCCCGGCACCTGCGCCGGCATCCAGCTGGCGGCCTTGGGATAGGTCTTGGCCTGTTCCTGCCCCGGCACCAGACGCACCTGCCAGCCGCTGTCCAGGTTCACTGCCGTAGGCGGTGCCGCCCAGGCCTGCGAAAGTGCAAAGGTCAGGGCAAGCCCGAGACGGGCGGGTGTGAGCGGTGACAGTGCGGGGGCAGTGCGGTGCGGCAGGGGCATGGGTGAGTCTCCTTGGATGGGTCAGCGCGTGGCGGCGGGGGGCGCCTGCGCGGTGGTTTCAATCAGTTGGACGGCGCCGATGGCATACAACGGGCCGCGAATCGGCGCGGTGAAGCGCAGGCAGAGATCATGGATGCCGGTGCGTGCAGGCAGCGGGGTTTCCAGGGTGAACTGTTCGCCCAGGGTGTCGCTCCTGGGGAGTTGCACGCTGGCGATCAGTTCGCCGTCGCAGCCCTGGCGTACTTCCAGCTCGCCGCCGCGGGTCTTGGCCGGGTACTGCACCACCTTGGATTGCTCGTGCGCCAGACCGAAGTTGTTGGGCAGGCGCGCGGCCTCGATCCGGATCGCGCCGACGCCATCCAGTCGTGCCTGCGGATACAGCCGGCAGGCATGGAACAGATCGACGTTGTAGACCGGCGTCGCGGCGCCGGTCATTTCCGGCAGCAATGGCAGGCGCAGGCCGAGCGCGCCCTGTGCCACGCAATCGCGCAGGCCTTGCGTGTCCACGCGCAACAGCGAGGCGCGGTCGAAGGTGCGGCTGCGCGCTGCGGCCAGCGGTATGCCATCGGCGGTGAACGCGGTGGCCTTGACCGTGGTCGGCAGGCTGATCGTCAACGGCGCCTCATAGCGCGGCGATGCCGGGGTGGGGTCGCTGCCGTCGACGGTGTAATGCAGTGTGCCTGCGCCGGTCTGCGTGCCCAACGTCACCTTGGCCGGGCCGCCGGCAAGCACCGGGTTGGGGCCGTCTTCCAGGGCGATATCGGCGGCGAAGGCGCCGTCGCTGTAATCGATGCCCAGTGCCTTGTAGCGCTGCAGCTGTGCCGGCATGCGTGTCAGAAAACTGTCCCAGTTGCGTGCCGCCTGCGGTGACCAGGTCATTTCCGCCACTGCCGACAGGCGCGGGAACAGCGCGTGATCCACATGCCAGCGCGAGGGGATGTATTCGGACCACAACGCACCTTGTGCGCCCAGTACGTGCCTGGCCTGTTCGGCGCTGAGCTCGGCAGGCACCGGGTTGAACGCGTAGACCTTCGACAACGGCAACACCGTCAGGCGACCGTTGGGTTCGTCGCTGCGGGTGGTCTGCAGGTTGTCCAGATACAGCCAGTCGCCCGGCGCAAGCACCACATCGTGGCCTTGCTTGGCCGCAGTGACCGCACCCTCGACGCCGCGCCACGACATCACCGACGCACTCTGCGGCACGCCGCCTTCCAGAATTTCATCCCAGCCGATCATGCGCCGGCCGTGCTTGGTGAGGTAGGTCGCAAGCTGTTCGTTGAACCAGCCCTGCATCGCGTGCGCGTCCTTGACCCCGAGCTTGCGCATCTGCGCACGCACCGCGGGCGAGGCTTCCCATTGATCCTTGACTGCCTCATCGCCACCGATGTGGATATACGGCGACGGAAACAATGTCAGCACTTCATCCAGCACGTTGGTGATGAAGCTCAGGCTGCGCTCGCTGGTGTTGAACAGGTACGGGTTGACGCCCCAGTCCACGCCCACCTGGGTGCGCACGCCAGGCACGCCCACCTCTTCGGGGTAGGCGGCAACGGCTGCCTGCGCATGGCCGGGCATGTCCAGCTCGGGCAACACGGTAATGTGCAGGCGCGCCGCATATGCGACGATTTCGCTGATCTGCTCCTGCGTATAAAAACCACCGGAGCGCTCCGGCGTGCCGTGTCTGCCGGCACCCGGCGGTGTGCGCCAGGCACCGACCTCGGTGAGTTTGGGGTAACGCTTGATTTCGATGCGCCAGCCCTGGTCGTCGGTCAGATGCCAGTGCAGCACATTGAGCTTGTGCACGGCCATCGCGTCCAGCACATGCTTGACGGTGTCCACGTCGTGGAAATGGCGGGCCACGTCCAGATGCTGGCCGCGCCAGCCAAAGCGCGGCCAGTCGCGGATGCTCACACCGGGCACGGTCACGGCACCCTTGCGCGCATCCGAAGTCATCAATTGCCAGGCGCTGATTGCGCCATAGAACAGCCCGGCACCATCGCGCGCAGCGATGCGGATGCCTTTGGCAGTGACTTCCAGGCTGTAGCCTTCCTTCTGCGTCACCGCTGCCTGCGCGTCGCGTTCCAGGCGGATGCTGGCCGGAGAAGGGGTGGCCTCGGCACGCACTTCCAACGTCAGCCCGCGGGTGCGCTTGAGCAGGCCGGCCAGATACTCGGCACTGCGCCGCGCATCGGCGTCGCCTGCTTCTATCGAAATCACGGTGCCGGTGTCGATGGTGAAACGACCGGCCGCAGGCGTCGCCTCGACCGGTGCTGGAATCAGGGGGAATGGTGCATCGGCCGATGGTGCGGCCGCTGTGGCGCCTGCACGTGCCACAGCCGGTGCAGTGCCGGCTTCGCGTTTACCGCAGCCGGCCAGCATCAGCGCGACCAGCGACAACGCAAGCAGGCGCGACGGCAGCGCGCCTGCTGACAGCATGCCCAACGACGGCATGCGCAATGACAGCTTGTTCGATGCAGACGTGCTTGATAAGGGCGTACTTGATAAGGGTGTGCCCGATGGCGACGTGTCCAGCCACAGCACTCTCGACAATGGTGTGTGTGGAGTCCGGCTGGTGTTGACCATCATGCAATCACATCCCGATATGGCGGAGAGCGGGGCGCTGCGACAAGACACCGACGCAGCGGGGTAGGGCAGCCGCATCGTGCAGTGCCGCAAGCCAGCGATGCCTGGCCGCTGCGACGATGCGACTCACACATGTGGCGACAGTGGCTGCAGCCCCATTGCAGTGTACGAGTGGCGACCGATGATTTCGAGCGCATGCGCATCGCTTGCCGAATCGGGTGCACATGGCGATCTGCTCATGCATCGCGCAACGCACAGTACCAAAGCCGCCACACTTTACGCAGGGACTGGCGCACGCTTCAACGCGCTGCGCCAGTCGGGTGTGTGGGTCAGCGCTGCGCGACCGGCAATTCGTCCCACACCTTCGGATCTTCCGCACCCAGCACCCAGCAGCTGAACCCTTCCAGGCCGTATTGCTTGGCCATGTCGTAGCGTGCCTTGAAGCTGCGTGCGTCCGGGCGGAACACCCACTCGCGCATGTCGTCGCGGTAGAAGTAGAACCACGATTCCTGCTCCACCGGATCCCACTGCACGGTGGCGTTCTGTTCGATCGCCAGCGGGAAGGATTCGTCGGCATCGATGTAGGTTGCGGAGATGTTCGACGCTTCGGTGCCGTCTTCCTTGACCGGGTTGCCGGTGTACCAGCGGTAGCCGTAGGTGGCGATGCCGAGCGAGAGTTTTTCCTTAGGTACCTGGGTGATCGCGTAATCCAGGTGCTTCTTCATCCACACCATGCCATCCACCGGGCCGGGGGTGGTCCAGCGGGTGTGCTGGTCGTAGGTCATGATGCTGATCAGATCCGCAGCCTGGCCCAGCGCCTTCAGGTCGTACGCACCGCGCCAGTATTCCCACATCCACTTGGAGAACTGGCCGCCTTCGGCGTGACCCGGGGCGTTGGGCACCACCGCCACCGACATCTTGAAGCCGGCCTTGTGCAAGGCGTCGGCGGTCTGCTTGACCATCAAGGTGTAGGCATCGCGATCGGTCCAGGCGATGTTCTCGAAATCGAACTGGAAGCCGTAGTACTTGTGCTGCTTGCCGTGGATCAGCAGCGATTCGATCATGCGCTTCTTGGCCGCTTCGTCGTGCATCAGCTTGTGGAAGCCGTCGCGGCCGGTGGTCATCGACAGGATCGGCATCACCCGCAGGTTCTTCTGCCTGGCGATGTCGTACAGGTACATATTGGGCGTGCCGTTGACCAGGCCGTTCTGGTCGACGCCGTACCAGGTGGGCACCACCACATCGATCTTGTCGACGTTGGCAATGAACGAGTTGGTCGATTTCTGCGTGTTCATCAGATAGAACAACGCCGTGGGGCTCTTGGCCAGGGCCAGGGCCGGGGCGCAGGTCAGTGCCAGCGCAAGCAACATCCAGGTCAATCGCTTACTCATGAAAGACAACATCCGTCAGGGAGTGGGGGAAGAAAGGTCGATGCGGAACACATACGCGCTCTCGCCAACCGGCTTTACGGGAAGGCGCAGATGCAGGCCATCGGCGCGTTGTTCGAACGGGATCTTCTTGCCGTTTGCCAGCAGGGTCACGCCGCGCACGCCATCGGCGGCGTTGAGCGAGCGGATCACCGCCTCGCCATCGGTCGGCCAGCCGAGCTCGATCGCATACAGCGCGCCATCGCGGGTGGTGAAGCGAAAATCTTCGGCCGTATACGGCTTGGTCTTGACGTCCTGGAAGGTGCCGCCCACCACTTCGGTCGGGCCTTCGCCATACACGCGCCAGGGCTTGCTGTCGTAGATCGCGCCGCCGTTTGTCTTGAGCCACTTGCCGATCGCCAGCAGGATGCCGCGTTCGGTATCCGGGATCGAGCCATCCGCCCGCGGGCCGATGTTGAGCATCAGGTTGCCGTTCTTGGCCACCACGTCGGCCAGCATGTGGATGATGAAGGTCGGCGACTTGTAGGTGTCGTTTTCGATGTACCCCCACGAGGCATTGCTCACCGAGGTATCGGTCTGCCAATGCGTGGGATGGATGCCGGTGAGCTGGCCGCGTTCGATATCCAGCGTGCCGGCCCCTTCCGGAAACGCACCGAGCTTGTAGTTCACCACCACGCCGCGATCGGCTTCGGTGCGCGCCGCGCCCTGGTTGTAGTAGTACGCCAGCATGGTCGGCAGGCTGCGACGGAACGTGGGGTGGGCGATCCACCAGTCGAAATAGATCAGGTCCGGTTGATAGGTGTCGATCAACTCGGTGGTGCGTGCCAGCCAGTCGTCCAGCCAGGCCTGCGACACCGGCGTCCAGTCGTTGGCTACGTCGGCATCGTCCTTGCCCGGCAGGCGTACCTGCGCCGGGCCGTACAGCGCCGCATAGCGCGGGTCGTTGACGTCGGAATCGAATTTTCGCCCGCCGTCGAAGAACCAGTTGTGTTCGGCGCGGTGCGAGGACAGGCCGAAGTGCAGGCCTTGTGCGCGGATGGCGGTGGACAGCTCGCCCAGCAGGTCGCGCCTGGGCCCCATCTTCATCGCGGTCCAGTCCGACAACTTGGAGTCGTACAGCGCAAAGCCGTCGTGGTGTTCGGCCACCGGCACCACGTAGCGCGCGCCGGATTCGCGGAACAGCTTGGCCCAGCCATTCGGATCGAACTTGGGCGCGGTGAACTTGGGAATCAGGTCCTTGTAGCCGGAGCTCGCCTGTGGGCCATAGGTGGCCACGTGATGGGCGAACTCCTTGGAGCCTTGCAGATACATGTTGCGCGAATACCACTCGCTGCCGAACGCCGGCACCGAGAACACGCCCCAATGGATGAAGATGCCGAACTTGGCGTTGTCGTACCACGCCGGCGATTGATATGCCTTCAGCGCGGCCCAATCGGGGCGAAACGGGCCCTTGCGTGCGCCGGCTTCGGCTTCGCGCACTAGGCGATCGCGTTCTGGCGCGTACTTGGCGGTGGCGCTGAGCCACTGCTGGTCGATCTGTTCCGGGCTGAGCGTGGTGGCGGTCGGCGCGGTGGGCGATTGCGCGCTGAGCGTGGCGGCAGGCAACGCGAGCAGCAGACCGAGCGCGAGCATTCGCGTTCTGGGTACAGCTCCGGCGTGGCGGCGGGATGGAGCCGCAAACACGCGGCTATCGGTCGTCATGGGAACTGCACTCCTGTTGAGCAAGACGCGCCGGCGATGCTGCAACCGTGCGTGGATGGCAAAAGCGGGCCTGGCCATGCTCCCTCAACCGCGAAGGGGCGTGGCCAGTACCACTCCTTGGTAAAACATCGAGCGGTGCGCTGCATGCAACGCACAACTCAAAAAAAAGCGCGCCACCGTGGAGGGTCGGTGGCGCGCCGGTGCTACATCAGAACTTGAAGTTCAGCTGGGCCTGATAGCCGCGGCCGTTCTTGTAGAACGCCGTGGGGGTCGAGCGGGTGTTGCTGAACAGCCGGTAGGTGGAATCCAGCAGGTTGGTCGCGCCGAAGGTAATGCCCATGTAATCGGTGATTTGATACGAGGCGGTCAGGTCGAGCTGCTTGTAGCTGTCTGCGAAGTCCTGCGAGGCCAGGCGGCCGATCTGGGTGAAGTACTTGGAACGGAAGCTGTAGTTCACACGTACCATCCAGTCGCCATGCTCCCAGTACGGGATGATGTTGTAGGTGTCGCGCGACAGGTACGGCAAATTCAGGCCCGAGCTCGAATCGGATTCGGCAAAGGTGTAGTTGGCCTGCACACCGAAGCCCAGACCCAGCGACTGCTGGTAGTTCACCGACACGCCCTTGACCTTGGCATCGGAGACGTTGATCGGCGAGGTCACCGTGTAGATGCCGGAGTTGCCGCTGATCGGATCGGTCAACTGCTGCTGGCTGGTGGTGTTGACGATGTAGGAGCTGATGTCGCGATAGAACACTTCACCGGACAGCATGCTGGACGGCGCGAAATACCACTCCGCAGCAAGGTCGTAGTTGGTGGACTCGTACGGCTTCAGATCCGGGTTACCGCCACCGGCGGTCAGATTGCCGTTCGCACTGTTGATGCTGAACGTGCCGGCCAGATCGCCGTAGCGTGGACGTGCGATCACCTTGGCAGCCGAGAAGCGCAGCACGGCGTCGTCGGTGATGTCGTAGGCGATGTTGAAGCTCGGCAGCGCCTTGCGGTAGTCGTTGTTCTCGGCCACGCGCGAGTAGTTGGTGCCGCCATCGGCGGTCTGCCAGTACAGCGACTTGTCGGTGGTGTCGACAAGGCGTACGCCGACGTTACCACGCCACTTGCCGGTCTCGTAGTTCAACTGGGTGTAGAAGTTCTGCGTGATCTCCTTCACCTCGAACGAGGAGCCGTAATCGGGACGGTACGGACCCTGCGGCTGCGACAGCAGATAGTTGCGGATCGAGTTCAGGCTGGCGGTCGGCCAGGTGGTCAGGTCGCCACTTGCGCCCAGGCCGTCGTACAGACCGCTCGGGGTGGTGCCCGGATTGAACTGGGTCAGCGAGATCGCATCGGTGGTATTGATGCGGTTGCCGCGCGCGTCCACGCCGTTGTTGTGGTTGATGTACTTGTAGCCGAACAGCAGTTTGGTGAACGGCCCCAGCTCCAGATCGCGTGCCGCATCCCACTGGAAGTATTTCTCTTCGTCGGTGCTCTTCTGATAGAAGATACCGCCGGCCTGCATCGCGCTGGAGTCCTGCGAACCGGCGGGCAGGCCGGCCGGCGAACCGGGCAGCGTCCAGTTCGAGGCGCCGCCGTTGTCGTAGTTCACCGCGGTGTTCTGACCATCGAAGGCATAGTTGTAGCCGCCGTCGGTCATCAGGAACTTCATCAGGTACTCGGGGTTCTTGCCGCCGGTGGCCTTGGTGTCGCCGACCTGGGTGGTGAACACCCACTTCTCGCCCGACCAGTCGTGACGCAGGTTCAGGCTCTTGGTGGTGACGGTGCTCTCGCGGTAGTTCGCGTCCAGCTGTGCGTACGGCTGCCCCGCGGCACCATCGCCGAAGGTCGCCGAAGTGACCACGCCGTTCTGCACATTGGCACTGGTGACCTTCTGCAGGTCGTTGTTGCACGCCGGGCAGACGTAACGCGATTCGCTGAAGTTGTTGTACTCGCCCTTGATGTACAGGCCGGTCAGGTTGAACTCGTTCTGCTCGTTCGGCTTCCACTGCAACGCGCCCTGCACGCCGCTGCGTTCGCGGGTCTGCTGGAAGAACGCGCTGTTGATGCCGGCCGGTACACGGGCGGTGGCCACATCGCTGCCGTCGCCGGTGATGGTGGCGCTGGCGGGAATGTTGGCGCCGGTGGTGTAGCCGAAGTATTCGATACCGGCGCGCGCCAGGTCCTGCTTGTCGTGCGTGGCGGAGATCAACGCACCGAAGGTTTCGTCGTCGTTCTTCCAGCTCCACAGCGCCGAGCCGCGCGGATTGCCTTCTTCCGAGCGGTCGTTGTAGTTGTAGCCGACCGAGCCGCGGATGGTGTTCTTGGGCAGGTCCAGCGGCTTGCGGGTGTGCACGATCACGGTGCCGCCGATCGAGCCTTCGTCGATGCGTGCCTCGGGGGTCTTGTAGACCTCCATCAGGCCGATGATTTCCGGCGACAGCAGGGTGTAGTTGAAGGTACGGCCGCTGGTGTCGGTCGGATTGCCGCCCCAGTCGCCCGAGGCGATGGTCTGGCCGTTGAGCAGCACGCGGTTCAAGGCCGGGTCGGTGCCGTTGATACTGACCTTTTCGCCTTCGCCGAACTGGCGGTCGACGCTGATGCCCGGCAGGTGCGACAGCGATTCGGCCGCATTGATGTCCGGGAACTTGCCGATGTCTTCGGCGCTGATCGCATCGACGATGGAGTTGGCCGAGCGCTTGACCGCCTGGCTCTTCTCCAGCGACGCGCGGTATCCGGTGACGGTGATCGTGTCCAACTCGGTGGTGGCAGATGGCGTGGTGCCAGCCGCGGCCTGTTGTTCTTGTCCGGCAGCCATTGCAGAGCCGGAGCAGTACAGAGCGGCGGTGATACAGAGTGCTAACGTCGTGGTGCGGCTGTGCATGGCTAAACCTCGTTGGTTAGTGCTGTGAGCGCGCCGCCGTCAAAGGCGTCACGCGCTCGGCGTGGCCGGCAAAACAACACGCCCTGACCGATCGCGGTGATCGCACTCCTTGGCTCCGCAATGGCAGCAGGTGGCGTCGATTCGCGTGGTAGAGGAGGTGTCCCCCGTGTGGTGAAGCGGTGAAGCGAATGCGACATCGGCGAGTCGAACGTCGGATGACGCGCCACTCGCGAATCTGGGGTGACAGGCGAGGGAAGCGCCGTTCTTCAACTACCGAACAGTTTCCGGCCCCTCCTGCCAGAACCTCGATTTGGATCGAGTCTCGCGTAGCGTTGACAGCGTTGTCAACACATCGTCACAGATCTCTGATGTCGCTGCGATTGCGCTGCAATGCAGCATTTTTTGCGACGTAATCCCAGAAGTGGCTGAGTGCTTGCGCACACATGCAGCCATGCCCCGCGTGCGCAATTGGCGCTTTCAATGGCTAAATGGCGTTCCAGTCGCGGAGACTCGGTTTTTGTGCGGAAATCTCCGTGATGCGTGCGGATTTTTCGTGGATGATGGGTGGTGCGGAAGATCGCGCCGACCGTGGTCGCCACAGTTGCGTTACAAGGCGATTACTGACAACGTTGTCTACCCACTGCCGTTCGTCGGACAGCGGGACATGACGCCAGCCCGCTGCCACTTATCAGGAGAATGCGTGAGCGCAAGCAGCCCAATGGACGCGGTGGCCTTTCCGCGCCCCGACACCTTCGTTGCCGCAGACGTGGGAGGGACGCATGTGCGCCTTGCGCTGGTCTGCGCAAGCACCGATGCGCGCAAGCCGGTCACGGTGCTGGACTATCGCAAGTACCGCTGCGCCGATTACCCGGGCCTGGCCGAGATCATGTCCGCGTTCTTTGCAGAGCTGGGATGCGCGCCAGTGCGGCGCGGTGTGATCGCCAGTGCCGGTTATGCGCTGGAAGACGGTAGCGTGATCACCGCGAACCTGCCGTGGGTATTGGCGCCGGAACAGATTCGCCGCCAGCTCGGCATGCAGGCGTTGCATTTGGTCAACGATTTCGAAGCGGTCGCCTACGCAGCCAATTACATGACCGGCAATCAGGTCATGCAGCTGTCCGGTCCCGCCCAGGGCGCACCTGGCCCGGCGCTGGTCCTCGGTCCCGGAACCGGGCTGGGCGCGGCGGTGTGGATTCCCAATGGCGCCACCCCGATGGTGTTGCCGACCGAGGCCGGCCATGCCGCGCTCGCCGCTGCCAGCGATCTGGAAGTGGCCTTGCTGCAGGAGCTGCGCCGCACGCGCACGCACGTGGGCACCGAAACCTTGCTGTCCGGTCCGGGCCTGCTGAATCTTTACACTGCCTTGGCGGCGCTGCTTGGCGAGAACGCGGTGCATCAGGGCCCGGCCGATGTCACCGCCGCCGCATTGGCCGGCAACGACGCGCTCGCGCGCGATGCGCTGCAGGCGTTCTGCGGGTTCATGGGCAGCGTGGTCGGAGACATGATGCTGCTTTATGGCATCCGCAGCGGCGTCTATCTGGCCGGCGGATTCCTGCCGCAGATCGCCGGGTTCATCGCCGCCAGCGACTTCGCTGCCCGCCTGCTCGACAAGGGCACGCTGCGGCCCGCATTGGAACAGGTGCCGGTCAGCATCGTCGAACACGGCCAGCTAGGCGTGATCGGCGCGGCCAGCTGGTTTCTGCAACACGGCCGCTGACGCGCGGCGCTACACCGTAGGAGCGCACCTGGGCGCGACTGGGCGTTACCGATAATGCCTCTCGCGCCCAGGTGCGCTCCTACGCGGGCTGCTGGCCGCGACAATCATCCGGTGCGCTCCTACGCGTGGGCCCGGAATTTCACGTCACTGCGGTCATTCCAGTGTCGCCGTATCGGGCCGATCGGCAATCGCATCACCGCATCCCGTAGGAGCGCACCTGGGCGCGACTGGGCCTTCCCGGTAAGGCTTCTCGCGCCCAGGCGCGCTCCTACGCGGGTTGCTGGCCGCGACAAACGTCCGGTCTCACGAGGCAATGCATGTCCCGCACTTCGCGTCGTCGGCCGCGATGTCCTACGGCTCGTCGAACCTACAGATCCCCGAATCGCGCCTGCAATGCCGCAATGGCCGCCAGTCCGGCGGTTTCCGTGCGCAGGATGCGTGGACCCAATTGCAGGCCGGTGAAACCGGCATCGGCCAGCGTGGCGCGGTCGCGTGGCGACCAACCGCCTTCCGGCCCGATCGCCACGATGAGCCCCTGGTCGACATTCGCACTCAGCGTGGACAGGCGATGCTCACCCTGCGGGTCCAGGGTCAGTCGTTGCGCCTGTGGGTCGCTGGCCTGCGCCGCCTCGTGCAAGCCCAGCGGCGCTGCGACGGTCGGCACGCGTGCGCGGCCGGATTGCTCGCAGGCCGACACCACCACACTGCGCCAATGCGCAAGGCGTTTTTCCATGCGCACCGCATCGAGCTTGACCTCGGTGCGTTCGGCGTTGACCGGCACGATGGCCGCAACCCCCAGCTCGGTGGCTTTTTGCAGGATCAGGTCCATTTTTTCGCCGCGTGCGATGCCCTGGAGTAGCGTGATGCGTAAGGGCGATTCGTTGGACAGCGCTTGCGCACGCTCGACCAGTGCACGTGCCTCGCGCTTGCCGGCCACGGTGATGCGTGCGTGGTAGTCGCTGCCATCGCCATTGAACAGGATGCAGGCATCGCCCTCGCGCAGGCGCAGCACGCGCAGCAGATGATTGGCGGACTCTTCTGGCAGGGTCACTTCCTGGTCGCAGTGCAGCGGCAATGCGACATGGGAGCGGGTCAGGCGCATGCGACGGCCTCCTCGATGGCGTGACGGGTGGTCGCGGCAAGCAAGGCAAGCTGCGCGTCGTCCACACAGTAAGGGGGCATCCAGTACAGCACGTCGCCCAGCGGGCGCAGCACGACGCCGCGTTCCAGCGCCGCGCGATACGCCTTCAACCCGACCCGTGCCGCGGCGGCGAACGGCGTGCGCTTGTCGCCGCCCTGGGTCAGTTCGAAGGCCACGATCATGCCGGCCTGGCGCACGTCCGCCACTGCGCTGTGCTCGCCGATCTGCGCAGCGAAGGTACTCATGCGCGCGGCGGTGTGCTGGTTGCGCGCAATCACGTCGTCGTCTGCGAAGATCTGCAGGGTCGCCAATGCCGCCGCGCACGCCAGGGGGTTGCCGGTGTAGCTGTGCGAATGCAGAAACGCGCGCTCGCGCGAGTCGTCCAGAAACGCGTCGTACAACTGCTGCGTGGCCAGCACCGCCGAGAGCGGCAGAAAGCCGCCGGTCAATCCCTTGGACAGGCACAACAGATCGGGCATCACACCGGCCTGTTCGCACGCGAACAGCGTGCCGGTGCGTCCGAAGCCGGTGGCGATCTCGTCGGCGATCAAAAACGCGCCATGCGCATCGCACAATTGGCGCGCACGGCGCAGGTAGGCCGGGTGGTACATGCGCATGCCTCCGGCGCACTGCACGCGCGGTTCCAGGATCAACGCGCAGATTTCGCCGGGCGATTGTTCGAACAGTGCCTGCAGCGCATCGGCCGCCTGCAGCGCGTAGTCTTCCGCGCTCTGGCCCGGCTCGGCCAGGTAGGCATCGGGCGAGGGCGCAAAGATCGACTCCAGCAGCAACGGCGCATACACGCGCCGATACAGCGGGATGTCGCCCACCGACAGCGCGCCGATGGTCTCGCCGTGATAGCCGTTTTCCAGTGCGATGAAACGCGTGCGGCGATGCTCGCCGCGGTTGTGGAAATAATGGAAGGCCATCTTCAAGGCCACTTCGACGCCGGCCGAGCCATTGTCGGCATAGAACACCTTGGCCAGCGGCGCTCGGTCGGGCTGGCGCGGCGCAATCGCCAGCAGGCGCTCGGCCAGTTGCACTGCCGGCGCATGCGTGAAGCCGGCCAGCATGACCTGCTCCAGGGTGCCGGCCTGCTGCGCGATGGCTGCGCCGATGCGCGGCTCGGCATGGCCGAACAGGTTGGTCCACCAGCTGCTCACCGCGTCCAGGTAGCGACGGCCGTCGTGACCGATCAGCCACGCACCCTGGCCACCGGCGATGGGGACCAGCGGAAGCGTGTGCGGATGCTCGCGCATCTGCGTGCACGGGTGCCACAGCACGGCAAGATCGCGTTGCCGCCAATGTTCGGCAGTTTCGGAGGCTGCAGGGTCTGCTAGGATTTCGGGCTCATGAACATGTCGATGCATCTGCCTATTCTATCGGTCCGCTCCGCGGCTGCGTGCCACGCATGAGCCCGCGTCTGCCGACCATCCACAAGATCACCGATCTGGGCGACGGGCCGTTCCGTCGCCAGCAGCTGGATCTGGAGTTTTCCAACGGGCAGCGCCGCCTCTACGAACGTCAACTCAGCCAGGGCCACGGTGCCGTCGTCGTGGTGCCGATGCTCGACGAGAGCACCGTGCTGCTGGTGCGCGAATACGCCGCCGGCGTGCATCGCTACGAGCTGGGTCTGGTCAAGGGGCGCATCGATGCCGGCGAGACGCCGGAGCAGGCGGCCGACCGCGAGCTCAAGGAAGAAGCCGGCTACGGTGCGCGGCAGGTCCAGGTGCTGCGCGCGATGACGCTCGCTCCTACTTATATGAGTCACCAATCCTGGTTGGTGCTGGCGCGCGACCTCTACCCCGAGCGCCTGGTCGGCGATGAGCCGGAAGAGATGGAAGTGGTGCCCTGGCCAATCGCACGTCTGGACGAATTGATGCTGCGCGAAGATTTCTCCGAAGGCCGCTCGCTGGCCGCCCTGTTCATTGCGCGCGAGTGGCTGGAGCGCAACCCATGATCCGCATCCCGATGGAATTGCGCGAAACCGTGATCGCCATTGCCCGCGAAGCGGGCGAGGCCATCATGCAGGTGTACGCGCAGGACTTCGCGGTGGAGATCAAGGACGATGCCAGCCCGCTGACCCAGGCCGACCTGGCCGCCAATCGCGTCATCGTCGACGGCCTGCGCCGGGTCACGCCCGACGTGCCGGTACTGTCGGAAGAGTCTGCGCACATGGCCTGGGAAGAGCGTCAGTACTGGACCAGCTACTGGCTGGTCGATCCGCTGGATGGCACCCGCGAGTTCGTCAAACGCAATGGCGAGTTCAGCGTCAACATCGCACTCATCCACATGGGCGCGCCGGTGCTGGGCGTGGTGCAGGCACCGGTCGATGGCCGGGTCTGGTACGCCGCACGCGGCGAGAACGCCTTCCGCCGCGACGGCGATCGCGACGAAATGCTGCACACCCGCATGCCGGCTGCCAGCCCCTTGCGGGTTGCCGCCAGCCGCTCGCACCGCGATGCGCGCACCGCCGCTGCGTTGGAGCGCATGGGGCAGATCGACGTGGTGGCGCAAGGCTCCTCGTTGAAGTTCTGCCGCATTGCCGAGGGCGACCTGGATGTCTACCCGCGCTTCGGGCCCACTTCCGAATGGGACACCGCGGCCGGACAATGCGTGCTGCACGCAGCCGGCGGTGTGCTGCTGGCCGGCGCTTCCGGCAAGCCGTTCCGCTACAACCGCCGCGACACCTTGCTCAATGGCGACTTCATCGCGCTGGGCGATCCCAATCTGCCCTGGCGCGATTGGCTGGCCTGAGCATGCCCGCCTGCCGTGCGCGTATTGCATGGCAGGTGCTGCGCACGCGCAGGGTCCGCATCGGCCGACCGGTGCACTGCGGCGGCATCGCGCGCCTGGCTTGCTGCCACGCGCGATACCGCAACGCGCAGAAGATCCCGGCGCGGATGCGCCTTCCAAGATCGCTTCAGGAATAGACCATGCTCCAGACTCCGTCCACCGGCGATATCCAGGGCCTGTTGCAGTTGATGGCGCGCCTGCGCGACCGTGAACATGGTTGCCCCTGGGATGTGGAGCAGAGCTTTGCCAGCATCGCGCCGTACACCATCGAAGAAGCCTACGAGGTTGCCGACGCGATCGATCGCAACGACCTGCCGGGGCTGCGCGACGAGCTGGGCGACCTGTTGCTGCAGGTGGTCTTCCATGCGCAGATGGCGTCCGAACAGGGCGCGTTCGACTTCGCCGACGTGGTCGCCACGCTCAGCGACAAGCTCGTTCGCCGTCACCCGCACGTGTTCGCCGCGCAGGCGGTGGACGATGCGCAGGCGGTAAGCGCCAACTGGGACCAGATCAAGCGCGAAGAACGCCGTGCCGCAGGGCAGCAGGACGACTCCGCACTGGCCGGCATCGCGCGTGGCCTGCCGGAGTGGCAGCGCTCCACCAAGCTGCAGTCGCGCGCGGCGCGGGTGGGCTTCGACTGGCCCGACCCGGCGCCGGTGCTGGAAAAACTGGAAGAAGAAGTGAAGGAGCTGCGGGTGGAATTCGCGCGCGGACCGGTCGCCGACAATCAGGCGCGCCTGGAAGACGAACTGGGCGATGTGCTGTTCGTCTGCGCCAATCTTGCGCGGCATGCCAAGGTCGATGTGGGTGCCGCGCTTCGGCATGCCAATCTGAAATTCGAACGGCGCTTCCGTGCGATGGAAGCCCATGCGCATGCGCAGGGCACCCCCCTGGATGCGTTGTCGCTAGACGCGCAGGAAGCGCTGTGGCGACAGGTCAAGCGCGACGAGTCCGCCGCCGCAGTGGTCAGTACCGCCGCCGCAACCGGCGCATGAGCGCTGCGCTGACCACGCTGTTGCTGTTCGTCGCCACCGCAGTGGCCGAACTGGTCGGCTGCTACCTTCCTTATCTATGGCTACGAAAAGGCGGCAGTGCGTGGCTGCTGCTGCCCAGCGCGCTGAGCCTTGCGATCTTCGTGTGGCTGTTGAGCCTGCATCCGGCTGCCAGCGGACGCGTGTACGCCGCCTATGGCGGGGTCTACATCGCCAGCGCCCTGATGTGGTTGTGGTGGGTGGACCGCATCACCCCGACCCGATGGGACCTGCTTGGCGCCGCCTGCTGTCTGCTCGGCATGGCCGTCATCATGTTCGCCCCGCGCACTGTCTGAGCCTGATCATCGCGTGATCTGCGCACGCTGAGGCACTCGCCGCCCGGCACGGCAGGGGGCGCGAGCGTATCCCTGCACTGCAGCCCCAGAGCCGGCGAGGGGCAGTGCGCGTGCATACTGTTGCAGGGATCGACTCGTCACATGCAAGGGGATGCACATGTTTCCGACTTCGTTTTTGGCCATCGCCGTTCTGGTTGCCGGCGTCATCGTGTTGTTCAAGACCGTGCGCATGGTGCCGCAGGGATTTCAGTGGACGGTGGAGCGCTTCGGCCGCTACACCCATACCATGAGTCCGGGGCTGCACTTTCTGGTGCCGGTGGTCTACGGCGTAGGGCGCAAGATCAACATGATGGAACAGGTGCTCGACGTTCCCAGCCAGGACGTCATCACCAAGGACAACGCGGTGGTGCGCGTGGATGGCGTGGTGTTTTTCCAGGTGCTGGACGCCGCCAAGGCCGCCTATGAAGTCTCCAATCTGGAGATCGCCAGCATCGCGCTGGTGCAGACCAATATCCGCACCGTGATCGGTTCGATGGATCTGGACGAATCGCTGAGCCAGCGCGAGACCATCAATGCGCAGTTGCTGAGCGTGGTCGACCAGGCCACCAATCCGTGGGGCATCAAGGTGACGCGGATCGAAATTCGCGACATCCAGCCGCCGCGCGACCTGATCGACTCGATGGCGCGGCAGATGAAGGCCGAGCGCGAAAAGCGCGCGCAGATTCTGGAGGCCGAAGGCTCGCGTCAATCGGAAATCCTGCGCGCCGATGGCGAGAAACAGGCCGCCGTGCTCGAAGCCGAAGGCCGCAAGGAGGCCGCCTTCCGTGACGCCGAGGCGCGCGAGCGTCTGGCCGAGGCCGAAGCCCGTGCCACCCAGGTGGTGTCCGATGCGATCGCCAACGGCAGCGTGCAGGCGATCAATTACTTCGTCGCGCAGAAGTATGTGGAGGCGTTCAAGGCGCTGGCCACCGCGCCCAACCAGAAGTTCGTGCTGATGCCGATGGAGTCCAGCGGCATCATCGGCTCGATCGCCGGCATCGCCGAACTGGCCAAGGAAGCGATCGGCAAGCCCGACGCACCAACCGTGCGCGTGCCGCCGATGCCGCCGCGCGCCGGAGGCTGAGCCATGCGCTGGGACGTTGTGATCTGGGGAGTGCTGGCGCTGCTGTTGATCGCTGCAGAGACCCTGGTGCCGGGGGCGTTCCTGCTGTGGATGGGGATCGCCGCCGCCGCCGTCTGCGCCCTCGTGCTTGCGTTGCCGGGCATGTCGCTGCTGGGGCAGATCGTGGCGTTCGTGGTGCTCAGCTTCGTGTCGGTGCAGGTCTATCGCACCTGGTTTCGCGGCAAGGGGCGGCAGAGCGATCGCCCCCTGCTCAACAAGCGTGCCGAGCAATTGATCGGCCGCCGCGTGCTGCTCGATCAAGCCATCCACCATGGCCGAGGTCGTGCCAAGGTCGACGATGCGTTCTGGGTGGTCAGCGGTCCGGACCTGCCCGCCGGCGCACCGGTGCGCATCGTCGGCGTCGATGGCATGACCTTGCTGGTGCAATCCAGCAGCTGATCGCCGGGACAGGGCGTGCCACCCGGTCGCCCATTGCTGCAGCGCGGCGTGCGTTTGCCGGCCTGCGTCGTTCGGTGATCGCCGCGCCTGCGCGCAGACACGGTTACCCGCAACGACGGCAGGGCAGCGATAATGGGCATCTTTCCCTTGGACCGGCGCCCATGACCCAGAAGACCATCCTCAACGACACCCATCGTGCGCTCGGCGCCAAGATGGTCGACTTCGGCGGTTGGGACATGCCGATCCACTACGGCTCGCAGCTGGACGAACACCATCAGGTGCGTCGCGATGCCGGCATGTTCGATGTCAGCCACATGACCGTGGTCGACCTGCACGGCGCACGCGTGCGCGAATTCCTGCGCTATCTGCTCGCCAACTCGGTGGACAAGCTCAAGGTGTCGGGCAAGGCGCTGTACACCTGCATGCTCAATCCGCAGGGCGGGGTGATCGACGACCTCATCGTCTATTTCATGGCTGAAGACTTCTTCCGTCTGGTGGTCAACGCCGCCACCCGCGAAAAGGATCTGCAGTGGATCGGCGAACAGGCCGCACGCTTCGAGGTGCGCGTTCAAGAGCGCGGCGACTTTGCGATGATCGCAGTGCAGGGCCCCAATGCGCGCGCCAAGGTCATCGATCTGCTCGATCCGGCCGACGCCACGGCAGCGAGCAAGCTCGGCCGTTTCGCTGCCTTGCAGACGCGCTCGCGCGATGGCATCGATCTGTTTCTTGCGCGCACCGGTTACACCGGCGAAGACGGTTTTGAAATCGTGTTGCTGCAGGACGCGGCAGTCGCATTCTGGAATGCGTTGCTCGCACAGGGCGTCAAGCCGGCCGGTCTGGGCGCGCGTGACACGCTGCGTCTGGAAGCGGGCATGAATCTTTACGGGCAGGACATGGACGATGCAGTGAGCCCGTACGAAGCCGCGCTGGCCTGGACCATCGCGCTCGACGAAGGCCGCGACTTCATCGGCCGCGCCGTGCTCGAAGCGCAAAAGGCGCAAGGCGCACCGCGGCAGATGATCGGCGTGGTGATGGATGAGAAGGGAGTGCTGCGCCACGGCCAGAGCGTGCTCACCGCTGCCGGCCAGGGCGAGATTCTGTCCGGCACGTTCTCGCCCACGCTGGGCAAGGCGATCGCATTCGCACGCGTGCCGGCCGGCAGCATCGACGATCTGCGCGTGGACATCCGCGGCAAGCAGGTACCGTTGCGCGCGGTGAAGTTTCCGTTCGTGCGCGATGGTCAGGCGCAGCCCGGCGTCCTTGGCCAATGAGTCGGCTGATGCCGGCCGCAGTCGGCCGGCATCCTGCTACCGCATGCAACCTGGCCCTGCCGACGCGCGTGCACCTGCCTTGTCGCGCGGTCTAAACTAACCACCTGTCCCCAACCCCAGTTTCCCCGGAGCACACCCATGAGCGAGATCCCTGGCGACCTCAAGTTCCTCAAATCCCACGAGTGGGCCCGCGTCGAAAGCAGCGGCCGCGTAACCGTCGGTATCTCCGACCACGCGCAGGGCTTGCTGGGCGACCTGGTCTACGTCGAACTGCCCGGCGTCGGCGATACCGTGCAGGCCGGCAACGGCGCGGCGGTGGTGGAGTCGGTCAAGGCCGCTTCCGACGTCTACAGCCCGGTCAGCGGCACCGTCGTCGAGGTCAACAGCGCGCTGAGCGACAAGCCTGAGACCATCAACGAAGACGCCTACGGCGAAGGCTGGATCTTCGTGGTCGAACTCGACGACAAGGAAGAGCTCAACGACCTGCTGTCGCCGGACGACTACGCCGAGCTGCTGGAAGACGACGACCACTGAGTCCGTCGTCCTTGCTGCACACCGATGGCCGCTCGCAGAGCGGCCATTTTTTTGGGTGCGCTGCCGCCGACGCGGTTGTGATGTGCGCACGCGAGCGTGATCGGATGGGCGATTGCACGGTCGCCTGCATGCGCTGACGACCGGATGCCCGCAAGGCGGTTGGTGATGACTTGATGCGATGCGTGCGGTGGCATCCATGCCCGACGTATCGACGCACCACCACCTGCATGCCGGCGCGTCGGATTTCTGACGTGAGTCGTTCGTGAGGATCCGGCGTGTGCTCGGTGAAAAAAATCGACGCGTGCAACGCGCGCCGACGACGGATCGATGTCGTGCGACATGCTGCCGGCGATGCGCAAGCGCGCGTGCATGGCGATCGAACAGCGCAATAAGTTTGCGCATTTCTGCTTGTGCGACGCCGGAAGTGGAGTTGCCGGATAAAAAATTTTCAGCTGGCGGACAGGCGGCGGACGATGCCGCAACGTGCAGCGTGTCGCCGCAGCGTTGCCGTCGGCGATGGCTTGCAGATTTGGAGCGGTTGAGAAAAACAGCGGAAAAGAAGCGCTTTTTTGAAGGCGCTGTGGCGTGGGCGCGTGCTGCGAGCCCGCGCGGCGGGCTGCGCGCGGTGTACTTGCCGGACCTCGATGGCGAAGGTGGCGATGGTCTGCTGAAAAAAAATTGCAAAAGAGTGTTGACAGTAAAAAAAAGCGTGATTAGGTTTCGCCCAGCAGACATTGCTGCGAAAGAGAGTGAGCAGAATCGACATCGAGCCGACACGCTTGTTCAAGACGTCCACCGAAGCACGCTCAAAGGTGGAGTCGGGTCCGCTTCTCTCAAGAAAAGCAGTTGTCGTTTCGACCACGCACCCGTGTCGCCGTTCGATGCGGGTGTTTCTGTATCCGTCCCGTCGCGCATTACCTGCGGACGGTACCCGACGACGGCATGCCGGCGCGGGGTTTGGTTCAACTGGGCGTTTCAACTCCATAGTTCACTGACGAGGAGCCAATTACATGGCCACTAAAAAAGCTGCGAAAAAGAAACCCACCGCCAAAAAGGCAGTGAAGAAGACCGCTGCCAAGAAGGCGACCAAGAAGGTCGCTAAGAAGGCAACCGCCAAGAAGGCAGTGAAGAAGACTGCTGCCAAGAAGGCCGTCAAGAAGACTGCAAAGAAGGCGACCGCCAAGAAGGCAGTGAAGAAGACTGCCAAGAAGGCAACCAAGAAGACTGCCGCCAAGAAGGCAGTGAAGAAGACCGCGAAGAAGGCGACCAAGAAGACTGCCGCCAAAAAGGCCGTCAAGAAGACCGCCAAGAAAGTCGCCAAAAAGGCAGTAGCGAAGAAGGCGACCAAAAAGTCCGCCACCAAGAAGCCTGCTGTGAAGAAGGTCGCCAAGAAGAAGCCGGCCGCTCGCAAGAAGAAGGCCGCTCCGGTCGCGCTGCCCGCAACTCCGGCACCGCTGATCTGATTTGTAACACCCGATCGCCGTAAACATCGAGCTCTCTCCCCGACGCCCAGCGGGGAGGGAGCTTTTTTATTGGGCGACACCGTACCGTGGCCAGGCCCGATGCAGCACGCGACTGCCAGCCGCCCTTGAGGCGACGTCGCCTGCGAGACGGCGCGCTGTGGGTCTGGCGCCGTGCTGGCAGCGACAACAGCAGTGCCAGGCCGGCGATGGCTTAAAGGGATGTTGCGGCGAATCGATGGGTCCTGTGCGTCGGACGCGCCGCTCACCCGCTCACCGCCTTAGAGGCGGCGATGATTCCAGACTGTGCCGATAGCGGTGCCGCTGGCAGAACTCATGCAGGATCTTCCCGTCGTCGCCCGGCGGTGTGATTGCTCGAACCACCGCTCTCCCGGATGCAACGACCGGTCGTCGCGCTCGCACTGCCCGTACCTGCATTCCGACCAAGCAACTGCCAGGCGAGTGGCTTCGATGCGTCGTGGCGACGCGTAGGCTGTCGTCGGTCCAGCGATGAAACCGGCAGCGGCCGCGGTACAGCGCACGCATCTCGCATCGATCTGCTGTCCGGTCCCTGCAGCCGCCCCTGTCGTCGCAATGACGACGAGCGAAGTCCCGCCGTCCTCCCCGGGTGACGGATGAGCTTGTAGCGCTTGCACTAGGCGCTCTGTTCGGCGGCACCTGGCTATCGCCACGCACGCATCCACCTGCATGTCCCGACAGCCAGAAACGACACAGGCGGCCAAGGCCGCCTGTGGTCATGCATGCACCGCGTCGGTTCCGAGGCTTCAACTCAACGCGGCGACGCCACAGACTTGCCGGACGATGCACCCTTGCCAGCCGGGTCGGCCTTCTCCGCCAGCATGTTCTCGCTGCCGAAATCGCCGTCCACATCGATATCCAGCCAACGCTTGGCCGGCAAGCCGAGTGCGCGATCCAGGATGGTCGGCAGCATGCCGGAAGGCAGGCCGCTTTCGCCGTTCCACATGATGGCGATGCCGACGTCGCGTTCGGGCAGCAACGCGACCAGGCCACGGTAGCCCTGCACCGCACCTGCATGGAAGATCACTTGATGGCCTGCGTAGTCGAACACGCGCCAGCCCAGCGCGTAGCTGGCCGCGTCCACGCGCTCATGGCGCCAGCCCGAACGCATTTCGCCTGGCGTGGAGATCAACGGCGCATGCAAGGTCGCCAGCAGCGGCGCAGGCAACACGTCGGTGCGATGGCCGGTATGGGCGAGCAGCCACTGCGCCATGTCGCTGGCGCTGGCATTGACGCCGGCCGCAGGAGCGAGACGGTAGTAGGTAGGCTTGGGCGTCAGCGACACCCAACCGTTGCGGCTACGCACGTGCGGGCGCGCCCAATGCGGGCTGGCCTGGATGCCGGCCAGACCCATGCTGGCATCGTTCATGCCGAGCGGCTTGAAGATGCGGCGCTCCACCGACTGCTCGTAGAAACTGCCGGAGGCGGCAAAGACCACATCGCCAACCAGGCTGAAGGCGACGTTCTGATACGCGTAGCAGTCGCCCGGCGCACACCGCAGCGGCGCGGCAGCCAGCTTGTGGCTCAGCGAGTAGTAGTCGACGTTGGATTCGATATCGCGGTCGTAGGCATTGCGGGTCAGGCCGACGCGGTGGCTGAGCACCTCGGCGACGGTGAGCTGGCGGGTGGCCAGGTTGTCGCTCAGCTGGAAGCCGGGCACGTAGTCGACCACCTTGCTGTCCCAGCGCAACACGCCATCGTTGACCAGCAGGCCGGCCATGGTGCCGGCAAAGGCCTTGGACAGCGACGCCAGGCGGAAGACGGTATGCGCATCGACCGGTTGCGGGTGATTGACGTCGGTGACGCCATAGCCACGCGCGCTGAGCACCTTGCCGCCCTGCACGATCGCCATCGCCATGCCGGGTACGCGGTTGCCGTAGGTCAACTGATCGGCCATCGATTCGAATGCCGCCACGTCGAAGCCGGCGGCCGGCGCCAACACGCTGCTGGCCGGCAACGCACTGCGATACGGAAGCGGGGCGGTGGGCGACTGCGCAATGGTCGCCGGCTGCAGCGCAGAAGCGGTGGGCGCGGGCGTCTGTGCCGTGGAAGAAAGGGCCAGAGGCAATAACGCCCCGAGCAGCCCGATGGCCAACGGACGGAACCGTCGGCGCCTGCGCATTACTGTCATGGTTGTCCCGCCTGGTCCACTGCTTGGAGCGATTCTAGCGCCGCGCTTCGCAATAGCACAAACTGCCGGAAGATGAATGGGCATCATATTGATCCTATTGACGATTTGGGTTCAGAAATCGGGCCGGTCACGGCCGTGGCGACGCTCCGAAGGTGCACGCTCTGACGGTGCATGCGAAGTGGGTTGCAAGCGCCGTGCCGGGCGGCCCCACGCGCGCGTCGCAGCGTCCTGCCTCCGCCGCTGGTGGTGCTGCGCCGCATCGGCTAACTTGCGCGCTCCTTCGCCAGGTGCTGCCGCTGCCATGTTCTTGCTGTCGGGCTCGTTCGCACGGGCGATATTGACGCCATGACCAGTCCCTCTGCACCGCGCTCGGCGGTTGGCCGTCTGGGCGCTGCGCTGCGCAGTTCGCCACCGCTGGCGTGGTCGTTCCTGTATTTCTTCTGCCTGCTCAGCGGCTATTACGTGCTGCGTCCGGTGCGCGAGGCGATGGGTGCATCGTCGGATGTGGCCGCGCTGTTTCCGGCCGGCATGATCGGCTTCTTCACCGCGCACGGCATGCCGCTCAAGGATTTCACCTTGCAGGTGCTGTTTACCTGCACCTTTCTGATCATGCTGCTGCTGCAGCCGGTGTATGGCGCGCTGGTCAGCCGCTATCCGCGGCGCGTGTTCCTGCCGGCGGTCTACGGTTTCTTCATTGCGACCCTGCTGCTGTTCTACGTGCTGTTCGACACCGGCGTGCCAGGGCGCGGGATGGCGTTCTTTTTGTGGCTCACGGTCTTCAACCTGTTTGCCGTGGCCGTATTTTGGAGCTTCATGGCCGATGTCTTCAGCAATGCCGAAGCGCGCAACTACTACGGCTATATCGGCGCGGCCGGCACCCTGGGCGCGTTTCTCGGGCCGATCCTCACCCGCACCCTGGTCGAGCGCATCGGCATTGCGCATCTGATGCTGGTGTCGGCCGGGTTCCTGACGGTCTGCGTGGTGTGCGTGCTGCGCCTGCGCTTGTGGGCGGTGGCGCGCGAGCAGGAGCGCCAACTGGACTCCGGCGAAGTACCGATCGGTGGCGACGTGCTCGGCGGCCTCAAGCTGATCGTGCGCGAGCCGTTGCTGCGTTGGCTGGCGCTGATGACCTTGTTCGGCGTGGGCGTGGGCACCTTGCTCTACAACGAGCAGGCGGCGCTGGTGCGCAGGCTGTATACCGATGCGGCGGCCAGCACCGCGTATTACGCCAGCATCGACCTGGCGGTCAACGCGCTCGCCCTGCTGCTGCAATTGCTGGTGACACGTGCGCTGCTGTCGCGCTTCGGCATTGCACCGGCATTGCTGATTCCAGGGGTCGCCATCACCTTGGGGTATGCGGTGCTGGCGGCCTCGCCGTTGCCGCTGATGATCGCCATCGTGCAGGTGATCACGCGCTCGAGCGAGTTCGCACTGGCCAAACCGGCGCGCGAAACCCTGTACACGCGGGTCAGTCGCGAATGGCGCTACAAGGCCGGTGCGGCGATCGATACGGTGGTTTATCGCGGCGGCGACCTGAGCTTTGTGTGGATCCACAAGCTGGTGTCGGGCCTGGGGTCCACTGCGGTGTTCGGGGTCGGGCTATTGGCGGCAGCGGGCATGACGCTGGGCACGTTCGGCCTGCTGCGCGAAGCACGCAAGCTGCCTGCAGAGCGCGACGGTGTGGCGGAAGCGCAGGCAGCGGAGTCGCAGGGCCGCTAGCGCCCTTGCTGTGCGGGTGCGTGGTGGCTGCGCGCTGGAGATCCATGCAGCGATGACGCACACAGCGCCTGCGGCCAATCGCTGCTGCGTGATGTCGCTTGCACGCGGCATCCATCCCGATGCGATGCGCGCCATCGGCGGCCCGTGGATGACGGCCCGCATGCGCCGCCGCTCACCCTGCATCGTCCAGTGCTGCGCCGGTGACGCCAGCGCGTCGCGATGCACCGGTCGCACGCTGTGTGTCTTGCCAGGCAGATGGCGCCGCATCGCGGCTATGCTTGCCGCCACCTCCACATGCCTTTCTCGCCATGTCCCTGTTCGCGATCATCGCCGGCATCCTTGTCGGTCTGCTGCATGTCTACATTCTGGTGCTGGAGATGGCGCTGTGGACGCACCCATTGGGTCTGAAGACCTTCCGCAACACACTGGAGAAGGCACAGGCCACCCGCGTGCTGGCGGCCAACCAGGGCCTCTACAACGGCTTTCTGGCCGCAGGCCTGCTCTGGGGCGCGCTGGCAGCACGGGTCGATGTGCTGAGCTTCTTCCTTGGGTGCGTGGTGGTGGCGGGCTGCTACGGCGCCTACAGCGTCAACCGCCGCATCTTCTTCGTGCAGGCCTTGCCCGCGTTGATCGCACTCGGCCTGGTGTGGCTGCCGCGCTAAGACGGCCTGTTCGCTTCCCGTAGGAGCGGGCTTGCCCGCGATGAGGCGTTACCGGCAACGCCTCATCGCGGGCAAGCCCGCTCCTACAGCGTGCCTAAGTGCAGTGGCTGTGAACGGGTCGAGGACGACGCCGGAAAACAGCGCAGTCGCTAGATGGTCGGTCTCCACGATACCAGGCTCCACAAACGACGACGGCGGGCTGCAAGCCCGCCGTCTTAGCACATCACCTCGACCGGAGTCTTACGCCGCTTCGCGCGGCTGCTGAGCCTGCGGCTTGTCGTAGAAGCTGGCCGCACGCAGCTCATGCGGATCGAAGTCGTCCACGGTGATGGTGTCCATCATGATCTCGCGCAGCTCTTCCAGCAGCTTGCGCTCGTCCAGGGTGAGCACGCCCTCGGCCACCGCTTCGTCCAACTGCGCCGGAAAATCCAGCGCCTCGATGCCCTTGGTCTTGAGCGCCTTGAGGAACTTGCGCTCCACCGGCTCGGCCATCACCGCCTTGGTCAGATAGCTGGCGATACGTCCGCCCGGATTGTTGGCGCACGGGGTCAGGAATACGCCCTGAGCCAGACGGTCGCGCGCTTCGTTGGGCGCCATCAGGATCGATGCCACGCGATGGCCCAGGCGATCGCCCGGCGCTTCGGCGCGACGGCCCAGCGGGAAGATCAAAACCCACATCAGCCAGCCTACCGGGCGGATCGGGAAGTTGCGCAGCGCTGCCGACAGCGCGGTTTCGATCTTGTGGACGCTGTCGTGGAACGCCCAGGCCAGCAGCGGCTGGTCGGTGGCCGGTGCGCCTTCGTCGTGGTAGCGCTTGAGCATCGCGCTGGTCATGTAGATATGGCTCAGCACATCGCCCAGTCGACCCGACAACGATTCCTTGAACTTCAACTTGCCGCCCAGCATCAGCATCGACACATCGGCCATCAAAGCCAGGTTGGCCGAGTAGCGATCCAGCTTGCGGAAGAAGCGACGCGTGTATGCATCGCCTGGCGCTGCGCCGATGCGCGCACCGGTCAGGCCGAACCAGAACGAACGCACGGCATTGGAAATGCCGAAGCGGATATGTCCGAACAGGCTCTGGTCGAACTCTTCCAGGCCGCGGCGCGTATCCGGATCCTGCGCCGCCTTCATTTCCTTCATCACCCACGGATGGCACAGGATCGCGCCCTGGCCGAAGATCAGCAGGCTGCGGGTCATGATGTTGGCGCCTTCCACGGTCACGCCGATCGGCGCGGCCTGCCAGGCGCGGCCGGCGAAGTTGCGCGGCCCCAGGATGATGCCCTTGCCGCCGATCACGTCCATCATGTCGCTGACCACTTCGCGGCCCATGGTGGTGCAGTGGTACTTGGCAATCGCCGACGGCACCGACGGCACGTCGCCACGGTCGACCGCTGCGGCAGTGGCCTGTGCCAGCGCACTGATCGCATACGCCTTGCCTCCAATGCGCGCCAGCGCCTCTTCCACGCCCTCGAAGCGACCGACCGACAGGCCGAACTGCTTGCGGATGCGCGCATACGCGCCGGTGACCACCGCTGCGTACTTGCCGCCACCGCTGGCGGTGGAGGGCAGGGTGATCGAACGCCCCACCGCCAGACACTCGTTGAGCATGTTCCAGCCCTTGCCCACCATCTCCACGCCGCCGATCAGCTGGCTCAGCGGGATGAACACTTCTTCGCCATGGATCGGGCCGTTCTGGAACGGCGAGTTCAACGGGAAGTGGCGACGGCCGATTTCCACGCCGGGGGTTTCGCGCGGCAGCAGCGCCAGGGTGATGCCGATGTCCTTCTTGTCGCCGATCAGGCCATCCGGATCGTAGGCGCGGAACGCCAGGCCGATCAACGAGGCCACCGGTGCAAGGGTGATGTAACGCTTGTCGAAGGTGAGCTTGACGCCGAGCACGTTGGCGCCGTTCCACTCGCCCTTGCAGACGATGCCGTAGTCCGGGATCGAGGTCGCATCCGAGCCGGCGAACGGGCCGGTCAGGCCGAAGCACGGCACCTCGGCACCCACCGCCAGACGCGGCAGGTAATAGTCCTTCTGTTCCGGGGTGCCGTAATGCAGCAGCAGCTCACCCGGTCCGAGCGAGTTCGGCACACCGACGGTGGAGCTGACCACGCTGGAAATCGAGGACAGCTTCTGGATCACCTTGTGGTGCGCCAGCGCGCTGAAGCCTAGGCCGCCGTACTGCTTGGGAATGATCATGCCGAAGAACTTGTTCTTCTTGATGAAGTCCCACAGCTCCGGCGGAAGGTCGGCGTGGACGTGGGTGATTTCCCAGTCGTTGACCATCTTGCACAGTTCTTCCACCGGCCCATCCAGAAACGCCTGCTCTTCGGCGGTCAACTGCGGCTTGGGATAGTTGAGCAGCTTCTGCCAATCCGGGTCGCCGGTGAACAGCTCGCCCTCGAAGCCGACCGAGCCGGTTTCCAGCGCAATGCGCTCGGTCTGCGACAGCGGCGGGAGCACCTTGCGGAAGAACGCCATCAGCGGCGTGGTCAGCAGTGGCTTGCGCAGGAATGGCAGCAGCACCGGCGCGGAGACCAGCACCACCAGTACCGCAGCGACGATGGTCGCGGTGAGATTGGCATCCAGCAGCCAGCAGGCCACCAGCACACAGGCGCTGATCGCAACCCAGGTGGCAAGGCGCATGCGGTGATAGGCAGCGATGCCCGCCGCCAGGATGACGAGGAGGAACGGTGCAACGATGCTCATGGTCTTGCTCCAGTGACATGCTCGGTGATGTTGGACGCTGCAATGGTGCCAACCGAGGGCAGTGCGTCCAGATAATGCAACACGGTGGCGGTAAAGGTGGTGTTGTCGTCGCCGGCCAGCATGTGCGTGGCGTCGGCCAGCTGCACGTGCTGCGCGTGCGGGGCGATCGACAGGAATTCGCTGATGTTGTCCGGGGTGACCAGATCGCTGCGCCCGCCGCTGATCAACAGCATCGGGCAGCGCACCTGCGCTGCGGCTTCCACCAGGGCGTGCTGCTGCAGTTGCGCATCCTGACCAGCCAGTTCGTCGACCAGGCGCGGGTCCCAGTGCCAGTGCCAACAGCCGTCTGCGCGCTGACGCAGCAATGCCTGCAATTGATGTGCAGTCTTGCGCGGGCGATGCGGCAGATGCGCGGCGATCGCATCGGCGGCCGCATCCAGCGAAGCGAATCCATCCGGATGCGCGGTCATGAAGCGCAGGATGCGCTCAACGCCCGTGGTATCCCATCGCGGCGTGATGTCGACCAGCACGATCGCGCGAAACAGCCCCGGCCAACGCGCCTCGGCAAGCAGCCCGAACAGGCCGCCCATCGAGGCCGCCACCAGCACCGGCGGCTGCGGCTGCTCGCCTGCCAACACGATCAGGTCGTCGGTGAACTGTGTTGGCGAATAGGGCAGGTCGACCGCATTGACGCTCGAGTCGCCGTGGCCGCGCGCATCGTAGGAAAGTGCGCGGTAGCCGGCCTGCGCCAGCGCGGTTGCCGTCGCTTCCCAGGCGTGCCGCGTCTGCCCAAACCCATGCGCCAGCACCACGGTTGGTGCGTGCTGCTGGCCCCGTACCGACACAGCCAACTCCACATCGCCAGCGCTGATGCGCGACATGGCCGCAAGAGGGGCAAGCGTAGAAGGAGAGGTGACCATACCTAATGGTATGGAGGCTGCCGGCCCGCTGTCAATACTCTCTGGTATGGATGGTTAAGCCGTTGAATCGTGGCAGTTGTCTGTCATTTTTGTGATACATACTGCAACTGACTCAGGCGTATGGTTAAATCGCGCCATGAACGACACTACCGAATCCAGCCCGACCACACCCCGTGCCAGTTCCGGTCGCGGCAACCGCCTCAGCGCGGACGACTGGGCGCAGGCCGCGCTGGACCTGATCGCCGAACAGGGTGTGGGAGCCGTCGCCGTCGAGCCGTTGGCGCGTCGGCTAGGCGTTACCAAGGGAAGCTTCTACTGGCATTTCCCCTCGCGCGACGCGCTGTTGCAGGCGGCCCTGGAGCGCTGGGAAATCTTCGAACAGAAGGAAGTGTTCGGCAGCCTGGAAGACGTTCCCGACCCCAGCGCACGCCTGCGCGCGCTGTTCCAACTGGTCGCCCACGAAGTCACGCCGCACGTGATCTACAGCGAGTTGCTCAAGGCACTCGACCATCCGGCGGTGCGCCCGGTCATCGACCGCGTCTCGCAGCGCCGCCTCGATTACCTGATCGCCTCGTTCCGCCAGGCCGGCCTGTCCCGTACCGACGCCCAGCACCGCGCGCGCCTGGCCTACGCGGCCTATGTCGGTTTCCTGCAGCTCTCGCTGCAGCTGCAACAACCCAAGCAGGCCCGCGAAGACTTCGAGTCCTACGTCGAGCATGTGATCCAAACGCTGATTCCTGGCTAGAGCCGCACTATCGCCAGACGTATCAAGACGATAGTCAATAAAAGCAACCGCCACTAAAAAAGCCGCGATTCTTTCGAATCGCGGCTTTTTGTTTACGGTTTTACGGTTTAACCGAACTGCCTATCAGAACTTCTGGGTGTAGCGCATGTAATAGAAACGACCCGGAATTTCGTACTGCGAGTCGAAGCTATTGGCAAACGCGGTCGCAGCTTGCGGCGGATCGCGGTCGAAAGCGTTGTTCACGCCAACGGTGACACGAGCATTCCACGGAGCCTTCCAGTAAGCGGCCAGATCGGTGTAGGTCACGCTCGGAACATGGTTGCGGGGAGCGGCGCCAGCGCTGGTCACGCGATTCGGATCCGAGCACAGCAGTGCAACGTTTGCCGGGGTCGCCACATTGGCGCCGGTGCAGTTCTCAACCTGCGAGCTGTAGTAACGCATCGAGGCCGAGCCGCCGATATCGCCCAATTCCCAGTTGAGCATCAGGTTGGAGCGGATACGCCAGTTGTTGTCACGTGCCGAACCGCCACGGTACAGACCAACGCGGGTTTCCGGATCCTGCAGCGGCTTTTCGACCACGAACTTGCTCATGTAGGTCGAATCCCACACCACGCTGAAGCTGCCCCATGCGGTATCCGGCAGGCGGTAGCCCACGGTCAGGTCGTAGCCTTCGGCTTCGATCCTGGCGATGTTGTTGGGCACGGCCAGCAGGTTGGAGACTTCGCCGGTCGGCTCGCGCTGAATCAGCGAGCAGGCATTGGCGATCCCTGCGAGATAGCAGCTGTCCAGGGTCTCCTGCACGGTCTGCGTGTCGATCGCGTCTTCGATCTCGATGTTCCACCAGTCGAGCGAGATATCCAGACCGGTCACCCAGCCTGGGCTGTAGACGAAGCCCAACGTCTTGGACGTGGACGTTTCCGGCTGCAGGTTCGGATTGCCACCAGTGGCGGTACGCACCTGCGGGTTAGCCTGAGCGTACGCCGGCACTGCGCCGCACGAGCCCGGGCGGGTCCCGTTGACCGAGCCATCGCTGAAGGAGCCTGCGCACGGATCGCGCACGTCTTCGAAGGTGTCGCTCACGCCCTGGAACAGTTCGTTGATCGACGGTGCACGGAAGCCCTGCGACCAGTTACCACGAATCATCAGGTCGGTGATCGGCTTCCAGCGGAAACCGAACTTGCTGTTGGTGGTATCGCCGAAGTTGCTGTAATCCGAATAACGCGTCGCCAGGCTGAAGTCGAGCAACTGTGCGCCCGGCAGGTCGGCCAGCAGCGGCACGGCGAGTTCGAGGTAGGCTTCGTCCAGCTTGTAGCCGCCGTTGGTGGCGGTACGCGCGTTGCCGGTGGTGTCGCCAGAGTTGATCAGTGCGTCCGGATCGTCAAAGCCCGACTCTTCGCGGTGTTCGGCGCCGAAGGAGAATGCAAACGCGCCCCCCTGCAGATCGAACAATTCGCCGCCGATATTGCCGAAGTAGGTCTTCTGCTCATAACCGTACAGGTCATGCGCATTGAAGCCGGCATAGCCCAGCATTTCCGGAGTCAACGAACCCGGGCCGCTCAGCATGTTCATCGGAACGCAGCCGTCGATGGTGCTGGCAGCGGTGCCGCAACGTGCGACGCCACTTGCGTCGACGAACGACGGCCCAAGTGCGTTGCGCAATGCGGAGATGTTGAACAGGCCAGTGGTGCGGTCGGTCTGGTCGTTCTTGCCGTAGAACATACCGGCTTCCCAGTTGAAGAAGCGCTGACCAACTTCGAAGTCGCCTTCGAATGCGCCACTGAAGCCGAACGTCTTGACGTTCTGAGTGAAAATACGGCCGCCGGTCTCTTCGGCGCGGTACTGGATGTAATCGATGTCGCGGCCGGTGTTGTTATAGATGTTGCTGGCAGAGATGACAATGTCTGCGCCGTTGGTGCCGGGCGCGGAGCGACCCAGCACGACCGGCATCGGTGCGAGGATCTGGCTCGACTCACGCTCGTTGTAGGTCACCGTGGTCTTGAAACGCACGTTGTCGGTGATCGACAGGCCGGCGTCCGCGAATACCGACTTACGCTCCTGCGGGGTCACCAGGTAGTTAGCGGGTGCGAAGTTGTAGCTATCGGCAGCCGTGTAGTTGCGCGAGGTCGTACCACCATTATTGGTGATGGAGAACCCGGGCGTTCCATTGAAGCGCGTTGCGCCGAATGTAGGGGCGCCGGTGGTTGGGTTGGTTCCGGTCTGTCCGAAGATGCCGAAACGGCCACCTGGAATCGTGGTGCTGTTGCCGGTGCCGGCAACGGCTCCGAAGACCGGCACTGCGGAGATCTCACGATCGCCCGCCCACACCGGCTCTTCCTTGACGTAGCCGACGCCCAAGGTGGCGTGCCAACGGTCGCCGGTCGAGCCGATGGTGAAGTCGTAGGACTCGCGGCTGCCGTCGCCCTTGTCGTACTGACCGAAGTACGCATTTGCTTCGGCGCCATCGAAGTTCTGGCGCAGAATGATGTTGACCACGCCGGAGATGGCGTCGGAGCCGTAGATCGTGGAGGCGCCGTCCTTCAGGACTTCGATGCGCTCGACGGCGGCAGTCGGAATCGTGTTGAGGTCGACTGCGCCGCCCAGGCCCGTACCGCCGACCCAGCGACGACCATTGACCAGCACCAGGGTGCGGTTGGAGCCGAGGTTGCGCAGGTTGACGCGCGTCTCGCCGTTGCCGCCATTGTTGACGTTGCTGTTAAGCGCCGAACCACCCGAGCTGATGTTCTGGATCACGTCGCCGATCGAGGTCAGACCCTGCGATTCGATCTGCTGACGGCTCATGCTGAAGACCGGCTGCGATGTTTCCACGTCGGCGCGCTTGATGCGCGAACCGGTCACTTCGATCTTGTCGAGGTTGGTGGTGCCTGCTTCCTGAGCGATGGCGGTACCGGTACCGGCCACACCCACGACAAGCGCGAGGACAACTGCATCGCGCAGCTTGTTGGACTTGCAATTCATTAGCTCTCTCTCCAAGTGATCTTGGGTACTGCCAAGGGTTGTTTGCCTGTCGGCGGTTCCGAAGAAGCGGATCCAAAACGTCAGGGTGAACCGATGGTATATGCGTTGCGCCAGGAATTAAAGTCCCGTTAACGAAAAAGAAGGAAGTCGTGAAAAAGTGCCGTTTCGGGGGTTCCTGAACGAAAAACGCCACCGATTGTGTGATCGGTGGCGTTCTTGAAATTCGTTTCGGGTCAGTGGCTTACAGGTCTTGCTCATACCTAACATAAGGGATGGTGCCGTCACTGTTGCTCTCGTTATTCGGCGCAAACGGGTTCTTGCCGCGCGAGATGACGTTCTCCGCGCCGACCGTCAACTGTCCGCTCCACGGGGTGCGCCAGGTCAGGCCCAGGCCCAGGCCTTCCCATTTTTCCGGCTGGCCGGGAACATCGACGACCCGGCCGATGACATTGGCGCTAAAGGCGCCGTAGCCGCCGCCGACGCTCAGGGTCTTGCTGTCCCACTGGTCGGCGATGGCCGGAGAGACGTCGGCCAGCGGGACCAGGCGCGCACGGGCGTAAGTGCCACCGATCGAAACAAAGCCTTCGCGACCGATGTTCTTCTGGCCGAACACGGTCAGATCGTTCTGCTCGACGCGGGTCAGTGGTGCCTTGCCGGCGCCGATCAGCCAGGCCGGCAGGGTGTCGCGACCGGTGCCGGCGGTGACGCCTACACGGCCCCCGGCGCGATTGAAGCCCAGCGTTCCGGAAACCCGGCGCGATGCGGCGGCGCTGTCTTCTTCATCGTCGCCAATGCCGGCGAGCAGGCAGTGACTGGCGAGACCGCTGATGTTGGTGCCGCGGCTGCTATTGCAGAGCAGGCCCAGCGAATCTCCAGAGGTGAGGCCGAACGCGGCATCCAGCGAATTGCGGCCGAAGTGCCAACGCGCGCCGGCCTTCTGCTCGCCGGTGGGTTCCAGATACAGAAAGGCCTCCACCTTGCCGCTGCCCTTGTTCCACACCGGCAGGATGGTGCTCTCGCGCAACTGCTGGGACGTCGACTGCGCATGCACACCCGTGGCTGCCGCAAGGGCAACCAGCAAAGCGAGCGGAAGGCGCAGAAGGTGTCGCATACCAGAGTTCAGACCCAGGGGCAGTTGTTAAGTTCCCGAGAGCGGGCAATGGGAATGCTAGGGCGTTTATGATTATTTAACAAGTGGTCGCGTTCCCCACAACGCACCGCCAATGCTATCTATTGCAACCGTTCCGGCGCCTGCTGAGAGGGCTGCGCCTTGCTGAAAAGTACGGTCAACTCGGTCAACGCAAAGTGATACTCGCGGCCACAGAACTCGCAGCGGACCTCCACTTCGCCGGTCTCCTCGGCGGCTGCGCGCGCCTCTTCCTCACCCAGCGATTCCAGCATCGACGCAACCCGCTCGCGAGAGCAGGAGCAGCCGAAGCTCAGCGGTTTGCCGCCCAGCAACTGCGGGTCTTCTTCGTGGAACAGGCGGTGCAACAGGTCTTCGCCGGCCACCGACAACAGCTCGGGCGCGCCGAGGGTGTCGAACAGGGCGCCGATGCGGGTCCAGCCGTCGTTGTCGCCTTCATCGCCAGGCAGTTTCTGCAGCAGCAGGCCGGCGGCCTGATCCGGGCCGGCGGCCAGCAGCAGGCGGGTCGGCAACTGCTCGGACTGTTGGAAATAGGTTTCGAAGGCTTCGGCCAGATCCGGGGCCTGCATGCCCACCAAGCTCTGGTAGCGCTGCGGTTCGCGGGGGTCCAGGCCGGGGTTTTCGATGGTGATCGCCAGCAGCGCGGCCTCGCCCAGCTCGCGCAGGTCGGTGGGCGCGTCGGCACCCTCGGCCAGTTGCACGATGCCGCGCAAGGTCCCCGCAGCGGTGCATTCGGCAAACAGTGTGCGCAGGGTGTCGTTACCGCGCAGCTGCACCGACAGGCGCCCGTCGACCTTGGTGTGGCCGGTGAACAGGGCAGCCGCCACTGCCGCTTCGCCCAGCAGCTGGCGCGCGGCAGGCGGGTACTCGGCCGCGCCCTGGACATCGTGCCAGGCCTTGGTCAGACGCACATGGACGCCACGCACGCCGGCGGCAGGCAGCAGGAAACGGGAAAGCTGGTCGTGATCGGTCATGGAGACATCGGACGTAAGGGACGCTGGTTGCCGGATAATGCGGCAGGCATCGTGATTGAAGGTCGAAGCGAACTAATGGGGACGGATGCATTGGATGGCAAGCAGGTGACACCACCGCGGCGGAGGCGCTGGCTGCGCTGGATCCTGGCGGCGCCGCTGCTGTTTGCTGCGGCGAGCGTGCTGCAGGTGCTGGTGCTGCGGGTGGTCGACCCGCCGATCAGCAGCATGATGGTCGGGCGCTACCTGGAGGCCTGGGGCGAGGGGGATGGGAGCTTTTCCCTGCATCAGCAGTGGCGCGATTACGATCAGATCGCCGCCAGCCTGCCGATTTCTGTGGTCGCTGCCGAGGATCAGCAGTTTCCGACGCACCACGGCTTCGATCTGCAGGCGATCGAGAAGGCACGCGATCACAATGCGCGTGGCGGGCGCGTGCGCGGGGCCAGCACGATCAGTCAGCAGGTCGCCAAGAATGTCTTTCTCTGGCAGGGGCGCAGCTGGGTGCGCAAGGGCCTGGAGGCCTGGTACACCGTGTTGATCGAGCTGTTGTGGCCCAAGCAGCGCATTCTGGAGATGTACCTCAACGTGGCCGAATTCGGCGACGGGGTCTATGGCGCGCAGGCGGCGGCGCGCCAGTTCTGGGGCAAGGATGCGGCAGGCCTGTCGCCCACCGAGTCGGCGCGTCTGGCCGCGGTATTGCCTTCTCCGCGCCGCTACGATGCGCGCCGGCCTGGCGCCTACGTGCAGCGACGCACAGCCTGGATCCAGCGGCAGGCGCGCCAGCTGGGCGGCGCTGCGTATCTGCAGGCGCAGTGAGGTGAGGACCATCGACGCCGCCCAACTGCCGGCCGTCACCGAACGCCTCACGGTCGTGATCGCGGCCTTCAACGAAGAAACCAGCATTCCGCTGCTACATCCGCGCCTGTGTGCGGTGCTGGCGGGCTTGCATGGCTTGCAGACGCGTGTGTTGTATGTCGATGACGGCAGCACCGACGACACCTGGAACGTCCTGCAGGCACTTGCGCAGGAAGATGCGCAGGTCAGCGCGCTTCGGCTATCGCGTAATTTCGGCAAGGAAGTGGCGGTATCCGCGGGCCTGGATCATGTGCTGCCGGGCGCGGTGGTGCTGCTCGACGCAGACGGGCAGGATCCGCCGGAACTGATTCCCGAATTCGTCGCTCTCTGGCGCGCCGGCTACGACAATATCTTCGGGACGCGCATCTTTCGCGAGGGCGAGGGCTGGCTCAAGCGCGGCGCCGCACACGCGTTCTATCGCGTCATTGGGCGTTTGTCGCGCACGCCGATCCCGGCCGATACCGGCGATTTCCGGCTGCTTTCGCCACGTGTGGTGCAGGCCCTGCAGCAGTTGCGCGAACGGCACCGCTTCATGAAGGGCTTGTTCGGCTGGGTGGGATTCCGTCAGGTGGCATTGCCGTACCGACGCGAGCCGCGCTTGTCCGGGAACAGCAAGTTCACGGTCTGGCGGCTATGGAATTTCGCGCTCGACGGCATCACCAGTTTTTCCACGGTGCCGCTGCGCGCGGCGACCTACCTGGGGCTGATGACCGCGCTGGTGGCATTTCTGTTCGGGGCCTGGGTGGTGGTCAAGGCGGCGCTGATCGGCGACCCGGTGGCCGGCTGGCCGACCATGATGTCGGTGATCCTGTTTCTGGGCGGTATCCAGTTGATTGCATTGGGGTTGATCGGCGAATACCTGGGCCGGTTGTACGACGAGGCCAAGCAGCGCCCGCTGTACCTGGTCGATACCCACCGCGGCGCGGTGGGAGTAGTCTGCGACGACCAGACCAAGCGCGGAGCGGGCCATGCAGACCGTACGACAGCTGTTGGGGACCAAACAGGTTGAGGTGTTCGCGGTTGCCGCCGATGCCGCAGTGATCGAGGCGATTCGGCTGATGGCCGAAAAGGGCATCGGTGCGGTGTTGGTGATGGACGGGGAGCGGCTCGTCGGCATCGTGTCCGAACGCGATTACGCGCGCAAGGTGGTGTTGCACGATCGCTCGTCGGCCACCACCAGCGTGGCGGAGATCATGAGTACGCAGGTGGTGACGGTGTCGCCGTCGGAGACCGTGGAGCGCTGCATGCAGTTGATGACCGATGGCCGCTTCCGGCATCTGCCGGTGGTCGAAGGCGGCCGCGTGCAGGGCGTGATCTCGATCGGCGACCTGGTCAAGGCGGTGATCGAGATGCAGCAGCGCGACATCGATCAACTGCAGCGCTATATCGCCAGCTGAGGGCGGCGCGAGCAGTTATTTGGCGTACTTGCCGCCGCAGTTGCTGTCCTTGCCCGGCCCCGGTTCGAAGGTGGCCAGCAGGGCGGCGGGCGGGGCGATCATGCCCAGGCCGATCGCGATTGCGCCACGCAGGCCGAGCGCCTTGTAGTCGGGATGAAACGACGGATCCTTGAAGGTTCCGCCCACGCGCAGCGGCGAGCGCAGGCTGAGGATGCTGCGGTCCTTCGGGCGCGGGCGCAGCAGCAGATCCAGGGTTTCGTCCTTCAGGCTGATGTTGCCCTCGCCGACGATGATGGTGTCGGTGCTGTCGAAGGCCAGGGCGCGCGATTGCATGAGTCCGTCCTTGACGGCGAAATCCCCGAACATGCAACGCACCGGAATCTGCCGGTCGGCGGTGAACAGGTATTTCAGCGATTCGGCGATGTCCAGGCCGGCCAGTTCCATGATCAGGTTGCCGACATGACCGCGGCCCATGCCGACGCCGATCGAGCCGTCCGCGCTGCCGAGCATGGCGGCGATTGAATTGCCGCGGCCACGCAGATCCAGCGCGCCGCCGATTGCGCCTGAAGCCTGCTTGGCGAGCGCGGCATCCGGAAACAGCCGATCCAGCCGGATACCGCGAATGCCTGCCTTCAGCTGCGTGACGATGACGGGGTTGCGCGCGTCCATGCGGATGGTCGAGCGGATGTCGCCACCGGCCACGCCAAAATTCAGCGGGTCCAGCTGCAGCAGACCGTCCTTCAACGTCAGCGACGCATCCATGTCGTCCAGTGGCCACGACGGCGCATTGATGCGCTGCGCGCGCCAGCGCACCTGTGCATCCATCGCGCGCAGTTTGGTCAGGTCGTAGGGCGTGGTCGGCAGGATCCGCGCGCTGGCGGCAAGTTGCGCTGCCTGTTTCTTCTGTTGTGCGTTGGCCGATTCGTCGCCGCCTGTTTTGGGCGGTGCACCGACAAAACCGGCCAGGTCGTCGAAATCCAGCCGCCTGGATGCCAGGTCGGCGCGCAGCAACGGGCGTTTGTTGCGCAGGTCCACCTCGGCCGTGCCGGACAGATCGCTGTCGCCGGCGGTGCCGGTGAACTTCTCGTAGCGCCAGAGCTGGCCGTTGCGGCGCAAATGACCATCTAGCTTGTATGGCGGCGTCGACGGCATGGCCACGCCGGTCAGCGGATACAGGTCCTGCATGTCCTGGCCGCTGAGCGCCATTTGCAGATCGAACACCTGGAACTGGAACGGGTTGGTCAAGGTGCCGCGCACGTGCGTGCGGGTGGCGCCGGCGCTGCCGCGCAGATCGATGCGGAACGGGTGCTCGCTCTGGCTCAGTTCCAGCGGCGAGGCAGTATTGCCTTTCAGCGTGAACGGGTAAGCCTTCCAGCGGCCCTTTCCGTCGATGCCGATTGGTGCTGCACGTTGATCGCTGCGCGCAGGCGCCAGACTATTGATGGCCACATCGATATCCGAACGCGCGTCGTCGTCGATGTAGCGCAGCCGTCCCTTGGTCACCAGCAACCGGCCCAGCCGCGGCATGCTGCCATTGCCATCCTGATCGTCGAACACCCAGTTGCCCGGGTGCGTGTCGTTGCCGGCCTCCAGCAGGACGGTGGGCTGATCGAGGCGGATTTCCGGCAGCCGTACCTTGCCGCGCAGCAGGGGCCATAGTTCGACGTCGATCTCGGCGGCGTTCATTTCTGCCATCGCACCACGCTTGGACCACGCGGCATTCGCCAGCTGCAGCCGCTCGCCGCGAACCGTGGTGGTGCGGCCCAGGCCCACATCCAGATGTCCCAGCCGGAACTCGCGGCCGGTCTTGGCGCTGACGATGCGTTCGACCGGGCCGCGTAGCCAGTTCCAGTCGAACAGCAACACGAAGATCGCCAGGACGGCGGCAACACCGCCAAGCCCGATCAGCCAGCGTCGACGGCGCAGCGTACGGGAGGCGTGGGAATCGGCAGCATGGGTCACGTTGTTCACGTGCGCATGGTTGGCGATGACTTGTGCACGGCGTGCGAACGGGCCGGCACCATTCGATCACATGACCTGTTCGACCACCGCAACGAAGTGGCAGGCGCTACCGGCGAGCACGAACAGGTGCCAGATCGCGTGGAAGTAGCGTTGTGTGTCGCGCTGATAGAAGTAGGTGCCCAAGGTATAGAAAAGCCCGCCAGCGAGCAGCCAGCACAGTGACCACGTGTCCACCGCAACCAGCAGAGGCTTGATGGCCACGATGATCAGCCAGCCCATGGCCAGGTAGAGAACCGTCGACAGCAAGCGAAAGCGGCCGGTGAAGAACAGTTTGAAGAGCACCCCGGCGGCGGCGATCGTCCAGATGGCGGCGAACAATCCCCAGCCCCAGGTGCCACGCAAATTGATCAGCGTAAAGGGCGTATAGGTGCCGGCGATCAACAGATAGATCGCGCAATGATCCAGCACCTGCAGGCGCGCTTTGGCGCCCGGATGCGGTATTGCGTGGAATAGCGTGGAGGCGACGTAGAGCAACACCAGCGTGGCACTGAACACGATGGAGGTGGCCAATTGCCAGCCATCGCCATAGATGGCGGCCAGTGTGATCAGCACCGAACCGCCTGCCAGGGCGGCGATGGCACCCAGGCCGTGGGTCACGGCGCTGGCGATTTCGTCGCGCAGGTCGGTCGAGGGGGAGGCGTCTGCGTTCATGCCAAAAAGGTACCGTAACTGCACGCAAATCGCATCGCCAGCCGTAGCGCTTCCTCAGCGATCCTGGTCTATGTCAGTCGATGGCCTTGGCGTGCGCGTGTTCGCGCGTTGCCGAGAAGCGCACATCCGGCGCACGTTCCTGCGCCAGCTGCAGGTTGACGCGCGTCGGTGCGAGATAAACGAGCTGACCGGCCGCATCCACGCCCAGGTTGCCGGCGTTCTTCTCGCGGAATTCCTCCAGCTTCTTGGCGTTGTCGCAATGCACCCAGCGCGCGGTGGTGACGCTCACCGGTTCGAAGATCGCATCCACGCCGTATTCGTCCTTGAGCCGGTAGGCCACCACGTCGAACTGCAGCACGCCCACCGCGCCCAGGATCAGATCGTTGCTCATCAACGGGCGGAAGAACTGCGTGGCGCCTTCCTCGGACAGCTGCGCCAGGCCCTTCTGCAGCTGCTTGAGCTTGAGCGGGTCGCGCAGGCGTGCGCGGCGGAACAGTTCCGGCGCGAAGTTGGGGATGCCGGTGAAAGACAGCGATTCGCCTTCGGTGAAGGTGTCGCCGATGGAAATGGTGCCGTGGTTGTGGATGCCGATGACATCGCCCGGCCACGCTTCGGCGGCGATTTCGCGGTCGCTGGCCATGAAGGTCAGTGCGTTGGCGAGTTTGAGTTCCTTGCCGCTGCGCACGTGCAGCGCTTTCATGCCGGCGGCGAACTTGCCCGAGCACACGCGCATGAAGGCCACGCGGTCGCGATGCTGCGGGTCCATGTTGGCCTGGATCTTGAACACGAAGCCGCTGAGCTTTGCTTCGGTCGCCTCGACGCGGCGTCCGGTGGTGTCGCGCGCCTGCGGCGGCGGTGCGTGCTCGATGAAGAAGTCCAGCAGCGGCTGCACGCCGAAGTTGTTGACGCCCGAGCCGAAAAACACCGGTGTCTGCTGGCCGGCGCGGTAGGCCTGCAGGTCAAACGGATTGCTGGCGCCTTGCACCAGTTCCAGTTCGTCGCGCAGCTCGGCCAGCATCTGCTCGCCGATCTTTTCGGCCAGGCCGGGCGCCTCCAGGGACGGGAAGATGGTCGAATCCTGGCGGGTGAAGTTGCGGCCCTGTTCGTACAGGTGCACCTCGCCGGTGATCAGGTGCACCACGCCCTTCAGGCGCTGGCCCATGCCGATCGGCCAGGTCACCGGCGCGCACTGGATGCCCAGCACGGTTTCGACTTCATCCAGCAGATCGATCGGGTTCTTGCCTTCGCGATCGAGCTTGTTGATGAAGGTCATGATGGGGGTGTCGCGCAGGCGGCAGACTTCCATCAGCTTGATGGTGCGTTCCTCCACGCCCTTGGCCACGTCGATCACCATCAGCGCCGAGTCCACTGCGGTCAGCACGCGATAGGTGTCCTCGCCGAAGTCGGCGTGGCCGGGAGTGTCGAGCAGGTTGACGATCTTGCCCTCGTACGGGAACTGCATCACCGAGGAGGTGACCGAGATGCCGCGTTCCTTTTCCAGCGCCATCCAGTCCGAGGTGGCGTGACGGGCGGCCTTGCGGCCCTTCACCGAGCCGGCCATCTGGATCGCACCGCCGAACAGCAGCAGCTTCTCGGTCAGCGTGGTCTTGCCGGCGTCGGGGTGGGAAATGATGGCGAAGGTGCGGCGGCGCGCGGCTTCGTTGGAGACTTCGGACATGGGCGGTGCGCGCCCGGTCGGACGCCTGCGGAAACTGAGGAAGCCGACGATTATAGCGGCTTCGGCGCAACGGGCCTTTGCGGACCGGCGGCCAGGTGGCATCGGGGCGCCGGGACGTCAGTGCTAAGGGGCCGGCGAGGGGAAGTGCAGCTCGCCCTGCGGGCCCCACATCCGGAACGGCACCGACACCAGTTGCAGATCGGCGTTGCGCTGCACCGAGAAATGCAGGTGCGCGGCGGTGCTGTAGCCGGTATTGCCCGAGGCGCCGAGCCGTTCGCCGGCGCCGAGCCGCTGGCCGGCGTGCACTGCCACGCCGTTCGGGGCCAGATGGGCGTACAGCGCCATGCTGCCGTCGGCGTGCAGCACCCGCACCAGGTTGCCGCCGCCCGCGCCAGGGTCGTGGGCGCTGCTTTCAGCGACGTCTTTGCGTATCTCCATGACTACGCCCCCGCGCGCGGCCAGCACCGGCGTGCCCTGGGGGAGGGCGAAGTCCACCGAATACCAGTTGGGCAGATCGGCATGGCTGAACTGGCCGCCGAAGCCCTGATCCACCTGCACCGGCGCATCGCGGAACGGCAACTGATAGCCCGCCGGCTGCGGCTGCGCGTGCGGATCGCCAGGCACGATGTCGAGCTTGAGTCCCAGCCCACCCAGGGTGCGCTGGTTGCTGGCCGGGTACAGTCGTGCCAGCAGGCGACGCTCGTGCGCAGCCATCAGCACCGTGAGCGGCAGTTGCGGCACGGCGCGGTAATCCTCGTTGGGTGGAGCGCTCAGCCGGACCTGCGCAGGCCCGGACAGCGGGTTGGTCACCCATGCCAGATAGACCGGTGCCTGCCATTCCAGTTGCAGGGCCGGGCTGGTGCCTGTTGTAGCAGAGGCGACTGGCGTCGATAGGGTGCGCGACGAAGACGGTGCCGCGCCGCCGTTCCAATGCCAGCGTTGTTGCGCAGCGGCGGGCGGCGCACCTGCCAGCAGGGCGGCGACCAACACCGGAAGCATTACGGGCGAAAGAGAGCGGAAGACGCGGTGATGCACGCGATTGGCTTGAGCGAACGGAGCCGCAAGTATGCGGTGCATCACAGTGTCCGGTGGTATCGGATGAAAATATATCTCTCCATCCGCATGAAGCGATTGACATCGCAAAAGTGCGGTGGCATCTTAGCGTCACCATCGAGACCGGCGGAGGGACAGGCCCTTTGATGCCGGGGCAGCCAGCGGAGCGCGCAAGCGCCCGCGTTTGGTGCCAAATCCTGCGGGGACCTTCGCGTCCGCCGAAAGATGGTTCGAATCGTGCCTTGCGCACGTCGAACGCGAGCTCCCGCGAAGCTCGATGGCCGATCCACCCCGGATATCGCCATGAGCCTCGTGACCACAGCATCGCCAACGACCACTGATGACCTAGACACTCCTGCCGCCGACATCGACGGCGTGATCGCGTTGCGCGGCGACATCGCCGTGTCGTTGCCGATGCGCCATGCCGGCATGCGCGAGGTGCGCCTGCGCTACGAATTGATCGGCGCTGCCAATGCGCCGGTGGTGTTCGTCGCCGGCGGCATCTCGGCCCATCGGCACCTGGCGGCCAGTGCTGTGTTCCCCGAGAAGGGCTGGGTGGATGGCCTGGTCGGTGCGGGCCGCGCGTTGGACCCGTCATCGCGTCGTCTGTTGGCCTTCGACTTCCTCGGCGCCGACGGCACGCTGGATGCGCCGATCGACACCGCCGACCAGGCAGATGCCATCGCCGCGCTGCTCGACGCGCTGGGAATCGCGCGCCTGCACGGTTTTGTCGGCTACTCGTATGGCGCGCTGGTCGGGCTGCAATTCGCCACCCGTCATGCCGGCCGCGTCGGCACCTTGATTGCGGTGAGCGGGGCGCATCGCGCGCATCCGTATGCCGCCGCGTGGCGCGCACTGCAGCGCCGTGCGGTGGCGCTGGGCCAGCTGCAGTGCGCGGAAAATCACGGGTTGGCGCTGGCGCGGCAATTCGCCATGCTCAGCTATCGCACACCGGAAGAATTCAGCGAGCGCTTCGATGCGCCGCCGGAAGTGATCAATGGCCGCGTGCGCGTTGCCGCCGAAGACTATCTGGATGCCGCCGGCGCGCAATACGTGGCCCGCACGCCGGTCACCGCGTACTTGCGCCTGTCCGAATCCATCGACCTGCATCGCATCGACCCGGCGCAGGTCAGCGTGCCCACCGTCGTGGTGGCGGTGGAGGGCGATCGCCTGGTGCCGCTGGCCGACATGGTCAGCCTGGTCGAAGGCTTGGGCCCGCGCGGCAGCCTGCGTGTGTTGCGTTCGCCGTACGGCCACGACGCTTTCCTGAAAGAAATCGATCGCATCGACGCGATCCTCACTACTGCCCTTCGCATTACCGGAGAAATCGCATGAGCTATCGTGACCCCGCCGACGCCCCTTGTACCGCCGCCACTGCCGCCGTGCGCGCAGGCATCGACCGCGATACCGCCTACGGCGCGGTGACCCCGCCGATCGTGCTGTCGTCGAACTTCTCCTTCGACGGGTTCGGCAACAAGCGCCAATACGACTACACCCGCAGCGGCAATCCTACCCGCGATCTGCTCGGCGAGGCCCTGGCCGAACTGGAAGGCGGCGCCGGCGGCGTCATCACCTCCACCGGCATGGGCGCGATCAACCTGGTGCTCAACGCGGTGTTGCAGCCCGGCGATACGCTGGTGGTGCCGCACGATGCGTACGGCGGCAGCTGGCGCCTGTTCAATGCGCTGGCCAGGAAGGGCCACTTCGCGCTGATCACCGCCGACCTCACCGACCCGCGTTCGCTGGCCGATGCATTGGCGCAGTCGCCCAAGCTGGTGCTGATCGAAACCCCATCCAACCCGCTGCTGCGCATCACCGATCTGCGCTTTGTCATCGAAGCGGCGAAGAAGGTGGGTGCGTTGACCGTGGTGGACAACACCTTCCTGTCGCCGGCACTGCAGAAGCCATTGGAATTCGGTGCGGACCTGGTGCTGCATTCGACCACCAAATACATCAACGGCCACAGCGATGTGGTGGGTGGTGCGGTGGTGGCGCGCGATGCCGAGCTGCACCAGCAGCTGGTGTGGTGGGCCAATGCGCTGGGCCTGACCGGTTCGCCGTTCGATGCCTTCCTGACCTTGCGCGGCCTGCGCACGCTGGATGCGCGCCTGCGCGTGCACCAGGAAAATGCCGACGCGATCGCTGCGCTGCTGGACGGGCACGCGGCGGTCAATCAGGTGTATTTCCCCGGGCTGGCGACGCATCCGGGCCATGCCCTGGCGGCGCGTCAGCAGAAGGGCTTCGGCGCGATGATGAGTTTCGAGTTGAACGGTGGCGAAGCGGCGGTACGCGCCTTCGTCGATGGGCTGCGCTACTTCACCCTGGCCGAGTCGCTGGGTGGCGTGGAAAGCCTGATTGCGCATCCGGCCTCGATGACGCATGCGGCAATGACCGCCGAAGCACGTGCGGCGGCCGGGATTTCCGACGGGTTGCTGCGGTTGTCGATCGGGATCGAATCGGCCGAAGACTTGCTGATCGACCTGCGCGCCGGTCTGGCGCGTGCCGAAGCGACCCTGACCGCCACCAATCGCAAGCAGGTCGACGCGTGAGCACTGTGCTGCCTGTTTCGCGCCGGGCTTCGGTTGCAGCAGTGACGCCGACACCACGGCTGGCCTTGCTGGGAACCGGGACGGTAGGGCGCGCGTTCGTGGCGCGCTACACCGCGCTGCAGGAGCGTCAGTTGCAGTTGCCGCGCTTCGACTGGTTGGCCAATTCGCGCATCGCCCAGGATTGCGGCGTGAGCGCGGAGCAGGCATTGCTGCAGGCCAACGCTGCGCCGCGTGGGCAGGCCGTGCTGCAGCCTTGGGCCGAAACCGTCGCGTTGCGTGCTGGCGATGTGCTGGTGGATGCCACGGCCAGCGATGTGGTGGCCGATTGGCACGTGGAGTGGTTGGGCCGCGGCGTGCATGTGGTGACCGCCAACAAGCTGGGCCAGGGCACGGCGTTGTCGCGTGCGCAGGCGCTGCTTGCCGCCCGCCATGCCACTGGCGCGCATTATGGCGACAGCGCCACCGTCGGCGCCGGGTTGCCGGTGCTGAGCAGCGTGCGCGCCTTGGTGGCAGGCGGCGACCATATCCATTCGATCGAGGGTGTGCTGTCGGGATCGTTGGCCTGGCTGTTTCATCGCTATGACGGCAGCGGCGCGTTTTCGCACTGCGTGCGCGAAGCGGTGGCGTCGGGTTATACCGAGCCGGATCCGCGGATCGACCTGTCCGGCGAGGATGTGCGGCGCAAGCTGCTGATCCTGGCGCGTGCGGCCGGATGGCAACTGGAGGCCGAACAGGTACACGTGGAGTCGCTGGTGCCTGCCGGGCTCACCAGCGTGCCGATCGGCCAACTGGATGCACGCCTGGACGAACTGGATGCGGTCGTAAGCGCGCGCTGGCAGCAGGCACGCGCAGCGGGGCGGTGTCTGCGTTTTGTAGGCCGGGTGGACGCGCATGGCGCAAGCGTGGGACTGCGCGAGCTGGCGCTGGAGCATCCCTTGGCTGGCGGCGCCGGAACCGACAACCGTGTCGCGATCAGCAGCGACCGTTACCGCGAGCAGCCGTTGTTGATCCAGGGCCCGGGTGCAGGTGCGGAGGTCACGGCAGCCGCGTTGCTGGACGATGTGCTGCGGATCGTGGCGGGTTGATGTTTGCGTTGCGCGGCAGAAGCGTTGGTTCTGTCGCGGGCTTAGCGCTGATTGGTGCGGTCGTCTTGGATGGCTGCGGCCTGTGCTGCGGTTGCCTGCCGTGGTCGTCTTCAAACGCTGCGTGATGGCCGCAACCGGCAGTGCCCGGGCTGCGTTGGCAGGGGAAGTAACGCACGGCAGCCGATTGCCGTGCGCTGTTGCAATTACTGCGCGATGGCCTTCAGCAGTGCGGCATTGAAACGCGCGGGGTCCTGTACCTGCGGCGAGTGCCCCAGGTCGGCAAATTCGATCAGGGTCGCCTTCGGAATGGCCGCAGCTGCCTGCTTGCCCAGCTTGGTGTAGTCGCCGACTCGCGCCTTGACCTGCGGCGGTGCGGTGTCCTTGCCGATCGCTGTGCGGTCCTTGAGGCCGATGAACAGCGTGGTCGGTACCGTCAGCTTGGGCAGCTCATACACGACCGGTTGGTTGAACACCATGTCGTAAGTCAGCGCCTGATTCCAGGCGACGGCCTGCTTGCCGTTGCCCAGCGACATGCCGGCCTGCATGCGCGCCCAGCGTTCGAATTCGGGCTTCCATTGACCGGCGTAGTACACGTCCATCTGATATTTTTTGATGCGCTCGAAACTGCTCTTGAGCTCGTTGTCGTACCAGACATCCACGCTGCGCCATGGAATGCCTTCGGCCTTCCAGTCTTCCAGACCAATCGGGTCGACCAGGGCGAGGTGTTCGGTGGCTTGCGGGTGCATCAGTGCGTAGCGGATCGCGAGCATGCCGCCCATCGAGTGGCCGACGACCACTGCGCGGTCGATCCCCAGTGTTTTCAGCAATGCGTGGGTGTTGTCGGCCAGCTGCGCGAACGAGAACTGATAGGCGGCCGGTTTGCTGGATTTGCAGAAGCCCACCTGGTCCGGCGCGATCACGCGGTAGCCGGCCTTGCTCAGGGCCGCGATGCTGGATTCCCAGGTGGCCGCGCAGAAATTCTTGCCATGCAGCAGCACGGCGGTGCGTCCGTTCGGCTTGCCGGTGGGTGCGACATCCAGGTACGCCATTTCCAGCGGCTGCTGCTGCGAGGTGAACGCGTACGTCTTGACCGGGTAGGGGTAATCAAAGCCTTCAAGACGCGGGCCGTAGCTGGCCTGTTGGGCCATCAGCGGGCCGCAGGCCAGGGTCAGTGCGAGTGCACAGGCGAGATGTCGCATCGTGTTCTCCATCCGGGGTCCGTGCCGAAAGGCTACAGGACGCACCGTGGTGGAGGCGTGGATCCGGGCAGTGCCGCGGCGAGGGGGTGTGGTGGGCCGACTTGCCCTCATCCGCCCTTCGTGCACCTTCTCCCGCAGGCGGGAGAAGGGGGGGCTTCTGCGGAATGGCATGGCGATGCGGGCTTGTTTTCTGCCGCAGGCACAGGCCGGTTAGGCGCTGCTGCAGTGGCACCAATTGCTGGATCAACCTGGCGTGGTGCGATGCGTTCTGATCGCATCATGCCACCGGCAGACTCAGCACTCGATGACGTTCACCGCCAGGCCGCCGCGGCTGGTTTCCTTGTATTTGTCCTGCATGTCGCGGCCGGTGTCGCGCATGGTCTTGATGACCTTGTCCAGCGAGACCTTGTGCTTGCCGTCGCCGCGCATGGCCATGCGGCTGGCGTTGATGGCTTTCACTGCACCCATCGCATTGCGTTCGATGCATGGGATCTGCACCAGCCCGCCGATCGGGTCGCAGGTCAGGCCCAGGTTGTGTTCCATGCCGATTTCCGCAGCATTTTCGATCTGGCCCGGGTTGCCGCCCAGCGCGGCGACCAGGCCGCCGGCGGCCATCGAGCAGGCCACGCCCACTTCGCCCTGGCAGCCGACTTCGGCACCGGAAATGGAGGCGTTCTCCTTGTAGAGAATGCCGATGGCCGCAGCGGTGAGCAGGAAATCGAAGATGCGCTGTTCGGATGCGCCGGGGCAGAAGCGGTCGAAGTAATGCAGCACCGCCGGGATGATGCCGGCCGCGCCGTTGGTGGGCGCGGTGACCACGCGGCCACCGGCCGCGTTCTCTTCGTTGACGGCGAGCGCGTAGAGATTGACCCAGTCCAGCGTGGTCAGCGGGTCGCGCATGGCCGCTTCCGGTTTGGACGACAGTTCGCGGTACAGCGCCGGTGCGCGACGCGACACGTTCAGGCCACCCGGCAAGGTGCCTTCCTGGCGGATACCGCGCTCCACGCAGGACTGCATGGCTGCCCACAGTTCGCGCAGGCCGCTGCGAATCTCGTCTTCGCTGCGCCAGCTCCTTTCGTTTTCGAACATCAGCGCGGCGATGCTCAGGCCGCTGCGCGCGCATTGCGCCAGCAGTTCGTCGCCACTGAGGAACGGATACGGCAGCGGTGTCTCGTCGGCCACGATGCGGTCGTCGGCGGCGTCGTCCTGGTTGACCACAAAACCGCCGCCCACGGAGTAGTAATCGCGCGTGGCAATCACGCTATCGTCGGCGGTGTACGCGGTGAAGCGCATGCCGTTGGTGTGGTAAGGCAGCTTCTGCCGCTTGTTCATCGGCAGGTCGCGCTTCTCGTCGAAGCCGATTTCGTGCTGCCCCATCAGGGCGATGCGCTTGCTGGAGCGGATGCGCTCCAGCGTGGCGGGGATGATGTCCGGGTCGATCAGGTTGGGGCGGTGGCCTTCCAGCCCGAGCAGCACGGCCTTGTCGGTGCCATGGCCGCGGCCGGTCAGGGCCAGCGAGCCAAAGACTTCGGCGCGGATGCGCACCACGTCCTGCAGGCGACCGGCATCGAGCAGCCAGCGATGCACGAAGCGTTCTGCGGCGCGCATCGGCCCCACGGTGTGGGAGGAACTCGGACCGATGCCGATCTTGAACAGGTCGAACGTGCTGACAGCCATGCTTGCCGGAGAGGTGAGCGTAAAGGCGGCTATTCTAGTCGGTCGGCGATTGCAGCATGGCTGCAGCGCAGCATGGGACCTTCCAATGGCCTTGACTCTTTATCAGCGCGACGAGTGCCACCTCTGCGACCAGGCGGTGGAGGTGTTGGCGCAGGCGCGCGCGGGCGAGTTCAGTAGTGTCTTCATCGACGACGATGCGGCGCTTGAGGCCGCTTACGGGGAGCGCGTGCCGGTGCTGCGCGATGCGGATGGGCGCGAGCTGGACTGGCCGTTCGACAGCCGGCGTTTGCGCGAGTGGTTGAATGCCGGCACGCGATGATGCGTCGTGTGCGGACTCGGTACCCGCCAGATTTGGATTCAGGGTGGCTGAAAACGACTTCGCGCCGGTCTGGTGCGAAGTGGATGATCTGGGCCGACGCTGCAGGGCGGCCGATCTGTCACTTGGCTGCAGGGCCCTTGCCCGCCCACCATCGCGGGACACGCTGCAAGTACGTCCCTGTAAGCTCTTACGCGGCATCCATGCCGCGTAAGGTCCCGCGACGGTGGGCGGGCAAGGGCCCGTCGAGAGAGTCGGTGTGCAGGATTTTCAGTAAAGCGGCCAGCAATCTGTCTGGTGCGGTGTCCTCGCCGCTTGCGGGACCGTTGGCGGCATGGATGCCGCCACCGAGCCCCCATGGACGGGTTTACGGCGTGTCCCGCGAGCGGTGAGGGCACCGCGCCCGCGACGCCGGGAGTTTGCTGCCTTGCCCACCCACCATCGCGGTACACGCTGCAAGTACGTCCCTTTAAGCCCTTACGCGGCATCCATGCCGCATAAGGTCCCGCGACGGTGAGCGGGCAAGGACCAGTCAAGATGGTCGGTGTGCAGGGTTTTAGTAAAGCAGCCAGCAACTGTCTGGTGCGGTGAGGGCATCGCGCCCTCGACTCACTAAGCGTTTGACCTGTGCTTTTGACCACATCCAACAAGGTGCGGCTGACAAATTATTCTTGTCGGCCGCCCGTTCAAGGTGTCGGCCGCATTGATTCAATGGCACCACTGCTGCTCGCAGGGCACTCCATCGTGATCACCGTCCATTGCCGTATTTGGGCAATGCTGCAACACGTACGTGGCATCTTCGCAGGAGGTCATCTGTGAGCAATGCGTGCGCCCGCCACAGCTGTATTGCGAGGTGGGAGCAGATGCAGGAGCGGCCGCTACGTGCTGCTCCTGCGGCGACGTCTGCTCGGGTGCCGGTGCCGGAGTAAACGCATCGATCAGGTAATCGCGCTGCTGGTAGGCGAACGCCCCGCCACCGAGCACCAGCATCATGAGCAAGACCTTGCCAAGCCCGAGTTGTCCTTTTGCCGGCGTCGTGCGTGCCGTGTTGCGTCGCGCGGGGGCGTCATGCCTGGGCGCGTGCGCACCGGCACGCACGACGCGCACCGCGCGCGGACGACCATCCGGACCATGCTCGGTTTCGAAGGAGATCACTTCGCCGATGCGCGGCGCCTCGAGGCCGCGTGGGAACGCGGAAACATGCACGAACAGGTCATCGCCTGGCTGGGCAGGCGTGATGAAGCCGAAGCCACGATCGGCATTCCAGCGGGTCAACGTGCCGTGTGTGCGCATCGTCGGCGTCTTTTGGGCGAGTGCCGAGTCTAGCTGTCGCGCGGTGTCATTCAATCACCAGGCATAAAAAAGCGGCGGACCCGACGAGGTAGTCCGCCGCTCAGTGGCCGCGTCCGGTTGCGGCCTGTGGCCTTACTTCGCCTTCAACACGACCTTGGTGCTGATCGCGGTTTCGTTGGGGATGGTCTTGGTGTCGGCCCAGTCGCCGCCGCCCACGCCGAAGTCAAGCCGCTTTACCACCGCCTTGCCTGCTAAGACGGGCTGCGCGCCCGGCGTCCAGGTGAAGGTCAGCGTGACCGGCTTGCTGACGCCGCGCAGTTCCAGGGTGCCGTCGGCCGCGTATTGATTACCGCCGAGCGCACGGAATTTGTCGGCGCGATAGCGTGCGGTGGCAAACTTGGCGACGTTGAAAAAGTCCGGGCCTTGCAAGGTCGAATCGCGATCGTTGTTGCCGCTGATCGCGCTGGCCAGCGGAATGCGCACATCGAGCTTGGCTGCGGCCAGATTGGCCGGATCGAAACTCAGCGTGGTATCGAAGCCGGGGAACTTGCCTGTGAACACTTCGCCGTCGTACTTGCTGGCAAACACCAGGGTCGAGCCGGGGGCCTGGACGTAGTCGGCGGCCAGCACCGGCGCGGTGGCGAAGGTGGCGACCAGCGACGCGGCGACCAGCAGGGGAGAGGCGAACAACTTGGACGACATGGGGAATCCTTAGGGTTTGGAGGACAGCCAGCCGCGCGGCAACATCCGCGCCAATGTGGCATCACGCTGGAAAATGTGGTGATACAGCGCCGCGCCGGCATGTGCCAGCACCACGGCGATCAACAACCAGAAGCCCCACTCGTGGATGGCGTGGGAGGTGGCACGTAGCTGCTCGTCCGGGCCACTGAGCTTGGGCACTGCGAACAGGCCGAACCAGCGGAACGGGCGCAGGCCGCTGCTGGAGTCGTACAACCAGCCCGACAGCGGCATGGCGAAGATCATGGCGTACAGCAGCCAGTGGGTGAGCCCGGCAATGCGCTCCTGCCAGCGCGGCGTGCCGGCCACCGGTGGCGGCGCGCCGGCGTAAAGGCGCCAACCCAGCCGCGCGATCACTAGCGCCAGCACGGTCAGCCCCACCGATTTGTGCGCGGTGTAGACCCAGAAGTATTTCGGTGTCTTGGGCAGTTCGCCCATGGTCAGGCCGACGATGCCCAGCACCAGAATCAGCAAGGCGATCAGCCAATGCAGGGCCTGGCTGACACCGCCCCAGCGCTCGATGTTCTTCAGGGTCATGTTCGCGATTCCGGGCTGGCAGCTGCGTCAGGGCTGGTGGGTTCGGCTTGCGGCGGCGCTGTGTCGTCGTCGGCACGGCCTTCGCGCACGGCTTCGGCTTCGATGCGCAGTTCCACGGTGTCGCCGATCATCGATTTCCATGCATCGATCCCGAACTCCGCCCGGCTCAGCGTGGCGGTGGCCGAGAACCCGGCAGTGCGGCGAAACGGCGGCAGCGGGTGGCGCTTGAGCGCGTTCAGGGTGACGTCCAGGGTCACCGGGCGGGTGACGCCGTGCAGGGTCAGGTTGCCGGTGACCTTGGCGTGGTTCTCGCCGCTGGCCTCCACGCGCGTGGAGACGAAATGCGCGTCGGGAAAACGCTCGGCGTCGAGTAGGTTGCGTGCCAGGGTGGCCTGGTTCCACTTGGCATCGCCCAGGTCGGCGCGGTGCAGCGGCACCGTCACGTCCAGTCGTGCGGACGCCCAGTCGTCCGGGTCGAACACCAGCGTGCCGCTACTGCCCGACACGGTGCCCAGGGCCTTGGAAAAGCCGGCATGTTCGATCGCGAACAGCACACGGGTGTGCACCGGATCCAGCGCATAGCGCACCGGTGCGGCGGAGGCGGCCAGGCTTGTCAGTGCCAGGGCGGGAAGCAGCAGCAGGCGGGCGAAGGGCGTCATGGGCGGATTCTAGACACATCCCGGTGCCGCGCGCGCGGCTTGCGCTTGCAACGATCCATTGCGAGCATGCCGGCTGGACGTGGAAAGGATTCCCGCATGCGTGGTCTGTTACTGGGGTTGCTGGTTGCGCTGATGGCAGTGCCGGCCCTGGCCGAGGTGCCCGCGATCCCGCGCTTTCGCATCGTGGGCGCGGCCGAAGGGCTGCCCTCGACCATGATTACCGCAATCGCACAGGATCGTGCGGGCTATCTGTGGATGACCACCACCGATGGCCTGGTTCGGTATGACGGTGCCGAGTTCAAGGTATGGCGTAACGACCCGACCGATCGCTACTCGCTGCGCAGCAATGCCTTGCAGGCGATGTATATCGACGACCAGGATCGCATCTGGCTGGCGCTGGCGGGCGCCGGGCTGGCGATGCTGAGCGCCGATCGCAGCAAATTCACCGCATATCTGCCCGACGACGTTCCCGCGCTGGGGTCGGGAGATATCTATGCCATTGCCGGCCGGGGCGATGAGATCTGGCTCGGCATGTCGACCGGCAATGTCTTGCGCCTGGACGCCAAGGGGAATTTCAGCTCACTGGATCTGTCCAGGATGGAGGATCCGCTAGACCCCAATCCGGTCTACGCCCTGGCCCTGGACGACCGGGAGCGCATGTGGATCGGGACGCTCGGCGGTTTGGCGTACTACGACGGGCTGGCCCTGCATCGCGTGCGACCGGATGGCGACGCCAGCGGTATCAATGCGCTGCAGTGGGTAGGGCAACGGCTATGGACCTCCTCGGATACCGGCTTGCGCTACATGGATTCCTCCGGGGGGTGGCATACACCCGCGTGGGCCTCGATGTTTGCGACAGGAAATCGGGTCTGGACGGTGGCCGATGCCGGAGATGGCGAATTCTGGCTTGGCACCGAGCAGGGGCTATGGCACACCCGTGCCGGTCATCCACCGGCGCCGGTCAACAACGGTGACCAACCATTGGTTTCCAATCGGCATGTCACCACGATCTGGCGAAGTCCGCACGGAGGAATCTGGGTGCCCCTGCATGGACGTGGGCTCGCCTACCTGCGCGAAGACTGGCGTCGGACCGCAGCCTTCAGGCAGGTGAACGATCAGGGCAAAGGCATCTCCTGCAGTCTTGCGCCGGCCAATCGCTCTGGCGGCCTGTGGCAGTTCGATGGCAGTGGCAGGTTGTTGCGCTACGACACCTCGTCAGGCGCCTTGGTGCAGACCGGAGTCCAGCATCCGGATCTGCGTGAGATGGAAGTCACCTCTGCGCTGGAAGACCGTCGCGGGCAGCTCTGGCTCGGTAACAATCAGCATGCACTGTCGCGCCTGGATCTGGCGACCGGTGAGCTGACGCATTTCATCGGGGATGGACCCGCCGAGGCGGCGCTCTGGATCGGGGAGCCTGGCGATGGCACCGTGTGGGCAGCGTTCGAGCAAGTGATCCAGCGACGCGACCTCGTCAGTGGGCGCGTTCTGGAGACGATCTCCTCGAACGATCTGCATGGCCTGAAGGAATTGCCGTACTACCAGATCAACATGGGGCCGGATGGGCGCGTGTGGATCAGCGCTACCGGTGGCGTGTATGCCTGGCATGCCGAAACGCATCGATTCATGCTGGTGCCGGGGCTGGATGTCGACTTCATCCAGCGCTTTGTGGTCAAGGATCGCAATCGCATCTGGCTTTACCGCCCCGGTAGCATCGAGCACTGGGCGCAACGTAATGGCGTCTGGAAACGGGTAAGCCGCATTCGCGCTGCCGAAGGATTTCCCGCCATGGATGCCTACGGCTTCGAGCTGGACGCGCTTGGTCGTGTGTGGATGTCCGGCGCACGTGGCCTGTGGCGCATCGACCCGCGGACAACGCCTGCCAAGATCCGCAGTTTCAGTGCGCGCGACGGCTTGACCAGCCAGGAGTTCAGTCGCAGCTGTCTGCTGATGTCCAACAACGGTGTGCTGGTGGGCGGGACCGCCGATGGATTCACCTTGATGATCGACACCAATGCGCCGGATGTTCCCTCGTTTACCCCGCAGATGCGGTTGGAAGCGGTGAGCGTCCAGCAGGGCGACCGACGTCGCGCATTGCCGATCGGCGGTGGCTTTGCGCTGGTGCCGAGCGATCGCCAGTTGCGCGTCAATATGCGCCTGCTGTCTTTCATCGACCCGATGGCCAACCGCTACCGCACGCGATTGAAAGGCTTCGACACCGATTGGGTGGAGCATGGCGCTGCGGGCATGCGCGAATTCTCCTCGTTGCCGCCGGACGATTATGTGCTTGAAATGCAGGGTGTCGATCCGCTCGGCAATGCATCGCAGGTGCAATCGTTGCGGTTTTCAGTGCTGCCGCCCTGGTGGCGTAGCGACCTCGGTATTGCGTTGACCTGCATGCTCGGTCTGCTGCTGAGTGCACTGCTCGCCGCGGCCTACCGCCATCGCGTGCGCATGCGGGCGCAGTGGCAGCTGGCCCAGCACAAGCGCGAGCTGGCCGAGCAGGCGTCGTTGGCCAAGACGCGTTTTCTGGCGACCTTGGGGCACGAGGTGCGCACGCCGATGACCGGTGTGCTGGGAATGAGCGAGTTGCTGCTGCAGACACCGCTGGATGCGCGCCAGCAAGGCTATGCCGGCGCGATCCAGTCGGCCGGCAAGCACTTGCTGCGCTTGGTCAACGATGCGCTGGATCTGGCGCGGATCGAAGCCGGCAAGCTGCCGCTGGACAATCGCGATTTCGATTTGCGCCTGCTGATCGGGCAGGCGGTCGAACTGGTCCGTCCCAGTGCCGAGCAGAAGCAGCTGGCCTTCGAATGCGAACTGGACGACGCGCTACCGCCGGCACTGCATGGCGATGCCAGCCGGGTGCAGCAGATTCTGCTAAATCTGCTGTTCAATGCGGTCAAGTTCACCGAACGCGGCAGCGTGCAATTGCGCGTGTCGGCGTTGTCGCAGAGCCCCGCACAAGGCATTCGGTTGGAGGTGCGCGATACCGGTCCCGGCATGAGCGCCGAGCAACGTGGGCGCCTGTTCCAGCGCTTCGAACAGGCCGAAGGCGCACTGACCCTGGCCCGGCATGGCGGCAGTGGGCTGGGCCTGGCGATCTGCCGCGAGCTTGCTGCGGCGATGGGCGGGGTGGTGAGGGTCGAGAGCGAATTGGGGCAGGGCGCGTGCTTCGTGGTGGAGTTGCCGTTGCGTTGGGTTGCGACGTTGCCCGCGGCGGTAGCCACTCCGGCACACGCGGCCGCTGCCCGGGATCAGGCGCCGCTGCAATTGCTGCTGATCGAAGATGACCCGACCGTGGCACAGGTGATCGTGGGCTTGCTGCAGACACGCGGGCACCAGGTCACCCATGTCCTGCACGGGTTGGCCGCCCTGGCCGAGGTGAGCACACGCAGCTTCGACGCGGGGTTGTGCGATCTGGATCTGCCCGGCCTCGACGGTGCTGCACTGGTGGCGCAACTGCGCGCACGCGGGGTGCGCTTCCCGATCGTGGCGGTCACGGCACGGGCCGACGCCGATGCCGAGCCGCAGGCGATGGCGGCTGGCTGCAATGGTTTCCTGCGCAAGCCGGTCACCGGCGAGCTGCTGGCCAACGCCCTGGCACGGGTGCTAGCCGACGCTGCGGACTTGCGGAACAGGGGCGAGGGCGCTGTCGACTAGGGGCAAGTGTGCGGTAGCAGGTACAGTGCAGTCCGGCCGGGGAGTGCGCGCGACCGCGCAGGTGGCTGGGACAAGGACGACGATGAAACAGGTAGTGCTGTTCGTGCTTGCCGTCATGGCGCTGTTGATCGGCGTGGAGGCAGCGGCGGTAAACCAGATCGAGACGCCGCGGATGCGTCGGTTCGGCCCGGCCGAAGGCCTGCCTTCGCGCATGGTGCTGGCACTGGCGCAGGATCGGCAGGGCTATGTCTGGGCGGCGACCAGCGACGGCCTGGCGCGCTACGACGGTATCGGCCTGCAGGTGTGGCAGCACGACCCGCACAACGCGCGCTCGATTCCCGGCAACGAGGTGGAAACGCTGCTGGTCGACGATCGCGACCGGGTGTGGCTGGGCGTCAACGACTCGCCACTGAGCATGCTCGATGCAGACCGTGCGGTATTCACCAGTTTTCCGGACGTTGCGCACGCCTGCGTCGGGCAGGTCTGGGCGCTGGCGCAGGCGCAGGGTGCGCTATGGATCGGAAGCAGCGGCGGTGGTCTGTGCCGCCGCGAGGAAAATGGCCGTATCACCGTCTTCCGTGCCACGCCCGATGCAGCGGACGGACTGCCCAGCGACACCATCATGAGCATGCTTACCGATGCACGCGGCCGGTTGTGGATCGGGACCGCAGGTGGGCTGGTGATGCGCGACGGTGATCGCTTCGTGCGCATCGCGCCGGACAGACTGGGCGCGATGGTGTTGAAGCTCAGCAAGGATCCCGATGGCACGCTGTGGGTGGGAAGCGGAAAGGGCCTGTATCGGGTGACACCGGCCGGGGTGCTCGAGCCCGCACCCTGGGAAGGAGCCTCCGGCGTGCGTGCCGGCACCGTGGTGCACGACGTGCATGGCGGTTACTGGGTGGGTGCGGCCGATGGGTTTTTCCGCGTTGCGCCGGGCGAGACCAAACTGCGCGTCATGGAGGGCGATCGTGGCAGCGGCTTTCTGACCGCCCATAGCGGCGTGCTCGATGTCATGCAGGACGGTCAGGGCGGTTTATGGCTGGGGCTGATTTCGCAGGGTCTGGCCTATCTGCCGCCGGATTGGCGGCGCTTCTCCACGATCCTGCAGGCGCAGGGCAAGCCGCTGGAAAGTCTGTACCTGATGAACGCAGCCGCCGACGGCGACAGCTTCCTGGTGACGACCGGCGAAGGGGTGTATCGCGTCGGCGATCAGGGCGAGGTCGTTCCCGTGCTGCACAGCGATGTGCTGGGGGGCCGCAGCGTGCAGTCGGTGCTGCCGGCCGGCGATGGCAGCCTGTGGGTGGCGCTGAGTGACGGCGTGTTGCGTTATCAACTAAGGACCGGCGAAAAACACGCGCTGGCGATGCAGTTCGGCACCTCCGACATCCATCGCGTGGAACTGATGACGCCGGGCATCGATGGCGAGTTCTGGCTGTCGATCGTCGAAGGCGGCGTGCAGCGGCGTGCGGCAGATGGTCGCCTGCTGGCCACATTCCGCTTCGGTACCGACCTCAGCGAGGTGGGCGGCATGGTGCAGCAACTGCTGGTTCGGCCGGATGGCTCGGCATGGGTGGCCGCCGGCGACGGGCTGTGGGTGTGGCAGGGCGAGCGCTTTCGCAGGGTGATCGGCGGCGCCGACGCGGTACATGAAGTCTATGCGTTGGCGTTCGTAACGCCGCACGAATTCTGGGCCGGGCGGCACGGCGCGATCGAGCGCTACCGCTGGGATGGCAGCCACGCGCGGCTGCTGGAGCGGGTGGGGCATGCACAGGGCTTGCCCTCCACCGAGATCCGTGGGCTGGCGCTGGGCGGCACGGACACCGTGTGGGCGACCACGTCGCGTGGCCTGTACGCCTACCGGCGCGGTCAGCCGCAGGTGCGCATGTTCGGGCAGCGCGACGGCCTGCCGGACAGCGAATTCTCGATGCGTCCCCCGGTCACCGGCCCGAGCGGGCAGGTGCTGGCGTTGACCACCAGCGGCATCGTGTTGTTCGATCCCGCGCAGGCCTTTGCGCCGGCACCGGTGGCGCGGCTGGTGATCGAATCGGTGCAGGTCCGCCGCAACGATGCCGAGCACCCGCAGCCGCTGCCGCACAAGGGCACGATCGTGCTGCAGGCGCGCGATCGCGATCTGCGCATCAGCGCGCGGTTGTTGTCGTTCGTCGATCCTGCCTCGGCGCGCTATCGCTACCGTGTGGAGGGCTACGACGCGGGGTGGGTGGAGCAGGGCGCCACCGGCGAACGCGTGATGTCGCGGCTGCCGCCAGGCGACTATCGCATCGACGTGCAGGCGCGTACCGGCGACGGCGACTGGATCGCCGCACCGTCCCTGCACCTGCAGGTGCGTCCGCCGTGGTGGCTGAGTACGCCGGCGCAATTGGTCGCGGTGCTGTTGGGCGTGCTGCTGCTTTGTCTGGGCGTATGGGGATGGCGGCGACGCGTGCGCCGACAGCAGGAGTGGGTGCTGGCGCAGCAGCGCCAGCAACTTGCCGAGCAGGCCTCGATTGCCAAGTCGCACTTCCTGGCGACGCTGGGGCATGAGGTGCGCACGCCAATGACCGGTGTGCTGGGCATGAGCGAGCTGCTGCTGGCCACGCCGCTGGATGCCAAACAGCGCAGCCACGTCGATGCGATCCGCAAGGCCGGCGCGCATCTGCTGCGGCTGGTCAACGATGCGCTGGATCTGGCACGGATCGAAGCGGGAAAGCTGGAATTGGTGCCGCAGCCCTTCGATCCATCGCAGCTGACTCAGGAACTGGCCGATTTCATGCGGCCCATCGTCGAGGCGCGTGGGCTGCGGTTTCATTACCGCAATCAGCTGCCCGCCACTCTGTCAGTGTTGGGCGACGCCACGCGGGTGCGGCAGATCCTGATCAACCTGCTCGGCAATGCGATCAAGTTCGTCGAGCGCGGTGAAGTGGGGCTCACCGTCAGTCGGCATGGCGACTGCCTGCGCTTCAAGGTCCGCGATTCCGGTCCAGGGATCGGGCCCGAGCAACAGAAGCGTCTGTTCCAGCGCTTTGAACAGGGCGAGGGTGCGCGCACCAGCTCGCGCTATGGCGGCAGCGGGTTGGGGCTGGCGATCTGCCAGGAACTCACGGTGGCGATGAAGGGCCAGATCCGTGTCCGCAGCCGATTGGGTGTCGGCACCCAGTTCACCGTGGATCTGCCGTTGCCGATCGACCGATCGGCCCCGCGCAGTGCTGCCGGCGAAACACGCACCCCGGCCGGCGCGCCGCTGCGCATCCTGCTGGTGGAAGACGACCCGACCGTGGCCGAGGTGATCAGCGGGCTATTGATCGGGCGCGGCCATCGCGTGGTGCATGCCGCACACGGTCTGGCGGCGTTGTCCGAAGCGGTCGATGGCGGCTTCGATATCGCGCTGCTGGACCTGGATCTGCCGGGCCTGGACGGCTTTGCACTTGCCTTGCAGCTGCGCCGGCTTGGTCACGGCTTCCCGTTGCTGGCGGTCACCGCACGCGCCGATGGCGATGCCGAACGCCTGGCGCGCAGTGCCGGCTTCGACGGATTCCTGCGCAAGCCGGTCACCGCCGATTTGCTGCTGGAAGCGATCGCGGCTGCGCGCGACGTGGCGAGTGCGTGCGCGGCACTCGCCGATGGCGCTGCATCGGGCGTCTCCGAGTGAGGCAATGCCTACTTGCTCATGCTCGATGTGGCCCGCACTATGCTGCGACCTGCGGTGAAATTTTTATGCCACGTCTGCGTTTTTGTTCCAATTTCAGTCGCACCCTTGCTGCACTGTGGTTGGTCCTGTTGATCACAGCGGTGCCCGTGCTTGCCTCTGCGGCAGTGCCGACGACTCCTGTGCCGATCCAGCTCACCGTGGCCGACGGACTTCCTTCCAACACGGTCAATGACTTTGCCGAGGATAGAAACGGCTACCTGTGGCTGGCAACGGCCGATGGTCTGGCCAGGTTCGATGGGCGGAGTTACCGCATCTGGCGGATGGAAGACGGGCTGACAGACAATTTTGTCTGGGCCCTAGGAGTCGATGCAGACGACGGGGTGTGGGTCGGTTTGGATAATGGTGGCGTGGGTGTTCTGGACGCAAAACGACGCCTATTCAAACCATTGGAGAGCGCACAGTTTCCTGAGCTCAGACGCAGCACCGTGTGGGCGATCGCGCAGACGCCCGACGGCGATCTATGGTTTGGAACTTCAAGAAACGGCCTGTATCGGCGGCGCTCGGACGGCAGTATGCAGCGCTTTACGTTTGTGGCAGACGATGCGAAGAGCTTGCCGGGAAACAACATCGCCGCCTTGCGTGTCACGCCTGACGGGTCGTTATGGATTGGAGGCAACTCAGGCGTGGCGCGCTGGACAGGTAAAAACTTTGAGCGTGTAAAGCTGCCTGGAAACATGCAATATTCTAACGGGATGCGACTGGATTCGCGTGGAACTCTTTGGGTCACTGACGGAAATTACCAGCTATATCGGCTGAATTCAAAAAGGCAATTTGTAACGCAGCCTTGGTATGAAAATAAAAAAGATCAACGTGTTATAGGTGTGTTACTGCGTGATCGGGCCGGGCGCTATTGGCTGGATACGATGGCCGGTCTAGGGATATCGAATGGTAAGGATGTCGTTAACGTACCGATCTACAGCCTTTCTGCCCATGGGCTGATAAAGCCGAGTTGGTCCAGTGCCTACGAGGATCGTGAGGGTGGCATATGGTTTGCCAGCCTTAATGGTGGTCTTTGGCATTTGCCTCCTAATTGGAATACTTTCGCGGTACTGTCTTATCACACCGACGATCGTCAATCGATTTCCAATCCGTTCGTAAAGGCTTCGGCAGTTTCCGCATCTGGCGGAGTGTGGATTGCCGGGACGCGTGGCGTTCTTGAGCGTTTAGATCCAAATAGCGGGGTGGTGGAACGTCATTTGCAACCAATCTATGAATTGCGCTGGCCAACGTCCCTGGTCGAAAGTCGAAGCGGCTACGTTTGGATAGGTCTTCCTGAATCGCTGGTCCGCTATGATCCGCGCACCAAACAACGGAAGCGCTGGCCGCTTTCTACCGGGTCGGCATCGATGAATTACGGCAATCCGGAACGCCTGGCGCTGGATGCGCAGGGTCGGTTGTGGATTTATCTGACCAATGCCGGACTGCAGATTCGCGACGGCGAGGGACGGCTCATTCGGGAGATAGCGCACGGAAGTCATGGCCTTGAGACCGCTAACGTCTATGACCTCAGGCTCGGTCCCGATGGGCAAATGTGGCTTGCCAGCTCGACTGGTTTAAGGCGCTGGGATCCAAAAGCCGATACTTTCGTCATGGTGCGAGGTGCACCTGCTTCAACGAATTATGTGTTCCGTTTCACCGACTCGGGCGTTGTCTGGATCGGGTTGATGGGTGAGTTGCGGCGCTACCTCTGGGATGGCACGCAACTCAAACATTTGGACACGATCGACAGGGCACAAGAGTTTCCCATGGTGGCGCCTAATGGACTTGTGGTGGACGGTGCCGGCGTGGCCTGGGTATCGAGCGCGCGAGGTCTGATCAGAGTGGACCCCGCCAGCAAAATGGTGCGGGTTTACGGGGTTCATGACGGACTTCCCAATCAGCAGTTTCAGGAGAACACACTTGTACGCGCAACTGGCGGGCAGATTCTGGGCGGAACGCCTGATGGTGTCGTGCTGTTCGATCCAACCCAGATGCGTCCGAATACACGCCAGCCGCCGCTGCTGATCGAGCGCGTAGGTCTGCGCCGTGGCGAGCGCGGACTGGATGTCACCGGTGTGGAGCCGCTACAACTGCAGGACGGCGATCGCGATCTGCATATCGTCGCGCGCATGCCGACCTTCACGCATTCGGAGTCAACCAGCTACCGCTTTCGTTTAAGCGGTTACGACCCGGACTGGATCGACGTCGGGCCCGGTGGCGAGCGCCTGTTTTCGCGCCTGCCTTCCGGGCATTACACGCTGGAAGTGCAGGGGAGGACGGCAGACGGCATCTGGTCAGCGAGCCAGACCTTACGTTTTCAAGTATTGCCGCCATGGTGGCTGTCGCCGTGGGGCTTGGGCCTGCTGGCCCTGTTGAGCGTGTGCGTCGTCGTTGCGGCCATTTTGTTGTACCGCCGCCGTCTACGACGCCTGAATGCCTGGCAGTTGGCGGTGCACAAGCAAGAAGTCGCCGAGCAGGCGTCACTGGCCAAGACGCGGTTTTTGGCAACGCTCGGCCACGAGGTACGCACGCCGATGACCGGCGTGCTGGGCATGAGCGAGTTGCTGCTCAAGACCTCGCTGGATACCAAGCAGCGCAGCTATACCGATTCCATCCGTCGTGCGGGCGCGCATCTGTTGCGGCTGGTCAACGATGCGCTGGATCTGGCGCGCATCGAATCCGGGCGGCTGGAACTGGATCTGGAGCCATTTTCAGTGCGCCAGCTCGTGGCCGAGGTCGAAGCGCTGATGGCGCCATTGGCTCAGGAGCGCGGCCTGCGTTTCAGCCTGGAAATCGGCCTGTTTGGCGATATCACTGCCAGCGGCGATTCGACCCGCATTCGGCAGATCCTGCTCAATCTGCTCAGCAATGCGATCAAGTTCACCGAGCGCGGTGTGGTTGGCCTGAAGTTGACCACGCTCGGTTCCTATCAGGGCCTGCGGTTTGAGGTGGCCGACACGGGGCCGGGCATCAATGCCGAACAGAAGGCGCGGCTGTTTCAGCGCTTCGAGCAGGGCGATGGCGCCAAGACCAGTTCGCGCTACGGCGGCAGTGGTCTGGGCTTGGCGATCTGCCAGGAACTGGCCCTGGCGATGGGCGGGCACATCGAGGTGATCAGCCGGCTTGGCGCCGGGACGAGGTTCGTGGTGGATCTGCCGCTGCGCTGGGTAGCTTCGAACGCGACGCTCGGCGGCGAAGCGGGGCGTGCCGGTGCTGCGGTCGCGCCGCAGCGCATCCTGCTGGTGGAGGACGACCCGACCATCGCCGAGGTCATCGTGGGCCTGCTGCGCGCGCAGGGGCACTCGGTGGTGCATGCGCCGCATGGTCTGGCCGCATTGACCGAGGCTGCCGACAATACGTTCGACCTGGCATTGCTGGATCTGGATCTGCCCGGGCTGGACGGGTTCGCATTGGCGCGGCAATTGCGCGTGTTCGGCTACGAGATGCCGCTGATTGCGGTGACCGCGCGTTCGGATGAAGCCGCCGAACCAGGTGCGCAGGAGGCCGGGTTCGACTGCTTCCTGCGCAAGCCGATGACCGGCGACATGCTGGCCGACACCATCGCCGAGGCGTTGCGCAGCAAGCGCTGACAGGCAGCGCGGATGCCCCTGACTGAGCGAACGCTGATTGGCTGCGATGCAGCGCGTTCGCCAGGGAACGGTCTGTTTGAACCGTCATTCAAGGCCGTGATGATTTGGCCAGGGCACGAAGGCCCTGGCGGCACACTGTCGGTCTTGCGCTCGCTGTTCGCGACCACTGCGGCACAGGGCGGGTGTTGCAACGACGCTACCGCACGCATCCTGGAGACGGGGTGCATGCGCAGCCGTATGCGCAGATTCGGGCTTGCCCGTATTGCGCGTGGCCCGCACTATGCGCCGACTTGTCGTGAAACTGATCCGGTGCGCTCTCTATCCCGCTTGCCCCATTGGCTGCTCGCTGTGCTCTGGGTGTGCCTGTGTCTGGCAGTGCTTCCCGTAAAGGCGCGTACGCCAGCGACCCCGGTACCCATCCAGCTGACGATCGCAGACGGACTGCCGTCCGACACGATCAATGAACTGGCCGAGGACAGACAGGGGTATCTGTGGCTTGCCAGCGATGACGGCTTGGCCAGATTCGATGGCCGCAACTATCGTATCTGGCGAATGGAAGATGGCCTGGCCAGCAACGTGGTCTGGACCGTCTGCGTCGATACCAAGGACCGGGTGTGGATGGGCTTCGAGGATGGCGGCGTTGGCTATCTGGAAGCGAATACGCGCACATTCAAGCGGCTGGAGGATCCGCATTTTCCGGAACTGCGCGACATGATGGTGTGGGCGTTGGCACAGACGCCAGACGGCGAGATCTGGATCGGCACTGCGAAGCAAGGGGTGTATCGGTATCGGCCCGACGGGCGGATGCAGCACTTTTCCGCCAGGCCGGACGATCCCAATAGTCTGCCGTCCGACAACGTCGTCGGTATCGAAGTTGCGCCTGACGGTTCCTTGTGGATCGGCACCTGGGGCGGGCTTGTGCACTGGGATGGCCGACGCATGGAACGCGTGCCGCTCCCGGGGCCATCCCAGGCAGTCAACCGGCTGTACCAGGAGCCCGACGGCAAGGTGCTGTGGGTTGCCGATTTTGAGGGCAATGCAGTTCAGTTCAACACCGTGGGGCGGTCCACGCCGCGCCCCTGGCACAGCGTCACGGCCACGCCGAAGGTCAAAGGCGTTCTGCTGCGCGATCGACTCGGGCGCTACTGGCTGGATACCAAGACCGGCCTGGGGATGAGCGTCGACGGCGGTGCGATCGAACGAGTGCCGGTCTACAGTTTTTCAGCGCACGGTCTGGTCAACCGGAACTGGATCACTTCCTACCAGGACCGCGAAGGAGGGCTGTGGTTTGCCAGCCTGGAGGGCGGGCTGTGGCATCTGCCCCCGCGTTGGGACACCTTCGCGCTGTTCTCGCATCGTGCAGATGACCCGCAGTCCCTCGCCAATCCCTCGGTGGTTGCGACAGCGCCTTCGATCACGGGCGGAATCTGGCTGGTCGGCACGCGAGGTGCTCTTGAGCACTTCGATCCAGCCACCGGCCAAGTGAAGCCATATCTGGTCCCGGTCGATCCGGAACGCGTTCCCGACACCATCATTGAAAGCAGGCAGGGGATTGTCTGGATTGGTGTACAGGGGACGCTGATTCGATACGACCCGCAAACCCGCGAGGTCAGGCGTCGGCCGCTGCTCGAGCACATGGAAGATCCCGCAGCCGACCCCGAAATCGCGGGCAGACCGGGCAGGATGGCCGAAGATGCGCAGGGTCGCATCTGGGTCGCATTGCTGACGTATGGGGTGCAACTGTGGAGCAGCGAGGGCAAGCTGCTCAGGACGATCGACTATGCCAGTCACGGGCTGAAAGCGCTGAGCGTCCTGGACATGCGTGTCGGACCGGATGGACAGATCTGGCTGAGCAACAATGCCGGTCTCTGGCGCTGGGACCCGCAGGCCGATCGGTTCGTTCCGGTACGCGGCGCGCCGTCCCTGCCCACCTATGTGTTTCGGCAGGGCGATGGCGGCATCGTCTGGGTTGGATTGGCGGGAGAATTGCGGCGTTATCTCTGGGACGGCACCCAGCTCACGCATCTGGATACGGTGGGAAAGGATCAGGAGTTTCCAAGGGTGTCGCCGACCGGCCTGGTGGTCGATGCCGGCGGTGTGGCCTGGGTCTCCAGTCACCGTGGGCTGATTCGGGTCGATCCGGGCAGCAAGCTGGTGCGCGTGTACGACGTGCATGATGGACTTCCGAGCTCGCCCCTGCAGGTGGCGACACTGGTGCAGGCCAGCACGGGGCAGATCCTGGGAGGGACATCCGACGGCGTCGTGGTGTTCGACCCGGCCATGATGCGTCCGAATTTACGCCGCCCGCAGTTGTTGATCGAACGCGTCAGCCTGCGACGCGGTGAACGCGAAGTGGATGTCACCAACAAGGCGCCACTACAGGTGCAGGACGGCGATCGCGACCTGCATATCGTTGCGCGCATGCCCACGTTCACCAATCCCGAGTCCACCAGTTATCGCTTCCGCCTCAGCGGTTACGATCCGGACTGGATTGATGTCGGCGCCACTGGCGAGCGCCTGTTTTCGCGCCTGCCATCGGGACATTACACGTTGGAAGTACAGGGGCGCACCGCAGACGGCATCTGGTCGGCGAGCCAGACCTTGCGTTTTCAGGTGTTGCCGCCATGGTGGCTGTCGCCGTGGGGGCTGGTAGCGCTCGGCCTGCTGTCAGTGTGTCTGTTCGCCACGGCGGTCTTGCTCTATCGCCGTCGTCTGCGCCGCTTCAATGCCTGGCAGCTGGCCGTGCACAAGCAGGAGTTGGCCGAGCAGGCATCGTTGGCCAAGACCCGCTTTTTGGCCACGCTGGGACATGAAGTCCGCACGCCGATGACCGGCGTGATGGGCATGAGCGAGCTGCTGCTCAAGACCCAGCTCGATCACAGGCAACGCAGCTACACCGAATCGATCCGGCGCGCGGGCGCGCATCTGCTGCGATTGGTCAACGACGCGCTGGATCTTGCACGCATCGAGTCCGGGCGCCTCGAGCTGGATCTGCAGCCGTTCTCGGTGCGTCAGTTGGTGGCCGAGGTGGAGGCCCTGATGGCGCCGCTGGCACAGGAGCGCGGCCTGCGTTTCAGCCTGGAAGTCGCCCTGCTTGGGGACATCACCGCCAGCGGCGACCCTACCCGCATCCGCCAGATTCTGCTCAATCTGCTCAGCAATGCGATCAAGTTCACCGAGCGCGGCGTGGTCGGTCTGAAGCTGACCACCTTGGGGTCGTATCAGGGGTTGCGTTTCGAAGTCGCCGACACCGGCCCGGGCATCAATGCCGACCAGAAGGCGCGGCTGTTCCAGCGCTTCGAGCAGGGCGATGGCGCCAAGACCACCTCGCGCTACGGTGGCAGCGGCCTGGGTCTTGCGATCTGCCAGGAACTGGCCCTGGCGATGGGCGGGCACATCGAAGTGATCAGCCGTCTCGGCGCCGGGACGCGGTTTGTCGTGGACCTGCCGCTGCGCTGGGTCACCTCCAACGCTGCGCTCAGCGGTGAAGTGACGCGTGCCGGCGCGGCCATCGCGCCGCAGCGCATCCTGCTGGTGGAGGACGACCCGACCATCGCCGAGGTCATCGTCGGCCTGCTGCGCGCGCAGGGGCACTCGGTGGTGCATGCGCCGCATGGTCTGGCCGCATTGACCGAAGCTGCCGACAATACGTTCGACCTGGCGCTGCTGGACCTGGATCTGCCTGGGCTGGACGGGTTCGCGCTGGCGCGGCAATTGCGCGTGTTCGGCTACGAGATGCCGCTGATTGCGGTAACCGCACGTTCCGATGAAGCCGCCGAGCCCACCGCCAAGGAGGCGGGCTTCGACAGTTTCCTGCGCAAGCCGCTGACCGGCGACATGCTGGCCGACACCATCGCCGATGCGTTGCGCAGGGGCCGCCCGCGCGAGGACATCTAGCGATGTTCGCCACTGACGGCGCCGCTGCCATGCATGCCGTAGCGCCTGATCGAAGGCATGTCGCCGATTATTCGGCCACCGCCTCCACTTCTTTCGGGTGCGGCCGCGTCTCGGCCAGCTGCCAGAAGATCAGCGTCGACGACAAGGTGATGCCACCCACGCACAGGAAGGTGGCATGCAGTGCCGCCGTAGCGCCATGCGTATCGCCCAGATGGGTGTTGAAGGCGGCCAGCAGGCTGCCGGCCGCCGCCGCGCCAAAACCGGTCGCCAACATCATCACCATCGACAACAGGCTGTTGCCCGGACTGGCCTGATCGCGATCCAGGTCGCGCAGGGTGACGGTATTCATGACGGTAAATTGCAACGAATTGACACCGCCAAAGCAGGCCAGCTGCAGCAACCGCAACCACAACGGCTGCCCTACATCGATCAGTGCGAAGCTGGCCATCGCCAGCCCGACCAGCACGGTATTGACCATCAAGGTGTTGCGGTAGCCGAAGCGGCCGACCAGCTTCACCGCGGCGCGTTTTGCGGCCATCCCGGCCAGCGCCACCGGCACCATCATCAGCCCGGCGTTCATCGGGCTCATCTCCAGGCCCACCTGCAGCAACAACGGAATCAAAAACGGCATCGACCCGCTACCGACGCGCGCGAACAGGTTGCCCAGGATGCCGATGCGATAACTCGCCACCTTGAACAGCGCCAACGGAAACAGCGCGTTGCCGGTATTGCCCGCATGCAGCCAGTAGCCGGCCAGCGCAGCCAGCCCGCCGATCGCCAGTAACATCACAAACGCATGTCGCAGCCCCAGTTCGGAAATGCCATCGAGCGCCAGCGACAACGCCACCATGCCGAAGGCGAGCATCAGATAGCCCACCAGATCGAAGCGCCTGCGTGCATCGCCGTAATGGTCCGGCATGATCTTCAGCGCGGCGATGAAGCCGACGATGCCGATCGGCAGGTTGATCAGGAACACCCAATGCCAGGACGCCACTTCCACCAGCCAGCCGCCCAGTGTCGGGCCGATCAACGGGCCGATCAACGCAGGGATGGCGATAAAGCTCATGGCGCGCAGGAAGTCCTCGCGCGCCACCGTCTTGAGCACCGCCAGCCGACCCACCGGCAACAACATCGCACCGCCAATGCCCTGCACGATGCGCGCGCCGACCAGCTGCGGCAGCTGTTGCGCCGCCGCGCACAGCAACGAGCCCAGCGTGAACACGATGATCGCAGCCAGAAAGGTGCGCCTTGTCCCGAAGCGATCGGCGATCCAGCCCGATGCCGGGATGAACATCGCCACCGCCAGCGCGTAGCTGAAGACCACCGACTGCATCTGCAGCGGGCTTTCGTGCAGGCTGCGCGCCATCGACGGCAATGCCGTGTTGACGATGGTCGCATCCAGCATCTGCATGAAGATCGCCAGCGACACCAGCCACAGCAGCGGCTTGATGGTGGCGTAGGCGCGCAGGACGGGAGCGGGCTGAGACATGGTGAGCGCCGTCGAAGGGACGGCGCATTATCCCCGCGCTGGTGTGCACGAACTCAGAAAAACATGCGCGTGTGCTTCGGCCGCTGAGCGCGCCTGCCGCGTGCCAGTCCTGAGTGGGAGCGCGATGTCGTATCCGGGGGCCGAGACCGTGCTTCAAGCACCGCTCCTGCGGGAGAGGGTACGAGGCGAAGCCACGCAGTCAACAACTCGCGACGCGGGTGCTTGCACGCGTACCGGCGTCGGATACGTCGCGAGAATGTCCTCGTAGGCGCTTGCGCGGCATCCATGCCGCAGAAGGTCCAAGGCCGGCCTGCGTGCAGGCGCCGCCGATCATTGCCGGTGGCTGAAAGAAAAGCTGCGGCTGCTTGAATGATCGGTCTGCGCGAGCCACGGACAGCGCTGACCGCGCGCTGTCGGTCGCGCCTGCATCAGCGCTTGCTCAGGCTCTGCACCGCTTCCACCAGTACGCCGACATGCTCCGGGTTCATGTCCGGCGACATGCCGTGGCCGAGGTTGAAGACATGGCCTTCGCGCGAGCCGCCGTTGCCCTGGGCGTAGCTGTCCAGGGTCTTGCCGACTTCGGCGCGGATCGCTTCGGGCGAGCCGTATAGAGTGGCTGGGTCCAGGTTGCCCTGCAGGGCGACGCGGCCGCCGGCGCGCTGGGCGGCGTCGGCCAGCGCGATGGTCCAGTCCACGCCCACCGCTTCGGCGCCGCTGGCGGCCAGCTCGCTCACGTAGGCGCCGTTGCCCTTGCCGAACAGCACCAGCGGGGTGCGCTGCGCACCGTCGCCGCGTTCGAGTTCGCGCGCGATGCGGGTGAGGTAGGGCAACGAAAATTCGCGGTACATCGCCGGCGACAACACGCCACCCCAGGTGTCGAATACCTGCAGCGCCTGCGCACCGGCGGCGCGTTGCGCCGACAGGTAGGCAATCACCGCGTCGGTCACTGTGCCGAGCAGGTGGTGCAGCACCTCCGGGGCGTTGAAGGCCATCGCCTTGATGCGCGCGTATTCCTTGCTGCCGCCGCCTTCGATCATGTAGCAGGCCAGCGTCCACGGGCTGCCGGAGAAGCCGATCAGCGGCACCGCGCCATCCAGCTCGCGGCGGATCAGGCGCACCGCATCCATCACGTAGCGCAGCTCGGTTTCCATGTCCGGCACGCCCAGGCGATGGATGGAGGCGGCATCGCGCACCGGGTGACGGAACTTGGGGCCTTCGCCTTCGACGAAATACAGCTCCAGGCCCATCGCATCGGGGATGGTCAGGATGTCGGAGAACAGGATCGCCGCATCCAGCGGAAACCGCTGCAGCGGCTGCAAGGTCACTTCGCAGGCGATGTCCGGGTTCTTGGCCATGCCCAGGAAGCTGCCGGCGCGCGCGCGGGTGGCGCGGTATTCCGGCAGGTAGCGGCCGGCCTGGCGCATCAGCCACACGGGGGTGCGGTCCACGGGCTGACGGTTGAGGGCGCGCAGCAGGCGATCGTTCTTGAGCATGGGAGGTGTGTCCTCAGCGCGGCGCGTCGGCGCCGCCGGTGATGAGTTGGAAGCCGCGTTTGAGTTGGGTGTCGCGGGCCTTTTCGAAGGCCCGGTCGGCCTCGTCCTGCAGCAGGTACTGGTCGCGTCGCAGTTGCGTGCGCCCACCGATCTGGCCGCTCTCGCGCAGCAGTTCCCAGCCACCGAACAGGTCCGGTTGCAAGGTCAGCTGGACGTAGCGAAGCGGCTCGTTGCCGCCGGAATCGTGTTGCAGGAGGATGCGCATGCGGCCAATTGTAGCCGGGCAGTGCTGAAGGCTGGGGGCAGTGGGCGCGCTGCGCTGCTCCGGTAGCGAAGGTCTAGCCGGTAGGTGGGCGGCAGATGCATGGAGGTCGGTGCGGCGCGCTGCGGTCAGCAGCAGGGCTGTTCGAGCAAGGCCGATGCGATGGTGAAGGGGGGGCTCGGGCGCGGCGGGATTGTCGGCAAGGCCCTCGCGCGCTGGCGCGCTCCTACGCGACCGTCGCTGAGCGTTCTCCGCGCAGCAGCGTGCAGGCGTTTGGTAGGAGCGCACCCGGGCGCGACGGGGGTTACCGGTGATGCCCCATCGCGCCCAGGTGCGCTCCTACGAACGCAGGGCGTGTCGTCAGATCAGTGGGTGTCGTGGCTGTGGTCACTTGCACTGTTGAGAGCGGTGGCAGGCCGAGTGGTGCGCGTCGATCTACACGCACGCCCTACGTAGGAGCGCACCCGGGCGCGATGGGGGTTACCGGTGATGCCCCATCGCGCCCAGGTGCGCTCCTACAAAGGCGGGCGTCGCGCGGTCGGATGAGTGTGGCTGGTGACTGTCAACCAGTTGCGCTGCCGAGAAGACGGCAGGCCGGATGGGGGCGGCCGATCGAGGCGCAGGTGTGATGTAGGAGCGCACCCGGGCGCGACGGGGGTTACCGGCGAGACCCATCGCGCCCAGGTGCGCTTCTACAAGGGCGGTGTCTTTGCGTTCTGGGACGGTGGGCGTCAGGGGCGGCCATCAACCGTGGTGTTGCGTTACTGGCTGGCAATCCGGGCTTGCATTGGCTGGCTGGCGGACTTCACGCCCGGCCGGCGAGGTTCGAGCGCAATCGTGCAACGTCATCCCGGCGCGGCAGCGCTCGACCCGAGCTCAACCGACCAACTCCGTCCAACTGACCATCACCACCTCAGCCCGCCAGGATCTGCAGCACCGCCGCCTCGTCCACATCGGGTACCACTTCGGCCTTGCCGATGCCGCGCCACAGCACCAGGCGCAGGCGGCCGGCGACATTTTTCTTGTCCAGGCGCATGCGCCCCAGCAGGGCGTCGGGCGACAGGCCAGGCGGGATGTCGGTGGGCAGGTCGAACTCCTGCAGCAGGCTGCGCAGCGCATCGGTGTCCTGTGCCTGGCTCATGCCCAGCGCGGCCGACAGCCGCGCAGCCAGCACCATGCCCACCGCCACCGCTTCGCCATGGTTGAGGTTGTCGTTGCCGGGCGCGCCGTAGCCTTGCTCGGTTTCGATGGCGTGACCGAAGGTGTGGCCAAGGTTGAGCAGGGCGCGCTCGCCCTTTTCCAGCGGGTCGCGCGCCACGATCTCGGCCTTGTGTTCGCAGCTGCGGGCAATGGCCTGCGCCAATGCCGTCGCATCGCCGTCCAACAAGGCGCGGCGCTCGGCGTGCAGCCACTGGAAGAACAGCGGGTCGCGGATGGCGCCGTACTTGATCACCTCGGCCAGGCCGGCGCGCAGTTCGCGGGCGGGCAGGGTGCGCAAGGTGTCGGTATCGGCGATCACCGCGCGCGGCGGATGGAAGGCGCCGACCAGGTTCTTGCCCTGCGGGATATCCACCGCAGTCTTGCCGCCGACCGAGGAATCCACCATCGCCAGCAGGCTGGTGGGCAGTTGTACGCAGTCCACCCCGCGCATCCAGCAGGCGGCAGCGAAGCCGGCCAGATCGCCGACCACGCCGCCGCCGAGCGCGAATACGCAGGCGTCGCGGGTGGCGCCCAGCTCGGCCAGCGCGGTGATCGCCGCGCCGAAGTTGTCCAATGTCTTGGAGGCCTCGCCGGCGGCAATCACCAACTCGCCCAGCTGCAGGTCCGGGCGTGCCTGCAGCAGCGCGCTGCGCACGCCGGCGGCGTAGTGAGGGGCCACTTGCGAGTCGCTCAGCAGCAGCACGTGGCGGCCGCGGACATGGCTGGCCAGGCGGGAGCCATCGGCCAGCAGGCCGGGTGCAATGGTGATGGTGTACGGCTGCGCGCCGTCGACATCGACGCTGCGCGAGGAACGGGGAAGTGTCATGCGGGGGTACTCGACATGCGCCATTGCGCGGCCAGGCGCAGCACCAGCTGCGCGGTGGCCTCGGCGGGGGAGAAGTGGTCGGTTTCCAGGGTGAGGTCGGCGACCTCCCGGTAGAGCGGGGTGCGATGCGCGGCCATCGCGTGCAGCACCTGCTCGCGGTCGGCGCGTTGCAGCAGCGGGCGATTGCGGTCGCGCGCCAGCCGGGTGAGTTGTGCCGGCACGCTCACGTGCAGGTAGACCACAAACCCGCGCTCTTGGATACGCGCGCGGTTGAGCGGATCCAGCACCGCGCCGCCACCGGTGGAAATGAGTTTGTTGTCCTGTTGCAGCAGCGCCTGCAAGGTCTCGGCTTCATGCTGCCGAAAGCGCGCTTCGCCGTGCTGTTCGAAGATCGCCGGGATGCTGCTGCCCACGCGTTCGACAATGGCCTGATCCACATCCACGAATTCCAGCCCGAAGCGCTCGGCCAGGCGGCGGCCGATGCAGCTTTTTCCGGCGCCCATCGGGCCGATCATCACGAGATTGGGTGCGGGGTTCATGCGCAGGGATCGTAGCATTCGCCTTCGCACTCGCGTACCGGGCGCGCGAGGCAGTCTCGACATCGGTGCGGCCCGCACACGCCGGCCGGTTGGCGCAATTTGCGCCGATGACGATGCGCATGCGGCCGGGTGCGACAGCCGGGCCATGCGACAAGCGCGTGCGATGCGCCCACAATGGGGGCTTGTCCTGCTGCCACCTACCGTCATGCCCGATCTATACGCAGAAGCGCTTGCCACCTTTACCGCGTTGTATGCCGAGGCGCAGAACGGCGCGGAGCTGGAAGCCAGCGCAATGACCGTGGCCACCGCCAACGTGGATGGGCGGCCGAGCGCGCGCACCGTGCTGCTCAAGGCCTTCGATGCGCGCGGATTCGTGTTCTACACGCATCTGGACAGCGCGAAGGGCCGCGACCTGCAGACCCATCCGCAGGCGGCGCTGCTGTTCTTGTGGCGCAGCCTGCGCGAAGCCGGCATCCAGGTGCGTATCGAAGGTGGCGTGCAGCTGGTCGGCGCGGACGAATCGGATGCGTATTTCGCCTCGCGCCCGCGCATGAGCCAGATCGGCGCGTGGGCGTCGCTGCAATCGCAGACGCTGGGCTCGCGCGCCGAGTTCGATGCGGCGATCGCCAAGGTCGAAGCCACCTTCGACGGCCGCGAGGTGCCACGTCCGGACGGCTGGGGCGGCTTCCGGGTGGTGCCGCAAGCGTTCGAGTTCTGGTATGGGGCCAAGTTCCGGCTGCACGAGCGCTGGCGGTACGAGGCCGATGCGGCGAGCCATTGGACCAAGCGGATGCTGTATCCATGAGCGCGCAGGCCGGGTGGCGGGTGCGCGCGGCGGTCGCTGCCGATGCACAGGCTTTGCTGGCCTTGCGCCTGGCGTTGTGGCCGGATGCCGACGATGGCCTCGACGACCTGCAGGCCGCGCTGGCGCAATCAGCGACCAGCCACCTGGTGGTAGTGGACGACGCGGATGCGGCGCTGGGGTTTGCCGAGGTGTCGGTGCGCCACGACTACGTCAATGGCACCGACAGCACGCCGGTGGGCTTTCTGGAAGGGTGGTACGTGGTGCCGGCCTGGCGCGGCCGCGGGCTTGGTCGTGCGCTGGTGGCAGCGGCAGCCGAATGGACCCGCGATCAGGGCTGTGCAGAGCTGGCCTCCGATGCGCAGCTGGAAGACGGCAATGCCCAGGCCGCGCATGCGTCGTGTGGTTTCGAGCCAACTGAACGGGTGGTCTACTTCCGCCTGCAGCTTGCCTGACCCGCTGACTTCCGGCCCTTTCTGCCGGTCGCAGACAGTCTGTAGTATGTCCGCCCATTGCACGACGCTTGCTGCATCACATCGCCCCATGACCGAAGGACAGGACATCCCATGACGCAGTACACCACTGTCGAATTGCACGGCCTGCTGGCCGAGCGCTACCGCGACCAGCCGATCGAGGTCGAGCTGATCGATGGGCTGGAGCCGGCCATCAACCTCACCCTGGCCGACCACGGCGACATGCAGATCCAGGTCGCTGCCTCCGGCTCGCAGGTATTCGTTTCCACCCTGCTGGCCAACGCCGACCAGGTCAGCGATCGCGCCGCCTTCAACGACGCCTGCCTGCGGCTCAATCCGCTCAATCCGTTATCCAACCTGGGTCTGGTGCAGGTCGACGGCAAGGACAGCTATGTGGTCTTCGGCGAGCTGTCGGCCTCGTCCACGCTCGACCAGATCGACGAGGAAATCCAGACCCTGGCGGCCAATACGCTGGATGCCGCCGAATCTCTCAAGCCGTACTTTTCCTAAAGGCGTGTTGTCATGAGTATCTTTTCAAAGCTGATCACGCTGCTGCGTGGCACTGCACACGAAACCGGCCAGAAGGCGGTCGACGCCAATGCGCTGCGCATCCTGGACCAGGAAATGCGCGATGCCGGCGCCCAGCTCACGCGCTCGCGCGAAGAGCTGACCAAGCTGATGGCGCAAAGCAAGCTCGCCCAGCAGAAAATCGATGCGCGTGCCGGCAAGATGGCCGAGTACACGCGCTATATCGAAGGTGCGCTGGCCAAGAACGACGAGGCGCTGGCGCACGACGTGGCGGTCAAGCTGGCTGCGCTGGAAAGCGAAGACGCCGGCGACAAGGCCTCCAAGACTGCGCTGGACCAATCGGTGGTGACGCTCAAGGCCACCATCCAGAAGACCGAGAACCAGCTGCGCGGCATGCGCCAGCAGATCGACACCGTCAAGGCCACCGACGCGGTGCAGAAGGCGCAGGCCGCCATTGCCGCGCGCCATTCCGGTGCCAGCAGCAAGATGGGCTCGGCACTGGAATCGCTGGAGCGGATCAAGGCGCGTCAGGCCGAAACCTCCGCGCGCATCGAATCTGCCGAAGAGCTCGAATCGTCCACCGGCGATGGCGATCTGAATCGGCGCCTGGCCGCGGCTGGCCTGATGGAAGGCGAATCCAACGCCGCCGCGGTGCTGGCACGCTTCAAGAAGCCGGCCCAGCTCGGCCACGACACCGCCAGCGGCAGCGCGCCGCTGATCGGCCAGGTGCGCGACGTGCAGCAGGTTCCGCGCAGCGACAGCTGATCCGCAACGCCACGGCACAGGACGCGCCATGATCATCGTCGGAAAACTGTTCCGGGTCTTGCGGCGCCACGTGCGCCGCGTCAGTTGGGGCATGGTGGCGCTGGCGTTGCTGGCCCACATGGGCCTGAGCTGGGTGTTGCTGTGGCTGGCCGGCGAGCACAAGCTCGTCGGCCTGGACGCGTTTCCGTATTACTACATGACCACCGCCACCACCATCGGCTATGGCGACCTGTCGCCGGGCTCGGTGGCAGGGCGCTATATCGCCGCGTTCGTGTTGATGCCGGGCGCGGTGGCCTTGTTCGCCACGGTGCTGGCCAAGACCAGCGGCGTACTCATCACGTTCTGGAGGCGCCATTACATGGGCAAGATGGCCTACGCCGATTTGAGCGGGCATACCATTCTGATCGGCTGGCAGGGCGCAGCCTCGGCACGCTTGCTGGAGCTGCTGCTATCTGACACCGCCACCGACGACGAAGGCGTGGTGCTGATCGCCGAAGGCGTCGCTGAAAATCCGATGCCCGACCACATGCGCTTTGTCGCGGCCGAGTCGTACACGCATACCGAGGTGTACCTGCGCGCCGGCATCGCAGGCGCGGCGCGGGTGATCGTCAACCCGCCGTCCGACGACCAGACCCTGGCGGCAGTGTTCGCGTTGATGGCACATGCGCCGGGCGCGCATGTGGTGGCGCATTTCGACTCGGCCAGCGCCGCGCGGCTGGTCAACCACCATTACCCGGCCATCGAGTGCACGCGGCCGATGACCGCCGAAATCCTGGCGCGTGCCGCACAGGACCCGGGCAGTGCCGCCATCACCGCCGAGTTGTTGTCGGTGGACGATGGCCCCACCCAGTTCAGTGTTGCCGTGCCAGTGGAGATCGATGCGCTGGATTACAGCCGGCTCGCCGCCGATTTCAGCCAGCGCGGCGCCTTGCTGCTGGGCGTGCGAGCGCCCGATGGCGCGTTGCGCTTGAATCCGCCAGCACGCACCACTGTCGCCGGTGGTGCCATGCTGTATTACCTGGCCGATCAGCGCGTGCCCGCGCATGCAATTGCGTGGCAGGCACTGCGCGCGGCCACTGCCCCCATTCCTGCATCGCCACGAGGTGTCTGACGATGAGTTTCTTCAGCAAGTTGTTCGGCCAACCGCAGCCGCCGCCGCTGCCAAGCTCTGGCACCGGCGCCATCGGGCACGCACTGCCGCTGGGCCTGCGTGTGGGCGGCCAGGTCGCCATCGATACCACGCTGTACCGCATGGCGCCGGAGGCCATGACCGCCGAGTTGCCGGGTGGCAATCAGGGCATCCCGTGCTATGGCCACGTCAACCTGGGCGATGGCTATTCGCTGCACCGGTTCTATCTGGATGACGATGCGTTCCTGCAGGTCACGACCGTGGGCGGCGATCTGGAGGCGATGAAGGCGTTCGTGTACTGCGAGACGGTGAACCCGCCGAGCAAGCAGGCGTTCCAGGAGTTCGTGATGCAGCACCCGCACCTGGGCGCGGCGCAGATCGAGTACGCCGGCAAGCGCTGGGAACGCGCCACCCAATCCACCGACGACAGTGCGCGCATCCCGCCGATCGCCTACGACGAGGTGCTGTACCGCTACCAGCCGCCGCGCCGCGATGGCGACCTGACCCATTACGCCATGCTCTACAGCCGCGATGTACCAGAGCTGCAGCGCGAGGAATTCCTGCTGGTCACCGGCGAGGATTCCGGCCCCAACGAGTTCTGCGTCACCTATGCGGTCGGCATCGATGTCACCGTCGCCGATCTGGACATCACCTGAGCGCGTGCTCGCCCTTCACCCAACCGGTCCTGTCATGAATCCGATCAATCTGCAGAGTTTTCTCGCGTTTCTTTCCTACTTCGGCACCGGCCTGGGCGTGTTGATCGTCTCGGTGGTGCTGGTGACCCTGGTCACCCCGCACAAGGATTTCACATTGCTGCGGCAGGGCAACGTGGCCGCCGCCACCGCGCTGGCCGGCAACCTGATCGGCGTGGCGCTGCCGCTGCATTCGGCCATCACCCATTCGGTGAGCCTGATCGATGCCTTGATCTGGGGCGTGGTCGCCTGTGGCATCCAGGTGGTGGCGTATCTGCTGGCCAACCTGGTGGCTGGGCGTATTTCGCGGCAGATCACCGACAACGTCACCGCCGCCGGCATTTTTTCTGCCGGCGTGTCGATCGCCGTCGGCCTGATCAACGCCGCGGCGATTACGCCGTAACGGAGGCTGCGCCATGAAGCGATCACGCAATCTCAAGCTCACCCTGATGGCGGCACTGCCCGCCGCGCTGGTCACCGGTTGCGGCTCGGAGCCGGAAACCGGCGTGGTGCTGCAGTCGGCTTCCGACTGCTACCAGGTCAAGCAGGAACAGAACGACATCCAGCAATGCCTCAAGGCCTACGATGAGGCAGTGGCCAAGCACCAGCAGGCCGCGCCGCGCTTCAATACGCGCTACGAGTGCGACGAGCAGTTCGGCAGTTGCACGGCGGTGCAGACCGCGCAGGGCCAGCAGAGCTGGATTCCGCCGATGGGCGGGTTCCTGCTGGGCTACGCGCTGGGCAACATGAGCGGCGGTGGCGGCTATCGCTATGGTGGGTCGATTCCGCTATATCGCGACTACCGCAGCGGCGGCTTTTACAAGCCCAATGGCGACCTGGCCAGCAGTCGCATCGGCACGGTGCGCGGGCGCAGCGGCGCGATCGACATGCCGACGCGCGCAATCACCGTCTCGCGCTCGGGCTTCGGCTCCAGCGCGGCGGCACGCAGCTCGTTCGGCAGCGGCGGGCGCAGCTCCGGGTTCGGCGGCTGACATGCAACGCATCGCAAGTGCCGAACGCCCGGATTGGCGCGCGCAGGCCGAGTCGCTCGGCTTCCATTTCCACACCATCGACGGCGAGCCGTATTGGGACGAGCGCGCGTATTACGCGTTTTCGTTGCGGCAGATCGAAGACGACATCGAAGCGCCTACCCAAGACCTGCACGACATGGCGATGCAGCTGGTGGACGAGGTGGTCGGCTCCGAGGCGCTGCTGAGCAAGCTGGCCATCCCGCCGTTTTACTGGGACTGGATCGCCAGCTCCTGGAGGAACCGCGACCCGCACCTGTATGGCCGCATGGATCTGGCGTACTCCGGCAACGGCCCTGCCAAGTTGTACGAGCTCAATTACGACACGCCCACCTCGCTGTATGAGGCTGCGTATTTCCAGTGGTTGTGGCTGGAGCAGCAGATCGCGGCCGGCGTGCTGCCGGCGGGCGCCGACCAGTATAACCTGATCCAGGATCTGTTGTGCGAAACATTGGGCGCGCTGGCAGTGGATGGCGCGCTGGGTGCGCAGATGCATTTTTCGGCGGTGCGCGACTCGCTGGAAGATCGCGCCACCGTGCGCTATCTGCGCGATTGCGCGCACCAGGTCGGCATCGCGACCGAAGAAGTCGCCATCCAGGACATCGGCCTGAGCGCCGAAGGCTGGTTCACCGATGACCAGGACCGCGTGATCCAGACCCTGTTCAAGCTGTATCCGCTGGAATTCATGATGGAAGAGCGCTTCGGCCCGGCGTTGATCGCCAACCGCGTGCGCCTGATCGAACCGGCATGGAAATCGGTGTTGAGCAACAAGGGAATCCTGCCGCTGCTGTGGGAGCGCCATCAAGGCCATCCCAATCTGCTGGCAGCCCGGTTTGCGCACGCCGGTGAAGCGCCTGGTGCCGGTTGGGTGCGCAAGCCGCTGCTGTCGCGCGAGGGCGCCAACATCGCGCTGGTCACTGCGCAAGGCGAGGCCGCACACACCGACGGGCCTTACGTGGACGGCCCGGCGATCCTGCAGGCGCATCATCCGCTGCCGGTCTTCGATGGCCGCCATGCGCTGGTGGGCAGTTGGGTGGTCGCCGATCGCCCCGCCGGATTGGGCATGCGCGACGACGATGGCCCGATCACCCGCGACACCTCGCGCTTCGTGCCGCATGTGATCGTGGACTGAGCGCAAGGCATCGGCGCGTTGCGGACCGGCGAGGTGGTCGTAGCCACGATCAGCATCACGGCTTGCGTGCGACTGCGGCGTTTGCTTCGCATACGTCGCAGTTGCGCGCAAGCCCTGCGGGCCGCGTGATGCAGCGCAGGTTTTCCACACCCCCTGTGGATGGAACTTGCACAAGGCTGTGGACAACTGCGCGCAGGCCCCGGCCCGTAACGCTGTCAAGATGGGTGGCGAAAAAATGACCACCCGTCCGCGCAGGGCAAGCAGATACAGCTTGTTCAGCGATCCGGACAGGATCGGCAAAGTCCTGGGAACGCTCTGCGTCACGATGTCGCCGCAAGTGCGGTCGGCAGGCGTGATCGTCTGCACTGCATCGGTACAGTGCAAGCCCCATTCGCGTCGAACCGAGGCGGCGCGCCGTATCGGGATGGCGCGGCGCCCCGACGCCGTGCGATCGCCGCACAGCAGTCGCTACACCCGCCGCGCCACAAAAAAGCCTGCCACCGCCAACAGCCAGGCCAGCGCGAACACGCTCAGGTAGGCCGCCACCGGTGCCGACGCCAGGAGCGCAGCAAACAGCGCGCCGGCTAGCGCCAGCATGCCAGCGACGGCAATCGCTTCGCTCAGCTGCATCGCAGAACTGTTGGCGCCCTGCTGCTCCGGTGGCGACAAGGCCAGCGTCAGCACCGACAGGCTGGGATACAGCAAGCCCATGCCCAGGCCGGTCAGTGCCCAGCCGGCGACTGCGACCGGCACCGGAATCGCCGGCCACACCGCGCCTGCGCCGATCACGATGCCCAGTGTCATCAGCAGCGCCCCGGTCTTGAGCAGGCGCGGTCGCGACCAACCGGCGCGGCTATGGCCCTGGTACCACGAGCCGCTGAACCAGCCGAGCGCGCCCACGCTCAGTGCCACGCCCGCCAGCAGCGGCGTGAGCCCGCGTTCGCGCGACAGCAGCAATGGCAGAAACGCCTCGAAGCCGAAGAACGCCGCCGCCGCGATGCCACGCAGCGCGATCACGCTGGGTAGCCCGCGTGCCAGCTGCAAGGTGCCGGCCGGCAACAGCTGCCACGCGCAATACACCGTCAGCAGCAGCGGCGGCAGCATCGCGCCCAGCGCAGTGGTGCCGTGCAGTTGACCGCCCAGATACACGCCCAGTACGCCCAATGCCGCGCCGATCGCCCAGCCCAGCGACGCAGCCGGCTCGGCGGGATCTGCGTTGGTCCAGCTCCGCCCGCGCAAGGCCGGCCACAGCATCAGCCCGGCCGGGATCGCCAGCAGCGGTACCGACAGAAACACCCAGCGCCAGCCCACGTGCTGAACGATCAGCCCGCTGATGCTCGGCCCGATCAACGACGGCACCACCCAGCCTGCGGAAAACGCGGCAAACACACGTGGCCGCAACGCTTCCGGATATAGCCGCCCGACAATCACGTACAACGCCACCGAATACGCGCCGGCGCCCAGCCCCTGCAGCAAGCGCCCGGCGATCAGCGCGGGCATGCTCGGCGCCAGGCCGGCGATCAACAGCCCGATCACAAAACACAGCAGCCCCACGCCCAGCGCGCCGCCGGGGCCGCGACGGTCGCTCCAGCGCCCGGCAGCGGTCATGCCGACCACGCTGGTGGCCAGGGTGCCGCCGAATGCCAGCGCGTACAGCGGCAAGCCGTTCAACTCGCGCGCCACGGTGGGCATGGCGGCGGCAACGGCCAGCGACTCGAAGGCATTGAGCGACACCAGCGCCACCATGCCGAGCGTGGCGGCGCGATACGGCGCTGCCAGGATCGACGGTGGGTGCGTGTCGTGCAGGGGTGCGGCGGGCAGGGCGGTATCGGTGGGCATCGAACATCCAGAGCGAGTGAGCAGGGGCATAACCGGCGCTTGCGTCGGTCATGGCCGCGCAGCATCCTGCCTCAACCAAGGTTGAGGTCAAGGCAATGCAGCATGAGTTGTCGGTGGGCGAGGTGGCCAGGCGCAGTGGCGTGGCGGTGTCGGCATTGCATTTCTACGAGCGCAAGGGCCTGATCCGCAGCCTGCGCACCGCGGGCAATCAACGCCGCTATGCGCGCGATGTATTGCGGCGCATCGCAGTGATTCGTGTCGCGCAACGGCTCGGTGTTCCCCTGCAGCAGGTGCTGGATGCATTCTCGGTACTGCCGGATCAGCGCACGCCCACGCGCGCGGAATGGGCGCGCATGTCCGCACGCTGGCGCGGGCAGCTGGAGACGCGCATCAGCGAACTGCAGGCCTTGCGCGACCAACTCACCGACTGCATCGGCTGTGGTTGCCTGTCGCTGCGGCGCTGCCGCTTGAGCAATCCGGACGACGCATTGGGCGAGGGCGCTGATGGTGCGGTGCGGCTGGGACGCCTGCCGCCTTAGCTGGCGGCGAAGACAAGCCGCAGCCAGACCGTTGGCCGGTGCCAGAATCGCCCGCAAGTGACCTGCGCCGGGGTGTGCATGCCGCACCCGGCGCATCCCCCACCCGGTCGAGCGCTGCGCGCGGCGGATGGGATGCGGCGCTTTCAGGCGGCTTTGGCGCGAGGACTTGCCGAGTACTAATGGGGCGATCGGCGTCCGCCGATGTCTTCGGTCGTCGCATGCAGCGGCAGGGGCATCGCAGCGCATCGTGCGTCAGTACGACGCGGGTGGGCGACAGCATCACGGCATGGCCGCTCCGCTGACACGCACATGCCGCCATCAATGCGGCCAGCCATGTGGCGTGACCTGGCGCCAACCGGGACCAATGGCAGTGCACGCCCGGCGAGCGCCGCCGTAGGATGAAACTCCCCCCGTCGCAGGACCACAGCATGTTCCCCGCCATGCGCCGCTCGCTCACCGTTGCACTCTCCCTGGCGTGCGTCAGCGCGCCCGCGCTAGCCGCCACGGGCGCGCAAACCGTCGCGCCACCGGACAAGTTCGACCCACTGGCGTTGTTCGCGCCGTTGCAATTGCCCGACGCGCCCAATGCCTACCGCAGCGGCAGTGGCGTGCCCGGGCCGTTGTTCTGGCAGAACCGTGCCGATTACCAGCTCGACGCCCGCATCGATCCGGCCAGCCACACGCTCACCGGCACCGCCGCCATCCACTACACCAACCACAGCCCGGATACGCTGGACGTGCTGTGGCTCCAGCTGGACCAGAACATGTACCGCGCCGATGCGCGCGCGGCTGCCAGCCGCCCATCGCGGCGCACCCAGTTCACCGATGGCATGCAGATCGCCAGCGTGGAGATCGAGCGCGACGGCCGCAGCCAGCCGGCGCACTTCGTGGTGGACGACACCCGCATGCGCGTGGATCTGCCGCAGCCGCTGGCCGGGCAGGGCAAGGCGCTGACGCTGCAGATCCGTTACCGCTACCGCGTTCCCGGCACCTGGGGCGGCCGCACCGCCTATAGCGCCAGCAAGCAGGGCGAGATCTACGAGATTGCGCAGTGGTATCCGCGCATGGCGGTATACGACGATCTGCGTGGCTGGGACACGCAACCGTATCTGGGCTCGGAGTTTTACCTGGAGTACGGCGACTTCGATTATGCGGTGACGGTGCCGGACGGATTTCTGGTGGCCGGCTCCGGTGCGTTGACCAACCCGGCCGAGGTGCTCAGCCGCGCCGAGCAACAACGCTTGCAACAGGCGCGCGACAGCGACCGCACGGTGCTGATCCGCACCCCGGCAGAGGTGGCCGCACGTGCGGCGGCACCGGCGGGCAACGTTACGCGCACCTGGCGCTTCCATATGCAGCACACACGCGATGTCGCGTTCGCCGCATCGCCTGCGTTCGTGTGGGACGCCGCACGCATCAAGCTGCCGGGCGGCAAGCAGTCGCTGGCGATGTCGGTGTACCCGGTGGAGGGGGCGGGCGCGGATAAATGGGATCGCTCCACCGAATACGTCAAGGGCGCGATCGAGCATTTTTCGCAGTGGTATCCGTATCCATGGCCGGCTGCCATCAACCTGGGCGGCTACGGTGCGGGCATGGAGTATCCGGGCATCGTGTTCGACGGCTTCGAGGACGGCGGCAAGGACCTGTTCTGGATCACCGCCCACGAGATCGGTCACACCTGGTTCCCGATGATCGTCGGCTCCAACGAGCGTCGCCACGCCTTCATGGACGAAGGCTTCAATACCTTCATCGATGTGTATGCATCGGATGCCTTCAACAAGGGCGAATATGCGCCCAAGCGTGATTCGGAATATGCGCCCAAGGGCGGAAATCCGGTCGATGAAATCCTGCCGTTGCTCGCCGACCGCAGTGCGCCGACCTTGATGGATATCGCCGATGCCACCAGCGAAACCTACCGTCACCCGCTGACGTACTTCAAGGGCGCGTTGGGGCTGGTGCTGCTGCGCGAGCAGATTCTGGGGCCTGCGCGCTTCGATCCGGCGTTTCGCAAATACATCGCCACCTGGGCCTACAAGCATCCCACGCCCTCGGATTTTTTCCGGCTGATGGAAAGCGAAAGCGGCGAAGACCTGAGCTGGTGGTGGCGCGGCTGGTATCTCAACAACTGGCAGCTGGACATGGGCATCGCCCGGGCGCAGTACGTCGAGCACGACCCGGGCAAGGGGCTGCAGCTGACCTTGCGTAGCCGGCAAAAACTGGTCATGCCGGTCACCGTGCGCGTGGATCTGGCCGATGGCAGTCATCTGGACCGTCGCGTGCCGGTGGAGACCTGGCTGCAGAACACTGCCCCGACCTTGACCCTGCCCACCACCCAGAAAGTGCTGCACGTGACCCTGGACCCGGACCACGCGCTGCCGGATGCCGATCGCAGCGACGATCGCGTGGATGTGATCGGCTAACCGTCGCTGGCGCGGGGCTGGCTCGAGAGCAACCAGCAGGACGACTGTGCTCATCGCCAGGCGGGCGCGGCCGGTGCCTGGCGCGGCGTGTGTCACTCGTACACACCTGATCCTCCGCGCCGTCCACGCCCACCCGAGGACGGCTCGCTACCTTGTCAGCCGCGGCAAGATCACGCGCGCCGATGCGCGCAATCGCTGCGCGCTGCAACCGCCACCCACGGCGCAATCGATTGCGACGATTGCGCAGCCTTCTTTGCGCATCCGTCGGCTCCGTGCCGGTTTCCCACGCCACGAGGTCGCACACGACGATCGTGTGCCTCGCGCGTCCGAGTCGACCACGTTGTCGTCGGTGTGCAGTTTGCGCAGTCGTCTTGCGCGACCATGGTGCTGCAGTTTGATTGTGCGAATTTCGCCGCAGCTGCTGCCGGTTTTTGCGCAATTGGATGATAACGCTTACAGCCGCGCCGCCATTGGAGACGGCATGCGGACTCAAGCGACTGCCGTATCGGCTGTAACAGTGCAGGCCCATCACTATGCTGCAACGCACGGTGACAAGCGCTTTATCGCCTGACTAGGCTGCGCGGCGTGTTAGCGCTATCACTGGCCGGCACGCCGTGCAGGGCATGCGTTGCGCACCTGTCGCCGACACCACCTTTGTCGGCGATGTCTGCCGCAGGCACGCAACGCACAACGCAGGCCAACGATCGAAGGGGCGATCGGCGGCATGCGCGCTAGGGGACCTTATTCAGAGCAGGGCTGTTCCATCGCCGACCCGGCGGTGGTCATGACTTCGCCGTGTCGCATGCCGCGACATTTGCCGTAAACGGTTGGACTCCACTCCCGAGGACACATCGATGCGTCGTACGTTGAACAGCTTCAAGTCGAAGGCCATGTTCACCTTCGTTGGTGGCCTGTTGGTCATCAATCCCGCGTTTGCGCAGGACCTCGCGCCGCCGACACCCGCGCCGCAGTCCAGCAGCGACGCCGCCACCACGCTCGACACCGTGACCGTCACCGGTATCCGCAGCAGCCTGGACCAATCGATGGGCATCAAGCGCGATGCCGCCGGCGTGGTGGATGCGATCAGCGCCGAAGATATCGGCAAGTTTCCCGATACCAATCTGGCCGAATCGCTGCAACGCATCACCGGCATCTCGATCGAACGCCGCGATGGCGAAGGCGCGCAGGTCACCGCACGTGGCTTCGGCCCACAATTCAATACGGTCACGCTCAATGGCCGCCTGATTCCCGGTGCCGACGCCTTCGGTGCGCCCGGGCAGACGCCGATCGGCGGCGTGGACGTGGGCACGCGCGCGTTCAACTTCGCCCAGCTCGCCTCCGAAGCCATCACCGGCATCGAGGTGTTCAAGACCAGCCGTGCCACTGCGCCCAGCGGCGGCATCGGCGCCACCATCAACATCCAGACCGACAAGCCGTTCAATCACGAGGGCGTGGTGGCCAATGCCGGCGCCAAGATGGTCTCCGACCGCTCGCAGCCGTTCGGCGATTCGCTGACCCCGGAAGTGTCGGGCATCTTCAGTTACACCAACCCGGACAAGACCTTCGGTATCGGCCTGAGCGCCAGCTACCAGAAGCGTCACGGCGGTTCGGTGCAGGCCACCGAAAACCGCTGGAACATCCAGCGCTGGACCGGGACCGACCCGGCACTGCGCCCGGATACCGTGGTGACCAACGCGCCGGCGATCGGCCAGCTGTATGGCCTGCCCAACGATATCCGCTACGCGTTCGCCGACTTTCAGCGCGAGCGCATGAACGGCCAGGCGGTGATGCAGTTTGCACCGACCGACAGTCTTACGCTGACCCTGGATTACACCTATTCGTCCAACGAAATCCGCGAAGAACGCGGCGAGCAGGGCATCTGGTTGCAACGCGCCAACAGCTTCACCGATCTAACGTTCGACACTGGTCAGACCGTGGCCACGCCGGTGTATCTGCGCGATGTGCCCAACGGCGCCAAGGACTTCGGCATGGAGCAGCAGCGCAACGAGCAGAAGTACACGCTCGGCTCGCTCGGCTTCAATGCGGACTGGCAGGTGAGCGACCGCTTCCAGCTGACCTTCGATGCGCACAACTCCAAGACCCAGAGCCTGCCCAACGATCCGGTCACCGGCGGCAGCGCGACCTATTTCAGCTTTGCCGGCACCAACAACTGCACCAACGGTCCGTCCTGCGGCGGGCAATGGGCACAGGAGCTGTGGTTCAACAATTCGCTGCCCATCGGCGCGCGGACCTGGTATCCCACCGTCGCCGATTCGCTGGCTGGCACCAATGGTGTGGTCAATCCGGATTTCACCAAGAACAATCTGGGTTCGCAGGTGCAGCGCATCTATTATCAAAAGCAGGTGACCGAGACCAAGGAAGGCCGCCTGGATGGCAAGTTCGATTTCGACGACGGGCGTTTCCAGTTCGGCGTCAGCTCGTCCAATACCACCATGCACCGCCTGACCAGCGACACTTACTCCACGTTGGGCGACTGGGGCGTGGCCAATGCCGGCAGGGAGCCGGGCATGACCGACCTGCTACGGCCTGTGAGCATCGTCGGCATGTTCGATGACTTCAACGCCAATGGCGCGGCGCCTAATGCATGGCGCGGCGATGCCAGCCAGCTGGCGCTATGGGGTGGAAGCCAGTACGGCGCTGCGACGCGCTACAACCCGCTGTACAGCGCGGACAATCAGGTCGAAGAAAAGACCCGGGCGGCGTATGTGCAACTGGAGTTGACCGGCGATATCTCCGGCATGACCACCAACACGCGCCTGGGCCTGCGTTACGAGCGCACCGATGTGGAATCCACCTCGCAGGTGGCCACGCCCGTCGCGCTGCAATGGCAGGCCAACAACGACTTCCAGTTGCTGCGCTCTACCGAACAGCAGCCCTTCAGCGAAAAGACCAGCTACAACTACATTCTGCCGAATCTGGATTTCAGCATCGACATCACCGATTCGCTGAAAGGCCGTGCCTCGTTCGGCCAGACCATCGCGCGCGCGCCGTACAACAACCTGCTCGCCGGGCCGACGCCCAATACGCCGGCTGGCTCGATCCTGATCAACCCGTCCAACCGCGCCAGCGGTGACTCGCAGACGCCCACGCTGGACCCGCTGGAATCGGACAACCTGGATCTGGCGCTGGAATGGTATTTCGCCGATGCCAGCTATGTGTCGGCCACGTTCTGGAACAAGCGCGTCAGCAATTTCATCGGCACCACGGTCTCGCGCGAAACGCTGTACGGGCTGACCGATCCCACCTCGGGGCCGGATGCGCAGGCCGCGTTGGCCTTCCTGCAGAGTGGTGCCTGCGCCGCGCAGGTCGGTGCGGCCGGCAACGACGTGGCGGCGGCCTGTTCGGCCAACGATACCTCCCTGTTCGCGGCCACCGCCTTGTTGCGCAACGCCGCGGCCACCGGTGGCCTGGGTGCCTATAACGGCAGCTCCGCGCAGAGCCTGGCGCTGGAAAACGCATACGACCTGGTCGGCACCGCCGCCGACCCGCTGTACCAGTTCGATGTGTCGCGGCCGATCAACCAGAACAAGGCCAACATCCATGGCTGGGAGCTTGGCGGGCAGTACTTCTTCGGCAGTACCGGCTTCGGCATCTACGCCAACTACACCATCGTCGAAGGCGATGTGGCGTTCGACAACAACGTCATCGACCGCGACCAGTTCGCGTTGCTGGGCCTGAGCGATACCGCCAACGTGATGCTGATGTACGAAAAATACGGCTGGAGCGCGCGTCTGGCCTGGAACTGGCGCGACGAGTACCTGATCGCGGCCAACCAGGATGCCTCCAACCGCAACCCGTACTACGTGGAGGCGTACCAGCAGTTCGACCTCAGCCTCAGCTACGCGTTCAACAAGCAGCTGTCGGTGGGCTTTGAGGCGATCAACCTCACCGGCGAAGACGTGCGTTGGCATGGGCGATCGGAGAAGCAGATTGTCCGCCTGATCGACCAGCAGCCGCGCTACACGCTGGGTGTGCGGTACGCGTTCTGAGGGCATCGCACTGGCGGCGACGTTCCGACGCCAGTGCGTCCTATGGATGCAGCCGGTGTGTGCCTGGTGTGCACGCCGGCTGCCGCGTCGTTTTCTCTGTGCGATCCGGGCTGTATCAGTCCGGATGCGTCTGCCAGACGCTACCGCAGCAGCTACACGGGCTGCGTAGGTCATCCGGCAGCGACATCGCAGGCGAACGCAACAGGCGCCAGGGTTGCGCGGCGTCATCGAAGGGAAGCGGGATGCGGATGACGCGTGCAATCATCCAGATACCTGCGTCCGTCGTGCGCCGGCGCATGCTGCCCTGCCGCTTGCCGGCGTCGTACTTTTTGGCAATGCTCGCGGGCAGCGGACGCGGCATGTCGTCGCGTGATCGATCCCCCGACCGGTGCAGTGGCCATCGCCGGCCACTGCTGGAGCTTCAGATGTCGCGATATGCAGTGCTCAACAATGTGGCGCACCACGATCTGCGCGTGATCCTGCGGTTTGGTGCCGCATTCGGCGATGCGGTGGGCTTCGTGCCGGCCTTCGTCACCGAGTACGCCGAGCTGCAACGCGAATACCCGCTGTTCTTTCGCAAGGATGCGGCCACCGGTGCCTACCAGTCGGTGGCCCTGCTGGGTTTTGCGCCCGATGAAAACCTGTTTCTGCAGGACGGACGCTGGAATGCCGGCTACCTGCCGGGCATCGTCGCCAAGGGGCCATTCTTGATCGGGTTTCAGGAGCAGCGTATCGATGGCGCGCTGGTGCAGGAGCCGGTGATTCATGTCGACCTGGAGCATCCGCGCGTCAGCCGTGCCGAAGGCGAGGCGGTCTTCCTGCCGCAAGGCGGGCACAGTGCCTATCTGGAACACATCATCAGCGTGTTGCGCGGCATCCGTGACGGCATGGATGCAGGGCAGGCGATGTGCGCGGCCTTCGATGCGCTGGGTCTGATCCAACCGGTGAAGCTGGATGTAGTGCTCGACGACAGCCATGGCGTGCACCTGGAAGGGCTGCACAGCATCGACCGCGAGCGATTGGCCGCGCTGGACGGCGCTGCCTTGCAGCAGCTGCATCATGCCGGGTACCTGGAAGGCGCGTTCCTGATGCTGGCCTCGCACCACAACTTGCGCCGGTTGATGGGCGAAAAGCAGCGTCGGCTACAGCACACGCAGGCCGCTGCGGCAGTCGCAGCACGCGCCTGATCGCATGAGCGTACCGTCATCGATCGCCCCGCTGCCCGAGTGCAGCGACTGCCAGCCGGATGCGGCATTGCTGGCGCAATTGTGTGCGTCCGCGCAGCCGCTGGTGCTGCGCGGCGTTGCGCGCGACTGGGCGCTGGTGCAGGCCGCGCAGCGTGGCACGTCGCAAGCCATGGCGCAGTTGCGCAGCATGGACACCGGCCGGGCATTGCAGTACTCCTATGGCGCTCCCGAAATCGGCGGCCGGCCGTTCTATCGCGACGATTGCAGCGATCTCAACTTCGACGTGCAACGCGGCAGCCTGGGCGCGCTGCTGGATGCGATCCAGGCGCATCTGGACGATGAGCAGCCGCCCACGTATTACCTGGCCTCGTTGCCGATCGATGCGCATCTGCCCGGTTTTGCTGCAGGAAATGCCCTGGATGTCAGTGCAGACGGCAAGGCTGTGCCGCCCAGCATCTGGATCGGCAACCGGGTCATCGCCTCCTGCCATTTCGATGCGCCCAATAACCTGGCGGTATGCGCGGTAGGTCAGCGGCGCTTTACCTTGTTTGCGCCCGGGCAGGTGGCCAATCTGTATCCGGGGCCGCTGGAGCCCACGCCCGGCGGCCAGGTGGTGAGCATGGTGGATGTGGCCAATCCGGATCTTGCACGCTACCCGCGCATGGCCGATGCGTTGTCGCAGGCGCGCACGGCCGTGCTCGAGCCGGGCGATGCGATCTTCATCCCCAGCATGTGGTGGCACCACGTGCAGTCGCTGCAACCGTTCAATGTGCTGGTCAATTATTGGTGGAGCACGGCCCCTGCGCAGTTGCCCGCACCGATGCAGGCGCTGTATCACGCGCTATGGGCCATCCGCGACCGCCCGGAGTCGGAGAAGGCCGCCTGGCGGGCGTTGTTCGACTACTACGTGTTCGGCCCTGCAGAGCGGGCCGGCGAACATCTGCCCGAGCACGCGCGTCAGGTGCTGGGCCCGATCGATTCCACATTGGCGCGCCAGCTGCGCGCCATGCTGATCGGCAAGCTCAATCGCTGAGCGCTCCGCCGTCGTGTGGTCCCACTTACAGGAGAACGCAGTGAACCAGGCCAGGATTCGCAAGGTTGTCATCGCCGGTGGCGGCACCGCCGGCTGGATCGCGGCCTGCGCGTTGTCGCATCAGTTCCGCGACCTGCTGGACATCACCCTGGTCGAGTCCGATCAGATCGCCACCGTGGGGGTGGGCGAATCCACCGTGCCGCCCATTCGCACCTTCCACCGGTTCCTGCAGATCGACGAACAGGAGTTTCTGCGCGCGGTGGCTGGCACGTTCAAGCTGTCGATCTCCTTCGAGCATTGGCGCCGGCAGGGCGAGCGTTATATCCACCCGTTCGGCATTACCGGCCAGAGCACGCTGGTGTGCGCCTTCCATCATCTGTGGCTGGAAAGTCAGCGCCGCGGCATCTCCGGCGCATTTGGCGATTACTGCCTGGAAACGGTGGCCTCGCGCGTGGATCGCTTCGCGCTGCCGCGCGAGCCAGCCGTCAACTACGCCTACCACCTGGATGCGGCGCTGTACGCACGGTTCCTGCGCACGCGCAGCGAGGCGCACGGGGTCACGCGTGTCGAAGGCAGGATCCAGCAGGTGACGCTGCAACCCGATAGCGGCGATGTGGCCGCGCTGGTGCTGGAAGACGGCCAGGTGATCGAAGGCGACCTGTTCATCGATTGCACCGGCTTCCGTGGCCTGTTGATCGAGCAGACGCTGCACACCGGCTACGAGGACTGGAGCCACTGGCTGCCATGCGACCGCGCGGTGGCGGTGCAGACCGAAGCAGTGGGCCCGCCGGTGCCGTACACGCGCGCCATCGCGCATGAGGCGGGCTGGCGCTGGCATATTCCCTTGCAACATCGCGTTGGCAATGGGTTGGTGTTCTCCAGCCAGCACATGTCCGATGACCAGGCGCACGCCAAACTGCTGCGCGACACCGCCGCAACCCCGGTCAAGGACCCGTGGCTGGTGCCGTTCCGTACCGGGCGACGGCTCAAGGCCTGGAACAGGAATGTGGTCTCGCTGGGCCTGGCCAGCGGCTTTATCGAGCCGCTTGAATCCACCAGTATCCATCTCACCATTGCCGCGGTGGTACGGCTGATCACCCTGTTCCCGGCCGATGGCATCGCGCCGTCGCAGGTCGAGGTCTTCAACGACATCAGCCGCGCCGAGATGGAGCACGTACGCGATTTCGTCATCTTGCATTACCACGCGACGCAGCGCGACGAGCCGCTGTGGCAGCAGTGCCGCGACATGGAATTGCCCGAATCGCTGCGCCTGCGTCTGCGTGCCTGGCGCGAGCGCGCGCACGCCTGGCAAGGCACCGACGAACTGTTTCGCGTGGATTCCTGGACGCATGTGCTGCTGGGGCAGGGCATCGTGCCGCAGCAGCATCATCCGCTGGCTGCCGCATTGTCGGACGCCGATCTGCGTCGCCTGCTGGATGGCATTGCGCAGCCGATCCAGCGCGTGGTGGAACAAATGCCCTCGCAGCAGACGTTTATTGAGCGCTATTGCCAGGCCGGCGAACAGGTATGGGGTGGGCGCAGTCGGGTGGCGATGTAGGACTGTGCAGTGCGCTTTACCCACACCTGAAGGCGCCGGCGCGCTCCAGGCGACCGTCACGACATCAAGGCGCTTGGTGCATTGCGTTTCAAAAGTACCGGGAAATCTGTCGATTGATCCGAAGGCCGCAATGCCTGCAAGCCGCTGGCTGCTCGGTAGAGCGCAGCAGCGCTGCCGGACCATGATGGGCGCGCCTGTGTTTCGGGCATGGGCGACGCAGAAACGGCAGCGCCGTCAACACGATGACGATCCGGATCCCGTGTCGACCCAAACCATGCGCAACATGCTTCCGCCCGCGTGCTGCAACTCTTTGCCGGCTACAGCTGCATCAAATCGGCGCCGACCACAATCGGCCCGGCGTAGTGCTTGCGTGCGCCTTCGCGCCACATCGCATCGGTGATGGAGGGATCGCCACCGGGGACGAAATGAGTCAGTACCAGCAGTTTCGCATGGGCGGCGGCGGCGATCCGTCCGACCTCTTCGCTGGTGGAATGGCTCTTGAGCAGATGGTCCAGCAAGGTGGGGGCGTTGTCGTTGGTCTTGAGCATGGTTTCCAGCGCGGGCAGATACATCACTTCATGCACCAGGACATCGGTATCCCTGGCAAACTCGGCCAGCGCCGGCAGGTAGCGGGTATCGCCGGAGAACACCACCGTGCGGTCGCGGGCCTGGAAGCGATAGGCGAATGCAGGCTTGAGCGTGTAGTGATCCACCAGCGTGGCCGTCACCGTGACCTGCGCGTTCTGCAACACGGTGCAGGCCTGGTCGAACTCGTGCACATGGATGAGCTGCTTGAACGGCGGGCGGCCCTCCTCGCGGATGCGCGCATCGATGTCGATGGCGTTCATCTCGACGAACGCGTCCACCATCCTGCCGATGCCCGGTGGCCCATACAGATGCACCGGCGTCTGCAAGCCGCTGGCCCAGGCCAGCCACACCACATTGAGCAGGTCGGCGTTGTGATCTGAATGATGATGGGTCAGGAAGATATCGCGCAGCGCGGGGAGCCGGATGCCGGCCTTGGCCAGTTGCTGGGCGACACCGTTGCCGCAATCGATCAGGTACGGCTGGCCGTCGATCACCAACGCATTGGCCGCCGCCGCACGCAGCGGCGAGGGTGTCGGCCCGCCCTTGGTGCCGAGCAGCACCAGCACGCTGCCCTTGGCCGGGAAGGGAGCAGGCGCCGTGCCGTTGCTTGCAGCGTTGTTGCGTGGAGTGGCGGCGAGCTGGCCTGCCGCCAGCAGCGCGCCGGCACCGAGTGCGGTCTTGAGCATGCCGCGGCGGCTACGGAGCTTGGTCAATGCGGTCATCGCGGTTCCGGGATACTGGGAAGGGCTGCATGTCGGCAACGAACGAAACACCACGCTCCGGCACGCCTCAACGTTGTCCTGCTACAAAATCGCGCAGCGCCGGTGAGCGATAGAACGCCATGCACTGCGCAAAGATCCTGGTGAACGGCCCGCGGCGTGCTTCGTCCTTCATCGGCACCTCGCCGCGTTGGTAGTCCGCCGTCTGTTGCGCGACGAAGGCCTGTAAACGTGCGGTGGCGCCAGGCTTGGCATTATCCAGTGCGTAGGTGGTGAGCAGATACGAGCGGTCGCGCAGTTGGTCGGACTCCAGCCGGCCGCTGCGTTCGTAGTTCTGGTCCAGGCACAGCTGCAATGCGTAGGCCTTGACGTCCTCCGTGGCCGCCGGCGTCGCCGCCATCGTGGCAGTGGAGACAGCGGACACTGCGGAAAGCAGCACTGCGGTGACGGCACGGCGACAGCGGCAGCGATGGTGGGCAGACATGCCGATCCTGATGATGAAGGTGCTTGCAGTCTGCAGGATCGCGTTGCGCTTTGCTCGCTTGAACGTCCTTAGGACTTGGCGGGGGCATGGCAGCACGTAGCACCACAGCAGCGTCGGCAGGCAGCCACCAGAGCGTGCGCTTACCTGGCACGCGAGGCTGCGCCTGGTGGCGTTTGGAGCGGCTAGCACGACGTAGCGAGCAGCCGTCAGGTGGGTACGGCGCGGAAGCTGTCGGTCATCACCACCAGCCCGGCGGCTACCGGTGACCATCGCTGGCATACGTTCTGGGTGTATCGGTTGATGCGCTTTCGGGGTACTCGCGCGATACAAGCCAACCGCGCATTGCCGGGTCTGCCGAACTGGATTCTGTATACGCATCGCACCGGCAACAGCAACCCGACCACGCGATTGAGCGATGCCAGCAAGAGACAGTTGTAGAACGCCCCAGCGCGGCAACGCATTACCGCGTTGCCGTCATTGCGCCAGGCAGGACGCTGCGCATGTCGATCATGCAGGTGACGATGCGCAGCCTCGCGCCGCCTGACGTGGCAGGCGCTCCAACGCCTGCCACGCCTTGCTCGACAATGCCTGGACGCTTATTGCCCGAAGAACGTCGAGATCGACGAATACACGTCGGAGAAGCGCGAGTAATAGTCCGGATCGGTCTGCGCCGTGCAGAACGAGTAGCCGCCGTACAGGCCGCCGCGCAGCTGATACGCACCGCCACTGGCAATGGTGAACAACCCCGAGCCGGACGAGCCGCCTTCGGTGACGCCGTCGTTCCAGACCACGCGATACAACGGGCTCTTGCCGTCGATGGAGGTATTCAACGCGTTCACGGTGCCCAGCGAGTACTTCTTGACGTCACCCGACGGGTGGTGGATGCCCACGATCGAGGTGCTGGTGGATGCGATCGCCGCGCTGTTCCATGCGGCATAGAACGCGCCGCTCGGCGGTGCGGTCTTCAGTTCCAGCAGCGCGGTGTCGCGCGTGGTGTTGGCATGGCGCAGGAACGCACCGCCGGTGAGCGTTGTGGCCTGCGAACTGGCGGTGTTGCCGTTGCAACTGGCCGCGTCGTAGAACCAGTAGGTCTGCAACGTATTGGCCACCGTCTGGGTGCTGATGCAGTGCGCCGCGGTCCAGAACAGATTGCGCTTGGGCGTGTTGGTGTTGTTGAGCAGGGTTCCCGTGCACAGGAATGACCCCTGACTGGTGGTGAACACCATGCGCGCCACGGCCTTTGCCGCACTGGTGAAGCCGGCGGTGGGATTGGCGCGGCACACGATGTCGTTCTGGCAGGAATCGCTTTCGCCGATGGCGATGGTCATCATGTCACGCGGGCTGGCGGTGGGGCTGATATCCAGATGCGACAGTTGCGGAACGCTGAGGCTGAAGTTCTCCGGGTACAGGCCTGCCGGCAGCGACAGTTCGACCAGCAGGTTTTCGCCGCTCACCGTCGGCGACCAGCCGATCGCATCGCCGGTGCCGACGAAGCTGGCGCCGGATTGTTCGAACACGCGGCCGTCGTCGCCGGCAAAACGCAGTGTCACCTTGGCCGGGTCGCCCGGTTTTGCGCCGGCGCCACGCAGCACCAATGCCGCACGCAACGATGCCGCCTGCGCCGAGCCCAGCTTCAAGGTGGCCACGCGCGAGCCGTCGCCAGCCATTTGCCAATCGAGTTTGGCCAGGTTGACCAACGGCTGCGCGAGCGCGCGCGAAAAGCCGATCTGCAGCGGCTGCCCATGCTTGACCTGCGCAATGCGGCGCTCACGCACGGCGCCGAGTTCCTTGCTGCTCGGGGCAGCCAGTTGCGCCACGCGCGTTGGCATGATGCCGCCGCGCAGGCTGGCCGACTGCAACGTCGCCGCGCCGAGCTTGGCGGCCTGCGGCGCACTACTCACCGGTGCGGCATCCATTTCGGTGGGCGGCGCAGCCAGCGCAGCGCCGGACACAGCAGAGAGCAGCGCGAGGTACAACGCATTCTTGCGATTCATGGGTAGTCCTTCTCGTCAGGGAACGGCAGGCTGCGGCGGGGGCCACAACCCGCGGCGCCATCGTTGGCGCCGAACGAGACTAGCGAATGTTTACAACTGAATATGTGCTGAAAATCTCGTTCAGAGATGGACGGTCAGAGAAAATACAATCGCTTTCGCACACATCGATGCGTTGCGCCGCATGCGCGATGGGCGCGGCAATACCGCACGTGTGCCTACCTGTCACGCAAGCACGCTTGCGTGCATGTCGCTATTCGAGCGGCACGTTAGGACCACTGGCAACGCGACCACGCAGGTCGATGAACCAGACGCGGGTGGTCATGCAGCACTGCATGCCGCGTTCGAGCGGGCGCTTGATGGTTGCAGGCACCGTGCATGGTGCGGCGCACACGCGGTGCGCGCGCAGGCTGGCGACCACCTGCCCGCGCATGCGCTTAACGCTGTGCGTATCGCGCTATTCCAGTGCGTCGCTGGCGCGGAATTCGGTCGAGCGGCCACTGAGTTTGAGGAACCCCAACACTCCCAATCCCACCACCATCCATGCGCTGCCGCCCAGCTGCGCGTGCCGGTCGGCGTTGATCAATACATAGGCCAGGATCACGATGCCGATCAGCGGCACCACGCCATGCAATACGATCCGGCCCTGGTTACGGAAGTGCCAGAGCACCGCGATATGCAACAGCACGAATGCCGTCAACGCACCGACGTTGCACAGCGACGACAGCAGCGCGATCTGCCCGACGAACACCTCCCCCAGCACCATGCTCAACGCGGCAACCAGCACGATGGCGCGCTGAGGCACGCCGGTGCGTGGATGGATGTAGCGCAGGAACGCCGGCAGCTGGCGGTCGCGCGCCATGGCGAACAACAGCCGCGAGGTTGCCGCCTGGGCCACCAGTGAATTGGCGATTGCCGCACTGATCGCCACCGTCAGCGCAATGACGATCTGCAGCCAGGGCCCGGCGATCAGCCGGCCGATCTCGAAGAACGCATCGTTGGATGCCTGCGCGCTTGGGTAACGCTGCAGAGCCGGCTGCAGCAAGGCGGCCAGCCAGGTCTGCAGCACGAACAGGCCCGCCACCAGCACCAAGGCCAGCAAGGTGGCACGGCCAACTACGCGGTTGCCACCACGCGCTTCTTCCGACAGCGTGGAGATCGCATCGAAGCCCAGAAACGACACCACCGCCACCGACAACGCGCTGAAGATCAGCTGCGGCGAGAACGCCTGCGCGTTGTAGAACGGGCGCAGGTTCCAGTGCGCGCCGTTGACGCCGCGCTGGATGGCCAGCGTCGCCAGCACCACGAACACCGCCAACACCACCAGCTGCGCAAACAGGAAAAACCGATTCGCCCGCGCCGTCGTTTCGATGCCGCGCAGATTGACCACGGTATTGAGCACCACGAAGAACGCGATCCATGCCGGCTGCGGCACCGCCGGCAACACGTTGTGCATGGCGTTGGCGCCAACCACGTAGAGCAGGGTGGGCACCAGCAGGTAATCGAGCAGGATCGCCCAGCCGGCCAGAAAACCCATGCCGCTGCTCAAGCCACGGCCGACATACGCGTACACCGAGCCGGCCACCGGGAACGCCTGCGACATCTGCTGGTAGCTCAGGGCGGTGAACAGCATCGCCACGAAGCCGACCAGATACGTCAATGGCACCATGCCCGCACTGATGTCGAACACCCCACCGAAGATCGAAAACGGCGCGGTCGGCACCATGAACACCAGGCCGTAGATCAGCAGATCCTTCAGCGTGAGCTGGCGCTTGAGTTCCTGCGCGTAGCCAAAGCGTTCCAGCGCGGCCGCATCGTCGCGGCGTGGTGTCTCGGTCATCCAGGTATCCGCTGTGGGGAAGGCACGTCCAGCGCAGGTGCGCGGTCCGGGGGAGCCGATGCTGCGCTGCAGCTGTGTGACCGGCATTGTGACGATAATGTGGCCGACAAGCCCATCCATTGGTAAAAGTGCTAGGTTTTCCGTGCTGGATGTCATCCAGCGGCGTCAACCGCGACGAAGGACCCCCATGTTCGACACTTTGGCCAGCCTGGGCCGCGATCTGCAGGCACTGCACACGCTCGATGCCTGCCTGGACAGGGTGTTCGGCGACGTCTGCACGCTCGGCTTCCAGTCGCTGGTATACGACTACGCGCCGGTGCCGCTGAGCATGGAGGGCGCGCTGATCACCCCCAGCGTGTTCATGCAGCGCAATGCGCCCGGGGATATGCAGCATGTCTGGTGCGAGCACGGCTACTACCAACATGACCCCGTTCAGCAGCGCGCCACGCGACGCACCACGCCTTTCGTCTGGTCGTACCGCACCGACGGCAACCATCCGGGGGTGGAATACGTAGGCGCGCAGCACCGCCAGGTGACGCGCTATCTCTGCGACAGCGGAATGGGTACCGGTGTCACCGTGCCGCTGCATCTGCCCGGTGGCGCGTTTGCCACGTTCAGCGGCGCGGTCGATGCGGTTGCCGCCGAGGCGCCGCGCCTGGCCGAAGCACAGCTTTCTCCGTTTTTGCTGCTGGCGCATGCGTTCCAGGCGCGTGCGCAGGAGCTGCTGGACCCGCAGGAGCGGCGCTGTCACCACATCGCGCTGACCCGGCGCGAGCGCGAATGCCTGCAGTATTCGGCCAAGGGGCTGACCGCCAAGAGCATCGCTGCCGCGCTCAATCGGTCCACCGCCACGGTCAACCTGCATCTGAATTCGGCCGCACGCAAACTGGGCGCGCGCAATCGCGTGGAGGCGGTAGTGCGCGGTATGCATTATCGACTGCTGGAACCATAAGCGGATTGCGGTCGCCGTCTGCGGCAGTGGCATCACACGACGCATCGATGCACGGCGATCGACGCTTCCAATGGCCAGCGCCGCGTTACGCAGGCCCGGATGGTGCTGCTGGAGGGTGGGCAGGGCCTACGCGCTGCAGTGCAGCGATGGCCTTGAGAGAAGGCCCTTCCGTTGCAGGCCGCGGAAGGTGCAGTGAGGCAGCCGATAGTCGCCGACCCTGAACACCGGGTTTGCGATTGGTCAGCACAATCACCTGTGCGGTCAGGCGTTGATCCGCCGCCTGTCTGACGCATAAGCGATGAATGCGGAGGCCTGCAAACCGCTGCAAACCTGTGAGATTTGCCAGTTAACCCAGGCGCGGCTGCCCGCTAGTCTCGGCGCTCATCATTGCCGAGCAGGCGCAGGTCATGCAGTCCACCGAGGGGTACGTCCAATTCCGCGGCTATCGCACCTGGTACCGGATCAGCGGCGACCTGCGCAGCGATGCCTGTCCGCTGGTGGTGGTGCACGGGGGGCCTGGTTGCACGCATGACTATGTCGACAGCTTCAAGGATCTGGCCGGCAACGGCCGTGCGGTGATTCATTACGATCAACTGGGCAATGGCCGCTCCACCCATCTTCCCAACGCGGGTGCCGCGTTCTGGACGGTCGGGCTGTTTCTGGACGAATTGCAGGCGCTGATCGAGCACTTGGGCCTGGCGCAATACGCCCTGCTGGGCCAGTCGTGGGGCGGAATGCTGGCGGCCGAACATGCGGTGCGTCGGCCAAGCGGGTTGCGTGCGCTGGTCATCGCCAATTCGCCGGCGTCGATGGGCTTGTGGCGTGCCGCAGCGCTGCGCCTGCGCGCCGGCCTGCCCGAGCAGGTACAGGCCGCGCTGGAAGAACACGAGGCGGCCGGTACGCTGGATCATCCGGCCTATCGCGCGGCCAGCGACGTGTTCTACGCGCAGCATGTGTGCCGGCTGGTTCCGTGGCCTGACGAGGTGGCGCGCACCTTCGCCGCCATCGATGCCGACCCGACGGTGTATCACGCCATGAACGGGCCGACCGAATTCCACGTGGTGGGCAGCCTGCGCAACTGGAGCATCATCGAGCGGCTGCACCGCATCATGGCGCCCACGCTGGTGCTGTCGGGCAAGTACGACGAAGCCACGCCGGAAACCGTTGAGCCCTACGCGCGTCTGATTCCCGATGCGCGCTGGCATGTGTTCGCCAACTCCAGCCATATGCCGCACGTGGAAGAACGCGCTGCCTGCATGCGTCTGGTCGGCGATTTTCTCGATGACCACACGCCCTGGCCGGGCGGCGAGCTGGCGCATGCGTCGGGGTTGGTCGATCGCGCCTTGTGAGGTGCGGCCCCGGTTGGAGGCGCTGATCTGTTGCGTTGCGGTTTGGTGGTCGTCGCGCTGGTTCCTGGTGACCCTCGGAACCACGCGCATTGCTGTCTTGAAGGCGTAGTGCACCGTGCAGGCAGCCCGTGGCCCGGGAGCGCCGCAGCAGCACCGCTCGGCCATATGTCGATCGCGTGAATCGATGATGTGCGATTGCGCTGCTCGATCGATACGCTGCCGGCCGCATTAGTCCAGGTTCCAACCGGGTTGCGCACCCGCCGTGTCATGCTGGCGGCCGCGATCCACGCACTGCTGGCCGCGCGCACGCGCGCTTCTCGCGCTGGCTGAGTCAGCCTGGTATCGCCAGGCGCCGCGGTTGATCCGACGCTGCGCGGCTTGCGTAGTCGTGTCGTCGGTATTTGCCGCAGCGAGCCGTGTCGGCGGCAATCGTGCGTCACTTCAGCGCTGCACCTGCAGGTGCGATGCGTCGATGCTGCATGGACTCCTCTCTCTGCCGCACTGCACAGCACGGATGTGGCGCCGTGCCGCTACCGCCTTGCTGCGGTGTGCGATGTGCGGTGTCGCACTGCAACACCGGTTCGAATCAACGCGTCGATTCAACGCAACCGCATCGTCGTCAGTGCCTGACGCCGCGACTGCCGTGCATAGCCTGCGCGTCGCCATCAACTGGACGTTGTCGATCACGTATGCACGGCATGCGCAGCAGTGTCCTGTCCTGCGTGTCTCTTGCTGTCTCTTTTGCATGTCCTGCAAAGAGAACACCGTGGTGCGTCAAACTTTCAAAGATGGATAATTGTTTTATGTTTTAAGTCGCGCGAAGAATGCGGCCCCCACGCACTGCTTTGCCGACGTCGTTGCCATCACGCAGACGTCGCGCATTGCCTATCGTCTTCTTTGGGAGAGGCTGCATGACCAGCAAGATGCTCCAGGGCGCACTCGCGCTCGCACTGTCCGCCTGCGCTGCAAGCGCCATCGCCGGCCCGGTCGGGTACGGCGCCGCCACCACCGGCGGCGGCAACAAGACCCCCGTCAACGTGGCCACCTTCGAAGCGATGCAGGCTGCCATCGACAGTTATTCCGGCAGTGGCGGACTGGTACTCAACTACACCGGCAAGTTCGACTTCGGCACCATCAAGGACGTCTGCGCGCAGTGGAAGCTGCCGGCCAAGACCGTGCAGATCAAGAACAAGAGCGATGTCACCATCAGGGGGGCGAACGGCTCGGCGGCGAACTTCGGTGTGCGCGTGGTGGGCAACGCGCATAACGTGATCATCCAGAACATGACCATCGGCTTGCTGCAAGGCGGCGAAGATGCCGATTCGATTTCGCTGGAAGGCAATTCCAGTGGCGAACCGTCCAAGATCTGGGTCGACCACAACACCGTGTTCGCCTCATTGACCAAGTGCTCCGGCGCCGGCGATGCCTCGTTCGATGGTGGCATCGACATGAAGAAGGGCGTGCATCACGTCACCGTGTCCTACAACTACGTGTACAACTACCAGAAGGTCGCGCTCAACGGCTACAGTGACAGCGACACCAAGAACTCGGCCGCCCGCACCACCTATCACCACAACCGCTTCGAAAACGTGGACTCGCGCGTGCCGTTGCAGCGGCGCGGGCTGAGCCATATCTACAACAACTACTTCAACAACGTCAGCACCTCGGGCATCAATGTGCGCATGGGCGGCGTGGCCAAGATCGAGTCCAATTACTTCGAGAACATCAAGAACCCGGTGACCTCGCGCGACAGCAGCGAGATCGGCTACTGGGACCTGATCAACAACTACGTGGGCAGCGGCATCACCTGGGGTACGCCGGATGGCAGCAAGCCCTACGCCAATGCCACCAACTGGGTCAGCTCCAAGGTGTTCCCGGAATCGCTGGGCTACATCTATACCGTCACGCCGGCCGCGCAGGTCAAGGCCAAGGTGATCGCCACCGCAGGGGCAGGCAAGAATCTGGCCGAGTAAGCGTCCGCGCAGTATTGCATCCACAGATCCCCGGCAATGCCGGGGATTTTTTATGTGCAGCGAGGTCGCCGGCCACGTCTTTTACGCATGTCTGACCTGGCGGTGCTCCGCAGCGACGTGCCGTCTGGACGAAGAAGGGATGATGACGGCCGCGTCGCGCCGCCTGCTTGGCCCGGATGGCGTGCGGACATTTCTGCGGCTCGTGATAGTGCGCGATGGGCAGGCCGCGCTCGATGCAAGCACATCCCGGGCCAGGGCGCCACGTTGCAGCGCCGTCTGCAGGCCGATCAGCGCGCGGTGCTGGCTTGGCAGGGCCAACACCGCCGTCGGCGCTTCTGCTGCTGCGGTGAGTGTGCACTGCAGCATGACTCGCGCTCGTCGTGCAGCGGCACGGTCTTGGGCCATTGCCTCGGAGCGGAGGGCTCGCTGCCGACGGCAGGGCCATACCTTCAGCCTGGCGCAGGCGTCTTCGTCAAGAGGCGCGGCGGGCGTCATGACGCGGTATCGTGTCGCGTTACCACCTTCCCGATTCCGTCCATGTCGCTTCCGACCGATCCTGTTGCTGAGACCGCTGCGCCTGCCTTGCGCCATGCCTTGAAACCGCGGCAGTTGATGATGATGGGCCTGGGCACGGCAATCGGCGCCGGGTTGTTTCTGGGCTCGGGGGTGGGCATCCATGCGGCCGGCCCGGCGGTGTTGGTGTCCTACCTGATTGCCGGCGCGCTGGTGATCATCGTGATGAACGCGCTCGGCGAGATGGCTGCGGCCAAGCCCGCCAGCGGCGCGTTCTCGGTGTACGCGGCCGATGCGATGGGGCCGACCGCCGGCGCAACCGTCGGCTGGCTGTGGTGGCTGCAGATCGTGGTGGTGATCGCCGCCGAGGCGGTGGGCGCGGCGAGCCTGTTGGCGACGGTGTGGCCGGCGTTGCCGGTGCCGATGCTGGCGTCGATCTTCATGGCCACCTTCACCGTGATCAACCTGCTGGGCGTGCGCAATTTCGGCGAGTTCGAATTCTGGTTCGCCATCCTCAAGGTGGTCGCCATCGTGATCTTCCTGTTGATCGGCTGCGCGTTGCTGGCCGGTTTGCTGCCGGGCGTGGTATCGCCGGGGCTGTCCAATTTCACCCAGCACGGCGGGTTCGCGCCCAAGGGCCTGGCCGGCGTGGGCACCGCGTTGCTGGTGGTGGTGTTCGCGTTTGGCGGCACCGAGATCGTGGCGGTGGCGGCGGCCGAAACCGCCGATCCCGGGCGCAGCCTGGCGCGCACCATCCGCACCGTGGCCTGGCGCATCCTGGTGTTCTATATCGGCTCGATCAGCGTCATCGTGGCGGTGGTGCCGTGGACCAGCGCCGCGCTGAGTTCGCCGTTCGCGGCGGTGCTGGACGTGGCGCGGATTCCCGGCGCGGCCACCGGTATCACGCTGGTGGCAGTGGTGGCGTTGTTGTCGGCGCTCAACGCCAATCTTTACGGTGCCTCGCGCATGATCTTCTCGTTGGCCCAGCGCGGTGAGGCGCCGCGCTGGCTGAGCAACACCAGCCGCCAGCAAGTGCCGCTGGTGGCGGTGATCGCCAGCGTGCTGTTCGGTTTTGCCGCAGCGGTGCTGGAATTGCTGTACCCGGGCAAGGTGCTGCCGATGCTACTCAATATCGTGGGTGCCACCTGCCTGCTGGTGTGGACCATCTCGCTGCTGTCGCAGTTGATCCTGCGCGCGCGCGCCGACCGTGCCGGTATCGCCTTGCCGTTCCGCATGCGTGGGTATCCGGTGTTGACGCTGCTGGCGTTGGCGATCCTGGCGGTGATCTTCGCGCTGCTGGCGTCTTCTGCCGACACCCGCGCGCAATTCCTGTCGATGGTGGGGCTCACGGCCGGCATCGCGCTGATCAGCGAGCTGGCGCGGCGGATGCGTCACCGGCAGTAAGCGACCGCAGCGCTACGCAGGAGTGCGCTTGCGCGCGACAGCGCATCGCCGGTAGAGCTCATCGCGCGCAGGCGCGCTGCTACGCACGCTGGGCGCCTGATTGCCTGGCGCGGCCGGAAGACTATGTAGGTGTCGCAGGCTGGAAAGTGGCATCGGGCGGTAGCGCAAGCGCGACTTTTTGCCGCAGATGCGACGCCGTGTCGCATCGGGAACGGACGCGAGCGTCACTACCATTGCGGTGTGGCGCGACAGCGTTGCGGTAATGCTCCCCGACGGCGCAAATCGTCGGGGCTCGCTCGCCGCTTCGCTGGCGTAGCTGCCTTCCTCTTTCCTGGAGCACTCTCCATGGACGCCCTGCTGCTGTCGCGTCTCCAGTTCGGATTCGTCATCGCCTTCCACGTGCTGTTTCCAGCCTTCACCATCGGGCTGTCCAGCCTGTTGGCCTTCCTGGAATGGCGTTGGTTGCGAACGCGCCAGCCGGTCTGGCGCGAGCTGTATTTCTTCTGGCAGAAGATCTTCGCCGTGTCGTTCGGCATGGGTGTGGTCAGCGGCATCGTGATGGCCTTCCAGTTCGGCGCCAACTGGCCGGAGCTGAGCCGCATTGCGGGCGGGGTGATCGGGCCGCTGCTGAGCTACGAAGTGCTCACCGCCTTCTTTCTCGAAGCCAGTTTCCTGGGCGTGATGATGTTTGGCTGGGGGCGCATTTCCGAGCGCCTGCACTTCTTTGCCACTTGCATGGTGGCGCTGGGCACGCTGTTTTCCACGTTCTGGATCCTCTCCTCCAACAGCTGGTTGCAGACGCCGGCCGGCTACGAGGTGGTCGACGGCATCGTGCACCCGGTCGACTGGTTGAAGATCATCTTCAATCCTTCATTCCCGTATCGGCTCGCGCACATGGCGCTGGGCTCGTTCATCACCACCTGTTTCGCGGTGGGTGCGGTGGGCGCGTGGTATCTGCATCGGGGCGTGCACCGCGAGTCCGGCCTGCGCATGCTCAAACTGGCGGTGGTGTTTGCGGCCATCACCGTGCCGCTGCAGATCTTCGTCGGCGACATGCATGGCTTGAATACGCTCAAGCATCAGCCGATGAAGATCGCGGCGATGGAAGCGCACTGGCACGCCGAAGAACCGGGCAAGGGATTTCCGCTGGTGGTGTTTGCGGTGCCCAATGCGCAGGCCGCGCGTAACGACTACGAGGTGGCGATTCCGCGCCTGGGCAGCCTGATTCTGACCCACAGCCTGGACGGCAACATCGCGCCGCTGACCTCGGTGCCAGCGGCCGACCGCCCGCCGGTGACGCCGGTGTTCTTCGCCTTCCGCATCATGGTGGGGATCGGCTCGCTGATGCTGCTGGTGGCCTGGGTGTCGGCGTTCGCGTTGTGGCGCGGCACGCTGGTGCAGTGGCGCTGGTTGCTGGCCACCTGGCGCTGGATGCTGCCGAGTGGCTTCATTGCGCTGATTTCCGGCTGGTTCGTTACCGAAATGGGCCGCCAGCCGTATGTGGTCTACGGGCTGCTGCGCACTGCCGACGCCGTGGGTCCGCAGTCGGCGCTGATGACCGCCATCTCGTTGTCGGTGTACGTGGCCGGCTATGCGTTCGTGTTCGGCTGGGGCATCTGGTACCTGGTCAAGATCGGCAAGATCGGGCCGACGCCGCACGATGCGCCGCAGCTGGACCACGGCGAACACACACCCGCACGGCCGCTGTCTGCAGCCGACGAAACGATCGATGGAGCTGCGTGATGGACATGACGACCTTCCTGCCCGTGGCCTGGTTCGCAGTGATCGGCTTCGGGGTGCTGATGTACGTGGTGCTGGACGGCTTTGTGCTCGGCATCGGCATCCTGGCGCCGTTTCGCAGCGACGAGGCACAGCTGGACCTGATGATGAACACCGCCGCGCCGATCTGGGACGGCAACGAAACCTGGCTGGTGCTGGGCGGGGCAGGGTTGTTGGCGGCGTTTCCCAAGGCGTACGCGGTGATCCTGTCGGCGCTGTACCTGCCGGTATTGCTGATGGTGATGGCGCTGGTGTTCCGCGGCGTGGCGTTCGAGTTCCGCTTCAAGGCGCAGCGTTCGCGGCGGTTATGGAGCAATGCGTTTGCTGCCGGCTCGATCCTGGCCACCTTCGCGCAAGGGGTGATCCTGGGCGCGCTGGTGCAGGGCCTGCCGATCGAGAACGACCGCTATGTCGGCGGGATCTGGGGCTGGTTCAGCCCGTTCGCGATGCTGACCGGCGCGGCCCTGGTGTTCGGTTATGCGCTGCTCGGCAGCACCTGGTTGATCCTCAAGACCGAAGGCCATGTGCACGCGCTTGCGCGTCAGTTGAGCCGGCCATTGACCCTCAGCGTACTGGTCTTCATCGGCCTGGTCAGCGCGTGGCTGCCATCGCTGCAATCGCATGTGATGGATCGCTGGTTCAACGACGCCCATTACCTGTGGCTGATGCCGGTGCCGGTACTGGTTGCGGTGGTGGGCCATGCGCTATGGCGCTCGACCGCGCCGGGGCGAGCGGACACGGCGCCGTTCCTGCTGGCGATGGGCCTGTTCGTCCTCGGGTTCCTGGGCCTGGTGCTGGGCATGTGGCCGTATCTGGTGCCGCCGGTATACACCATCTGGCAGGCGGCCGCGCCGCCGTCCTCGCAACTGTTCGCGTTGGTGGGGTTGGTGATGTTGTTGCCGCTGATCCTGGGCTACACGGTATGGTCGTACCGGGTGTTCCGCGGCAAGATCACCGCCGAGACCGGCTACCACCATTGATGGCAGCGGTTGTCGCGTCGCGTGCTGCGCCGGTCGAACCCAGCGGCAGGCGCAGCGTGCGATGACCCCGGACAAGTGCCGGCATGATCACGGCCGGGCTTCGCCTTCGCTGCGGCGCCCCCCGGCGCGGCCGAGCGCGCGGGGGGCGCGCCCACCGCAATACGCTCAGCGCAGGCGCTGCTTGAACATCCACTCCCACATCGCCGGGTCCGCATAGGTCACGTCCCAGACGTTGTGGTTGCCTTCGGGATACTCGCTGTAGCGCAGGTTGGCGCCCACGCCCTTTGCGGCGCGGTACAGCGCGCGATCGTCGTGCGGTGGAACGGAAGTGTCCTTGGCCCCATGAAACGTCCAGATCGGCACGTGCTTGAGCTGGGTGACCGCTGCCGTGTACGGGTCGGCTTCCTTGGCGACCAGGCTGACATACAGCGTGCGGCGCTCGTCGCGTGGCGCCTTGAGCGCGCCGCAGACCGGCACGATCGCGGCAAATCGCTGCGGCTGCATCAGCCCGATTTCCCACGCGCCATAGCCGCCCATCGAAATGCCGGTAAGGTAGGTGCGTTGCGGGTCGGCAGCGAACTCGACGCTGGCCGCATCCAGCGCGGCGATCGCCATGCGTGCATTGACGCCCAGCCATTCCTCGTCGTCGGGCACCTGCGGCAATACCACCAGCGCCGGGAAGTCGGCGGTGTGTTCGCTGAGGTAGGGGCCGACGCCGACCTCGGCCTGATCGCGCCCGTTGTCGCCGCGCTCGCCCGAGCCGTGCAGGAACAGCACGATCGGCCGTGGCTGCGGCGTCTTGGCGGCCGGCACGAACACCTGGTAGCGGTATAGCCGGCCCTCCAGCTGCAGGGTGCGGGCGACGAAATGGCCGCGCCGCCCTTCGTGCTGGCGCTCAGCCATGCTGGAACAACCGGCAAGCACCAGCGCAAGAATTCCAAACAAGACGCAACGAACGATCACGCAGCACTCCCCATCGATCACCAGGCTGCAGTATCGCCGCATGCAGGTGCGCTGGCACGTCGCGGTGCGGCGGGAGATGTGGATGCGTCATGCGGCCCTTCATTCCTGGTGGCGCATGCACTGCACGTGCATGCGGCCGGGCGCACGCGCTCACGGCATCAGGATCAATGTGGCCAGGCCCAGGAAGCTCAAAAAGCCCATCACGTCGGTCAGCGTGGTCAGGATCACGCCGCCGGCCAGGGCCGGGTCGAAGCCCAGCCGTTTGAGCGTCACCGGTACCAGGACGCCGCCGAAGGCAGCGGTGAGCATGTTCAAGGTCAGCGCAGTGCCGATCACCAGCGACAGCATCGGCTGGCCGAACCAGGCCAGTACGATCAGCCCAAGCCCCACGCCCAGACACAGCCCGTTGATCAGCGCAACGGTGAGCTCCTTCTTGAGCAGGGTCATCACGTTGGACGAGCCGATCTGCCCCAGCGCCAGGCCGCGCACCATCAGCGCCAGCACCTGGGTGCCGGCGTTGCCGCCCATGCCGGCCACGATCGGCATCAATGCCGCCAGCGCCACCAGTTTTTCGATGGTGCCTTCGAAACGGCTGACCACGCTGGAGGCCAGAAACGCGGTGCACAGGTTGATGCCCAGCCAGATCAGCCGGCGACGGAACGCGCGCCGCGCCGGGCTGAACATGTCCTCGTCCTCGTCCAGGCCGGCTGCGCTCATGGCCTGGTGTTCGGCCTGTTCGCGGATGATGTCGACCACGTCGTCGATGGTGATGCGGCCGAGCAGGATGTTGTTGTCGTCCACCACCGGCGCGGAGATCCAGTCGTGGTCGGAGAAGCGCCGCGCGACTTCGTCGGAGCCATCGCCCACATCGATCGCCGGTTGCTCGTCGTCGATCAGCCGGTTGACCGGCGTGCTGTCTTCATGGGTAACCAGCGCGGCCAGCGATACCCGGCCCAGATACTGGTGGCGACGGCTCACCACATACAGGTGATCGGTGTGATCGGGCAGCTCGCCGCGCAGGCGCAGATAGCGCAGCACCACATCGACGTTGACGTCGGCGCGCACCGTCACCACGTCCGGGTTCATCAGGCGGCCGGCGGTGTCTTCCGGATACGACAGCACCTGCTCGAGGCGCTCGCGGTTCTCGCGGTCCATCGACTTGAGCACTTCGTCGATGACGGTGTCGGGCAGGTCTTCGACCAGGTTGGCCAGATCGTCGATGTCCAGATCTTCGACCGCGGCGACGATCTCGTCGGTGTCCATGTCGGCCAGCAGGCTTTCGCGCACTTCATCGCCGACGTGCAGCAGCACTTCGCCGTCGTCTTCCGGGTCGACCAGGCCCCACACCACTTCGCGCTTGCCGGGCGGCAGCGATTCGAGCAGGTTGCCGATCTCCGCCGGCGCCAGCGTGTTGACCAGCCGGCGTACCGGCCCTAAGCGTCCGCTATCCAGCGCGTCGGACAGCAATCGCAGCTGGCGCGCAGTCTTGTCGTGGCGGACGGCTTCGGCCATGCGCGGCTCCCCGGAAGAGTGGACGCGCCGTCAGTGGAAGACGCGGTGCTGGATCAGCACCGCATTATCGCTTGCGCATGGTGACGAAACATACAGCGGCGTGACCAGGCGCATGCGGATTGCCGAAGCGATGCCGGATGCACCTTGCATCAGTGAGCCTATTGCGCGGGAGCTTGCCGCAGCGGACGAACGACGTGGAGCGTGTGCAAGCTGCCATGCGTGGCCGACTCTGCGTGTCGCCGTACGCGTTGCATCCTGGCGATCAGTCGCCTGTGGCGCTAACGCAATACGGCCTGCGCATTGCAGGCCAGCCACTTCTCGATGCCCTTGCGGTCGCGGGCACGCAGCAGTTTTTCGCCCTGTACGCGCAACTCGGCCAGATGGATGTCGCGGACCGCGCGGCGCACCTCCAGCAAGGTGGCCGGATGCAGGCTGAATTCGGTCAGCCCCAACGCCAGCAGCATCGGCACGAAGCGCGGGTCGCCGGCAATCTCGCCGCACACTGCCACCGGCTTGGCGTAGGCGCGCCCGGTGGCGATCACCTGCGCGATCAGCCGCAACACCGCCGGATGCAATGGCGAATACAACTCGCCCAGCGCCTCGTTGTTGCGATCCACCGCCAGCAGGTACTGCACCAGATCGTTGGTACCGATCGACAGGAAGTCGATGTCGTCGATAAAGCAATCCAGCGCCAGCGCCGCAGCAGGCACTTCGATCATCGCGCCCAGCGGAATGTGCTCGGCAATCTCGTGGCCTTCGTCGCGCAGCTGCGCGGTGAGCTTTTTCAGCTGTTTGCGCAGCAACAGGATTTCTTCGCGGCCGCTGACCATCGGCACCAGGATGCGCACCGGCCCATAGCCGGATGCGCGCAGGATCGCGCGCAACTGCGCCTGCGCCACCGCAGGCCGCGCCAGCGACAGCCGCACGCCGCGCAACCCCAGCGCCGGGTTGTCTTCGTCGCTCAAGGTCAGGCCGGTGCGGTCGGCCTTGTCGGCGCCAAGATCCAGCGTGCGGATGGTCACCGGGCGGCCGCTCATGCCCAGCACGGTGGCGCGGTAGGTGTGGAACTGTTCGTCTTCGTCCGGCAGCTCGTTGCGCTGCAGGAACAGGAATTCGGTGCGATACAGCCCCAGACCGCTGGCGCCCAGCGCATGCGCACGCGCCACGTCTTCCAGCGACTCGGCATTGGCCAGCAGGGTGATATCGACGTTGTCGCGGGTGCGCGTGGGCTTGGAGCGCAGTCGCCCGAGTTCGCGCTGTTCCTTGGCCAGCGCACGCAGGCGCTCGCGGTAGTCGCGCAGATGCTCGGGCGTGGGATCGACGATGACCTGGCCGGAACCGGCATCGACGATCAACACATCGCCATCGTCGATCCGCTGCACCGCATCGCTGACCCCGACCACCAGCGGCAGATGCAGGCTGCGCGCCAGGATCGCGCTGTGCGACAGCGCGCTGCCGGCGGTGGTGACGATGCCGACCACACCTTGCGCCTGCAGCTGCGCCAGCTCGGACGGCGCCACGTTGTCGCAGACCAGGATTTCGCCAGCCACGCCCTTGAGGTCGGGTGCACGCTTGTGCAAGAACGCATGGATGCGGCCGATCACGTGATCCAGATCGTCCATGCGGCTCTTGAGATAGGCGTCTTCCATGCCATCGAACACTGCCGCCAGCCGGTCGCGCTGCACGCGCAGGGCATAGTCGGCGCTGTAGCGGTGGGTGCGGATCAACTCGTCCAGGCCTTGCAGCAGCTCCGGGTCGTCGAGCAGCAGCGCATGCAGTTCGAGGAACTCGCCGACCTCGCGCGCCAGCGCGCCATGCAGGCGGTCGCGCAGCTGCTGCATCTCGGTGCGTGCCGCCTCGATCGCCACGTGCAGACGCTGCAGCTGCGTTTCCACCTGGTTGGCGGGCACGCGTTGTTCGGCCACTTCCAGCGTATGGCTCTGGCGCACGCGCGCGCGTCCGAGCGCATTGCCGCGCGAGGCGCCATGTCCGCGCAGGCGCAGACTCATGCGCCTGCCTGGCGCAGCGGCGCCGTGTCGGTCGCACTGGCACCGACGCCGCGCATGCTCAGCTGTCCTCGTCGAAACGACGCTCGAACAACTCCACCAACGCCTGCAAGGCCTGCGCTTCGTCTTCGCCATCCAGCCTTACCACCACGCTGGTGCCTTGACCTGCGGCCAGCAACATCACGCCCATGATGCTCTTGGCATTCACCTCGCGGCCCTTGGCCGCCAGCGTGGCGTTGCTGCGATAGGACGACAGCGTCTGCACCAGCTTGGCGGTTGCCCGCGCATGCAGTCCGAGTCGGTTGGACACAATGAGTTCGCGTTCAAGCATCGTCGATGATCGCTCCGTTGCGGGTACCGGCCGCCGCGGTGGCGGGCAGCTCCTGCAAACCTTGTTCGGGATAATTCATCACCCGCAGCAGCATCGGCAGGCTCAGCGCGGACACCCGACGGACCGGCGTGCCAAGCTTGGCCAACCGGCTGGCGAGATTGCTGGGGCTTGCGCCATACAGGTCGGTCATGACCAGCACGCCGTCGCCGCTGTCGACCCGGCGCATCGCCGCCGAGGCCTGGGGCAGCAATGCGTCCAGGTCTGCATCGAACGGCACATCGAATGCTTCGGTCTTCAACGGCAAATGCCGCAACAGCCCCGTCGCCACGTTCAACAACGCTGCGCCGATGCCGGGATGAGTAATGAGGAGAATGCCACAGGCCATGCCGAAACGTTAACAGGTCGGCATGACCGCGCGATAGCGTTTGCCTGCACCGCTGCGTTGCGAACTGAATAGCCGTTTAGGACCGCGGCAATCGGGCGTATGCGCGGCGCGCAGCAGGCGCGGTGTAGCGGATATGACGCATGATCCGTGACGCGCATCAGCTCGCTGCCGGACGCAGCGCAAGCGACCGCTGCAGTTCGCACCCCGCAGCCGCACACACGTCCAGATGCAGCGAAGGTCTGCGGACGTCAAAGGCGCATACGCGTGTCGAAGCGGTTCAACCTGCGTTACCGCATCAAGCCAGCGAAGCCGCAACAAAGCGCGCCAGATACATCCAGTCCCGCGATCAACCCCGGCCAAGCCCAGGCAATGCGCACCCCGGCAAACGCATCCTTACACACCAGCCAAACCACGCACGTTCCAGCACGCAGGACCCCGCCGTTACGAATCCCCAATCCCGAATCCCCAATCCCCAATCCCCAATCCCCAATCCCCAATCCCCAATCCCCAATCCCAGCCCCAACTCAATCCTGCTCCCGATGAAACGTCGCCACTTCCGGCCAGCCCTGTTCGCGCGCATGCCGCGCCATGCGTTCGGCCATGTAGACCGAGCGATGCTTGCCGCCGGTGCAGCCGAAGGCGATGGTCACGTAGCTGCGGGTGTCGTTGCGGAGCCGCGGCAGCCAGGTATCGAGCAGATCCACGATTTGCGCGATGTAGCGCTGCACGTCCGCCTGGTTGTCCAGATAGTCGCGCACGCCGGCATCGCGGCCGGTCAGCGGGCGCAGCTCCGGGTCCCAGTGCGGGTTGGGCAGCACGCGCGCATCGAACACGAAATCGGCCTCCGCCGGGACGCCGCGCTTGTAGGCGAAGGATTCGAACAGCAGCGACAGCCGGTCGTTTGAGCCCAGCGCGAATTCGGTGACCACGCGGCGACGCAACTGGTGCACGTTGAGCGTGCTGGTATCGATGATGGCATCGGCCTGCGCGCGCAGCGGCTCGGTCAACTGGCGCTCGCGGGTGATCGCCTCCGGCAAGGCCAGGCCGAGATGACTCAGCGGATGACGGCGGCGGGTATCGGCATAGCGTTTGATCAGCGCTTCATCGCTGGCTTCGAAAAACAGCAGCCGCGCTTCGATGCCGTATTCCTGCGCCGCCAGGCGCCATTGCGCCAGCTGGGTCAGGTCGCTGCGGCTGCGCACGTCGATGCCTACCGCCAGGCGTTGGTCGCCGATCGGGTTGCCACGCAGGCGGCTCTTGACGAAGTCCGGCAGCAGCTCCACCGGCAGATTGTCCGAGCAGTAGTAGTCCAGGTCCTCGAAGGTCTTCAGCGCAACCGATTTGCCCGAGCCGGACAGCCCGCTCACGATCATCAGCGTGGAGGGCGCGGTACTCATGGCGTGCGTCGCTCCAGCAGGTTGCTGTGGCGGGCGATGAACATCGCCGCCGGGTCGATGCCCTTGGTGCGCAGGATATGCAGCCGCGTGGCGGCCTCGGTCAGCACCGCCAGGTTGCGGCCGGGCATCACCGGCAGGGTGATCAGCGGCACGTCCAGGTCCAGCACATGCCGGCTGCCGGAATCGCCGGTCAGGCGCTCGTAGCCGGACGGCGTGGGCTCGGTCATCGGCCGGGTCAGGTGCACGATCAGGCGCAGATACTTGTTCTTCTTCACCGCAGTGTCGCCGAACATGTCGCGCACGTTCAACACGCCCAGGCCGCGCACTTCCAGCAGGTCCTGCAGCAGTTCCGGGCAGGTGCCGTCGAGCACGTCGGGCGCGATCTGGGTGAACTCCGGTGCGTCGTCGGCCACCAGGCGGTGACCGCGGCTGAGCAGTTCCAGCGCCAGCTCGCTCTTGCCCGAGCCGGCCTCGCCGGTGATCAGCACGCCGATCGAATAGATCTCCATGAACACGCCGTGCAGCGTGACCCGCGGCGCCAGCGTGCGCGCCAGATGGTAGGAGAGATGGTTGAGCAGCTCATGGCCGCGCTTTGGCGAGATCCACAGCGGGGTGTTGGATTCGTCTGCGGCCGCGCGCAGGTCTTCCGGGCAGGACTGGTTCTTGCTGATCGCCAGCGCCAGCGGCTGCACCTGGATGATCTTCTCGATGGTTTCCCAGCGCTGGCGCGCGTCCAGCGAGTCGAGCCAGGCCAGCTCCTCGGTGCCCAGGATCTGTACCTTGTTGGGATAGATCACGTTGAGGTAGCCGGCCAGCGACGGGCGGCGCGCATTGTTGCTGCCGGCCTCGATCTCGCGGTGCTCGCCCTTCTGCCCGGCGACCCAGCGCAGCGCCAGCTTGTCGCGCTGCTGGTCGAACAGTTCGCGTGCGGTGATGCTGGTATTCATGCCGCGCTGGCCTGTGGTGGCGGGGCGTCGGTGAGCAGCGCCATCAAGGCGTCCGCATCGGGGGCGGCGCGCAACTGCTGACGAAACTGCGCATCGGAAAACCGTTCGGCCAGCTCCGACAGCAGCATCAGGTGCTGGTGGGTGTAGTGCGCAGGCACCGCCATCGCGAAGATCAGGTCCACCGGCTCATCGCCACCGAAGGCTACCGGCGCATCCAGCCGCAGCAAGGCGCCACGTGGCTCGGTGAGATTGGGGCAGCGGCCATGCGGAATGGCGATGCCGTGGCCGATGGCGGTGCTGCCCAGGGCCTCGCGTTCGCACAGGTTGGCGTAGAGCTCGTCGGCGCCGGCCTGACGGCAGGACAGCAGGGCGGCGGCGGTATGCAGGACGGTGTCGCGATCGGCGGCCGGCGACACCACGGTGCGCACGGCCGCCATCAGATCGGTTAAGGGCATGAGGGCATCAAGCGGGAAGCGTCATGCGAGATTGTCGCGCACCTCGCGTGCATGGTGGTTACATTTCTTTTCCTTGTGCTTGAGCACCAGGCGGTCGAGCTTGTCGACCAGCAAGTCGATGGCCGCGTACATGGTGGAGCCGCTGGCGTCTGCGTGCAGGGTGCGACCGGGAAGGTTGACGGTGGCGACCACGTGATGGTCTGGCTTGCGGACGGCCAGCTGGGTTCGGACTTCACAGTGCTGGTCGAAATGGCGCTGCAGTCGCTGCAGCTTGCTTGCCACGTACTCCCGCAGCGCGGGGGTCACTTCAAGCTGGTGGCCATACGTCTCGATGCGCATCGGATACCTCCATTGGTCGGTGGGCCAATGAACCGTTCCGGTGATCCGACAAACCCGGCACAGGCCGGCGTTGCGGTGGTTGCAACGTCAGGCGATGCGTACGCGTTCGTGGGAGGCGGAAATGTTCATGGCCTCACGATACTTCGCAACGGTGCGCCGCGCCACTGGTACGCCGGAAGTTTTCAGCAGATCCGCCAACTTGGCGTCCGACAAGGGTTTACGGGGGTTTTCTGCATCGATCAGGCGCCGGATCATGGCCTGGATGGCGGTGCTGGAGGCCTCGCCGCCGCTATCGGTGTCGATGCCGGAGGCGAAAAACGAGCGCAGCGCGATGGTGCCGCGCGGGGTGCGTACGTATTTGCGGGCGATCGCGCGGGAGATGGTGGATTCGTGCAGGCCGAGCTCGCCGGCGATCTCGCGCAGGGTCAGCGGGCGCAAGGCCTGCGCACCGAATTCCAGAAACCCGGCCTGGTGCTGCAACAGGCAGCGCACCACCCGCAGCAGGGTCTCGCCGCGCGCCTCCAGGCTCTTGAGCAGCCAGCGCGCCTCCTGCAGCTGGCCGCGCAGGTAGCCGGCGTCGGATTCGCCGCAGCTGCGGATCAGGTTCTCGTAGCCGCGGTGGATGGTGACCTTGGGCTGGGCACGACCGGCCAGCGAGGCCCGCCACACGCCACGCTGGCGCCAGATCACGCAGTCGGGCACCACATAGGTGTCCTGCGACAGGTCGCCGATCTGCTTGCCCGGGCGCGGGTCCAGCGAGCGCACCAGTTGCACGGCCTGTTCGACATCGGCGGCGGAGCGCTTGAGTTCGTGCGCCAGGCCGGCCACGCCGCTGCGCGGCAGGCGCTCCAGCGGGCCGGCGACGATCTGCAGCGCCAGCTCGCGCCCCGGAGTGGCCGGGTCGAGTACCGCCAACTGCAGTGCCAGGCATTCGCCAAGAGTGCGCGCACCCACGCCGACCGGGTCGAAGCGCTGGATCTGGTGCAGCACGGTCAGGACTTCGGCTTCGTCCACCGCTGTGCCGAGCGCCAGGGTTTCGAGGATGGCCGACAGCGGTTCGCGCAGGTAGCCGTCTTCGTCCAGCGCATCGATCAACAGCGCGCCGATCTGGCGGTCGCGTGGCGACAGCGGCGACAGGTGCAGCTGCCACAGCAGGTGATCGGCCAGCGTTTCCGATTCGGCCACGCGCTCGGCGGCATCGCCGGACTCGTCGTCGTCGAAGCTGCCGCCGCTGCCCGAGCCGGTCCACTGCAACTCGTCCTGCGACCAGTCGTCGTCGCGCTCGGCCGGGGCCGGTTCCTCGCGCTGGGGTTCCTCGCTGGACGAGGACGGCGAGGATTCCACCGCTGTGTCGCCGGCGGCATGTGCGGCCTCGTCGGCCCATTCCAGCAGCGGGTTGGTCTCCACCGCTTCGGCGATTTCCAGTTCCAGCTCGGTCGTGGACATCTGCAATAGCTTGATCGCCTGACGCAATTGCGGCGTCATGACCAGCTGCTGTCCTAGCGATGTCTGAAGCCGGGCTTTCATGCGGGCACTGACTGGAAGAATCGATGGCGCGGCGACGCGCTCAAAGGCGGAAAGTTTCCCCCAGATACACGCGACGGACGTCGGGATTGGCTAGCAGCGCGTCCGGTGCCCCCTGCGCCAGCACGCCCCCCTCGGCGAGGATATACGCGCGGTCGCAGATTCCCAAGGTCTCGCGCACGTTGTGATCGGTGATGAGCACGCCGATGCCGCGTTCCTTGAGGTGAATGATGATGCGCTGGATCTCGCCGACCGAAATCGGATCGACGCCGGCGAAGGGTTCGTCGAGCAGCATCATGCGCGGCTTGGCCGCCAGCGCGCGCGCGATCTCGCAGCGGCGCCGCTCGCCACCGGAGAGGCTGGCGCCGAGCTGGTCGGCCACATGGGTGATCTGCAGTTCTTCGAGCAGCGACACCAGTTCCTTCTCGCGGCCAGCGTTGTCCAGTTCCTCGCGCAGTTCCAGCACCAGGCGGATGTTGTCGGCCACGCTGAGCTTGCGGAAGATCGACGGCTCCTGCGGCAGATATCCCACGCCGAGCTTGGCGCGGGCGTACATCGGCTCGGCGGTGAGGTCGCGGCCGTCCAGTTCGATACGCCCGGCATCGGCTTCGACCAGACCGACGATCATGTAGAAGCAGGTCGTCTTGCCGGCGCCGTTGGGGCCGAGCAGGCCGACCACTTCGCCGGCCTCGAGCGTGAGGCCGAATTCCTTGACTACTTCGCGTTGCTTGTATTTCTTGCGCAGACCGGTGGCGACCAGCATTACTTCTTCCCCTGCGGCTTGGCCGCGGCGGGCTTGGCGGCTGGTGCCGGAGCAGGCGTTGCCACCGCAGGCGCCGCGTTCTTGGGCTGGATGATGGTGCGCACGCGGCTGCCGTCGCCGCCGCTCTGCATGTTGCCGGTCTTGGTGTTGTAGACCATGCGCTGGCCGGCGTTGGTGCCCTTGGGCGAGTCGACCTTGTAGTTGCCGGTCAGGATGATGATCTCGTCGGCCACCTTGTATTCGATGTTGTCGGCCTGGCCGTTCATCATCGCGCCGTCGTCCATCTGCTGCTTGAGCGTGGCCTGCTTGCCGGTGAGCACCACGCGGTCGGTCTGGCCGTTCTTCTGGAAGATGTCGGCGGTATCGGCGTGGATTTCCAGCGTGCCCTGGGTGATGACCACATTGCCGCTGAAGCGGCACTTGCCGCTGTCGTCAAGCATGTTGCAGTCGTTGGCATTGGAGTCGATCGCCATCGGCTGATTGCGGTCGCTGGTCTTGGCCATCGCCATGACAGGCAACAGCAGCGCGGCAAACGCCAGTTTAGCGGGCAGCATTCGGTTCATAGCGGGTCTTGACCTGAGAGAGGAGCTTGTACTGGCGCGATTTGAGATCGGCTTCGAAGCCGACCCCGCTTTGCATGATACCCGGCCGGCTCATGGTTACCGGAGCAGCGGTCTTGGCGAGGTTCTGCTGCGGAAACACGTCCAGGCTCTGGGTACGGAACGTGGTCGGTGGGGTCGCGCCGCCGGTGGGGCTGTCGCCTTCGACATCGCCGCGCAGGCGCAGTTCGTCGCCCTTGGGGCTGACCCAGCCGGTCTTGGCGCGCAACGTCCAGGGCTGGTTGGCGTTGTCGGGCAGCAGGAACACCGGCGTGGTGATGTCGGAGGTCTGGTCGGCGCGGTTGCGGTGCATCTCCGGCGCGCGCAGCGTCATCGATTCCTTGCCGGTCTGCTTGTCCAGTGCGATCAGTTCGAAGTCGCGCAGCACGTAGTCGGCCTTCGACTCATCCACCACGGCCGCGACCGGGCGTGCGCGCTGCTGCCATGCCGACCAGCCGGAGATGACGGCGGCGGCAAACAGCACCACGCCCAGGGTGGTACGCCAGTTCACGCTCATGCGGAAAACCTTTCGATGATGCCCTCGACCTGGCCTTGCGCGGCCAGCACCACATCGCAGACCTCGCGGGCGGCGCCTTCGCCGCCACGGGCCTGGGTGTGCCACTGCACGCGCTCGGCGATCCAGGGGTGCGCGTTGGCCGGCGCGACCGGCAGGCCGACCGCCAGCAGCGCCGGCAGATCGGGCAGGTCGTCGCCCATGAACAGCACCTGGTCCAACGACAGGCCGTGCTCCTGGCACAAGGCCAGCACTGCCAGGCGCTTGTTCTTGACCCCGATCTGCACGTGCAGGCCCAGATCCTGGCCGCGCTTTTCCGCCGACAGGCTGGCGCGCGCGGTGATCAGCGCGACATGGATGCCTGCGTATTCGAGCTGCTTGAGGCCCTGGCCGTCGAGCACGTTGAACGCCTTGCTCTCGTTGCCGGCATGGTCGTAGTACAGGCGCCCGTCGGTCAGGGTGCCGTCGACGTCGAAACAGGCCAGGCGGATACGCGCGGCGCGTTCGATCAGCTCGGCGGGGAGGTGCAGCAGGGGAGAGTAGGGCATCGGCACGAATCGGTGAGAACGGGGTTCCGCAGTGAAAACTGAACCTGTTAAACCACCTTGGCGCGCAACAGGTCGTGAATGTTCAGGGCGCCAACCGCGCGCTGCTGCGCGTCCACCACGATCAGGCCATTGATCTTGTAGTCCTCCATCAGCCGCGCGGCCTCGGCGGCCAGCTGGTCGGCGCCGATGGTGCGCGGGTTGCGCGTCATCACCTCGGCGATGCCGGCGCTGCGCACGTCGATATCGCTGTCCAGTGCACGGCGCAGGTCGCCATCGGTGAACAGGCCGATCAGGCGGCCGTCGTCGTCGACCACCGCGGTCATGCCCAGCCGTTTGCGGCTCATTTCCATCAGCGCCTGGCTCAGGCTGGCGTCGGCGCGCACGCTGGGCAGGTCATCGCCGCCGTGCATGACGTCGGTGATGTGCAGCAGCAGGCGGCGGCCCAGGCTGCCGGCCGGGTGCGAGCGGGCGAAGTCGTCGGCGGTGAAGCCGCGCGCGTCCAGCAGCGCCACCGCCAGCGCATCGCCCATCGCCAGCGAGGCGGTGGTGCTGGAGGTCGGCGCCAGATGCAACGGGCAGGCCTCGGCGGAGACGCTCACATCCAGATGCACGTCGGCGGCCTGGGCCAGCGACGAGTTCGGGCGCCCGGTCATGGCGATGATCGGGTTGCCCTGGCGCTTGAGCACCGGCAGCAGCATGCGCACCTCGTCCGATTCGCCGGAGTAGGACAGCGCCAGCACGATGTCGGCCTCGGTGATCATGCCCAGGTCGCCATGGCCGGCCTCGCCGGGGTGCACGAAGAACGCCGGCGTGCCGGTGGAGGCCAGGGTGGCGGCGATCTTGCGTGCGATGTGGCCGGATTTGCCCATTCCGGTGGCCACCACCCGCCCGCGGGAGGCCAGCACCAGCCGGCAGGCCGCGGCAAACGCGCTGCCGATGCGCGCGCCCACACTCGCCAAGGCTTCACGCTCGATCTCCAGCACGCGCTGGCCGCTGGCGACCAGGCTGGCGTCGCTGACGGTGGCGGTGGGCAGGTGCGAGACGGCCATACGGGACTCGGGTGAAGAGTAGAATGTGCGCTCATTTTATGAGGAAACACCCTGTGGACGCCGAAACCATCCGTAAACTCATCGAAACCGGCTTGCCCGAAGCCCGCGTCGACGTGCACGGCGACGACGGCGTGCACTTCGAGGCGACCGTGGTCAGCCCGGCCTTTGCCGGCAAGGCCCCGCTAGCGCGGCACCGCATGGTTTACGCCACCCTGGGCGATCTGATGGGCGGGGCGATCCACGCGCTGCAGCTGAGGACCCTGACGCCCGAGGAAGGCTGAGCGCAATCGCCGCGCTCGCCATCAGGCGGGCTGGGTCGGCGCGGCGCGCGGAGCAGGGTCGGTCAGCAGTAGGCACCTCATCGGCTCGACTGGCGTCGTCCACGCTCACGCAGTGACTGTGTCAAGCGCGTCCCTGGCCGTACCCGGCGCCGCTCGATCCCCCGGTTCCAACGCGCGCCGCGTGCACCACGGTCGATACGTCCCTCACTTCATTCCCCCGACATCCCTTCTACTTTCGGATTTCTCAGATTCCCATGGCAAAAATCGTAGTGACCGGCGGCCAAGCGCTGCACGGCGAAGTCAATATCTCCGGCGCCAAGAACGCAGTGCTGCCGATCCTGTGCGCCACCTTGCTGGCCGATGCGCCGGTTGAAATCAGCAACGTGCCGCACCTGCACGATGTAATCACCACGGTGAAGCTGCTCAGCGAGCTGGGCGCCGAGGTCACCATCGACGAAGGCACCCTGGCCAAGGGCCGCTCGATCCTGGTCGACCCGCGCTCGGTGACCCACCAGGTCGCGCCCTACGAGCTGGTCAAGACCATGCGCGCCTCGATCCTGGTACTGGGCCCGCTGCTGGCGCGCTACGGCACCGCCGAAGTGTCGCTGCCCGGCGGCTGCGCGATCGGCTCGCGCCCGGTCGACCAGCACATCAAGGGCCTGCAGGCATTGGGTGCAGAGATCAGCGTGGAAAACGGCTATATCAAGGCCACCAGCAACGGCCGCCTGAAGGGCGGGCGCTACGTGTTCGACATGGTCAGCGTTACCGGCACCGAAAACGTGCTGATGGCCGCGGTGCTGGCCGAAGGCACCACGGTGCTGGAAAACGCGGCGATGGAGCCGGAGGTCACCGACCTGGCCGACTGCCTGATCGCGCTCGGTGCGCAGATCGAAGGCGCCGGCACGCCGCGCATCGTGGTGCAGGGCGTGCAGCGTCTGGGCGGCGGGCACCATGCGGTGCTGCCGGATCGTATCGAAACCGGCACCTTCCTGGTCGCCGCGGCCATGACCGGCGGCAGCGTCACCGTGCGCCGCGCGCGCCCGGACACCCTGGATGCGGTGCTGGACAAGCTCACCGAGGCGGGTGCCACCATTACCACCACCGCCGACAGCGTCACCCTGGACATGCATGGCAAGCGCCCGCGCGCGGTCAACCTGACCACCGCGCCATACCCGGCGTTTCCCACCGACATGCAGGCGCAATTCATGGCGCTCAACTGCGTGGCTGATGGCGTGGGCGTGATCAACGAAACGATCTTCGAAAACCGCTTCATGCACGTCAATGAGCTGTTGCGGCTGGGCGCGGACATCCAGGTCGAAGGCCACACCGCCATCGTGCGCGGTGCCGAGCGTCTCAGCGGCGCGCCGGTGATGGCGACCGATCTGCGCGCCTCGGCCTCGTTGATCCTGGCCGGGCTGGTCGCCGACGGCGACACCACCATCGATCGCATCTACCACCTGGACCGTGGCTACGAAAACATCGAGGAGAAGCTGGGGGCGCTGGGCGCGACCATCCGGCGCACCGCATGATCCTGCGCGGACGCTTCACCACCCGTCGCAAGATCCTGCTGGGCGTGATCGTGCTGATCCTGGCGTGGCTGGCCTACGCCTGGTCGGTCGGCATGGCGATCACCCAGGGCGTCGAGTTCAAGGACATGGACTGGAACGGCGACGGCACCGCCAGCCGCGACGAGATCGCGCAGTCGTTCTATGCGGTGGCAGTGAAAAAGACCGTCGAAGGCAAGCGGCACTGCGATCTGTTCTATTGGCGCAGCAACGACGAGCAGATCCGCGTGGACTGCCGCACGGTGTTCAGCACTGGCGACGACAAGGCCGCAGCAAAGCCCTGAGGCATGAGGGGTTGGTGCGGATGGATCAGTCGGAGAGCGGCTGATCTGCGGCCTGGTTGCGGGGCCCTTGCCCGCCCACCAACGGGACACGCTGCAAGTACGCCCCTGTAAGCTCTTACGCGGCATCCATGCCGCGTAAGGTCCGTGACGGTAGGCGGGCAAGGACCGGTCGAGATGGTCGGTGTGCATGGTAAGAGCAGACACCGTGCCCTGCAGTTCTGACAAGCAAGCGTCCGCTAATCTCCTAACCCGAGCCGATCAACACGCAAGCCGATCAACGGACAAGCTTTTAAGCGAACAACCGACCAATTGTCTGGTGCGGTGTCCTCGCCGATCGCGGGACCGTGTGGCGGCATGGATGCCGCCACCGAGCCTACAGGGATGTACTTGCGGCGTGTCCCGCGAGCGGCGAGGGCACCGCGCCCTCGACCCACTGGCTCATCTAAAGCCTTGCGCCTTGGCGCGCTCTTAAAATGGCAGCTGCATCTCGCTCAGCGCAGCCCCTTGATGGTCAGATCCAGCGCATCCTGGCCTTTTTCCTTCTGCAGCAGGCGCGCCGGCACCGGCAGGTCCTTGACCACCCAGGCGATCAATTCCTTGTCGCCATCCACGCGCGAGACCTTGGTGGCCTGCTCCTGCTTGCCGTTGACGGTGATGGTTTCCTTGCCGACCACCTTGTAGCTCATCGGCTTGATGCGGCCTTCGTCCACCATGCGGTAGTTGAGCGGCTTGCCGGCAGCCAGATCGCGGGTGATCGCCAGGTTGATCAGCAACGCATCCATGTCGCCGGGCTGCAGCTTGACCGGGCCGCGACGGTCCGGCTTGATATCGCCGCCCCAGGTCGCCTGGCTGGTTTTCCAGTCGTAATTGGCGGTGACGTTGCGGCGCTTGACCATCATCGAAGAGCTATCGTTGCTGCTGACCGGGCGCAGCTGGCCATTGGCTTCCTCGAACACCGTGCTCTGGGTCAGGTTGGCCAATTGGTTCTGGATGGTCAGCGTGTAGCGCCATTGATTGGCGCCGGCCGCGGCCAGGGTCATGGTGCCGTTGGCCTGCATGCCCATGTAATTGGCGGAGTAATCAGCCTGGAACGGCTGCACGGCCAACGCCGGCAGGCTGGCCACGGCCAGTGCGGCGGCGGCGATCAAGGCGCTGGTGCGGGAGAGGGTTTTCATGGTCAGACTCCTTGGTATTCGACCAGGCGGAGATCGACCTGATCCTCACCTTTGTCACGTTGCAGGATGCGCACCGGGGTCGGAACTCCGTTGGCGATCCAGAGGATGGTTTCGTTGTCGCCGCTGTTGACGCGGTACACGCGCAACGCGTCGTAGCTCAGGTCACCGACCTGCACCACCTCGGTGGCATCGGCGGCCTTGTAATCGTATTTGCGCACCCGGCCCACATCGACATAGCGGTAGCTCAGGCTGCGGCCCGGCTGCGCGTCGCGCATCAGCGACAGATTCAGCGACAGCGCGCTTTGATCGCCGTGTTGCAGCGGGATGGGTTGCTGACGCTCTTCCTTCAGGTCGCCGTCCCATTGCGCGGTGCCGGCTTGCCAGTTGTAGACGCCGGTGACCTTCTTGCCGAAGAACATCGCCTTGCGCACGGTGCTCTGGCTCAACGGCACATAGGTGTCGCCATCGACGCGAAACACCGTGCTCTGTTCCAGGTTCAAGCCCAGGATGCTGGCGAAGCCCTTGCGGCCGCGCACCGACATGTCGATCCGCCACTGGCTTGCGTCGCCGTGGCTGACCTGCATGGTGGCATCGCCGGCCTCCTTGCCACGGTAGAACGCCTGGTAGGTCGCCACAAAAGGCTCCAGCGGCGGCGGCGTCCAGGTGCTTGCGGGCAGTGCGGCTGCAGCGGCAGGGGCAGCAGGCGTGGCAGGCGTGGCCATCGGGGGGGCGGCTGCCTGGTGCGCACGGCTCGGGTTGGCCTGGCAGAGCAGGGCCGTGGTCAACAGCGCGGCGGCGATCGGGAGGGCTTTCATGCGCTGGAGTTGAGGCACGGGGCCACAAGGATGTCCGAGACAGGATGAGGAGGGCGTATCCGCATTCAGGCGAATGCGGTGTCAGCGGACTCTAGTCGCAGTGGCGTAAACAGGCACTGACCGTCCACATGCACCGCATCGCCGTCCACCTGGAGGCGCCCGCTGGCCAGCAGGTCCAGCGTGGCGAGCAGCAGCAGGTGCTCGCGCGCCAGCACGCGGGCGGCCAGTTGCTCGGCGCTGTCGCCCGCAAGCACCGGCACGCGGGCCTGCGCGATCACGTTGCCGGCATCCAGTTCCGGCACCACCAGATGCACGCTGGCGCCGTGCTCGGTGTCGCCGGCCTCCAGCGCGCGCGCATGGGTGTGCAATCCGCGGTACTTGGGCAGCAGCGACGGGTGGATATTGAGCATGTGGCCGGCGAAGCGTCGCACCAACGGCTCGCCCAGGATGCGCATGTAGCCGGCGCAGATGACCCAGTCCGGTTGCACGGCGGCGATGGCATCGCCCAGCGCGGCGTCAAAGGCGTCGCGGTCGGCAAAGTCGCGTGGACTGGCGCTCCAGCGGTGCGCCGCGTCCACCTTGTGCAGTGCCGGTGCCTGCGGGCGATCGGAAAATACCCCGACCACCTCCGCGTGCAGGCGCCCGCTGTCGATTGCGTCAAGGATGGCCTGCAGATTGCTGCCGCGGCCGGAGGCCAGCACGGCCAGGCGCAGGCGCGGTTCAGTCGCGTGCATTGAACAATGTCCTCACCACGGGGTAGGCAGCCAGGCTGCCGAGGGTTGCCAGCAGCATGTCGGTATGCGCGTCCCAGGGGTCGCCCTGCTGGCCGTTATAGGCTTCGGCGGCCTGTGGTGACAGCAGCAGCGCAATGCCCCACTCGAACCACTCGTAGACCAGGCTGACGCACATGATGCTCATCACCGTCAGCGCGAAGATCTGCCGCAGCGTCAGGCGGGGCCATAGCCGTAGCGCCAGTTGCGCAATGGCCGGCGTGAAACACAGCCCGAACAGCAGATGGATCAGCCGGTCGAAATGATTGCGTGTCCAGCCGAACGTCGCGCTGGGCGAACAGTGCAGCAGCTGCATGCTCCATTGCTCGTAAGGCACGTTGGAATACAGCCATCGCGCGCCGACGCAGTGCAAGGCGATAAACACGCAGATTGCCACGAACGCGGCGTTTTCCAGTGGCCAGCGACGATCGGCCCACACTAGCGCGAACAACCCGAGCACCGTCAGTGAGCTGTGCAAGGCCTGTTCGACCGGCCACAGCGGCGCGATCCAGCTCGCCAGGAACACTGCGATGGTGACGATCAACGCAGCCGATTTGGCGCGGCGCAGGGCCCTGATGATCACGTCTCCCTCAGGCGGCGCTTGCGGCAGGGCCGAACAGTGCCTTGACCTGAGGGCGCAGCAAGGTGACCAGCGTAAACACGCCAAGCACGGTGCCGAATGGCATGAAGGAGCACGAAATGCCGGCCACGATCAGGCACAGCAGATGCCGCCTGCGCTGTGCGATGCAGCGGCCGGCATACGCCATGAAGCCCGCCAACGTCAGCCCGCCGGTGATGAGTGCGGCCGCGAACACCACGAAGATCCAGCCGAACATCCGCATCTGGTCCGGTGCCGCTTCGCCATTGCTGCCGTTCATCGGTAACTGTCCGGTGACGATGGCCAGCCCCATGAACAGGTGGATCAGCGGAAACAGCGAAAACAGCCCGGTGATGCCGGCCAGCACGTAATGGAAGGTCGACAGCAGCTTAAGGTGCTGCAGGTCATTGGCGCTGGCCGGCGTCGGCAGGGCAGGGGGGGAAGCGTCCATGCAGTCCTCGATCAGCCGATGCGTACGCGTTCGTCGCCGTGTGCGGCGACCACCTGGCCAATGCGCCAATGCGCCAGCGATTGCGCGTCCAGCGCCTGTTCCAGCGTGGCTGCCTGCTCGGGCGATGCGATCAGCACAAAGCCGATGCCGCAGTTGAAGGTGCGCCACATTTCGGCATCGGCCACCGCGCCTTCGCGCTGCAGCCAGGCGAACACAGGCGGCAATGTCCAGGCCTTGGCATCGATGTCCAGGCCCAGGCCGTCGGGAATCACCCGGATGATGTTTTCGGTGAGCCCGCCACCGGTGATGTGGGCCATGGCATGGATCGCTTCGCCGTGCGACTTGAGCAGCGCCAGCACCGGCTTGACGTACAGCGCGGTCGGCGCCATCAGCGCGTCGATCAGTCGGGTGCCATCGTCCAGCACATGTTCGGCCGGTGCGCCGGCACGTTCGTAAATCTTGCGGATCAGCGAGTAGCCATTGGAATGCGGGCCCGAGGACGCAATGCCGAGCAGCACATCGCCCTCGCGCACCTGCGCGCCGTCGAGCAGCTGCGACTTTTCCACCGCACCCACGGTAAAGCCGGCCAGGTCGTACTCGCCCGGCGGGTACATGTCGGGCATTTCGGCGGTTTCACCGCCGATCAGCGCGCAACCGGACAGCTCGCAGCCGCGCGCGATGCCGCCGACCACCGCTGCAGCGGTATCCACGTCCAGCTTGCCGGTGGCGAAATAATCCAGGAAGAACAAAGGCTCGGCGCCCTGCACCAGCACGTCGTTGACGCACATGCCGACCAGGTCGATGCCGATGGTGTCGTGGCGACCCAACTGCTGAGCCAGCTTGAGCTTGGTGCCCACGCCGTCGGTGCCGGAGACCAGCACCGGCTCCTTGTACTTGCCCGACAGGTCGAACAGCGCGCCAAAGCCGCCCAGGCCACCCATCACCTCCGGCCGGAAGCTGCGCTTGACCAACGGCTTGATGCGTTCGACCAGGGCATTGCCGGCATCGATGTCGACACCCGCGTCGCGGTAGGTCATGGGCGAGGGAGTGGAAGGCGTTGGGCTGGTCACGGGCGTGGGTGGCTCGGCAGTAAAGGCGGCGATTTTAACAGCCACGTTGGCGCTAGCGCCCCATTCGGGCAACAATTCACCTGGATACGCTTACGCCATGGAACCGTCGATGCGCCGCAGTCTCGCTTTCTTTCTCGCCCTCGTGGTCGCCATGCCTGTGGTTCCGGCCCTTGCGCAGGCCGACCTGCGCACCGAAGGCGACGTCGCCAAGGCGCAAAGTGCCTACGATGCCGAAGTGCCGGTCAATAGCCAGGGCGAATCCGATCGCCCCGGTGCCCTGGCGCGCGCCTTGGGCGCGGTGCTGGGCAAGGTCTCCGGCGATCGCTCGGTGATGAGCCGCCCCGGTGTGCCGCAGGCGCTGCGCAATGCGCCTAACTACGTCGAACACTACGACTACCGCCAGGATCAGGGCACCTCGCGCACAGGTGCGCCTACCTTTCGTACCACCCTGGTCGCGCGTTTTCGCCAGTCCGATGTGGATGGCTTGATCGCTGCCCTCGGTTTGCCGGTGTGGCCGTTGCCGCGCCCCAAGCCGGTGCTGTGGCTGGCCATCGATGATGGCAGCGGCCCACGGCTGGTAGGTGTCGCCCAGGCCAATGCCGCACGCAGCGTGCTGGACCGTGCGATCGAGCGCGGGTACCGGCTCGGCCTGCCGGGCGGTGCGGCGGCCGAGCAGGCGCTGGCCGGTGCGATCTGGCGCAAGGACACCGCCGCGGTGTCGCGCGCGTCGGCCAAATACAGCCCGCCGATGCAGCTGATCGGCAAGCTCTACCGCAATGCGGCCGGCTGGACCGCCGACTGGGTGTTCGTGGACAACGGCAATGTGCTGTCCAGTTGGACCAGCAGTGACGGCGACGCGCGCCGCGCGATGGCCGCCGGTGCCGATGGCGCTGCCGATGCCTTGGTCAAGCGCTACGCCAAGCGCGTGGACTCGGGCGTGCCGGGCGTGTATCGCGCAGTGATCACCGGCATCCACAGCGCCGACGATTACCTGCGGGTTGCCGCTGCGCTGCAGGGCGTGTCGGTAGTGCGCAGCATTCGCCCGGTCAGCGCCAACGGCGACCGCATGGAAGTGGATCTGGAACTGCTCACGGGCATTTCCGGCCTCAACCGTATGCTCGGCGACAACAGCCCGCTGGTCTCGGTGTCGGTACCGACCGAGGGTCCGATCATTCTCGAAAACGAGCACGCCGAGTACCGCCTGAAATGACCTTGACTCCCGAAGCCGAAATCGCCCTGTTCCTGCGCCGCCTCAAATGGGTGGCGGTGATTGTCGGCGTGTTGTGGGTGGTATCGCTGCTATCCCCGATCCTGACGCCGTTCGTGCTGGCGTTGTTGCTGGCCTGGCTGGGCGACCCGCTGGTGGACCGCATCGAACGTGCCGGTCGCTCGCGCAACATGGCGGTGTCGCTGGTGTTCGTGCTGGCACTGCTGTTGTTCGTGCTGGCGCTGATGATTCTGGTGCCGATGATCGAGCGCCAGATCATGACCCTGATCGACGCCTTGCCGCAGATGCGCACCTGGGCGATCAGTACCGCCATTCCATGGCTGGAAGCCAAGACCGGCGTGGAGCTGATGGGCTGGCTGGACCCTGAGCGCCTGATCGACTGGATCCGCAGCCATTGGGAACAAGCCGGCGGCGCTGCCAAGACCTTCTTCGGCTACGTGCAGCGCTCGGGCTTTGCGATGGTGACCTGGGTGATCAACCTGGCGCTGCTGCCGATTCTGGCGTTCTACTTCCTGCGCGACTGGGACCGGCTGGTCGAGCGTGTGGCGGCGGTCATCCCGCGCGCCTATATCGGCACCGTGAGCCGGCTGGCGCTGGAATCCAATGACGTGCTCGGCGGCTTCATCCGCGGCCAGTTCCTGGTGATGCTGGCGCTGGGCGCGATCTACGCCACCGGCCTTTCGATCATCGGACTCAACCTGGGTTTGTTGATCGGCATCATCGCCGGCTTCATCAGCTTCATTCCGTATCTGGGCGCAACCACCGGCATTGTGCTGGCACTGCTGGCTGCGGTCGTGCAGGCGCAGGGGCTGGATCTGAAGCTGCTGATCGGCGTGGGCGTAGTGTTCACCGTCGGCCAGTTGCTGGAAAGCTACGTGCTGACACCGCGCATCGTGGGCGACAAGATCGGCCTGCATCCGGTGGCGGTGATCTTTGCGGTGATGGCCGGCGGCCAGCTGTTCGGCTTTCTCGGCATGCTGCTGGCGTTGCCGGTGGCAGCGGTGGCCAACGTGCTGCTGCGGTATGCGCATGAGCAGTACACCCGCAGCGACCTGTATGCCGGCGAGCGCGCGGGCATCGTGCTGCAGCCCACCACCGCCGAGCGCAGCGTCATCATCGTCGACCCGACCAAGGACGCAGATCGGTCGTGAGCGTGCCGCAGTTGCCATTGGCGTTGCGCGCGCCATCCGACCAGCGTTTCGATAGCTACATCGCCGCGCCCGAGGGCCTGCTTGCGCAGCTGCAGGCCCTGGCGGCCGGGCAGGTGAGCGATTGGCTTTATCTTGCCGGCCCCGCCGGCACCGGCAAGACGCATCTGGCGCTGGCGGTGTGCGCGGCGGCCGAGCAGGCCGGGCGCGCAACCGCGTATCTGCCGCTGCATGCAGCAGCCGGCCGCCTGCGCGATGCGCTCGAAGCATTGGAGGGGCGCAGCCTGGTTGCACTGGATGGCGTGGACAGCATCGCCGGCCAGCGCGACGACGAAGTGGCGCTGTTCGATTTCCATAATCGCGCACGCGCCGCCGGCATCAGCTTGCTCTACACCGCGCGGCAGATGCCCGATGGCCTGGCGTTGGTGCTGCCGGATCTGCGTTCGCGGTTGTCGCAATGCGTCCGGATCGGACTGCCGGTACCTGACGACGCGGCGCGCGCGGCCGTGCTGCGCGACCGTGCGCAGCGGCGTGGGCTGGCGCTGGACGATGCAGCGATCGACTGGTTGCTGACGCATAGCGAGCGCGAACTTGCCACGTTGGTGGCCTTGCTGGATCGGCTGGATCGCGAATCGCTGGCGGCCAAGCGCCGCATCACCGTGCCGTTCCTGCGGCGGGTGCTGGAGGATCGCGGCTCTTCGATCAGCTGACGGAAGTACGACGCTCAGCGCAAGGTAGGCGCGGGTTGCTTCGCACTTCGCTTCAGCACATCTAAAGCAGTGTCCAGGCACTTGAGGCACTACACCTGAAAGCTTGTAGTGCGGCTGATCTGTGGGCTGGCTGCAAGGCCCTTGCCCGCCCACCATCGCAGGACACGCCGCAAGTACGTCCATGTAGGCTCCGGCGCGGAATCCATGCCGCTCAGGGTCCCGCGACGGTGAGCGGGCAAGCACCAGTCACGTTGGTTGGTGCGCATGGTCTGCGTTGTGTCTCGCGGGCGCCAGCAATGCAGATAGATCGGTTGCGGAGCGGCTGATCTGCGGCTTGGCTGCAAGGGCGATCGAGATGGTCGGTGTGCGTGGTGCAAGCAATGCACGATGCGCGGCTGGCTGGTTGCGGCGCTTGGTTGCGATCAGCCGCCGTCGCGCAGCAATTGCGCATCCAGCTCCGCCAATCGCTGCGGCGTGCCGACATCGGTCCAGCGCCCGGCATGGTGGATGCCATCGATCAGCCCTGCCGCCATTTGCGCGCGCAGGATCGGCGCCAACGCAAACCGCGGCGCCGCGCCGGTCTGCTCTGGCAGGTGGCCAATCACCGATTGCCAGTCGTGCAGCAGCGCCGGTCGATACATGCCGATGCCGGAATAGGTAAGCGTTGCGGGCAAATTTGCATGTACCTTGCCATCGGCGTCCAGCGCAAAGTCTGCGCGCTCTGCATACGCGGGGCGATCGACCAGCACCAACTGCGCCAGTCCTTCCGGTGCATGCGACAGGCGGGCAAAGTCGAAATCGGTCCAGATATCGCCATTGACCAACAGGAATGGGGCCTCGCCCAGCAACGGCAACGCTTGCAGCATGCCACCGCCGGTTTCCAGCGGAGTGGCGCCCTCGAAGGAATACGTCAGGCGCAGACCGAACGCGCTGCCGTCTCCCAGCGTTTGCGGAAACTGCTCGGCCAGCCATGAAGTGTTGATCACCACCTCGTCCACGCCCAACGCCGCCAGCTTGCGCAGATGCCAGACGATCAATGGCGTGCCGCCGACCGACAGCAAGGGCTTTGGCATGTGTTCGGTCAGCGGGCGCATGCGCTCGCCAAAGCCTGCTGCAAAAATCAGCGCCTTCATGCGTCTGCCTTCGCTGCACGTGCTGCCAGTGCGGGTTTGACTACTTCGTCCAGCAGCGCGATCAAGGGAGCCAGCTCGGCGTAGCGCGGCAGTACTTCGTCCAGATAGGCGATAAAGCGCGGCACGTTGTCCAGATACCAATGCTTGCCATCGCGATGGCTCAGGCGCGAAAAAATACCCAGGTTTTTCAGGTGTCGCTGCACGCCCATCCAGTCCGCGTCGCGCAGAAATTGCTCCAGCGGCGGCACCGGCAAGCCGGCCGCCTGCGCACGTGCGTGATAGCGCGCCAGCCAATCGTCGACGCGTGCGATCGGCCAACTGACCGAGGTGTCCTTGAACAGACTGATCGGGTCGTAGGCGATCGGCCCGATCACGCAATCCTGGAAGTCCAGGACTGCCGGGCCATCGGGCACCGGCATCAGATTGCGCGGCATGAAGTCGCGATGGGTGAACACGCGGGGCTGCGCCAGTGCGTTGTCCATCAAACGCCGTTGCACCAGTTGCAGCTGCTCGGCCTGCCCGCAGTCCAGCTGCACGCCAAGATGGCGACCCAGGAACCATTCTTCGAACAGGCCGGCATCGCGTTGCAACAACGCCTCACCGAACATGCCGCTGTCGGCGGGCGGCGGGATCTGTTGCAGCAACAGCAATTGCGCGATTGCGCCATCCAGCAGGGCGTCGGCATTGGCGTCGGTCAGCACCTGCGCCAGCGTCGGTACGCCCAGGTCTTCCAATAGCAGCAAGCCGATCTGCAGGTCCTGTGCCAGCACGTGCGGCACGCGGACTCCGTGCTCGCCCAATAGGGCGTGCATGCGCAACCATGGGGCCACGTTCTCAAGCTCCGGTGGCGCATCCATCAGGATGCGATCGGTGCCGCGCCCCTGCGTACGCCAGTAACTGCGAAAGCCGGCGTCGACCGACGCGCGTTGCAACGTGGCAGATGGATCATCCAGCGCGCATCGCGCCCATTGCAGGCGCAGCGCGTCGCGCGCAGGGTCAGAAGGCGATACCGTCATGTGTCGTGGTTGCGTCAGGGAGTAGAGGGCAAAGCGCGTCTTGCGGCGGTCAGCGTTTGCTGCCGCTGAACAAGCGCAGCAGTGCAAGGATGGCGATGGCGCCGAGCAATGCGCCGAGGAAGCCGGCAGGCTCGCCGGCGTGATACCAGCCCATGTAGCGGCCAAACCAGCTCGCCACCACCGCTCCAGCGATGCCCAGCATAATGGTCAGCAGGCAACCCAGGCGCTGCGTGCCCGGCGTGATGAAACGCGCCAGTAGCCCGACCACAAATCCCACCAGCAGAATGTAGAGCCAGCTGTCGCTACCAAACAAGGTGTTCATCGCAGCACCGAAGGCGAGAGGGATCGGCAGACTAGCATTTCGGATGTCGGCGACCTGCGCCGCAAGCGCAGTGCGGGCGACGCTGATGGGATGCCTTCAGCAAGGGCTTTCGCAGTGCCGCAGCAGCGGCGCCCCACAGTGCCGGTGCAGGTATCGGCATTCAACCGGATGCTCGATCCCCAGCTCCGGGTCCTGGCGGGCCGGGAGCTGGGTGAGGGGCCGCTGCCCCGTCGCCGATGCTGCTTGGTTCGATGCGATTGCAATGCCAGGCCTGACGTCAGCGCACGCGCTCGGCCCGCGGCGGCCTCACGGCCTCAACAGCAACCATGTCCACCATGACGGGTGCCGCTGTCGGCCGCCACCGGCGAGCCGCTGGTTTCGCCGCGCAGGCAGGCCGCGTGATGCTCGGCGATCACCTTCGACACGCAGGCAGTGACGCGCTTGCCCATCGGGATGTGCAGGAACTCGTTCGGGCCATGCGCATTGGAATGCGGCCCCAGCACGCCGGTAATCATGAACTGCGCGCCCGGGAACTTTTCGCCCAGCATGCCCATGAACGGAATCGAGCCGCCTTCGCCCATGTACATCGCCGGCTTGTCGAAGAACGCCTGGCTTGCATCGTCGATGGCCTGTTCCAGCCAAGGCGCCATGGCCGGGGCATTCCAGCCGGACGAGGCCTTTTCCAGTTCCAGCGTGACCTGCGCGCCATTCGGAGGGTCGCGCAGCAGGGCCTGCTTGAGCAGCTCGCCGCAGGCCTTTCCGTCGGCGGTCGGCGGCAGCCGCAGCGACAGCTTCACCGCCGTTTGCGGACGCAACACATTGCCGGCCGAAGCCAGCGGCGGCATGCCGTCCACGCCGGTGATCGACAGCGCCGGGCGCCAGGTCCGGTTCAACACCAGCTCGGTGAGGTCCTCATGCATCGGCACCAGGCCATCGACCATCGGGAACTTGTCGAAGATGGCGGTATCCAGCGTTGTTGCCGCGGCCTTGGCCTGGGTCAGTCGCTCCTCCGGCACCTCCACGTGCAGCCCCTCCAGCAGAATGTGGCCCGTGGCCTCGTCTTCGATGCGAGAAAGCAATTGCCGCAGCAGCCGGAAGCTGGACGGCACCACGCCAGAGGCATCGCCCGAATGCACGCCTTCCTCCAGCACCTTCACGCTGAGGTTGCCACCGGTCAGCCCGCGCAGCGAGGTGGTGCACCACAGCTGCTCGTAATTGCCGCAGCCCGAGTCCAGGCACACCACCAGCGACGGCTTGCCGATGCGCTCGGCCAGATGATCCACATACGCGGGCAGATCGTAGCTACCGGATTCCTCGCAGGCTTCGATCAGCACCACGCAACGCGCGTGCGGCAGACCCTGGGTGCGCAGCGCCAGAATCGCAGCCAGAGAACCGAAGATCGCGTAACCGTCGTCGGCGCCGCCGCGGCCATACAACTTGTCGTCGCGCAGCACCGGCTCCCAGGGGCCCAGGTCGGCGTCCCAACCCGTCATCTCCGGCTGCTTGTCCAGATGGCCATACAGCAACACGGTGTCGTCGCCGGACTCCGGACCCGTGGCAGGGATCTCGATGAAGATCAGGGGCGTACGGCCGTCCAGGCGCACCACCTCTACCTGCATGCCATCGATGGCCTGCGCACGCGCCCAGGTTTCCATCAGTGTCACGGCCTGCTCCATATAGCCGTGGGCCACCCAATCGGCGTCGAACATCGGCGATTTATTGGGGATGCGGATGTAATCGACCAGCTGCGGGACTATCTCGCGGTCCCAGGTATCGCTGATGAATTGGTCGATCTTGGCGCTGTCCATGAAGGCTCCGAATGCGTGACGTAATGACACATTCTACGCCCGAGGCCAGGGGTAGGGATTTCCCTACAAGGCGGCGCGCAGTTCACCGGCTGTGTGAAAAGTTCGTTGGCGATAGGATTGCTGCATGTGGCGCGGGACACTGGCTCCGCCGGCAGGAATGCTGGCTAGGACCATCACCCAAGCCACAAGGAGCGTTGCAATGAAGTCATTTACCGTAGTCCTGAAGTCCCTGCTACTGGCGTTGTTGTTGTCCTCGAATGCGTACGCGCTCGACAAGGTCGATATCAACACCGCGTCTGCTGAGGAATTGGACAAGGTGCTGACGAATGTCGGGCGATCAAAAGCCGAGGCAATCGTCGAGCACCGTCAGGCAAACGGTCCCTTCAAAAGTGCCGAGGAACTGGCACTGGTCAAGGGCATCGGACTCAAGACGGTCGAACGGAATCGAGACCTGATCGAAGTAGGAGCCACGATGGCTCCCGCCAAGAAGGCTGCCAAGGGGGCGGCGGTGAAACCGGTGGGACGGCGTTAAGGGGAAGGGATCCGAGATACGGTTCGACGCGAGGATGCGTGGCCGCAACCTAACTGGACAGGATGTCCGGGGGATGGCTGGAAGCCGACAAGGACGTGGAATCGCCCGGTGTTGCACTTGGATGTGCAGCCGGGCGTTTTTCGTTTCAGGGCGTGTCGCTCTGCCACGTAGCCTTGGCAGGGCTTGAGTGCCGGGCTTCGGGCACAATGCGCCGATGCAGCTGACAGACCTGAGCAGCCGGGTGATCCCGGCCACCGAGTACCGCCGCGAGCGGTGGCGCAATCAATTGGGTTGGACACGCGAGATCCTGCGGCTCGGGGAACCCGAGGCCTGGGTATTGCGGCTGTCCATTGCCGAGATTGAACGCGATGCTGCGTTTTCTGCATTCCCGGGGATCGATCGCGAACTGGTGCTGCTGCACGGAAACGGGATGCGGCTGCAGTTTGGTGCTGGCGTGCTCGAGCCGGGTGATGGCGCTGCTCATGAGGATGGCCTGATCACCGGCACAACCGATGGCGATGGTGTCGACGCAGGCACTGCCGGCGCCGCGCGCGTGGTCGAGTTGCTGCCGCCTTACCAGCGCGTCCGATTCGCTGGCGAGGAGGCCGTCGATGCGCGCTTGCTCGATGGGCCGACGCAGGATTTCAATCTGATGTGGCGCCGCGATCTGCTGCATACCGAGCTCCTGCATCGCCCCTTGGTCGGCACGATGCTGTTCTTCGCGGATCCGGGCAGCGCCTGGGCCATTCACCTGCTGGCGGGCCAGGCCAGCTTTGGGCGCGACAGTGAACTGCCGCCACTGGCTGCCGGCGATACCGCATGGCTGAGTGCATCGACGCGCACCCGTTACGTACTCGAGGGCGGCGGCGAGCTGCTGGCGATACGCGTCAGTCCGCGTGCCGGAACCTCTGATTAGCTGGTTCGGTCAGCCAAGCATGTTCGTACATGCATCGAACGGCTGGGGGTTGCGAGTCCAAGTACATCCGATTTGGGCCCAGTGGCTAGCACGTCGGATTTGACGCGCCATTTCCGCATTGCCTGCCTCCAGGCATCAGCGATCTTGCATGCATGCAGCAGCGTGACGGCGCGGAGCATGGTTACCGGCGAACGAGTGTTGCTGCATGTCGGATTCAGAGACCTTGAAAGTGGCCGATTGCATGAGCTGCAACGTTGAGGGAAGCATCGCGGGCGGTGTCGGATGCCGTCGCTGCCGCGCACCGATTGCCACCGATGGCAGCGCTCCACGGTGCCACGTTGCGATGCTCAGTCTGCATGGTTGCCGTTCAATACACGTCACGACGGTAGCGGCCGCTGCGTAGCAGTTCTTGTCTGACTTTGATGCCCAGCAGGATATCGAGGGTGCTGTCCACGTCGGTTGCCATGCCGCGCAGGCTGCCGCAGAGATAGATGCAGCCACCGCGGTCGATCCACTGGCGCAGGCTATCGCTGGCAGCGGCCAATACATGTTGTACGTAACGTACCGCTGGGGTGTGGTCGCGCGAATACACAAGGTCCAGACGCGCGATCCAGCCAGCGTGTTGCCACTGCTGCAGTTCTTCGGCATACAGCGCATCGTGCGCGGCATTGCGTTCGCCAAAGATCAGCCAGTTGTCGCTCGCCCCGACCGCGATGCGTGCGCGTAGATGGGCGCGCAAGCCGGCGATGCCGGTGCCATTGCCGATCAGCAGCATGGGGTGCTCGGGTGCTGGCGGATGGAATCCCGGATTGCTGCGCAGGCGCAAGGCGATCGTCGCGCCGACGGGAGCATGCACGCACAGCCAGCCACTGCCGATCCCAAGATGCCCGTCGGCATGCCGGTGTTCGCGGATCAGCAGTTCGGCGTGGCCTTCTTCGCTGATCGATGCCAGCGAGTATTCGCGATGCGGCAGCGCGAGCAGGCGATGCACCAAGGCGGTTGCATCCGATGACGTCATGGCCGCCATCTGTGCATCGGTTGGCAGGTGCGAGCGGCCAAGCCAGGCGCGCAGCGTACGACCGTCGACGATGTCTGCGCCGTCGCGTCGATGGCGCTGCAACCATGCCTCAACACTTTCCGGAGCGTTTTCCGGTGCGATCTCGGCGATGTCGCCGGCAACCCATGGCGGCAGCGTGCCATCGATGGGCGTGAGACGCAGTCGATGGATCGGTGCGCCTGCGCTGCCTGGATTGACGTGGACGCGTTCGCGCAGCTGCCAGGCGGCGTAAGTCGGCACGCTCCAGTCGGGCTGCGTTGCAAGGGCAGGCGCCAATGCCGACAGGCGCTGTTGCCATTGCTGCAATGCGCGCGGGTCGGCATTGTCGACCTCGATGCGCTCGAACAGGCGGGTGCCGCCGCGCGCCTGCAGGCGGTCGTCGACATGCCTGCCGAATGCGCAGAACTGGGTATAACGGCGATCGCCGAGCGCCAGCACCGCGTATTGCACGGCGGCAAGATCCTGCCCGTTGTCGGCGAGCCAGTGACGCACCGCAGCCTGCGCGTGATCCGGGGCGTCGCCTTCGCCCGTGGTGCTGACGATGCACAGCAAACGTGGCACGCGCGCGAGCTGCTCTGCACCCACTGCTTGCAGCGGCAATGCATGGACGCCGATGCCTGCCGATTGCAAGGCAGCGGCGCTGCGTTCGGCCAGTTCGCGTGCGAACCCGGTCTGGCTTGCCCACACGATCAACACGCCGCTGCTGTCGCCGTGCGGGGTGTCGGCGCGAGCCCGGCTGCGCAGGAATACCGCAGCGCACAGCACGGCATACGCGGCCATCCCGACGGCGGCCCATTGCCAACGATGCGGTGTGGGCGCGGCCCACCACGCACCGTCATGCAGGCGGGCAAGCCATCCGACAAGCGCGGCCAATAGGAGCAGCGCCATCCCGTTACCCATCCACACGCGTGGGCTCGCGACACTCATGACGCCGCCAGATGCCGCTCGAATGCGGGGCTCATCGCTTCGTGCAAGCTGCCATCGTGGCGCGTCAGGAAGCGCACTGCCAGGTCGGTCCTGGCGGCATGGGCGAGCCCGGCGTCGGTGCCGAGCACGGTCATCGCGGTGGCCCAGGCATCGGCCTGCATGGCGTCGCGTGCCAGGACGGTGACGGCGGCAGGCGCGTGCGGAATCGGCGCTCCGGTCCGTGGGTCGAAGGTGTGCGCGTAGCGCATGCCGTCGGCATCGAAGCGGTGCCAACGATCGCCGGATGTGGCGACTGCCAGCCCGTCCAAGGCAAGCACACGTGTCGGCAAGGCAGCGCCGGCGTCCTCATCGGGCGCGGATTCGACCAGTACACGCCATGCGCTGCCATCGGGTTTGCGTCCATAGCCGAACAGTTCGCCGCCCACGTCGATCAAGGCGTCCTCGATGTCGGCCTGTCGCAACGCATGGTGTACGCAGTCCACTCCGAAGCCTTTGGCGATGCCGGACAGATCCAGTGCGACAGCGCCGGGTTGCAGCAACCGCCTGCCATCCAGTTGCAGGCGTCGCCAACCACAGCGCAGGCGCGCCTGCGCGATCTGCTCGGGCGAGGGTACGCGTCGCCGGCCGCCAGAGGCGCCAAAGCCCCACAGCTCGACCATTGGCCCGACCGTGGGATCGAACGCGCCGTCGCTGGCCTGGGCAATCTGCAGCGCGGTGCGCAGCACGCTGAAGAAGTCGTCGGGCAAGGTCTGCCAGTCACCTGCTGCGGCACGGTTGTAGCGGCTGATATCCGAGTCCGCTTCCCAGGTGCTCATTTGCGCGACCACACGGTCGAGCGCCGCCTGGATACGCGCATGCAGGGGATGCAGGTCGCGCGCACGCGGCGCTACCAGCTTGACGCTCCAGGTCGTGCCCATGCTGCGCCCGCCCAGGGAGGCAACGGCGTCGTCTGCGGAAGAAACTGGATGCATGTGTAGACCGGTCGAGCAGGCGCTGCCTGAAGCAGCTATGGTGACGCGCGAACGTGCCGTTTGCATCACGCGGTCTGTCTTTGAGGCAGCAGGGATGCGCAGGTTGATGCTCCGCGCTGTGCACCCGCCAATGGCATGTGTCGCCACCACAGCGCCACTGCACTGACCATCCGGTCAACGCAGTGGCGTGCGTGCGGCGATTACTGCGGCAACACTTCCAGTGTGGCGACATAGCCAAGGCGGCGTTGCTTGGCCTGCGGCAGCGAGGTCTTGCTGTCTTCGCTGGTGGTTTCCAGCCAGTACATGCCCGGTTCCGGCCACGTCACGCTGAAGCTGCCTTTGGTGTCGGTCTTGAGCTTGATCTCGTTCTGCGCATCGCGATAACGGGTGCCGCCGCGCACGATCTCGATTTCCAGCCCGGCCGCCGGCTTGCCGTCCAGCTGCAGGGTGAACTGCGCCGCTTCACCTGCGACCAGATCGTTGGGGTGGGTCACCGGAATCAGCTCGATGCCCTTGCCGCTGGGCTTGAACGCGGTGGTGGTCGGCGCGCCACGGGTCACGAAGGTTTCCACGCGATTGAGCGATTGCGAGACCTGCAGATCCTGCGCGTTCTTCGGCACTTCGGTGGCAAAGCTGGCCTCGTTGCCGCGCCAGCGCTTGGGCTTGCCGTCTTCCTTCCAGCTGGCGAACAGCCCGGCATTGATGATGGCCAGCTTGTAGGTGCCGGGCTGGGTGAGCTGCAGGTCGAACACGCTGCGGTACTTGCCGGTGGCCGGATTTTCCGGCTTGAGCGTGCTGCCATCGGGCGCGGTGATGCTCAGGTTGTCCAGGCGCAGCGGCACGTGGTTGAAGTAGAACAGGTCGTTGGACACTGCCGCATCGACGGTGATCCACGGCGCCTCGCCGGCGATGACGGTCTGCGACGGCAGCAACCAGGCCTTGTGGGCGAGGGCGCTGACCGGTAGTGCGGCGAGCATGGCGATCAGGACGAGCGAACGTTTCATGACAACTCCTTGAAGGACGATGAGGACGGTGGGTCACGTGTCTGATCAGCGCGCAGGTGTGGCGCTGCGTGGATGCGTGGAAAGCGATATGTATCTGGCAACGCGATGCACTGCGCCGTTGCGCCGTGGTCGGCCGCGTACGCTGCGTGCGGCCGCCACCAGCAGGTGACGCTCAGGGTTTGGCGACCAGGCTGACGGCACCGAGTTCGCTGCTGCCGCTGGCCTTGGCGGTCTGCGCAGACTTCGCCGGCCAGCTGAAAGGCACCTTGACCAGTTCGCGGCCGCCGACTTCGCGCGCGGCTTCCACCACCAGCGTGTACTGGCCGGCCGGCAGCGACTTCAGCACGCCCTTGGTATCGGTGAACGACAACGCGTGCGCGCCGGCAGGCCGGGTGGGGCCGGTCACGCCGTCGACCGGTACCTCCAGCGTGCGGCCGCTCTTGCGCCACCACTGGCGCAGATCCGGCAGCCACTTGGTTCCGTGGCCTTCGGCGGTGTCCTTGGATTGGTACCAGACCGCCAGATTGGCGGCGACCTTCTGGTCTGCGCCTTCCAGCCAGATCGCCACGTACGGGCGGTGGTATTCGGCGACAGTGAGCTTGGGGATCTCGACGTTGATGTCGAGCGTGGCCGCATACGCCGGCATGGCGAGCAGGCCGCTCAGAGCGATAGTCAGGGTGGCGCGCATGATCGTCTCCGGTAAAAGGTCAGTGGATCAACAGCAAGGCAATCAGCAGCGGAATCAGCAGGCCCAGGCCGACCAGCGGCCAGGTCATGCTGCGCTGACGCGCATGCAGGTGCAGCAGGAACAGGCCGGTGATGCAGAACACCAGGCAGGCGATGGCGAACACGTCGATGAACCAGCCCCAGGCCGGTCCGGCGTTGCGGCCCTTGTGCAGGTCGTTGAGATAGGCGATGGCGCCGCGCGAAGTGCGCTCGTATTCGATCGCGCCGCTGCTGCGGTCCAGGCTCAACCAGGCATCGCCACCGGGGCGGGGCAGCGCGAGATAGACCTCGTCGGGCGACCATTCGCCGTTGCGCGTGCCGATGCTGATCTCCAGCTCGCGTCCCAGCCATTGCGCCACGCGCGGCGGCAGCGGTGCATCGCCGTCCTGGCGCGTGCCCAAGGCCTTCAGCAGCGCTGGCGGCAGGGTGAGCGTGCGGTGTTCGGTGGACGGGCTGGCCTCGATACGCGCGGCGTGATTGAGGGTGAGCCCGGTGACCGTAAACAGCAGCATGCCGATCAGGCACAGCGCCGAGCTGATCCAGTGCCATTGATGCAGCAGGCGCAGCCAGAAACCGCGGCGTTGCTGGGTGGTGGCAAGGGTCTGGTTCGACGTCGACATGGCGTGCTCAGGCCGCGGTTGCTGCGACGGATGCCTGCAGTAGCGATTGTCGCCTCGCCACGTCGCTCAGCAATGCACGCAGACGTGGCTGCGTTGCACCCGTCAGCAGCGGCGTGAGTTGTTGCAGGAAGCCGGCATGTCCGCCTGCGATCGCAGACCGCATCCAGTGCTCGGCCTGATCGATGTCGCCATCGTCTGCCAGCAAGGTGGCGTAACTGGCCTGGCCGCGAAAATCGCCTGCTTCGGCAGCACGGCGATACCAGTTGCGCGCTGCGAGTGGATCGGCATCGCAGGCCAGCCCCTGGTCGAGATAGCGCGCCACGAAATTCATCGATTTGGCGTGACCACGCTCGGCCGCGGTGCGATACAACGCCAATGCCTGCGCGTGGTCCTGCGCCACGCCACGGCCGGAGCCGTACAGATGCGCGAGGTTGTACATGCCCCAATCCAGCCCATGCTCGGCGGCGCGGCGATACCACAGCGCGGCCAACACGATGTTGCACGCCGTGCCGAAGCCCAGTTCGTGGCAACGCCCCAGTTGATTCATCGCTTCCGGATGCCCGGCATTGGCGGCCACTTCGTACCACAGCATCGCCATGGCCGGATCGGCGGGAACGCCGCGGCCTTCCGCGTACAGCTGCGCGAGCAGCAGTTGTGCATTCACATCGTGCCCGGCGGCTGCCTTGCGCAGCAGCGCGATCGCTTGATCGGGCTGTGTCTGCAACAGCGCCATCAACAGGGCCGGGTCGATCACAGGCTCAGACATCGGCCCACTGCCGCAGCAGGTTGTGATACACGCCGGTGAGCTGGATCAGCGATGGATGCCCGGGCGTGTCCTGGGTCAAACGACGGATCGACACGTCCAGTTCGAACAACAGGCGGCGCTGCGCATCGTCGCGCAACATGCTCTGGGTCCAGAAGAACGCGGCGACGCGCGTGCCGCGCGTTACAGGCATCACCTTATGCAGGCTGGTTCCGGGATAGATCACCAGGTGCCCGGCCGGCAGCTTCACCGACTGCGTGCCGAAGGTATCTTCGATCACCAGCTCACCGCCGTCGTAACTGTCCGGGTCGCTGAGAAACAGCGTGCCCGAGACATCGGTGCGTACCGGCTCGGCACCACCGCGGCTGCGGTCGTAACGCACAGCGTTGTCGACGTGGTACCCGAACGACTGCCCGCCGCTGTAACGATTGAACAACGGCGGATAGATCCGACGCGGCAGCACCGCGGAAAAGAACGTACTGCTGCGCGAAAGTGCATCCAGTACCAGTGCGCTGGCTTCGCGTGCGACCGCGCTGTCTTCGGGCAGCTGCGCGTTGTCCTTGGCCTGCGCGGATTGATGGCCGGCAGTGATGCGGCCGTCCGCCCAGTCGGCCGCGTCCAGCCGTTCCCGCAACGCGCCAAGTTGTGCGGGAGTGAGGACATCGGGAATGGGCAGCAACATGCGGTGGTCTCCACGCCGCCCGCAGCATGCGGACGGCGTGTCAGTGGGGCAGTGGGTCAGAAACTGAAGGTGGCGCTCAACACCGCCGAGCGACCTTCGCCCGGAAGCGCCCAGCCACTGCCGGCGGTCACGGTGCCGGCCGCGTTGACAGTGAGGTTGTTGCGCACGCTGGTGTAGTACTCCTCGTCGAACAGGTTGTTGACGTTCAACTGCAGGCTGAGCCAGTCGTTGACACGCAGGCCGACCATCGCGCGGTGCACCCAGTAATCGTCGGTCTTGATGTATGCGGCCGCCGAGGAATTGTTCGGATAGAAACCGCCCTGGTAGGTGACGCCGTAGCCGAAGGTCCACTGGTTGAGCGTATAGGTGGTCCAGATGTTGCCGGCATTGCGCGGGGTCTGCACCAACTCGCGTCCGGCCACCGGGTCGCCGGTGAGGCTCTCGGTGCGGTTGGACACGCTCTGCAGCACTTCGCTGTCGAGGAAGGTGTAGTTGGCGAAGATCGACCAGCGCTCGGTCAGGTAACCGGCCGCGCCCAGCGCGATGCCGTCCACGCGTGCCTTGCCATCCAGCACCTGCTCGGGGATCAGCGGATCGCCGCTGTTGACCTTGTAGTTTTCGCGCTCGTTGCGGAACAGCGCAGCGGTCAGCGCCAGGCGCTGGTCCAGCACGTCCCACTTGCCGCCCAGCTCGATGTTGACCGCCGTTTCCGGCGCGACGTTGCAGTTGGCACCGGCGGTGGCGGTGGCGATCGGCGTGCACGAGCCGTTGACCGAGGCCTTGGACGGCGTCTTGCTGTTGGCGTAGGACAGATACAGGCTGGCGTTCTCGACCGGCTTGAACACCAGACCGGCGCGATACGAGAACAGGTCCTCTTCGCTGCCGGCCGGGAAGCCCGCGCTTACACCGGTGACGTTGCCGGCGGCATTGACGGTGTAGGTGGTGCTGTCTCCTTCGTTGTGTTCGTAGCGGCCGCCCAGGTTGAGCATCCATTGCTCGTTGAACTGCAGCGTGTCGAACAGGTAGACCGCCTGATTGGTCAGGCTGCCCTTGCTGTGCCCGGTGCGGAAGTAATTTTGTGGCCCGGTCCAGATGTTGTACGGATTGTCGAAGGACTGCACCGGGTAGGTGATGCCGGTGGTGGAGCCATCGGCATTGCGGAAGGTGGTGCCGCTATCGAGTTCGAAGTCTTCCTTGCTGAAGGCCACGCCAGCGACCACGCGGTGCTCGATGGCGCCGGTGTGCAAGGTGGCGGTCAGGTCGGTCTGGCTGTGCGCGATGAAGTTTTCCGTCTCGCGCACCAGGCCGCGCGGGCCGCTGTTGGGATTCCAGCTGGCCGCTGGCTGGCCGACGCAGGCGCGGCCGGTGTACGGGTCGGTGCCGTTGGGCAGGCACCAGGTGCCCTGCGGTGCAGTGGCATTGGTGGTCTGGTCGACGCGCTGCACGCGCGCCAGGCTGCGCAGTTTGACGTTGTCGTCGAAATCCATTTCCAGCACGCCGGTCAGCATGTCCACGTCGATTTCCTGACGCGAGGTATTGCGATACCCGAAGAAGGTCTCCGGGTCCACGCCGGGCAGCGGGCCGTCGTTGAACGGGCTGAGTGCGAACGGCACGCCGTACTGCGGCAGGTTGTTGTCGTGCTGGTGCAGGTAGCTCAGGGTGAAGCGGGTATCCGAGCCCAGGCCGAACGCCACCGACGGCGCAAAGCCCCAGCGATGACGGAACTCCTCATCGCGTCCCGGCACGTCCTGGGTGTGGCCCATCGCGTTCAGGCGCACGGCGGTGCCGTTGTCGAAATCGTAATTGCTGTCGGCGGTCAGCCGGCCATAGCGGTCGCTGCCGCCACCGACCACGACGTTGGTGAAATCGCCCTGGCCGGCAGTCTTGGTCACCAGATTGATGTTGCCACCGACCGAACCGGCGCCGGACATGGCCGAGTTGGCGCCGTTGATCAGCTCCACCGCTTCCAGGTTGAAGGTGTCGCTGCGGCTGTACTGCGCGCTGTCGCGCACGCCATCGGTGGTGATGTCGCTGCTGGCGGTGAAGCCGCGCAGGTTGATGCTGTCGCCATACCCGCCGCCGCCTTCGCCCGCGCCGAAGGTGATACCGGGCAGCGTGCTCAGCACATCGCGCAGCGACAGCAGGTTCTGCTGGTCCATGGTCTGCTTGGTGACGACCGTGATGGTCTGCGGCGTGTCGCGCAGCGCTTCGGTGTACTTGGGCGAGGACGGTTTTTGCGCACGTTCCTGCTGTACCCGGATGGCATCCAGATCCACCGCGCCCGGAGGCGCTGGCGCGTCGCCGGGCTGGGCGAACGCGGGAGCGGACAGGGTCAACAGCACGGCCGAGGTGAGCGGGGAAATCCTGGGAGTCATGAGACGTCTCGAAAAGGAAAGCGATGCTCCGGCCTGGCGGCGGCTCGGCGGATGCGGAAGGGTGTGCGTGCGTCGCTAGCCCGTCGCGTCCGGCTGGCGTCCACTGCGCACGCCGGCACGCCGCGCTGGAAAGCGCAGGCGAACAGGACGCAGATCGAAGGTGTCGGACAGTGCAGGGCGCATGGGATCGCAGGGCAGGTCAGATGTTAAGAAGACCTGAAGGGCTGCGATCTTAAATGCAAATCATTCTTCTTTGCAATCGTTGCCGAACGCAAGCGCAGGCGCTGAAGCAGATGGCGGCCCCCAGCCTGTCCAGTCGCGAGCCCCAAACCGCCGTCTCAGCGGTCGTCGCGGGTCCAGATGCCGTCGTGCTCGCGCCTGACCGGGAACTTGGGCACGGCGGTGTAGGCGGGCGCGCACAAGGGCCGGCCATCGCGCACATCGAAGCGCGCGCTGTGCAACTGGCATTCGATGGTGCCGGCGACCGGGTCGAAGCTGCCGGGCGACAACTCGTAGTCTTCGTGGCTACAGCGGTCTTCCAGCGCGTACAGCTCGCCGTCGAGGTTGAACACCACGATCGGCGCGTCGGTGACCTCATCCCAGACGGTCTGCAGTTCGCCGGGCAGCAGCGCGTCGCTTGCGCAGACGAATGTCCAGGTCTGGCTCATGGCGCGGCGTCGGCCAGCGACTTTTCCAGCACTTCGAACCGCAGATCCTGCCGCAGCGGCACGCCGAAGCGCTCATCGCCATACGGGAACGGTTTGACGATGCCGGTGCGGCGGTAACCGCGTCGTTCGTAGAAGGCGATGAGTTCGTTGCGCACATCGATCACGGTCATGCGCATCACCGGCAGCTGCCATTCGGCGGCGGCGATGCGCTCGGCCTCGGCCAGCAGCGTCTTGCCCAGGCCGCTGCCCTGCAGCGACGGGTCCACCGCGAACATGCCGAAGTACCCCGCACCATCGTCGTCGGCGATATGGGCGCACGCCAGCAGGCGCCCGTCCTGTTCCACCAGCAACACCAGGCTGCGCTCGCGCAGGATGTCCTGACGCAGCACGGCCGGATCGATACGGGCACCATCGAGAATGTCCGCCTCGGTGGTCCAGCCCACGCGGCTACTGTCGCCGCGATAGGCCGAGGTCACCAGCTGGACGAGGGCGTCGATGTCATCGACGGTAGCGGTGCGGAAGGTGGTGGTCTGCATGGGAGCAGTTTAGCGGGGAATCGGGAATCGGGAATCGGGAAAAGCGTTGCGCTACCCGATGAGCTACTTGCAACGTGTGGATCTGCGACCGCAGGTAGGAGAGCCGCTTTCACGATTCTCCATTCCCGATTCCCGATTGCAATCAGCCCAGCAGGCGACGCACCTTCACCAACGCGGCAACAAAGCGCTCGATCTCGTCGTGCGTGTTGTAAAAGGCCAGCGACGCGCGACAGGTGGCGGCCACGCCGTAGTACTGCAGCAGCGGATGCGCACAGTGCTGGCCGGAGCGCACTGCCACGCCTTCCAGGTCGAGCAGGGTGGCAAGGTCGTGCGAATGCGCGCCCTCGATCAGGAACGACACCACTGCGGCCTTGTCGGGCGTGGTGCCGAAGATGCGCAGGCCATCGATCCGCTGCAGCTCTTCGGTGAAGTGCGCCAGCAGCTCGGCTTCGCGCGCTTCCACGTGATCGAGGCCGAGCGAGTCAAGATAATCCACCGCCGCGCCCAGGCCGATGAAGCCGGCGATGTTGGGCGTGCCTGCTTCGAACTTGTGCGGGGCATCGTTGAACACAGTGCCCTCGAAACTGACTTCCTTGATCATCTCGCCGCCGCCCAGGAACGGCGGCATGGTCTGCAGGTGTTCGCGGCGTGCCCACAGTGCGCCGGTGCCGGTGGGCCCGCACATCTTGTGGCCTGTGATGGCGTAGAAATCGCAGCCGATGCCAGCCACGTCGATACGACGATGCGGCGCCGCCTGCGAACCATCCACCACGGTGACGATGCCGCGCTTGCGTGCCTCGCGGCAGATCTCGCGCACCGGATTGACCGTGCCCAGCACATTGGACACATGCGTGATCGCCAGCAGCTTGACCTGTGGCGTCATGGCCTTGCGCAAGGCGTCCAGATCCAGCGCGCCGTCCGGCGTGATTTCGGCCACGCGAATGGTCGCGCCGGTGCGTTGCGCCACCAGCTGCCACGGCACGATGTTGGCGTGGTGCTCCATGCGTGAGATCAGGATCACATCGCCGGCGCCCAGGCGCGGCAACGCCCAGGAATAGGCCACCAGATTGATCGCAAAGGTGGTGCCGCTGCACAGCACCAGCTCGTCGGCGCGCACGTTGAGAAAACGCGCGAGCTTGCTGCGCGCGCCTTCGAAGGCATCGGTGGCCTCGGTGCCCAGCGCATGCACCGCGCGGCTCACGTTGGCGTTCTGGCGCCGATAGAACTCATCGGTCGCGGCAATCACCTGCAGCGGCTTCTGCCCGGTGTTGGCGTTGTCGAAATAGATCAGCGGCTTGCCATGCACCTGCCGCATCAGCAACGGGAAATCCGAGCGCACGCGCTCCCAGTCCGGCGCGGCGAGCTGCGTGACGGCGGGCGCGTTCATGCCACGCCTGCCGAGGTCAGTGCGCGGTCCAGCTGCAGCGCCAGCACCGCTCCCAGTGCGCTTGGCAGCATGCGCAGCGGCTCGTGGCAGAACGCGGCGCTCAACAGGCGCTGCGCCTCTGCCTGCGGCAGGCCGCGCGAGCGCAGATAGAACAAGGCGTTGTCGTCGAGCTGGCCGACGGTGGCGCCATGCGCGGCCTGCACTTCTTCGGCATCGATCACCAGCACCGGCTGGGTGTCGATCTCGGCATTGGCCGACAGCAGCAGATTCTTGTTCGACAGTCGCGCGTCGGTGCCGTCTGCGCCGGGACGGATGTTGATGCCGCCGTGGAAGACCACCCGGCTGCGATCGGCGCCCACGCCGCGCCAGACCAGCTCGCAGCTGGTGTCGCGTGCGATGTGTGCGATGCCCAGGCGTGTGTCGACATGGCGGCGGCCGTTGCCGAGCAGCACACCATTGGCGGTGAGCTGGGCATTGTTGCCCTCCAGGCGCACGTTGAGCTCGTGGCGCGACAGGTTGGCGCCCAGTTCCAGATCCACGCGCTGGTAGCGCGCGTTGCGCGCCAGCACCGCATCGGTGCGCAACAGCGACGTTGCATGCGCACTGTCGGCCTGCACGCGCGCATGCGACAGCGCCGCATCCTGGGCCAGATGGACATGCATCAGGCTGTTGTGCAGATGCGCGGCATCGCCGACATGCAGGTGGTGCTCGACCACGTTCAGCGTCGCACCGGCGCGCAGTTCGATCAGGTGGCGGTGGTGCCAGGACAGGTCGTGCTCGCCGGCCACACCGATGAAGACCAGATGCAGCGGCGCCTCGATCTGCGCGCCTTCCTGCACGCGCACCAGCACGCCTTCGTCGGCAAGTGCTGCATTGAGGCGCGCAAAGATTTCGTCGCTGCCTTCGAAACGGCGGCCGAGTAATTGCTGGACGTCATCGCCTGCAGCCAGCGACGCGGACAAGGTGTCCAGCTGCACACCATCCGGGAGCGTCGACAGGTCGCTCAAGGCGTCGGATGGGCGGCCGTTGACGAATACCAGCCGCGGCGACGGGATCTCGTCCAGCAGCGCAGCATCGATCAACGTCGGCACCAGCGGGGCCGGCTGAAAACTACGCCGTTCCAGCTGGCGCAGCGAGGTGTATTTCCACGCTTCGGCGCGCGGGCCGGGCAGGCCGGCCTGCAGCGCGGCATCGAGCTCGGCGCGGCGCGCATCGTTGCCACAGAAACCGCAGGCCAGGGAGTCGAGCAGGGCGCTCATCAGGCGGCAACCTCGGGCACCACGCGGTCCTTGAGGAAGTGGTAGCCGTGTTTTTCCAGCTCCAGCGCCAGTTCCGGGCCGCCGCTCTGCACGATGCGTCCTTCGGACAGCACATGCACCACGTCCGGGGTGATGTAGTCGAGCAGGCGCTGATAGTGGGTGATCACCAGGAACGAGCGCTCCGGCGAGCGCAACGCGTTGACGCCGTCAGCCACGCTCTTGAGCGCATCGATATCCAGGCCGGAGTCGGTTTCGTCCAGGATGGCGAGCTTGGGCTCGAGCACGGCCAGCTGGAAGATCTCGTTGCGCTTCTTTTCGCCGCCGGAGAAGCCTTCGTTGACGCCGCGATGCAGCAGCTCGTCCTTCAGATGCAGCACGGCCAGCTTCTGCCGTACCAGCTTGAGGAACTGCATCGAATCCAGCTCGTCCTCGCCACGCGCCTTGCGCTGTGCATTGAGTGCGGCGCGCAGGAAATAGGTGTTGTTGACGCCGGGAATTTCCACCGGGTACTGGAAGGCCAGGAACAGGCCTGCTGCCGCGCGTTCTTCCGGCGGCAGGTCGAGCAGGTCTTTGCCTTCGAACTGTACGGTGCCGGCGCTGACCTCATAACCGTCGCGCCCGGCCAGCACATTGCCCAGCGTGGACTTGCCCGCGCCATTGGGCCCCATGATGGCGTGCACCTGGCCCGGCTGGATGTCCAGCGACAGGCCCTTGAGGATGTCTTTGCCGGCGATGCTGGCGTGGAGGTTGTTGATCGTAAGCATGGGAATAGGGAATCGAGAATAGGGAATGGGTAATGCGAGACTTTGGCGCGGCGAGGAGCAGGAAAGAGAACCGAGACCGATTCTCCATTCCCCACTCCCGATTCCGTCGGCGTCAGCCGACGCTGCCTTCCAGCGAGACTTCCAGCAGCTTCTTGGCTTCCACCGCAAACTCCATCGGCAGCTCGCGGAACACCTGCTTGCAGAAGCCGTCGACGATCAACGACACCGCGTCTTCCTGGCTGATGCCGCGTGCACGGCAGTAGAACAGCTGGTCATCGCTGATCTTGGAGGTGGTGGCCTCGTGCTCGACGGTTGCGCCGGGATTCTTCACCTCGATGTAGGGGAAGGTGTGCGCGCCGCACTGCTTGCCGATCAACAGCGAATCGCACTGGGTGTAGTTGCGCGCGCCGTCCGCATTGCGATCCACCTTGACCAGGCCGCGGTAGGTGTTCTGGCCACGCCCGGCACTGATGCCCTTGCTGACGATCTTGCTCTTGGTGCGCTTGCCGATATGGATCATCTTGGTGCCGGTGTCGGCCTGCTGACGATGATGGGTCAGCGCCACCGAATGGAACTCTCCCACCGAATCGTCGCCGAGCAGCACGCACGACGGATACTTCCAGGTGATCGCCGAGCCGGTTTCGACCTGGGTCCAGGTGACCTTGCTGCGCGCACCACGGCATTCGGCACGCTTGGTGACGAAGTTGTAGATGCCGCCGCGGCCTTCTTCGTCGCCGGGGTACCAGTTCTGCACGGTCGAGTACTTGATCTCGGCGTCTTCCAGCGTCACCAGCTCCACCACTGCTGCGTGCAGCTGGTTCTCGTCGCGCATCGGCGCGGTGCAGCCTTCCAGATACGACACGTACGCCTTGTCCTCGCAGACGATCAGGGTGCGCTCGAACTGGCCGGTGTGGCCGGCATTGATGCGGAAATAGGTGCTCAGTTCCATCGGGCAACGCACGCCCTTGGGAATGAACACGAAGCTGCCGTCGGAGAACACCGCCGAGTTGAGCGCGGCGAAGTAGTTGTCGCCCACCGGCACCACGCTGCCCAGGTACTGTTTGACGATCTCCGGGTGTTCCTTGATGGCTTCGGACATCGAGCAGAAGATCACGCCCTTTTCGGCCAGCTCCTTCCGGAACGTGGTGCCGACCGAGACCGAGTCGAACACCGCATCCACCGCCACGCCGGCCAGCCGGGCGCGCTCGTGCAGCGGCACGCCGAGCTTGTCGTAGGTGTCGAGCAGTTCCTTGGGCACCTCGTCCAGCGAGGCATACTTCGGGCCCTTGGGCGCGGAGTAGTAGCTCAACGACTGGAAATCGATCGGTGCGATCTTGAGCTTGGCCCATTCGGGCATCGGCATTTTCAGCCAATGACGGTAGGCCTCAAGACGCCAGTCGGTCATCCATTGCGGCTCTTCTTTCTTGGCCGACAAGGCACGGATGACGTCTTCGTCCAGGCCGGGCGGGAGCGAGTCCGATTCGATCTCGGTGATGAAGCCGGCGTCGTAGCGTCGGCCCAGCCGTTCGATAATCTCGGCGTTCTGCGGGGGAGCAAGTTCGGTGGCCATCGGGCTGCCTACAGGTCAGGTGGTCGCGACGCGTGCGGCGATGGAGCGCCGACGGCTGTCGCCAGGGAGAGAGAGGGGCTGCAACATCTGCGCAAGCGTGACCCGACGCAATGCGTCGCCGACCACGTCGTTGATCAGGCGCCAGTTGGAGCGCACCCCGCATGTCTGCGCGATGCCGCACTGGCTATGGTCCTGGCTGCATTCGGTGATCGCCAACGGGCCTTCCATTGCCTCGACGATTTCCACCAGGGTGATCTGGCCGGCATCGCGCGCCAGCCGGTAACCGCCGTGCACGCCGCGAAGACCTTCCACCAGCCCGGCTTGCGATAACGGTTTGAGGATCTTGCTCACGGTCGGCGCTTCCAGGCCCGCCTGTTCGGCCAGTTCGCTGGCGCTGAGCACCTCGCCGCTGCGTGCGGCAAGCACGGTCAGCACGACGGTGGCGTAATCGGTGAGTTTGGTGACGCGCAACATGAGCGAGCAGGAAACCTTAAAGCGGACCGAAATTGTACTCTTTCCCGCCGGGCAGGGCCAACCGCCCGGTTCAGCCGCCGGCAAGCGCAGGCCGTTGCGGGCGATGGTGCGCTTGTGCTTGGCGCATGGGCGCGCTGCGGTCACAATGAGCGGCCCCATCACTGGACCCTTACATGTCGCGCAAAGTTGCCGCCCGCAAGTCACGTATCCACGGCAATGGCATGTTCGCCCTCGCCCCGCTCCGCAAGGGCGAGCGCATCATTCAATACAAGGGACGCCTGCGCACGCATGCCGAAGTGGATGCCGACGACACCGGCGACGTGGAAAGCGGCCACACCTTCCTTTTTACGCTCAGCGACGACTATGTGCTGGATGCCAACTACGAAGGCAATGTCGCGCGCTGGATCAACCACAGCTGCAATCCCAATTGCGAAGCGGTGATCGAAGAGGCAGAAGGCGACGACCGCAGCAAGGACAAGATCTTCATTGAGGCCAAACGCGCCATCAAGGCTGGCGAAGAGCTCACCTACAATTACGGCATCACCCTGGCCGAGCGGCATACGCCGCGCTTGAAGAAGATCTGGGAATGCCGCTGCGGGTCGAAGAACTGCACCGGCACGATGCTGCAGCCCAAGCGCTGAGCCTGTGCGAGCGCGTTGCGCGCTGACGCGATGCACACATCGGTTCACCGGTACGCAACAGCGCGCTGCCTACGGTGCGGGCTTCTTTCATCGAGGAGCCCTACATGTCTTATTCGCTCTCCGGCAAGACCATCGCTGTCCTGGCCACCGATGGCTTCGAGCAATCCGAACTGACAGAACCCAAGCGCCTGCTGGAATCGTGGGGTGCCAAGGTCGCTGTGATCGCACCCGGCGATGGCGCAAAGATCCGCGCCTGGAATCACACCGACTGGGGCGACTCGGTCGCTGTCGACCAGCATCTTGAACAGGCAACCGCCGACAGCTACGACGCGCTGGTGCTGCCCGGTGGCGTGCTCAATCCCGACACGTTGCGCACGGACACCCAGGCGATTGCCTTCATCCGCGCGTTCGCCACGGCCCACAAGCCGGTCGCGGCGATCTGCCACGGGCCGTGGCTCCTGCTGGAAAGCGATCTGGTGCGCGACCGCAAGGTCACCTCATGGCCGTCGGTCAAAACCGATCTGACCAATGCCGGCGCGCGCTGGCAGGATGCCGAAGTGGTGGTCGATGGTCAGCTGATCACCAGCCGCAAGCCGGACGACATTCCGGCATTCAGCGCGGCGGTGGCCAAGGCCCTGGCTGCATAAGGCGCGCTGGTCGCTACGTGCCACCCCGCGTCAATCGGAAGGCCCGGCGCTGGTGCGCCGGGCCTTTGCATGATGAGCGTTGGGCGCATCGTGTGCGGATGAGTAAGCGGCTGCGCCGTCTGCCGGCCAGCGTACGAATTTTACTTACCCGACAGCGCCGCCGCCGGTACCAGCTGTTCGATGTTCTGATTGAAGTTGACCGCCACGCGCCCGTTCTGGATGCCTACCGACTCCACCTGCACGGCGCCCATCACTGCGGCAATCGACGGGTCGATGCGATAGATGGGTTCCTTGCGTGCGTAATCGGCCAGCCAGGTATTGAGGAGCTGGCGCGTGCTGTGATCGAGCTTTGCGCCGGAATTGGCAGGACGGAAATCGTCGATGCTGGGCTGGTCGAGGTAGAAGCCCTGTTTGGCGACGTCGTAACGCAGCGCGCTGGTCAGGGTCACATTGCCCACCGGGGCCGGCGCGCCGCCGGCAGTGGCCACAGCCAGGTCGAACGCCATCTTGAGCCGGTCGCCCGGCGGCAGCGACAGCGCCGGATTGCTGACCGTCATTGCGATCAGGCCGCCGAGCGTGTCGTGCGTCTGCGGAAAGCGACCGCTCAGATACTGCTGCAGGTCGCTGGCCTGCACGCTGATCTGATGTCCCTGGATCTGCGGCGCCGCCCAGGCGCTGGTCACGGGGAGCGCCAAGGCGAGGGCAAGCACGGATCCGGCAAGCGAACGCAGTTTCATCGGGTGACTCCGGCAACAGGTGACACAACCTTAGTCAGCGCCTGTGAACCACGGGTTAGCGCAGCACCGGATGCAAGGTGGCGGAGTAGGTTTCCCAGCTGTCGCTGCCGACGCGCGGCTGCAGGCGATAGACGCCCGCCAGCTGCTGCGTGCCAGCGCTGGTGCGCACGGTGATGCGTACCGGCACCTCGATCCGCCGCGGCGGATGTTCCTGATCCAGCGGTACCGGTGGGTCGTTGTCGATGCGCATCGAGCGGATATCGCCGATACCGCGCAGTACCGCATCGTCCGGCACCGGCGATGGCCGGCCACCGGCCCACAATGCATCGGCATCGGCGCGTGCGGCGCCGGGCAGTGCGCCCGGATAACGCTGCACGGTGGCGCTTGCTTGGGCGCGGCTGGCGCGCGCCTGCGCAGCACTGGAGTCTTCATCCGCAGGCTGCGCAAATGCCTGGTTGGCACTCGCAGCGGCGGATGCTGCAGGCGCACGTGTTGTAGGCAAGTTGGTTGTCGCGCCCGTGTCTTGGTCTGCACTGCGGTGACAGCTGCAGCCTGCGAGCGCGGCTACCGCTATGGCACTTACGATCCAGCGCATGGCGCCTCTCCCGTCCCCAGGGAGCGCAGTGTAGCCGGCATGTGCGCTGCGGGGTAATCAGGAGCCGGGGTGTACGCGCTGCAGGCGCTCGAGCAGCAACTGCAGCCTGGGCCGTAATGCATCCAGCGCATCGCTGGGGTGCGCGCGTGGGCGGGCGGCCAGGTCTTCCAGCAACTGCGAGCCGACGGTGAGTGCGGCGCATTCGTCGCTGCTCAGATCGCGGCGCCGATGCAACTCTTCGAGCAGGCGCATCCAGTCCGCGCGCGAGCGCTGTTCGAACTCGATGGTGCAGCGGTCGTCGCACGGGCGCCCGTCATTCTCGATGGGCGTGACCGTAATGCGATAGCGTTTTCGGGACATGGTTGGTCGCGTCACTCCTGGGCTGCGTCCACCATAGGCGCAGGCCGCCGCGCGCTCGATAGCGCAGGCCATGACGCAGTGTTCCAACGTGCTCAGTCGGCAGCTTGCGGCCCGGTTCTACGCAGGAGCGGCAGCGGATCGTACGCACCGTTGCGCCCATAGATACCGTAATGCAGGTGCGGCGGCGTGCCACGTGCGTTGCCGGTGGTCCCCACCATGCCCAGCGCGGTGCCTGGCTCGACGACATCGCCAACCGCCAGCCCGGCTGCCCAGTCGTCCAGATGCGCATAGTAATGCCGCTCCATCGCCGGCCCCAGCACCCAGACCTGCTTTCCACCCAGCCCGGCGTCGCGAATGGCGCTGACCACGCCGCGGGTGGCGGCGACCACAGGCGTGCCGCGCGGCGCGAAGATATCCACGCCCGCATGGCTGCGGTCGCGTCCGCGTGGGGCACCGAAGGTATCGGCGATCTGGCGGGCACGTACTCCGTCCACCGGAATGTGCAAATGGGTAGGCGGCGGCATCCGTGACAGCTCCCAACTGGTGCGAAGGCGCTCGGCCATCGGCGACTGCCAGGCCCAGCGCGCTGCCACACCCAAAGCGCACAGCAGGGCGATCGACACCAGCAGGCGGCGCACGCGACGTGCGGGGCTGCGTTTCGTGGATGGCGGCGTTGTCGAAGTGTGGGGCAATGGATCGGTCACATGCACCTGCTGCGTCGCAAATCAGCACGTAGGGTAGGCAAGCGGTCATGAGCGCAATGTGGGGGCGCATGCGGCAATGTGCGCGCAAAAAAAAGACGGCCCGAAGGCCGTCTCGATGACACCGGATACGCGCTCGATCAGAGCGCGGCATCCTTCAGCTTCTTCAGAGGGCGAACCTTGACCTTGCGGGTTGCGGCCTTGGCAGCAAAGATTTGCTCTTCCTTGGTGAAGGGGTTGATGCCCTTGCGCTTCGGCTTGGCCGGCACGTTGACCGAGGTGATCTTCAGCATGCCCGGCAGGGTGAAGCTGCCGACGCCCTTCTTGTTCAACGAGGAATGCGCAGCGGCTTCCAGCGAAGCCAGCACGGCGCGGACGTCCTTCGGAGCCAGCTGGGTGGATTCGGCGATGTGCGCGACCAGACCGGTCTTGCTCAGGGCTTCCTTGATCGGCTTCGGCGCGGCCGACGTAGCGGCCTTGGCCGGCTTTGCGGTCTTGGTGGCGGCGACCTTTTTCACTGCCTTCTTGGGGGCAGCCTTCTTAGCGGCGGTTTTTGCCATGAGGTATACGTTCCGTATTCGTTGGTGGTGTTGGGTCTGCCGACCCAGTCGGCAACGCGAAATGTAGGGCAACTGCTGCGCGCCGCCAATAGGCAAACGATGAAACAACACAAAAAAGCATCTTTCGACGGGGGTTCGTTCACCAGCGGCGTAAAAACCTGCGTAAAACGCGGTGCGGCACGCGTGCAGCGCGCAGGCATGTGTCGGATCTGACGCAGGGCAGCAGGTCGTCGCGCAAGGCTACGGTCGCACTGCGCGCGCCAACCGGCTGCGCATTGATCGATCCGCTCTGCTGCCGACGGCGGCTGTATCGCCGCGAGATGTCGAAAAAGCCGCGGGCGACCGCTTGGCAAGCGTGTATTGGCATCGATTGCAAAGCGAGACGTTGCGTGGGAGGCCGCCTAGTGCCTGACGCTAGATGCCTGCGGCGGGTGGCGACTTGTTGCGGGTCAGGACGTCGATTAGCGCGACCCGTCGCGATTGCCCATGCAGCCAGCGAAGCGCTCGCGCAAGCCGCTGCCGACTAATCGTTGGCCGCCGACAAGCTGCGGCCGCGTTCGGTCGCTGCGGCGATTGCGCGCGCCGTCAGCGCTTCGAATCCACCTGCCTGGAATGTTTCGATCGCCGCCTGCGTGGTGCCGTTGGGCGAGGTCACGCGACGGCGCAGGACCTGCGGTGCTTCACCCGATTCGGTGAGCATGCGCGAGGCGCCAAGCAGGGTTTGCAGGACCAGGGTGCGCGCGGTATCGGCCGGCAGGCCTTGCGCCAGTGCTGCCGCCTCCATCGCTTCGGCCAGCAAGAAGACGTAAGCCGGGCCGCTGCCGGAGACGGCAGTCACCGCGTCCATTTGCGCTTCGTCGTCGATCCACACCGTCACGCCGGCGCTTTCCAGCAACCGGGTTGCCTGTGCGCGCTGCGCATCGGAAACGCGTGCGGTGGCATACAGCCCGGTGACGCCGGCGCCGAGCAGCGCGGGGGTGTTGGGCATCGCGCGGACCACCGCCGTGTTGCCGCCGCTCCAGCGCTGCAACTGGGTTGCGGTGATCCCGGCTGCAATCGACAGCAATAGCGGCTGCTGCGCTTGTGCGAGCTCGGCCAGCTGCGTACAGACGCTTGGCATGACCTGCGGTTTGACCGCCAGCACCCAGGTGGCCGCACCATCGGCAGCGTCGCGCGCGCTTTCGACCACATGCACGCCAAAGTCGCGCGACAACCCGCTGCGCAGCTCGGCGACCGGCTCGGCGACGCGCAGGCTGGCAGCCGGCACGCCTTGCCGGATCAGCCCGGCGATCAGGCTGCGCGCCATGTTGCCGCCACCGATGAAGGCGACCAGCCCGGCAGTGGCGGACGACGGCGCAGGCGGCGTGGGCAGGGTCATTGCGGCACCTCTAGTCATTGGGAATGGATGGGGCGATCCGCGAGGCAGCTCAGGCGGAGGCAGCGGGCGAGGGAGCACGCGCACCGAACAGCGCCGTGCCCACGCGCACCATGGTGGCCCCGGCCGCGATCGCTTCGACAAAGTCCGCGCTCATGCCCATCGACAAGGTATCCACCTGCCGATGGCGCTGCTGCAGCTGCGCGAACAGGTCCTGCATGCGCGCGAACGCCGCATTGCGTCTTGCCTGGTCCGGGAACGGTGCCGGGATCGCCATCAGACCGCGCAATTGCAGCCGCGGCTGCAGTGCGATGGCGTCGGCCAGGCGGTCGATGGCATCGGGGGCGCACCCGTACTTGCTGTCCTCATCGTCGATATTGACCTGGATCAGCACGTTCAATGGCGCGCAGTCGTCCGGGCGATGGCGCGCCAGCAGCGGGATCAACTTGGCGCGGTCCACGGTCTGCACCCAGTCGAAACATTGGCTAGCGATATCGGCCTTGTTGGATTGCAGGTGGCCGATCAGGTGCCATTCCAGCCCCAGCTCGCGCAACGCGGTGATCTTGGCCTGCGCTTCCTGCACGTAGTTTTCGCCGAAGGCGCGCTGGCCTTGCGCAGCCAACGCGGCGACGGCATCGGCCGGCTTGGTCTTGGACACCGCCAGCAAGCGGACGTCGGCACGCGCATGCTCGGCTGCTGCGGCATGGATGGCATCGAGAATCTGCTGCAGCGACGAAGCCGGCACGTGGCGATCCAGAAAGAAGCAGGAGCGCTAGTGTGACGCCCCCGGTGGCTTGCTTCCAGCGCGCCGTGACCGCGCTGACCGCGGCAGCGCGCACCAGCCCCCAATGCCGCGGTGAGGCGGGCGGTGCGGTCGATTCCTGTGAGCCACCCAGCCTGGCTGGGCCTGAAGCGGGCAGTCGCCGCCCCCTGCCATGACCAAAAACCAACGCCTTCAGCCCCGCGTGGCGCTGCCGGCCTGAACCGGTGGCAAGCCGCTTCCCGCCAGCAGCCAGAACGCTATACTGCCGACCGGGGAGTACCTTCCAATCGCAGCCTAGGGGACAAGCAGCGCATGGATATCGCTGAACTATTGGCGTTTTCTGTCAAGAACAAGGCATCGGACCTGCACCTGTCTGCAGGGCTGCCGCCGATGATCCGTGTCGATGGCGATGTCCGTCGCATCAATATTCCGGCGTTGGACCATAAGCAGGTGCACGCGCTGGTGTACGACATCATGTCGGACAAGCAGCGGCGCGATTACGAAGAGTTCCTCGAGGTCGACTTCTCGTTCGAGATTCCCTCGCTGGCGCGCTTCCGCGTCAATGCGTTCAACCAGAACCGTGGCGCTGGTGCGGTGTTCCGCACCATTCCGTCCGAAGTGCTGACGCTGGAAGACCTGGGCTGCCCGCCGATCTTCCGCCAGCTGATCGACCAGCCGCAGGGCCTCATCCTGGTCACCGGGCCGACCGGTTCGGGCAAGTCGACCACGCTGGCCGGCATGATCGACTACATCAACAAGAACGAATACGGCCACATCCTCACCGTCGAGGATCCGATCGAATTCGTGCACACCTCGCAGAAGTGTCTGATCAACCAGCGCGAGGTGCACCGCGATACGCACGGCTTCAACGAAGCGCTGCGCTCGGCCTTGCGCGAAGACCCGGATATCATCCTGGTTGGCGAGTTGCGCGACCTGGAAACCATCCGCCTGGCGCTCACCGCTGCGGAAACCGGTCACCTGGTGTTCGGTACCCTGCACACCAGCTCGGCGGCCAAGACCATCGACCGCATCATCGACGTGTTCCCGGCCGGCGAAAAGCCGATGGTGCGCTCGATGCTGTCCGAGTCGCTGCGCGCGGTGATTTCGCAGGCATTGCTCAAGAAAGTGGGCGGCGGGCGTACCGCAGCCTGGGAAATCATGGTCGGCACCCCGGCGATCCGCAACCTGATCCGCGAGGACAAGGTGGCGCAGATGTATTCGTCGATCCAGACCGGTCAGCAGTACGGCATGCAGACGCTGGACCAGCATCTGCAGGATCTGGTCAAGCGTAGCCTGATCACGCGCAACCAGGCCCGTGAATACGCCAAGGATAAGCGGATATTCGAGTGATTCGGGAATCGGGAATCGGGAATCGCAACAGCAGGTTTCCTGACCGGTCCCGGCTCCCGGCTGCTGGCTTTTCCAATTCCCGATTCTCGATTCCCCATTCCCGGCTCCGAAGGAGCACGCCATGAGCACCATCGACTTCACCTCCTTCCTCAAGCTGATGGCGCACCAGAAGGCGTCGGACCTGTTCATTACCTCCGGCATGCCGCCGGCGATCAAGGTGCACGGCAAGATCAGCCCGATCACGCAGACGCCATTGACCGCGCAGCAGAGCCGCGATCTGGTGTTGAACGTGATGACGCCCTCGCAGCGCGAAGAGTTCGAAAAGACCCACGAGTGCAACTTCGCCATCGGCGTGTCCGGGGTCGGGCGTTTCCGTGTCAGCTGTTTCTACCAGCGTAACCAGGTAGGCATGGTGCTGCGCCGGATCGAGACGCGCATTCCCACTGTCGAAGAGCTGAGCCTGCCGCCGGTGATCAAGACGCTGGCGATGACCAAGCGTGGGATCATCATCTTCGTCGGCGCCACCGGTACCGGCAAGTCGACCTCGCTGGCAGCGATGATCGGTTACCGCAACCAGAATTCCACCGGGCACATCATCACCATCGAAGACCCGATCGAATTCGTGCACAAGCATGAGGGCTGCATCATCACCCAGCGCGAAGTCGGCATCGATACCGACAGCTGGGAAAATGCGCTGAAAAATACCCTGCGCCAGGCGCCGGACGTGATCATGATCGGCGAGGTGCGCACCCGCGAGGGCATGGACCACGCGATCGCCTTCGCCGAGACCGGCCACCTGGTGCTGTGCACGCTGCACGCCAACAACGCCAACCAGGCGATGGACCGCATCATCAACTTCTTCCCGGAAGACCGCCGCAATCAGCTGCTGATGGATCTGTCGCTGAACCTCAAGGGCGTGGTGGCGCAGCAGCTGATTCCGACCCCGGATGGGCGCGGTCGCCGTGTGGCGATGGAGATCATGCTGGGCACGCCGCTGGTGCAGGATTACATCCGCGATGGCGAGATCCACAAGCTCAAGGAGATCATGAAGGAGTCCACCAACCTGGGCATGCGCACCTTCGATCAGAGCCTGTTCGAGCTCTACCAGGCCGGTGAAATCAGCTACGAAGACGCGCTGCGTTACGCCGACTCGCAGAACGAGGTGCGCCTGCGCATCAAGCTCTCGCAGGGCGGCGACGCCAAGACGCTGTCGCAGGGGCTCGATGGCGTGGAGATCGCCGAGGTTCGGTGAGGTTTCCGGAATGACGCAGGGACACGTCGTGGAAGCTGCCAGCGCAACGCACGATGTCGACGATCCGCTGGCGCAGCGCTGGGCGCACGATCCGCTGGCGCTGCTGTTTGCGCCCTCCAACTGGAAGCTGGTTGCGATGTTCGTCGCCAGCTTCGGGGCCTACGGCGGCTACTGGTTCTACCGCAACTGGATTGCGTTACGCGCGATTACAGGACGTCCGAGCATATGGCCGGTCTGGCGGGCGGGGCTTGCGCCGCTTTGGGTGATGAGCTGCTTCAGGCTACTGGGGCAGTGTATTGGACTGCAGGGACGATCCCGCTGGCTTTTCAGGCTGTGCGCAGTGGTCTTCATCGCGTTGTTGCTGCTGACGTTCTCCGAAAAATCGCGCCCGTTCTTCCTGGTGTTGGGCTGGCTGCCGATTACCGTGGTCAATACGCGGCTGCGACGCTTCAAGCGTGCGCAGGGCATTCCGGAATGGCACCGCGAGCGTTTCACCCTGCTGAGCATCCTATGGCTGGTCAGTGGTGGACTGTTGTTCACGCTCAGCGCGCTTGCTGCGCTGGCGATTGCGCTGATGCAGCTGAGTCGCTGAGCCGATCCGCAGTGGCGGATCGCGTGTTGCCAGTTACCCGGTGAAGACCTCCCGTCCGGAGCCCCGCATTGCGTCTGGTCGTGGCGCACAGTGGTGTGCTGGCCGGCCGACGCGGGCGTGCCAGTTCTTCCGCCGCTTCCTCACGCTTGCATGGCAAGCACTGCTGTTTCAGATGTAACCGCGGTGGCCGATAGTGTCTAATATCGCACCCCACTGCAGTGCCCAGACCCGTGAGCCTTCCCGATTCCGATCTCCGTCCGGAGCAAGAACCGTTGCCCGACGACGGCACCGTGGTCACCTCCGGGCCGTTGACGCCACCACCGGATTCGGCGGGGACCACGGCCGACGACCATGCGTATCACCACTCGGTGGCCGAGGACGTGCAGGGCATGGTGCTGGCCACGTTGGTCGCCTCGCTCGGCCTGGCGATCTTCGCCAAGGGCGGGCTGATGATCGGCGGCATGGCCGGCGTCGCCTTCCTGTTGCACTACGCGTTGCATTGGAATTTTGGCGTGGTGTTCGTGCTGGTCAATCTGCCGTTCTACTGGCTGAGCGTGCGCCGCATGGGCTGGGAGTTCACCTTGAAGACCTTCGCCGCGGTCGGTGCCTGCGGCGCCTTGACCGATCTGCTTCCGCGCTGGGCCGAGTACGCGCACATGAGCACCGCGTTTGCGGCCATTGTCGGCGGCGCGCTGGCCGGGCTGGGCATCCTGTTCTTCATCCGTCACCGCGGCAGCCTGGGCGGAATCGGCATCCTGGCGGTGTACTTGCAGCGCGAACGCGGCTTGAGCGCAGGCAAGGTGCAGATGAGCTTCGATGCGATGCTGATGGTGGTGGCCTTCTTCGTTTTGAAGCCGGACAAGTTGCTGTACTCGGCGCTGGGTGCGCTGATGCTGAGCCTGGTGCTGATGTTCAACCACCGCCCGCACCGCTATATGGGTGTGTGACCGGTCCGGCGAGGTCCTCGCTCCCCACGTAGGAGCGCACCCGGGCGCGATGACGCCTTGTCTGCAATACCCAGTCGCGCCCGGATGCGCTACGGGCAATCGGTTGGCAAGCCTTGTAGAACGACGCATGCACCTCATGTCGTTGTCGAAGTAGCGACATGGCTCGCGCTGCACGCTTGAGTGCGCTTGTATCGAGGCGGGTCGCATCCTCCTGTTTGCCGCCATGTCCGGGGCATCGATGCGTGCCGCGAAGGGCTCTGCATGGCATCGCGCTAACCGCTGGCGTAACGCGGCGTATCGCCATGGAGGCGCAGGGAGCCGAATCAGTGCCGGCCTCCTCCAGCGACGTGACCCTGCCTGTTGCATCGCCCAGGCGTGTTGTCAGACACCCGTAGCCAATGCCGCCGACTTGGAGCGGGCAGAACGACAGTCCTCACCGGCAGACGGGCGCGGCCGCTGCCCGGTGCAGCATGTACCCCTCATACACGCCGGTTCTGAGTGCGCCGTCCCTTCCCACCGGACGACTGCTCGCTAGGTATTGTCAGCCGCGCTTATTTCACCTGCATCCAGGCCGGCTTGAGTTTGGCGATCCGTTTGAACACCGGGCATTGCGCATGATGTGCGCCGGGCAGGTAGCCCAGGCTCATCAGGAATTCGCCGGTGATTTCGCCGCCGGTGAAGCGAAAGGTCTTCTTGAACAGTTTGACCCAGGCCGGCTTGTCGAGCGGATGCTGCGCATCCAGCCATTGCGCAAAACTGCCATGCGAACGGCGCAAGGTCTGGATGACCTGCGCATTGTGGATGGCGGCCAGGATCTTGAGGCGGTTGCGGATGATGCCGGCGTCGCTCATCAGGCGCGCAACGTCGGCCTGCCCATAGGCCGCGACGGTATCCACGTCGAACCCGTCGTAGGCCTGCTGGAAATTGCCGCGTTTGCGCAGGATGGTTTCCCAACTCAATCCGGCCTGATTGATTTCCAGCACCAGGCGTTCGAACAGTTCGCGTTCTTCGCGCTGCGGGAACCCATATTCGTGGTCGTGGTAATGCCCGTGTACCGGGTGGCCGGGCGCGATGCTGCAGTAGCCGCTCATGGTCGAGGTCCCGGCCGGATGCCTGCTTCGTTGGGGCTGATGTGGATGCGTCGGCCCCCCGGCAGCGCCAGGTCCGGCCAGCGAGTGGGCTGCGTCTGTAGCTGGCCGTTGCGTAGCGCTTGGCTCACTTCACTCATGGCCGCGCCGTCGAGGGAATAGAGCTGTGCCGTACCGGCTTGATACCAGCCATGGCGGTTGCGGGTCTGCAGTTCGCAGGCAACCGTATGGTCTGCTCCGAGATTGCATAGCAGAACGTCGAGCTCGCCGTCGCCATCGAGGTCGCTGCTGCTGACAACGCAATTGCTGTTGCCCTGCGTGCACGCTCCCCAGAGCGTCTTGGACCTCACCAGGTAGTGCCACCAGTCCGCCGGCGGCTCTGTCTGGCCGGCAGCCACGCTCACATGCTGGCGGATCTGGGTCAGGTCGGTCAGCTGCTTGTCCTTCTGGTCTTCTACCTGGTCTTCTACCGTCTCACTGCCTCCCCAGCGGCTGGTGCGAGCCAGTAGCCGCTCCAGCTTCTGCTTGCGCTCGGGGCTGCCGGCAAAGGGGGGAGTCACGCGCAACGACTGCACGGCCAGATAGCCGCGGCGTCCATTGTCGAAACGCAGAAATTCCAGATTCTGTTGCAGGGTGTCGGGCGTGTCGTCGGCAAGGCGCTGCATCTGGCTGCGTACAGTGATGCGATAGGGGTCGAGCAGCGGTGTATTGACCAGCACTGCCAGCCCGATCACCACCCACGACAACGCCATGTTGCCGCCGGCCAGCTGCGGTAACCAGCGATCGGCGCGCGGCCGCAGCACCGCGAACGCGTAGGCGCTGGCATATGCAAGCGCCAGCGCGGCCAGCAACGCCGCGCAGATGCGTTCGCCGGTCCAGCCGTGCTGCGCAATGCGCAGGCCCACCGCGTATGCGGCCAGCGCCGCATGCAGCGGCAGGCTGAGCAGGCCGGCCTCGATCATTCGGCGCAACCAGCGCGGATACGGCGGCAGCCCACTGCCATCCTGGTACACCGCATTGGTGAACAGCACCAGCCCGAACACCAGGCTCAGCAGGATCGCCGCAGCCGAACGGGTCTGCCAGAGCGCCTGCAGCCCGGTGAACGGCAACACCAGCAGGAACAGCAGCGCGATGCCTGCCAGCAGCGGAAGCAGGCCGGTACACAGGGAAAACAGGATCTGCCGCAGCACCTGCACCGCACGGTGCTGGGTGCGCCCGATCAGGATGCCCAGCCCGGTGATGGCACCGGTCGCCAGATAGGCGAAGGCCTGTTCGCGGAACAGTTCGGTAAAGAACTTGATCTTGACCAACGCGAACAGGCTGGCCCACAGCCCCAGCACCATCCAGCACACGCCCACGAACAGCAGCGCCAGCGCCAGGGTCAGGCCGTTCTGCCAGGCGTGTTCGAACAGATCGCGGTAACCGGCCCGCCAATGGCCGTGCAGTTGCCGATGCTGCATCCAGGGCAGCGCGACGAACCAGCCGACGGTGATGGTGAGGCCGAACGGTCCAAGGACCCGGGCCACCTGCAGGGCCGGTGCCCCGGTGCTGCTCCACGCCGCCCAACTGCTCAGGGCAGCCAGCACCAGTGTGCTTGCCGCCACGTGCTGCCACAGGCGCCAGTCGCGAAGATCCTGCACGCTCAGCAGCACGAGGCTGGGCACGATCGTCACCACGGTGTACCAGCAGATTCGGGCGCCCAGTTCGGCGAAGGGCCACACGCCATGCTGTTGGCCCACTGCGGCCAGATACAGCAGGCCGCCCTGCAGTAGCGCGACCAGCACGATAAAGACGCGGGTCTGGCGGGGCAGTGGCGCGTCGGGGAGCGCGGGGAAGGTTCCAGGTGTGGGCAGCATCGTCGGTCCTTGGCACGCGATAGACGGCAAGTATGGCAGCGGCTCTGCGCGCGGCGGAACGAACGGCTAGAATGCGGCCATGTCTGTTTTGCCCACGCCTCTGGCCAACCAACTGCTGATCGCGCTTCCGGCGCTGTCCGATCCCACGTTTTCGCGCAGCGTCGCGCTGATCTGCCAGCACGACGAGAACGGCGCAATGGGCGTGCTGGTCAACCGGCCATCGGAGTACACGCTGGGCGAAGTGCTGTCGCAGATGGGCATCGACACCGACGACGCGCAGCTGCGCGAGCAGATCGTGCTCAGCGGCGGGCCGGTGCACCCGGAGCGCGGCTTTGTGATCCATGACGATGCGCGCGAATGGGATTCCAGTCTGGAAGTGGGGCAGGGCGTGTTTCTGACCACCTCGCGCGACATTCTGGAAGCCATGGCCGCCGGCGAAGGCCCGCGCAATGCGCTGGTGGCGCTCGGCTGCGCGGGCTGGGGGGCGGGCCAGCTGGAGTTCGAATTGGGCGAAAACAGCTGGCTGACCGCGCCATCGGATGCCAACGTGCTGTTCGCCACCGCGCTGGAAGATCGCTGGCAGACCGCCGCCGGGCGCATCGGTGTGGACCTGTTCCGGCTCACGGATTATTCCGGGCATGCCTGAGGCGGGCGCAATCCGCTCCGACGGCACGGTGCTGGGCTTCGACGTGGGGTCGCGCCGGATCGGCGTGGCGGTCGGTACCGCACTGGGTGCCGGTGCGCGTGCAGTCGCGGTCATCAATGTGCATGCCAACGGCCCGGACTGGGTCGCGCTGGATCGCGTGCACAAGGAGTGGCGGCCAAACGGTCTGGTGGTTGGCGACCCGCTCACGCTGGACGACAAGGATCAACCCGCACGCAAGCGCGCGCATGCCTTCGCCCGGCAATTGCGCGCGCGCTATGCGTTGCCGGTCGTCCTGATCGACGAGCGCTCCAGTTCGGTCGAAGCCGCGCAGCGGTTCGCGCGCGAACGCGCCGATGGGCGCAAGCGCCGCCGCGATGCCGACGCGCTGGACGCCATGGCGGCGGCCGTGATCGTCGAACGCTGGTTGGCCGCGCCCGACCAAGCCACTCTTCTCCCTTGATTCCCGACCTGCGATGACGACCACCATGCAACTCGATTCGGACGGACGCCTGCGTCACCTGCTCACCCTGGAAGGACTGCCGCGCACGACGCTGCTGCAGCTGCTCGACCGTGCCGGCCAGATCCGCGATGCCGCAGTCGGCCGGGTCGGCAAGCGCAACGTGCTTGCCGGCACTGCGGTCTGCACGCTGTTTTTCGAGCCGTCCACGCGCACGCGCAGCTCATTTCATCTGGCCGCGCAGCGATTGGGTGCGGACGTGCTCAATTTCGACGCGTCCACCTCCTCAACGCGCAAGGGCGAGACCGCGCGCGACACCTTGAAGAATCTCGAGGCGATGGGCGTGCGCGGCTTCGTGGTGCGCCATCCGGACGACGGCGCGGTGCAGGCACTGGCCGAGGCCGCAGGCGAGGGCACTGCACTGATCAACGCCGGCGACGGACGTAGCGCACATCCGACCCAGGGCCTGCTCGACATGCTGACCCTGCGCCAGGCCAAAGGCACCGATTTTTCCAAGCTCAAGGTCGTGATCGTTGGCGACGTGAAGCATTCGCGCGTTGCGCGTTCGGACCTGCACGCCCTGCGCACGCTGGGCGCTGGCGAGATCCGCGTATGTGGCCCGGCGAGTCTGTTGCCCGATGACGACATGCTGGACGGCTGCGTGGTCGGCCAGGATTTCGACGCGATGCTGGAAGGTGCCGACGCCTTGATGATGTTGCGCCTGCAACGCGAACGCATGGAAGAAGGCCTGGTGCCGTCGTTGGAGCAATACCACAGCGACTACGGCCTGACCCGCGAGCGTCTGGCGCGCGCCGGCCGCGACGCCGCGGTGTTGCATCCGGGCCCGATCAACCGCGGCGTGGAAATCACCGACGAGGTCGCCGACGGCGCGCAATCGTGCGTGCTGCGTCAGGTCGCCAACGGCGTCGCCGTGCGCATGGCGGTGCTGGAAACCCTGCTGGGTTGATAGCTCGTACGTACGCTCGCACGCATCGCACATGCGGTGCGTGCGAAGGATGCATGGCGCCCCGGGCGCAGCGACAGCGGTCGCTGTGCCCGTTTATTTTTACCAACACGCAGGCGCGCATCGCGGCAGCACGCCGGGGTCTGAGCAAGAGCCCCGTTACCATCGCCACGCAGCCACTGGCCGCGCGCAGCCAGTGTCCCGAATCGAGCCCCACCGCGCAGACGCACAGGCTCGTTCGCGCCAACTACATCGTCTAGGTTGTTGTTAGCAATTTGTGGTCAGCCCCGCCAGCCTGCGCGTTGGCAGCGCAATCACTCGCTCAAGGCAGCGCCCGCTCTTGCCAATCCCGAATCCCCAATCCCCAATCCCCAATCCCCAATCCCCAATCCCCAATCCCCAATCCCCAATCCCCAATCCTCAATCCTCAATCCTCAATCCTCAATCCTCAATCCTCAATCCTCAATCCTCAATCCTCAATCCTCAATCCCGGCAACAAGCACCAAGCCCTAACACCCGCTCGCCTATGGTGACGGTCCCTTTCAATCGCAGGAGATCGCAATGGGTATTTCGCGTCACGCCACCGCTCACTGGGAAGGCGACCTCAAGACCGGCAAGGGTCAGCTCAGCACGCCGCAGAGCGGCTTGATGGAGAACACCCGCTACGCCTTCAGCAGCCGCTTCGGCGACGAGAAGGGCACCAATCCGGAAGAACTCATCGCTGCCGCGCACGCGGGGTGCTTCACCATGGCGCTGTCGGCGCAGCTGACCGAAGCCGGTTTCCCGCCGACCTCGCTGGACACCCGTGCAGATGTCGACCTGTCGATGGAAGGTGGCCCGCAACTGTCGCAGATCCGCCTGAAACTCAAGGCCGTGGTGCCCGGTATCGACGAAGCCAAGTTCCGCGAGCTGGCCGACACCGCCAAGAAGAATTGCCCGGTGTCCAAGGCGCTGAGCGCCGTGCCGATCAGTCTGGAAAGCGAATTTTCCAACTGATCCAGCGTGAAGCTGCGCGCGTCGGCGGACCATGCCGGCGGGCGCAGCTGGCGGCAACCTGAATAGGCCTTTGCACGGCCTGTTCGGTTCAGGGCGGTTTCACCGCAACAGGCCGAGCATCGGCAGCGTGTCCTCCCTGTGAAGCTGCCGCAATGAAAACTCTTGTGCTTGGTGCTCTGGTAATGGGTCTGGCCGTGGCGGGCAATGCAACGGCGCAGCGCTACGACAGCGGCTACCGCGACAACGATCGCGGCGGCTACGAGGACGGCCGTTACGAATACGCGCGCGTCGTACGCGTGGACCCGATCATCGTGTCCGACTCCTACAACGAGCGCAGCAGCGAGCGTTGCTACAACCGCCCTTCCGATGGGTACTACACCAGCAATGATGGCTACTATCGCGACGGCGGCAGCTATGGCGCGCCCAATGCCTCCAACCGCGGCGTCGCCAGCGTGATCGGCGGTATCGCCGGCGCGGTGCTCGGCAGCCAGGTCGGCGGCGGCAACGGACGTCTTGTCGGTACGGCTGTTGGCACCATGGCCGGCGTGGCGGCAGGTCGCTCGATCTACGAAGCCAATCACCGCACCTACCAGGGCAATGTCAGCGTCTGCGAGCCTGTGTCGTACCGCACCACGCGCGAGCGTGTGGATGGCTACGACGTGACGTACGAATATGCCGGCCGCACCTACCACACGCGCAGCGACTACAACCCGGGCGACCGGATCCGTGTACGCGTGGATGTACGCCCCGACTGATTGATTGCGTCCAGGCTTCTTGTAAAAAACGCTGCGGGAGACCGCAGCGTTTTTTCTTGCCAGGATGGGGCAGGTAAGCGTTTGCGCAGAGTGTTCGCTGGTGCGTCGCATTCGACAGTTGGCAAACTTCCCCGGCTTTGACTGCCGAACGCAGGCGCGTCATGCGATGGATGGTGATCGGGCCGAGTTCCCGGCGCAGAAGAGTTTCTTTCGGGGTTGCCGTTAAACCGCCCGCGTCAGATCTGGCGGATACGGCGACGCCCGCAGTACGCAGTTCGTGGCGCTCAGCCCCAGTCCAAGGTCCCGCGAATCACCGTCTGTACCTGGCCGCCCGACCACACGTCGCCGTTGCTGTCGATACGCAGTTCCAGCAGCGCATCGAAGCCGATCTCGCGGCCCTGGCTGACCACGTAACGCCGGTCTCTGCCGGGCAGCGCGTGGCGGCTGTCCAGCCAGGCCGCGAGCACGGCATTGGCCGCACCGGAGGCCGCATCTTCGAAACGCCGGCCGTTGCCGACAAAGGCGCGCACCGCCAGATCGTAGCTGCCTGCCTGAGCGGCACGCGCGTAGGCGAATACACCCATGCTGCCGGTGGCTTCGGCCAGTGTCGCGATCGCATCCCAGTCCGGTTGCAGGCTGCGCAATGCCGCTTCACTGGCCAGTTCCACCACCCACCAGGTGCGCCCCCCATCCATCAACGCAGGCGGCAGGGTGCCTAGCGGCCAGCCGCGCAGCGCATCGCGCAGCCGCGGGTCGTCGACGTCCACCTGTTCGGCAACAAGTGCGCGCGGCGTGCGGATGGCAATGCTGCGGTGGCCATCGATCTGCTCCACGCGCAGCGGCAACTGCCCGGCAATGCCGTCCTGCACCAGCAGGCCATCGTCCGGCGCGGCCTGCCCGGCGTCGAGCACCGCATGCGCCGTGCCCACGCTGGGGTGTCCGGCGAACGGGACCTCTTTTTGCGGCGAAAACATCCGTAGCCGGTAGCTGCTGTGCGCATCGGCCGCAGGAAAGACGAAGGTGGTTTCCGGCAACTTGGTCCAGCGGGCGATCGCCTGCATGGCCGCATCGTCCAGACCCTGCGCATCCAGCACCACCGCCAGCGGATTGCCGCTGCCGGGGCGGGCGGAGAACACATCCAGTTGCAGGAAACGGCGGGTGGTCATGGTGGCGGATCCGCGAACAGGGCGCGGCAGCTTACCAATCGATGCGGCCGTCGATCACCTGCAGCGTCGTTCCGCCAATCCAGATTTCGCCTGCATCGTCCACTTCCACGTGGATGCGACCATCGCGGCCGACCTCGCGGCCCTGGCTGGCGACATAACGCGCCGCTTCGCCCGGCAGGCGGTTTTCGCCATGCAGGCGCGCGGCGATGCAGGCATTGGCGCTGCCGGTCACCGGGTCTTCGGGAACGCCGTCGCCGGGGCAGAACGCGCGCACCACCAGATCTGCGTCGCCGTCCTGCGCGGTTGCGTAAATGGCCAGCCCGGTGGCGGCGCTGGCCTGGGTCAGGCGGGTGATGGCGGCAAGATCCGGCGCGGCCTGACGCACCGCCGCGGCATCGGCCAGCTCCAGCAGCCACCAGTTCGGGCCGTTGTTCCAGAGCGCTGCCGGCTGCGCTGTCACCCGCAATCCGGCGCAGGCCGCCTGCAATGCGGCCGTGTGGGTGTCGCCGGTTGCGATGACGCGTGCGCGTGGCGCGCGCAGCCGCACCTGCAACGCGCCGTGGCGGTCGAACACGTCCACCGGCAATACGCCGGCCGCGCATTGCTGGTGCAGCCGGCCGTCGGCCTTGTAGCCGGTCAATCCATGGGTTGCCGCGACCCACGCCGCGCCGACGCTGGGGTGGCCGGCAAACGGCAGCTCTGCGCGTGGAGTGAAGATGCGGATGTGATAGTCGGCATCCGGCGCGCTGACGGGCACAAAGAAAATCGTCTCCGACAGGTTCAGCCATGCGGCGATCTGCTGCATCTGCTCGGCCGACAACGCGCCAGCGTCGAACACCACGCCCAGCGGATTGCCGGAGCCGGTGCGGCTGGCGAAGACATCCAGTTGCAGGTAACGGTGCTTGCTCATGCTCGATGCGATCTCGGTGGTGTGAAAAGTGCGGATGGTTGCAGCGCAAACCGTTGCCGCGATGCAAAGCGGCGCTGCGGAGTGCGACCACACGCGGGGTCAGATGCGCGCCATTGGCAGTAGAATCGGAGGTTCCGCCCGGCATCCCGGCTTCTTTCCCCCATCATAAACGCCTACTCCATGTCAGCTCCCCACACTACCGATCGTTGGATCGTCCTCAAGTTCGGCGGCACCTCGGTGTCGCGTCGTCATCGCTGGGACACGATTGGAAAACTGGCGAGCAAACGGGCGAACGAAACCGGCGGCCGCGTGCTGGTGGTGGTGTCCGCGCTCTCGGGCGTGACCAACGAACTGACCGCCATCGCCGATGGCGCTGCCGATAGCGCACAGCGCGTGGCAGCGCTGGAACAACGCCATCGCGACTTTCTGGCCGAGCTCGAGCTCGACGCCGATACGGTTCTCGGCGAGCGGCTGGCAGCACTGCACGCCTTGGTTGCCGATGCGCGCGCTGCCACGCGTACGCTCGATTGGCAGGCCGAGGTGCTGGGGCAGGGCGAATTGCTGTCCTCCACCATCGGTGCGGCGTATCTGCATGCCAGTGGCCTGGACATGGGCTGGCTGGATGCGCGGCAGTGGTTGTCGGCGTTGCCGCCGCAGCCCAATCAGAGCGAATGGTCCAAGCGCCTGTCGGTGTCCTGCCAATGGCAGTCCGATGCCGACTGGCGCGCGCGCTTCGATGCGCAGCCCACGCGGCTGTTGATCACCCAGGGTTTCATTTCGCGGCACGCCGATGGCGGCACCGCGATCCTGGGGCGTGGCGGTTCGGATACCTCGGCGGCGTATTTCGGTGCGTTGCTCGGCGCCAGCCGGGTGGAAATCTGGACCGATGTGCCCGGCATGTTCAGCGCCAACCCGAAGGAAGTGCCGGACGCGCGCCTGCTGACCCGCCTGGACTATTACGAGGCGCAGGAAATCGCCACCACCGGCGCCAAGGTGCTGCACCCGCGCTCGATCAAGCCGTGCCGCGATTCCGGCGTGCCGATGGCGATCCTGGATACCGAGCGCCCCGATCTGCCGGGCACCAGCATCGACGGCAATGCCGAGCCGGTACTTGGCGTCAAGGCGATCAGCCGCCGCAACGGCATCGTGCTGGTGTCGATGGAAGGCATCGGCATGTGGCAGCAGGTGGGCTTTCTGGCCGATGTGTTTACCTTGTTCAAGAAGCACGGCCTGTCGGTGGACCTGATCGGTTCGGCCGAGACCAATGTCACCGTGTCGCTGGATCCGTCGGAGAACCTGGTCAACACCGATGTACTGGCTGCGCTGTCGGCCGACCTGTCGCAGATCTGCAAGGTCAAGATCATCGTGCCTTGCGCGGCGATCACCCTGGTCGGGCGCGGCATGCGCTCGCTGCTGCACAAACTGTCGGACGTATGGGCCACGTTCGGGCAGGAACGCGTGCACATGATTTCGCAGTCGTCCAACGACCTGAACCTGACCTTCGTCATCGACGAAGCCGATGCCGACGGTTTGCTGCCGATCCTGCATGCGGAATTGATCGACAGCGGCGCGATGCCGGTGAGCGAGGGCGAGGTGTTCGGCCCGCGCTGGCGGCAGATCATCGGCTCGGTGCGTCCGCGGCCCACGCCGTGGTGGCATGCCGAGCGCGCGCATCTGCTGACGCTGTCCAAGGCCGGCACGCCGCGCTATGCATATCACCTGCCCACCGTGCGTGCGCGGGCGCACGCACTGGCGCAGATCGCGGCGGTGGATCAGCGTTATTACGCGATCAAGGCCAATGCGCATCCGGCGATCCTGATGGCGCTGGAACAGGCCGGGTTCGGGCTGGAATGCGTCTCCCACGGCGAGTTGCGCCGCGTGTTCGACACCTTGCCGGAGCTGTCGCCGCGCCGGGTGCTGTTTACGCCGAGCTTCGCGCCGAAGGCCGAATACGAAGCCGGGTTCGCGCTGGGCGTGACCGTCACCGTGGACAACGTCGAAGCGTTGCGGCGTTGGCCGGAGGTGTTCCGCGGCCGCAACGTGTGGTTGCGCATCGACCTGGGGCATGGCGATGGGCATCACGAGAAGGTCAATACCGGTGGCAAGGCCTCCAAGTTCGGTCTCTCGTCCACGCGTGTGGATGAGTTCGTTGAAGTGGCGCGCACGTTGGAGGTCACCATCACCGGCGTGCATGCGCACCTGGGCAGTGGCGTGGAGACCGGCGAGCACTGGCGCATGATGTACGACGAACTGGCCGGCTTCGCCCGCCGTATCGGCACGGTGGAAACCATCGATATCGGCGGCGGTCTGCCGATTCCGTACAGCGCCGAGGACGAACCGTTCGATCTTGATGTGTGGGCCAAGGGCCTGGCCGAGGTCAAGGCCGTGCATCCGGGCTATCGGCTGGCGATCGAGCCGGGCCGCTACCTGGTGGCCGAGGCCGGCGTGTTGCTGGCCAGCGTCACCCAGGTGATCGAAAAGGATGGCGTGCAACGCGTCGGACTGGATGCGGGCATGAACACCTTGATCCGCCCGGCGCTGTACGACGCCTGGCACGACATCGAAAACCTCAGCCAGCTCGACGCGCCGGCCGATGGCAGCTTCGATATCGTCGGGCCGATCTGCGAGTCGTCTGACGTGTTCGGCAAGCGCCGCCGCCTGCCGGCTGCCACCGCGCCGGGCGATGTGGTGCTGGTGGCCGACGCGGGCGCGTACGGCTATTCGATGGCCAGTACCTACAACCAACGCGAGCTGCCGCGCGAAGAGGTGATCGATGCGCCCGCTGGCTGAGTTCGTGCTGCTCAGCACCCTGGCCGGCGGCGTGTCGATGGTGTTTTCCACTGTCATCGACATGGCCGGTCAGCGGATGCCGTGGGCCGATAGCCTGAAATGGGCGCTGCCGGCGCTGCTTGCGGCGGGCGCTGGCGCATGGAGCGCCGCGCGTTGGCAGCGTCGGCGCGATACGCGAGCGCCCGCGTCCGCCTGGCACGCTGGTGGCATGGCAGTACGCACGGTGGTGTTGAGTGCGCTCAGCTATCTGCCGGCATTGCTGCTGTATCTGCTGGTTGCATTGGCGGCCACCGGCGATGCGCAGGTGATTGGCTCGCAAGTGATGTTGCTGTTGTTCGTCATCGGCTGCCTGCCGCTGCTGTGGGCTGCGGTGCCGTTTTCCATGATTGAATATGCCCTGTGCCGACGCTACCTGCGTCGGCAACGGGGTCTTGCAGGTAGTCCATGAGCGCTTTCGACAAACACCAGATGTCCACCTTCCGTTTCGTGCGCTGCGCGCTCGACGCGCAGACCGGCGTGGCGACGCTGGTGTATGCCTTCGACCAGGGACCGGAACTGGTGGAAACCGTTGCCGTGCCCGGCGCGCCATTCGTGCTGGACGGCGCGCGTGCCGCCGCCGTGCAACAGGCCTTGCAGTTGCTGCACCTCATCGCGGGCGTGAGTTACTACAAGGCCGCCGTGCCACCGACCATCGCCATCGACAGCTACAGTATCGATGCCGAAACCGCCGCGCTGGTGGAAAGTGTTTATCTGCATGGCCTTGGCGAATTCGCCTACCGCAATGGCTTGAACCTGCACGGCAAGATCAACTTCCCGGTGGCTGCGCAGCCAGCTGCGCAGGCGCCTGTGTTGGGCTTGCGCGAGCATGCGCTGGTGGCCATCGGTGGCGGCAAGGATTCGCTGGTCAGTATCGAAGCGCTGCGACATGCCGGCATCGAGCAGACCGTCAGCTGGATCGGCGGCTCGCAACTTATCCGCGCCTGTGCCGAGCGTACCGGCCTGCCGGTACTCAACATCGGCCGCGTGCTGGCGCCGGAGTTGTTCGAGCTCAATCGCCAGGGTGCGTGGAACGGGCATATCCCGGTCACTGCGGTGAATTCGGCGATTCTGGTGCTGTCGGCGTTGCTGACCGGTGTGGACCAGGTGGTGTTCTCCAACGAGCGCTCGGCCAGCTACGGCAGCCAGATTCCCGGCACCGGCGAGGTCAATCACCAGTGGTCCAAGGGTTGGGCATTCGAGCAGGCGTTTGGTGCGTATGTGCAGCGCCACGTGGCTGACGATCTGCGTTATTACTCGCTGCTGCGGCCGCTGTCGGAGCTGGCGGTGGCACGCCAGTTCGCCAGGACCGACCACTACGACGCGCATTTTTCCAGCTGCAACCGTAACTTCCACATCATGGGCGAGCGCCCGGTGCATCGCTGGTGCGGCGTCTGCCCCAAGTGTCATTTCGTGTTCCTGGCGCTGGCACCGTTCATGCCCAAGACGCGCCTGGTCAAGATCTTCGGGCGGAATCTGCTCGACGATGCCAGCCAGGCCGGCGGCTACGATGCGCTGCTGGAGTTCCAGGACCACAAGCCGTTCGAATGCGTGGGCGAAGGCCGCGAATCGCGTGCGGCGATGGCGGTGCTGGCAACGCGTGCCGAGTGGAAGGAAGACGCGCTGGTGAAGCGTTTCATCCGCGAGATCCAGCCGCAGCTGGATGCGCAGGACCTGCAGGTCGAGCCGTTGATGGCCATCGACGGCGAGCACCGTATCCCGGCGGCGCTGTGGGAGCGTGTGCGTGCGAATTTCGCAGCTTGAGGGCAGGGCGGTTGCATTGTGGGGGTGGGGGCGCGAGGGGCGCGCTGCCTATCGCGCGCTGCGCAGCGCATTGCCCGCGCAACCGCTGACCGTCTTTTGCAACGTCGAAGAAGCGCGCGAGCTGGATGCATTGGCCGATGCTGCGTTACAGGTGGAAACCGAAGCCAGTGCGCAGGCGCTGGGCCGGTTCGAGGTCGTGGTGAAGTCGCCGGGTATCAGTCCGTATCGCGCCGAAGCGCTGACGGCCGCTGCCGCACACGGCACCCAGTTCATCGGCGGTACGGCGCTCTGGTTTGCCGAACACGCGCAGGCCGACGGAAGCGTGTCCGGCGCGATCTGCGTGACCGGGACCAAGGGCAAGAGCACCACCACCGCGTTGCTGGCGCACCTGCTGCGCTGCGCCGGACATCGCACCGCCCTGGTCGGCAACATCGGCCAACCCTTGCTGGAAGTGCTGGCACCGCAACCGCCGCCTGAGTACTGGGCGATCGAGTTGTCCAGCTACCAGACCGGGGAGGTCGGGCGCAGTGGCGCGCGCCCGCAACTGGCGCTGGTGTTGAACCTGTTTCCCGAACACCTGGACTGGCACGGCGACGAGGCGCGCTACGTGCGCGACAAGCTGTCGCTGGTGACCGAAGGCCGGCCGCGGATCGCACTGCTCAATGCTGCCGATCCGCTGTTGCGCGGGCTGCAGCTACCCGACAGCGAGGTGAGCTGGTTCAACCATCCCGACGGCTGGCACCTGCGTGGCGATCTGGTGTATCGCGGCGAGCAGGCCATCTTCGATACCGCCAACGTGCCGCTGCCTGGCGAACATAACCGCCGCAATCTGTGCGCGGTACTGGCTGCAGTAGAGGCGCTGGGCCTGGATGCCGCAGCACTGGCACCGGCCGCATTGAGCTTCCGTCCATTGCCCAATCGCCTGCAGTTGCTCGGCAGCGTGGACGGCATCAGCTACGTCAACGATTCGATCAGCACCACACCGCATGCCTCGCTGGCTGCGCTGGCCTGCTTTGCGCAACGCCGTGTGGCCTTGCTGGTCGGTGGACACGACCGCGGGCTGGATTGGCAGGATTTTGCCGAGCACATGGCGCAGCAGGCACCGCTGGAAATCGTCACGATGGGCGCCAACGGGCCACGCATCCATGCGCTGCTTGCGCCGTTGGCCGAGACCGGTCGCTTCGGCCTGCATGCCGCCACCGACCTGGAGCATGCCATGCAGCTGGCACGCGATGCGCTGGGCGTGCAGGGCGGTGTGGTGCTGCTGTCGCCGGGCGCGCCCAGCTTCGGTGCGTACAGCGATTACGTCGCACGCGGGCGGCATTTCGCCCAACTGGCCGGATTCGATCCGGCGGCGATCAGTGCCATCCCGGGGCTGGGCGTGCAGTAAGGCCTCTGGCTGTCAACAGCAGCTATCAGACGACTGTGCTCACCGCCCAGGCGGGCACGGCCGGTGCTCGGTGCGGCAGGAGCCATGCGTACACGCCGGTGCTGCGCGCACCATCCACACCCAGCTGAAGACTGCTCGCTAATTTCTGTCAGCCGCTTCAAGGCATCGCGCGCCAATCCTGTCAGCAAGGCGGGCGTGCGGCACACCAACGCCGCTCCGGCCGCCGCAGCCACTGCTATGCCGCTTCCGTGCGCCGCGACCAATCCTGCACGCCGGCTGGGCCTACACTCGCGCAAATCCCGGGAGCAAGCGCATGCACAAGCAACGGTCGTGGAGCGGTATGGGTCTGGTCGGCGTGTTGGCCTCGTTGGCATTTCCAGCGATGGCCGCAATGCAGGCCAAGCCACTGGAATGGAAGGTCGGCAAGGACACCTACAGCGGCGTGCTGGTCTATGACGATGCCGGCGACGCCAAGCGCCCCGGCCTGGTGATGGTGCCGAACTGGCGCGGCGTCAACGACTCGGCAGTGAGCAAGGCCAAGCAGCTGGCCGGCGACGACTATGTGGTGCTGGTGGCCGATGTGTACGGCAAGGGCAAGCGTCCGGCCAACGACAGCGAGGCCGGGCAGTTTGCCGGCGCCCTGAAGAAGGACCCGCCGACGCTGCGCGCCCGCGCGCTGAAAGCGGTGGATGTGCTCAAGGCGCAGGCCGGCAAGGCGCCGCTGGATGCATCGCGCATCGGCGCGGTGGGATTCTGCTTCGGCGGCACCACGGTGCTGGAGCTGGTGCGCGCCGGTGCGCAGCTGGCCGGCGTGGTCAGCCTGCATGGCGGTATCGCCACGCCTAGCCCGGCCGCTGCCGGCTCGGCCAAAACGCCGCTGCTGGTGCTCAACGGCGCCGACGACAAGAGCGTGAGCAAGACGGACATCGCCGCCTTCGAAACCGAGATGAATGCCGCAGGCGCCGACTGGCAGTTCGTCAATTTCAGCGGCGCGGTGCACTGCTTTGCCGAAGCCGATGCCAACAGCCCGCCCGGTTGCCTGTACAACCCGCGCGCGGCCAAGCGTGCGTACCGCATGCTGGGCGACTTTTTCGATGAGCGGTTCGGTCAGTAGCAGGGATTGGGGATTCGGGATTCGCAACAGCGCGGTTCCGTCCTTCAATCAATCAATCCCTGGTTGTGCTCAGCGATCTGTGCCTAACAATCGTTCGGCGATCAAGTCTCGGGATTCGTAAGAGCGCGAACAAGGCCGCTTTTGCGAATCCCCAATCTCCAATCCCAAATCCCGTCCGGAGTGCCCGGCGCTCCGGATCAGTGCGTGCGTTCGACCGCGTAGCGCGCCAGGCCGCGTAGCGCGGCAACCGCTGGGCTGGCGGGCAGGGTGTCCAGCGCCTGTTCGGCGGCGGCAGCGTATTCGGCGGCGCGCTGGCGGCTGTAGTCCAGCCCGCCGGTGGCGTGGATGGCGGCCAATACTTCCGGCATCGCGGCTGCATCGCCTTGTTCGACGATCTGCCGCAGGCGCTGCTGCGTGGCCGCGTCCGAATGCGCCATCGCATGGATCAGCGGAAGCGTGGCCTTGCCTTCGGCCAGGTCGTCACCCAGGTTCTTGCCCAGGTCGGTGGCATCTGCGGCGTAATCGAGCACGTCGTCGGCGATCTGAAACGCAAAGCCCAGCTGCATGCCGTAGTCGTAAAGCCGTTGCTGCACATCGGCATCCGCGCCCGAGGCCAATGCACCCAGGCGGGTGCCGGCGGCGAACAGCACGGCGGTCTTGCGCTCGATCACCCGCAGGTAGGCGGCTTCGTCGGTGTCGGGGTTATGCACGTGCAGCAGCTGCAGCACTTCGCCTTCGGCGATGCGGTTGGTGGTGTCGGCCAGGATCTGCATGACTTCCATGCGGTCCAGCTCGACCATCAGCTGGAAGCTGCGCGAATACAGGAAGTCGCCGACCAGCACGCTGGGTGCATTGCCCCATAGCGCATTGGCGGTACTGCGCCCGCGGCGCAGGTCCGACTCGTCCACCACGTCGTCGTGCAGCAGGGTCGAGGTGTGGATGAATTCGATGATCGCCGCCAACTGGTGATGCTCCGGGCCGGAGCCGCCCGCCGCGTGGCCGGCCAGCATCACCAGCATCGGACGCAGGCGTTTGCCGCCGGCGGAGATGATGTGATCGGCGATCTGGTTGATCAGCACGACGTCCGAGGCCAGACGGCGGCGGATCAGTGCATCGACCGCGGCCATGTCGGGCGCGGCGAGGGACTGGATCTGGGGCAGGCCCAGCACGGTGGGGAGGTCTTCGGCGATGGTCATGCGCAGGCGTTCGTGATGAGCGCCGATTATAGGTGTACCGGCAGGATCCGTCCCGCCGGGCGCAACCGCGGCCTTCATATTCGCTGTCGTGCGGCTGCAAAGGCCCGTGCGGGCTGGATTTCCGACCCTGGGCCGGGCGCTTGCCCGGCAGCCGGGCGCGGCAACCTGCCACGACCGTCGGTGGGCAGGTGCGGTAACATTGCCGCACAAACATTCATCGCTGCGCGCCTCCGGCGCCAGCGCATCATTTCGGAAGCAGCTATGGCCCGCGGCATCAACAAAGTCATCCTCGTCGGCAACCTCGGCAACGATCCCGACACCAAGTACACCCAGGCCGGCATGGCGATCACCCGCGTCAGCCTGGCCACCACCAGCATGCGCAAGGATCGCGAAGGCAATAACCAGGAGCGCACCGAGTGGCATCGCGTGGTGTTCTTCGGAAAGCTGGGCGAAATCGCCGGTGAGTACCTGCGCAAGGGCTCGCAGGTGTATGTCGAAGGCGAACTGCGCTACGACAAGTACACCGGTCAGGACGGCGTGGAAAAGTACAGCACCGACATCGTCGCCAACGAGATGCAGATGCTCGGCGGCCGTGGTGAAGGCGGCGGCGGTGGCATGGGCGGCGATCGCCCGCAGCGCGCGCAGGCCCCGCGTCAGCAGGGCGGTGGCGGTGGTGGTGGCCAGGGCGGTTACGGTGGCGGCGGCGGTGGCCAGGACTATGCCCCGCGTCGTCAGCAGCCGGCCCAGCAGCAGTCGGCGCCGCCGATGGACGATTTTGCCGATGACGATATTCCGTTTTAAGCGAATACATTTTTAAAGATGTAAACAAGGGCTCTTGGCGCATTTGCCAAGGGCCTTTTTTTATCCGAGTTGCTGGGTGCTTGCGCCCTTATTGTGTCCAGCGTGAAGAAACCGGACCGGTGGGATAGACATGTCGGCGCGCTCTTGGCGCCCCAGGAAGTGACGATGCATCCTGCTCGCGATCCAAGTCGGCACAGCGATGTTTTCGGCCGGCGCAATTTTCGGTGACGCACTGCGGTGCCGATCTGTCCGGTACCAATGGCTGATGCGACTGTGGTTGCTGGAACACGCATCGGCGATGATCGGTTGCTGATCCGTGTTGCCAAGCGACGAGAGCGAACACCTGCGCGCTCAGGCATCCGACCGCTTGGGTGGGCCGCAAGACTTACGGCAACGGCCGGTTGGCCGGAGTGGGGCCGTGCGTTGGCAAGTTCGACCGCCACAGCCGGCGCCCAAAGACGCTTACGGGTACGTTTACCTGATTCAGTCGGCTACCGTCACTGCAAGATGGGGTCATGCGGATGGGTGCCGAATCGCTCAAGACGATTGCAGTGCGCGAACCCGGGGCCGCGCAGGCTGCTGCATCACTTTGCTTCTGCGCATGCGTAGCAGGACAGACTGTCGCTCCATGCCAGGCTTGCCGTGATGCGAGTCAGGAACGACTGACTGGGTCCTCTGGAATACGCGGATGATCGACAGAGAAACGGGCGCTAGCGCGATGGCAGGCGTGAACGAGTTACCTGCTTGCGTGCGGAGTTGCTGACAAAAGGCCGCGGTCGACATCGCCGAAAAGGGCTGAGATCGTCTGGCCGTCCACCTCCTGCGACGCCCGAGGTTCCATCACCGTGATGCAGCGTCTGGCGCGATAGGGGTTTTGCCCTGCAGCAGGGATTTCGTGCACTGCGTCTTGCAAAACCGCGATTGCCTACTTTATGGTGCAATCGATTGAATTGCGGCGAATGCCTAGCATTTGATACCGGTTGGGAGGCCGGAAAACGGATGTCTATCCAATCGAGCGGGCCGGCGCCGGCCGCGGGGTTCACGCGGCGAGATGCGCTGCGCGTTGCCGTCGCCGGGAGCGTTGGCCTCGGCGTCGTGGGCATGTTGCCTGCGTCTGCCGCTGCCGCTGCCGCGCCGCGCAAGGGCAACCTGAAGCATTCCGTGGCCCGCTGGACGTTTCCGCAGCTGTCGATTGCCCAGCTTTGCCAGACGGTGAAAGGCATTGGGTTCGCCGCCATCGATCTGGTCGGTCCTGCGGATTGGCCGGCGCTAAAGGCCAACGGCGTCTACAGCTCGATGTGCAACGGCGCGGAGATGGGGCTGGACAAGGGTTTCGCCGGCAGGCAGTTCCACGACCAGCTGGTCGAGCGCTACACGCGGTACATCGACCTGGTGGCCGATGCCGGCTATCGCAACCTCATCTGCTTTTCCGGCAATCGCAACGGTATGGACCCCCAGGAGGGCATGGCCCACGCCGAAGCCGGACTCAAGCGCATCCTCGGACACGCCGAGAAGCGCGGCGTCGTGTTGGTGATGGAACTGCTGAACTCCAAGGTCGATCATCCCGACTACCTGTGCGACCACTCGGCATGGGGCGTGGAGCTGTGCCGACGGATCGGCTCGGACCATTTCGGTCTGCTGTACGACATCTACCACATGCAGATCATGGAGGGCGACATCATCGCCACCATCGGCAAGCATCACGCGTTCTTCAAGCATTACCACACCGCAGGCGTGCCTGGCCGGCACGAGATCGGAGACGCTCAGGAACTGCACTATCCCGCCATCTGTCGCGCAATCCGCGATACCGGTTTCGATGGCTATCTGGCGCAGGAATTCATTCCTTCCGCGCCCGATCCCGTCGGCTCGCTGCGCGAGGCGATCCGCCTCTGCGACGTCTGAAACGCTATCCACCAAGGTGAAGTAGAACCCATGGCAGACAATCACTACGACGCCATCGTCGTTGGCTCGGGAATCAGTGGCGGTTGGGCGGCGAAGGAACTGACCGAGAAAGGCCTCAAGGTCCTGATGCTGGAACGCGGACGCAACATCGAGCACGTCAAGGACTACGTCAACGCGATGAAGGAGGTGTGGGATTTCCCGCACTACAACCGGCCGACCCAGGCGATGAAGGCCGACTATCCGGTGTTGAAGCGCGACTACGGCCTGGTCGAGAACCTGCAGGGCATGTGGGCCAACGAAAAGGAATCGCCCTACACCGAGCTCAAGCGATTCGACTGGTACCGCGGCTATCACGTGGGCGGCCGCTCGCTGATGTGGGGACGGCAGAGCTATCGCCTGTCGGACCTGGATTTCCAGGCCAACCTCAAGGACGGTATCGCCACCGATTGGCCGATCCGCTACGCCGACATCGCGCCCTGGTACGACTACGTGGAGAAGTTCGCCGGCATCGCCGGCACGCGCGAGGGCCTGGACGTGTTGCCCGATGGCCAGTTCCTGCCGCCGATCCCGTTGAACATCGTCGAAAAGGACGTGGCCGCGCGGATCAAGAAGGCCTTTGGCGGGACCAGACACCTGATCCACTCGCGTACCGCCAACATCACCCAGCCCATGGTCGAGCAGGGCCGCGTCAACTGCCAGTATCGCAACAAGTGCATCCTGGGCTGTCCTTTCGGCGCCTACTTCTCGACCCAGTCGGCGACGCTGCCGGCGGCGATGAAGACCGGCAACCTGACCTTGCGGCCGTTCTCGATCGTCAAGGAAGTGCTCTACGACAAGGACCGCAAGCGTGCGCGCGGCGTGGAGATCGTCGATGCGGAGAGCGGGCAGACCTATCAGTACACGGCCAAGGTCATTTTCCTCAACGCGTCTTCGTTCAACTCGAGCTGGCTGCTGATGAACTCGGCCACCGATGTCTGGGACGGCGGGCTGGGGTCTTCGTCCGGCGAGCTTGGGCACAACGTGATGGACCATCATTTCGGCGCGGGCGCCTCCGGCCGGGTCGAAGGCTTTGAGGACAAGTACTACTTCGGCCGTCGTCCCTGCGGCTTCTACATTCCGCGGTTCCGTAACGTCGCCGCGGACAGACGCGGCTACCTGCGCGGGTTCGGCTACCAGGGCGGCGCCAGCCGCACCGGGTGGTCGCGCGAGATCGCCGAGCTGAATATCGGCGCCGACCTGAAGGACGCGCTGACGCAACCGGGCGACTGGCGCATCGGCATGACCGGATTCGGCGAAATGCTGCCTCACCACGACAATACGATTCGCCTGGACCCGCAGCGCAAGGACAAATGGGGGCTGCCGGTGCTGGCGATGGATGTGTCCCTGCGCGCGAACGAAAAGGCCATGCGCAAGGACATGGCCGCCGATGCCGCCGAGATGCTGGAGGCCGCCGGCGTCAAGGACGTGCAGATGCACGACGACGACTACGCGCCCGGCAAGGGCATCCACGAAATGGGGACCGCGCGCATGGGCCGCGACCGCAAGAATTCCGTGCTGAACCAGCACAACCAGGTCTGGGACGCGCCGAACGTCTACGTGACCGACGGCGCCTGCATGACCTCCAGCGCCTGCGTCAATCCCTCGCTGACCTACATGGCGCTGACGGCACGCGCGGCGGACCATGCGGTGCGCGAACTGAAAGCGGGGAACCTGTGATGGAACGCCGCGAACTGCTGAAGATGATCGTTGCCGCCACGGGCGCGGCCATGGTCGGCCTGCCTGCGCTCGTCCATGCACAGGTGCCGACCGCGGGGGCAAGGACGCTGTTCTCCGCCGCCGATGTCGGCACGCTGGACGAGATCGCCGACACCATCCTGCCGCGGACCGCAACGCCGGGGGCAAAGGACGCCGGCGCCGGCCCGTTCATGGCGCAATTCGTCACCGACTGCTACACCGCCAAGCAGCAGGCGGCGTTCCGCGCCGGCCTGGCCGACATCGACAAACGCGCCGGCGGCCGCTTCGTGTCGCTGGCGCCGCAGGCACGCACCGAGCTGCTGCGCGCGCTGGATGCAGAAGCCAGGAAGCACGCCGTCAGAACGACCGATACCGGCACCGCCGAACTGGCCGAAGCGATGCCGCATTACTTCACGATGATCAAGCAGCTGGCCATCTTCAGCTTCTTCAGCTCAAAGGTCGCCGCGACCGAAGTGCTGCGCTACGTCGCCGTGCCGGGCCGCTACGACGGCGACCTGGCCTACGCCCCCGGTACGCCCGCCTGGGCGACCAACTGACGGACCGCGAGGATTCGCCCATGCGCCACTTTCCCGGGAACACGATGACCAGACCCCTGCTGATGGTGGCCGGCCTGCTGGCCGCAGCGCCTGCGTTCGCGCAGGCCAGCGGCGACCCCGCGCGCGATCCGACCAAGACCGAGGTGTGGGCGCCCGTCCCCGCGATCGTGGCCACGCCGCCGGGCGGCGCGCCCTCCGACGCGATCTTGCTGTTCGATGGCAAGGATCTCTCGGCCTGGGAGTCGGAGCAGGGCGGACGAGTGCCATGGAGCGTCGCCGACGGCGCGCTGACCGTGGTCCCGGGCAGCAAGGGCATCCGGACCAGGCAGCGCTTCTGCGACATCCAGCTGCATGTCGAGTGGCGCACGCCTGCCGCGACCCGGGGGTTCGAAGGCCAGCAGCGGGGAAACAGCGGCATCTTCCTGCAGGAACTGTATGAGCTCCAGGTGCTCGACAGCTACGACAATCCGACCTATGCCAACGGCCAGGCCGGCGCGATCTACAAGCAGGCCATTCCGCTGGTGAATGCGTCGCGTGCGCCGGGCCAGTGGCAGACCTACGACATCATCTGGAAGGCGCCGCGCTTCTCCCAGGGGGGCGGGCTCACTTCACCTGCCCGCATCACCGTCCTGCACAACGGCGTGCTGGTGCAGGACGACACCGTCCTGTCGGGCAAGACCGAGTACATCGGCGCGCCGTCGTACGCGCCGCATGGGTGCGCGCCGATCTTGCTGCAGGAGCACGATTCCAAGGTCAGCTATCGCAACATCTGGGTGCGCGCGCTGTAGCGCCGGCGCAACGCTGCCGCCGGCATCTCAGGGCGTGCCATCAAGCCCCGAGCAGATCGCGCCGCTCTTGCGCGTGCACGCAGGCAAGAAGCGCGCGCATGTGTGGCGGATGCGGCTGGGGTGATGGCGTAGCGCCAGGCGCGCAAGCGCTGACCGGCGGATTGGGCTCGTCGGGCCGCCAGCCGGCGCCGCGCGGCTTGGCCTGACTGGCAATCCGACAAACCCAACGCGACCTCTCGGGCATCGGTGGCACGCCCTATTGCGTCAGAAAGCTTGCGATGTTGTCGACATCCTCTTGCGACAGCTGAGGGAAGGGCGGCATCAACCCGCCGCCCTTGACGATCTTCTCCTTGATCTGCGCGGGTTGCAGCCGCTTGCCCACGTCGGTTAGCGCAGGAAACGTGGGCGGGACGCCCGCGCGAGTCGCGCCGTGGCAGGCCGTGCAGTGCGTTGCGTAGAGCTGCGCGCCGGCCGTCGGATCGTCCTTGGACCATGCCGTGGCCGCAAGCGTCGTTCCGAGCAAGGCCACGGCCATTGTCAGGATCGGTTTCAAGCGGGGCTCCTTTGCGCGCTAGCGATGGGTGCCGGCGGGCAGGTGTTCACGCAGGTAATCGGCACCGATCTGGATGACCGTGGCCGGATCGCGCGGACGGTCGTGCTCGATGATGTACCAGCGCACGCCGGCACCCGCTGCGGCAGGCAGGATCGCGTTCCAGTCCAGCACGCCCCGGCCGACGGCGGCGAATCCGCCCTCGTCCTCGGCCTGGCCTTTCGGGGCATTGTCCTTGGCGTGTACCGCGAACATGCGGCCCTTGAACTTGCCCAGCATCACCGCCGGGTCGTAGCCGGCGCGCGCAACCCATGCCAGGTCCAACTCTGTCTTGAGATCGGGTCCGGCCGCTGCGAACAGCAGCTCCAGGCCGGTCTTGCCATCGAAGTCGACCAGTTCGAAGTCGTGGTTGTGGTAGGCCAGCTGCATACCCTTGGCCCGCACCCGCTTGGCGATCTGGCCCAGTTCCTGGCCCAATGCGGTCCAGCCTGCGGCATCGGTCGGCCGATCCTTCTCGTCCAGGTAGGGCACTACCAGTGTCGTGTTGCCGATCGACCGGTTGAAGGCGACCGCGCCGTCCAGGTCCTTGCGCAGATCGGCCAGTTGCACGTGCGAGGAGATCGCCTTGATCGAATACCTGTCCAGCAGCTGCTTGAGTTCCGCAGCGCTGACGTTCTGCGTGCCGACCGTTTCCACCGCGCCCACGCCCGCGTCGTGGACGATCTTCAGCTGTTGGTCGAGCGAGCCGGCGTTGCGCAGCGAGTACATCTGCACCGCGATGGGGTGTTTCGGGCCGGCGGCGTCACGTGCGAAGGCGGGCAGGGCGACGAGCAGCAGCAGGGCGAGGGTCGCGGTCCTGCGTGTAGGCATATGCATCAGGAAGTCCTCCCGGGATTCAATCGATGGATGTCCAGGCACGCGACCTGGCCGATGTGATGACGCGATCGACGATCAGCGCCGAGCGCACCCCGTCTTCGAAGGTCGGCAGGCCGTCCGGCCGCTCGCCTTCGATGGCGCGATAGGTGTCGGCGACGAACGCCTCGAAGCAATCGCCGTAGCCTTGCGCGTGCCCGGCCGGCAATGTGGATAGCCGGCGTTGTTCGGCACTGCCGGCACCCGGCCCGCGCACGAAGATTTCCTCGCGCTGGTCGGGCAGGCCGATCCACAGCCGTTCGGCATCCTCTTGGTCGAACGCCACGCTGGCCCTGGCGCCGTCGATCTCGAACCAGAGGCGATTGCGGCGCCCCGCCGAGACCTGGCTGACCGTCAATGACGCCAGCGTGCCCGCGCCGGTTCTGAACATCGCTGCGGCCACGTCCTCGCTCGCTACCGCCTGCATCGCGCCGCCCGCCGTCGGCGTGCTGAAGCTCTGCCCGGTGAGGGCGCCGCGCTCGGCGATCACGGTCGCGAAGGCAGCGCTGACCTCGACAAAACGCTCACCGCCAACCCATTCCACCAGGTCGCACCAGTGCGAGCCGATGTCGGCGAACACGCGCGATGCGCCGCCCAGCGCCGGGTCCACGCGCCAGTTGTTGCTGGCGGGATCCAGCAGCCAATCCTGCAGATAGCTGCCGTGTATCAAGCGCAGCGGCCCCAGGTCGCCCTGCGCGATGCGTGCGCGCGCTTCGCGTACCACCGGGTGATAGCGGTAGACGAAGGGCACTGTGGCAACCAGCCCGGTCGCGGCGGCCAGTGCCGCCACTGCCTGGGCGTCCTGCAATGTGGTGGCCAGGGGTTTCTCGCAGATCACGTGCTTGCCGGCTTGCAGCGCCACCTGCGCCATGGCGCGGTGCAGATGATTGGGTGTGCAGACGTGCACCACCTGCACCTGCGGATCGGCGACCACCTCTTCGATGTCGCGATAGGCGTGCGGCACATTCCAGGACTGCGCAACCTCGCGTGCGCGTTGCGGGGATGAGGCGGCGATGCCGCGGACCTGCGCACCGGCCAGCAGCGCCGCGCGACGATGCACGGCGCCGATCATGCCCGTGCCGACGATGGCGATTCCAAGCTTGCTCATCGGGTGGGGTTCTCAGCGTGTGGAGGGGATGGCCGCGGCGACCGGCCGGTCGCGGAACAGCAGCAGGAAGGCGACCAGCACGACCAGCGCCACGCCTGCCGGGAACAGCCAGATCTGCTGCCAGTCCGGGCCCGCCGCCGTGGTGTAGTGCTCGACCACCGCACCGGACAGGAACGTGCCGATCAGCATGCCCACGCCGTAGGTGGCAAGGGTGATGAAGCCCTGCGCGCTGCTGCGCGCGGCGGGGCCGGCATGCGCATCGGTGTAGATCTGGCCGGTGACGAAGAAGAAGTCGTAGCAGATGCCATGCAGCACGATGCCGATCACCAGCAAGGAAAAACCGCCGCCCGCATCGCCAAAGGCGAACATCGCGTAGCGCAGCACCCACGCCGCCATGCCCAGCGCCAGCATCATCTTGACCCCCAGCCGCACGAACAGGAACGGCATGGCCAGCATCAACAGCACTTCGGACACCTGGCCCAGCGATTGCAGGCCGGCCGCGCCGCGCACGCCCAGATCGTTGAGATACGGGTTGGTGAAGTTGTAGTAGAACGCCAGCGGGATGCAGATGGCGATCGAGGCCAGGAAGAACACCAGATAGGAGCGCGACTTCAGCAGCCGCAGCGAGTCCAGTCCCAGCATCTGTCCCAGCCCGGCGTCGCGCTGTTGCGCCAGCGGCGGGGTGTGCGGCAGGGTGAAGGCATACAGGCCCAGGGCGAGCGATGCCAGCGCCGCCATCCGGAACGTCAGCTCGAGCCGGTGTGCCTGTTCCCAGCCCAGCCAGCCGATCAGCACGCCCGCCACGATCCAGCCGACGCTGCCGGCCACCCGCACGGGCGGGAACTGTTTTTCAGGCGCTTGCATGTGCCGCATCGCCACGCTGTTGACCAGTGCCAGCGTCGGCATGAACAGCAGCATGTACAGCATGACGCAGGCGGAGAACATGCCGAAGCTCGTCGCCGTGGACGCCAGCCACAGGAGCACCGCGCCGGCGAGGTGCAGCACCGCGAGAATGCGCTGCGCGGCGAAGTAGCGGTCCGCGACCAGGCCGACCAGGAACGGCGCCACGATGGCGCCGATGGACTGGCTGAGGAAGGCCGTCGCCACCTGGCTCGCGCTGGCCTGCAGGGGGCCCTGCACCAGGTAGGTGCCCAGGGTCACGAACCATGCTCCCCAGATGAAGAACTGCAGAAACATCATCGCGCCCAAGCGCGACATGGTGTGCCTCATGGCTTGCCCTCCCAGGCGGTATTGGCTCAGATCCCCAGCATGCGGCGCAGCGATGGCGGATCGGCGCCGCTGTCGGCGAAGTCGTCGAAGGCGCGTTCGGTCACGCGGATGATGTGGTCGCGGATGAACGCGGCACCCTCGCGTGCGCCGTCTTCCGGATGCTTCAGGCAGCACTCCCACTCCAGCACCGCCCAGCCCGGGAAATCGTATTGCGCGAACTTCGAGAAGATCGCCTTGAAGTCGATCTGGCCGTCGCCGAGCGAACGGAACCGCCCCGGACGATCGATCCAGTCCTGGTAGCCGCCGTAGACGCCGCTGTGCGCACTGGCGCGATACTCCGCGTCCTTGACATGGAAGATGCCGATGCGCGCGTGATACCGGTCGATGAAGCCCAGGTAGTCCATCTGCTGCAGCAGCAGGTGGCTGGGGTCGTACAGGATCTTGGCGCGTGGATGGTGGTCCACCACATCTAGAAAGCGCTCGAAGGTCGCGCCGTCGTGCAGGTCCTCGCCTGGGTGGATCTCGAAGCACAGGTCCACGCCGCAGGCGTCGAAGGCATCCAGGATCGGGCGCCAGCGGCGGCCGAGTTCTGCGAAGGCTTCGTCCACCAGCCCCGGCGGGCGTTGCGGCCAAGGGTAGAAGTAGGGCCAGGCCAGCGCGCCGGAGAACGTGGCATGTGCCGTCAGCCCCAGGCGCTGGCTGGCCCTGGCCGCCAACAGCAGTTGTTCAACTGCCCAGGCCTGGCGGGCGGCGGGATCGCCGCGCTTGTCCGACGGTGCGAATCCGTCGAACAACTGATCGTAGGCGGGGTGGACGGCAACCAGCTGCCCCTGCAAGTGGGTCGACAACTCGGTGACCTGCAGGCCGTACCCGGCCAACATGCCGGCGACGTCGTCGCAGTACGCCTGGCTCTGCGCAGCCTGGGCCAGATCGAACAGGTGGGGCGCGCTGGTCGGCACTTGTACGCCAGAATAGCCCAGCCCTGCAGCCCAACCGGCCAGTGTGTCCAAGCGATTGAAGGGAGGTGTGTCGGCGATGAACTGTGCCAGGAACAGCGCCGGACCCTTGAGCGTCTTCAACGTGATTCGCCCTCATGCAATCGATTGAATCATCCTAGCATGGGCCACCCGCAAGACCCGTTGTGCGCTGCACAGCGGAAAGAAGAACCGAGCTCATGGCAACAACCATCTACGACATCGCAAAGCACGTCGGCGTCACCGCCGGCACGGTGTCGCGGGCGCTTTCCCGGCCGGAAAAGGTCTTGCCGGCTACGCGCACGCGCATCGAGCAGGCCGCCGCCGCGCTGGGCTATGTCCCTAACACGGTGGCCAGGACGCTCAAGACCCAGCGCAGCGGCAAGCTCCTGGTCACCGTTCCGGACATCGCCAATCCCTTCTTCGCCCAGATCCTGCAGGGTGCGGAGGACGCGGCGCAGGCCGTCGGCTACGCCGTCCTGCTAGGCGATACCCAACACCAGCCCGATCGCGAGGAGCGCTACGCACAGATGCTCCGACGTAACGAGGCAGACGGCCTGATCGTGCTGGGGCACGGCCTTCCGCCGACGGCGCGTGAGATCGTCAAGCAGCTGGGCGCCGCCGCGCCGGTGGTCAACGGCTGCGAGTTCGACCCGGCGCTGGGCATCCCCAGCGTCCACATCGACAACGCGGCCGCCGCGCGCGCCATGATGGAACACCTGTATGGACTGGGGCACGAGCGCGTCGCCGTAGTGGGCGGCCCGCCCGACAATCCGCTGCACCAGCAGCGACTGGAAGGGGCCCGGGCCTCCGGCAAGGCACGCGGCCGTCTGCGCAACCTGACCGTCGTGCCGGGCGACTTCTCCGTAGAATCCGGCCATGCGGCTGCGATGGCGCTATTGGCGCGTACGCCCGCGCCGACCGCGATCTTCTGCTTCAGCGATCAAATGGCGTTGGGCGCCCTGGCCGCCTGCCGGGACCTGGGCATCCGCGTGCCGGATGCGCTGTCCATTGTCGGCTTCGACGACCTGGCGTCGTCGAGTTACCTCACGCCGCCATTGACGACCATTCGGCAACCCATGCGGGAGATCGGTGTCCGCGCGGTCAACCTGCTGCTCGCCATCATCGAAAGGGTGGACGTGCCGCTTCAACAGACGCTGGATTTCAGTTTGATGTTGCGTGGATCCACTGCTGCCCCCAAGGGTAGGTGACCGCAGGCGTGGGGCAACCGCGACCGTTGGCGCAGATCCCGCAAGCGCCCCGGATTCCATCCGCCTTCTTGACCGACTTCCTGCAGTCGGTTGACATCGCTGCCGGCGGTTGTTTGCGCCCCCTCGGGGTCAAACCATTCCAGGCCACGTACTCGGGTATCCGGTAGATGTGCACAGCCGTTCTGATCATCAGCAACGTTGAAACAGATCAACCCCGCTAACGCTTCGCGCCTGCTGGGGGTTTTTATATGCAGGCCGTGGCGGCCTGATGTGCGGGCGCGCGCTTCCAGCTGCAGAGACTGTCGACGCTGGACGTCGACGGTCGGGTTTGCCCAGGCAGCGGCGCCGAGACGCTGCAGATGCGCAACGCGCACCAGGACGGTGTCGCCTCGTAGCACGTTCGGCAGTGCGGCGCCGCTGGCCGGGTGGTTGGATACTCTTGTCCCGGTGTCGACTGGGCTGGATCCTCAGGCGTTCGAGGAGTTTCTCAGGTCGCAGGTTCACCCAATACAGCATTGAATGTCGGCATTTGCTGTTTCAGTTCCGGTATCGACTCAAGCCTCGACCCAGGGTTGCAGCACCACTTTGCCGGTCGTCTGGCGGCTTTCCAGCAGCCGATGCGCCTGGGCCGCCTGTGACAACGGCAGCACGGTGTTGACTTGCAATGCAAGTTGTCCGGACAGGATCAAGCCCATGATTTCCGTCAGCGTGGACTGAATCAGTTGCGGGAACGCCAGGTAGCTACCCACATAGAAACTGGTCAGCGTGTGGTTGGGAACGATCAACTGCCATGGGTCGATCAGGGCGGTGTTGCCGCTGGATTGGCCGACGAAGATCAGGCGCCCGAACGGCGCCAGGGCCTTGAACGCCTCGGCGACGTTGTCGCCGCCAGCGATTTCGACGATGACGTCCACGCCCTTGCCATCGGTGAGGGCACGGACCTGTTCGGCCCAGTCGGCAGCGGTGTAGTCCACCGCCGCGTCAGCGCCCAACCGGATCGCCATGTCCCGCTTTTCCTGCGTGCTGGCTGCGGCGATGACCTTGCCGGCGCCATAGAGTTTGGCCAGCTGCACCGCGAGGGAGCCCAGGCCGCCGGCCGCGCCTTCGATCAGCACGGTTTCACCTGGCGCCAGCCGCGCGGCATTGCGCAACACCAGCGCGGCGGTCAACCCGTTGGCCATCACGGCCGCGGCCTGGACCGCCGGCACGCCATCGGGCAGCGGCACCACGATCGCCTCCGGCACACAGATGTACTGCGCGTAGCCGCCGGCGCCAGGTGTTGCCAGTACCGACATGCCGGCTTGCAGCGAAGTCACCGCCTTGCCGACCGCAACGATCGTGCCGGCAACTTCCGCGCCCAGAATGAAGGGCGCTGGCGACGGCTCGGGATAATCGTCTCCCCGGCGTCGCATGACGTCGGCGAAGTTGAGGCCGGTCGCTTCGATCCGGATCAGCACCTCGTGGTCCTGCGGCGTCGGGTCGGGAACGTCCTCGTAGATCAGGACATCGGCGTCGCCGGTCTGGTGAAATCGAACAGCTTTCATGTCGCATCCTTCATGTCGTGGATTGATGGGCCTGATGCCCGGGAATTACGCCAGTCCGAACTGCTTGTGCAGCACCTTGTCGAACAACGCGCGAGGCAGGAACCGGCGGGCGAATGCGCCTTGTCTGGCGTCCTTGCCCGACGCGTAGCGCAACTGCGGTCGCTGCTCGCGTGCGGCCAGGACGATGGTGTCGGCGACGCTCTCGGCGGTGGCCGCGACGGCGATCGCGCTTTCGTATGCCGCCCGATACTTGGCGCGGAGCGCGTCGTAATCGGCCAGTGGCCGATCCGACCAGACGGTGCTGGTCTCGAATGCGGTGCGGGTCGCGCCCGGCTCGATCACCACCACCCGCACACCGAACCCGCGCACTTCGTGGTCGAGGGATTCGGAATATCCCTCCAGCGCATGTTTGGTGGCCGAGTAATAGGCGTTGAATGGCGCAGGGATCAGGCCCAGGCCTGAGCCGACATTGAGGATGCGTCCGCTCCCCTGCTTGCGCATGAGGGGCAAGACCGCGTTGGTGACGCGGACCACGCCGTAAAAATTGGTTTCGAACAGCGAGCGGACCTGTTCGATCGAGCTTTCTTCCGCCGCACCCTGGACACCGACGCCGGCATTGTTGACCAGCAAATCCAGACGGCCTTCGCGCTGCTGCAGCTCGGCGATCGCAGCGGCGACCGACACGTCATCGGTCACGTCCAGCGCCAGCAGCGGAAACGCCGCCTGGCCGGCTCCCGCACCGCGCCGGCTGGTGCCATAGACCGTATAGCCGGCCGCGAGGAGTTGCCGGGCAGCCGCTTCGCCGATGCCCGAGGAAGCGCCGGTGACCAGCGCCACAGGTTTATGTGTCTTCATGAAGTGTCCTTGGTGAGGTGAGGCGGCGGTGGTCGACGGGTGGCGTTCGACCGTGTGGATTTATGATGTCGATCGAACTCAAAAATGTCAACAACTTTGATTGCGGTCGACATCAATGTAAATTGACGGCCTGCCGTCGACCCTGGAACACAATGAAAATCACCAAAGCGCAATCGCTGGAGAACCGGGCCCGCATCGTCGAAACGGCCTCTGCGTTGTTTCGTGAACGTGGCTACGACGGGGTGAGCGTGGCCGATCTGATGGCTGCCGCCGGGCTCACCCAGGGTGGCTTCTACAAGCATTTCGGGTCCAAGGCTGACCTGATCGCCGAGACGGCCCAGCACGGGCTTGAACAGATCTCCCGCCAGGTGGAGGGGTTGGAGATCCGGGACTTCATCAACTTCTACGTCTCAAGAACGCACAGAGACGGCAGGAGCGATGGCTGCACCGTGGCGGCGCTCAGTGGCGACGCGGCGCGTCAGTCGGTGGAGATCAAGGCGACGTTCGCAGCCGGACTCGAACGGATGCTGGCGACCGTCGAACGCGAAGGCGTGCTGCCTGATGCTGGGTCCCAGGCCAGTGTCCGGGCGAAAACGCTCGACATGTTCGCGCACATGCTGGGCGCGGTCGTCCTGTCGCGTGCGTGCCCGGACGATGCACCGCTGGCGGATGAAATCCTGCTCGCCTGTCGCACGCAGCTGCTTGCGGCGCTTGACCCCGCTGGCGGCGAGTAGCCTGTCGCTGCATGTTCCGTGCAATGCCCCGACGCGTTTGCATCGGCCGATCGGCCCACGCGCAACGGCTTGCCGCACACGTGATGGCGAACGCCGTTGCGCGGTGATCCGTCGCAAGCGTGTCCAACACGCTTCCGCGTCTGTGGCGGCCTAGAAAGCCCGCCATGTACAGTTTGAAGTGGTCGACATCGATCATCAGCACCGACAACGGCGTCTGCAGGCGTCCTGCGTGCTGCAGTGCCTGCGACAGGCGATGGTCGAGTGCACGCCGGTTCGCGATGCCGCTCAGCGCATCCCCCAGGCCTGCGCGCTGAGCCTTGCCTCGTTGCGATACATGCGGCGCAATTGCAGATCCAGCCAGAGGCCGATCACCGGCAACACGGCAGATCCGAGCATGGCGATCACCACCGGCTGACGTACCGACTGCCGCCACGGTCGGGCGACGATGCCTCTACGCGAAAGACGCGCCACTCGCTCGTATCGAACGCAGGTCTGCGATCGACGCGCTCGACTGCCGTGGCGAAGGCGCAATGATCAGAGCGTGGTCCGCGACGGCGGCGGATAGACCTCCGCTGCGGCATGCGCCAGGCCGATGCCGCGCGCGGTCAGCGTCTCGTAGATGCGCCCGACCAGCGTGCTGCGGATGGCGCCGGCATTGTCGTATTCCAGTGTCCAGGCGCGCACGATGAATTCCATCGCCACGTTGCCCATGCTGTCGAACAGTACGATCGGTACGGGTGTGGCCGCGACGCCCTCGGTGGTGCGCGCCACGTCGATCAGCAGGGCTTCCACCTCTGTTGGCGCGTTGCCATAGGCCACGGCGACACGTACTTCCAGCCGGCGGTTGCGATCGAAGAGCGTCCAGTTGACCAGTTGCTGGGAGATCATTTGACCATTCGGCACCACGACACTCGCACCGTCGAACGTCGACAGCCGGGTCGCGCGCATGCCGATGTCGCGCACCCGGCCAGTGGTCCCTCCGACCTCGACCACGTCGCCAGGTTGGAATGGCCGCTCGAAGATCAGCACCAGGCCAGAGACGAAATTGTTGACCACGTTCTGCAGGCCCAGCCCGATGCCCACGCCCAGGGCGCCAAGCACCAAGGTCAGCTGGCTGGTCTTGAAGCCGGCCGCCGACAGCGCTCCAATCAGGCCGAGCATCAATACCGCGTAATAGCTCAACGAGGCGATGCTGTTGGCGACACCATGCGGCAATGACAGCCGCGACAGCACTTCGCCATCGAGCACCAGGCGTACCGTCTTGGCAAGCCAGAAGGCGATCACCACGCTGAGTGCGAACAGCAACACATGACCCAGGCTCACGCGCAGATCCCCAAGCGCCCAGCTGTGTCCCAGCAACGCCGACAGCGAGTCGTCGACCGGGGTCAGCACACGGAAGCGATCCAGCGCGTAGACGATCCAACTGACGACGGCCGCGGCCGTCAGCAGTTTGAGCAATCGCTGCACCGCGGGGCCCGCATGCTCGCGTGCGAGCCGGAAGCGTGCTACGCCGGGGCGCTTCAGCAGCAGCTGGACCCAGGTTGCCAGGACGGTCATGCCGGCGGCGAGCAGCAGGGCGAAATACAGGCTGTCGATGACGCCGCCGGTCAATGTCTCTGCCAGCGACACGTTGCCGAACGCATTGGCCACCAGTGCCACTCCCAGCAGTACCCCACCGACATGCACTGCGGCGCGCAGTGCATTGCCTAGGCGCCCGTTCTGCGATGCATGACCATGGCGATGTGCACGCCACAGCAGCCAGCCCGCTGCGGCCAGGCCAAGCAATGTCAGCGAGAAAATATAAAGACGATAGGGGACCGGGCTGGACAGGAAGACGAAGCCCAGCCGCAGCAGCAGAAACAACGCACTGGCCACGTGTGGCGTTATCCCCAGCAGGCGTCGGTGCGAGGTCGGCAGCAACCGCATCACCGGGACGACCGCAATCACCAGCGCCAGCTGATGGGTCAGCATCGGCGCGTCGGGCTGGAAGGCGAAGGCGCCAATGACGACGAGCAGCAGCCAGCACGAAAGAGGGCGCGAAAGCACACTCGCCTCGGTCCGGCTGATCTGGCCAGCCTTGATTGGCCCGCGACTGCGCCAGGCGAGCCACAGCAACAACGGGAGCGAACAGCTCAGCAGTGTCTGCAAGGCGCGCCGGCCGACCATCGCATCGCCCTTGACATACTCTTCGGCAAAGCGCGATTCGATTTCCAGGCCGTTGCGGACGGTATCGCTGGTATCGGCCACGGACACGACGCTGGCCGGGGTCAGTTGCCACAGTGGCGGTCCATCCACGCGCAGCAGGCGCGTGTCGTACGCCGCGATCGCCTCTGCGACGCGACGTTGCGCGCTTTCGATGCGCGCGTCCACCGCGTTGCCGCGTCGGCCGAGTGCGATCAGCCGTGCCAGCGGATCCGATAATCCCGCTTCGGCCTGGGCCAGGTCGACCACGACCTCGTCCACCCTTTGGCGTAGCGCGATGGGCAGCTCCTGCCCGGATGTTGCGGTCGTCACCCAGGCCTCGCGGCGGGACGCCAATCCTGCCGCGTCGCTGGCTCGATGGGTGGTTGCGATGGCCAGATCCGACTGCCAGCGCGCCAGTTGGCGTGCCTGGAATCGCCAGTGGCGCGACAGGCTTTCCAGGCGCGGAATCGGCAGCATCCGCATCTCTGCAAAGGTGATGCGCCAGAACGGATCCTCGACCGCGGCTTCGATCCTCGCCAGTCGACGTGCGAACGAGGCAGCAGGTGCGCCGGGCTCTGCATTCGCCTCCAGGGCGCGCTCGGCCAGCCGCTGATCCACGTCGGCCAGTGACGGAATGTCGGCGACATCGATCGCAGTCGGTGCGCCGTTTGCCGCCGTTGGGGTGGACGCGGCAGCACTGGTCGGAGTGATGGCGGCGGCAAGCTGCCATGCGCGCGCGACAACCGGTTGCGCCAGGGCGAGACTCGCCAACACTGCGCATGCAAAGCGGAGGGCAGAAACCATGGCGTTCCGGAAGCCGGCCGTGTAGACGTCGGCAGGTTATCAGCAGCCAAGCAGCGGAGGCATTGCTCGAGTCTGGTTCGGCCGGACGTCCTCGTGTGGCAGGAGGCAGGGCTGTACGTTGCGCCTGCATCGAATGGCTGCGGCAATGGCGGCAGCCATGCGTCGGCAGATATTCGCAAGGCTTGCCGAGGCTGGTGCCGGGATGGATCGCGGTAATGCGCTGATGGACGTCGCATCTGCAGGGTGACGCCACGTTCCTGCGGCGACCGCACCGTATGAGCTGTCTGACCGGTCTGGCGCCCGCCGGTTGGTTGCCGTCACCGCGCTCGACTCGGCGAAAAAGACGGCAGCCGACAAGCAAGCCGAAAGCCGGCTCGACTGCATGCGGATAACGCCCGGCGTGTTATCCCAAGCGCCGGTCACAGCAAGGAACACCTCATGCGCGCCGTTCGTTTGGCTCATCCTGCAGGCTTGAATGCATTGCATGTTGTTGCGCTGCCCGATCCCGGGCAGCCGGCACACGGCCAGATCAGAGTGCGGCTGCATGCCAGCTCGTTGAATTTCCACGACCTCGGCGTGGTATCGGGGCAGATGCCGACGGCCGATGGACGCATTCCGATGTCCGACGGCGCCGGTGTGGTCGAAGCGGTCGGTCCGGACGTCACCGAGTTCGCCGTCGGCGACCATGTGGTGTCGACCTTTTTCCCGCAGTGGCTGGACGGCGAACCGCTGCATGCCGGCTTTGCGACCACGCCGGGCGATGGCGTCGATGGGTATGCACGCAGCGCGGTTGTAGCTGCTGCGCAGGCATTTACACACGCGCCGGTCGGTTACAGCCATGCGCAGGCGGCCACCTTGACCACTGCCGGCGTCACTGCCTGGCGCGCGCTGGTGGCCAATGGCGGCCTGAAGGCGGGCGACACCGTCCTGGTGCTGGGTACCGGCGGTGTGTCGATCTTTGCGCTGCAGTTCGCCAAGGCGATGGGCGCGACCGTGATCGCCACGTCCTCCTCGGACGAGAAGTTGGAAAAGGTCCGCGCACTCGGTGCCGATCACGTCATCAACTATCGGCAGCACGCCGAGTGGTCGCGGCAGGTGCTGGAGATCACCGACGGACGCGGCGTGGACCATGTGGTCGAGGTCGGTGGACCCGGCACGCTGGCACAATCGATCCGTGCCGCGCGGGTGGGCGGGCACATCGCCTTGATCGGCGTGCTGACCGGTGCGGCCGGCCCGGTACCGACTGCCGAGATGATGGGACGTCAGCAGCGTGTGCAAGGCCTGGTGGTCGGCAGTCGCCGGCATCAGCAGCAGCTGGTGCGTGCGCTGGATAGTCTGTCGCTGCGTCCGGTCATCGACCGCAGCTTTGCGCTGGAAGAGATCGGCGAGGCGTTCGCATTGCAGAAGGCCGGCGGGCATCTGGGCAAGATCGTGCTGGAGTTTTGATACCAGCTGACCGGGCGCGCTGGCCTCATGACGGTGGCCGGCGCGCCAGGCCAAGCAGGTCTGCAGGTTTTGCTGCCGCAGCACTCGTATCGCGGCTGGTCCAGCGATGTTGCTCTGCAGCGGCCGGTTTGACTTGCGCATCCCGGTCGGCATGTGACCGCGCCCGCAATCGGTGCTGCATCGAGCGCGTCGTCGCCACGGCGCTATCCAATGACGCCGCGCAGTGATGAGTACGTTTCATAGACGCATGCTGCCTCCAACGCCAATGCATGCGCAGGCGACAACTAGAATCGGGCAACCACCGATTGCACCGTTCTCAAGCCCGCACTCACGCGCTTGTGACTGACGGCCCTGCACATTGATAAAGAACTGTATTAGCCAGCATTGTTGGAGATGCCAGCCATGAGAGACATCAAGATGACCCGTCGCGAAGTATTGATCGCTGGCACGGCGTCGGCAGCGAGCGTTGCCGCAACCCACTCGATGGCGGCCACTGCCGTGTCGCAACGGCAGGCGGTGGAGCCGGCCAACGCGTCCAGCCAGGTCGCCTTCGAGGTCAATGGCAAGCCGGTAACGCTGACACTGGACAACCGCACCACCTTGCTTGATGCATTGCGCGAGCACCTGCACTTGACCGGCACCAAAAAGGGCTGCGATCACGGCCAATGCGGCGCGTGTACGGTCATTGTGGACGGGCAGCGCATGAATTCCTGCCTGTCGCTGGCGGTGATGCACCAGGGCGCAAAGGTCACCACCATCGAGGGCCTGGGCACACCGGACAAACTGCACCCGATGCAGGCGGCCTTCGTCAAACACGATGGGTATCAGTGCGGCTATTGCACACCTGGCCAGATCTGTTCGGCAGTGGCCGTGCTGGATGAAGTCAAGCGCGGCATTCCCAGCCATGTAACCGACGATCTGACCGCCAAGACCCGGCTCACCACGCCGGAACTGCAGGAACGCATGAGCGGCAACATCTGCCGCTGCGGTGCGTATTCCAACATCGTCGAAGCGATCAACGAAGTTGCCGGAGAACGCGCATGAAGGCTTTCAGCTACGAGCGCGCCACCTCGGCGGCAGATGCCGCCGTCAAGGCCGCGCGCCAGCCAGGCGCCAAGTTCATCGCCGGCGGTACCAACCTGCTCGATCTGATGAAGCTGCAGATCGAAACGCCATCGCATCTGATCGATGTCAACGGATTGAATCTGGACACCATCGACGCAACGCCGGAGGGCGGCTTGCGGATCGGTGCGTTGGTACGCAATACCGATCTTGCCGCCGATACGCGGGTTCGCCGCGATTATGCGGTGCTGTCGCGCGCATTGCTGGCGGGTGCGTCCGGCCAGCTGCGCAATCGCGCCACCACAGCCGGCAATCTGCTGCAGCGCACGCGCTGCCCGTATTTTTACGACACCAATCAGCCGTGCAACAAGCGCCTGCCAGGCAGCGGCTGCGCGGCGATCGGCGGCTTCAACCGTCAGCTGGCTGTCATCGGCGCCAGCGACGCCTGCATCGCCACCCATCCCAGCGACATGGCCATCGCCATGCGTGTGCTGGACGCTACGGTGGAAACGGTGCGGCCGGATGGACAGACGCGCGCTGTGCCGCTGGCCGAGTTCTATCGTGCGCCGGGGACCACACCGCATCTGGAAACCGTGCTGGAACGTGGCGAGCTGATCACTGCGGTGACCTTGCCCAAGCCGCTTGGCGGCACGCATGTCTATCGCAAGGTGCGCGACCGCGCGTCGTATGCGTTTGCCCTGGTCTCGGTCGCCGCTGTCGTGCAGCGCGACGGCACCGCGCGCATCGGCGTTGGCGGTGTGGCGCACAAACCATGGCGTAGCGAAGCGGCCGAAGCGCAATCGCGCCAGGGCGCACGCGCCATCGCTTCTGTGCTGCTGGACGGCGCACAGCCCACCGAACACAACGCATTCAAGGTGCCGCTGGTGGAACGCACCTTGACCGCGATCCTGGCCGAGGCGAGGGCCTGATATGAAATTCGACACTCCTGCCGGTTCCAACCCCATCGATCAAGGCAAGGTCGTCGGCAAGCCCGTCGACCGCATCGACGGGCCGCTCAAGACCACCGGCCAAGCGCCGTATGCCTACGAACATCATGACCTGCCGGGCCGCGCTGCCTACGGCCATGTCGTGGGCGCGGGGATCGCCAAGGGCACCATCCGCAGCATCGACCTGAGCGCCGCGCGCAACGCGCCCGGCGTGCTCGGGATCGTCTCTGCGCAGAACGCCGGCAAACTGCACAAGGGCAAGCTCAACACCGCCAAGTTGCTGGGCGGCCCGGAAATCCAGCACTACCACCAGGCAATTGCAGTGGTGATTGCCGAAACCTTCGAGCAGGCCCGCGCAGCGGGGCAGTTGATCAAGGTCGATTACGGCCGCCACGTCGGCGCATACGATCTGAAGAAAGCGCGCGATGGCGCCAAGGTCAGCAAGGAGGGCGGGGCCCCCAATAGCGCCGTCGGCGATTTCGATGGCGCCTTCGCCGCGGCGCCGGTGCAACTGGATGCCGAGTACACCACGCCCGATCACTCGCACGCGATGATGGAGCCGCATGCGTCGATCGCGATGTGGGACGGCGACAAGCTGAGCGTGTGGACGTCCAACCAGATGATCAACTGGGGTGCGCGCGACCTGGCAGTGACCTTGGGCATTCCGCGCGAAAACGTGCGCATCATGTCGCCGTACATCGGTGGCGGTTTTGGCAGCAAGCTGTTCCTGCGTGCCGATGCAGTCCTGGCCGCGCTGGCTGCGCGCGAAGTCAAGCGTCCGGTGAAGGTAATGCTGCCGCGCCCGCTGATCGCCAACAACACGACACATCGTCCGGCGACCGTGCAGCGCATCCGCATCGGTGCCGAGCGCGATGGCAAGATCACCGCGATCGCACACGAAAGCTGGTCGGGCGACCTGCCCGAGGGCGGCCCGGAGATCGCCGCCGCGCAGACGCAGTTGCTCTACGCCGGGGCAAACCGGCTGGTCGCGACCCGGCTGGCCGTGCTCGATTTGCCGGAAGGCAATGCCATGCGTGCACCCGGCGAAGCGCCCGGTTTGATGGCACTGGAAGTGGCCATGGACGAAATGGCCGAAAAACTCGCGATGGATCCGGTCAAGTTCCGGGTCGTCAACGATACGCAGGTCGATCCGGAAAACCCGCAGCGCCCGTTCTCGCAGCGCCAGCTGGTCAAGTGCCTGCAAGACGGTGCCGAGCGTTTCCAGTGGTCCAAGCGTAAATCCAAGCCAGCCAGCAACCGCGACGGGCGCTGGTTGGTCGGCATGGGCGTGGCGGCCGCGTTTCGCAACGCGCCGGTGATGACCTCCGGGGCGCGCATGCGCCTGGAGCAGGGTGGTCGCGTGGTGGTGGAAACCGACATGACCGATATCGGCACCGGCTCCTACACCATCATCGCGCAGACCGCGGCCGAGATGCTGGGCGTGCCGCTGGACTGGGTGGACGTGCGCCTGGGCGATTCCAGCTTCCCGGCATCGGCGGGCTCTGGTGGGCAGTGGGGCGCAAACAGTTCCACCGCTGGCGTCTACGCAGCTGCGGTGAAGCTGCGCGAAACCGTCGCCAAGCAGCTGGGCCTGGACCCGGCCAAGGCCGAATTTGCCGATGGCCATGTACGTGCCGGCGGCAAGCGCATTCCACTGGGCGATGCTGCGTCCAATGGCGCCCTGGTGGTCGAGGACAAGATCGAGTTCGGCGACCTGTCCAAGACCCATCAGGTGTCGACCTTCGGTGCGCACTTTGTCGAAGTTGGCGTGGATATCACCACCGCCGAGGTGCGTATCCGCCGCATGCTCGCGGTGTGCGCGGCCGGACGCATCCTCAATCCCAAGTCCGCGCGCAGCCAGGTCATCGGCGGCATGACCATGGGCGCGGGTGCGGCGTTGATGGAGGAACTGGCGGTGGACAAGCGCTTCGGGTTCTTCGTCAATCACGACCTGGCCGGTTACGAAGTGCCGGTGCATGCGGATATTCCGCATCAGGACGTGGTGTTCCTGGAAGAAAGCGATCCGATGTCCTCGCCGATGAAGGCCAAGGGCGTGGGCGAGCTGGGAATTTGCGGCGTGGCGGCAGCGATTGCCAACGCGGTCTACAACGCCACCGGCGTGCGCGTGCGCGACTACCCGGTGACGTTGGAAAAGCTGCTGCCGCATCTGCCCGAGCAACTGCGCGCGTGAGTGCAGTCGTCGCTCCTGCCACGCATGCAGCGCCGGCCGAGCCGGCGTGGCCGGCATGGCCGAGCTACGCATTGCACGACGATCTGCTGCCGGTGCTGACCGCCTGGCACCGCGCCGGCCAGCGGGTGGCGATCGCGACCTTGATCGACGTGCAGGGCTCCTCGCCGCGCCCGCTGGGAAGCGAGATGGCGATCGCGGCCGATGGCCGGGTTGCCGGTTATGTCTCCGGCGGTTGCGTGGAAGCGGCCGTTGCGCATGAAGCCATGGGCGTATTGCGCGATGGGCAGCCGCGATGGCTGGACTATGGCGAGGGCAGCGATGTGCTGGACATCCAGCTCAGCTGTGGCGGGCGCATTGGCGTGCTGGTCTGGCCAGTGCCGGATCTGGCCGAGCATCTCGCACGCTGGCGCAATGCGCGTCAGCACCGCCGCGCGTTTCATGTTGCGCTGGACCGCAGGACCGGGAGCGTGCGCTATCCCGCCCATGTGCACGACGTGCGTGCCGGCGAATTTCTGCGCGTCCATCGCCCGCCCTTGCGGCTGGTACTGGTGGGTGCAGATCCTGCATTGCTGGCGCTGGTGGCGTTGGCCAATCAAATGGGGATCGAGGCGCGTGTGCTGCGTCCGCACGGGCCCAGTGAGCCGCCGCCCGGCCTGGCGCCGGAACACTACGATCGCCGCAGCTTGCGCGATGCGTTACGCGATCTGCAGCTGGACGCCGGCACAGCCCTATACAGCCTGGCGCACGACAGCGAGATCGATCTGCAGGTCGCGTGCCGCGGCCTGGAAACCGATGCAGCATGCATCGGCATCCTGGGCAGCCGGAGCAAGCGCGACAGCCGCCTGCACGCGTTACGTGCGCTGGGCTACGACGAAGCTGCGCTTGCGCGTTTGCGCCTGCCGGCGGGTTGGCGAATGGGGCGCTCATCGCCGCAGACCATCGCGTTGGGCATCATCGCCGAAGCCACGCAGGCAGTGACGGACCTGCATATCGGTGCGGCCAGCGCTTAGGTCGTCGTGCATCTGTCGTATGGTTTGTCGTGCCGCGCCTCGTAGGCTTTGGCAGTTGCCCGCAGCGCTGCTTCGTGCAGGTAATCCATCCCGACACAACGCCGTGTGCGTGCACGCATTCCGCACTAATCCGCACTCCGCATGGTGCGTTGACGCCTGCTACGCACCAGCGCGAGCATCGCATGCGGTCGATGCGTTGCGCAGTCACTCCGCACGCACAGCGCGGCCTCTACGCTGAGTCTGTCTCCATCACGCACGACGTCGCCATGCCCCTTGTTCTCTCGCTTTGTGACGTTGTGTCGTGCGATGTGCCAGTTGCCGGATCGCCACGCGTTGCCGTGTGCATGCACGCAACGCCTGGCGACGCACGCAGCTTGCAGCAGGCACGCAGTTGCCGCGCTACGTGCGTCGGCTGTCACGCGTTTGGCAGGTCCTGCGCATGAGCAGCGACCATGCCGCATTGATATTGGCGGCAGGCGCGGGGAGCCGGCTCGGCCGCTCGAAGCAGTTGCTGATGCGCGACGGCGAACCATTGCTGCGGCGTGCTGCACGCATCGCATTGCAGACCGCACCACTGCGCTGTGTCGTCGTGCTGGGCGCCGATGCCGACAGGCTGGCCGACGTCCTGCAGGGGCTGGAGGTGGAAGTGCTGCGGCATGCCGACTGGTCTTCCGGAATGGGCTCCAGCCTGTCCGCACTACGCCGGCATGTGCAGGACGATTCGACGCTGCGACGCAGCCTGATTTTGGGGTGCGACCAACCGGCACTGGAGGCGCCGCACTTACGCGCCTTGCTGGACGAAGCTGAGCGTGCCACTTCGCGGTGTGCCACCAGTGGCTATGCGGGCGTGCGCGGTATTCCCGCGGTGGTGCCCCACACCGCCTGGGCAGACGTTGCGCTGCAGGGCGATAGCGGTCTGCGCGCGCTGTTCGCCAGTCTGGATGTGCAGACGCTGGGCTGCGTCAGCGCACCGGCGCTGGCGCTGGACGTGGACACGCCTGCGGATCTTGCGGCAGCGCAACAACGCGGGTGGGTAGACCGGGATTGAGACGCGATGACGGGTATCGGCCACCGATTTCCGACAGCCTGCTACGCAATCCGCCGATGCCGATCAGGTCCAGAGCACCAAGGCTTCCCTGACCACCAGAACGTAGCCCACCACCATCGCGGTCTTGACCGGAAACTGGAACTTTCTGAGCAGATACATGCCAACCCTCCCCAAGGTCTGGTTCGAGCGCGCCCTGATTCCTGCAAGCCGTCGGCGCTCCTGTGGCGGCTGCTTGTGAAGATTTCTTCACCCCTCGTCGTGGAATGTAGCGCTCAGCGTGAACTGTGTCACGTAAGAATTTTCCTACTCGGATGCCAGTGTCCGCCCGACGGTGTCGCCATGCGTAAAACCGCATGCTCGCTATGCCAAACGCGGAGCCATCGGCCACTCTCCCGCGGCCCCTTGAGTAAGGGCATGTTGGCTACCGGAAGTGGCGTGGCTTGCCCCAATCCCTGGCGTGGTGCGCCCGTCCGGCGCGCCCGCTGTGTTTGACCGCTGTACTCACCGGCCGGAGGCCATATGGACCAATCCCGCTACGTCGTACGCATTCGTCCCGAGCAAGGCAGCTGGTGGGTGACCCGCCCGGAATGGTCACCGCTGCGCTACCTGCGCGAGCAGGGCGCCCTGGAAAATGCCGAGCTGATGGCCAAGCTGCACTGCCTGACCACCGGCCAGCCCAGCGGCGTGGTCCTGGATACCGCCGACGGCGAACGCGTGGTGCGGCGCTACGGTTAAGCGCTGGTCCGGCGCCCGGCGTCGATCGCGATGGCCGTATGGCCGCATTTCAGTCTGGCTGCGGCTGTGCGACTGCGAGGCTGTGTCGGCTTCTGCCAACCGACCGGTCGCGGCAGCAAGCTGCCGATAACGACAAGGCGCGCGCTCGACGGACTGTTCAACCGCCCATCCGCCTGGTATTGAAATGCGGCGCGCCGCAGATGGACCGGTTGCGATCGCCAGACCCGCCGCGGTCAGATTGTCCGCAGGGTTTGCGTGACCGCCGCGGTCGGCTAGATTCGTGGTCATCGGCCGCTCCTGGCCCGATCCGCGTCGGCGGCCCTCTGTCCGGATGACCGCCCGCGGTGAATGCGCCTGCGTCTGCACTGATTCAAAACGATATCGTCGTCTTCGGCCTGATCGCCGCCACTCTGGGGGCGGTGTTCTGGACCTCCTCGCGCGAGCAAGGCCCGTGGCGGCGCTTCTATGCCGTGGTGCCGGCCTTGTTGCTGTGCTACCTGCTGCCCGGGATCTACAACACCGTCGGGCTGATCGATGGCGCCAACACGCGCCTGTACAACCCCATCGCCCGCGATGTGCTGCTGCCGGCCGCATTGATCCTGCTCACCCTGAGCATCGATCTGCGCGCGATCCTGGGGCTGGGGCCCAAGCTGGTCGCCATGTACCTGGGCGCGTCACTGAGCATCATGCTGGGCGCGGTGGTCGCCTTCTGGGTGATGCGATGGCTGCACCCGGCAACCGTCGCCGGCGACACCTGGGCGGGCATGGCCGCACTGGCGGGCAGCTGGATCGGCGGTGGCGCCAACATGCTGGCGATGCGCGAAGTGTTCAATGTCGATGCGACCACGTTCGGGCAGTTTGCGGTGGTCGATGTCGGCGTCGGCTACGTGTGGATGGCGGCGTTGATCTTCCTGGCCGGACGCGCGCGCAAGATCGATGAGCGCAGCGGTGCCGACACCCGAGCGCTGGACGCCTTGCAGGAGCGCATGGCGCGCTTCCAGGCCGAACATGCGCGCATCCCCAGCCTGGCCGATCTGATGGTGATCGTGGCAGTGGCGTTTGGCGGGGTCGGGTTGGCCCACGCGCTGGCCAACCCGTTGGCGGCGTGGTGCAAGGCGCAGCTGAGCTGGGCTGGCCAGTTCAGTCTGGATGCGCCGTTCGTGTGGGTGGTGGTGCTGGCGACCAGCCTGGGACTGCTGCTCAGCTTCACGCGCGCACGGACCCTGGAAGGCGCGGGCGCCTCCAGGATCGGCGCGTTGCTGCTGTATTTCCTGATCGCCTGCATCGGCATGCAGATGGACCTGCTGGCGCTGCTGGATCGGCCGTGGCTGTTCCTGCTCGGGCTGATCTGGATCGCCGTGCACATCGCCTTGTTGTGGGCGCTGGGGCGCTGGCTGCGGGTGCCGTTCTTCTATTTTGCGATCGGCTCGCAGTCCAACATCGGCGGCCCGGCGTCTGCGCCCGTCGTCGCTGCGGCCTTCCACCCGGCGCTTGCACCGGTGGGTGTGCTGCTGGGCACGATGGGCTACGCCACCGGTACCTATCTGGCCTATCTGGTCGGCATCACCCTGCGGGCGATGGCCGGGGCAGGCTAGTGCCGCGTTGCGCTGTGCGGCCGGCGTCATGGGGCTGCTGCCTGGAACAGTTGCATGCGCTTTCCGGTCGGTTTACCGCCGCAAAGTGGCTGTCCATTTCCCCGACGCTTTCCGCGCCGCACGCGTCCATGGGACAAGGACTGCGTGCGGCACGGTTTGCCAGGCCCTCTAGTGCTGCATCACGCGGCGCTGCTCTTCCTGCTGCTGGGCAGGTTGCTGGTTGTGCTGCTGCAACTGGCTGACATTGCCTTGCGCAGGCTCATTGGCAGCGGATGCGGTCTGCACATGGCTGCGCAGATGCGCCGGGTCGTCCATGCGGCCTTGCACAGCAATCAGGCTGTCGCCATCGCGGTTGGGGACCAGGTGATCGATCCGCTGCAGGCCGTCGTTGCCTGCACGCGCGGCCACGCTGGCAGCAGTGTTGAGAAACGCGGTGTCGTCACGCAGCCCCAGCCGCTCGCGTTGGCCATCCAGTTGCACGACCGCGTCGTTGAACAACCGGCTGCCGGGTTGCAGCGACGCGCCGCGTGCCTGGTCGGGCGATTGCATGTCCTGCGCCTTGATCACCGAGTCCATCCCGTGCAGGTCCAGTCGGTGCTTGAGCATCATGCCGGGCACCAGACGCTGCCCGAACGAAAGCGGGTCCGGCTCCGGCAACTGGATCTGGTGACCGGCCGCGTTGGGCATCGTCCACTTCAGCGGAATGCTGTCTTCCTGCAGATGGGTGAGGATTTCGTTCTTGACGTGGTAGCCGCGAATCAATTCATCGCTGGCATATTGCTTGGCTGCCGCCGCATCCAGGCCCTCGCGTTCGAGGGTGCGGTCGTTGACGCCGGCCGCGTTGTACGTCACTGCGGGAATGTCGTTGACCATGGCCGATGCCGACGCCAGACCACCGCCCAGCGAATGGCCGGAGATCACCACCTGGTCGCCAAAGGCCTGTTTGGCCTGGCTGCCGAGCTGGATTGCCGATGCGTATTGCGCATCGGCAAAGCCCAGGCCCTGGCCGATGTTGTGCTTCCAGTCCTTGCCTTCGTCGGTGCCGCAAAAACCGAGCACCACCTGGCCTTGATCGTTGCGATAGAACGCGGCATCGAAGCCGCTTTTGGCATCGTGCAGCAGGGCCGGATCGATGCCGGCCTGCTGCAGCGCACTGTCGTCCATGCGCGACCAGCCGTTGGCCAGCGGCGCAAAGGTTTCGGCGCCGCCTTCGCGACGTTGGTTTGCAGTGGCGTAGAGATCTTGCAACAGCTCCGGAAACTGCCGGTCCTGCGGTTGCGGTTGTTGTCCGCGCATCGACTCTGCGAACGGAGTGGGTGCGGCGGTGGAAGAGATGGATACTGACGTGGGCATGCGCGGCTCCTTGCGTGCGTCGTACGGAAAGCGCGCTTAGCGGCTGCTTTCCACGGGAATGTTGTGGGCGCTCAACCATGTACGCACATCCGACCTGACCTGCTGTCCGGTGGCATTGAGCAGGCGGTCCGGCGTGGTGAAGAAATACGCCTGGAAGGTCTTCTGCTGTGCATTGCGCACCGTGGGGTCCACGCCGGCCTTGAGCAATTGCAATACTGCCGGGCTGGCGGCGCCGCTCTGCGCGGCCAGATGCAGCAGGCTGTTACCAGTGTGGTCGACACGCTGCACGTCGGCGCCGGCATCGAGCAACAGGCCGATCTGCGCATCGCGCTTGCTTTGCACCGCGCGGAACAGCGGCGTCCAGCCGGCACGTGCGCTGACCACATCGATCGGCGCCTTGTGCTGCAGCAGAATCTTCAGGTACTCCGGATCCTGCGCCATTGCGGCCATGTGCACGACCGTTTCCTGGTCCATGCCCGGTAACGCGGGGTCGGCGCCCGCGTCGAGCAGGGCGTCCAGGGCGCGTGGTTGTTCGTTCCAGATCGCCCATTCCAGCAAGGTCACGTTCTGATCGCCGTGTGCGGCCAGATCGACGGTGGGGGCGAGCGTTTTGATCCGCGCAACATCGCCGTGCGCGACGGCGTTGGCGATGTCGGTCAGACCGGGGTCGCGGAAGGCGACGGCGTGGTCCTGCAGCGTAGCTGACATGGTGGTTTGCTCCTTGGCACCGGGCGAGGCGGTGCATGAGACCGCGAAAAACGAGGTCGCAAGAACGAGCAGGGCAGGGAATCGCGGTTGCATCGAAATCTCCTTCTCCTGATCGCATTCCTGATGGCGCTGCGGCAAGTCCTTCCGCAGCGGGGCAGATCCTACCAGCTGTAAAAATCGCAAGCGGTAAGATTTCGTGACATCGGCGCGGAGGCGGGGCGTCTGGTCGGGACTGCTTGACGAAGGGCCTTCCAGGCGAATGCGTGTGCCTAGTTGTTACCTGTACTAGCGCCGGGCCACAGCCGACGGTCACGACCGGGCCGGCATAATGGCGCTTTGCAAGCAGATGGGTGCAATGGCGTACGAGCTACTGATCAGTGACTGCGATGGGGTTCTTGTCGACAGCGAAATACTGGCCGACCGGGTGATGCGCGAGGCGCTGGCAGCGTTCGTGCCGGCCGAGCCGTTGGAACATCTGCTGGAAACCACGTTCGGGCAGACCACGCGCGAGGTATTGCGGCGGGTGGAGGAACACTTTGCGCTGCAGTTGCCCGAGACCTTGCTGGCACAGATCCAGGCGCGCAGCGAGGCCTTGATCGCCGCCGAGGTGCAGCCGATTGCGGGTGTGCGCGCGGCATTGGAGCAGATCCCGCTGCCGCTGGCGGTAGCCTCCAACAGTCGCCGCCACAATGTGATCGCTTCGGTCGAACGGGTGGGGCTCACTGCGCGCGCGGCGGGACACATCTTTGCCGCCGATATGGTGGAGCGGCCCAAGCCGGCGCCCGATGTCTATCTGTTGGCTGCCCGCACCCTGGGTGTTGCGCCGGAGCGCTGCCTGGTGATCGAGGACAGCCCCACCGGTGCAACTGCCGCGTTGGCGGCCGGCATGCAGGTGCTGGGTTTCACCGGTGCCAGCCATATCCCGCAGGGACATGCCGATACCTTGCGTCGCCTTGGTGTGCTGGCGGTGTTCGACGAGATGCGCGATCTGCCTGCGTTGTTCGAGCGGCTTGCGCAAGAACGCGCTGGCTGAGGCGCTGACAGGGTCTCTTGCAGGTCAAAAGCCCGATGAGTCGTGCGCGCGGTGCCCTCACCGCTTACGGGACACGCCGTGAATCCGTCCCTGGAGGCTCGGTGGCGGCATCCATGCCGCCACACGGTCCCGCAACCGGCGAGGACACCGCACCAGACAGTTGGTCGGCGCTCGTTTGAAAAGCTGTCTGTAGTGCGGCGCCCCCATCAGACATGGAGCCGATACGTCATGACCGAACAGGCGCATCCACCACGGCGCTTCCATGCGCACCGACCAACTCGACTGGTCCTTGCCCGCTCACCGTCGCGGGACCTTACGCGGCATGGATGCCGCGTAAGAGCCTCCATGGACGGATTCACGGCGTGTCCCGCGATGGTGGGCGGGCAAGGGCCCTGCAGCCAGCGCGCAGATCAACCGCCCTACAACTGATCCATTCGCAAGGCCGTCCATCAGCCGTTCTGCCTCGCGGCGTGTCCCGCAGCGGTGGGTGGGCAAGGCCCTGCAGCCAGGCCGCCGATCACCCGCTCTACAACTGATCCATTGGCAAGGCCGGCCATCAGCCGCCCGGCCTTGCGGCGTGTCTGCGGTGATGAGTGCGAGAGGCCCCCTTGCGGCCAACCCCAAGCCATCAACGCAACAGGGCGCGATTCGCATCGCGCCCTGTTGCGGCTCCACTAGACGATCGGCCACTCTCTGATCAGACACGCGTCCGATCAGCAGCAACGAAACCCGCTCTTGCCGCCGTAACGCGCATCCTGGCGTTCGCGGAAGAATGCCGGGTAGTCCATCACCGGTTTGTCGGGATGTTTTTCCAGCATGTGGCGCACGTAGTTGTCGTAATCGGGAATGCCGCAGCACAGGCGTGCAGTCTGTATCAAGCGCCTCCAGATGCGGCGATGCACCTGGTATTGACTGGCAAGAACGAGTTGGGTGCCCATTACAGATCCGCCATCTGGTGTGGCTGCAAGGCCACGTACGGGGTTTCGCGGTCGCTGCGTTGCGGAGTGCGGCGCGCGATCACGATCGTCTTGACCGCATAGATCAGGATCGAGCCGACCACGAACAGGAACAGCACGGTCAGCCCGGTGTTGACGTAGGCATTGGTGACGATCTGCTGCATCTGCGCCACCGTCTTGGCCGGCGCGGTGATGGTGTTGCTGGCGATGGCGGCCTGGTACTTGTGCGCCTGCGCCAGGAAGCCCTGCGCCGGGTTGCTGTCGAAGATCTTGATCAGCCCCGCATAGGTGGTGCAGATCAGCAGCCACAACGCCGGCACCAGGGTGACCCAGGCGTAGCGGTCGCGCTTCATCTTGAACAACACCACCGTGCCCAGCATCAGCGCGATCCCTGCCAGCATCTGGTTGGAGATACCGAACAACGGCCACAAGGTCTGGATGCCGCCGAACGGATCGATCACCCCGGTGTAGAGCAGATACCCCCACAGCGCCACGCAACCGGCGGTGGCGATGATGTTGGCCGTCCACGATTCGGTCTTCTTCAGCGCCGGGATGAAGTTGCCCAGCAGGTCCTGCAGCATGAAGCGGCCCGCACGCGTCCCCGCATCCACGGCGGTGAGGATGAACAGCGCTTCGAACAGGATGGCGAAGTGGTACCAGAATGCCATGGTGTCTTCGCCCGGCAGCAACTGGTGCAGGATCTGCGCGATCCCCACCGCCAGTGTGGGCGCACCACCGGCGCGTGCCAGGATGCTGTGCTCGCCGATGTCCCTGGCGGTCGCTTCCAATACTTCAGGCGTGATCGCAAAGCCCCACTCGGAGACTTTTGCGGCCACCGCGAAGGCGTCGGTGCCCACCAGCGAGGCAGGACTGTTCATGGCGAAGTAGATGCCAGGCTCGATGATCGATGCGGCCACCAGTGCCATCACCGCCACGAACGATTCCATCAGCATGCCGCCGTAGCCGATGTAGCGCATGTGGCCTTCGTTGGCGAGCAGCTTGGGTGTGGTGCCGGAGGCGATCAGCGCGTGGAAGCCGGACACCGCACCGCAGGCGATGGTGATGAACAGGAACGGGAAGATGCCGCCCTTCCAGACCGGGCCGTCGCCGGTGGAGGCGAACTGGGTCAGGGCCGGCATCTTGAGATCGGGCATGACCACCAGGATGCCGATCGCCAGCGCCAGGATGGTGCCGATCTTGAGGAAGGTGGACAGGTAATCGCGCGGCGCCAGCAGCAGCCACACCGGCAGCACCGAGGCGACGAAACCGTAGCCGATCAGCATCCAGGTGATCTGCTTGGCGGTGAAGGTGAACGCCGGCCCCCAGGTGGGGTCGGCGGCGACCTTGCCGCCCAGCCAGATCGCGCCCAGCAGCAGGATCAGCCCGACCACCGAGATCTCACCGATCTTGCCGACGCGGATGTAGCGCATGTACACGCCCATCATGATCGCGATGGGCATGGTGGCGATCACCGTGAACATGCCCCACGGGCTCTCGGCCAACGCCTTGACCACCACCATCGCCAGCACCGCCAGGATGATGATCATGATCAGGAAGGCGCCGAACAGGGCGATCGTGCCGGGCACCTGACCCATTTCCTCGCGCACCAGATCGCCCAGCGAGCGCCCGTTGCGGCGGCTGGACAGGAACAGCACCACGAAGTCCTGCACTGCGCCGGCAAACACCACGCCGACCACCAGCCACAGCAGCCCGGGCAGATAGCCCATCTGTGCGGCGAGCACCGGGCCGACCAAGGGCCCGGCGCCAGCGATCGCGGCAAAATGATGGCCGAACAGCACGTGCTTGTTGGTTGGGACGTAGTCCAGGCCATCGTTGTTGGACACCGCCGGCGTGGCGCGGGTGGGGTCGAGCTGCATCACCTTGTCGGCGATGAACAGGCTGTAGAACCGGTAGGCGATCAGATAGATCGACACCGCCGCCACCACGATCCATAGCGCATTGATGTGCTCGCCACGCCGCAGCGCCACGGTACCCAGACAGAACGCGGCCAGCAGCGCGAGCGCGCCCCAGGCCAGCTTCGAGAACCCTTTCATGCATGCCCCTCAGGAACGATTCGCTCAAGGGTCCCCCCGTGCCCCGGCTGCGGTCAATGGCGACGTTCTGCGGCAGGGTAAAACTTTGGTCGTAGAGTATTCGGGGACACGATGCGCTAGCGCCCGCCATACCAGGCCGACGATTGGAACGATCGGTTGCAACCGCCGTGGTTGGGCGGTGCAGCATGCGCACCCATCATTGGCGCACCGACCCACTGCACAGGGACAACGCAATGAGCACCACCACCACGACAGCGGCGCATGTGCTGCGCACCATCCGCGGCATGCCGACCTCCGACGGTGCCGGCGTCAAGCTGACCCGCGTCATCGGCACCCAGCAGTTGCCGGATCTTGACCCGTTTCTGATGCTCGACGAGTTCGGCACCGAGAAGGCCGAGGACTACATCGGCGGTTTTCCAAGCCATCCGCATCGCGGCTTCGAGACGGTGACCTACATGCTCGACGGGCGCATGCGGCACAAGGACAACCACGGCAACGAAGGCCTGCTGACACCGGGCAGCGTGCAGTGGATGACCGCCGGCCGCGGGCTGATCCATTCGGAAATGCCCGAGCAGCAATCCGGGCGCATGCGCGGCTTTCAGCTGTGGGTGAACCTGCCTGCGCGCGACAAGATGACCGAGCCCAAGTACCAGGAGTACGCGCCCGACCACATTCCGGTGGCGCAGCCGGCGCCCGGGGTGACGGTCAAGGTGATCGCCGGCACCGTGGGTGAGGTGGTCGGCCCGATCGTGCAACCTGCCACCAGCCCGGTGTATCTGGATATCGCGCTGGCACCGGGTGCGGTGTGGGACTACCTGCTGCCCGGCGGGCACAACGCGTTTGCGTACGCGTTTGAAGGCGAGGTCGCAGTGGGCGAAGGCGATGCGTCCCGCGCGCTGCCGGCGCAGGAACTGGCCGTGCTGGGCGGTGGCGAGCGGCTGACGCTGCGCGCCGGTGCACACGGCGCGCAGCTCATCCTGGTTGCCGGCCGCCCGCTCAACGAACCGGTGATGCGGCATGGCCCGTTCGTGATGAATACCAAGCAGGAATTGATGCAGGCGTTCGTCGATTTCCAGGAAGGGCGGTTCTAACCGTGTCGACGTCATGCATCGCAGGAGAATGCCATGAGTGACCGCCCCGTCCATGTCAGCACCGAAGCGGTGCCGTACACCGTCAGCATCCACGATGGGCAGCATCGCTGGGTCGGCGACACCCAACCGGCAAATGGCGGTAGCGATGCCGGGCCGGATCCGGAGTCGCAAGTGCTCGGCGCATTGGGCGCGTGCACCGCGATCACGGTGTCGATGGTGGCGGCACGCAAGCAGTGGCCGTTGACGGCGGTGCACGTGCATCTGCATTACACCCAACGCGGTGCAGCAGGCACCGACATCAGCCGAGAGATCGTGCTCGAAGGCGCGCTGGACAACGCGCAACGCGCGCGCTTGATGGAAGTGGCCGACAAATGCCCGATCCATCGGCTGTTGACTGGCGAGGTGCGTATTTCCAGTCGGCTGCAGGCGTCGGACGCTGCCTATCCTGCGCCCTGAGGGTGTCGACAGGTCATCGCATTCGGTCCGGGATGCGGTAACCTGCGGCCAGCAGTCAGCCCATCAGCACGGCAAGCGCCAGACCTGCCGAGGCGCTCATGCGTGGTGCACGCGCGGCATTCACGCCGCGCGGCAACTGGCATTACCTCTAGCGCTGCAACGCAAGACTGGCCGGCTGCAGATCCATCGCCTGCACCAGCGATTGCATTGAGGCGAGTTCTTCGGTGCTGGCGCCGTCGATCCACAGCTGCGCGTAGCGCTTCTTGCCCAGTTCCACCACGGTGACGCGGCGCGATTCCATGCCCGGAATGTCACGCCCGCCCAGATCGAGCTTGTACCAGTAGAAGTCTTCCTGCTGGATCTGGCCCTTCTCGGCGCGGCGGTCGCGGGCCAGGGTCATGGCCGGGTCGCGGGTGGTGAGCATCACGCCCACCACCTGGCGGCCGTCGGCGGTGACCGCCTTGCAGACCAGATAGTCGGCACCGGCCAGCTCGTTCCACTGCAATCCCGATGCGGGCGGCAAGGGCGGGCAGACCGGCGAGGTCTGGGCGTGGGCGGTTGCGGCGGCCAACAGCAAGGACAGGCCGAACAGGCAGGATGCGGACTTCATTCAAGTGTTCCCCGGCGATGGATGACAATGCGGGGCGACGTCGTCTTTCGTGCCGCTGCACCGTCCCAAGCTCCCCGCTCGAGCGTGCCGTCCACGCGACGTGCTCCGACTACGGGGGTATCACTACCACAATTCTGTGGGCGTGCTCAAGATGGGTCGCATCCCTGCCTGGCATCGCTTGTGTGACGGGGCACTCCCGTTGCGAGACCTGGAGCGGTCGCGTTCGCCAGGCCGGATCCGCGCATGGTTTCAGGGGTAATTGACCGGATTGGGTGCCGGTGTTTCCGGCAGCGGAATGAACTCCTTGTCGTCGCCGGGGATGCTGCCGAAGCGCCCGGCCTGCCAGTCGTCCTTGGCCTGTTCGATACGCTCCTTGGAGCTGGACACGAAGTTCCACCACAAATGACGCGGGCCATCCAGCGGTTCGCCGCCGAGCAGCATGGCCTTGAGCGGCGTCTTGGCGCGCAGGCGCCCACGCGCGCCGGGCGAGGGCAGGATCAGGTGGCGCGACGCCACATCGGCGCCATCCAGTTGCGCCTCGCCTTCCAGGATGTACAACGCGCGTTCGGCGTGACCGGTGTCCAGATCGATCTCGGCATCGGGCGCCAGATCCAGTGCCACATTGAGGGTGCCGCTGAACACCTGCACCGGCGACTCCTCGCCATAGGCGCGGCCGGCGATCACGCGCAGCCACACGCCCTCGCGACGCTGTTGCGGCAGGCGCGCGGCGGCGTAGTGGTGGAACGCCGGGGCGGTCTCTTCGGCCGAACGCGGCAGCGCGATCCAGGTCTGCATGCCATGCAGTGCATGTTCGCGTGCGCGCTCGGGGCCGGGCGTGCGTTCGGAATGGGCGATGCCACGGCCGGCGGTCATCCAGTTGACGTCGCCCGGGCGGATCACCTGATCGGAGCCGAGCGTGTCGCGGTGGCCGATCTCGCCCGCCCACAGGAAGGTCACGGTCGCCAGGCCGATATGCGGATGCGGGCGCACGTCGATGCCGTGGTCCGGCTCCAGCACCGCTGGACCCATGTGGTCGACGAACACGAACGGGCCGATGCTGCGCGCCTGCAGGGTGGGCACGGCGCGACGCACCTGCAGCCCGCCGATGTCGTGGACGCGTGGGGCGATCAGGGTGGTCATGGCGTTAGCTCGTGACGGGTGGGAGCCAAAGCTTCGCATGCACGCCACGCCGTCGCAGCGCCGCCGATCAAGACGGAATGTTCTGTGAGCACCGCCGGGAGATTGCATCGGTGCCGGGGTCGACTGCGCTGCGCCGGTGCGCCGGGTCGGTGCTACAGCAGGCTTGCCTGTGCGGGCAGGTCGATCTCGCCACGCCGCGAGGCCAGCCGATCGGCCAGGCGCGTGGGCTCGGGCAGGCGATGGGCGCGCAGCGTGCGCAAGGTCCAGTCGAGTGCCCCGTGCATCGAGACGCGATGCCCGGGCGAGACGATCAACGGATTGCAGCGCGGCTTGCTGCGCAGTGCCCAGCCGATCTGCGTGCCGCCCAGCAGGATCGGGCTGTGGTCGCCGCGGTCGGCACCGGGCTCCACGAAGGTTCCGGCCAGCCGTTGCTTGGCCACGCCGATGCTGGGCCGCCCGGTCACCACGCCGAAGTGCGCGGCGATGCCGAGCTTGCGCGGATGCGCGATGCCCTGGCCATCGACGAACACCAGATCCGGCGTACGCGACAGCAGTGCCAGCGCCTGCAGCAACGCCGGCAATTCGCGAAAGCTGAGCAGGCCAGGCACATACGGCATCGAGGTGGGCACGCGCGCCACATGCGTTTCCAGCGGACGCAAGGTCTGTGCGTCCAGCAGCACGGCGGCGGCCCGTGTGGTCTGGCCATCGTCTTCGAAGCCGACATCGAAACCGGCCAGCAACTGTGGCGTGGCGACGACTTCGTCCCGCAACACCACGCGGTGTGCCAGTTGCTGCTGCAACTGTCGCGCCTGTGCGGCGCTGCCGTCCCAATCGGCGAATACGGGAGCGATGCTGGACATGGCAGCAGCATCGCGCCCCGCACGTGGGCAGATCGTGCACGCCAGCGATGCGCCGGCTGCCGCTACAATCGCAGGCTGATCGGCCCCCAATCGGAGAACCGTAGTGACCCGCAAACTCGTACTGCTGCGCCATGGCCAGAGCCAATGGAACCTGGACAACCGCTTCACCGGCTGGGTGGACGTGGAACTCACCGAGCAGGGCCGCCAGGAAGCCACCGCGGCCGGCAAGCTGATGAAGGACGAAGGGCTGCAGTTCGATGTTGCCCACACCTCGGTGCTCAAGCGCGCCATCCACACGCTGCAGGGCGCACTGAAGGAACTCGATCAGGACTGGCTGCCAGTGTCCAAGAGCTGGCGCCTCAACGAACGCCATTACGGCGGCCTGCAGGGGTTGGACAAGGCCGAAACCGCGGCCAAGCACGGCGAAGAGCAGGTCAAGATCTGGCGCCGCTCGTACGACATCCCGCCGCCGGCGATGGACGTCAACGATCCGGGCCACCCCTGCCACGACCGTCGCTACGCCACGCTGGATCGCAATGCATTGCCGGGCACCGAGTCCTTGGCGACCACGCTGGTGCGCGTGTTGCCGTATTGGCACGACGCCATCGCGCCGCAGCTGAAAGCCGGGCAGACCGTGCTGGTGACCGCGCACGGCAATTCGTTGCGCGCGCTGTACAAGTACCTCAATGACGTCTCCAACGAGCAGATCCTGGAGCTCAATATCCCCACCGGCATCCCGCTGTTGTTCGAGCTGGACGACAACCTGCAGGTGCAGAGCTACCGCTATCTCGGCGATCCAGAAGCGGCCAAGCGTGCGGCCGAGGCGGTAGCCAACCAAGGCAAGGCGAAGTAGGCCTATGCCCGATGCCGCGCGTGCAGGCGCGGCGTGGAGTATCCACGGCGCAGCGAGCGCGTTGCGGTACTTCCATCCGGTACGCCGGGTGCTGCGTGGTTCAGCGCCCGGCGTCTCACGCATGCAGGGACGACAGGATGTCCGCCAGACGTAGGCACCAGAACGTGAGCGCCACCTACTGCCGTGCCTATCTGGTCACGGTAGGGGTTTTGCTGGCAGGCGCCAGCGCTGCATTCGGGATAGTGGCCGCCGGCAGCGTCTCCAGCGACGCACTGCTGGTGGCGCTGCTGATCTGCATCATGGGTGTGTTGCTGCTGGCGTTCGGGCTGTTTGGGCCTTCGCGCCCTATGGAATCCTGGGCGGGCGCGGCCTCCGGGCATGAAGTCGCGCTCGTGCTGATGCTGTTGGCGTATCCGGTGTATCTGCTGATGGCGCCGTTTTACGCGCGGAAATGACTGCACTCGGCAGCGCGTCCATGCGCCGGAGTGCAGTGCTTGATCGGTCGACGATAGAACATGGTGAATGTCCGCCTGGATGGGGCGCAGATGATCTGTCGACGGCGTTGATGTGTTTTCGATAAGGCGCGGCATCCAACGTCACGCTGTTCTGGTGCCGCTGCAAGCATTTGTGTGGTTGTCTCACAGACGGCTACCTACTTTTTTCGACTGCGTACGACGTGGTCTTGTGCCTTGGAGAATCCAATGAAGTTGAGCAAGTTCGCCACGCTGTCGCTTGCGGTGGCCAGTGTGGTTGCGCTATCTGCGTGCGGCGCCTCCGACGACTCCGCCAAGGCGGCGCCCACCACCCCGCGGGCGGTACCGACCAAGGTGGATGTCTCCAAGCTCGATGCGCCGATCGTGGCGTTCGCTAGCGCCGATCTGGATCCGGCCATCAACGCGTGCCAGGACCTCAACGGCTTCGTCAACGCCAAATGGCTCAAGGCACACCCGGTGCCGTCCGATCGCAGCAGCTGGGGCAGTTTCGAAGTACTCGCCGAGCGCTCGTTGACCATCCAGCACGCGCTGGTGGAACAGTTGGCGCGCGGCAATCTGTCGGCCGGCTCGGTGGATGCCAAGATCGCCGACCTGTGGCGGACCGGCTCGGACGAGGTGGCCATCGACAAGGCCGGCATTGCCCCGCTGCAGCCGCAGTTGAAGGCCATCGATGCGCTGACCGACGCGCCTGCCATCGCGGCATGGCTGCGCGACAGCTACGCGCAGGGCCAGGGTTTCGTCTTCTCGTTCGGTGCCAATGCCGACTACAAGAATTCCGAACAGATGATCGCCTATGCAGGGCAGGGCGGTCTGGGCTTGCCCGAGAAGGGCTACTACACCGATCCGGCGCAGGCCAGGATCCGCGAGCAGTATGTGGCCTACATCGCGCGGGTGCTGGAGTTGTCCGGCATTCCTGCCGCGCAGGCGGCCACGCAAGCCAAGGCCGTGATGGCGTTCGAGACCCGCCTGGCGGCCGCCTCGCTTTCGCGCATCGAGTTGCGCGACCCGGCCAAGCGCTACAACCCGGTCGATGTGGCCGGCGCCAACGCAGTGACGCCGCACTTTGACTGGCAGGCGTTCTTCACCGCGCTCAAGGTGCCGGCCGGGACGTTTTCGCTGAGCCAGCCAGGCTATTTCGCCGAGCTCGATGCGATGCTGGCCGACACGCCGGTGGAGACCTGGAAGGCGTACCTGCGTTTCCACAGCGTGGATGAGGCGGCGCCGTATCTGGCCAAGCCGTTCGAGCAGGCCAATTTCGATTTCTACTCGAAGACGCTGCGCGGCCAGCAGGACATGCTGCCGCGCTGGAAGCGCACCTTGAATGCGGTCAACGAAGCGATGGGCGAGGCGTTGGGCCAGCTGTATGTGCAGTCCGCGTTCCCCGCCGAATCGAAGGAACAGATGCAGCAGCTGGTGCAGAACCTGTCGGTCGCCCTGAAGGCACGGCTGGAAAAACTCGACTGGATGAGCGCGGACACCAAGCAGCGCGCGCTGGAAAAGTGGGCCAGTTTTACGCCCAAGATCGGTTACCCGGATCAATGGCGGGATTGGTCCGGCCTGGAGACGCGCGGCGATGGGTTCCTGGCCAACATGCAGGCCGCGCAGGCGTTCAACTACCGCTACATGCTGGACAAGATCGGCAAGCCGGTCGACAAGCGCGAGTGGCATATGACCCCGCAGACGGTCAACGCGTACTACAACGCCACCCGCAACGAGATCGTGTTCCCGGCGGCGATCCTGCAACCGCCGTTCTTCGATCCCAAGGCCGATCCGGCGCTCAATTACGGGGGGATCGGCGCGGTGATCGGGCACGAAATGATGCATGGCTACGACGACTCGGGCAGCCAGTTCGATGCCAAGGGCAACTTCGCTACCTGGTGGACCGATGCGGACCGCAAGTTGTTCACCCAGCGCACCGATCAGTTGGTGGCGCAGTTCGATGGCTACGAAGCGATTCCCGGCGTGCACGTCAAGGGCAAGCTGACCCTTGGAGAAAACATCGGCGACCTGGGCGGCCTGACGGTGGCCTACGACGCCTTGCAGATGGCGCTGAAGGAACAACCCGACGCCAACAAGGACATCGACGGCCATTCGCAGGATCAGCGCTTTTTCATGAACTGGGCAACGGTATGGCGTCGTAATTTCACCGATGGCGAACTGCGTGTGCGGCTGAACACCGACCCGCATGCACCGGCGAATTTCCGCGCCAATGGCGCGCCGTCAAACATGCCGGCATTTGCACAGGCGTTTGCATGCAAGCCCGGCGATGCGATGGTGCGTGCGGACAAGGATCGCGTGGCGATCTGGTAAGCAGGCGTTGGAACGATTGCGTTCGCCGTGGTGGGCGCAATCGTTTTTCCTGGTGCCGGCATCGATCGAGCAGACGCCTGTTTCCAGCGCAGAGATCAATCGTCGGGGCGCGTCAAAAAATCTCGGCGGAATCGCTGCCTGCGCGTCGGCGCCGATGTGGCTTGCGAGCGGTCGCAGCGACGATCTTCAACGCAAAACCGCTTGTTTGCAGCATTGTTGAGGCCGCTCGCGTGCCAGCCTGTGCACACGCAGCTACCAGCGCTGCATCTACACTGCGGCGCTGGCAATTTCGGGCCCGGCAGTGACCAAGCGTAACGTCTTCAAATGGATCGGCATCGGCATGCTGGTTCTAGTGCTGGGCAGTGTGCTGTCGCTGTACGGCTATGGCCGTTTTGCCGATCGCCAACGCGGGCCGGTGAGTCACGCGCTGCCGGCGACGGCCGTGACCACGTCGATCGACCAGGCGGTTGCACCTTTGCAGCAGGCGCATGCCGACCAGACCGGCATGGTGATCCTGTCCGACAACATCGATGCGTTTGCCGTGCGTGCGCTGACCGCGCGTGCGGCTGGGCGCAGCCTGGATCTGCAGTACTACATCTGGCACGCAGATTTCACTGGCAACCTGCTGCACAACGAGCTGCTGCGCGCGGCTGATCGCGGGGTGCGCGTGCGGTTGCTGCTGGACGACATGAATATCCATGGCAGCGATTCGGTCCTGGCGGCGCTCGACAGCCACCCGATGATCGAGATCCGTCTGTTCAATCCCACCCGCGCGCGCGAAGGCACGTTGATGCGCGGGGTGGAGATGGTGTTGCGCATGTTCAGCATTAACCGGCGCATGCACAACAAGGCCTGGATTGCCGACGGACGGATTGCGGTGGTCGGTGGGCGCAATGTGGGCGACGAATACTTCGATGCCGCGCGCGATACCAATTTCATGGACATGGACGCCGCCTTACTGGGGCCGACGGTGCAGCAGGCCGAGCGCAACTTCGATGCCTACTGGAACAGCCCGAATGCCTTGCCGCTGGCCGCGCTGGTGACCGCAAAACCGCAGGCGCTGGAAGCGCTGCGCGGCAGCCTGGATGCCGGCATGGCCTCGGCACGCGCGCACCCGTATGTGGAGCGCTTGCGGCGCTCGCCCGGCGTGCATGCGTTGATGCAGGGCGACCGCCCGGTGCATTGGCTCGCGCATGCGCGCATCGTGTCCGACCCGCCGGAAAAAGCCGATGGCGCGCAGCCGCAAGCGGACTGGATGACGCCGGTACTGATCGGCGAGATGGCGCATGCGCAGCGCGAGTTGAAGGTGATCTCGCCGTACTTCGTGCCGGGCGAGGAAGGCATGCGCTGGATCGGAGATCTGCGTCGGCACAAGGTGCGTGTGAACATCCTCACCAACTCGCTGGCGGCAAACGACGTGGTGGCCGTACACAGCGGCTACGCCGATTACCGCGTGCCGCTGTTGCAGCAGGGCGTGCACCTGCATGAGCTCAAGCCGATGGGCAAGCCGGATGGAAGCCTGTTCGGGTCCAGCGGCGCCAGCCTGCACACCAAGGCGTTTGTGGTGGACGACACGCGCGGTTTCATCGGCTCGTTCAATCTCGACCCGCGCTCGATGAATCTCAATACCGAGATGGGCCTGCTGTTCGAGGACCGTACCGTCACTGCGGAGCTCGAGCGTCTTTACAACCACAAGGTCAGTGCGGCAGTGAGTTATCGGGTCACCCTGGAACAGGGCGCGCTGCACTGGCACGACGATGCCGCGCAGCCGCCGCGCGTCTGGACGCGCGAGCCGGAAGCCAGTGTCTGGCGCCGCAGCGCTGCGAAGCTGCTTGGCTGGTTACCGCTGGATTCGCAGCTGTAAGGCTTGGCGGCGCCTGCGCTGGTCACGCATGTCGAACGCTTACGGTGATGTGCTGCGGCTGACAAAACCGCTGCGCTCGCTGCCGGCCCGGCGTGGCCGGTGCCCGCTGCGGCAGATGGCATCCGGACGCACCGACTGGATCGTGCCGTCCACACCTGGCTGACGACTGCGCGCTAGGGGGCGTTGCCGCGCTTAGTGCATACGGGAACGGGAAAGGGGAGATTCCGCGCGCGCCCGCGCATCGCCTGCAGCGCGTTGCGAAACGGGCTGTGCCAGCAAGGCTGCACGTGCCTGTGCCCAGTCGGGGCGGGGCTCTGTCTGCGGGCAATGCACGGCCGGCAGCAGTTGCAGCGCTGGCTGGCCGCAGTGCGCGTCGTCGACCACACGGGCAGCGGGTGCCAGCAATGCAGCACAGCCGATGGTGGCACCTGCCGCGATGACGGGGTCGACAATCACCGAGTCGACACTGACCGGATCGATAAACAGGCCATCGTCAAGATCGCGCGTCGTCATGTTGCACCTCCGGTCCCGGGACGGCGATGCCGCCGCTTCGGGTGACCCGCGCAATGCTGGGTCTTCAATCAGGTTAGCGGCAGCAACGGCGGATCTTTAGGCCGCCGTGGACGCCAACGCAGCGGCAGCGCGGGCTGTGGCCGGAAGACCCGGCCCACGTGGCGGGCGCCGGACTGCCGCGTGTATCGCGGTCTTGAATGCGCCGCCAGGCGCCAGGCGTGGGCCGCGTTGTGCACGCCCGCGGTCGACGCTACCTGGGCGCCGCAGGCGGTGCCTACTGCAGCTGCGTTACGATCTCCCGCGCCATCGCACCCAGCGGCAGGATGCGATCCGCACCACCGCGTTTGATCGCTTCCTTGGGCATGCCGAACACGATGCTGGTGTGTTCGTCCTGCGCCACCGTGCGCGCGCCGGCCTGGCGCATTTCCAGCAGCCCGGCGGCGCCGTCGTCGCCCATGCCGGTCATGATGATGCCCAGCGCATTGCTGCCGGCCGCACGCGCGGCCGAGCGGAACAGCACATCCACCGACGGACGGTGCCGGTTGACCGGCGGGCCTTCCATCACTTCGACGAAATATTGCGCGCCGCTGCGGCGTAGCAGCAGATGTTTGCCGCCCGGCGCGATCAACGCGCGCCCCGGCATCACCCGGTCGTTGTTGGCCGCTTCCTTCACTGCGATCTGGCACAGGCCGTTGAGGCGGGCGGCGAAGGCGGCGGTGAATTTCTCCGGCATGTGCTGCACGATCACGATGCCCGGGCACACGCGCGGCAAGGCAGTGAGCACTTCTTCCAGCGCCTGGGTGCCGCCGGTCGAGGTACCGATCGCGACGATGCGCTCGGTGGTCTGCGCCAGCGCACGCCCGCTTTGCGCGGGGAGGATCACGTCGGCGGTGTGCTTGACCTCCGCTTCCAGCGGCACGGCGGCCACGCGTGCGGCCAGGCGCTTGACGTTGGCGCGTGCGGCGCTGCGCACCGTGGCGACCAGTTCGTCGGCAGAATCGGTCAGGAATTGCTTGAGTCCCAGGCGCGGCTTGGTCACCACCGCCACCGCACCGGCGGCCAGGGCATCCATGGTGACGCGCGCGCCTTTTTCGGTGAGCGTCGAACAGATCACCACCGGGGTGGGGCGCTCGCTCATGATCTTGCGCAGGAAGGTGATGCCGTCCATGCGCGGCATCTCCACATCCAGCACGATCACGTCCGGCCATTGCTTGCGCATCTTCTCGATCGCCAGCAGCGGATCGGCCGCGGTGGCGATGACCTCGATGTCGGCCGCGTCGTTGAGCACACCCACCAATACCTGGCGCACCACCGCCGAGTCGTCGACGACCATGGCCTTGATGGAATCGGTGCGGGCACCAGGGCTGGCGGCAGGGCGGTTGAAGGCTGTGGACACAGTGAATCCTTGGCTCAGGCCTTGCGGAAGATCGAGGGTGCCACCTGGACCAGATCGATGTCGAGTTCGCTCAGGCTCTCCGAATGGCCGATGCAGAAATGCCCGCCGGATTTGAGGGTGGCGAGCACGCGCAGGATGACTTCGCGCTTGGTCTGCCCATTGAAATAGATCATGACGTTGCGCAGGAAGATCGCATCGAAGCTCCCCAATGCAGGCAACGCGGCGTTGAGGTTGGCGTGCACGAACTGCACCCGCTCGCGCAGGCGCCGTTCCACCAGCAAGGTGCCGGCATACTCGCCCTGGCCGCGCAGGCAGTAGCGCTTGAGATACGCCTGCGGAATGCCGTCGATGCGTTGCAGCGCGTAATGCCCGGTGCGCGCCTTGGCCAGCATGCGCGTGCTGATGTCGGTGCCGACCACCTCGAACGGGCGTCCCTGCAAGGTGTCGTCCAGCACCATCGCCATGCTGTAGGCCTCTTCGCCGCTGGAACTGGCCGCGCTCCAGCAACGGAACGGCAGCCCGCCGCGATGTTCGCCGGCCAGCTTGCGCAGCAGCTCGAAGTGCTTGGGCTCGCGGAAGAAATAGGTTTCGTTGGTGGTCAGCAGGTCGATCGCGGTCTGGATCTCCGCACGGTCTTGGCGGCTTTCCAGCAACTGCAGATACTGCGTGTAGTTGCTGAACTGATGTTCGCGCAGGCGCTTGCCCAGGCGGCCGCACAACATGGCTTTTTTACCCGACGAAATGCTGATGCCGGCGGCTTCGAAGATGAAACGCTGGAAGCGGCCGAACTCCTGCTCGGTGATGGCGGTAGCGGTACTCATCGGCTCAGGCCACATCCGCATCGCTGCTGAGCGTGGTGTCGCTCAATCGGGCGATACGCACGGCATGCTCGCGCCACCAGTCCGACAGCATCGGCCCGGGCATCGGCGACCCCATCAGATAGCCTTGCGCCAGATCGCAGCCCAGCTCGCGCAGCAGGCGCCAATCGTCCGGGGTTTCCACGCCTTCTGCCACGGCCGTCAGTTCCAGGCGATGGGCCAGCTCCAGCGTGGATTCGAGCACCGTACGCTGGCTGCGGCTGCGATGCGCGGCCTGCACGAAGCTGCGGTCCAGCTTGAGTTCGGTGAACGGGATGCTGGCCAGACGTTGCAGCGACGAGAAGCCGGTGCCGTAATCGTCGATGGACAGCCCGAAACCGTGCAGGCGCAGGCGCGCAAGCATGCTCAGCGCATTGGCCGGTTCCACGATGGCGCTTTCGGTCAGCTCCAGCACAAGATCCGCCGGACGCAGTCCGTTGTCGCTGAGCTTGGCGCACAGTTGTTCGAGAAAATCCTCTTCGCTGAGCAACCGGGGCGACAGGTTCAACGCCAGGCTCAGCTGAAAACCTTCGCTGCGCCAATCCACCAGCTGCGCAATCGCCTTGTCGATCACCTGTTGGGTCAGGGCGTGGATCAAGCCTTCGCGCTCTGCCAGCGGAATGAAGCGATCCGGCCCGATCATGTCGCCTTGCGGACGGCGCCATCGCGCCAGCGCTTCCACGCCGCGCAGGCGGCCATCTTTCAGATCGAGTTTGGGTTGATAGGCCACGCGGATTTCGCCGCGCCGCATCGCGCGGTCCAGGCGCGAGGCCGCCGCGCCGCCGCTGGACATCAACGGCGAGATCGCCGTTTGCACGAAGCTCGGCACGCTGGCGCTGGATTCGGGCTCGCACTCCAGCACGGTGGCCAGGTCCTGCAGGTTCATCGGTTTCTCGATGCCGCCCAACACACGCACGCCGGCGCTGCGGCTGAGCTGCATCACCGCATCGATCAGCGCGCCGCCGCGTTGCGACACCACCACCACCGGCACGTTGTGCTTGCCGCGCGCCAGCGCATCGAGCAGTTGCACGCCGTCCATGCCCGGCATTTCCAGGTCGATCAGCAACAGCGAGGGCGCGGTGGCGTGGACCAGCCAGGCCAACGCGGCGTGGCCATCGACGGCGCCATCGACCGTGCTGGCGCCGAGCTGGCGACACAAGGCCATGGCGTGCTCGCGTTGCACCACGCTGTCGTCGACCACCAGCACCGGGCCGGTGAGCGTGCAGTTGCAGGAGAGGAGGGCGGGGCGCATGGGAATCCTTGCGTGCATGCGGCAGTCAGGCCGCCAACGTGGCGGCGGGGAGCTGGGCGAGCGCATCGCGGCCCAGTACGGCATCGGCATCGAGCAGGATCACGAAACGCTCGCCTATCTTGCCCATGGCATGGATGAAATCGCGCGAGATGCCGGCGCCGAAGCTGGGCGTCTGGACGATGTCACCCGGTGCGATCTCCAGCACTTCGCTGACCGCATCCACCAGCAGGCCGAGCACGTGGTGTGCATCGCCCTGCGCGATCTCCACGATCACGATGCAGCTGCGCTTGGTGATGGCGCTGGCATCGCGGCCGAAACGCTGCTGCAGGTCCACCACCGGCACCACCGCGCCGCGCAGGTTGATCACCCCGCGTAGCGCCGCCGGCATCATCGGCACGTCGGTGGGGACGCGGTATTCGATGATTTCCTTGATGCCCAGGATGCCCAGGCCGAACATTTCCCCGGCCAACAAAAAGGTCAGGTACTGCTGCGGTGCCGTCGGCGACGGTGCGGTGCTGGTGCTGTGCGCGTGCATCGTCGGCTCCTCAGAAGCTGGCGAACTGCGATTCGTCGATGGTGTCGGCGGTTGCCGCCACCACGCCGAGCTGACGCACGTTGGTGCGGCGTGGCGGTGCGCTGGTCGGCGCGGAGTGGCTGGCCTGCACGACACGGCGTGGGCCGCTCTTGGTGCCTGCGCCGCGCCCGCCATTGCCCAGGCGGAAGAAGCCCATCAATTGCTGCAGCTGCTCGGCCTGCGCGCTCATTTCCTCGGAGGTGGCGGCCAGTTCTTCGGCATTGGCGGCAGCCGACTGCGTGGTCTGGTTCAACTGACCCACCGCGGTATTGATCTGGCTGACCCCGGCGGTCTGTTCTTCGGAGGCTGCCGCGATTTCCTGCACCAGGTCGGAGGTGCGGCGGATCGAGGGCACCATCTCGCCGAGCACACGGCCGGCGCTTTCGGCCAGTTCCACGCTGGAGCCGGCCACCTCGCCGATTTCCTGCGCGGCGATCTGGCTGCGCTCGGCCAGCTTGCGCACTTCGGCGGCCACCACCGCAAAGCCCTTGCCGTGTTCGCCGGCGCGCGCCGCTTCGATCGCAGCATTGAGCGCCAGCAGGTTGGTCTGGTAGGCGATGTCGTCGATGATGCCGATCTTCTTGGCGATGTCCTTCATCGCCACCACGGTGGCGCGCACGGTGTCGCCACCGTCGGCCGCTTCGCTGGCGGCCTTAGCGGCCATGCTGTCGGTGACGCGTGCGTTCTCGGTGTTCTGCGCGATGGAGGCGGTCATCTGTTCCAGCGAGGCGCTGGTTTCTTCAACGCCGGCCGCCTGTTCGCTGGCGGCCTGCGCCAGCGCCTGCGCGGTGGCGCTGACCTCTTCCGAGGCGCTGGCCAGATTCTCGGCGTTGCGGTTGACCTCATCGACGATCTCGGTGAGCCGGCTCATGGTGGTGTTGACGTAGCGCTGCATGTCGGCAAACGCGCCTTCGTAGCGGCCTTCCACGGTATGGGTGAGGTCGCCGTCGGCCATCGCGCCCATCACCTGGATGACTTCGGAAATGCTGCGCAGGTTGCCGCGCGCCCGTTCCACGGTGTCGTTGATGAAGGCCTTCTTGCCCGGCAGCGGCGCCAGCGGCGCATCGAAGTTGCCACGGCCGAACTCGGCCACCACGCCCATCGCCAGCTTTTTGACCGCGATATGCGCGCCGACCATCTGGTTGATGCCCAGCGCCATGCTGCGGAAGTCGCCATCGAAGCGCGCGCTGTCGATGATCACGTCGATATCGCCGGCTTCGTGCTCGGCCGACATGTGGTTGATCTCGGCGATCAGTCCGGTGAGGTTGCCGCGCACCTGGTCGATGGTCTCGTTGATGAAGCGCTTCTTGCCCGGCAGCTGCGGCAGTTGTGCGGTGAAGTTGCCGCGACCGAACTCGGCCACGCAGGCGATGGCCTGCTTCTTGACCGCGATATGCCCTGCCACCATCGCATTGATGCCTTCGGCCATGCGACGGAAATCGCCGGTGAAGCGCTGCGTGTCGATGACCACGTCGATATCGCCGCCATCGTGCTCGGCTGCCATGCGGTTGACCTCGGCGACCAGGCCGGTGAGGTTGCCGCGGATCTGGTCCACCACCTCGTTGATGAAGGCCTTCTTGCCTGGCAGGCGTTCCAGCTCGGCGGAAAAATTGCCGCGGGCGAATTCGGCCACGCAGGCCATGGCCTGCTTCTTCACCGCGATATGGTTGGCGACCATGCGATTGATGCCTTCGCCCATGGTGCGGAAGTCGCCGTCGAAACGTGCCACATCGATGCGTGCATCGATTTCGCCGGCATCGTGTTCGCGCGAGACGCGATTGATCTCTTCATTGACGTGGCGGATGCCGCCCTGCAGCTTGCGCAAGCCGCGCAGCACCTCGCCGGCATGCTCGTCGCGTGTCTGCGGCAGGGCGACATCGAAGTTGCCGCGCGAGAATGCGTCCAGCGTGGTCGTCGCCAGGTCCAGCGCGCCGCCGGCGATGCGGATCGCCCACACCAGCAGTGCGCCGCTGATGAGTGCTGCCACGACGCTGGCGCCGAGCAGGGCCGCGTGCGACAGCGTCAGCGCAAAGCCGGCGACGATCACGAGGACGGGCAGGGCCACCGCAAGCGCGGCGGTGAACCATAACTGGGTAGCGATCGGAAGACGGTGTGACATGGCGATGATTCCTGGAGTCAGGTAACAACGAACGACGCGGGTTGTGGGAGCGGGACGACGAACGCTCAGGCCGCCAACGCGTCCTGGTTGGGATGCAACTGTTGAATCAGGCTGGGCACATCCAGGATCAGCGCTACATCGCCGCTGCCCAGGATGCTGGAGCCACTGATGCCCTTGACCTGTGCGAAGACCTTGGACAGCGGTTTGATCACCGTCTGCCATTCGCCCAGCAAGGTGTCCACGACCAGGCCGAAGCGCTGCGTGCCCTGGCGGATCACCACGATGCTTTCGCGCGCCGGCGTCCTGCCGCCGAGCGCGAACAGTTCACGCAGGCGCACATACGGCAGCACGCTGCCGCGCAGGTCGATGTAGTCGCTGGCGTAGTCGGGCATGAATTCCACGCACTCTTCCACCACATCCAGCGGCACCACGAACACGGACTTGCCCACGCCCACCTGGAAGCCGTTGATGATGGCCAGCGTCAACGGCAGGCGCACCGAGATGGTGGTGCCCAGCCCGGCAGCGCTGTCGATCTCGACCGTGCCGCGCAGCGCAGTGATGTTGCGTTTGACCACGTCCATGCCGACGCCGCGGCCGGACAGGTTGGTGACTTTTTCGGCGGTGGAAAAGCCCGGCTCGAAGATCATCGCGAACACTTCGCGGTCGCTGAGCTGGCGGCCGGGTTCGATCAGGCCGCGTTCCAGCGCCTTGGCCAGGATGCGGTCGCGGTTCAAGCCGCCGCCGTCGTCGGTGATCTGGATGACGATGCTGCCGGAGTCGTGATACGCGTTGAGGCCCACCGTGCCGCGTGCGGGCTTGCCACGCGCCACGCGCACGTCCGCCGGCTCGATGCCGTGGTCCATCGCATTGCGCACCAGGTGGGTCAGCGGGTCGCCGATCTTTTCCACCACCGACTTGTCCAGTTCGGTGTCTTCGCCGGCCACGACCAGCGCGATGTCCTTGCCGAGTTCGCGCGCCACATCGTGCACCACGCGCTGGAAGCGGCTGAATGTGCCGCCGATCTTGACCATGCGCAGCTGCAGGGCGCTTTCGCGGACCTCTTCCACCAGCCCGGCCAGGATCGAGGCCGATTCCAGCAGTTGCGCATCGCCGGTGCGCTGTGCATTGGCGTTGGTGCTGGACACGGCAATGATGAGTTCGCCGACCAGATCGATCATGCGATCGAGCTTGTCGGCATCCACGCGGATCGAGCGCGCATCGTTGTTGCGCCCGCCGGCGTCAGGCGCATTGCGGGCCGGCGCCGAAGCGGCATTTGCCGCATTGGGCACGGCCGCAAGCGCGCCGGCCGGTGTTGCGGCAAGCACCGGCTCGCTGACCAGCAGCGTGGCGGCATCGGTCGGTGCAGGCACTGCAGCGATGTCCAGGTCGCAATCGTCGCGGACGAATTCGAACACGTCTTCGATCGCGGCGCGGTCGGCGTCGCTGCGCAGCAGGATCTGGAAGCCGAGGTAATTGGCTTCCGGGTCGAGGTCTTCAAACCGTGGCAACTGGCTGTAGTCGGTACCGATCGATTCCACCGAGCCCAGGCCACGCAGATTGCGGATCAGCTTGAGCGGCGAGTTGCCGAAGCGCAGGGCATCGGCGAAGAGTTTGAGCGAGATGCGCCAGTAACCGCTCTGTTTTTCGGGCGTACTGTGCTGGATGGCGGCGGCGGTGACGCCGCAGGCGCTGCCTTGCAGGTAGGTCTGCAATTGCGCCAGCAGCGGTTCGGCTTCGGCAGCCAGCGCATCGGCATCGGCATGGCTGGGGTCGGCGGCGGTCTCCACCAACGCGTGGATATGATCGCAGCACACCAGCAGCAGCCCGATCAGTTCCGAGCTCAACACGAGCGCTTCCTCGCGCACCAGATCGAGCACGCTTTCCACCACATGGGTAAAGCCGACCAGCTGCGGCAGATCGAACAAACCGCCCGACCCCTTGATGGTGTGCGCGGCGCGGAAGATCGCATTGACCGCATCCGGCGAGGAGGCGCCACGCTCGGCTTCGAGCAGGTGCCGTTCCATGTCTTCGAGCAGGTCCCGGCTCTCGGCCAGGAAGGTCTGCATCAGTTGGTTCATGTCCATGCGCGCGTCACCAGTCCGTTAGTGAATGTGTTCGCCGAGGCCGGCAACCGCATGCGGATACAGCGCTTCGAGCAGGCCGAGCAGTTCGATCACATCGACTACCGCACGGCTGGAATCGGTCAGCGAAAATGGCCGTCCATCGGCCTGGATCGCCTGCTTGGTGGCCAGCAACAATTGCAGGCCGGTGGTGTCGATTTCGCTCACCGCCGCCAGATCCAGATGCACGCCACCCGGATGCGCCAACGCCGGCTGCAACAGCGGCTTGAGTTCGGCAGCGCGGCGAATGGTCATCTCGCCCTCAAGGGCAAGCGTCAGCGGCGCGGGCAGGTCGGGAGATGGAGTGTTCATTGGTGCCTCAAGCGATGGCGCACGTTGGGTGCGATGACGCGGGGGAGAAGGGCGCGGTGACATGGAACTGCGTATGGGTCTGCACGCAGGGTCATGCCGGTCTATGCAGGTATCGGCGCCTCGCTGGAATATTTAGGACAAATTCAGCCGAATGACGGAAATGCGAAATCATCGGCAGTTTTTGAATTAACTGCTCAGCTTTGTCGCAACCAGACTCATAAGGCGTTTGTCCCGGACAGTCCCCTGGACAAGGCACGCGTGTCTAGACGCACGGCAGGGCAGTGCACTTAGCAAGGGCAAGGGTTGCGAGCCCGTTGCGGGTGATGCAGATGGGCGCGATATCGGAACAGGCGCGCGCGCACGTCATGCAAACGGTGGCGCTTGCCGGCCTGCATGGTGCCCGGTGTTGTTGAGTCTGTTTGCAACGCCGTCAAACGCAGCGTTGCGCTTCAGCCCGGTGCCAGCGCAGCCATCAAACCGCGTGCGGCATTGAACCGATCCGCTCCTTCGGGCAGCGGCAGCTTGATGCGCAGTTTGTCCGGGCCATCCATGGTGTAGAGCTTGGGCTGCTTCTGGATCATCTGGATGATGGTCATCGGGTCGATCGACGGCTTGGCCTCGAACACCAGACGCCCGCCATTTTCGCCAAGATCCAGCTTGCGGATACCCAGCGCGTTGGCCTGCAGCTTGAGCTCGGCAATGGCGAACAGGTGCTTGACCGGGTCGGGCAGCAAGCCGAAGCGGTCGATCATCTCCACCTGCAATTCGCGCAACGCATCGGGGTCGCGCGCACTGGAAATGCGCTTGTACAACGTCAGCCGCGTATGCACGTCGGGCAGGTAATCCTCGGGAATCAGCGAGGCCACGTGCAGCTCCACCTCGGCGCCACGCGCCTCTTCGCCGGCATCCAGGTCGGGCAGCTTGCCCTGGCGGATGCTGCGTACCGCGCGCTCCAGCAGCTCGGTGTACAGGCTGAAACCGACCTCGGCCATCTGGCCGCTCTGGTCTTCGCCGAGCAATTCGCCGGCGCCGCGGATTTCAAGATCGTGCGTGGCCAGCGTAAAGCCCGCGCCCAGCTCGTCCATCGAGGCGATGGCTTCCAGGCGTTTTTCCGCATCGGAGGTCATCGAGCGCCGGTCCGGCACCACCAGGTACGCATAGGCGCGGTGATGCGAACGGCCGACGCGGCCGCGCAGCTGATGCAACTGCGCAAGACCGAAGCGGTCGGCGCGGTTGATGATGATGGTGTTGGCATTGGGGATGTCGATGCCCGATTCGATGATCGTGGTCGACAACAGCACGTTGAAGCGCTGCTTCTGGAAATCCAGCATCACCCGTTCCAGCTCGCGTTCGGGCATCTGCCCGTGCGCGATACCGATGCGCGCCTCCGGCACCAGTTCGGACAACTCGCGCTGCATGCGTACGATGCTTTCCACATCGTTGTGCAGGAAGTACAGCTGCCCGCCGCGGCTCAGCTCGCGCTGGAATGCCTCGCGCAGCAGGGTGTTGTCCCAGGCGGTGATAAAGGTCTGCACTGCCAGCCGGTTCGGCGGCGGGGTGGCGATGATGGAGAGATCGCGCAAGCCGGCCATGGCCATATTGAGCGTGCGCGGGATGGGCGTTGCGGTGAGCGTGAGCAGATGCACGTTGGCGCGCATCGCCTTGAGCGCTTCTTTTTGCCGCACACCGAAGCGTTGTTCCTCGTCGACCACCACCAGGCCCAGATCCTTGAACTTCACATCGGGCTGCAACAAGCGGTGCGTGCCGATGATGACGTCGATGTCGCCGCTGGCGACCTTCTCCAGCTCGGCCTTGATTTCCTTGGTGCTCTTGAAGCGCGACAGCACTTCCACCTTCATCGGGTAGTCGGCGAAGCGGTCGCGGAAATTGCGGTAATGCTGTTCGGCCAGCAAGGTGGTCGGCACCAAGACGGCGACCTGCTTGCCGGCGCTGGCGGCGGCAAAGGCGGCGCGCACGGCCACTTCGGTCTTGCCGAAGCCGACATCGCCGCAGACCACGCGGTCCATCGGCTGGCTGCTGCCCAGGTCGCGCAGCGTCGCATCGATGGCCGCCAGCTGGTCGGCGGTTTCCTCGAACGGAAAGCCGGCCGCGAACGGCTCGTACATCGCCCGGTCCACCTGCAAGGCCAGACCGGCGCGCGCGCGGCGGCGGGCCTGGATTTCCAGTAACTCGGCTGCCACGTCGCGGACCTTTTCGGCGGCCTTGCGCTTGGCCTTGGTCCATTGCTCGCCGCCCAGCGAATGCAGCGGCGCGGTTTCGGCCGAGGCACCGGAATAGCGGCTGATCAGGTGCAGCTGCGCCACCGGCACGTAGAGCCGGTCGCCCTTGGCGTATTCGATTTCCAGGAACTCGCCGGGCATGCCGCCGGCGTCGAGCACGATCAGCCCGCGGTAGCGGCCCACACCGTGATCTTCGTGCACGATCGGCGCGCCTTCGGACAGTTCGCCCAGGTCGCGGATGATCGCTTCCGGCTCACGCCCGACCCGGCGCGTGCGGCGCGGCTGGTTGGCCCGCTCGGGAAACAGCTGGCGCTCGGTCAGCACCGCAATCTGCGGGTCGTCCAGCGCAAAGCCGTCTTCCAGCGCTGCCACGGTGATGCCGAAACGCAGTTTGGGCGCCGCCAGGAAAGCCGGCACATCGGCCACGACATCCGGTTTGAGCTGGGCGGCGGCCAGCACTTCCATCAGCGCTTCGCGGCGGCCGGCCGAATCGGCGGCAACCAGCACACGGCCCGGATAATGGCCAAGGAACGACGCCAGCGCTTGGCCGGCCGGCGCGTCCTTTGCGGCAACCGGCAGCGGCGGCAACGGTTGCTCGCCGAGCGCGGCGGCCTCGTCGATGCGCGCGTGGTCGCTGGCCCACACCTCGATACGCGCCAGCTTGTTGAGCCGCTCGCGCAATGCGTCTGGCGATTGATACAGCTCGTCCGGTGGCAGCAGCGGGCGTTCCACATCGTGGCGGCGCTGCTCGTAGCGATTCTGCGCCTGCGCCCAGAACGCATCGGCTGCATTGGACACGCCGGTGGCGACCAGCGGCAATACGCGCTTGTCCAGATAATCGAACAAGGTGGCGGTCTTGCTGAAGAACATCGGCAGGTAATACTCGACGCCGGACGGCGCCAGGCCTGATTTCAGATCCTGATACAGCGCGCTGCGGCGGGTATCCACGTCGAAACGTTCGCGCAGGCAGGCCAGCACCCGCTCGATGCTGGCATCGTCCATCGGCACTTCGCGGCCGGGCAGCAGTTTGACGGCATCGACCTTGTCCAGCGAGCGCTGCGATTCGGGGTCGAAGACGCGGATCGAGTCGATATCCTCGTCCAGCAGCTCCACCCGCAACGGCGTGGATTCACCCATCGGAAACACATCGAGCAAGCCGCCGCGCACGGCAAAATCGCCCGGGTCCATCACCTGCGGCACGTTGCGGTAACCGGCGCTTTCCAGTCGGCGTTTTTCCGCATCCAGATCCAGCCGCTGCCCGACCTTCAGATCGAAACTGCCGCCGACGATGTAGCTCAGCGGTGCCAGCTGCTGCATCAGCGTCTGCACCGGCACGATCACCACGCCACGGGTCAGGCCGGGCAGGCGGTGCAGGGCGGCCAGGCGCTGGCTGATGATTTCCGGGTGCGGGCTGAACTGGTCGTAGGGCAGGGTCTCCCAATCGGGGAACGGCACCACCGGCAACGTGGCGTGCTCGCCGAGCAGGGCATGCAGATCCGCCTCGATCTGATGCGCGCTCTGGTTGTCGCGTGCGATCACCAGCAGCGGACCGGCATGCGCCTCGGCGGCCCGCGCGATCGACCAGGCCAGCGCAGTCGGCGAAGACGGAGCGCGCCAATAGGCGCGGAGCTGGCCGGACTTGGGCAGCGGCGGAGAGGGGAAAGTGGTTGGCGACGGCATCAGCCCGTAATTTTATCAGAGCGCCTGCCGCGGCCGGTCCATCCGGCGTGAAAGCCCGGGGATGAACCTCTGCACACAAGCGTGCTGCAGAGTCCCGTCTCAGGTATCGATGCGCCTGCGTCGGGCAAGCCCTGGGAAGCAAACCGTTGGACCGGATGCTGCCGGAGGCGTAGTCAAATGCCCAATCAAGAGCCCAATCAAAAGCTTGGTGCGTCGAGTGCGCGGCGCCCTCACCGCTTGCGGGACACGCCGTGAATCCGTCCCTGGAGGCTCGGTGGCGGCATCCATGCCGCCACACGGTCCCGCAAGCGGCGAGGGCACCGCACCAGATAGTTGGTCGGCGGCTTTCTTGAAGGCGTGTTGCTCGGCCTGCGGTGGCAGGCGGGACGTTTTCAGGTTGCGCGTTAAAAAGCCTGTCTGTTGCTCGGCTTGCGGTGGGAAGGTGGTGGGAAGCCGGTCGACGCACACGGATCCAACCAGCGCACGTCATGCCTTGCTCATAAATTAGGCACACCGACCATCTCGACTGGTCCTTGACGGCCCACCGTCGCGGGACCTTACGCGGCATGGATGCCGCGTAAGAGCCTCCATGGACGGATTCACGGCGTGTCCCGCGATGGTGGGCGGGCAAGGGCCCGGTAGCCAAGCCGCAGATCAACCGCTCCAAGCCGCTTCACGAATCCCCAATCCCGAATCCCCAATCCCAGCCCCTCAGGCATCCAGCTCGAGCACCATGCGCACCAGCTCCGGCGAATCCGGATGCGCCTGCGGCTTGAAGCCCAGCGATTCGGCCAGCTGCAGCATCGGCACGTTGCTTTGCAGCACGTCGCCGAACAGGCAGTCCAGATACTTGCGGCGCGCCCACTTCACCAGTTTGCGCATCAACTGTCGGCCCAGGCCCTGGCCGGCGACGAAGCTGCTGACCAGGATGGTGTATTCGGCCTGGCGGGTGCCGGGCACCAGCGCCGCACGCGCCACTGCGCCCACCAGGGCTTCGCCCGGGGGCAACTGCTCGGCGGCGACCAGCACGATCTCGGTCTTGGGATTGGGATGGGTCAGGCGCTGCACCATCTCCGGGGTGATTTCGGCGGAGGAGCGCACGAAGCGCGCGCGGATTTCCTCCGGTCCCAGCAGGCTGAAAGCCCCCTGCAGCGGCGGGCCGTCCTCGGGACGGATCGGGCGGAGCAGAAGGGTGCGGCCATTGGGCAGGCTGAAGTTTTCATGCCAGGGGGGCATGCGATTGCGAATGGCCATGACCGGTGTTCCTTAAAGATCGGAAGATTCTGGCACCAGCCCGGCGCGCAACCGTGAATGAATCCGGTGCGCCGCAGAGGGCCAACAAGGGGGTGGCAGTGCTTCCCACGCAACTGTAACGAGCCGAGCCGTGAGCCAGTCGTGAGAGTGTCGGGACAGGCGCTGGCCCGGTGCGGTCAATCCACGTCCGGGCGGCGACGTGGCAACCGGGCGATTCTGCGCGCCATCCCGGCGGCCGGGCAGTCAGTCCGGGACAGCCCGGTGCTGGCACGCAGCGCATGCCGCGAGTCGGCACCAGGGGCCTGGCGTGGTGACAGTCAGCGGCCTGCCGGCGCATGCCGTCCCGCTACTTGGCCGCCACGGCCACGGCGACGGCCGGCGGTGGATCAGGCGTCCTGCCGCAGCCACTCCAGCCGGGTCGAGGCGCCGGGTTCGCCCAGATGCTTCTTCAGCACCGGCAAGGCCGGCGCCAGCACCTGGTCGAACTGCCAGGGCGCGTTGACGATCAACAGCCCGCTGCCGGTCAGGCGCAGCGGCGAGTCGTCCGGGCGTACCTGCAGCTCGGCCACCAGCACCGACTTGGCCGGCAGCGTGGCGGCCTTGCGCATGAACGGCTGCAGACTGCGGCGCAGCTTGATCGGGTACCAGACCATGCAGATCGCCTGCGGCCAGCGCGCCAGTGCCTCGCGCACGCTGTGGATGATCTGCTGGTACTCGGCGTCCTGCGACTCGTAGGGCGGGTCGATCAGCACCAGCCCACGGCCGATCCTGGCGTCGCCGGCACGCGGCGGCAAAAACGCGCGGATGGCGGCATAGCCATCGCCGGCATGCACGCGCACGCGGCTGTCCTTGGCGAACAGGCCTTTGAGCGCCTGAGCCTCGTCCGGCTGCAATTCGCAGAACGCCATGCGGTCCTGTTCGCGCAGGGCCTGGGCGGCCAGCAGCGGCGAGCCGGGGTAATGATTGAGCTGGATGCCGGCCGTGGGGCGCGCCGGCTTCTGTCCGGGCGTGGCGGGGCGGGCAACGCTCTGGTTGTCGGCCTGCACGGCGCGCAGGTAGCGTTCGACCACCTCAGGCAAGGTGGATTCGGCCATCAGTCGCATCACGCCATCATCGGCCTCGTTGGTCTTGCGGCTTTCTTCGCCGCCGAGTTGGTAGCGGCCGCGCCCGGCGTGGGTGTCGAGCACGAAGAACGGCGTGTCCTTGCGCTTGAGGGTGTCGATCAGCGCCAGCAAGGCGATGTGCTTGAGCACGTCGGCATGGTTGCCGGCATGGAAGGCGTGGCGATAGTTCATCCGGGAAGTGTAGAGCGTGTGCGGCCCTTTGCGCTGCGCGCTGGTATGCGGCGTGGCGGGATGTGCCGGCGGCATGGCCGTGAGGGCGGCACGCCAGGATGGCGGCGCCGCCCCGGCCATCTGTCGCCAAGGCCTGGGAGCTTCTACGGCCTGGCCGCACGCGCGCTATTGGCCGCACCGGCATGCGGCTATGCTGCGCGCCATGTCCGACACTTCCGTCCGCGTGCTCGTCGTCGAAGACGAAGCCGCCATTGCCGATACCGTGCTCTACGCGTTGCGCAGCGAAGGCTATGCGGCCGAGCATTGCCTGCTGGGCCGCGAGGCACTGGCGCGGCTGCGTGCCGACCCGGCCGATCTGGTGGTGCTGGATGTCGGCCTGCCGGACATCAACGGCTTCGAGGTCTGCCGCACCCTGCGCAGTTTCAGCGAGGTGCCGGTGATCTTCCTGACCGCGCGCAACGACGAGATCGACCGCGTGCTCGGGCTGGAGCTGGGCGCGGACGACTACATGGCCAAACCGTTCTCCCCGCGCGAGCTGGTGGCGCGGGTGCGCGCACGCCTGCGCCGCCGCAGCGTGGCGGCAGTGGCCGAGCCGGGCTGGCAGCCGCATGGCGCGTTCGCGATCGACCGCGAAGGCAGCCGCATCCGCTATGGCGATGCCTTGTTGCCGCTGACCCGTTACGAATACGCGCTGTTGGCCGCGTTGCTGCAACGGCCCGGTGCGATCCTGAGCCGGGCGCAGTTGATGGATCGCGGCTGGGATGCCAGCGCCGACAGCGCCGATCGCACCGTCGATACCCATATCAAGACGCTGCGCGGCAAGCTGCGCCTGGCCGGCGTGCCGGCCGACCCGATCCGCACCCACCGTGGCCTTGGCTACGCACTGGAGCTGTAGGCGATGGGCCGGTCTGCGCATGCTGGGTTGAGCGGAGCGGCGCGCTGACATGCGGCTAGGTCTCAAGCTGTTTCTGGGGTTTTTCCTGATCGTGGGCCTGGCCGCGTTCTTCGTGATGCGGGTGTTCGTCAACGAGGTCAAACCGGGCGTGCGCCAGGCGATGGAATCCACGTTGGTGGATGCGGCCAACGTGCTGGCGGAAATGGCCAGCAGCGACCTGGCCGCAGGGCACATCGTCGACGGCCGTTTTGCGCGCAACCTGGCGCAGGCGCAGCAGCGCGAGCCCAAGGCCTGGGTGTGGCGCTTCCGCAAGAACCATGTGGATTACCGCGTCACCGTGACCGACGCGCGCGGCGTGGTGGTCTTCGACTCGCTGGGCCGCGACGTGGGCCGCGACAACTCGCGCTGGAACGATGTCTACCGCACCTTGCGTGGCGAATACGGCGCGCGTTCCAGCCCGGAACTCGATGGCGATCCGACCGCAACGGTGATGCATGTGGCTGCCCCGATCTACGCGCCCGACCAACCCGGCAAGTTGATCGGCGTGCTGACGCTCGCCCAGCCCAATCGGAGCATCGACCCGTTCATCGAGGCCAGCCAACGCAACATCCTGCAGCGCGGCGCCTGGTTGATCGGCATTTCCGCATTGATTGGCGTCCTGATGACGTGGTGGTTGATGCGCGGCATCGGCCGGCTCAACCGCTATGCGCAGGCCGTGAGCGCCGGCATCCCGGTGCCGCCGCCCAAACCGCGCGGCGATGAAATCGGCGACCTCGGTCAGGCGCTGGAAACCATGCGCCGCAAGCTGGAAGGCAAGGCCTACGTCGAGCATTACGTGCAGTCGCTGACGCATGAAATGAAAAGCCCGCTGGCGGCGATCCGTGGCGCATCGGAGCTGTTGACCGAACCGTTGCCGGAAGCCGATCGCCAGCATTTTGTTGCCAGCATTCGCGCGCAGGAACAACGGCTGACCGAAACCATCGACAAGCTGCTCGCGCTGGCCGAGGTGGAACAGCACGGCTGGCTGCAGACACGCGAGCGCATTGCCGTGGCCGGCGTGCTGCAGGCGGCGTCGGAGGCAGTGGCGCCGCGCGCCACCGCGGCGGGCGTGCAACTGCAGGTTGCCGCGCTGCCCGATTCGGACGGCGAGCAGTACGTATCCGGCGACGGGTTTCTACTGCGTCAGGCGTTGATCAATCTGCTGGAAAATGCAATTGCGTTTTCGCCCCAGGGCAGCAGCGTGCTGCTGCGTGCGCAGATGGACGCAGCGCAATGGCGGCTGTCGGTCGAAGACAGGGGCAGTGGTGTGCCCGATTACGCCATCGAACGCGTCTTCGAACGCTTTTACTCGCTGGCGCGCCCACAGACCGGGCAACGCAGTTCCGGGCTCGGCTTGCCCTTCGTGCGCGAGGTGGCACGCCTGCATGGCGGCGATGCGGCGCTGGGAAATCGCGCCGGTGGCGGTGCGATTGCGACCCTGCGCTTGCCGATCGACTAAGCGCAGCTGACACGACGCGAGCCTGGTCAGATGGGATGGCCAATGCGCAGGAGCCAGGAAGTGCACGTGCTACATGCTGATTGCACGCGCCGGCTGCGCAGTCGTCTTGGCAACGGCTGGTAGCGGCCTGGTCGAATTTCGTGCAGCAGTATCTCGCTGAGAGCAGCGGCCTCCCGGTGCGGAATGCGGCATGCACCAGCGCACATGCCGTATCCGTATCAGCCGCGCATCACAGCGCGCATCCGCAACGGGCTAATGCACCACGTCGGCACCGATGACGTCCTTGGCAACCACCGACCAGGACAGCTTGCCAAACCCCTTGTTGCCCCACTCGGTGCCCCAGCTGTTCTCCACGATCAGCCCATCGCTGTCGTAACCCAGTGCAATCACCGCATGCCCGCCCAGGATCGGCGTCTTGATGTCGTAGTCGACCTGGTTGCTGGGTGTGAGGTCCTCGAAACCCTGCCGGACATAGAAGCCGATGGCGACCGGCGTGGACGCGGCCAGTGCAAGTTTGATCTGCTCGATCAGCGGTCGCCCGCCATTGCCATCGCCTGCATACAGCACGGTGTATTTGCGATAAGGCGTGGGGTTCCTGGCCGCGTTGGCGCGGTCGGCGGCGGTGGGCGGGTTCTTCCAGTTGTAGTTGCCCCACGAATAATGCTGTTCGGTGTCGATACCTTGCGCCAGTGCGACATCCAGTGGAGCTTCCAGCGTGGAGCCTTCATCGACACCGCCGTTGACCTGGCTGTAGAGATACATCGGCGCAAAGCGGGTTTGCGCCTGTTTGCTGGCGTTGGCATACCAACCGGTCAGGGTGTGCGCGGTGGCCCATGATGCGCAGGATCCCACCTGGCCTTGATCGCCCGGTGCGATCGCCCAGGCAGTCAGGTCCACCGAGGCGGGAAGGGGGTGGGCCGCACTCGCGGATCCGAACAACGGGGTGACCGGCTGCATCAACGCCGATGGTTTCAAACCCATTCCGTGCATTGCCGCCTGCGCCGCAGCGGAGGACAAACTCAGGGCGGCGAGCACGCAAAGCACAAGTGAACGTTGCTTGTTCATGGAAGGCAGACTCCAGATTAAAAGAGGGATGCAGTCGCGCGCACGTTTGAAACCACTGCCGGCAAGCTGGCACGCGGGTGGAATGGCACCAATGCGGTGCACGCAAAGGACGAGGAAGAACGACACAATCGGAAAGCCGTGAGCCAGACAACTCAGAACACGATTGGATGGCTTTGAAGTGCGCAACTGCGTGCCCATCCTTGCGCCTGGGGCGAACGGGCGCGGCGGTGATGCGAAGTGTCATCGGTGAAACGGAAGCGTACGGCGGGCCTGCGTTGCAGTTTTAGGGCTGGAAACCCGGATTTCCCGTGTGCGTCGCAGTGTCGGCCGCCACCCGTGCAGAGGTGGCACTTCACATTCGCTTCAAATTGACCTCAAACCCCCGACACCGGCGCCTTGCACCCTGGCCACCTCCCAGAACGAGGATGGCCGATGAAATCCCTGAAACTGTTGTTGCGGTTCGCCACCATCGGCGGGCTGATCCTGTTGTTGCTGATTCCCTTGTTGCTGATTCGCGGCACCGTGCAGGATCGCGCGCAATACCGCGACCAGGCGGTGGAGCGGGTGGCGCAGAGCAAGGCCGGCGAGCAGCAGTTCATCGCGCCGGTGCGGGTGCTGCCGTACACCGAAGATGTGCAGGTGACCGAGCCGGACGAGGAAGGCAAGCCACACAAGGTCTGGCGCAAGCGCGATGGACAACTGCTGCAGACCCCGCGCACGCTCAACCTGAGTGGCGAGCTGACCCCGTCCGAGCGCAAGATCGGCCTGTTCCGCGTGCAGGTGTATTCCTGGAAGGCCAAGCTCAAGGCCGAATTCGACCCGTTCGAGTATCCGGCCGTGGCCGGGCGCAGCTATGGTCAGCCGCATCTGGCCGTGGGCATTTCGGATGTGCGCGGCCTGGTCGGCACGCCAACGCTGCGGGTGGACGGCCGCACGCTTGCGCTGGAAAGCGGCGCTGGCGGCCTGGCATCGCGCTCGGCCGGCATTCACGCCGATCTGCAGCCCTTGGGCGATCCGCTGGCCGGCAAGCTGGTCGATGGCAATACGCTGGACATGGCATTCGTGCTGGATGGCACGCGCAGCCTGGCCATCGCGCCGATTGGCGACAACAACGAGATCGCCTTGCGCTCGGCCTGGCCGCACCCGCTGTTCGGTGGGCGCTTCCTGCCGAATGCGCCGACCATCGGCGAGCTTGGTTTCGATGCGAGCTGGTCGTTGTCCTCGCTGGCGACCGGTGCGCAAACGCAGCTGCAGTCGTCGCAGTCGTCGCTGGATACGCTGGAAGTGCGTCTGGTCGACCCGGTGGATGTGTATACCCAGGCCGATCGCGCCAGCAAGTACGGCATCCTGTTCGTCGTGCTGACCTTCGTGGCGTTCGTGCTGTTCGAACTGATCAAGCGCTTGCCGATCCATCCGTTGCAATACCTGCTGGTCGGCCTGGCGCTGGCGATCTTCTTCCTGCTGCTGCTGAGCCTTTCCGAGCACATCGCGTTCTGGCAGGCGTATCTGGTGTCGGCGGCGGCGTGCATCGGCCTGCAGTTCTTCTACCTGTCCGGTGTGTTGCGGAGCTGGGTGCGCGCTGCCGGGTTCTCGGTGATGCTGACGGCGTTGTATGGCGTGCTCTATAGCCTGCTGGTCTCCGAAGACAACGCGTTGCTGATGGGCTCGCTGCTGCTGTTCGGCATCCTGGCCAGCATCATGTGGGTGACGCGCAAGGTCGACTGGTACGAGCTTGGCAACAGCCTGCGCTGAGGTCGGCATGCGCGCACATGCACAGGTGTACCGGCGGGCGCAGCGTCTGTTGCCCGCCGGAATCGACACGGTGGCGCTGCTTCCCGCAGCGCCACTGCCGCAATGGGAATGCTCGCCGCTGTCGGCATTGCCGCTGGCGCGCGAGGGCCGCCGTGGTGTGATCGGCCTGCGCCTGCATGCGCGCACTGCGCAGGCATTGCGCGTGGATGGGTGTGGGTTTTTGCAGGCGGCGCGGCGGCAGGCGCCTTCAGCGGACGCAGCGGTTCGTGGCTACGGGCCGTGGCAGCGCTTGAGCAACGGCAGTTACTGGGCGCGCAGCGTCGATGCGCTGCTCGGGGTGCTGGTGGCCCAGGAAGACGCGGCGGTGTGGCTGATGTGGCAGCAGCCCGACAACGCCACCCAAGACCACGGCGGCTGGCTGCGTTGAGCCGTGGCAGCGCAGCAGCGCGACGCGGCCTGGCTTACCATGGCCGCATGACCGGCACCTCCCTGATGGTTGAGACAGTCCACGGCAACGCGGTGTTGCCGTATCTGGATGCGGTGGCGCAGCTGCGCATCGCGGTGTTCCGCGCATGGCCATACCTGTACGACGGCGATGCCGGCTACGAGCGCGATTATCTGGCCGCCTATGCCGCCTCGCCCGACAGCGTCTTCGTGCTGGCGCGCGATGGCGAGGCTGTCATCGGCGCCTCCACCGGCCTGCCGCTGCTCGACGACAGCGAGGCCTTCCATGCGCCGTTTCGCGCCTGCGGCATCGACCCGGCCAGCGTGTTCTATTTTGGCGAGTCGGTGTTGTTGCCGGCGTATCGCGGGCAGGGTATCGGCCACGCCTTCTTCGACCGTCGCGAGGCGCATGCCCGCGCATTGGGCCGCTTTGCGCGCACCGCGTTCTGTTCGGTGGAGCGCACAGCGGACGACCCGCGCAAGCCTGCCGACTATCGGCCCAACGATGCGTTCTGGCGCAAGCGCGGCTACGCGCCGCAGCCGGGCATGCAGGTGCGGCTGGAGTGGGCGGAGTTGCAACACGGGCAGATCGACCACAGCTTGAGTGTGTGGACGCGTGCGCTGAACCCTTGAGCGTGGCGTAGCCGATCATGGTGGTGTGCACCATTGCCTCACTCCAGCGCCGTTAGAGGAATCTTGCCGATGAATGCTCCCCTCACCGTTGCCGTTGCCAGATATCCGATCGGCAAACCCGCGGATTTTGCCGCCTTCGCGGCGCGCATGTCGGCCCTGATCGGCGAGGCCGCGGTTGCCGGCGCGCGGGTGGCGGTGCTGCCGGAATATCTGTCGCTGGAGCTGGCGGCCAGCTTCGGCACGCAGGTGTCGGCCGGCCTGCCGGAGTCGCTGGCGGCCATCCAGACGCTGCGCGCTGCCTGGTTGGAGCTGTTTGCCGGCCTGGCGCGGCAGCACCGCTTGCATGTGATTGCCGGCAGTTTTCTGCTGGATCTGGGTCAGGGGCGCTACCGCAATCGCAGTGACTGGTTCACGCCCGATGGCGGCCACGGTTGGCAGGACAAGCTGCAACTGACCGGCTTCGAAAAGGCGACCGGGCTGATCGAGCCGGGCGATGCGTTGAAGGTATTCGACCTGGATGGGGTACGTGCGGCGATTGCGATCTGCTACGACAGCGAATTTCCGTTGCCGGTACGTGCCCAGTACGAAGCCGGCGCGCGCCTGTTGATCGTGCCCAGCTGCACCGACACTGCCGCCGGCGCCACTCGGGTGCGGGTCGGGTGTCTGGCGCGGGCATTGGAAAACCGCATGTTCGTCGCGCAATCGGTCACCGCCGGCGAAGCGCCCTGGAGCCCGGCGCTGGACGTCAACACCGGCGAGGCGGCGGTGTTTGCGCCGATGGATGTGGGATTCTCCGCCGACGGCGTACTGGCGCAAACCGACGCCGACGCCGTCTGGGGATATGCCGCGCTGGACTTCGATGCGTTCGAGGCCAGCCGCGCGCACGCGCAGGTGGCCAACGACCGCGACTGGCCCGGCCAGTTGGCGCCGCAAGTGGCGCGTGCCAAGCTGGCCGTGTTCGATTGACCAAGCACGATTGATTGCGACCTGCAGTGTGCGCAGGCGCGGCGGCTGCAGACGCGACGGGGGCCTGGCCCCTGCCGCCGTCGGCCGCGACCGCGCAGCCATCTGCACGGGTATTCAATCGCCCAGCCTTGCAATACCACCCACCAGGTTCCCATGCCCAAGAAAACCCTGATTCCGCACAGCGTCCGGCTGGAGTTCGCACCCGGCGCGCTGGTGCACAGCAATCTGTCCGGCGCGGCGTTCACCGACGACTGGCTGTGGGTGGCTGGCGACGAAGCCTGCGCGGTGGATCGCCTGCGCAAGCTGCAGCCCGGCCAGCGCGAGACGCTGCGCTTCGGGCAGGGCCAGAGCTTCCCGCTGGCCGAGCTGCTGGATCTTCCGGGCGAGGCCGCCGAGGAGGCCGACCTGGAAGGCATGGGCCTGTCGGACGGCTATCTGTGGGTGATCGGCTCGCATGGTTTGAAGCGCAAGAACGCCAAGCCCGGCCGCGATGACGCCGACAACGCCAAGCGCCTGACCAAACTCAAGCTCGACGCCAACCGCCGTCTGCTGGCCTGCCTGCCGATCGAGCGCGATGCCGACGGCACTCCGCGTCTGGTGCGCGAAGCGGCCGACGGCCGCCGCGCGCTGCGGCTCAAGGGCGACGCCAAGCACAACCAGCTCACCGAGCTGCTGGCCGACGACGCGCATTTCGGCCCGTTCCTGAAGATTCCCGGCAAGGACAACGGCTTCGATATCGAAGGCATCGTGGCCGACGGCAAGCGCCTGCTGCTGGGCCTGCGCGGACCGGTGCTGCGTGGCTGGTCGGCGCTGCTGGAAATCCAGGTGGAGGCGCATGGCGACCATCTGCGCCTGGCGCCGCTGGACGAGGACGGCACACTGCTGCGCAAACACTTTTTGCAACTGGGCGGGCTGGGTATCCGCGATCTGCATTATTCCGGCGACGATCTGTACCTGCTGGCCGGCCCCACGATGGTGTTGAACGGCGAGATCCGCCTGTTCAAGTGGCCGGATGCACGCACCGTGCTGGCTGCCAACCGCGAGGCGGTGCGCTTTCAGCATGCACTGCTGGAATCGGCGGTGCTGCCGCATGGCACCGACAGCGACCGCGCCGAGGCCATCTGCAATCTGCCGCCGCAGCTGGCCGGCAAGGTCCCCAGCTGGCTGGTGTTGTACGACGCGCCCGGCCCGGTGCGCAGCGATGGCGAATGCGTGGTGTACGGCGACCTGTTGCGCAATCGCTAAGCCATGCCGACGCGCCGGCTGCAGCCTCCGTGGTGCAGCCGGCGGGTGGATCTGCAACCGCCCTGGTCGCAGCGCAGATGCGCGCGGCTGAAGGCGCTGCGCGGCAGGGTGCGGGCGTGCCGGCAGCGCCGGCCAGGGTCCCGCAGGGCCGATGCGCCCCCGACATCACTGCCGTAGCGTCCGGCCGGGCAGGGCCACGCTGCGCAAGGTAAAATCGGCGCACTCCCGTTTCGCCGAGCGTTCCATGACCTGCCGCACCCGCTTTGCTCCCAGCCCCACCGGTTACCTGCACATCGGCGGCGCCCGCACCGCCCTGTATTGCTGGCTGGAGGCGCGCCACCGCGGCGGGCAGTTCGTGCTGCGCATCGAAGACACCGACCGCGAACGCAGCACCCAGGCGGCCATCGACGCCATCCTGGAGGCGATGGACTGGCTGGGTCTGGGCTATGACGAAGGCCCGATCTACCAGACCCAGCGCATCGCCCGTTACCAGGAGGTGGCCGAGCAATTGCTGGCACAGGGCAAGGCCTATTACGCCTACGAAACCCGCGAAGAGCTCGACGCCATGCGTGAGGCCGCGATGGCCAGGCAGGAAAAGCCGCGCTACAACGGCGCCGCGCGCGAGCAGCAGCTGCCGTATCGGGACGACCCGAACCGGGTGATCCGCTTCAAGAATCCGCTCGGCGGCACGGTGGTGTTCGACGACCTGATCAAGGGCCGCATCGAGATCGCCAACAGCGAGCTCGACGACATGGTGATCTTCCGCCCGGATGGCTTTCCCACCTACAACTTCGCGGTGGTGGTGGACGATTGGGACATGGGCATCACCGAGGTGATCCGCGGCGACGACCACATCAACAACACCCCGCGCCAGATCAACATCTATGAAGCGCTGGGCGCGCCGGTGCCCAAGTTCGCGCACATGCCGATGATCCTGGACGAGCAGGGCGCCAAGCTGTCCAAGCGCACCGGCGCGGCGGACGTGATGCAGTACAAGGACGCCGGTTATCTGCCGCATGCGCTGATCAACTACCTGGCCCGTCTGGGCTGGTCGCATGGCGACCAGGAGTTGTTCACCCGGCAGGAGCTGCTGGACCTGTTCGACGTCACCGACGTCAATTCCAAGGCGGCGCGCCTGGATATGGCCAAGCTCGGCTGGGTCAACCAGCATTATCTGAAGACCGACGACCCGGCCAGCATCGCGCCGCAGCTGGAATATCAGCTCGCCAAGCTCGGCCTGGACATCGCCGCCGGCCCTGCCGCGGCCGATGTGGTGGTGGCGCTGCGCGAGCGCGTGCAGACCCTGAAGGAAATGGCCGAAAAGGCCGTGGTCTGGTACCAGCCGCTGGAAACGTACGACGAAGCGGCGGTGATCAAGCACCTGAAACTGGGTGCGGAAGTGCCGTTGGGCAAGGCGCGCGAGATGCTGGCTGCGCTGAGCGAGTGGAGTGTGGAGAGCGTGTCGGCCGCTCTGCACGCCGCCGCCGAGGCGCTGGAACTGGGCATGGGCAAGGTCGCCCAGCCGCTGCGTGTGGCCATCACCGGCACCCAGGTCAGCCCGGACATTTCGCAGACGGTGTACCTGGCCGGTCGCGAGGGTGCCTTGAAACGCATCGATGCGGCACTCATCAAGATAGGAGCGGCCTGACGCCGGAGCCTGTATGACCAAGCACACGCACACCCGAACGCACGACCAGGAACACGCCTGCACGGCCCCGCATCACCACGTCGACGATGCCAACAGCTTCGTGCGCGCGGTGGAGCGCGCCTGCAGCGAACGCGGCCTGCGGTTGACGCCGATCCGCGCCAACGTGCTGCGGCTGATCGCCGATGCCGGCAAACCGGTGAAGGCCTACGAATTGCTGGACTGGGTGCGCGAAGGCAAGGGCGTGGGCGCAGATGCCCCGCCCACGGTGTACCGCGCGCTGGACTTCCTGATGGCGAATGGCTTTGTGCACAAGCTCGAGTCGGTCAATGCCTTCGTCGCCTGCCACCACCCCAACAGCGCCCAGCACTCGGTGCCGTTCCTGATCTGCGACCGCTGCCATAGCGCGGTGGAGCTGGAAGACCGCGACGTGGTGGCGCAACTGGAAGCGCGCGCCAAGGCGCTGGGCTTCCAGCCGCAGGCGCAGACGCTGGAAGTGCACGGCCTGTGCGCCAAGTGCGCGGTGGCCGACTAATCGCGCGCGGGCGGCAGTCACTGCCCGGCACGGTGATCGTTGTCGCGGGCAGACGTTGCCTGGTTCTGCCCCGGCAATGCGGGCAGATGGCGGGCGACTCCGGGCACGGCATGCAGGCAGCGCGCGTTCGCGTCCCGGAAAGAACATGCGCCTGGCACGGCGAGGGATGCTCGGGCAGTAGCTTTCCTTGCAACCCTGAGGCCTTGCGGCCTCAGGGTTGCGCTGTGGTGTCTGGACTCGTTCGCACCTGTTCCCAGTCCAGGCCGAAGCGCGCCAGATACTTGCGCAGGCGATCGGCGTCATTGGTGCTGGCGCGCTGTCCGCGCGAGACCGCGAACAGCTCGCGGCCAGCCTGCGATAGCGACTTGCTGCGCGCACACAGGCGCACCACGTCTTCCAGTTGCACGCGATCGAAGCGATCCAGCTGTTCCACGCCATCGCCCAGCAAGGCCTCCAGCGGCGACGTCGCGTGGGCGCCCTTCCACTGCTGGCGCAGGCGGATGATTTCTTCTTCCACCAGTTCGCTTTGGATACGGCCGGCATTGGCCAGTGTCGCCAGGCGCATGACCGAGGCGCTGAGGTCGCGAAAGTTGCCGTTCCAGCGCGCCTCTGTGCTGGTCGCAAAGGCCAGGTAGCGCGCACGCGCCTCGCGGTTGAAGGCGACCCGCTGATGTTGTTCGCGCGACCACCGCTCCAGTTCGAAATCGATGTTCGGCTCGATGTCCTCCATGCGCTCGGCCAGTCCAGGCAAGCGGTAGGTCCACAGATTAAGGCGTGCCAGCAGGTCGTCGCGGAAGCGCCCTTGCAGTACCTGCTGCTGCAGGTCGCGGTTGGTCCCGGCGATCAGTTGAAACTCGCTGTCCACCTCCTTGTCGCTGCCGACCGGCAAAAAGCGCTTCTCCTCCAGGGCGCGCAACAGCATGGCCTGTTCGTCGAGCCCGAGTTCGCCGATTTCGTCCAGGAACAGCAGCCCCTGGTGGGCGGATCGCAACAGTCCGGGGCGATCGCTGATCGCCCCGGTATAGGCGCCCTTGGTGTGGCCGAACAGGGTGCTCATGGCGCCGTCGCCGCGCAGCGTGGCGCAGTTCACCTCCACGAAGCGTCCGCCCAGCTGGTGCTTGAGTTTTTTCAGCTCGAACACGCGCTTGGCCAGCTGGCTCTTGCCGGCGCCAGTGGGTCCCATCAGCAGCATCGGCGCCCTGGAGCGCGTGGCCACCGTCTCGATTTGCTCGATCATCCGGTTGAACGCGGGGTTGCGCGTGGCGATGCCGTTTTTGAGCAGGGCGCGGTCCTGCATCTGCTGTTGCGCGAAACGCTGCGCAATGCGGTCGTAGCGGGAGAGGTCTAGATCGATCACCGCATAGCTGCCCGCCTCGCCGCTGCCTTGCTTGCGAGGCGGTGAGGTCTGCAGCAGCCGGCCGGGGAAGTGCCGGCTCTCGGTCAGCAGGAAGCAGCAAATCTGGCTGACGTGGCTGCCGGTGGTGATGTGCAGGTAGTAGTCCTCTTCTTCCGGCGCAAACGTATAGCTGGCGAAGAAGTCGTGCAGGGTGGCGTAAACGCCCTCGAAGTCCCAAGGGTCGGCCAGGTAGGTGTCGTGCTGCTGCACCTGGGTGTCTGGCGACACCTGGGCAAGATCGTTGCGGACGACACTCGCCAATCTTGCATGGCGGCGTGCATCGGCGAGCAGTTCGATGCGGCCGACCAGAAAGTCGTCATGCATGCCCAGCGACACCGTGGGGCGCCATTTTTCCCAGCGGCCCGGCCCGGTGCCGGCATCCAGCTGCACGCCGAGCATGCCGAAAATGACCTTGGTCCTATCCATATCTATCCAGATAAAAAGCGCGCCTGAAGTATACGAAAAACCGAAAATACGCTGTAGGGCCGTGCCATCAAAATAAAAATAATCTTTTATGAAACAGTGGCTTATGAACTAGTAACCAAAGTTGGCACGCGCATTGCTCTACAGGGTTCATCACCCACTGCGGGCAGTTCCCGCCAGGAGCCTGACATGGCCAATCTTCAACTCTTCTCCTCGCTGCGGGGCGCGTTGCTGACCAAGGCGACTGCGCGAAACGAGGCCGGCGGTTGCGCTTACGAGCGCACGCCGCGTGGTGCGCTGGCGTTGTATGCGGCTACCGGCTGCTTCAACGGCACCTACTATGCGAGCGCCGACGCGCAGTTGCAGCAGGTGCTGACCTTGTGCGAACAGGTTCCGCCGGCATTCGTTGCGCAGACCGCGATCTATGCCCGTCAGGTAGCGCACATGAAGGACATGCCGGCATTGTTGCTGGCGACGTTGACCACCCGCGACGCTGAGGTCTTTGCCCGTGCGTTTCCCCGCGTTGTCGACAACGGCCGGCTATTGCGCAACTTCGTGCAGATCGTGCGCAGTGGCCAGGTCGGGCGCAAGTCGCTGGGTTCGCTGCCCAAGCGCATGGTGCGGCAGTGGTTGCAGCAGGCGTCGGTGGCCACCATCGTGCAGGCGGCGATCGGGCAGCAGCCGTCGCTGGCAGACGTGATCCGCATGGTGCACCCGAAGCCGGCCGATGCCGAGCGCGAGGCCCTGTATGCGTGGGTCATCGGCAAGCCCTACCAGGAAACCGCATTGCCGGCCGTGCTGCAGGCGTACGAGGCGTTCAAGCGTGCACCGGGCGAGACGTTGCCGGATCTGCCGTTCCAGTACTACACGGCATTGCCGTTAACCCGGGCGCACTGGGCGCTGCTGGCGGAGCGGGTGTCGTGGCAGACGTTGCGGATGAACCTCAACACGTTTGCGCGTCATGGTGTGTTTGCCGATGCGGCAATGGTGGCCAAGCTGGCTGCGCGTCTGCGTGATCCGGAGCAGATCCAGCGTGCCCGCGTGTTTCCTTATCAATTGCAGATGGCCTATACCGCGGCTAGCGGCTTGCCCCCGCAGATCGGTGGGGCATTGCAGGACGCGATGGAGATCGCGACCCGGCAGGTGCCGGTGCTGGAGGGCAAGGTGGTGGTGGCGGTCGATGTCTCAGGATCGATGGCATCGCCGGTCACCGGCTACCGCAAGGGGGCGACCACCAGCGTGCGTTGCGTGGATGTGGCGGCGTTGATTGCCGCGTGCATGCAGCGTACGAACCCGCAAGCCGCGGTGCTGCCATTCGATACGCAGGTGCGTTCGCTGCGGCTGAATCCACGCGACAGCGTGCTCGCCCAGGCGCAGCAGTTGGCGGCGCAATGCGGGGGCGGCACCAGCATCAGTGCGCCGCTGGCGCACTTGAATGCGATGCGGGCCCAGGTGGATGTGCTGGTGATGGTGTCGGATAACGAGAGCTGGCGCGATACCCGCAGTGGTGCAGCAACGGCAACCATGCAGGAATGGACGCGGTTGAAGGCGCGTTGTCCGCAGGCCCGCATGGTGTGCATCGACCTGCAGCCGGTCGCGACCAGCCAGACGCTGGAGCGCGACGACATCCTGCATGTCGGCGGTTTCAGCGATGCGGTGTTCGACCTGATCGCGACGTTCGCAGCGCAGGGTGCAGGTGCGACGCGCTGGGTCGAGCGGATCGGCTCGATCGAGCTGTGAGCACACGGACGTGTGCAGACCCGGCGGGCAATGGGGCCCGCCGGGTGGTGGCAGAAATGCCATGTGGCGATTAAGCGGTAGCGACTGACCTGGCAGCAGTGTCATGGTCTGGTTGCCACCTACAGGTTTCACCGTCGGCGGTCACGAATGCCGATGAAACTACAGCCTCTTACGCTCCAGGTCGCGGGTTCGAGTCCCGCCCACCCTGTGTGGGGTGGTAGCTCAGCTGGTTAGAGCAGGATGTTTCATCTCCGTTGTCGTGGTCGCCGTCGGTCTTGTTGTCTGCGTTGTCGTGCGAATGCAAGTGAAACTCCATGGTCGCGGGTTCGAATCCCGCCCGTCATGACGGTAGCTCAGTGGTAGAGCGTGCGTTTCATTGATCTTGTCGCAGGCAGCGTGGCTTGGTTTTGCGGTGAATGCCGGTGGAACTACATCGATCCCCTTCATTGGGTTGGGTTCAAATCCCGACTGCGTTGCTGCGGCTCCGGCCGCCGCCACGCAGAGCATTCCATCACTTTTGTCACCGCGCTTTTTTCCGTCATCGCCGCTTATGACGCGTGCGCATCGGCCTTCGGTCCGTTGCCTCGCTGCTGGGTTTGCTGGCGGGCTCCAGCGCCTGCCTCGGGTGGGCGATGGTCTTGCGTCAAAGCATTCTGCGGCTCGCCCGCGGGATGCCGTTCTTTGCGGTGAATGCGGTAGGAACTACATCGGTGTCCCTTCAATGGGTGGGTTCAAATCCCAGTGCAATGCGGCGGCTGTCGCACTGCAGTCTGTTCCGCCACTTTGTCACCGCGCCTTTTCATTGTTTTGTTGCAAGGAGTCTTTCAATGAGCGACCTACACTACGATGTGATTGCCCAGCCGGGTGCGGCCCCCATCAAGCTGTGGACGCGCGGCGTTCCGCTCGAGGACGAAGCGCGCCAGCAGTTGCAGAACATCGCCAAGCTGCCTTTCATCCACCGCTGGATCGCGGTCATGCCCGACGTGCATTTGGGCAAGGGAGCCACGGTGGGGTCGGTGGTGCCGACCATCGGCGCGATCGTGCCTGCCGCAGTCGGCGTGGATATCGGGTGCGGCATGATCGCCGCGCGCACCACGTTGGTGGCCAGCGACCTGCCGGACAACCTGGCCGCGATCCGCAGCGCGATCGAGCGCGCGGTGCCGCACGGGCGCACGCCGGGTGTGCGCGACAAGGGGGCATGGCAGACCCCGCCGGGGCATGCGATCGATGGCTGGTCGCAGCTGGCGAGCGATTTTGCGTTGATCTGCGAGCGCCATCCGCGGTTGCACAAGACCAATAACCTGCAGCACCTGGGAACGCTGGGAACCGGCAACCATTTTGTCGAGGTCTGCCTGGATGAGGCGCAGCGCGTATGGTTCATGCTGCACTCCGGATCGCGCGGCGTCGGCAATGCGATCGGCAACCATTTCATCCAGCTGGCCAAGAACGAGATGCGTCGCTGGATGATCAACCTGCCGGACCAGGACCTGGCCTACCTGCCGGAAGGCAGCGAGCACTATGCCGACTACGTGTTTGCAGTGGACTGGGCGCAACGCTATGCGCGGATCAATCGGGAAATCATGATGCGTCACGTGGTGGCGGCGGTGCGCACGGTCATCGCCAAGCCGTTCGAGGCGCAGGCGGAGGCGGTGAACTGTCACCACAACTACGTCAGCCGCGAGCACCACTTCGGCAAGGACGTGTTCGTGACGCGCAAGGGTGCGGTGAGTGCCCGCAAGGGCGAGCTGGGCATCATTCCCGGCAGCATGGGCGCCAAGAGTTTCATCGTGCGCGGACTCGGCAATGTCGACAGCTTCCATAGCTGCAGCCATGGTGCTGGACGGGTCATGAGCCGCACCGAGGCCAAGCGGCGCATCAGCCTCGACGACCACATCAAGGCCACGGCGCATGTGGAATGCCGCAAGGATCAGGACGTGGTGGACGAGTCGCCCGCGGCGTACAAGCCGATCGAAGCGGTGATGCATGCACAGCGCGACCTGGTGGAAATCGTGCATACGCTTCGGCAGGTGGTATGCGTCAAGGGATAGGCCTGCGCATTGGTTGCCGCAGCGCTAGCGATGCGTTGCGTCGACGCTGCGGCATCGGACACCGCTGCAGCGCAGGTGCAACCAGCGGGCGCCGCCTGGGCATTGGATCCAACTACACTGCGCCGGCAAGGCATTGACAGCCCCGATCTGGGCATCGGGGCGTTTATTTGAATGGATGTGCGTCATGGACATGATTGAAATCGATGGAGCGGCAGGCGGTGGACAGTTGTTGCGCACCGCATTGACGTTGAGCCTGTGCACCGGGACCGGCTTTGTCATGCACAACATCCGCGGAGCGCGTTCACGCCCGGGTTTGATGCGTCAGCACCTGACGGCCGTCAATGCGGCGGCGGCGATTGGGCAGGCGCGTACGCATGGTGCGCAGATCGGTGCGACGGCGTTGCGGTTCGAGCCGGGCCAGGTGTTGCCGGGGACATATCGCTTCGCGACCGGAAGTGCGGGCTCTGCCACCTTGGTGTTGCAGACTGTGCTGCCTGCGCTTTGGCAGGCGGCGGCACCTTCGAGCCTGACGTTCGAAGGCGGGACGCACAATCCGTTGGCGCCGAGTGCCGATTTCATCGCCGACTGCTATCTGCCTGCCTTGCAGCGGATGGGCGTGCGCGTGTCGGCGGTACTGGAGCGGCATGGCTTTTATCCGGCCGGCGGCGGAGTGCTGCAGGTGGCGGTGGAGCCTTGTGCGCAGCTCCAGCATGTCGTGTTCGATGCACGCGGGACGTTGGAGTCGATCGAGGCGACGATCCTGATCTCCGGGTTGTCGACCAAGATCGGGCATCGCGAGTTACGCGTGTTGGCTGCACGTCTGGGCGTGGACCCCAGCCCGCGCCATGTGGAGAGCGTGCGTCCTGCGTTGGGGCCGGGCAACGTCGCGCTTGTGCATGTGCGCCATGCAGCGCATGTCGAGACCTTTGCCGGCTACGGCGAGCGCGGTGTGGCCGCCGAGCAGGTGGGCGAGCGCCTTGCCGATCAGGTGCAGCGGTATCTCGATGCTGGCGCCTGCGTTGGCGAGTATCTGTCGGACCAGTTGTTGCTGCCGATGGCGCTGGCCGGCGGTGGCGGGTTCACCACCGATGCCATCAGTGAGCATCTGGCGAGCAACGCCCGGCTGATCGAGAAGTTCCTGCCGGTGGAGATCACCTGGCTGCCGATGGCAGACGGCCAGTGGCGCGTGTCTGTTGATCGCTGAGGTGAGGCAGGCGTTGCGTTGGCGGCAGCGCCTGCGCCCGGCGAGGGTCAGCTGAGAGCCAATGCCATGCACAGAGGCATTGCCGCATCGGGCGACGACCTATGACCAGCGTACGCATTGCGGGAGTGCGCTTTGGTGCCATGCCTGCCCGATGCGTCAGCCCGGTGCCGACTCGAGCGTATACGCCGCCAGGAACATCTTGACCGCGCGCTGCGCGGCGCCGCGCAGGTAATCAGGCGAGGGGTCTTTCAGTGCGCCGAACAGGCAGGGCATCAGCGTTTCCGACTCCAGCAGCGCACCCAGCTGCCTGGATGCAAGCAGCGGGTCGCCGCGCCGCATCAATCCCGCTTCCATCTGTTGCTGCAGGTAGTCGGCCATGCGTTGCATGCCTTCTTCGGGGCCTGCGTTGAAGAACAATGCCCCCACGTCCGATCGCCCCGACACCCCAATGATGGTCTGCCAGATCGTGATCGATGTCGGCGCGCACAGAAAGGCCAGGATGTCTTCGCCAAAGCGCTGCAAGGTCTGTGCGACGGAGCCGCGGCTCTGTGCCAGCGCGTCAAGCATCGGGTCGATGTAGCTGTCGGACATGTCGCTGGCGAAAGCGATGAACAGTTCTTCCTTGGACGGGAAATAGCCGTAGAGCGTGCGCTTGGAGCCGCCGACCCGGGTGGCGATCTGCGACATCGAGGCGCCTTCGAAGCCCAGTTCGAGGAACACCTCGCTGGCCGCCTGGACGATGGCGTCGCGTTTTTCTTCGGTTCTGACCCGCATCAACTCACTCCACTTTTGAAGTTTAAGTATACCGACTGGGCAGAAATGCTTGACGGCCACGGACACGTTTATTAGGATACCGAACCGTACCGTTTAGATTTAACCCTTACTGTCCCTCCGGAGACATCCTCGTGCGTTCTCATGCTTCGTTCCGCCTGCCGTTGCTCGCCGTTGTCGTCACCGCCCTGCTGAGTGCCTGCGGCAGCCCGCCGGGCGGACCGCCACCGGAAGAGGGCACGCCGGAGATGGCCGTGCTGACCGTCCAGCAGCAGCCGGTGTCGCTGACCACCGCGCTGCCGGGGCGTACCGTGCCGTACCTGATTGCCGAAATCCGCCCGCAGGTCGGCGGCATCGTGCAGTCGCGCCAGTTCACCGAGGGTGGCAACGTCAAGGCCGGGCAGACGCTGTACCAGATCGATCCGGCGACCTACCGCGCCAGCTATGCCAGCGCCCAGGCCACTCTGGCCAAGGCGCAGGCCAATCTGCGCACCGCCAGGCTCAAGGCCGAGCGCTACACCGAGCTGGCGCAGATCAAGGCGATCAGCCAGCAGGAAGGCGACGACACCGCCGCGGCGCTGGGCCAGGCCGAAGCCGATGTGGCTGCCGGCAAGGCCAGCGTGGAGACCGCCCGGATCAATCTGGCCTTCGCCCGCCTGGACGCGCCGATCTCCGGCCGCATCGGTCGCTCCAGCGTGACGCCGGGCGCGTTGGTGACCGCCAACCAGTCCACTGCACTGACCACCATCCAGCAGCTGGACCCGATCTACATCGACGTCACCCAGCCCAGCGCGGCGGTATTGCGGCTGAAGCAGGCGATGGCGCGCGGCGACCTTGAAAAGGCCGGCGAGGGCGCGGCCAAGGTCTCGCTGCTGCTGGAAGACGGCAGCGCCTATCCGTTGCAGGGCCAGCTGGCGTTCTCCGATGTCACCGTCGATCAGAACACCGGCTCGATCACCTTGCGCGCGGTGTTTCCGAACCCGAACGCCGATCTGCTGCCGGGCATGTATGTGCGCGCGGTGCTGCAGGAGGGCGTCAAGCAACATGGCCTGCTGGTGCCGCAGCAGGCGGTCTCGCGCAATGGTGCCGGCAAGCCGACCGCATTCGTGGTGGGCGCCGACCACAAGCTGCAGTTGCGTGTGCTGGAGACCGACCGTGAAGTCGGCGACCAGTGGCTGGTGCGCAGTGGCCTGAAGCCCGGCGAACAGGTGGTGGTCGAAGGCGCCTCGCGTGCGCGCGACGGTATCGAGGTCAAGACCGTGCCATGGCAGCCCAAGGGCACGCCCGCTGCCGCTGGTCATGCTGCCGGTGCTGCTGGCACTTCTTCCGCCCCGACCGCACCGCGTGCGGCCAACTGAGGCGGGATCACACGTCATGGCACGCTTCTTTATCGATCGTCCGATCTTCGCCTGGGTGTTGGCCATCATCGTGATGCTGGCCGGCATCCTGTCCATCGCCACCTTGCCGATCGCGCAATACCCCAGCATCGCGCCGCCCGCTGTCGCCATCACCGCCAACTATCCGGGCGCCTCGGCGCAGACCCTGGAAGACACCGTCACCCAGGTCATCGAGCAGAAGATGAAGGGCCTGGACCATCTCAGCTACATGGCCTCCACCAGCGAATCCAGCGGCACGGTGACCATCACACTGACCTTCGACAACGGCACCGACCCGGACACCGCGCAGGTGCAGGTGCAGAACAAGTTGTCGCTGGCCACGCCGTTGTTGCCGCAGGAAGTGCAGCAGCAGGGCGTGACGGTCACCAAGTCGGCCACCAACTTCGTCAACGTGCTGGCCTTCACCTCCGAAGACGGCAGCATGAGCGATTCGGACCTGTCCGATTACGTGGCGGCCAATGTGCAGGAAACCATCAGCCGCGTCGAAGGCGTGGGCGACACCACGCTGTTCGGTTCGCAATACGCCATGCGCATCTGGCTGGACCCGAACAAGCTGAGCAATTTCAGCCTGACCCCGGTGGATGTGCGTAGCGCAATCCAGGCGCAGAACGCGCAGGTGTCGGCCGGCCAGCTCGGCGCGTTGCCGGCGGTGGCCAACCAGCAACTCAATGCCACCATCACCGCGCAGACCCGGCTCAAGACCGCCGAGCAGTTCGAAAACATCCTGCTGCGCACGCAGTCCGATGGCTCTCAGGTGCGGCTGCGCGATGTGGCGCGGGTCGAACTGGGTAGCGAAAGCTACAACACGGTGGGTCGCTACAACGGCAAGCCCGCAGCGGGCCTGGCGATCAAGCTGGCCACCGGTGCGAATGCGCTGGACACGGTGCGCGCCATCGACAAGAGCCTGGAAGAGCAGGAGAAGTTCTTCCCGCCGGGCATGAAGGTGCAAAAGCCCTACGACACCACGCCGTTCGTGCGCATCTCCATCGAGCAGGTGGTGCATACGCTGGTCGAGGCAGTGGTGCTGGTGTTCCTGGTGATGTACCTGTTTCTGCAGAACTTCCGCGCCACCTTGATTCCGACGATTGCGGTGCCGGTGGTATTGCTGGGTACGTTCGGCGTGCTGGCCGCGTTCGGCTTCACCATCAATACGCTGACCATGTTCGCGATGGTGCTGGCGATCGGCCTGCTGGTGGACGATGCCATCGTGGTGGTGGAAAACGTCGAACGCGTGATGGGCGAGGAGCAGTTGTCGCCCAAGGACGCCACCCGCAAATCGATGGACCAGATTTCCGGTGCGCTGGTGGGTGTGGCGCTGGTGCTTGCCGCGGTGTTTGTGCCGATGGCGTTCTTCGGCGGGTCCACCGGCGTGATCTACCGGCAGTTCTCGATCACCATTGTGTCGGCGATGACCTTGTCGGTGCTGGTGGCGATGATTTTGACCCCGGCCCTGTGCGCCAGCTTGCTCAAGCCGGTGCACAAGGGCCATGGCATGGCCACCACCGGCTTCTTCGGCTGGTTCAACCGCCTGTTCGATCGCGGCAACACCCGCTACCAGGGCGTGGTGCGGCACATGCTGGGCAAGGGCTGGCGCTACATGCTTGCCTATGCGGTGCTGCTGGCGCTGGTGGTGGTGGGGTTCATGAAATTGCCGGTGGGCTTCCTGCCGGATGAAGACCAGGGCACCTTGTTCGTGCTGGTGCAACTGCCGCCGGGTGCCAGCGATGCGCGCACCGGCGAGGTGATCCGGCAGGTGGAGCATCACTTCCTGGTGGATCAGAAGGACTCGGTGTCCGGCGTGTTTGCGGTCTCCGGTTTCAGCTTCGCCGGCACCGGGCAGAACGTGGGGCTTGCCTTCGTCAAGCTGCGGCCGTGGGACGAGCGTACCGGCAAGGGCCAGAGCGTCACCGACGTGGCGGCCAAGGCCGGGGCGTATTTCGCCAGTATTCGCGATGCCAAGGTGTTCGCCTTCGCGCCACCGGCGGTGTCGGAACTGGGCAATGCCACCGGCTTCGATCTGATGCTGCAGGACCGCGCCAACCTGGGCCACGACGCCTTGATGCAGGCGCGCAATCAACTGCTCGCGGAGCTGTCGCAGGACAAGCGGCTGGTGGCGGTGCGCCCGAACGGGCAGGAAGACACGCCCGAATTCAAGCTGGAGATCGACCCGCACCGGGCGCAGGCGATGGGGGTGTCGATCTCCGACATCAACAACACCTTCTCCAGCGCATGGGGCAGCGTGTACGTCAACGACTTCATCGACAAGGGACGTGTCAAGAAGGTGCTGCTGCAGGCCGACGCGCCGTACCGCATGAATCCGCAGGATATCGACCGCTGGTTCGTGCGTAACAGCGCGGGCACCATGGTGCCGTTCAACGCCTTCGCCACCGCCAGCTGGCAATCGGGTTCGCCGCGGCTGGAGCGTTACAACAGCGTGCCGTCGGTGGAGATCCTGGGCATGGCGCTGCCCGGCGCGGCGTCCAGTGGCGAAGCGATGCAGATCGTGGAAGCGGCGGCGGCAAAATTGCCGCCGGGTATCGGCTTTGAATGGACCGGGTTGTCGCGACAGGAAAAATCCTCCACCGGCCAGACCGGCCTGTTGTACGGCCTGTCGATCCTGATCGTGTTCCTGTGTCTGGCTGCGTTGTACGAAAGCTGGGCGATTCCGTTCTCGGTGATCCTGGTGGTGCCGCTAGGTGTGTTCGGCACGCTGCTGGGCGCGATCCTGACCTGGAAAATGAATGACGTGTACTTCCAGGTGGGGTTATTGACCACGATTGGTCTGGCATCGAAAAACGCGATCCTGATCGTGGAGTTTGCCAAGGAGCTGCATGAGAGCGGCAAGAGCCTGATCGAGTCGGCACTGGAAGCGGCGCGCATGCGCTTGCGGCCGATCCTGATGACATCGCTGGCCTTCATCCTGGGCGTGGTGCCACTGGTGCTCACCAGTGGTGCCGGTGCCGGCGCGCAGCATGCGCTGGGCACGGCGGTGATCGGCGGCATGTTGTCCGGCACGGTGCTGGCGATCTTTTTCGTACCGCTGTTTTTCGTGCTGGTCAGCGGCATGTTCAAGCGTCGCGCGCAGCCTGCCACGCCCGCCACTGCGCAACCGACAGGACACTGACATGACACCGATTCGCATGACACTTGCCGCCATCGCGGTGGCCAGCGCGCTGTCTGGCTGCACCATGATGCCGCGCTACACCCGTCCCGACGCTCCGGTGCCGGAACACTTCGCCGGTACCGGGTCCACCACTACGGCCGACGCGGCTGCAAGCGAACCGGCGCGCAGCGTGGCCGATATCGGCTGGCGCGAGGTCTTCACCGACCCGGCGTTGCAGCAGGTGATCGCGCTGGCGCTGGAGAACAACCGCGACCTGCGCGTGGCCGCACTCAACATCGAAGTGGCGCGTGCGCAGTACCGGGTGGAGCGCGCTGCGTTGGTGCCGGCCATCAATGGCACCGGCACGGCGAACAATTCGCGCACGCCGAGCGAGCTTGCCATCCCCGGGCAGCCGGCGGTGTTTCGCACCTACAGTGCCAACATCGGCATCAGCGCGTACGAACTGGATCTGTTCGGGCGCGTGCGCAGCCTCAAGGAACAGGCGTTGCAACAGTTTCTGTCCACCGCCGAAGCCCGCCGCAGTACCCATATCAGCCTGGTCGCAGAAGTCGCCACCGCGTATCTGACCCTGGCCGCCGACCAGGCGTCGCTGCAATTGGCGCAGTCCACCTTGCGTAGCCAAGACGACAGTTATCGCCTGCAGCAACGCAGTTTCGAATTGGGCGTCGCCTCGCAGCTGACCCTGCGCCAGGCGCAGACCACGGTGGAAACCGCACGCGTGGACGTGGAGCGCTACACCGCGCAGGTAGCGCAGGATCGCAACGCCCTGGTGCTGCTGGTCGGCACGGCTGTGCCGGACGCCTTGTTGCCGCGTGCGTTGCCCGATAGCGCCAGCGTGGAAGGCAGTGTGCTGGCCAGCGTGCCGACCGGGTTGCCGTCGCAGCTGCTGCAGCGTCGCCCGGACATCCTGGAAGCAGAGCGCAACCTGCGTGCGGCCAATGCCAACATCGGTGCAGCGCGTGCGGCGTTCTTCCCCAGCATCAGCCTGACCGGCTCGTTGGGTTCGTCCAGCAGCAGCCTGTCGAACCTGTTCGATTCTGGCACGCGCGCCTGGAGCTTCGTACCGACGCTGACCTTGCCGATCTTCAATGCCGGGCGAAATCGCGCCAATCTGGACATGGCCAAGGCCAACCGCGATATCGAGGTGGCCCGCTACGAGAAATCGATCCAGAGTGCGTTCCGCGAAGTGTCCGATGCGCTTGCGCAACGCGATACGCTGGGCCGGCAGTTGCAGGCGCAGCAGGCGTTGGTCGATGCGACCGCCGATAGCTATCGCTTGTCGCAGGCGCGTTTCGAACGTGGCGTCGACAGTTATCTGCAGGCACTGGATGCGCAGCGCTCGCTGTACAGCGCCCAGCAGACCTTGATCGGCACGCAGCTGTCGCGGTTGACCAATCTGGTGACGTTCTACAAGGCGATGGGTGGCGGCTGGTTGCAGACGGCAGAGCCGGAGGTGGCCAGCGTCGCGACGGGGCAGCCGCATGGATGACCAGACCCCGGCCGACGCTGCACTGCGTGCGCCTGCGCCACCCGGCAAGCGCGGTGCCATCCTGGCGGCGGCGCGTGCGCTGTTCGAGCGCTACGGATTCGAGGGCACCAGCATGGACACCATCGCCCAACAGGCGCGGGTGTCCAAGGCCACGCTGTACGCGTACTTTGCATCCAAGGAAGTGCTGTTCCGCACCACGCTGGAGGCATTGGCGCATGCGCCGCGCAGTCACTGGGACGGGTTGCTGGAGGCGCAAGGTCCATTGGATCGGCGCCTGATTGCCGTTGCCAATGCGCTGCTGCGCGTGGCGAGCCGCAGCGCATTGGACGATGCCGCGTACGCGTTGGTGCGCCCGCCGGTATTGCCCAGCCAGATGCGCGAGGAGATGTGGATGCTGTGCTTCGAGCGTTACGACCGCATGATGCGTGCCCTGCTGGCGCGCGAGGTGGCCGCCGGAGCGCTGGCGATCGACGACCTGCCTGAGGCATCGGTCCATTTTTTCGGGTTGATGACCGGGCTGCCCGCCAACGCGACGATACGTGGCGACCTGTTGCAGGCACCGGCTGCAGCGCAGCAGGTGTATGTCGCCAGTGCGGTAGCGCTGTTCCTGCGTGCGTATCGGCCGCAACCATCGGCAGTAAGCACGGCAGGCAAGCGCGAAGTGCCTGGCGGGTTCTAGTTGCAGCAGCAGGACTGCGCGATGGATGGCAGTAGTCGCTGGTGCGTTGTCTGCGTTCGCATGCAGGGCCACCACTGCGTCAGGCGCGCTGCGCGTTGATGAGGGTCGCTCATAAGCGTTAGCGCCGCCTGCTGTGCAATGTGCCTGCGGCACCGGACTATCGTGGCGCATCGGTGCTGCAGCGGTATTGCCGCCTGCGGTCGATCCATTCGATGCGGCCATTGCCGCGGGAGCGAGCGATGCAGATACGACAGTTGGGAAACAGCGGGTTACAGGTATCGGCACTGGGCTTGGGCTGCATGGGCCTGAGTTATGGCTACGGGCCGGCGACCGAGCGCAAGGACGCCGTCGCCTTGCTGCAGGCGGCCGTGGAGCGTGGCGTCACTTTCTTCGATACGGCCGAGGCTTACGGGCCCTTCGCCAACGAGACATTGCTGGGCGAGGCGCTGGCAGCGCACCGCGACCAGTTGGTGATTGCAACCAAGTTCGGCTTCAAGGACGGACATGCCGATGCCGGGCTTGACAGTCGTCCCGAGCGGATCCGTGCGGTGGCCGAGGCCAGCCTGACGCGCCTGAAGACCGACCGCATCGACCTGTTCTATCAACATCGCGTGGACCCGGCGGTGCCGATCGAGGAGGTGGCCGGCACGGTCAAGGACTTGATCGCCGAGGGCAAGGTGACGCATTTCGGCCTGTCCGAGGCCGGTGCCGACACCATCCGGCGCGCGCATGCAGTGCAGCCGGTGACCGCAGTGCAGAGCGAATACTCGCTATGGTGGCGCGAGCCGGAAACCGACGTGTTGCCGACGCTGGAAGAACTCGGGATCGGCTTCGTGCCATTCAGCCCGCTCGGCAAGGGCTTCTTGACCGGCGCCATCCAGGCCGACACGCAATTTTCCGCCGACGATTTCCGCAATCAGGTGCCGCGGTTCGCAGCCGAAGCCCGTCAGGCCAACCAGGCGCTGGTCGGGCGCATCCAGGCCATCGCTGCCGACAAGGGCGGCACCCCGGCGCAGGTCGCGCTGGCGTGGCTGCTGTCGCGCAAGCCGTGGATCGTGCCGATTCCCGGCACCACCAAGCTGCATCGCCTGGACGAAAATCTGGGCGGCGCTGCGTTGACCCTGAGCAGCGAGGATCTTGCGCGCATCCAGCAGGCGCTGGATGCGGTGGCGATTGTCGGCGAGCGTTACAGCCCTGAGCGACAGAAGCTGGTCGGTCAATGACCCAGCGGTGCAAGCGACCGCACACCGCCGCAATAGTAGGAGCGCGCTTGCGCGCGATGCGGCGTTGTCGATAAGTCCACATCGCGCGCAAGCGCGCTCCTACAGAAGTACGTCAACGCACCAGATCGTGCCGCAGCGCATCGACCACCACCGTTACCCTCGCCGCAAACCGAAGCTGTTGTAGGAGCGCGCTCGCGCGCGATGGGGCGTTACCGATAAGGCCTCATCGCGCGCAAGCGCGCTCCTACACGAGCGTGTCACCGCGGCAAGGCGTGCCGCAGCGCATCTATCGCCGCGCTTAAACGTTCCGCAAACCGAAGTTGTTGTAGGAGCGCGCTTGCGCGCGATCGGGCGTTACCGATAAGTCCACATCGCGCGCAAGCGCGCTCCTACGGAAGTGCGTCAACGCACCAGATCGTGCCGCAGCGCATCGACCACCACCGTTACCCTCGCCGCAAACCGAAGCTGTCGTAGGAGCGCGCTTGCGCGCGATGGGACGTTACCGATAAGGCCACATCGCGCGCAAGCGCGCTCCTACAGAAGTGCGTCAACGCACCAGATCGTGCCGCAGCGCATCGACCGCCACCTTTACCCTCGCCGCAAACCGAAGCTGTCGTAAGAGCGCGCTTGCGCGCGATGGGACGTTACCGATAAGGCCTCATCGCGCGCAAGCGCGCTCCTACAGAAGTGCGTCAACGCACCAGATCGTGCCGCAGCGCATCGACCACCACCGTTACCCTCGCCGCAAACCGAAGCTGTCGTAGGAGCGCGCTTGCGCGCGATCGGGCGTTACCGATAAGTCCACATCGCGCGCAAGCGCGCTCCTACAGAAGTGCGTCAACGCACCAGATCGTGCCGCAGCGCATCGACCGCCACCTTTACCCTCGCCGCAAACCGAAGCTGTCGTAAGAGCGCGCTCGCGCGCGATGGGGCGTTACCGATAAGGCCTCATCGCACGCAAGCGCGCTCCTACAGAAGTGCGTCAACGCACCAGATCGTGCCGCAGCGCATCGACCACCACCGTTACCCTCGCCGCAAACCGAAGCTGTCGTAGGAGCGCGCTCGCGCGCGATTGAGCGTTACCGATAAGGCCTCATCGCGCGCAAGCGCGCTCCTACGGAAGTGCGTCAACGCACCAGATCGTGCCGCAATGCATCGATCACCACTTTGAGTGCGCTCGAGGATTGGCGGCGGCTGGGGTAATAGGCGTAATAGCCGTCGAACGGGTCGCACCAGTCTTCCAGTACGCGGCGCAAGCGGCCGGCGGCGATATGGTCCAGCACCATGGTGTCCGGCAGGAACGCCAGTCCTGCGCCGGCCAACGCGGCGCGCAGGATCGCGCTGCTGTCGTTGAAGGTCCATTGCCCATCCACGCGCACCTTGACCTCACGCCCGTCTTTTTCGAAATCCCAGGCCAGCAATCCGCCGTGCGTTGGCAAGCGCAGGCCGATGCAGTTGTGCTGCGCCAGATCGGCCGGAACGCTCGGGATGGTGTGATGCACGAAGTAGCCAGGGACCGCGACCACCGCCATGCGCTGGCGCGGGCTGATCGGCACCGCGATCATGTCCTTGGCGACCTGGTCGCCCAAGCGGATGCCGATGTCGTAGCGCTCGGCCACGATGTCGGCCAGGCCGTAATCCACGGTGACTTCGATCTTGAGGTCCGGATAGTCGGGCAATATTTTCGAAAGCGCCGGCCACACGTAGGCATCGGCGGCGTGCCCGGCGGTGGTGATGCGGATGGTGCCGGCCGGCTTGTCGCGGAAGTCGGTGAGCGCGGACAACTCGTCGTCGATCTCCTGCAGCCGCGGTGCCACCGTCTCGAACAGGCGCGCACCGGCTTCGGTCATCGAAACGCTGCGCGTGGTGCGGGTCAGCAAGCGGATGCCCAACCGCGTTTCCAGGGCACGCACGGTATGGCTCAACGCCGATTGCGAGACGCCCAGTTGCGCGGCGGCGCGGGTAAAGCTGCCCTCGCGCGCGACGGTGACGAAGACCTGCAGGTCGTTGAGGTTTTCCCGAGCCATTGCTGCCAGTGCCGCTTCAGGCATGCGATTCATGCGGCCAGCATCATGCGCGATGGAGTGTGATGGCCTCAATGCCGGTGGCCCGCAGCGCAGCCGCATTGATGCGCTGGGTTTCTAGCTGCATGCGGATTTGCAGGGGGGAATGTGTCTGCGCATGCGCGCTACAGTGCAGGCAACCGGATGCAGGGCAGGTGGCGCTCTGCTGTCGATTGCCAGACCGATGCGGCGGCGGCCCGATAGCGCATCGGCCGCTGGTCCGCTTCGACCTGCGAGGCACCCCGCGCGGCCTGGCAAGCCATTGCTACGTTGTTTCACCACACTCAAGGAGTACCGCAATGAATCTGTTCGCAACTGCAATGTCGTTGTCGATGATGGCCGCGACCACCGCGCCGGGTGGCGAGGGGAACGGGGGCGCGCAGGCGCCGATCAGGGTGAGCCGTGCCGGCGGTGCGGCGTCGGCGGTGGGCCCGGCCGATTACTTCACCGGCAAGGTGCGGATCGATGCGCCGTTTCAGGCCGATGCACCAGCACGCGTGGGCGGTGCCACGGTGACCTTCGAGCCGGGCGCGCGTACCGCCTGGCACACCCATCCATTGGGGCAGACGCTCATCGTCACCGCCGGTGCGGGGAGGGTGCAGGAGTGGGGCAAGCCGGCGCAGGAGATCCGCCCCGGCGACATCGTGTGGATTCCGCCGGGCGTCAAGCATTGGCACGGCGCGAACGCGACGGTGGCGATGTCGCATATCGCCATTGCCGAGTCGGTGGATGGCTCGCCGGTGACCTGGCTCGAACAGGTGACAGACGCGCAGTACAAGGCCGATTGAGTGACCGGGAATGGCGCAGCGGGAATGCCGTCTTCGACTGCAACGACTGCATCGCCATCGCTGCAGGAGCGCCGCAGCTGTTGCGCGCGGCGCGATCTGCGCGTGCAGAAGACCGCGGTGGTCAGGCCGGCAGTCTCATGCCGCTTCGGTCGCGTCGGGCGCGCTTGCGCGTAAGCGTTGTGCATCGCGCGCGGGCGGCTCGCCGAGAAGGCGCGCGTAGTCGCGGCTGAATTGCGATGCGCTCTCATACCCCACCCGAAACCCGGCATCGGCGGCGGTGAGCGCCTCGGCCACCATCAACCGGCGCGCCTCGTGCACGCGCAGATGCGAGCGGTACTCCAGCGGTGTCATCGAGGTCACCGCCTTGAAGTGCGCATGGAAGGTGGAGCGGCTCATCGCCGACAGATCGGCGATCTGCTCGATGCTGAAACGCTGCGCGTAGTGCTCGCGCAGCCACACGATGGCCTTGGAGATCTGGTTGAGGCGGCTGTCGGCAATCGCCATCTGGCGCACCACCGCATTGGCGGGGTCGGCCATCAGGCGATAAAGCAATTCGCGCGTGACCAGCGGGGCCAGCGCGGCGATCTCCTGCGGTCGGTCGAGCAGGCCTGCCAGCCGCACCGCGGTGTCGTACAGCTGCGGCGTGCTGCGGTTGAGCAACAGGCCGGCGCTCGCGGTGTCGCGCTGCGGCTCGGCAAGTTCCGCGTGGTGGATCGCCAGTTCGCTGAGCACCGCCGTGTCCAGGTCCAGGCAGAAGCACAGGTAAGGGTGGGTGGCGCTGGCCTCGATTACCGAGCCGACGATGGGAAGGTCCACCGAGGCCACCAGGTACATCTGCGGGTGGTAGTGATAGGCCTGGTTTCCCAGCATCGCGCGCTTGCGGCCCTGCGCCACCAGGCACAGCATCGGCGTGTAGACGGTAGGGATGGAGTCGGTGGCGACGGCGCTGCGCATCACGTGCAACCCGGCGATCGGCGTGGCGTGCATGCCATCGGCCGGTGCGTGGCGCAGCAGGATGTCGGTCAGGTCGGCGGTGGCAGAGGGCATGCGGGACGCTCGTGCGTTGGCGCTATGCGGCACGGCCGCGGTAGCGCGATCCTACAAGGGACACCGTGGTGCGCCCAGCAATGGCAGACTCGACAATGCCGCCGATGCGTGCGCGTGCCAGCGAAGCCCTGGCCATCGAGGCAATGCCGCTGATCGATCGCTCACGCACATTCCGTATTCTTGCGACCTGTCTCCGGTGCCTCGATCGTCATGCCTGCCAAACCCCGTCCCCTAGCTGCCGCCTCCACCCCTGCCGACTGGAAGGCGATCGAGCAGGCGGCGACTGCCGAGCTTGCCAGGCGCACGCAGCTGGCGCACCAGCAGATCGTCGGCCTGCTGAGCACGCACGGACATCTGCTCAGCGACGCCCAGCGACGCGCGCTCGGCAAACGCCTGCAACGCAGCGGCAAGTAAGGCGTCCGCGCCGTGGCGCCACCCGCAGCCGCGCTGCGCGCACAGTTGGCCCGGGCCTGCGGACGGCGGCACGGCGCGTGCGGCCTGTGCGCAGCCCACACGATCTTCTAGCTAGCCGCCATGCAGGCGCTCATGCGCCCGTCGCCGATTCCCACGGCGGCGTCTGGCCGAAGTGTTCGAGCAGAAAGTCCACAAACGCACGCACCCGCGGCGGCTGCAGCTGGCGCGCGGGCATCACGGCGCTGATCTGCGAGGTGGGAGGCGGGTAGTCGGTCATCACTTCGACCAGGCGACCGGCGCGCAGGTCGTCGGCGATATGCCAGTACGAATGCATCGCGATGCCTTGCCCGGCGAGCACCGCATCGCGCACCAGTTCGCCGAAGTTGCTCTCGAAGCGGCTTTGCATGCGTACCCGCACCTGGCCGCCTTCCGGCGTCTGCAGCGTCCACAGGTCCTGGCGGCCATCGCGGCCCATCAGCAGCACGCCTGGATGCTGCATCAAATCCGCGGGAGTGCGCGGTATGCCGTGCCGCTGCAGATACGCAGGCGAGGCAGCCAGCGTGCGGCGGTTATCGGCAATGCGCCTGGCCACCAGGCCGGAGTCGTCCAGCGCGCCGATGCGGATCGCCAGGTCGAAGCCCTGCTGGACCAGGTCCACCAGATCGTCGCTCAGATGCGCGCTGATGCGCAGGCGCGGGTGCCGTGCCTGGAAGGCGGGCAGCAGCGGGGAGATGTATTGACGCCCGAACGAGGCCGACAGCGTGACCCGCAAGGTCCCGCCGACATCGTGGGCGCTCTCGCGCAGGTCGTCGGCCAGCGCTTCCAGGTCGTCCACCAGCACCCGGCCGCGCGCCGCCAGCTGCTGCCCTTCCGGCGTGGGATGCAGGCGGCGGGTAGTCCGGTGCAGCAGGCGCACGCCGAGGTCGCGTTCAAGCCGTTTCAGGCGCTGACTGGCAACCGCGACCGACAGGTCCAGGGTGTGGGCGGCGGCGGTGATCGAGCCCAGGTCCAGCACGCGCAGGAACAGCGCGATATCTCCGAGACGGTCCATGCATTATCAATCTGGCATTGAAAGTGAATCAGCATAACAAGGCTTCTTGAAGAGGATTGTCCGGCGCAGGCTATGCGCAGTCCTTCCCCGGTTTCTGTCATGTCCTCCCCTGCGTCCCGTCTGCCACCAGCCCTGCTGGCGCTGACCATCGGTGCCTTTGGCATCGGAACAACCGAATTCGTCATCATGGGCCTGTTGCAGCAGGTCGCCGCCGACCTGGGCGTCTCGCTCGCCGCAGCCGGCCTGCTGATCAGCGGCTACGCGCTGGGCGTGAGTATCGGCGCGCCGGTGCTCACGTTGCTCAGTGCCCGCTGGCCGCGCAAGGCCGTGCTGGTGAGCCTGATGATCGTCTTCACCCTGGGCAATCTCGCCTGTGCCCTGGCGCCCGACTACGCCAGCCTGATGGTCGCGCGGGTGCTGACCTCGCTGGCGCATGGCACGTTCTTCGGCGTCGGCGCGGTGGTGGCCACCTCGCTGGTGCCGCCCGAGCGGCGTGCCTCGGCCATCTCGTTGATGTTTGCAGGCCTCACCGTGGCGACCCTGCTGGGCGTGCCGGCCGGTGCATGGCTCGGCCTGCAACTTGGCTGGCGGTCCACCTTCTGGGCGGTAACGGTGATCGGGGTGCTGGCCACCGCTGCGGTTGCGCTATGGGTGCCGGCCGCCGCAGGTGCGGCGGCGCCGGTGTCGTGGCGACAGGAAGTGGCGGTACTGCGGCGCGGGCAGGTGCTGCTGGCGCTGGCGATGACGGTGCTGGGATATGCCGGCGTGTTCGCGGTATTTACCTATATCCAGCCGCTGCTGGTGCAGGTGACCGGGTTCGCGCAGGCGGCGGTGTCGCCGGTCTTGCTGGTCTTCGGCGTCGGCATGGTCGTGGGCAATCTGCTGGGCGGGCGGCTGGCCGACCGGCGCGCCACCGCCGCCTTGCTGGGCACGCTGGCGGCGCTGGTGGCGGTGCTCGCTGCGATGGGCCTGGCCCTGCACAACAAGACCGCGATGGTGGTGGTTGTCGGGCTGCTGGGCGTGGCCGCCTTCGCCACCGTGGCGCCGCTGCAATTGCGTGTGCTCGAACATGCACGCGGTGCCGGCCAGAACCTGGCCTCCAGCCTCAATATCGCCGCGTTCAATCTGGGCAATGCCCTGGGTGCCTGGCTGGGCGGCGTGGCGATCGCCACCCACGCCGGCCTGGTCGCCACCCCGTGGGTCGCCGCGCTGTTGAGCGCCGTCGGCCTGGGGATCGCGTTGTGGAGCGTGCACCTGCAGCGCCGGCGTGCCGCTGCGCCGGCGGCATGCGCGCAGGTGGGTTGATGCGGTTCTTCAGGCGTGGTGAGTAGGCCGCGCAAGCGCGGGCATGCGCGATCGGCGCCTGTGCTGGGCGAGCAGCGCCTGGCGCCGCTGGTTGCAGGACCCGCTGGCACTGAGCGCAGACGTTCTTTCGGCTTCAAGGAGCATTGCAATGGACACACGTTTTCTCGGCCGTTCCGGTTTCAAGGTGCCGGTGCTGGGGCTGGGCGCCGGCACGTTTGGCGGCAAGGGGCCGCTGTTTTCCGCCTGGGGCGATACCGATGCGGCACAGGCGCGGCGCATGATCGACCTGTGCCTGGAAGCGGGGCTGAACCTGTTCGACACCGCCGATGTGTATTCGGACGGCGCCTCTGAAGAGATCCTCGGCCAGGCGCTGCACGGCCGCCGCGATCAGGTGATCCTCTCGACCAAGACCGGCCTGCGGTTGGGCGATGGGCCCAACGATGCCGGCGCCTCGCGCTTTCGCTTGTTGCGTGCGGTGGATGCCTCGCTGCGACGCTTGCGCACCGACTATATCGATCTGCTGCAGCTGCATGCCTTCGATGCGATGACGCCGGTGGAGGAAACGCTGTCCACGCTCGATGGGCTGGTGCGCGCCGGCAAGGTGCGTTATCTGGGCGCGTCCAATTACGCCGGTTGGCAGCTGATGAAATCGCTGGCCGTGGCCGACGCACAGGGCTGGAGCCGCTTTGTCGCCAACCAGAGCTATTACTCGCTGGCCGGGCGCGACTACGAATGGGAGCTGATGCCGCTGGGCATCGACCAGGGCGTGGGTGCGGTGGTGTGGAGCCCGCTGGGCTGGGGCCGGCTGACCGGCAAGCTGCGCCGCGGCCAGGCATTGCCCGAACACAGTCGCCTGCATGCCACCGCTGCCGCCGGGCCGGCGATCAGCGACGAGCGCCTGTTCGACATCGTCGATGTGCTCGACGCGATTGCCGCAGAGACCGGCCGCAGCGTGCCGCAGATCGCCATCAACTGGCTGCTGCAACGACCCACCGTGAGCACGGTGCTGATCGGCGCACGCGACGAAGCGCAGTTGCGCCAGAACCTGGGTGCGGTGGGCTGGTCGCTGACGGACGCGCAACGCGCGCGCCTGGATGCAGTGAGCGCGGTGGAGCCACCGTATCCGTATTACCCGTACTGGCGCGGGCACTTTGCCGAACGCAGCCCGCTACCGGTGTGAGGCGGGCTGCGCCATTGCGCCACGCTGCTGCCGGATGGCGACAGCGTGGCATACCTCACCGTTGCCGCCTCACAACGGCCGTGCCGCGCGCGGAATCACCTCGGGCATGATCGCTCCCACGCCCTTGCTGCCTTGCAGCTGTTTGCAGTTGTCCAGTGCAGTGGTCACCGAGTCGTAGCCGATCATCGCGCTGCCATCGATGGCCGAGGCATAGATCAGCTTGCCGCCAGTGCGCGTTGCCAATGCATGCGCAATGGCGGGCGTGGTGTCGAAGAGTTTGATCGAGGCGCCCAGCAAGATCAGCTGGCCGCTGCGGGTTTCGAGCGCTGCGGCCACGCGCGGGGCTTGCCCGGCCGGAACCGCGGCGGCCGTGCGTGCGGCGGTGCCGGCATCGAGATAGATCGCGTAGCGGTCGAAGCGTGCAACCGGGGCGTCTGTGGTGGTTTGCGACGCCCGTACCGCGCGTGCGGCGGTCGTTGCAGGCGCGTCCTCGGCCAGCCTGACCACTGCGCCGGGAATCAGCCGGAAGCTGCTACGTCCTGCAGCGATGGTCGGCCCGGTCGCCGCAGCATGCAGGCGTTTGCTGTCGACCAGCTGCGCCGACGCGGGAGCGCAGACGCCGGTTGCAACGACAACGAGCAGAGTGAGCAAGGATGTCTTCATGTCAGTGACCCACCACGCGCATTTCGAATTCCTCCAGTTGTTCCTTGCCCTGGTCGGCGAGCATGTCGTCGACCTCCAGGGTCCAGCGCCCGGCCGAGGGTTCGTCCAGGAAGGCGTTGCTCGATGTCAGGAACACCACCATGCCTGCGTCGCTCCTGTCGAGCGTGGAAAACGGCGTCATCAGGGTGCTGCGCGTGCCACTGGGCGAGACCAGCACCGCGCGCAGGTTGCGGGGATCCTTGTGCGTGCCGGCGAAGTACAGCTGCACGCCTTCCACCTTGAAGGATTGACCGATGTCGATCGCCAGTCTTGCGGGTACGCCGGCACCGCCGATGGTGCTGCTTTTCCCCTCATAGCTCTTCCACTCGGTGTCTTTCATCGCCGGTAGCGAGGTGAAATGCACGGCGCGTTCCACCGCCGCGGCGGCGTCCACCAGGCCGAATCCGTACCAGTTGCTGAAACGGTGGCCGGCCGCGTTGGTGATCCAGCCAGGCTCGATCACGCTGCCGTTGTAGAGCACCTTCGGCTGCTTGGGATCGACCTGCACCGCGGTGGTCGCCAGGATGTACTTGACGTCGCGCAGCGTCAGTTGCGGGTTGGCGCTCAGCATCAAGGCCGCAACCCCAGCGACGGTGGGTGCGGAGGCCGAGGTGCCGTTCATGCGTGCGGTGTAATTGCATGAGGCATCGATCTTGGACCTGCTGGTATCCAGCGCATTCTGCATCGCGCGTGTGCGGTCGCGATTGTTGCCGGCCTTGCAGCCGCTCAAATCGGTGGTGACGATCGCCGGCGAGTAGAACGGCTGCGGCCCGGTTGCAGCGAGCAGCCCGTACGACTCCTTGAACGTCTCCGGATGCGGATCGAATCTGCGTTGGAATCCAAACTCGCCGGAGAGACCAGACACCCACAATGCAGACCCGGGCGATGAGTAACTCGCGCGCACCCCATTGGCGTTGACCGCACCGACCACGATCATGGTGGTCAGGCTATTGATGTTGTCGATATTCGCACTGCTGCAGGCAACGCCCAGTTGCCGGGTCTGATCGCTGCAGCGATCGATCAGCTTGCCCTGCGCATCCACGTCGATCAGCGTATTGAAATCGTTGCCTGCCGATTTGACATAGATACCGCCCTTGCCGCCGCGCTGGGCCCGCATCAACCGTTCCAGAGCGCGTTGCTCGTCGAGGTCGCTGAATTGATACACCGCTGCCGAGACGCCGAAGCTGTTGTTGAACACATCCATTGCGCGGGCTTGCGGCCCATCGCCCCAGGAATAGCGGTTGTTGACGTACTGGATGCTGCCATCGGTGGTGTCACCGGCGTTGAAACCGGCCAACTTCGCTTCCGGCGCAATGCCGCGCCCACCGATGCCGTTCCACCCCCGCGCAGCGATGATGCCTGCTACTGCGGTGCCATGCTCGCCGTCGATGTCATCTGCTCGCGGAGTGGGGTCGTTCGATCCGTTCAAAAAATTGTGCGAACCATTGGGCAGGATGTTGTCGGCAAGATCCGGGTGCGCGATTTCCAAGCCGTTATCGATCACCGCAACATTGACGCCGGCGCCGCGGATTCCCAGCGTGTGCAGGATGTCCACATCCAGGTCCACGCCGGGCAGCGGGCGTCCATCGCCGAACACCGGTTGGGCTTGATTGAGTAGATGCCACTGGTAGCGGAACAGCGGGTCGTCGCCTTGCTGTGTCTTGTGCCGGTGCACTGCGCCGGTACCGCGCTGCGCGACAACGTCGGCAGCACTGGCAGCACTGGCAGCACCAGCGCATACGCACAGTGCCAGCAGCACGGCAGAAGACAGCGCGGAGCTCTGCGAAGAAGCAATCATCATGACCTCTGGTCAGAAAGAGGAACTACGGAGATGGCGCCAGTGACGGCGCACCAGATGCGAAGGCCGCAAGCGTCTGCCTGCGGCCGTTGACCTCACATCGGTTGCATGACCGCCTGCGTCACCACCAGCGATGCCTGCGCGATGCCACTGCTGCCTTGCAGTTGGGCCGCTGCGCGTTGTGCCTGCTCGATCGAGGCGTAGCTGATGACTGCGCTGCCATCCACCGTTGAGGCATAGGCAATGCTCCCACCGGTGCCTCCGGCCAGCGCGGTCGCCGTGGCGGGGGTTGTGCCGGTCAGCTTCACCTGCGGCCTGACCAACACCACCCGGTCCGTCCGCTCGTTGACCGCCGCGGCCAGCGTGCGCTCAGGCGCGAGGGGTTGGTTGCGCGCCGCGCCGGCAGGCGGGTCGAGCACCACCAGAAAGCTGCCGATGCGTGCGATCACCTTGCCGCCCGGCGGCGGCGTGGCAGAGCCCTTACGCGCAACGCCGCCAGGTCCCGATCTCCGCTTGGCATCGACCGCGGAGGTCTTCTGCTCGATGACCGTAGCAGGCAACATGCGGAAGGTGTCCGTTCCGGAGCGGAAGCGTGCGCCGGTGGCGGCTGCCAGCACGGCCTGCGGAGCGGCCGATTGCGCTGCATGCGCTACGCCGCTTGCAACGCTGCAGCCCATCAACAAGGAAACAACAAGCGCGATCTTCATGTCAGTGCCCCACGATGCGAAGGTTGAACGCCTTGAGCGCTGCGGTCTTGCCAGGCTCGCTCATGTCGGTGACTTCCAGTGTCCAGATGCCGCGCGAGGACTCGTCCAGAAAGGCGTTGCTGGAGGTGAGGTCGATGTAGAAGCCGGTCTTGGCGTAGGCCGCGGGGTCCAGGACCGAGAACGGCGTGGCCACCACGCTGCGGGTGCCGCTGGGCGAGATGAGCACCACGCGTAGATTGCTCGGCGTCAGATGCGCAGACCGCAACGACAACTGCACCGCTTCGATCTTCATCGCCTGCTTGATGCGGATGCGCAGCGTGCCAGGTCGTGCCGGACCGCCGATCTGGCTGGGCGGGTTAGTGGAGGCGACCCATTGCGTGTCGCGCATGGGTGGCAGCGGAGTGAAGTAACTCGCCTTGTAGAACGCTGCTGCGCCATCGGCCAGGCCGAACCCGTACCAATTGCTGAAGCGATGTCCGGCCGCATTGGTGATCCAGCCCGGGTCGATCACGCTGCCCTGGTAGACCGCGCGCGGCTGCCAGGGGTCGATCTGGCGTGCCGTGGTGGCCAGGATGTACTTGACATCGCGTGCGCTGAGACTGGGGTTGGCATTCAATATCAGCGACGCGACCCCGGAAACCGTTGGAGCTGCGGCGGAAGTGCCATTCATGATCCCGTTGTAGTTGCACGATCCATCGATCCTGGAGGCACTGGTGTCCAATGCATTGACGGGATCGGAGCCGTCGTAGTTGAAGCCTGCAGAGCAACCGGTCAGGTCGGTGGTGACAATCGCCGGCGCGTAAACGTTCGGATCGTCGATGCCTGGAGCGAACTTGCGCTGGTACCCGTATTCGCCGCCGATTCCGGAGATCCAGAGCGCCGAGCCGGACGAGGAATACGACGAACGCACCCCTTTCGCGTTGACGCTACCGACCACGATGGTGCCGATCAGGTTGCTGAGTGGGTCGACGTTGGCCAGCGCGCAGCCGACATTCAATGCGCGTGTCGTCGCATTGCACAGATCGATGGTATTGCCTTGCTCATCGCTGCCGAGCAGGTCCCCGAAGCTGTTGCCCGCCGACTTGACGTAGATGCCGCCAAGACCGCTGCGGGTCGAGCGCATCAATGCTTCCCAGGAGCGCTGCTCTTCTGCGGAGAAGTCGACGTAGAACGGCGCAACCGAGCCCCAGCTGTTGTTGAAGACATCGATGTTGCGCGCCTCCGGCCCGTCACCCCACGCATAACGCACGCTCGCATCGTTGTTGGAGGAACCGCGCGCCAGGAAATCGAACCCTGCCAGCAGGACATCCGGCGCCACCCCGCGCCCGCCACGACCGTTCCAGCCGACCGCACCGATGATGCCGGCTACCGAAGTCCCATGCGCACGATCCGGGTCGATCGGCGTGGTGTCGTGCGATCCATCGCCGAAGTTGTGGGAGCCATTGGGCAGGATGTTGTCGGACAGATCTTCGTGACCCAATTCCAGTCCGTCGTCCACCACACCGACCCGCACGCCGCGGCCGCGGATATCGATGGCATGCAGGATGTCCACATCCATATCGACGCCGGGCACCGGGCGACTGTCGCCGATCACGGCCTGTCCCTGGTTGGAGAGGTGCCATTGGTAGCGCAGCAGCGGATCGCTGGCCTTGGGACTGGCCTTGGAGTTGGCAGTGGTGGTAGCGGTCACTGGCGTGTCGGCCAGTGCCGAGAGTGGTGCGCTCGTGATCAGTAGGGCACCGATCAACAGCGCGAGAGGGCGCCTGCGGTAAGGGTTCATTCCGTTTGAGTCCAGTCAAGGGTAGGCACGGTCGATACGACACAGTCTCCCGTCCTGCCGATCATGCGATCGGCCGGCGTAACTGCTTCAACAGATTCAGGCCGTGCCTATCGAGCCCGAATCAGAAGCGTCGGGAGAAATCCAGGTAACTCCACGCGGCAGCGGCCGCGGCGAGCAAAACCGATCAGGCAGCGCCGAACGGATGCGCCGGCCCGTGCGAGCACGCCATCAACGTCAGGTGGGATTGGGGGGGCGTGCAGGAGAACAACGCGAAGAGGCAGCAACAGGGTCCATGTCCGTGTATCCCGAAAGAGCCAGTGACACGCATCGGTCCGAAACGCCGGACGGATGCGACCGGGGCACCAGCCGGCTCCCCTGTGCGCGTCCGCGCAGCCGACGCTGGCAATGCGAATGCATCGGCAGCGATCCGATTAGAGATGGCGCACTCCGCGCTCGCAAGCTGAGCGTCAGATGACAGACGCGTGACCCGTTGCGCAATTTATGCAAGACATGCCGATTCACGCACGCGATGCGACGTTTTTCGCACAGGATTGGTCGCGATCCATTGCGATCTAGCGATTATGCATTGACAGAAAGCATCGCGATGCGCGGATTTGCTTCGCATCCGGCGTGGCGCACCATGCGACTGCGACAGGTGTGCGCAAGGGGCATAGCCAGGCGATGCCATACGACTCGGCACCCAGATGCTGTACGAGGGCGTGCGACCGGCGTCGCCTGTGCTGCGCCATGCAACCCGCATCGTTCGATGCACCGGGGGCGCGTGTGGCCCCGGTGACTGCAGTTGCTGTCGCAACGGAAACGGCGCCGATCCCGCATGTGTCCAGGAATCGACGCCTCGATGTTTCGCTGTATTGATCCTGCCGCCTACCAGCGATACGCCACCGACAGCTGGTACTGCCGTCCAGCGATCGGCCGGCCCATGAATACCCCGCCGGTGGCCGCACCCGGCACGCGGACGTTGCCTTCGGTGAGCCCCAGCGTATCGGTGACATTGCTGCCGCTGGCGGTCATTTCCCAATGCTCGCCCACATGCAGGTTGGCGCCGATATCCAGCATGTCGTAGGAGGGCAGGCGCTGGCTGTTGGCCAGGTCCGCGAAGCGATCGCCGATGTACGAATACGTGGCGAACACCTTGAGGTCGCCGAACGGCAGCATCCAGTAATAGCTCGGCGTCAGCCGGAACTGCCGCTTGGGCTGGCGCATCACCTGGTTGCCGGTGAACTCGCGATAGTTGCGGTACTTCGCATCCAGCCATACCCCGGTGCCGGCCAGCTCGAAACCGCCGAACGGGCGGATGGCGCCTTCCACCTCCAGGCCGCGCGCGCGCGAATCGCCAACGGCGGTGAAATTTTCGCCATTGGCCAGGAACGCCTGGAACGGCGAATTCTTGAACGTGTTGTAGAACGCGGTGAGATACAGGTCGTAGGCGCTGGCGCCAGACTTGAGGCCGAGCTCGTACTGGTCCACTTCCTGTACGCGATTCTGCCCATCGCGCAGGTTATCGAAGCCGGGGAACTTCACACCCGAGTTGATCCGTGCGAACAGGCTGTTGCTGTCGTTGAGTTTGAAGTTCAGCCCGGCCGTCCACGAGAATGCCTCGTCGTCCTGGTCGATACGGCGTGTGGTCGCCAGGGACAGCGAGGTGGCGTTGTCGTACAGGGTGGCGGGGTTGCCATCGAGGTCGATCGTGGCGGTGTCGTGCACATTGCCGGTCACGCTCTGGCGCTCGTAGCGCGCACCCAGGTCCAGCCGCAACGTGTCGTTGAGTTCCCACTCGTCGGCGACGAAGGCCGCGATGTTTTCGCCGTCGTAGTTGGCGCGCAGATTGAAGAACGCGGTGCTGGTGAAGCCCTGGCGCGTTGCCTGGCGTCCATCGTCCAATGCCACGTCGATGCGACGTGCGTTGTTTTGCGCGGTGAGCAACATGGTGTTGCCCAGGTACCAGGTGTCGGCAGAGGAATACCTGGCGTAGTACGCACCCACGGTCAAGGTATTGCCGGCAAACAGCTCGCGGCTCAGTCGCAGATCGTTGGTAAAGGAATTCAGGCGCTTGTCCACCGACCACCAGCCGGCTTCGAGCACCTGTTGATTCGGGTCGACTGCGCCGCCGCCGTTGGTATACGTCGCGGTGCCGCCACTGCCGTAGCCGGCGATGAAGTCGCTCAATCGCAGCGGCGCATCGCCGGTGAACAACGCATAGGTCGGCGCGCTGCCGCTCATCACGTTGAAGCGGTCGGCGATGGTCCAGGCGCCGGTTTCCCAGTTCAGTTCCCCACCGAACACATCGATGTTGACGCCGCGCCCGTCGGCCAGATCGCGTCGGATGGTCTGTCCGTTCGGCCCGACCAGCAGATCGACATTGCGGAAGTCGCGGCCGAGCAGGGTGCCGGTCTGCGCATTCAAGCCGGGGAAACTGGACAGGTCGTTGCCGTTATTGCGCGAGAGCAGCGGAATGGCGGTGTAGAACGCGTTGTTGTCGTCTGTATGCCGCGCGTAGAACGATAGCTCGCCACTGTCCCAGCGCTTGCTCAAGGTAGCGCTGAACTGGCCGCCCTTGTCGGCCGAAAACTGCGGGTCGCGCACCCCATCGGTCTCGCGGAAGAAGCCGCCCACGCTGTAGTACCAGCCGTTGCCCATCGGCCCGCTGTTGAACACGTCGATGCGGCGCAAGTCGCTGTTGCCGCCGGTCAGGCGCACGCTGCCCTCCGGTTCGTCCTGGCCCTTTTTCTGGATGAAATTGACTGTCAGACCGGGTTGCCCATTGGAGAAGATCGGGCTGGAGCCGCCACGCAACACCTCCATGCGTTCGACGGTGTCGTCGACGCGGAACAGTGTGGAATTTTCCAGAAACGACAGGGTCGGCGGTGGAAACAGCGGTGAGCCATCCAGTTGCATGGTCACGAACGGCGCGTCGCCTTCGGAGGGCATGCCGCGCACGAAGATATTGGCACCGGTGCCGCCGCCGCTGGGCTCGGCCCATACGCCCGGCACGATCTTCAACAGGTCGGCAGTGCTCTGCGGCACCGCTTGCTGGATCTGTTCCGGGCTGGCGGTGGTGATCGAAAAACTGGCATCGCGCTTGGCCAGACCCTTGAAGCGCGCGGTGCCGCTGACGATCACCGCATCCAGCGTGGTGGCATCCTGACTGGCTGTCTCTTGCGGTGCGGTCTGTGCGTGCGCCATCGGCGCAAGCAAGGTGGCGATGGTCAGCGATAACGCATAGCGGGGCATGGGTGAGGTCATGGCGATGTCCTTGCTGTCGCAGCAACCGGCAGATCCCGCCGCAGCGAACGGCGTACTGCCCGAAAAGTGATATGCCGCACAGGACTGCATCGATGGCGCAACGGACCTGCACGGCGCGTATTGCAGTTCTAACGGAGTCGCGCAGAAAAGCTGTTGTGCGCCGCGTCAACACATGCAGTGATTGCTGCGGGCGTGCTGGTCGCAGTGTGCATGGATCGAGCGGCTGTTGTGCAGCCCGCAAGACGACGGTGCAGCCGCAAGGCGGGCGCGGCCGGTGCGCGAATCCCTGTATGCCATTCGCACACTGCGGCGACCGCTCGCCAGCTGTTGGCAGCCACTCCTGGTGCGCATGAACACTCGCACCCATACGGTGGCAGAGGTGCGAGCGTCGCTGCGCGCAGCGCGGAGTTGATCGCTACGCTGTCCCCGCCTGCCTCAGGTCGCGGCAACAGTGCGCACCGGCGCCGCCTCGCGAATCGGCAGGTTGACCAGCGCCGCGGCAACCGCAAGCACCATGTCGCCGTACCACATCCAGCTGTAGTCGCCGCTGTGTTCCAGCACCAACCCGCCCAGCCAGGCACCGAAGAAACCGCCGAGCTGGTGCGACAGCAGGGTCAGGCCGAACAAGGTGCCCAGATAGCGCGGGCCAAACAGCTTGCCGATCAATCCTGCGGTTGGCGGCACCGTGGCCAGCCAGGTGAAACCCAGTGCGGCCGCAAACAGATAGAACGTCAGCGGTGTGGGCGGTGCGAGCAGGTACAGGCCGATCAGCACCGCGCGGCTGGCATACATCGCGCACAGCAACCACTTCATGCGTACGCGCTCGCCCAGTTTGCCGGCGACCAGGCTGCCTGCCACGTTGAACAGGCCGATCAGCGCGATCGACACCGCCGACACGCTGGCCGGCAGCCCGCATAGCGCGACCTCGCCGGGCAGATGCGTGACCAGGAAGGCGATATGCACCCCGCAGGTAAAAAATCCCAGGTGCAGGCACCAATAGCTGCGATCGCGCACCGCCAACCGCAATTGCGCGCGCAGACCGATGTCGTCGGCCGCGCGCGTCGGCTGGCTACCCGATGCGGATGGCACGCGGCGCAGCGGCCAGGCCAGCGGCAAGGTCAACAGCGACACCAACGCCAGGCCGATCATCGCCCTGGCCCAGCCGGCCGCACCGATCATCAGCTGCACCAACGGGGCGAAAACGAACTGGCCCAGCGAGCCGCCGGAATTGATCAATCCGGCCGCGAACGAACGCCGTTCCGGTGCGATGCGGCTGGCGGTGGCACCGATCAGGACCGAAAAACTGCCAGCGCCCGCACCGGCCGCCGCCAGCACGCCCAGCGATACGATCAAGCCCCATTCGCTGGCCAGCCATGGCGTCGAGGCCAATCCCAACGACAGCAGCATGCCGCCGAACAGCAGCACCGGCAGCGGCCCGCGCTGGTCGGCAATCGCACCGAACACCGGTTGTACCGCACCCCAGACCAGTTGCCCGATCGCCAGCGCGAAGCTGATTGAGGCGATCCCGATCCCGGTCTGCCGATGGATCGGCTCGACGAACAAGCCGGTGGTCTGGCGCGCCCCCATGGTCAGCATCAGCATCGCCGAGGCGGTGAGCAGCAGGCCCCATTGCGCACTTGCGCGTGCGGTTGCCGGCGCGCTCATGCGGCGTGTTCCAGCACGGCATCCAGGCGGCCCAGCGTGGCATGCAGCTGCGCGGTCGGCGCTGCACCAAACAGCGTTTCGATCCGTTGCTGGGCTGCCAGCCAGTGCGGTTGTGCGCGCCGCAGCAGCCCGCGGCCGCTGCGGCTCAGGATCAGCCAGGTCTGCCGGGCATCGTCGCCGCGCCGGGTGGTGATCCATCCGGCAGCAAGCAAGGGTTTGAGGTTGCGGGTGAGGGTGGTGCGGTCCATGCCCAAGGCCTGTGCCAGCATGCCCAGAGACTGCGCTGCGTCGAGTCGGCGCAGGATCGAGTACGCGTTGAGACTCAGGCCGACCGGCGCCAGTGCGTGGTCATAAAGCTGCGACATCCGACGCGCCGCCCGGCGCAGATGAAAGCAGGTGCAGTTGGACGTGCTGGACATGGACGCGCTCCGCAGGATGGCTGCATATTGCGTGCATATGCACCTATCTACAAGCGGCCGGATGTGTGCCCGCTACCCGGGCGAAGGCCACTTGCCTCAGAAGCCGTCATCCCCAACCAACCACGTAGGAGCGCACCCGGGCGCGACACCCATGACCGTGACCGGTTGTCGCGCAGTCGATCGTGTGCCGTGTGCGGTTTTCGCCTGCGAAATCCATTGGCACTGCGACAGAACGCATGCCGCCGCAACGACGCTGCCACCTGCGCGATCAAGTGGTGATGCCGAGCCCGCGCCGGCTGCCGAGCGGAGCGTACGCGCGCCCCGGGTCCGGGACAGGCAACACACCTTCGCTACAGCGCGCAGCTTGGCGATCCCAAATAGAGAGGCCGCCCGAAGGCGGCCTCGCTTCTACCCAGCGGGGGAGAGAGACCGCTGTCAGAAGAACATCCGCACGCCGAACGAGGCACTGCGGCCAGGCAACATCACATCGTCCTTGAGGAAGGAGGTATGCACGCGTGCGTCCTGATTGGTCAGGTTGTTGCCGTCCAGAAACACTTCCCACGCATTGCTGCCGCGGTCCACGTGGTAGGCCAGATGCGCATCCACGAAGGTATAGCCATCGGTCGCGGTTTCGTTCACCGCCACCTTGTCCTGCTTCAGGGTGCGGGTGGCGCCGAGCGAGGCGCACCACGCATCGGCATTCCAGCGCATCTGCGCACCGAAGCGGCCCGGCGCGATGCGTGGCAGATTGCCGCCATCGCTCAAGCGCGCACGCACGGTATCGCCGAACACGCGCAGGTCCCACGCGCCGGTGTCGTTGTTGGCGAGGTGGAAGGTCGCTTCGCCTTCGAAGCCGTGGAAGATCGCATCGGCCTGCGTCCACTGGCGGATCGGCAGGAAGTCGTTGTCTTCTTCGTTGAACCATTGATTGCCGGTGTCGACGATGTAGACGAAGTCGTTGTAGCGGTTGTAGTACGCCGCCACCTTGGCATCCACCCATTCGTTCTGGAAGTTGAGCCCCAGCTCGGCCTGGTTGGCCTTTTCGGTCTTCAGATCCGCATCGCCGATCTCATAGGCGAGCGTGGCGATATGCGGGCCGTCGGCGAACAGTTCTTCTTCGGCCGGTGCGCGCTCGGCGTGGTCCAGGTTGGCGGTCAGGCGCCACTGCTCGTTGAAGCGGAAACCGCCGCTGGCCGAGAAGCTGGTCGGGGTGAAGTCGCGGTCCACGCCGATGTCGGTCTGGTACTTGACCTTGTCCACGCGTGCGCCGATCTCGGCGGTGACGCGTTCCCAGCTGTTGCGCGCCACGGCGAATGCGCCGAGCGAACGCGTATCGGTCTTGGGCACGAAGGATTCTTCGCCCACCGCCTGGAACGTGGTATCGCTGCCCTGCAGGCCGAACGCGGTCTGCCAGCCGCCGCCAAAGGTAAACGAGGCCTCCACGCGGCCTTCGTTGGCGCGCTTGGTGAACACGGTGCCGACTTCCTCGCCTTCGAATTCGGTATGCGCGTAATCGGTATGACCGAAGCTGTAGCGCAGCGCGCTGCCTTCGCCCCACGGATCGGTCAGCCCGCCCTTGAGGTCGTAGCGGTCCTGCTGCAGTTTCAGCGACACGCCGCGCTCGCCGATGGACGGGTCGCCCGGCTCGCCGGGGTTGCCGTAGTTGTCGCGAAAGCGCGATGCCGACAGGCCGACAAAGCCCCAGTCGCCGGACAGCGAGGCGCCGATCGAGCCCACCTTGGAATCGATCCAGCTGTTGAGCTGGCGCCCCTGCGGGGTGTCGTAGTCGTTCTGGTTGCGGTACACGCCGTCGGCATGGATCGACAGGCCGCTGCCGTTGCCGGCGTCGACGCGGAACATGTCGGTATTGCCGTCCTTGTCGCCGCCGTCAAAACGCACTTCGGCGCGCCCGCTGAAGCCGTCCACCGGGGTTTCGGCAATGCGCCCGTCGACCACGTTGACCACGCCGCCGATCGCGCCGGAGCCGTACAGCAGCGTGGACGGACCCTTCAGCACTTCGATCTGGTTGGCCAGGAACGGCTCGATCGCCGGCGAGTGGTCCTGGCTGACGGTGGACACGTCCTGGGTGGACAGGCCGTCGCGCAGCACCGCCACGCGCGGGCCATCCAGGCCGCGGATGATCGGCCGGCCCACGCCGGGGCCGAAGTTGGAGCTCTGCACGCCCGGCAGGCTGGCCACGGTTTCGCCCAGGCTCGAACTGCGCACCTCATCCAGACGCTCGCCGGCCAGCACCTCGACCGGACGGCTCAGCTCGCCTGCCGCGTCGCGCAGCGGGCTGGCGGTGACCACCACCTTGTCCAGGTCCTTGATATGCCGGCCGCTGGAATGGGTGGCGTCATGCCGGGTGTCCGATGTCGGCGGCGTCTGTGGGTCGGCAACCTCTGGTGTGTCTTCGGCCAGGGCCAGGGCAGGAGTCAGCAGGCTGGCCAGTGCCAGCGAGAGGGCGGAGCGGCGCAGCGAGGGGATGAGCGTGGGGGCCATGTGGATCGGACTCTCTGATTGTTACTATATATCAATGGGATGGCGCAGCTTGCCTGCTGTGCCGACGGCAAGGCCCGTGCTGCGATGCAGTGGTGCGGGCCTGGAACAAGGAAGATGTTATATTATTCCACGTCGCCGCGAGCACCTGCTGGAAGTCATGCCTCTACCCACACTTCGCCATCTGCTGGACCGCTTCGGTGCCACCGGCTCGCTGCTGTGCGCGGTGCACTGTGCGGTGCTGCCGTTGGTCCTGGCGCTGGCGCCGTCGCTCGGGTTGTCGTTCTGGCTGGGCGACGGGGTGGAGCTGGCGATCGTCGTGTTCGTGACCCTGCTCGGGCTTTTCAGCCTGGTCCTGGGATATCGCCGGCACAAGGCGCTGCATGCGCTGGCGTTGCTGCTGCCGGGCCTGGCGCTGTTGTGGCTGGGCCTGTTGTACGATCCCCTGCATCATTCGGTGGTGCCGCACGCGGTGGTGATGACGCTGGGCGGCGCCCTGGTCGGCATCGCCCATCTGGTCAATCTGCGGCTGAATCACGGGCATGCGCACGTGCACGACGCGAGCTGCGCGCATTGACCAAGCGCTGATACACCAGCGCGCGCCGGGTGCAGGCGGTCATTCGGAAGATCGTTTTACACCGGTGCCAGGCTGGCCCCGGTCGCCGAGCTGACCGCCGGGTGCCCGTGGATGGCAGGCCTGATGCACGGAAGGCTTGTTCAGAGCGTGGCAGGCCCCGCGGCTGCGCGGCCCCGGGCCGACGTGGTAGGCTTGCCGGCCTTGCGCGAGGGCGCCGCCGGTGCAAACCTCGCCAGACCCGTGCCAGCACGGGAATTTGTATTCACATTCAGGAGTCGACGAAATGGGTAAGGGTGACCGTAAGACCGCCAAGGGCAAGCGCTACAACGCCAGCTACGGCAATTCGCGTTCGCACGCGGTGAGCAAGGTTGTCGTGGGTGCAGCTGCCCCGGTTGCCAAGAAGGGCGTGGTCAAGGCGCCGGCCAAGAAGGCTGTTGCCAAGAAGACCGTCGCCAAGGCCAGCTGATCCCAGCCCGCTTTGCGATCTGAAAACGCGGCGCTTGCGCCGCGTTTTTTTATGTGCGACGTCAGTGCAAACGCTGGCATAGCTGCTTGCCAAGGTGCCGGTATTGCCGCAGCTCTGGGCAATGGCCGCGGTAGCACCTCATCGCTATCGGCAGCCGTCGCGGGTCGGTGCAAGACCTCCCCAAGGCGGCTGGCGCCCTGTCATCGCCCGGCGCCGTCCGTGGTGCATCGGATAAGGCGTGCGCGCCTGGATCATGCAGCGTTTCTAGTGGGTGGCGTCCGGCGCCGGCGCCTTTGCAGCTGGGGTCAGCAACTGCTCGGCCAGTCCGCGATAGATCGGCGTCTTGCACACCAGCCCGGACACCGCACGTGCGATCAACACGGTGGCCAGGATCGGCAGCAGCATCTGGCTGGTGTCGGTGAGCTCCAGCGAAATCACCGCCGAGGTCAGCGGTGCCTGGGTGACACCGGTCAGGTAGGCGCACATGCCCAGCAGCACGAAGGTGCGCGGGTCCACGCTCGGCATCAGCACCGACAGGTTGTGGCCGATACCGGCACCCACTGCCAGGGCGGGCGAGAACAGGCCGCCCGGGATGCCGGCCAGGTACGAGACCAGGTTGGCGATGAGCTTCATCAGGCCGAACTCATGGCCGACCACGGCATGCCCCTGCACCAGGCTGCGCGCCTGCTCGTAGCCGGTGCCGAAGGCGCCTTGCCCGAACACCAGCGCCAGCCCGACCAGCGCCACGCCGCACAACGCCGCCAGCAGCACCGGGTGGCGCTGGCGCAGTGCGCCCAGCCAGCGCGGTTTGCCGCTGACGCTGGCCAGCACCAGCCGCGCGAAGATCCCGCCGAGCAGCCCGGCCACGCTCCCGCACAGCGCGATCGCCAGCCAGGCCTGGCCCAACGGCAAGGCCACCGCCACCTTGCCGAAATAGGTGTAGTTGCCCAATAACCCCAGCGATACCACGCCGCCGACGATCACCGCCGTGAGCAAGGTGCCGGAGAAGCGGTGCTCGAAGCGACCGCTTAGTTCCTCGATCGCAAAGACCACGCCGGCGAGCGGCGTGTTGAATGCCGCTGCGATACCGGCCGCGCCGCCGGCAAGCAGAAAATGCGAAAGCTCGCGCGGATCGTGAAAGCCGAACCAGCGCCCGAACACATGCATCAGGCTGGCGCCCACATGCACGGTCGGTCCTTCGCGCCCGACCGATGCGCCACCGAGCAGCGACAGCGTGGTCAACGCAAGCTTGCCCAGCGACACGCGCAGCGACAGGTTGGTGTCGCGAAACGCCGGGTCCGGATGCTCCAGCGCGGCGATGACCTGCGGAATGCCGCTACCGCGGGTGGGCCGCATCGCCCCCGAGGTCAGCCAGGCGAGCAGGGCGAAGATGCCCGGCGTCAGCAGCAGCGCCCACCAGATCGAGTGTGCGGTGATGCGTTGAAACAACTGGAAGGCCGCATCGCTGGCCTTGGCGAACACGATGGCGACCAGGGCCACCGCAATGGCGCCACCCCAGAGTGCGGCGCGACGACGCCAGCCTTCGCTGGACAACAGCGGCCGCAAGCGACGCGGCGAGGGATCAGAAGCAGACATGGCCCCATTGTCGCATCTGCGCGCTGCAGCCGGTGTGCGCAGTGCTCAGTGCGCAACGTCCGGCGGCACGCGCAATGCCGGCAGCAGCGTGGCCGGGTTGCCGTCGTTGGGCGCTGCGGTGATGCCCAGCAAACGCGTCAGCAAGGCATACACATCGACGTTGTCGAACCCGGGCAAGCGCTTGCCCTGCGCCAGATCCGGGCCTTGCGCCACGAACACCGCACGCATCGAGGGCAGGGCGGGATCGAACCCGTGCGAGCCGCGCATGCCGTGCTGCGAGCGCTTGGCCAGTTTGTCGGGGAACAATGCGTCCCAGCCTTCGTGCATCTGGCACACGATCGGCGGAATGCGCGGGTGCGTGCCGTAATGCCAGCGCGCCGGCAGCTCGGCCTTGCGCCAGCAGTCGTACTGCGCATGGGGGCCGAGCAGCATCGCCTCGGCATTGGCCTGTTGCCCGGGCTTGGGCTCGAAGCCGATCACCTGGCCGTCGGTGATCGCAGTGGCAATCGCCGGCGGCGCGATGGCTTCCACGCTGATCGCATGCCCCGGCGCCACCTCGGCCATGCCGTGATCGGAGACCACGATGATGTTGGTGCGCGCGCGGGTCCCGTCGCGCTGCATGCCGGCCAGCAGCCGGCCGATGGCGGCATCCACTGCGCGCACGCTGTCGGCGTATTCGCGCGATTCCGGGCCGTGGTCGTGGCCTGCTTCGTCCACGTGTTCGAAGTACAGCGTGACCAGGCGGTTGGCGTCGGCGCCGGAGCTCTTGAGCCAGGCCTGGACAGTGTCCACGCGCGCGTCCATGGCAACGCCTTCCTCGTAATGGCGCCAATGCGTCGGGCGCACGCCCTGGATGGCGGCCTCGCTGCCGGGCCACGACCAGGTTGCCGCGTGCATCCCGGCGTTTTCCACGCCCACCCAGACCGGCTGGCCGCCCCACCAGCGCGCATCGGTCACCGCGTCCTGCTTGCTCAGCCAGAAATTGCCCAGCCCGGCATCGCGCATGCTGTTGTGCACGATGCCGTGGTGATCCGGGCGCAGGCCGGTGACCAGCGTGTAGTGATTGGGAAAGGTCAGCGACGGGTACGAGGGTGTCATCCAGCGCGCGCGCACGCCATCGCGTGCAAGCTGCGACAGCGTCGGCGTGATGCCGCGATCAAGCATGTCCGCGCGCAGGCCATCGATGGAAATCAGCAGCAAGGGATGCGGCGCGTCGTCGGACGTCGCGGCGGCCGACAGTGGCGACGATGCACTGGGCGGCGGTGAGGCCTCACGCACGCCAGGCTGGGTGGAGCAGGCCGCGAGCAGCGCGGTGGCCATCGCGGCAGACACAAGACGTCGATCGATCATGCCGCCAGTTTACGGTGCAGCGATGACGTCGCGGAGTCAGCGCAGCGGCGCTGCACGTTGATCGGCGAACAGGTCGTCGGCGCGTGCGATCTGGCGCGGCGACCAGCCTTCCAGCTGCAACAACGCCTGCTTGGTCGGCAGGCCGCCGCCGAAGCCGGTCAAGGTGCCATTGGCGCCGATCACGCGATGGCAGGGCAGCACGATCGGCAACGGATTGCGACCATTGGCAGCGCCTACCGCGCGGCTGGCGGCGGGGCGTCCTACCGCCTGCGCAAGCTGCGCGTAACTCCAGGTCTGGCCGAACGGAATCCGCGCCAACGTGTGCCAGACCTGCAGCTGAAACGGCGTGCCGGCCGGTGCCAGCGGCAGGTCGAAACTGCGTCGCCCGCCATGCAGATAATCCAGCAGTTGCTCGCGCGCTGCGCGCACCAGGGCGGCATCGGGGTCATGCGCCCAACCCGCACGTCCGGGCGCGTCGTAGCGGTTCTGTGCGAACAGGATGTGGCGCACCGCAGTGGAATCGGCGGCCACCGTGAGGGCGCCGATCGGCGAGTGGAAGGTGTCGTGGTACAGCGTGTTCATGGGCGGGTGTCCTTGCGGTCGACGGCGAGATGCCACAGGTGCAACACGGCATAGGCACGCCATGGGCGCCATGCCTGCGAACGCGCTTCGGTGGCGCGTTCGCTCAGACGCTCCGGCGCGCCGAGGACCTGCTGCAGGATCAGATCGCCGGCCGGAAACGCATCCGGATGCGAAAGCGCGCGCATGGCGATGTAGTGCGCGGTCCAGGGCCCGATGCCGGGCAACGCGGTGCAGGTGGCGACAAAGTCCGCCAACCGCTGGCCGGCGCCGAAATGCAGCCGGCCCTGTGCGCATGCCGATGCCAGCGCGCGCAACGTGGCCGCGCGTGCGCGTGGCAGCCCGAGCTGTTCCAGCGGCGCGTCGGCCAGCTGTGCGGGCGTGGGAAAACTGCGATCCAGGCCGGGCGGCATGTCGGCATGATGGCCGCCGTGGCGGTCCACTAACCGCGCCGCCAGCGTTGCCGCGCCGGCCACGCTGATCTGCTGGCCCAACACCGCACGCACCGCCACTTCAAAGCCGTCCCATCCCCCCGGCACGCGCAGGCCGGGCCGGCGCGCGATCGCCTCGGCCAGGAGCGGTTCGGATGCCAGCGTGGCGTGCACGGCCTGCAGGTCCGCATCCAGATCGAACAGCCGACGCACCCGGCGCACGATCTGCGGAATCTGGCGCGGGTCGGTGGCGCCGATGCGCAGCAGCAGCTCGGGCCGCTGCGGCGCGGCGACCACCTCGATCAAGCTTGCGTGCCCTGGCGTGCCGATCACCCGCCGGTAGCCGCTGGCATCGACCTGCTCGATCCCCGGAATCGCGCGGCGCTGCAGAAACACCAGCATCGCCGACCAGTCCAGCGGCGGGCGATAGCCCAGGCGCAGGCACAGTTGGCCGCCCGGAACGTCGGCGCGCTGCTTGCGCAACGCCGACGGCGGCATGCCGCAGCCTTGCAGAAAGGCCGCATTGAAACGCCGCAGGCTGTTGAAGCCGGCGGCGAGCGCGACCTCGGTAACCGGCAAGGCGGTTTCGGTGAGCAACTGCTTGGCCAACAGCAGCCGGCGCGTGCCATGCACCTGGATCGGGGTGGCGCCGAGCTGCTGCACGAACTGCCGTTGCAACTGTCGCGCACTCATGCCCACCGCATCGGCCAGCGTCTGCACCGGCTGCTCCTGCAACAGGCCTTCGGCAATCATCGCCAGCGCACGCTGCACGCTCTCTTCGCCCAGATGCTGCTGCGCCTGCGGCGACAGTTCCGGCCGACAGCGCAGGCACGGCCGGTAACCGGCCGCACTGGCCGCCGCCGCGCTCGGGTAGTAACTGACGTTGCCCGGCTTGGGCGGTGGCGCCGGACACACCGGCCGACAATAGATGCCGGTGCTGCGGACCGCAGTAAAGAACAGCCCGTCGAAGCGCGCATCGCGCGCCAGGCGTGCGCGGTCGCATTGAATTCGATCGGGCGTCATCGGTTGCATGACGCCAGTCTAAGCGCTGGCTTGCGCCGCGGCTGGCCGTTTTCGGACAGGGCTGCTGCAGGGCGGCGTGTTCACGGAGGGGTCAAACCCGTGGCCCATTCAGCCATAGACTGAAGGTGAATCCGTCGCGCTCCGAATCCCCACCATGTTCAAGCCGTTTTGCCTGTCCGTTGCATGTGTGCTCCTGTTGGTGGCGTGCGAGCGCGGCGCGACCTCTGCTGACGCCGATACGGCGCAGCAAACTAATGCCGGGCAGGCCGGCGATGGCGACCACATGGTGTCGGTGGATACGCCCGAGCCGGTAGCGCCGCCGCCCCGTCCGCGCACGCAGGCGGGCGAGGCGGGCTGGCCGCAGGCACAGCTGGAAGCGGGCCAGGCGTGGATCAGTTGCGCGACCGATTACAGCAAGGAGGCCGGCGACGGCACGCTGCTGCAGGCGCTGGATCGGGCCAGCGTGGAGGCGGCGCTGGCGCCGTGTCGCGAGACCGGGCTGGTGCGGGTGCGGTATGCGGGCAAGATCAACACCGGGTTTGCCGCGCTGGTTTGGCGCCTGGCGGCGGTGGCCGAACAATTGCGGCTGCCGCATCGCATCCTGGATCTGGATTCCAGTGGCGGGCAGGTCGAGGCGGCGATCCGCGCCGGCGACGCCATCGGCGAATCCAACTGGACCATCTGGGTGCGCGAGGGCTCGATCTGCCACAGCGCCTGCGTGTTCGTGCTGGCGGCCGGCGACAACCGGCTGGTGGCCGGCAAGGTCGGCATCCATCGGATGATGCGGATCAGCTCCAAGGCGACCTCGCGTGCGGAGCTCAATCGCGAATTGCGCGAGGTCTACGGCAACGTCAAGGATTATCTGGAGCGTAACGGCGTGGCGGTGGCGGTGGCCGATCTGATGATGACCGTGCCCAACCGCAGCCTGCGGCTGCTGACGATGGAAGAGCTGCGCGAGTACGGCCTGGATGGCACCAATGCGGTACAGGACGACCTGGAGCGCATCCGGCAGATGCGCAAGTGCGGCGATGCGTTCGTGCGGCGCAAGGATGCGTTTCTGGTGGCGTTCGATCAAAAGTGCAAGGGCGAGGGCGCCGACCTGGATGCGGTCAACGCCTGTGGCCTGGCACTGAAGCAGCGTTTCGGCTTTCCGGATGCCGCCTGCCCGGAAGAGAGCCCGCTCGCCGAGACCGACGCCGCCGCCCTGCCGGCTACCCCGGCGGCCCAGGCGCAGGCCGATGCCGCAGCGGACGAGCGGCCACCGGCAGAACCGGATGCAGCGCCGGTGCCGGACGCGACAGAGGCGGAGCCCGAGTCGTCGACGCCTGCACACGCGAAGGGTTGAGCGCGGCGACAGGTTTCACGCGTATCGCACTGCGCGCTGCCTATGGTCGCCCCATGACAACCGGGCCGGGGGGCAGTATGCGAGGCAAGACCAAGGGTGTGTTACTGGCGTATCTGCCATCGGCACTGCTGGTGCTGGTGGGCTTCGGTGTGGCCGAGCTGCTGCGCCTGTCCGCTGCCCACCTGCATGCGCAATGGCCGGCAACATTGGCGACGTGGCTGAGCCTGGTGGCGCTGGTGGCTGCCATCGCCCGCGCGTTCTGGGTCAGCTGGCGGCTGTGGCGCCCGCGCGGCGTGGCGGCGGTACCGCCTGCTCCCGGCGGCGAGCTCTAGCTAGGCGATCCAGACCAAGCAAGCCTGCGTGCGGCGGGCACCGGCTTGAAGGCGCGGTCCCCGCTGGCTTTGCAAGCTTCGGGCATGCGCACGCACTGCGCTGACAGCCGGTTACACGCCAGCGCGACACTGCCTTCCCCAACATGCAGCCAGCCGCTGCAACCCGAATCGCGCGCCGCTTGTGTTGCGCACGTCCCGTCATAGACTGCGCTACCCGCCGCAATCTGTGCGGTCCATCGCTTTCCAACCCGTTCAAGGTGCTGTCCCATGCTCCGTCCCCGTTTGCTTGTCGCGTTGGTGTTGGCTCCAGCGCTGGCGTTCGCGCAACAACCGCAGCCTTCCCGCACGGCCACTGCCCAGCCGGCGCCCTCGGCGTCGCGGCCGGCTGCAGGCCAACCGGCACCGGCGCTGAGCGCGGCCCAGCAGGCGCAGGTCGCCAAGCAGAATGTCGAGATGACCCAGGCTGCCCTGCGCGTGGCGCAGATGGTCGATGCCAACAAGGCCGCCTCGCTGTGGGACGGTGCCTCCAGCGTGGCCAAGACTGCGGTCAAGCGCGATGCCTTCGTCGCCCAGCTCGCCGGCGAGCGTGCACGTCTGGGTGCGATGGTCGGGCGTGGCCAGGGCTCGGTGACGCGGGTGAAGTACGGCCCCGGCGCGCAGGTGCCCGAAGGGTTGTACGTCAACGTCAGCTTCCCGACCCGGTTCGCCAACGCACCGCAACCGGTGCGCGAGCTGGTGTCGTTCCGTCTGGATGAAGACAAGACCTGGCGCGTTGCGGGCTACAGCCTGCGCTCGGCAGCCAAGTGATGCGGCAGCCTGCCAGGAGAATTGCGTGCAACTGACGATCGAACTGCAGATGCTGGGCTGGGCCATGGTGCTCGGCCTGGTACAGCTGCTGGCTGCATCGGCCAGCATGACCGCGCAGCGCGGCACCAAGTGGAATGCCAGTGCGCGCGATGGCGATACCAAGCCGCTGACCGGCGTCGCCGCACGCCTGGATCGCGCGTTTCGCAACTACCTGGAAACCTTTCCGATCTTTGCCGCAGCAGTGCTGGCGGTGAGCGTGGCCGGACGCACCAATGCCGAAACCGCCCTGGGCGTGCAGCTGTATCTGTGGGCGCGCGTGGCCTACGTGCCGGCTTACGCGGCCGGCATCCCTTACCTTCGCAGCGCCATCTGGGTGGTGTCGTTCTGGGGCATCGTCAAGCTGGTGCGTGCGTTGCTGGGGTGGTAATGCATGAGGGTCCGGGCGCGTGCACGTGTGCCGTGCATCGCGCTCGATCCTGATCAAGCGCCGCGCCATGCGTTGGTTCCAGGCCGGGCGCATCGATGGCAGCGGGTGCGCGGCATGCGATCGACGGATATCGTGATCCGATTGTTGCAGGCGGGCATGAAAGTGCAACAGGTGGGCAAGACGAGCATTCCGCCGCACGGGGCCGCCTCAGCCCGGCACGCCCACCCGCGCTGCGATCGCATCGATCGCCGCCTGCACATCGCCGTTGCGCATTGCCTCGTCCAGTAGCGGGATCGCCCAGGCGCACCCCGCATGGGTCAGATGTAGGCGCCAGTCGCCCGCCAGCCGTCCAACTCGTGCAACGCCAGCATGATGCAGCCGCCACGGTCGGCATGGCCGCCATGGATGGATTGCTCCAGCCAGAACGGACGCGCTGCGCCAGGTTCGATCGAAAAGATATAGACGTCGTGCTTCGGATCTTCGGAGGACGGCGCGATATTGCGCTGGCCGATCTCGATCACGCTCATTCGCCGGACTCGGCGTCGGGGTCCATGGCCATGACGCGAATTTCCACGTCATCCAGTTGCACGAGCTGGCCGGGACGAATCTTCGCCGTCTTGCGCAGTTCCTGCACGCCATCGACGCTGACCGCGCCGCTGGCGACGATGGCCTTGCCCTGTCCGCCGCTATCGGCGATGCCGGCCAGCTTGAGCAGCTGGTTGAGTTCGATGTACTCGCCGTCCAGGTCGAATTCCAGGAATTGCATGCTGCGCTCGGTCAAAAAGAAATCGATTATCCGCCCGGAGTCGCTGCCAGCACCACCAGCCGCATGTCAGCAACACAGGCATGGGCGCGCAGCCAGGCTGTAGCGCGTTGCCGGGCTGCGGGCGCTGCCCGCCTCGGCAGGCCGGCCGCCTATTCGCGGCGAAACTGCGCAAGTTCCTCCAGCAGTCGTTGCGCGCGGGTCATGCTGCGGCCGGCATGCGCATCGTCGATGCGGTCCAGCAAGGGGTGCTGCGCGCGCTGCAAGCGCCGATAGCCGTACCAGGTGCCCAGGGCGCCCATCGCGCCGACCAACAGGTTGAGCAGCAGCCAGGCCTGCGGCAGCGAGGCGCCGGTGAGGCTGCGCCAGGCGCTGTCGGCGACGGCCACCCAGAGCACCCAGAACGCCACGCCCAGCCACGGCGCGACGCGCGTGCGCCAACGCCGCAGCTGGGCGAGCGCTTGTTGCGTCTGCACCAACGGCCCGCTGAAATCCAGCTGCCACAGCAACTGCAATTGGCGCCCCGCCGAGAGTGCCAGCGCCACGCACCAGAGCTGCAGCAGCACGCCGCCAACGATGGCCGTGAGCTGATCGGGTGCGCCCAGCCAGCGACGCGCGACCACGACGCTCAGTACCAGCGCGCACACAAGCTGTGCCCACTGGCGCCACCACAGCGGGTGCAGGCTGGCATGCGCTGCGTCGCTGCGAATGTCGCCGAGCAGTCGGTGCATGTCTGCGGCCTGGCGATCCAATCGGTGTTCCAGGGTGTGCCAGGCGTGTTTCATGTCGTCCAGTTCCATTGCGGCTCCAGTAAGGTCGTGGGTCACAGTTCGTTGCGGATGCGCGCCTTCAGGCGGCTGAGTTTGGTGGCGACGTTGGTTTCGCTGATGCCGAGCACCTCGGCGATCTCGCGGTAGCTGTGGTCGTCCAGATAGAGCAGCAGCAGCGCGCGCTCCAGCGTGGGCAGCTGTGCGATGAAGGCGTATAGGGCGGCGACCTGCTGCTCGCGGGCTGGGTCGCGAGCGGCAGGGTCGGCGAGTTGGTCCACCACCGCATCCAGTGCGATCGGTGCATCCGGCGTACGGCGACGGCCGCGCAAATCGCTGATCGCCACGTTCAGCGCAATGCGATACATCCAGGTGGAAAAACGCCGGGCCGGGTCGTACGCGGGAAATGCGCGCCACAGCTGTGCCGCGATTTCCTGTGCCAGCTCGTCGCGGTCGTCGCGGTGACGGCAATAGCTGGCGGCCACCTTCAGCACGATGCCCCGGTGCTGCTGAAGCAGGGCGCTGAAGCGGGTTTGCTGGTCTGTGTCCGGGGGCATGGCGATGGCGGGGAGGCAGGGTCGGGAAGGGCGTGCCAGGATGATTCGCCACAGCGGGCGGATCCTCACAACCTGAACAAAACGTCACGACCCTTCGACACGAAGGGGGGTAAGGGCGCACACTATGCTGCTTTGCGCCTGCCGGCTCCGTGCGGCGCCTCCGGAGTTACCCATGACCCAAGAATCTTCCGCGCCGCTGCTGTTTGCAGACCTCGGCCTCTCGGACGCTGTGATGAAAGCCGTTGCCGCTGTCGGCTACGAGTCGCCGTCGCCGATCCAGGCTGCCACCATTCCCGCGCTGCTGTCCGGCCGCGACGTCCTCGGCCAGGCGCAGACCGGTACCGGCAAGACCGCCGCGTTCGCGCTGCCGGTGCTGTCCAACGCCGACCTCAACCAGCTCAAGCCGCAGGCGCTGGTGCTGGCGCCGACCCGCGAGCTGGCCATCCAGGTCGCCGAGGCGTTCCAGAAATATGCCGAAGCCATTCCCGGCTTCCGCGTGCTGCCCGTTTACGGCGGCCAGCCCTATGCCCAGCAGCTGAGCGCGCTCAAGCGCGGCGTGCATGTGGTGGTGGGAACCCCGGGCCGGGTGATCGATCACCTGGATCGTGGCACCCTGGACCTGTCCCAGCTCAAGACGCTGGTGCTGGACGAAGCCGACGAGATGCTGCGCATGGGCTTCATCGACGATGTCGAGGCGGTGCTGAAGAAACTGCCGGAAAAGCGCCAGGTGGCGTTGTTCTCGGCGACCATGCCGCCGGCCATCCGCCGCATCGCGCAGACCTACCTGAAGGACCCGGCCGAAGTCACCATCGCGGCCAAGACCACCACCTCGGCCAATATCCGCCAGCGCTACTGGTGGGTGAGCGGCCTGCACAAGCTGGACGCACTGACCCGCATTCTCGAGGTCGAGCCGTTCGACGGCATGATCATCTTTGCGCGCACCAAGGCGGCCACCGAAGAGCTGGCGCAGAAGCTGCAGGCACGCGGCATGGCCGCGGCGGCCATCAATGGCGACATGCAGCAGGCCGCCCGCGAGAAGACCATCGCCCAGCTCAAGGACGGCAAGCTCGACATCCTGGTCGCCACCGACGTGGCCGCGCGCGGCCTGGACGTGGAGCGCGTCAGCCATGTGCTGAATTACGACATCCCGTACGACACCGAAAGCTATGTGCACCGCATCGGCCGTACCGGTCGTGCCGGTCGCAATGGCGATGCGATCCTGTTCGTCACCCCGCGCGAGAAGGGCATGTTGCGCTCGATCGAGCGCGCCACCCGTCAGCCGATCGAAGAAATGCAGCTGCCGAGCGTGGATGCGGTCAACGACACCCGCGTGGCGCGCTTCATGACCCGCATCACCGAGACCCTGGCCGGTGGCCAGATCGAGATGTACCGCGATCTGCTGCAGCGCTACGAGGCAGAAAACAACGTGCCGGCGATCGAGATCGCCGCCGCGCTGGCCAAGTTGCTGCAGGGCGATGCGCCGTTCCTGCTGACCCCGCCGGTGCGTGGCGCGCGTGAGGAGTTCACACCGCAGCGCAACGAGCGTGCCGACCGCGGCGATCGTGGCGAGCGTCCGCGCTTCGAGCCGAAGTTCGAGCGTGGTCCGCGTGCCGATGGCGAGCGCGCAGCACGCCCGCCGCGTGCAGAACGTCCGGCATTCGCAGGTGATGGCGCCGGCGCAGAGCGTCCGCGTCGCGATCCGGTTGCCCCGCGCGGCGAGCCGGAGTTCGGCATGGAGAGCTATCGCATCGAGGTGGGCCATACCCACGGCGTGAAGCCGGCCAACATCGTCGGTGCGATCGCCAACGAAGCCGGTCTGGAAAGCCGCTATATCGGCCGGATCGACATCCAGGACGATTACTCGATCCTGGATCTGCCGGCCGACATGCCGCGCGAGCTGCTGACGCACCTGAAGAAGGTCTGGGTGTCCGGCCAGCAGCTCAACATGCGCAAGCTGGAAGAAGGCGAGGCTGCGGCGTCGCCGTCCAAGCCGCGCTTCCCGCGCGGTGGCAAGCCGTCCGGGCGTCCGAACGGCCCGGGGCGTCCGATGGATCGCGCCGGCGCGCCGCATCGCAAGGGTCCGCCCAAGCCGCGCGGCGAGTAAGCCAGGCTGACAATCGGCTGCGCAGCCAGGCGCATGCGCAGCCATCCACGTGCTGTTATTCCTTTCAGGACATAGCAGTGATGCAGCCAGGCCTGTCCCGATCGGGACCGCAGACGGCGGATCGTCAGCCAGGCTGACGTTTCCCGCCGGCCGTCCGGCAAACGGACGCCGCCATACAGACTCGGCCATTGCGGCCGCTACAGCCTTCAGGCGCCCACTGGGCGCCTGAATCGCACTGGGGCGGTGAAGGACGGATGGCAATGGCGCAGTCAGCACGCGGCACACGCAGTGGCCAAACCATGCACATGGTGCGCGGCTGGCTAACGCTCCCTCTGGCGCTGCTGATGGCGATGGCTGTCGGCATGGCCGTGCTCTCTGCACTGGCGATCGAGATCCAATCCGGAGCAACCGCCTGGATTGTCGGTCAGGGCCACTGGTCCAATGCCCAGCAAGAGTCGGTCTACTGGCTGGAGCGCTACCTGGTGAGCGGCGATCCGAGCGATCTGCAGGCCGCCTGCCGTGCGCTGGAGGTGCCGCTCGGCGATCGCGCGGCGCGCGATGCGGTCGAACAGCCGGTGATTGCCTGGACGGCGGTGTATGCCGGGCTTGCGGCCGGTCGCAATGCCCGTGAGGACATGCCGCAAATGGTCAGGCTGTATCGCTACGGCCAGATGATTCCGTATCTGGGCGATGCCATCACGCTGTGGAAGCACACCGATGCCGATCTGTTGAAGCTCAGTGCACTGGCCGACCGTGCTGCCTCCGTGCAAGCCGCCAACAGACCGGATGCGCGCGCGCTGCAGGACCTGCGCGACGAACTGCATCTGCTCGATGCCCGCATGCGCAGCGATGCAGCGCAGTTCCAGGCGCAGCTGATCCGCTGCGCACGGCTGCTGCACGACGTGATGGTGGTCTGCAGCCTGGCCACCTTGTTGTTGGTGCTGATCACCTGCGTGCTGGCGATACGCCGCATCCGCGACTATCTGCTGTCGCACGAGGGCCGGTTTCGCACGGCGTTTCAGCAGGCTGCGCTGGGGATGGTCAAGTTCGACCTGCGCGGCCACGTGCTGGATGCCAACGCCTCGATGGCCAATATCCTGCACTACCGCCCGGAAGAGTTGCAGGCGTCCACGCTCGCCCAGCTGGTGCACCCGGACGACATCGTGCTGGACAGCCGTGGCACGATCGACTGGCCGCGGCTGATGCAGTCCGGCGAGCTGCGCTTCCTGCGCGCCGATGGCGAAGTGATGTGGGGCCGCTGGAGCGCCTCGCTGGTGGAGCCTGGCCCGGAGGAACCCACGCTGGTGCTGGCGGTGATCGAAGACGTCTCGCACGCGCACGAACTGGCCGACGAGGTCGCCTTCCATGCGCGCCACGACGCCTTGACCGGTTTGATCAACCGGCGCGAGATCGAGCGCCGCCTGCTGCATCTGATCGAGCCGCCGCAATCGCCGCAGCTGTGCCATGCGCTGTGCTTCGTCGACCTGGATCACTTCAAGCTGGTCAACGACACCTTCGGACATGCGGTCGGCGACAAGTTCCTGTGCCACTTCGCCGACGTCATCACCATGCAGTTGCGTCCGGGCGACTGGCTGGGGCGGCTGGGTGGCGACGAGTTCGCGATCCTGCTGGCCAATACCGACCTGGTGCAGGCGCAGGCCTTGCTGGAGCGCATGCATGGCGTGCTGGGGCAGCCGTGGAGCCATCAGGGCGGTCGGCCGCTGACGCCGAGTTGCAGCTTTGGCGTGGTGGAAATCCGCCGGGGCGCCAACGACGTCAACGCATTGATGACCGCGGCCGACCTGGCCTGTTTCGCCGCCAAGGAAGAAGGGCGCAACCGGATCCGGTGTCTTGGCGAGAACGATCTGGCCTTGGCGCGGCGTCGGCATGACGGTGGCTGGATCAGCGCCGTGCAGCAGGCGATCGCCGAACACCGGCTGCTGCTGTACGCGCAGAAGATCCAGGTGCTGAGCGACCCCGGCCGTCTGCAGTACGAGGTGCTGGTGCGCATGCGCGCGCGCGATGGGCGGGTGCTGAGCCCGGGCGAATTTCTGCCTGCGGTGGAGCGCTACGGGCTCGGGCGCATGGTCGATGCCCATGTGCTGGAAACCTTGTGCGCGCAGCTGGCTGACAACCCGCTGCATGTGGCGACCCTGGACCTGTGCCACGTCAATCTGTCCGCGCAATCGATCGCGCAGCCGGATTTTCTCGATTTCGTCTGCGCCCTGTTCGAGCGCTATCCCACGCTGGTGTCCAAGCTGTGCATGGAAATCACCGAAACCGCCGTCATCGGCGACCTGGAACATGCGCAGCGCTTCGTGCAGAGCGTGCGTGCGCGTGGCTGCCATGTGGCGCTGGACGACTTCGGCAGCGGCCTGGCCTCGTTCGGCTACCTCAAGCAATTCACCGTCGATGTGTTGAAGATCGATTGCGGCTTCGTGCGCAATTACGCGCATGACGCGGTGGACCGCGCTGCGGTGCATTCCATCGCCCAGGTTGGCTTGGCACTGGGTATCGAAGTGGTGGCCGAAGGGGTGGAGTCGGAGGCGGATATTCCCGGCCTGCGCGACGCCGGCGTGGGCCAGGTGCAGGGCTTCAGCCTGCATCGCCCGTGCCCGCTGGAAGACCTGGTCATGCCGCAGCCCATGCTGGCGGTGACCGGGTAGGGCGCGCCGGCAGCGCTGCGCGCCGGGCCGTTACTGCGCCAGTGTGCGTCGCAGGCTGCAAATGGCCGATAATCCAACGATGACAATCCGACTCAACAAACATATCGCCGATACCGGCTTCTGCTCGCGTCGCGAGGCCGACCGCCTGATCGGCGAGCGCCGCGTCACCGTCAACGGCATGGTGGCCGGCACCGGCGCGGTGGTGGGCGAGGAAGACACCGTGCTGGTGGATGGCCAGCCGCTGCGCGCGCGCGAGGCCAAGAAGCCCGGTGGACGCAAGCATGTCTATATCGCGCTCAACAAGCCGGTGGGCATCACCTGTACCACCGAGAGTTCGGTCAAGGGCAACATCGTCGAATTCGTCGGCCACGAGCAGCGCATCTTTCCGATCGGCCGCCTGGACAAGGAGTCCGAAGGGCTGATCCTGATGACCAGCAACGGCAACATCGTCAACGAGATCCTGCGCGCGGAAAATCGCCACCAGAAAGAATATCTGGTGGCGGTCAACAAGGCGGTCACCGACGAATTCCTGCGTGGCATGGCGCGTGGTGTGCGCATCCACAACGAGACCACCTTGCCGTGCCGCACCGCGCGTATCGCCAAGTTCGGATTTCGCATCGTGCTCGAGCAGGGCTTGAACCGGCAGATCCGCCTGATGGCTGCCGAATTCGGTTATCGGGTCACGCAGCTGCGGCGGGTGCGTATCGACAACATCAAGCTTGCCGCACTCAAGCCGGGGCAATGGCGCAACCTCAGCGATGCGGAACTGCGCGGCTTGTTGCCGCAGCGCACCGATTGGTAAGCCGGTTGGATGAACTGCCGGATGTGCGAGCGGCCAATGGTGCTCGCGCGGATGGATCGCTCCACGGGGTTTAGGCATATCGCCGCCACTAACGAGTCAGCAGGGGGCTGAGCGCGTGATCAAACCGCAATTGCCGGGAAACGAAGCCGAGCGGCTGATCGCCCTGCGCCAGTACGAGTTGCTGGACTCGCCACCCGAGCGCGCCTTCGACGACCTGACCCTGGTGGCGTCCACCGTCTGCCAGACGCAGATGGCGGCGGTGGTGCTGGTGGACGAACAGCGGCAGTGGTTCAAGGCGGCCCACGGCGTGCCGCGTAGCGAAGCGCCACGCGATATCTCGTTCTGCGCGCATGCGATCCTGCGCCCGGACGAGGTGATGACCGTCGAAGACACCTTGCTGGACCCGCGCTTTTTCGACAACCCGATGGTCACCGGCGAAGGCGCCGTACGCTTTTATGCTGGCGCGCCGTTGGTCACCAGCGAAGGCATGCCGCTGGGTTCGTTGTGCGTGTTCGACCAGGCGCCGGCGCAGCTGCGCGAGGACCAACGTGCCGCGCTGCAGGCGTTGTCGCGGCAGGCCTCGCATCTGCTGGAGCTGCGTCTGGCCGGCAAGCAGCTGCGTCGGCAGTTGCGCGAGCGCGAATGGTACGAGCAGCAGATGGCGCAGTATTACGCCGCGATGGAAGCGGTCAACGCCGATCTGGTCGAGCAGACGCGTACCGACCCGCTGACCGGCCTGCCCAATCGCCGCGCCTTCACCGCGGCACTGGCGGCAGCGACGCAGCAGACGCGCATCGCCAACCAGCCGCTGTCGGTGGCGCTGCTGGACGTGGACCACTTCAAGGTGGTCAACGACGTGCACGGGCACGACCAGGGCGATTTGGTGCTGCGCGAGCTATCGGCGCTATTGCGTGCGCATGTGGCCGGTGCCGGCACCATCGCGCGTTACGGCGGCGAAGAGTTCGTGTTGCTGCTGCCCAATGTGGACCTGCAGCAGGCACGGGTGCAGTGCGAATATCTGCGCCAGAGCGTGGCGACAATGACGATTGCGCTGCCGGTGACGGTCAGCATCGGCGTGGCCATGTTGTATCCGCACGAAAGCGTGGAAGCGGTGATCAAGCGTGCCGACCAGGCCCTGTATGCCGCCAAGCGCGGCGGCCGCGATCAGGTAGTTGCGCTGGAGTAGGGGTGGGCGTTGTCCTGCACGTCAGGTGCGGGCCGCTGCCCGGGCGGTACGCTTTGGCGCGGGCTTGACGATGGTCGGTAAGCACCATTGCATCGTTCGAGGTTTCGAGCGTGCCCCTGACAGCGGACTGGAGACTGCAGGTCGGTTGACGCTCAGGCATCAAGACGCCCCCATTCGCTGCGGAGCCCTGGCTCAGGTGTTACGCGGCACTGCAACCGCTGCCGGTAGAGGCGCGGTCGCGCGATGCCACGTTACTTGCAGTAGCAGATAAACCATAGCGAACCGCCGTCGGCTGGATTGGCGACGGCGCGCCCGGAACCGGAGCATACCGGTGACCCATGCCGAGTCCGGGCACCGGCTGCGCCAGCGTGGCGGTGAGCGCAATGGTGGTGTTGGCCGCTCTCAGTCGACGATGTTCTTGGCTTCGGCCGTGCCCAGCACTTCCGGGTGCACCACCTTGCGCCGGCGTTCCAGCACCGGATGCAGGAACACCGCACCAAGAATGATCGCCACGCCGAGATAGAACTGCAGCGTGAGCTCGCGCTGTTCGCCCAGCAGCGCGATGGCCAGCACGATGGCGTAGACCGGCTCCAGATTGGTCACCAGCTGCACCGAATACGCGCTCAGATGGCGCAGCGCGACCAGCGCCAGCGCAAACGGCAGCAGGGTGCAGGCCAGCGACAGTACGAGCAGCAACACGCCATCGTGCAGGCTGGGAAGCATCAACAGATCGCCATGCAGGGATGGCAGCAGCAGCGGCATGGCCGGTGCCAGCACGGTCAAGGTCAGCGTGCCGGCACCCAGCTCCAGGGCGGTGACGGTGAGCGGGTCGGCATGGGTCACCATGCGTTTGTTGAGAGAGCCGAACAGCCCGACGAATACGGCCGAAATCGCGCCGACCACCACCCCGGCACGCATGCCATCGGGTACGCCGCCGACCACCAGCGCCACCCCCGGCAAGACAGCCAGGCCGAACAGCAACTCGCGCGGACGGAACGGCCGCTGCGTCACCCATGGCTCGATCACGGCAGTGAACACCGGCGCCAGGGCAATGCAGGTCGCCGCCACCGATGCGTTGGCCAGCTTGATCGCGCCATAGAAGGTCAACCAGTGCAGTGCCACCAAGGCGCCGATGCCGCAATAGCCCAGCACCACGCGCGTGGACAGGCCGCGCAAGCCTCGCCACACCCGCGGCCACAGCGCCAGGGCCGCCACCACGATCAACATGCGCCACCACACCAGCGGCAATGCCTGCAGCGTGATCAACTTGCCCAGGATCGCGGTGATGCCCCAAAGCAGCACGCAGAAATGAATTTGCAGTTGCGCCTTGCGCAGGTCGGTCGTGGGCATGCGCCATTGTCGCCGAAAAGCCGAAGGTCGGCGCCGTGCCTGGAGCGGCCGACAAAACCTGGCGAGCAGCCGCCAGCTGGGTAGGGACTGCGCACTCAGAACCGAAATGTACGGGTGGGACATGCCGCGCCGGGCACTGGTCCGGCCTGCCTGGCGCTGACCGCAGCCGTGTTGCCGGCTGCTCCCGAACGCGTTCGGTCAACGCATCCGCCGGGCAGGCAGCGATGCCGGTAACGCGTTATCCAGCGGACAGCTCTTTCAGCAAGGCCATCGCCGCCGCCGGATTGCGCTCCTTCGCCGCACTGATGAAAAACACGAACACCTCGCGCGGCGTGCCTGCCGCCGGTGACGTGGGATCCACATGCGGAAGATCGGCCGGGTTTTCGCCGCGTCGCCAGGCATGGATCCGCTCGGCCCATCGTTTCAATGCCGGCGCCGGATAGCCGGCATGCAGGCGCGCCTGGCTACGCATCAGGCGCGCGTAGACGAAGTCGGTGGAAAGATCGGCAAAGGAGGGATGTTCGTCCGAATCGGTGAACACGGTGGCCACGCCGTGGCGGCGCACCAATGCGAGCAGCGACGCATCCACCGCTGCATGGTCGCGAATCTCCAGCACATGCCGCAGGCTGCGTTGGCCTGCGCGTCTGGGCAGCAGCGTCAAAAAGGCATCCAGGTCATCGGCCTGCAGCCGATGACCCTGCTCGAATTGCCACACCAGCGGCCCCAGGGTATCGCCGAGCTCGACAATGCCGCCGACGAAGTCCTCCACCTGCGCCTTGGTGCCCGCCAGCGTGCGTGACTGGGTAATGCGTCGCGGCGCCTTGGCAGAGAACACGAATCCGGGCGGCACCTCATCGCGCCATTTCGCGTAGGTCGCCGGTTTTTGCGCACCGTAATAGGTGCCGTTGATTTCGATGGCGGTGACGTGGCGGCTGGCGTATTCCAGCTCGCGCCGCTGCACCAGGCCGTCGGGATAGAACATGCCTGCACGCCAGGGCGCATACACCCAACCGCCGATACCGACATGGATGCCGTCCAGGGCGGGCGGCGCGGAAGCGAACAGATCGGTCATCGCAGGGATACTCGCTGGCATGAGGTATGCACGATTGCATGTGGCTGGCGGCGGCCACAGCCATAGCCTGGCGTAGCGGGGTTGGATGGGGCGTGACAGCGACGCTGCCAGCGGGCGATGTCGCCTGGCGACACCCAGACGCCACCGCAGCCGGCTACCATGCCTGCTCAGCCGATCGAGACCGCACCGATGACCTGGACCACGCCCGATCTGTGTGACCGTTTTCCCGAGGTGACCGTTGCCGAGCCGTTGTTCCGCCACTTCGGTGGGCGCAGCGTGTTCTGCGGGCCGATCGCGACCGTGCGCTGCTTTGAAGACAACTCGCGCGTGCGCGAACTGGCCTCTACGCCGGGCGAGGGGCGGGTGCTGGTGGTGGATGGCCAGGGCTCGTTGAAACATGCGCTGCTGGGCGACCAGATCGCGGCGCACGCGGTTACCCATGGTTGGGCCGGAGTGCTCATCCACGGCTGCGTGCGCGACGTCGAGATCCTGGCCACGCTGCCGCTGGGCGTGCTGGCACTGGCCGCCTGCCCGCGGCGCACCGAGCGGCGCGATCTGGGCGAGGTGGAGGTGCCGGTGAATTTTGCCGGCGTCCCGTTCGTGCCGGGTCATTGGTTGTACGCCGATACCAACGGCGTGCTGGTCGCGCCGCTGCCGCTGGACAGTGCCGGCGGCGCAATCTGATCGACAACGAAGAGGTGTGGCGGTGATCTTGAACCGATGGCTGACGGGAGGCGTGCTGATGCTGGCGACCCTGGTGACAACGACGCACGCGGCCGACCTGCCGGCCGGCATGCAGCAATTCGATGCGCAGATGGAACGGGTACGCAAGCAATTCGATGTGCCGGGCATTGCGGTAGCCATCGTCAAGGATGGCCAGGTGGTGCTGGAACGCGGCTACGGCGTGCGCGAGATCGGCAAGCCCGAGCCGGTGCAGGCAGATACGCTGTTTGCGATCGCCTCCAACACCAAGGCGTTCACCGCAGCGTCGCTCTCGATTCTGGCCGACGAAGGCAAGCTGTCGCTCGACGACAGGGTCATCGACCATCTGCCGTGGTTTCGGATGTCCGACCCCTATGTCAGTGGCGAGATGCGCGTGCGCGATCTGCTCGCGCACCGTAGCGGGCTGAGCCTGGGCGCCGGCGACCTGTTGTTCTGGCCGACCACCAGCTACAGCACCGAAGAGGTCGTGCAGCGCCTGGCCAAGGTGCCGTTGAACGGCGGGTTTCGCGACCGCTATGCGTACGACAATATCCTGTACGCCGTCGCGCAGAAGGTGATCGAGCAGGTCTCCGGGCAGTCCTACGCCGCGTTTTTGCAGCAGCGCATCTTCGCCCCGGTGGGCATGCGTGGCACGCGCTTCAACGCCGACCATCTGCAGCCCGGCGACAACGCCGCTGTGGGCCATGCCAAGTACGACTTCACCGAGCTGCGCACCGTTGCGCCGCTGACCTGGTCCAACAATTCCGGTGCCGGCGGTATTTACGCAAGTGCGCACGACATGGCGTTGTGGATGAAGGTGCAGCTGGCCGGTGGCATGTTGGCCGATGGCACGCCGCTGTTCAGCGCCAAGCGGCAGCAGGAGATGTGGTCGATGATCACGCCGATCGCCATCACCGAGCCGCCGGTGCCCGAACTGGCTGGCGCGCGCCCCAATTTTGCGGGCTATGGCGAGGGATGGACTCTGAGCGATTATCGTGGCCATCGGTTGGTGTGGCACACCGGCGGCTGGCCGGGCATGGTGTCGCGGTTGACCCTGGTACCCGACCAGAAGCTGGGCGTGGTGGTGCTGACCAATCAGGAAGTGGGTGCGGCATTCAATGCGGTGACCTTGCAGGTGCTGGATGCGTTCTTGCAGGTGCCGGCAACCGACTGGACTGCTGCCTATGCCAAGGCCTTGGAAAAAGCCGACGGCGATGCGGATGCCAGCTGGAAGAAGCATCTGGACGCGCGCGCGTCACGCTCCACGCCCTCGTTGCCGTTGCGCAGTTATGCAGCGACCTATCGCGACCCATGGTACGGCGATGTGGTGATCCGTCAGGACGGCAAGCGCCTGCGAATGCAGTTTTCCAGCACTGCGCAACTGGTTGGCACGCTGGAACATTGGCAGCACGACAGCTTTATCGTGCGCTGGGACGACCGCGGCTTGAATGCCGATGCCTTCGTCAATTTCGCGCTCACTGCCGACGGCGCGGTGCGCGAGATGCGCATGCAGGCAATCTCGCCGTTGACCGATTTCAGCTTCGATTTTCAGGATCTGCTGCTGACGCCGGTGAAGTAGGGCGCCGCGTCGGTCGCGACCTGTGCAAGCGAACCATCGTCCAGATCGCACAGGGCTTCAGTGCGCCATGCCTGCGACCCGATGGTGGTGCGCGCGGGCATGTTCTAAAACGTGTGCTCGGCTGCAGGAAAGCTGCCGGCTTCCACATCGGCGGCATAGCTGCGTGCGGCCTTGCCCAGCACGCCGTGCAGATCTGCGTATTGCTTGACGAAGCGTGGCAGGCGACCGCTGCGCAAGCCGGCCATGTCCTGCCACACCAGCACTTGCGCATCGCAGCGGTTGCCGGCACCGATGCCGACGGTCGGGATGGACACCGCGGCGGTGATCTGCGCGGCAAGATCGCCGGGAATCATTTCGATCAGCAGGCCGAATGCCCCGGCAGATTCGAACGCAAGCGCGGTATCGATCAAACGCTGTGCATCCTCGCCACGGCCCTGCACGCGATAGCCGCCAAGCTGGTGTTCGGCTTGCGGGGTGAAGCCGATGTGGGCCATGACCGGAATGCCGCTGCTGGCGAGTTTGCGCACCTGCGGCAGCATGTCGATGCCGCCTTCCAGCTTCACTGCGTGGGCGCCGCCCTCCTTCATGAAGCGCACCGCGGTATGGAAGCACTGCTCGGCAGAGGCCTGGTAGGAGCCGAACGGCAGGTCGGCGATCACCAAAGGCCTGCGGGTGGAGCGCGTCACCGCACGAACGAGCGGGAGCAGCTCGTCCACGGTCACCGGTAACGCGGTGTCGTGTCCATAGACATTGTTGGACGCGGAGTCGCCGACCAACAGCACCGGGATCCCGGCGTCTTCGAAGATCGCTGCGGTGTACATATCGTAGGCGGTCAGCATTGCCCACTTCTGGCCGCGCCTCTTCATCTGCAGCAAGTGCGGGATGCGTACGCGCGGCAGCGGCACGCCGGCAGTGGGTGCGGTGCCGTAAGGGGCGGGATGTTCGCGCGTAGTCGGTTGCATCGGGAGACCTTATGACGTTGGGTTGGGAGGGCCGACCGGTCGGCAAACGTCGACACGCGCGCGGTCTTTCCTGTCGTGCGGCGGCGCTTGCATGGGCTGCCCGACCAGCGTGTCGGACCGCGACCTTCAACGGCAGAAACGGATCGTTAAACGCTAGAGTGCGAAATGATATCGTTGATGACCGGCAAAGTGCTTCCAATTATTTGCGAAGAATCCTGTGATTGAGGCAGGATATTGCGCATGGATGAGATCGATCGACACATTCTTGCCGAACTGCAATCCGATGGCCGGCTCAGCGTGACCGAGTTGGCTGAGCGCATCGGTCTGAGCGTGTCTCCGTGCCACCGGCGCGTGCGTGCGCTGGAGCAGTCCGGCGTGATCAAGAGTTATCGTGCGCAGCTGGACCCGAGCGCAGTGGGGTTGAATTTTTCCGCCATCGTCTTCGTGATCCTGCGTGAGGGCGACCGCCACGGTGTCGAAGCGTTCGAAGCTGCGGTTGCGCAGGTGCCTGAGGTCGTGCAGGCGCAGCGGTTGTTCGGCGATCCCGACTACCTGTTGCATGTGTTGGTGCGCGATCTGGCGGCGTTTCAGCAGCTCTACGACACGCGCCTGTCGGCACTGCCCAGCGTTCAACGCCTCACCTCTACCTTGGTGATGAAGCATGTGGTGCAGGACCGTCCGCTGCCGCTTGCACCACGCTAGCGCCGATGCGAATCGAACCGGGTCAGTAGTTGGTACGTAGCGCCGCTGCCTTGGTTGTGTGATCTGCGTTCGAGCAAAGCGACGTTGCGGCCCGTTGCGGTTCCGCGATGCCTGCGCCGGTGGGCACCCTGCGCTGCGCCGATTCGGTGGCCGGTACGGCACGTTTGGCTATCGGCCGCTTGAGCAGACCGCTATGATCCGCTGCTTCTTCACTCGGACCTCATCGGGCCCATGACCACTGCGCAGATGTCGGTGTACTTCTTTTTGCAGGCCGCAGCGATTTTGCTGGTGTGCCGTCTGGTGGGCATGCTGGCCAAGCGTATCGGGCAGCCGCAGGTGGTGGGCGAGATGATTGCCGGGGTGATGCTCGGCCCCTCATTGTTCGGCCTGGTGTTGCCGCAGCTGCAAGCGTCGCTGTTCCCCAAGCAGACCATGGATGTGTTGTACGTGTTCGCGCAGTTCGGCGTGGGCCTGTACATGTTTCTGGTCGGTACCGACTTCCGCGGCGATCACTTCCGTGCGCGCTATCGCAGCGCGATGAGCGTGTCGCTGGCCGGCATCGCGGTGCCGTTTGCGCTGGCCTTTGCGATGTGCCCGTGGTTGCTCAATGTGCAAGGCCTGTTCTCGGAGAAGGCCAAGCTGATGGAAGCCTCGCTGTTCCTGGGCGCGGCCATTGCGATCACCGCCTTCCCGATGCTGGCGCGCATCATCCACGAGCGCGGCCTGACCAATAGCCCATTGGGCACGCTGGCACTGACCGCCGGCGCATTCGACGATGCGGCGGCGTGGTGCATTCTGGCGGTGGTGCTGGCCAGCTTCGGCGGCAGCTGGGGCAGCGCGTATCTGGCCATCGGCGGCGGCGTCGCGTATGCGTTGTTCATGCTGTTTGTCGGCCGGCACCTGCTGCGTCGCCTGGCCGATCACGTGGTGCCGGATCAGCCGCTCAGCAACAGCGTGCTGGCGATCGTGCTGATGCTGTTCTGCGTCAGCGCCTGGGCGATGGATGCGATCGGTATCCATGCCGTGTTCGGTGGCTTCCTGCTGGGCGTGTGCCTGCCCAAGGGCGCACTGACCGAGAAGCTGCGCGAGATGATGCAGCCGTTCGTGGTGGTGTTGCTGCTGCCGTTGTTCTTCACCTATTCGGGCCTGAAAACCCAGCTCAGCGTCTTGCTGCAGCCGCAGATCATGCTGGCCGGCGTGGCCATCCTGGCGGCATCGTTCATCGGCAAGGGCGTGGCCTGCTGGGCCGCCGCGCGCGCCACCGGCGAAAACAACCGCGATGCGATGGCGATCGGCTCGTTGATGAACGCACGCGGTTTGATGGAGCTGATCATCATCAATATCGGCTTGCAGGCCGGAGTGATCGAGCAGGGGTTGTTCTCGGTGCTGGTGCTGATGGCGATCCTGTCCACCTTGATGGCCACGCCGCTGTTCAACTGGATCATGCGCCGCCACGCCAACGTGACCGACGCGGTGCCGAGTCTGCAACAGCGGTGAATGCGCGCAGCCGCCTGGGGTGCCAGGCCGCTGCGAGCGGTACAACGCAAGCGAGAACGCCTCAGCGCGAAAGTGGCAATCGCACGCTCGCCAACAGCCCGCCGCCGGAGCGATTGCTGAGGGTCAGGCAGCCATCGTGCGCCTGGCAGATGGCCGAGGCGATGGCCAGGCCCAGGCCGCTGCCGCCGGAGTGCCGCGCGCGTGAACTGTCCGCGCGCCAGAAGCGGTCCAGCAGGTGCGGCAGATGCGCAGGCTCCACGCCGGGGCCGCGGTCGCCGAACGTGACGATCACATGCCCGCCATCGCGACCCATCTGGATGTCCAGCGCTTTGCCCGCGGCGGCATAACGCAGCGCATTGTCGATCAGGATGGAAAACACCTGGCCCAGGCGATGACGGTCGGCGTAGACGCGTAGTCCGGAAGGCGCAGGAGCGGTGATCGTCATCTGCAACGCATGGATTGTCGGGCCAGCCCATTCCACCTGCTCGGCCATCAGCTCGTGGAGATCGAAGTCTTCGGGCTCCAGCACCAGTTGACCGGCGCGCGCCAGCGACACCAGGTGCAGATCGCCGATCAGTCGGTTGATCTGTTCCAGCTGACGATGCACCAGGCGAAGTTGTTCGGGGTCGCGTGGGAAGACTTCGTCCAGCATGCCTTGCACACGGCCCATGGCGGCATTGAGCGGTGTGCGCAATTCATGCGCCAGCATTGCGCTGGAGTCGCGCAATTCGCGTTCGTACTGCTGAAGCTTGCCGCTCATGGCGTTGAAGTCGTTCGCCAGCGCGGTGAGCTCGTCCGGTGCGCCGGCCACCAGCTGCGCGCGTGCGCTGAAGTCGCCATCGCTGACCCGGTGCGCGGCGCTGGCGACCTGTGAAAATTGCCGCGAGAGCGGACGCGATGCGAGCAGGCCGCAGACCACTATCACCGGGATGGACAGCGTCACCATGGCCCACAGCATCCACCAATCCGGGTTGGCCAGTCCGGGCAGGAAATTTTCCACATCGTAGTATTGCTGGAACAACTGCCACAGACGCGCCTCGTTCGCAGTGGGTTGTTCGCGCAGTTGTTCGAGTTCGGTACGTGCAGCCGCTGGCAATTTTCGCAGGATCAGGTTGTCGCGCAGATTGAAATAGCACCACATGCCGAAGGCGATCACCACCACGGTCACTACCGCCAGCGCGCTCATCCGCAAGCCGACCCACATCCACAGCGGCGCTTGCCGACGCCGGGCAATGAAGCGCCGCAGGGCGTTCATTGGAAGCGGTATCCCACTGCACGCACGGTGACCAGCACGCCGGTGATGCCGTGCACTTCCAGCTTGCGGCGCAGGTTGTGGATGTGCGAATCCACCACCCGTTCCAATGCATCGCTGTCGGGCAGGCAGGCATCGAGCAATTCGCTGCGGGTAAATGCCTTGAACGGGGTCTTGAGCAACGACGCGAGCAGATTGAATTCGGTCGGCGTCAGGTCGAGTGCAACGCTGTCGCCGGTTTCGCGTTGCACGGTTGCCACGACTGCGGCCGGGTCCACACTCAGGCGGCCGTGCCGCAACGGCTCGCCCGGCGCACGCACTGCCACGCTTCGGCGCAGCACCGCATGCACGCGCGCGACCACTTCCTTGGGACTGTACGGCTTGACCACGTAATCGTCGGCGCCGTAACGCAGTGCTCCGAGCTTCTCCGGCTCGTCGCCGATGGCGGTCACCATGATGACCGGCGTATCGCCGGCGCGACGGATCGCCGACAGCACCTCGATCCCGCTGAGCTTGGGCAGCATCACGTCCAGCAGCACCAGATCCGGCGCCCACTGGCGATGCAGGTGTATCGCCCGCTCGCCGTCTCCAGCGATGGCAACGTCGAAGCCGTCGCGACGCAGATAGGCATCCAGGATGCTGGCGCTATCGGCGTCGTCTTCCACCAGCAGAACCTTTTTGCCCGTCATGGCGTGGTGCCTGTCGTCTGGATCAAATCTGGATAAATCCCGAAAACAACCTGGACGCTGCAGGTCGAGGATGTCGGTCGAGATTGGCTCGTTTACTCCGACACCATGATTCCACAAATGACTGCGCATCGTTGTTCCCGCGCCCTGCATCTTGCGGCAGTTGCCGTGCTGCTGGGCGGCTGTTCATTGACGCCTGCTTACCAGCGACCGGCGGTGACCGTGCCGGGCACCTTCGGCAGCGGGCAGGCGGTGGCCGCCGCGGCACCGAGCGCGCCGGTGGGTATCGAGCTGACTCTGCAGGAACGCGCATTTGTGCAGGCGTTCGCGCCGGATCGCGATCTGCGGCCGCTGCTGCAACGCGCGCTTGCGCACAATAGCGACTTCCGTCGCGCCGCCTTGCAGGTGGAGCAGGCACGGGCGCACTACCGCATCGAGCGGGCGGCGCGTGTACCCACCATCGGCGTGGGCGCACAACAGCTGCGGCAGCGTTTCGACGATCCGGCCCTGGACGCACGCTATCAGCAGGATCTGGTGGTCGCCAACGCGGGTATCGGCAATGTCGAGCTGGATTTCTTCGGCAAGCTGCAGGCGATGTCCGAGGCGGCGCGGCAGCGCTATCTGGCCAGCACCTATGGACGCGATGCGGCGCGTGGCGCGCTGATTGCCGAGGTGCTGCGCGCCTACACCGCCGAACGGGCAAGCGCCCAGGCGCTGCAGCAGTTGCAAGCTGCCGATGCCGACAGCGCTGCGCTGCTGGCGATCGCACAGCAGCAGTACCGGATCGGGCTGATGGCACGCGAGCAGCGCGATGGCCAGCAACATCAGGCCGACCAGGCGCACGTCGCGGCACTGCAGGGGGCCGACGACCACGCTGCGGCGTTGCGTGCGCTGCAGTTGCTGGCCGGTTACGACAGCGCGCCGGTGCCCGGAGACCTGCAGCGCCTGGTTGCCGCAGACACGTCCAGCACGGCATGGCGTGCGCTGGATTCCTCGCTGTTGCTGCAACGCCCGGACATCCAGCAGGCGGAACTGGAACTGCGCGCGGCAAACGCCGATATCGGCGCCGCACGCGCTGCGTTCTTTCCATCGATCACCCTGAGCAGCAGCGTGGGCACCGCCAGCGACGGCTTGAATGGGCTGTTTTCCGCCGGCCACGGCATGTGGAGCTTCAGCCCGCAATTGAATCTGCCGTTGTTCGATGGCGGCCGCAATCGCGCCAATCTTGCGTTGGCGCAGGTACGCCAGCGCGCCGATGTCGCTGCCTACGAACAGGCGATTCAATCCGCCTTCCGCGAGGTTGCCGATGCGCTCGACGCACACGCCACCTTGGCCGAGTCCGAGCCACGCGTGCGTGCGCAGGCCGAGCGTGAGCAGTTACGCGTGACGCGGATGGCCAGGCGCGTGGATGCAGGCCTGGAAGACCGCACCACGCTGTTGACCGAGCGCCTGCGCACGACGCAGGCACAACTGGATTACCTGACCACCGCACGCCAGCGCGTGCTGAGCCGGATCGCGCTGTTCCAGGCGTTCTACGGCGTTTGCCTGCCCCCTTTTGTTGATTGCTGACGGAGATTTTCATGGCCATTGTGTTTTCCACGCAGCTGTATCGTCGCGCTGCCCTGCACGTGTCGCTGTTGGCTTCCGGCCTGTTGCCACCGTGCCTTGCGCACGCGCAGACCGATCTGACCGGCAGCTCGCGGCTGCTGGGCGACCATACCGAGATCACCGTGGGCGCGGCAGCGGTTGCGGCGCCGCGCTATGCCGGCGCCGAGCGCGCCCGCGTGCAGGCCAACCCGGTGCTGGTGGTCCAGCGCGGGATGCTGTTCTTCGATACCGCGCGTGGCGCGGGGCTGCAATTCCAGAGCGACTCCGGCTTCTATGCGTCGCAATCGATGTATTACGACCTGGGCCGGCTGCAACGCGACAACGACTGGCGTGCGGGTTCGCGGCTGTTGGCCGGCATGGGCGACGTGCCGGGATCGGTCACGGCGCGCACGCTGGTGATGCAGCAGATCACCCCGTACCTCAACGTCAATGCGGAAGCCGAATTCGCGCTCAAGGACGATGCGCGGCGCAATCGCTATCGCGCCGGGATGGAGTTCACCCTGCTGCACAGCGCCAGCGACACGGTGACGCTGGATCTGGACGTGCATGCCGGTGACCGTCGTTTCAATCAGGCGTACTTCGGTGTCACCGATGCGCAGGCGGCACGCTCGGGCTTGCAGGGCTTCAATGCAGGGTCCGGTGTCTATGCCGCTGCGGTGGGGAGCAGCTGGACGCACTCGCTGGGCGATCACTGGGCGACCACGGTGGGCGTGACCGGAACACGTTATGCCGACAACGCTGAGGACAGCCCACTGGTTGTACGCCGCAGTTTCGTCAGCGGCACGGTTGCAGTGACCTATAGCCGCTGAGCGGCGCATGGCAGGGGAGAGCGTGATGAAGGATTTTTTTCGCAGCATGGCGTGGTGCGTTCTGTCGCTCGTGCTGGCCGGTTGCAGCCAAGCGGATGCACCGGCTGCCGAGACACCGCGGGCGGTCAAGCTGGAGCGCTTCGGTGCCGGCCACGACGGCTGGCTGCAGGTGCCGGCGATGGTGCGTCAGCAACAGCGCGCCGAGTTGGCATTCGAAAGCGGCGGACGCATCGCCGCCGTGCTGGTGGATGTGGGCGATCGTGTGCAGAAAGGGCAGGTACTGGCACGTCTGGATGCCGAGCCGCTGCAGCTGCGCCAGCAGCAGGCCGACGCGAACCTGCGTGCAGCGATGGCACAGTCTGGCGAGCGGCAGCTGCAACTGCGCCAGCAGCAGGCCATGTTCGACGATGGCGCCAGCTCTGCGGCCACGCTGACCGCGGCACGTGCGGCGGCGGATGCGGCAAGCGCGCAGCTGCAGGTGGCAAAGGCCGACCTGGCGCTTGCGCGCCGCGCATCGCGTCTGGGCGAGTTGCGCGCACCGTTCGATGGCAGTGTGATCGCACGCCTGCAGCAACCGCAGGCCGATGTGGCGGCGGGGCAGGCGGTGCTGCAGGTGGAAGGGCAGGCGCATCTGCAATTGCTGGCCAATCTGCCGCCCGTTGCTGCCGCCGGGCTGACGCCAGGGCAAACCGTGCAGGCCACACTGGCCGACGAGCCTGCGGTGCCGCTGACGTTGCGACTGCGCAGCCTGTCCAGCCGCCTGGATAACGGCGCCACTGCGTTGGCGATTCTTGAGGTGGTGCGCGCGCCACACGCGTTGCGCAGCGGCGGCAGTGTCCTGCTGCAATTGCCTGCACATGCCGCAGGCGCGCCCAGCGTGCCGCTGTCGGCGGTATTGCCCAGGCTCAATCGTCAACAGGCCAGCGTGTTCGTGTATCGGCCGGCACAACGGATCGTGGTCGAGCGTGCGGTCGAGCTCGGGTCGATCGTCGGCGGCCGGATCCAGGTCCAGCGCGGATTGCAGGCAGGCGAACAGGTGGTCAGCACGGGCGTGGGCTTCTTGATCGATGGCCAGCCGGTGATGCCGTTTCAGGCGCAGACGCAGCTGGGCGGAGTGCCGGCGCCATGATGCTGACCCGGATGGCGATGACGTCGAGCCGGCTGACGTTGTTTGCGGCAGTGATGATCCTGGTTGGCGGCATCGTGGCGTTTCTCGGCTTTCCCTCGCAGGAAGAACCGTCGGTCACCGTCCGCGACACTGTCGTGTCGGCCTCGTTTCCGGGCATGCCCAGCGAGCAGGTGGAAACCCTGTTGGCGCGCCCGATCGAAGAGCGCTTGCGCGAACTGGCCGGCATCAAGCGCATCGTGACCACGGTGCGGCCCGGCAACGCGATCGTGCAGCTGACCGCCTACGACGACGTGCAGGATCTGCCGGCGTTGTGGCAGCGCGTGCGCGCCAAGGCGACCGAGGCCGGTGCGCAGCTGCCTGCGGGAACGCTCGGGCCATTGATCGACGACGACTTCGGCCGGGTGTCGGTGGCCTCGATTGCGGTGACGGCGCCGGGCTTTTCGATGAGCGAGATGCGTGCGCCGCTGCGGCGCATGCGTGAGCAGCTGTACACCTTGCCGGGCGTGGAGCAGGTGAGGTTGTACGGGCTGCAGGACGAGCGTGTCTACGTGGCGTTCGATCGCGCGCGGCTGCTGGCCACCGGCCTGAGCCCGGCCGGCGTGATGGCGCAGTTGCGCTCGCAGAATGTGGTGGCCTCCGGCGGGCAGACGACGGTGTCGGGGCTGGCGATGACGGTTGCGACTTCCGGTGAGATACGCACGCCTGCGCAGTTGCAGAACCTGTTGCTGACCTTGCCGACAGCTGACGCCACCGGCGCGCGCGAGGTGACCTTGGGCGAGCTGGCGCAGGTGCAGGTGATGCCGGCCGACCTGCCGGAAAGCGCGGCCGTCTACCAGGGCCAGCCAGCGGTGGTGGTGTCGGTGGCGATGAAGCCTGGCAGCAATATCGCCGAGTTCGGTAAAACGCTGCGCGCCAAGCTGGACGAGACCGCGCACCAGCTACCCGCAGGGTTCGCGCAACACGTGGTCACCTTCCAGGCCGACGTGGTCGAGCGCGAGATGGACAAGATGCACCACGTCATGGGCGAAACCATTGTCATCGTCATGGCGGTGGTGATGCTGTTCCTGGGCTGGCGCACCGGCTTGATCGTCGGCGCGATCGTGCCGCTGACCATCTTCGCCTCGCTGATCGTGATGCGTGTGCTGAGCGTGGAACTGCAGACGGTATCGATCGCGGCGATCATCCTGGCGCTGGGCCTGCTGGTGGACAACGGCATCGTCATTGCCGAAGACATCGAGCGCCGCCTGGTCGCCGGGGAAGAGCGACGTCAGGCCTGCATCGCTGCCGGCCGCACCCTGGCCACCCCGTTGCTGACCTCCTCGTTGGTGATCGTGCTGGCGTTCTCGCCGTTCTTCTTCGGCCAGACCAGCACCAACGAATACCTGCGCTCGCTGGCGACCGTGCTCGGCGTGACCTTGCTGGGGTCGTGGCTGCTCAGCATCACGGTGACGCCGCTGTTGTGCATGTATTTCGCCAAGGTGCACGTCGCGCACAGCAGCGAGCAGGCGCCGTCGCGGTTCTATCGCGGCTACCGCCGCCTCATCGAGCGCGTGCTGATGCACAAGACGCTGTTCATCGCCGGCATGGTGGCGATGCTGGCGGTGGCGGTCACGGTGCTGGTGTCGATTCCTTACGATTTCCTGCCCAAGTCCGATCGTCTGCAGTTCCAGATGCCGGTGACCTTGCAGGCGGGCACAGATTCGCGTGAAACCCTGCGCACGGTGAGCGAGTTGAGCCGTTGGTTGGCCGATCGCCGCGCCAACCCGGAGGTTGCCGACAGCATCGGCTATGTCGCCGACGGCGGCCCGCGCATCGTCTTGGGCCTGAATCCACCATTGCCGGCGGCCAATATGGCGTATTTCACCGTGAGCGTGCGGCCCGGCACCGACATCGATGCAGTCATTGCACGGGTACGCGCGCATGTCCGCAGCGCCTTCCCCGCGGTACGCGCCGAACCGAAGCGGTTTTCGCTGGGCGCGACCGAAGCCGGGATGGCGGTGTATCGGGTGGTCGGCCCCGACGAAGCGGTACTGCGCAGCAGTGCGGTGGCCATTGCAAAGGCGCTGCGCGCAGTGCCGGGCACCGTGGATGTACAGGACGACTGGCAGGCGCGTATTCCACGCTACGTGGTGCAGGTGGACCAGCTCAGGGCGCGGCGTGCCGGCGTGAGCAGCGAAGATGTCGCCCAAGCGCTGCAGGCGCGCTACAGCGGCGTGGACGCCTCGTTGCTGCGCGACGACGGCAGCTCGGCAGCGATCGTATTGCGTGGCAGTGCGCAGGAGCGCGCGGCCGATGGCACGCCCGGCGACACCCTGGTGTACCCGCAAGCCGGTGGTGCGCCGGTGCCGCTGGCGGCAGTGGCCACGGTGCTGCGCGACAGCGAGCCTTCGGCGATCCAGCGGCGCAACCTGAGTCGAGCGATCACGGTCACCGCACGCAATCCAGGGTTGACTGCGACCGACATCGTCGAGCGGCTGTCGGCGCCGATGGCCGCGCTCAAGCTGCCGCCCGGCTATCGGCTGGAGATCGGTGGCGAGCTGGAGGATTCTGCGGAGGCCAATCAGGCCCTGCTGCAGTACATGCCGCACGCACTGGGCGCCATCCTGCTGCTGTTCGTGTGGCAGTTCAACTCGTTCCGCAAGCTGTTCATCGTGATGTCGGCGGTGCCGTTCGTGCTGATCGGTGCGGCATTGGCGCTGGTGATCACCGGGTATCCGTTCGGCTTCATGGCCACCTTCGGCTTGCTGGCGCTGGCCGGGATCATCGTCAACAACGCGGTACTGCTGCTGGAGCGCATCGAGGCCGAACTGGCCGATGGCCTGCCGCGCCGCGAAGCGGTGGTCACTGCAGCGGTCAAGCGCCTGCGTCCGATCGTGATGACCAAGCTCACCTGCATCGTCGGCCTGATCCCGCTGATGCTGTTCGCAGGCCCGCTGTGGACCGGCATGGCCATCACCATGATCGGAGGCCTGGCGCTGGGCACCTTGGTAACGCTGGGCTTGATTCCGATCCTGTACGACGTGCTGTTCGGCCTGCACCTGCCGGGGCGTGGAGCGGATGCGGCGTAAATCAGGGTCGGCAAAGGTGTTCGGTGGCGTACGCTGGACGGTGCTGGCACCGCGGTCTGCGGCATCGTCCATCATCGGTCGGGCAGCATGTCGCAGCGTGCTGCATGCAGCGGTTGTGCGGGCAGGTTGCTGCGCCGTTGGCGCCTGACCGTGCCACTGCGATGCAGGCGCGGCCTGCGCGCGCCATACTTGGCGTCGAAACAGGCGACCAAGACCCGATGACCAAGGCCAAGAAGAAAGCTGCGCAGCAGGTGGCGCCCGCGCCCGCGCCGGTGTATCAGCTGCATGTTTCGCTGGTGGATAGCGCACCGTTGATCTGGCGGCGCGTGCTGGTGCCGGGGGCGCTGCGCCTGGCCACGCTGCATCGCGTGCTGCAACCGGTGATGGGCTGGAACGCTGCGCATCCTTACGAATTCGACCTGGGCGGCGGCCGCTACGGCGAGTCCGGGCTGGATGTTCCGGACCGACCGCGGCTCAAGCATGCGGCCCGTGCCACGCTGGAAAGCGCAGTGGGCGAGCTGGAGCGGTTCGACTATTTCTACGGTCGCGGCGAGGGCTGGCAGCACCGCGTCCAGGTCGAGGCGATCCTGCCGCCTGATGCGGGCTTGCGCGCAGCGCGTTGCGTGGATGGTGCCAATGCCTGCCCTCCGGACAGCAGCGAAGGAATCGACAGTTACCAGGCGTTGCTGCAGATCATCGCCGACCCGGATCATGCGCAACACGTGCAGGAGCTGGCCACCCTGGGGGGGCGCCTGGATCCAGGCCGTTTCGAGCTGGACGAGATCAATCGTTTGCTTGCGCGTGTTCGCGACTGACGCCTCCTGACCTGCCGTGTTATCCAGGCCATGCATGGCCTTGGCAGTCCGATGCGACGGACCCGCTTGCCCGTCGCGTGCATGGCAGCCTGCCGTGCACGCGATGATGCACACGTCCAACGCCAGCGCCACTGCAGCTTGACGCGCGATCAGCTAGCCTGATCGCCCGGTGTTTCCCGAAAGTGTCTGCAATGTTCCGCTGGTTCGAGTCCCTGATCGATATCTTCCCGCCCATCGAGCGGGAGATGCCGCCCCGCAGTGTGTGGCGTTTCTATCTGCATTATCTGCGGCCGTTATGGCCGATCCTGCTGGCCACGCTGATCGCCGGACTGTTGCTGGCCTTGGTGGAAGTGGCGATGTTCGACTTCCTCGGGCGCATCGTGGACATGCTGGCCGAGCGGCCCGGGGCGGACTTCTTCCGCCGTCATGCCGGCGAACTGCTCTGGATGGCGGCGATCACGCTGGTGGCGCGGCCGCTGTTCACCGGGCTGCACAATCTGCTGGTCAACCAGGCGATCGTGCCGGGCCTGAGCAACCGCTCGCGTTGGTTGATGCACAACTACGTGGTGCGGCAGAGCCTGGGCTTTTTCAACAACGATTTCGCCGGGCGCATCGCCAACCGGGTGATGCAGACCGGTACCTCGTTGCGCGAGTCGGCGGTGCAGATGGTCGATGCGCTCTGGTACATCGTGGTCTATACCGGCAGCGCGCTGTGGTTGTTCGCGCAGGCCGACCCCTGGCTGATGGCGCCGCTGCTGATCTGGCTGGTGGTGTATGTCGGGTTGATGGCGTTCTTCGTGCCGCGCATGAAGGCGCGCGCCTGGGTGGCATCGGATGCGCGCTCCAAGGCGACCGGACGCATCGTCGATGGTTACACCAACATTTCCACGCTCAAGCTGTTCGCCCATGCCGGCCGCGAACAAGCCTATGTGCGCGACGCGATCGACGAACTGGCGGTCAAGCATCGCAGGCAGACGCGCGTGACCACGGCGATGGACACCGCCATTGCCGTTGCCAACGGCTTCCTGATCGTCGGCACCTGCGCACTGGCGCTGTGGCTGTGGAGCCGCGGGCAGATCAGCGTCGGCGCGATCACCCTGGCCACGGGCCTGGTGATCCGCATCCACAACATGTCCGGCTGGATCATGTGGACGGTCAACGGCATCTTCGAAGACATCGGCAGCGTGCAGGACGGCATGCAGACCATTTCGCAGCCGGTGCTGGTGCAGGACGCGCCCGATGCGGTGCCGCTGCAGGTGACGCAAGGACAAGTGCAGTTCGAGCACATCCATTTCCATTACGGCAAGCGCGGCGGGGTGATCGCAGGGCTGGATCTGCAGGTGCGCGCCGGCGAGAAAATCGGCCTGGTCGGGCCATCGGGTGCGGGCAAGTCGACCCTGGTCAACGTACTGCTGCGCCTGTACGACCTGGAGCAGGGACGCATCCTCATCGACGGGCAGGACATCGCCCAGGTCACCCAGGAAAGCCTGCGCGGGCAGATCGGCCTGGTGACCCAGGACACCTCGCTGCTGCATCGCTCGATCCGCGACAACCTGCTGTATGGCCGGCCGCAGGCCAGCGATGCGCAGATGCTGGAAGCGGTGCGCAAGGCGCGCGCGGAAGGCTTCATCGACACGCTGGTCGATGGCGAAGGCCGGCGCGGCTTCGATGCCTATGTGGGCGAACGCGGGGTCAAGCTGTCGGGCGGTCAACGGCAGCGCATCGCCATTGCGCGCGTGTTGTTGAAGGACGCACCGATCCTGATCCTGGACGAGGCCACCTCGGCGCTGGATTCGGAAGTGGAAGCGGCGATCCAGGACAGCCTGGACGCGTTGATGGGCAACAAGACGGTGATTGCGATTGCGCACCGGCTGTCCACCATCGCGCGCATGGACCGGCTGGTGGTGATGGATGCCGGACGCATCGTCGAGACCGGCACGCATGCGCAACTGATCGCGCAGGGCGGCCTGTATGCACGCCTGTGGGCGCGGCAGACCGGCGGGTTTGTGGCGGCGGGTGGATGATGAGCTTGCTTGGGGGGATTGTTTAAGAACGGCAGCAACGGCGTTGGCAAGCCCGCTCTCCTGTGGGAGAGGGGTTGGGGTGAGGGTACGGGGCGAAGCCGCTCGCTGGTTCAGCCACAAGAGGCTTCGCCCGCACCTTCATCCGCCCTTTCGGGGCACCTTCTCCCGCGCGCGGGAGAAGGAACATGCATCAAACCAGGCAGTAGCCGCTCTCCCGCGCGCGGGAGAAGGATCGATCACTCGATCGGCTGGTCCAGCATCAACTCGCGCGCAAAGCGCACCGGCGGCGCACCGTAGGACAGCATCTTGTCGTGGTAGGCCTTCAGGTTGAAGTCCTTGCCCAATTTGTCCTGCACCGCCTTGCGTGTATCCAGGTGTTCCTGCACGCCGACGAAGTAGGTCGGCAGCTGCGCCGACGACAGCTGCGCACGCACCCACTTGCCCGAGGCTTCGCTTTCCTGCTGGAAGGTGTCGTGGGTCATCAGATGCATCGCCTTGTCGCGATCCCAGCCGTCCACATGCACGCCCTGGTCGAGGATGGCGTTGGCGATGGTGCGCAGGTAGAACTTGAGCTGCACCAGGTGGAACAGCGGGTCGTTCTCCAGATAGCCCTGCTCCTGCATCATGCGTTCGGTGTACACCGCCCAGCCTTCTGCGAACATGCCCGAGCGCAGCACCGCACGCAGCGTGGAGGGGAACTTGGCCGAGTGCCAGCCTTCCAGGTAATGGCCCGGCGTGCCCTCGTGGATGCTGAGCAGATGGATCATGCGGGTGTTGTACTCGCGCAGGAACGAATCAACCTGCTGGTCGTTCCAGTCCTCGGGAATCGGCGAGACCGCGTAGAAGGTCTTGAGATTCTTGTCGAGCGGGCCGGGCGAATCGCAATACGCCACCGCCACGCCACGCTGGAATTCCGGCATCAGGATGATGTCCACCGGCGAATCCGGCAGCGTCATCAAATCCTTCTGGCGCACGAATTCGGTGGATTGCGCCAGCGCCGCCTTGGCGTCGTCCACCACCTTGTCGCGCGCGGGTTTGTCGGCATAGGCCAGTTCCAGCGCGGCTTCGATCGCAGCCTGCTGCTGGTCGTCGCTGGGCGAGGCGGGCAGCTTCGGTGCGCCCGGCTTGTCCTTGAGCACGGTACGCGCGATGTCGTACATCTGGCTGCGCACGCGTTTGAGTTCGGACTCCGCACGCTGTTTGATGTCGGCGCGCGACAGCGACGACAGCAGCGCGAATTTCAGCTTCTGATCGTACTTGTCCGCACCGACGCGGAAGTCGCCCTTGGCATTGGGCACCAGCACGGTGTCCAGCCAGGTCTGTTGCTCGGTCACGGCCTTGCGCAGGTTGTCGATGGCCGCCTGCGCGCGCGCCGCTTCGATCGGGCCGAGCTGGCTGATGTTGGGCGCGATGAAGGTATCGACGATGCTCAGGATGCCCTTGTTCTGCTTGGCCACCGTCTCGGCGTGGATCCTGGGCACGCGCGCCGGGTCCAGGTTGGCGCGCGCCTGGGCGAAGATGCTGGGGATCTTTTCCATGCGCTGGGTGGCCGACGCCAGCCGCTCGGGCAGCGGCGCGAACTCGCGCGCCATCAGGCCGTACAACGCGCTGCCGGCCAGGCCGTTGTAGACCTGCGGGTCCCAGGCCCAGCTCTGCAGGACCTCGGTGTTCCAGAGTTCCGACTGCAGCTGGTTACGCAGGATCGCCGCATCGACCTGGTTCTCGCGCGACAGCTTGGCGACGTCGATCGCATCCAGCTCGCTCAGCAGCTTCTTGCCTGCCTCCAGGCTGCGCTGGCGCCCGGCGGTGCTGAGATCGTCGATCTGCGTATCGAAGCGGTGATCGCCGGTCTGGGTGGCGGTGACCGGCGACAGCTGCATCCAGGTGTCCAGGGCTTGTTTGGACAGCGCGGCAAAACGCGCATCCGGGGTCTGCGCATCGTGCGCACCGGCGGGCGGCGCGGTATCGGCGCGCGGCGATTCGGGCTGCTGCTGGCAGGCACTCAGGCCGGCGATCAGGGCGAGGACAAGCAGGCGTTGACGCATGGTGGGTCCTGGTGGAGTCAATCTGCCAGCATAGGCAACTGCGCGGTTGTCCGCATCCGCCATTGGTTTAGAGTGGCGGTCGACGCGGTGCGTCGCGCGCCAAGCGGGTGCGGCCGGCATGCTGAATCGGCCGGTCTGCGGCACAGGCCCTGGCTGGCGCCTGGCCCGCCTTCATGTCGCCACCGTATGCCTGTTGCACGCCACAGCGAGGTGGCGCATTCCAAGGAGGAACACCATGTTGTATGCCGGTAGCTGTCATTGCGGACGCATCGCCTTCGAGCTGGAGACCGATGCCCCGATCACCGAGGTCTACGACTGCAATTGCTCGCTGTGCCGCCGTCGGGGTGGCCTGCTCTGGTTCGGCACGCGTACCCAGCTGCGCCTGCAGGCGGACCCGGACGCGGTCGGCACCTACCGCTTCAATCGCCACCATATCGATCATCATCATTGCCCGCAGTGCGGCATTGCGCCCTTCAGCGAGGGGGCCAACCCCAAGACCGGCGAAGCCAGCGTGGCGGTCAACGTACGTTGCCTGCCCGCGCTGGATCTGGCCACCTTGAACGTGCAAACGGTCGACGGAGCCAGCCGATGAGGCGCGGCATGCGCTGGCCCGGCATCGCGCTGCTGGTCGGCTGGGCGCTGTGCGGGTGTGCGCGGCCTCAGGGGGAGATGGCCGCAGATGGCGGTGCCCCGGCGCCGCCAGCGCCGCCAGCCGCACAAGGCGATGCGCTTGCGTACGAACACGATGTGCGGATCGAGTTGCCCGCCGATCAGATCGGCCAGCGCATCGCGGCCGTGCGCACTGCGTGCCAGAGCGCGCAGTTCGGCACCTGCGCACTGTTGGCGGTGGAACAGGATGGCGGACGCGAGCCCAGCGGCAGCGTTCGCGTGCGCACGGTGCCCGATGGCGTCGAGCCATTGGTGCAACTGGCCGGCCAGCACGGAGAGGTCGCGGCACGCAGCACGCGCGCCGAGGATCTGGCCCAGCAGATTGCCGATACCGGCCTGGCGCAGGCACGTCTTCAAAAGGAGCACGCGCGCCTGCTGGAGTTGCAGCAGCGCCGCGATCTGGCGGTAAGCGATCTGCTTGCGTTGTCCAAGCGCCTGGCCGAGATCGAAGCCCAGGCGCAGCAGACCCAGCAGGAGTCAGCGCAGCAGCAACGCCGTATCCGCACGCAGTTACTGACGCTCAACTTCCGCAGTACGGGTGGGGAACAGGGCAGAAGCGAGATCGCGCAGGCCACTGCCGAGTTCGGGCAGGTGTTCTCCTCCAGCGTGGCATTCGTGATCCGTGCGGTCGCGGCGTTGCTGCCAGTGGCGCTGCTGGCGGCGATCGCCGGCTGGCTGCTGTTGCAGGCGTGGCGCTGGCGCGCGCGGCAGCGCAGGACGTCCTGACCTGCGCACGGCTGGGCGGCCCAGCCGCGTTGGCCGCATGTTGTGGCCAGCAGCGTGCGCCCTCGAACGCACCGCTGCCTGGAATGCGGCGGTGCCTGCATAGTGCAGGGCGCAGCAAGCCATGCGATCTGGCAAGAGGGCAGGCCGACTGCAGGTGTCGATCGATACTACAGTCGCGCCCAACGCAAGCTCAGCCTTCGTCGAACTCGTACTCGACAAAAACGTCCAGCTGCAATGCCAGTTCCTGCACGGCGTCGCGCACCTTTTGCGCGGTGGCGTCGTTGCCGGCTTCCACTTCGAACTCGTGGCTGCCCGGACCTTCGTCGTCGGACAGGCCGGCCGAGCTGGAATCGTCGTCGTCAAGATGCGGCATCAGATCGTCCACTTCTTCGACGTGCTCGATGCCTTCGATGCTCTGCAGCAGGTTGGCGATGGCACGCGCGTCGTCGTCGGTGCCGGTGATACGCATGCGAAGAGTCGGCATGGGAGAGCTTCCTTGGATTGGGGACCCAAAGCCTAGGCAGCCGTCAGGCAAGATCGGGTGATGGCTGCGTGCGCCGGCCGCTCACGGGCGCCGCGCGGTTGCCTGTGTCGCAGTGGTATCCAATACCGGCACCAGCAGGGCCTGGGCGGCAGTGCGCAGCAGCGCCGGTGCGATGTAGCGATGGTGCACGCCGTCCACCAAGGCCATGTAGATGCGGCCAAAGCGGTTGCGGCAGGCCACGCGCGTCTCCAGGCTGAGCTCCACACTGCCATCCTCCAGTACTTCCACGCCCACGCTGCTGCGAAAGACCAGGTGTCGGTCGTCGGCGCCCAGCAACACCTGAACGCGTCGATCCAGTGGCGCAGTGTCTTGCGCAAGTACCGGGAATCGCCCTGCGAACAGGCAGTCGCGCTGCGCCGACAGCAACGAAGACACCGGGCAGCCCAGCGGAGATGTCCGCAACTGCAGCGGCGCCACCAGCGCATTGCGCAGCCGCATCAACCAGGTGACGCCGCGTGGCGCGCGCTCGGTGAACGCCTCCAGCAGCAAGGCCATCAAGGTGTGCGCACCGCGTTGACGCAACTGATGCGGCTGCAGGCGCAGACGCACGCTGTCCTGATGATCGAAGCCTTGCAGGTGCCGGGTCAGCAGCGAGCCGGGCTTGGGTTGGGCATGCACGCTGACCTGCGCCAGCTGCGGTGCCAGCGCAACAAACCCCACCGGCCGACGCAGCCGGCTCACTGCTTGGCGCAGCCTGCCGCTGAGCGAGCGCAGCCGGCCGCACCAGGCAAACCTGCTGCTGCCTGGCGATGCGGCCAGCGACAGACGCACGGTGGGGATCTGCAGCGCACGCGCCTGCGCCGAGGCCAGTAGCCCGAGCACCGCCTCGGGCAGCGTTTCGGTGAGCGTGGCGATATCGGCAGTGCCGGACAGCACGCGTGCGCGCACCGCATCGCTCAAGTCGCCGCCGGCCTCATCGCTGTGGCAGGACAGTGCGAAAAATGCCGGGTGTGCGGCTTGCGCTTTGAGCGGTGCGAACTGATGCCAGGTGCCGCCGCCAAAGCGCACGGTGAACAGGCAGTCGGCCGGCAGATCGATATGCCGCAACGCCGCCAGGAAGTGCTGCGGGTCCTGTTCGATCTGTTTCATCGAGGCGGTGCAGAAGCGCAGTTGCGCGCCACTGCTGCCGGTGATGGCGGTGAACATGCGATGGCCGGCGTGGCGATGGAACGGGTGGCCGTTGGCGCCCACCGCAAACGAGAACAGCGCGGTCGATTCGCCGTGCGCAAAGTCGGTGCCGGCCAGGCGTGCCGATGGCTCGTCCAGCGCATCGTGAAAACTGGGATGCGCGCGCTGGCGGCGACAGGCCTGTTCGATCAACGGGTTGCCTGCGCCCACGCCCAGCTGTGCGATCAGCGTGACCTCCACCGGCAGACCGCCGCTGTAGGACTCCAGACGGACTGACGGAAAACCTGCGTGTGCATCGGCAGGGCGTTGCTGGGGCGTGCTGAACATCGGCATGAGTCCTTTGCGGCCGGAGGAGGGTCAGGAGGTCTTCTTGGTCAGGGCGCGCGCCTTGCGCTTGAGCGGCGCCGAGGCCGGGCAGACTTCGAAGGCAAAGCTGCTGAGCGTGTTGACCATGTTGTCCGGGGTGAGCCGATAGACCACGAACTGGCCGCGCCGCTCGCTGGACACCAGCCCGGCGCTTTCCAGTACCGACAGATGCCGTGAGATGGCCGGCGCGCTCATTTCGAACAACTGCCCGATCTGGCCGGCGGTGAGTTCCTGGTCTGCCAGGCACGCCAGCATCTTGCGGCGGGGCTGGGAGGCGAGGGCTTCGAAGATGCGGTCGATGGACATAAGGGATTAAGTAATTAACGAATTAGCTAATTAATTTATTTTGTGGCGGCCGATGTCAAGTGTTTTTTCCGGGGCTGCGCCGCCCGTCCACGGCCGGATGCAGCTGGCGACCGTCGCGAGCCTTGCCGTGATTGGCGATGGGGGCGCTGTCGACGTCGAGCGCGCAAGGGATCTGCCAGCGTTGCGATGCAGGCCGCTGCCGGTTGCCGACGCTGGAGTGTGTTGTCGTGCGCCTGTCGCACTGGCATGCCGCATCGGTCCGCCAGCACCTGCGCGCAGGTCGCGCACCGCGCTTACGTCATGCAGGCCAGCGAAGCCCGGCCAGCAACATCGCAGTGGTCAAGCCAGCCGCCTCAGGCACCAGGCATTGCCATCAGTTCTGCCGGCAATGCGGGCATCGGGGTACGTTCGTCCAGGGCTTCGCGTTTGAGCCAGTCGATGAACAACGCTGCCGCCGGGCTGGGCTCGCGGTGGCTGGGGTGCACGATGTAATACGCGTAGCGGGCCTTGAGCGTGGGGCCTGGCAGCCGCACCAGTTCGTAGCGTTGCAGGTAGGGCTGGGCGATGTGCTTGCGTGCCAGCACCGCGCCCAGGCCGTAGACCGCCGCGCGCATCGCATCGGTGCTGTCGTTGAAGGTATGCATCGGTGGCAGCGTGGTGCCGCGCACCTGGGCGGCGCGAAACCAGTCGCGCCAGCCCTGCGGCGACATGTCACTCAGCAGCGGCAGCTGGGCGATCTGCGCCGGTGTGCGCAGTGCCGCCACTTCCGGCAACGAAGGCGAGGCCACCGGGAACAACTCATCGTCCATCAAATGCTGCGAGGTCAGTCCGGGCCATGCGCCTTGCCCATACCGAATGCCCAGTTCGGGGCCGCCTTCTTCGAAACGCGAAAACGCCGGGTCCGATTGCAGGTCCAGGCGGATGTGCGGATGGGCGCGGCAAAAGCGCGGCAGCCGCGGCAACAGCCAGCAGTATGACAGCGAGCGCAGCGTGGTCACGCGTAGCGGGATGGCGTCTTCGCGCGGGTGCAGGTTGCCGGCCACCGCGGCGATCTCGGCCAGGGCGGCGGTGGCGGCGTCGGCCAGCTGGCGGCCTTCGGCGGTGAGTTTGACCCCGCGCGGCAGCCGCTGAAACAAGGTGACGCCCAGCAACGCTTCGAGCTTGCGCACGTGGTGACTGACCGCGCTGGCGGTGAGATGCAGTTCTTCGGCCGCATGCGCAAAATTTTGGTGGCGCGCGGCGGCGGCGAACACGCCCAGCGCGGGCAACAGGGTCGGGCGCAGATTCATCGAGACATGAGTCAGATTTGTGGCTGACCGCGATACTACGCGCTTGTCGCGCCCGCAGTGGCAGCCGATGCTGCGCCATCCCGTTGCGATGATCGTGCCATGCCCAGCTGTCTGCCCGCGCTTGTCTGCTGCCGTTTCAGTACCGCACGGCATGGTGCCGGAGCACGCCCATGAGTGCGCACTCGTCGACGCAGCCGGTCGGTGCGACGCGCGAATGGCGGACCCCGCTGGAGCTGGGTTTTCTTGGCATCGTATGGGGCTGCTCGTTCCTGTTCATGCGCGTGGCGGCGCCCAAGTTCGGCACGGTGGCCCTGGTGGAAATCCGCCTGGCACTGGGTGCGGCGGTGCTGCTGCCGTTTTTGTGGCTGGCGCGCGACCGCTTCCCCTTGCACCGTTGGCCGATGCTGGCCGCGATCGGCGTGTTGAACTCCGCCCTGCCGTTCTTGCTGTTCGCGTGGGGCGCGCAGCACGCGCCGGCCGCCGTCGGTGCGATCTGCAATGCGATGACGGTGTTGTTCACCGCCTTGATCGCGTTCCTGTTCTTTGGCGAACGCATCGGCACGCGGCGCGCGCTGGCCTTGCTGGTCGGATTCATCGGCGTGCTGGTGCTGGCGACCGGCAAATCGGCCGGGTTGAGCGTGGGACCGGCGGCATTGGCAGGGGCGACCGCCTCGCTGCTGTACGGCATCGGCTACAACCTGGTGAAGCGCCACATGGGCGACCTGCCACCGGCCGCATCGGCGGCCTCCACGCTGGGCTGCAGTGCGTTGCTGCTGGCGCCGTTGGCCTGGCTGCAGTGGCCGACCACGCCGGTGCCGGCAGTGGCCTGGGTCTGCGCGACCGCGTTGGGCGTGGTCTGCACCGGGTTGGCGTTCCTGATGTATTACCGCTTGATCCAACGCATCGGCCCGGCGCGTGCATCCACCGTGACCTACCTGGTGCCGGTGTTCGGTGCGCTGCTGGCGTGGTCGCTGCTGGGCGAACCGCTGACCTGGACCATGTTGCTGGCCGCGGTGCTGATCCTGGGCAGCGTCGCCTTCAGCCAGCGCGCGCGCTGAGAGCAGCTAGCAAGACCACTGTGCTCGCCGACAGGACGCGCGGCCTGTACTCGGTATTCGGTGGGCGTGGACCACTGAACACTCCGGTTCCGCGTCCGCCGACCGCTTGATGGCCGCTGGCTACGTCCTGTTGGCCGGGCTAAACCACGCGCAGCCCGCCTTTACGAATCCCCAATTCCGAATCCCCAATCCCCGATCTCGATTCAACCAGCAGGCGGCGCCCGCACCGGCAACGGCACATTGCACAGATCGATATGCCCGGCCGGGCGCTTGTAGAAATCGTCCCTGCGATTGCGGCGTGCTTCGGCCACGTCGCGGAAGGTCTGGCTGTCGGTGCGCAGCAGTTGCAGTGGCGTGCGCTCGGGCACCGGCACCTCGCTGGCCAGGCGGATCGCACGGATCGGCGAGCGCTGCGCGGGGTCTTCGTAGAAGCCCATCGGGTCGGGGCCGCGCGGGATCACGCTGAGCAATTCCATGCCCTTGACCACGCGTCCGACCACGGTGATGTTGCGATCCAGCTGCCGCGGCGACTGCCCGGTGACCACATACAGCTCGGCGCCGATGCTGCTGTCTTCGTCGTTGTTGCGGCCTGCGCCCAGCGTGCCGTAGCAATGCGCCAGCCAGGCTTTGCCGCTGGCGCTGTCGCGGCCTGCCGGGAAGCCCTCGACAAAACCGACCTGCGGCGCCCAGCCATCGCTATCGGGCAGGCGCTGGAAATCCAGGCCCTGCGCCGGGCGTTCGAATTCGGCCGGAAGATGCGTCTTGGCCGAGCCCAGGGATCTGGCCTTGCCGGGCGTCTCGCCGTCGGGGTCGCCGAACTGCACCACGAAATTGTCCTGCGAGCGGTAGATGCTCAGCCCGTCCCAGAAGCGCTCGTGGGCCAGCGTGCGGATGTTGCCCACGTGCTCGGGCGCAAACTGCGGCGCCAGCTCGATGATGACCCGCCCGCCATCCAGCTCCAGGTACAGCGTGCGATCGGGGTCTAGCACGCGCCACGCGTCGGCCGGCGAGCTGTCCAGGATCTGTTGCGGACTGCGATAGGCCGCGTGGGCGGTAGCGGGCAAGACCAGAGCGAGCAGGCAGGCAGAAACAACAGTGCGCAGCAGCATGAAGGCAACCAGCGAGGAGAGGTGCCTGATTCTTGACCAAGGCGCGCAAGGACGCAAAGCGGCGATTCGCACATCGCGACGTCGCCGTACTACGCGGGCGTCATGTCGGCGGTGACTGCATGCGGTTGCGCCGCCCGCAGTGCAGCCATGACACCGACATCGAGCGGACGCGTGACGAGCGACCGGCACATGGATGTGGCGAGCGTCTGTCTTGCAGGCCGGTCGACAGGGTTGCGATTACCGCGCCGGTTTGCGCTTGACGTAGAGCTGCTTGCGCACGCGCGCAACGACCTCGCCATCGGGGTTGTGCACCGTATTTTCGAACCAGCGCAGATGCTTCTCTCCGCCGGCGGTGGCTTGGCGCAGGTCGGCGAGCATGGCGTTGTCGATCACAAAGTCCGCGCTCACCGTGCCACGCCCGGGTTTGACGAACTCGATGCTGCCGGCCTTGTCCCAGACGTAGTAGTCGCGCCCCAGGTTCTGCATGACCAACAGCATCCAGAACGGATCGGTCATCGCAAACAGGCTGCCGCCGAAATGGGTGCCGACGTAGTTGCGATTCCACGGGCGCTGCCGCAGTTCCACCCGCGCGAAGCGATAGTCGGCCGACAACACGGTGACGTGGATCCCCGAGAACAGATAGGGCGGCCACAGGTTGATGCCGAGCTTGAACAGTGAAGCGCGCATGCGGGCCTGGTTCCATGGCGGGTCAAGCCCACAGCATAACATTCGCATGCGTATGGTGGCGGTGCCGCAGGTCGACATCGGGGCGGTCGTGTCCGCGCTGAGAGTCGGGCCAGGCGGCGCGTCATCGCCGCTCGCGCAGTGTGTCTCGCCGCTTGGTGCACGCGCGCGAGGGCCCGCCGCGGCGGGGCAGCCCTCGTAGGAGCGGACTTGGCCGCGACGGTGCGTCACTGATACCTGGGGGCGTTGTCGCGACCGTGGGATGCCTCGTCGCGGCCGGGTCCGCTCCTACGCGTTAGGAGGGGGCTTGAAGGTCAGCGCTGTGCCGGGTGCGGCTTGTGCGCGGTAGGCAGCAGGGCATCGACCCTCGTAGGAGCGGACCTGGCCGCGACGGTGCGTTACCGATACTCGGGGGGCCTTGTCGCGACCAGGGGATGCCTCGTCGCGGCCGGGTCCGCTCCTACGCGGAAACAGTGCCTCGTCGCATCCAGGTCCGCTGCTACGTGTCCATGTGGCGCCGCAGCGCCACCGGCTATCAGAACACCAGCGCCGACATCTTGCGGCGGTAGCGGCCAACCAGGTCTTCGTCTTCGATCACACGGAAGGCATCGATCAGGCTGCGGCGCGGCAGGTTCTCCTCAAAGGCGCGGTCCTGGCGCAGCATTTCCAGGAACTGCTCCAGCGCCGCTTCGTCGTTGCCGTCGAGCAGATGGCGCACGCCCAGCAGGTGACGTGCGCGCAGGTCGGCGCCGTTGGCGTCCACGCTGGCCTGCAGTGCGCCCGCGTCCGGGGCGTCCTTGAGCACATTGGCAAAACTCAGGCGGGCCTTGGCACGCACCGCGCGGTCATCGGTGGCCAGGTTGGCGGGCAGGGCGTCGATCAGCTGTTCGGCCTCGGCGGTGTCGCCGGTCTTGAGCAGCGCCAGCGACAGGTCCAGCTTGAGCTCGTCCTTGTCCGGGTCGGCGGCGATCGCCTCGCGCAATGCGGCGGCCTGTGCCTGCGGGTCCAGCGGCGCCTCGGGCTGCAGCGCTTCGGGCGCCTGTGGCTCGGCCGGCAGCACGCCGTGCTGGGTCAGGAATTCGCGCACCTGGCCCTCGGGCATCGCGCCGGGGAAGCCGTCGACGATCTCGCCGCCCTTGACCAGGAACACCGTCGGTACCGAGCGGATCTGGAACGCTGCGGCGATCTGCTGTTCCTTGTCCACATCGACCTTGCCCAGCTCGAATGCGCCGTTGTACTCGCCTGCCAGCTTTTCCAGGATCGGCGTCAGCGATTTGCACGGCCCGCACCAGGTGGCCCAGAAGTCCACCAGTACCGGTGTCGTCAACGATTTCTGCAGGACCTCGGTCTCGAAGGTGTCGGTGGTGGCATCGAATACATGCGGCTTGTCGGACATGGGCTTCCTGATGGGGTGACGGCAACAGTGGGAGGTAATGGTGGCAAACCCGGCTGACACAAGGCCGGTCCGGGACGCCGGAGGGGGTTCACGGCGCGCCCGCCCGGCACGACAATGCCGCGTCCTGGTGGCGTGCGCGCCCCGCAGCGGAGCACGATAATGGGAAGGACTGACGGCGCGCAGCGCTACCTGGGGCTGATCGCGGCAAGCGTGTTCGTGCTGGCGCTGGCCGGGTTCGGCGCCACGTTGCCGGGTTATCTGCAGGCCAGCCACCCGGTCGCGCTGCTGGGCGCGCAAGGCGTGCCGCATGCGCTGGGCTTCAACCTGCTGGCGTTCGTGCTGGTCGGCGCGCTGGGCATGGTCACCGGCGTCAGCCTGCTGGCGCGCATGCCGCCCAGGGCCGGCTGGGGCCTGCGCGTGGGCGGGCAGCTGATCGTGCTGGCCGGGCTGGCCTTCGTCGGCATGGGCATGCTGCCGCTGGATCCCACCGATCTGGACGGCCGCGCCAGTCAGGCCCATGCCACGGCCTGGTTGCTGTGGGCGGTGGCCTTTGTGCCCGGCATGCTGTTGATTGCCGCTGCGCTGCTCAATGCCGCCGAGACCCGCGCGCTGGCCTGGCTCAGTCTGGCGGCCGGGCTGATGGTGGCGGTGCTGGCGTTCGGCCCGCCCGGCCTGCTGCGGCAGGCCATCGCCCAGCGCCTGGCGTTTCTGGCCTGGGTCGGCTGGCTGGCGGTCGCCGCCTGGATCTGGCCGGCAAAGCCGGCGATCTGAGCGAGCGGTTTGGTGCACCTGCTGCACTGCGGTACCCTGTACCGCTTTGCACCGCCCGAGCATCCGCTCCCAATGTCCACCGTCGAACCGAACGCCTACGACCCGCAGCAGGTCGAATCCTCCGCCCAGCAGTTCTGGGATGCCACCCGCGCCTTCCAGGTCGACGAGAACTCGGAGAAACCCAAGTTCTATTGCCTGTCGATGCTGCCGTACCCGTCCGGTGCGCTGCACATGGGCCATGTGCGCAACTACACCATCTCCGATGTGGTCAGCCGCTACAAGCGCATGACCGGCCACAACGTGATGCAGCCGATGGGCTGGGACGCGTTCGGATTGCCGGCCGAAAACGCCGCGATCAAGAACAAGACCGCGCCGGCCAAGTGGACCTACGCCAACATCGAGCACATGCGCGGCCAGCTGAAATCGCTGGGCTACGCCATCGACTGGTCGCGCGAGTTCGCCACCTGCACGCCGGACTATTACGTGCACGAGCAGCGCATGTTCACCCGGTTGATGCGCAAGGGCCTGGCCTATCGCCGCAATGCGGTGGTGAACTGGGACCCGATCGATCAGACCGTGCTGGCCAACGAGCAGGTCATCGATGGCCGCGGCTGGCGCTCCGGCGCATTGGTGGAAAAGCGCGAGATCCCGCAGTGGTTCCTGCGCATCACCGATTACGCGCAGGAACTGCTCGACGGCCTGGACCAGCTGGACGGCTGGCCGGACTCGGTCAAGACCATGCAGCGCAACTGGATCGGCCGCTCGGAAGGGCTGGAGATCCAGTTCGACGTGCGCGACACCGACGGCACCGCGCTGGATCCGTTGCGCGTGTTCACCACCCGCCCGGACACGCTGATGGGCGTGACCTTCGTGTCGATCGCCGCCGAGCATCCGCTGGCATTGCATGCGGCCAAATCCAATCCCGAGCTGGCCACCCTGCTGGAAACGCTCAAGCACGGCGGCGTCTCCGAAGCCGAGCTGGAAACCCAGGAAAAACGCGGCATGGCCACCGGCCTGACCGCGGTGCATCCGATCAGCGGCGAACAGGTGCCGGTGTGGGTCGCCAATTTCGTGCTGATGGGCTACGGCACCGGCGCGGTGATGGCGGTGCCCGGCCACGACCAGCGCGATTTCGAGTTCGCCAACAAGTACGCCCTGCCGATCGTGCAGGTGGTCAAGCTGCGCGAGCCGCGCAACGACGACGAACAGACCTGGGACGCCACCCAGTGGCGCGACTGGTACACCGACAAGAGCCGCCCGCTGGAGCTGATCAATTCGGCCGAGTTCGACGGGCTGGATTTCGGCGGCGCCTTCGAGGCACTGGCCGAGCGCTTCGAGCGCAAGGGCCAGGGCCAGCGCCGCATCAATTACCGCCTGCGCGACTGGGGCGTGAGCCGCCAGCGCTACTGGGGCTGCCCGATTCCGGTGATCTATTGCGCCAAGTGCGGCGCGGTGCCGGTGCCGGAAGACCAGCTGCCGGTGGTGCTGCCGGAAAACGTGGAATTTGCCGGCACCGGTTCGCCGATTAAGACCGACCCCACCTGGCGCCAGACCACCTGCCCGGACTGCGGCGGCCCGGCCGAGCGCGAGACCGACACCTTCGACACCTTCATGGAGTCGAGCTGGTACGTGGCGCGCTACACCAGCCCCAACGCACGCGACATGGTCGATCGCCGCGCCAATTACTGGATGCCGGCCGACCTGTACGTGGGCGGCATCGAGCACGCGATCCTGCACCTGATGTACTTCCGCTTCTATCACAAGCTCATGCGCGACGCGCGGCTGGTGGACAGCGACGAGCCGGTGACCAACCTGCTCACCCAGGGCATGGTCATCGCCGACACCTTCTACCGCGACGCCGACAACGGCGGCAAGGACTGGATCAACCCGGCCGACGTCGAGATCCAGCGCGATGAGCGCGGCCGCGTCACCGGTGCGGTGCTGATTGCCGACGGCCAGCCGGTGCACATCGGCGGCACCGAGAAGATGTCCAAGTCCAAGAACAACGGCGTGGACCCGCAGTCGATGGTGGCCAAGTACGGCGCCGACACGGTGCGGCTGTTCTCGATGTTCGCCGCGCCGCCCGAGCAATCGCTGGAGTGGAACGAAGCCGGCGTGGACGGCATGGCGCGCTTCATGCGCCGGCTGTGGGTGCAGGTGCACAAGCATGTGGGCGAGGGCAGCGCAGCGGCGCTGGACGCCGCCAGCCTGAGCGCCGAGCAGAAGGCGATCCGCCGCAAGACCCACGAAACCATTGGCAAGGTCAGCGACGACTATGGCCGCCGCCACAGCTTCAACACCGCCATCGCCGCGGTGATGGAGTTGTCCAACGCGCTGGCCAAGTTCGACGACGCCAGCGACCAGGGCAGGGCGGTGCGGCAGGAAGCGCTGGAAGCGATGGTGCTGCTGCTCAACCCGATCACCCCGCACGCCAGCCACGCCTTGTGGCAGGTGCTGGGCCGTGGCGAAACGCTGCTGGAAGACGTTGCGTTTCCGCAGGTCGACGCCAGCGCATTGGTGCGCGATGCACTGACGCTGGCGGTGCAGATCAACGGCAAGCTGCGCGGCACCATCGAGGTGGCCGCGGACGCGGCACGCGAGCAGATCGAAGCGCTGGCCCAGGCCGAGCCCAATGCCGCGAAATTCCTGGATGGGCTGACGATCCGCAAGATCATCATCGTGCCGGGCAAGATCGTGAACATCGTGGCGGGGTGATCGCTCGGGTTGCCATTGCCGATCCGGGCAGTTCCCGGATCGGCGTGGCGGCGCGGTGCGAGCTTGCTGCGGCGGTATTGGCAATCTGCCGCACTGGCGCGTGGTGCTGCGCAGGTCCGGTCGCTGCAGCGGTTCGCTGCGATCAACGGCGCCGGTGCGTCGCGACGCATGGCCAAAGTCAACGTGATGGTTCCCGGTACTGCATTTCAGTCGCGCTTGGCGACGTGCAGGTGAGATTGTCGGGGGAGGGTTGTGGTCATTCGTTTCACCGGCGCGTGGCGACGCGTTTGTCATTCCTGGGCGCCGGGTGGTTTCGCGGCGCCTATCAAGCCCCGTTCACGCGGGCTGCGTCAGGCTAGCCGCCTGTTGCCGCCGCCGGGGCGCTCATCCAGACTGTGCCCATGATTCGATTTCCTACTGCTTTCGCTGCGTCCCTCGTGCTGGTCTCCAGCCTCACCGCCTGCGGCTTCCACCTGCGCAATTCGCTTGCGTTGCCACCCGATACCCCGGCGGTGAAGGTGCAGTCCGCAGTGCAGTACAGCGAACTGGCCAAATTGCTGCGACGTGGCCTCAGGGCGGCCGGTGCCACGCTGGCCGACGAAGACGCCAAGACCGGCTTTGCGCAGGTGCAGGTGTTGTCCGAGCGCTGGGGCGATCTGCCGATCGCCATCGACAGCCAGGGACGTGCGCAGGAATACAGCCTGCGCTACGCCGCCATCTTTACCGTCACCACCGCCAACGGGGCGGTGCTGGTGCCGCAGCAGGTGATCGAGCTGTCGCGCGACTACGTGTCGCCGCCGGTGGATGCCACCGGTACCGCGACCGAGCGCGAGATCCTGGCCGACGAGTTGCGCAAGGACATGTCGGCCTCGATCCTGCGGCGTATCGATAGCGTGGTGCGCGCGCGCGTACAGCGCGGCGAGAGCCTGGAAAGCACGCCAACCGCGCCGCTGCCGCCGGCCGCCACGCCGCCCGTGCAGCCGTCGACGCCGGAATCGAGCGTGCCGGCGTCGCTGCCGCCCGCCTCTTCGTCGAACAACTGAGCGGGTCGTGATCAGCCCGTCCGCGCAGCTGCCGGGCAAGCGCGCCCGGAGTCCGGAACTGGATTGCGCCAGGCGCATGGTGCGCTTGCTGCGCGGTCGCCATGCCCCGGCGAGTGCTGCAGACGCTGTCTTGTCCGTGACGCTTCAGTCGCGCGTGCCCTTGTAGTGATGGAACTTCCGTAGTCATGGAACTTCGCCCCGAACAGCTGGCCGGCCAGTCCAGCCAGCCGTTGCAGCCGGCCTATCTGATCGCCGGCCCGGAAACCTTGCGGGTGCTCGAAGCGGCCGATGCGGTGCGTGCACGTGCGCGCGCCGAAGGCATCGGCGAGCGCGAGGTATTCGATGCCGATGGTCGCGAGTTCGACTGGAACCAGCTCGACGCCAGCTTCAACGCGCCCAGCCTGTTCAGCCCGCGCCGGCTGGTGGAAGTGCGCCTGCCCAGCGGCAAGCCGGGCAAGGACGGCGCCGAGGTCATCACCCGCTTCTGCGCCAACCCGCCGCCGGACGTGGTGCTGCTGATCACTGCCAACGACTGGAGCAAGGCGCACCAGGGCAAGTGGGCCGAGGCGATCGGTCGTATCGGCACCATTGCCGTGGCCTGGGCGATCAAGCCGCACGAATTGTCCGACTGGATCGAGCGCCGCCTGCGCGCGCAGGGGCTGCGCGCCGATGCGGCCGCGGTGCAGCGCCTGGCCGAGCGGGTGGAAGGCAATCTGCTGGCCGCCGCGCAGGAGATCGACAAGCTGGCCTTGCTGGCCGATGGCAAGACGCTGGATCTGGAGGCGATGGAATCGCTGGTGGCCGATGCCGCGCGCTACGACGTGTTCCGGCTGGCCGAAACCACCTTCTCCGGTCAGGCCGCTGCGGTGATCCGCATGCTGGCCGGACTGCGTGCCGAAGGCGAAGCGGTGGCGGCGTTGATGCCGATCCTGATCAAGGAACTGCTGCGCACTGCTGCCCTGGCCAAGGTGCAGGCCAATGGGGGCAACCTGGCTGCGGAAATGAAATCGCAGGGCATCTGGGAATCCCGCCAGGCCCCGTTCAAGCGCGCGCTGCAGCGCCATCCCGAGCCGCGCCGCTGGGAACGCTTCGTCGCCGAAGCCGGCCTGGTGGACCGCATGGCCAAGGGCCGCGCCGACGGCGATGCCTGGGTCGGCCTGGAACGCCTGCTGGTCGCAGTGGCCGAAGCACGCGCGGTGAGATTGCTGGCGTGAGCGCGGAGCAGGCCGGAACCGCTGAGCCAGGCACCGGCGCCGGGGAGCGGGAGCCTGCAACCAGTGACACCGCAGGGCAAGGCGCAAAGTCGGCAGCTCCCACCGGTGTGGCTGCAACGTCACCAGCCACCGATGCTCAGGCCGCCGCTTCAGACCCGCTTCTTTCCGACTCCCCACTCCCCCATCCCCAATCCCGATCCCACATCGATTCCCGGCTCCACCTCTACTACGGCGGCACCTTCGATCCGATCCACTTGGGTCACCTGGCCATCGCCTGCGCAGCGCGCGACGAACTCGCAGCGCTTGTGCACCTGGTGCCGGCTGCCGATCCGCCGCATCGCGCCGCACCCCGCGCCACTGCCGCGCAGCGTGCTCAGATGCTGGAGCTGGCGCTCGCCGGCCAACCCGGGCTGCAGTTAGACCGCCGCGAGCTGCAGCGCGCCCGCCAACAGCTGGCCCCGTCCTACACCGTGGAGACCTTGCGCGAGCTGCGCCAGGCACTTGGCCCCGCCACGCCGATCGCCTGGTTACTGGGTGCCGACGCCTTCGTCGAATTGCATCGCTGGCACCAGTGGGAGGCGCTGTTCGAGTTGGCGCACTTCGTCATCGCCGCGCGGCCCGGCACGTCCCTGGACCTGCGCGACGCGCCGCAACTGGCCGCTGCTGTGCAGGGCCGCTGGTCTGCCAATGCCGACGAGTTGGTCGCCGCGCCGGCCGGCCGGCTGTGGCAATTGCACCACCCGATGCGCGGCGAATCGGCCAGCGCCGTGCGCGCGCAGATCGCTGCCGGCGGCGCCTGGCAGGCGCTGGTCCCGGCAGCAGTGGCCAGCTTCATTGCCCGGGAAGGCCTGTACGGCTGCGCCCGCCCGGCTAGCTGAACACGCGTCCGCCCGGACCGGCCTATAATTCACGCCAATTCCATCGAGTTGCCGCTTTGACCAGCCAAGCCCAAGTCATCAAGACCTCCATTCCGAATCCGCCGCCGTCCGTGCCGGCCCTGTTGGCCACCGTGCGCGAGGCTGTCGAAGAGCTGAAAGCCAAGGACGTGGTCGAGATCGATGTACGCGGCAAGTCCAGCGTTTGCGATTACATGGTGGTGGTCTCTGGCACCTCGACCCGCCACGTCAAATCGATCGCCGACGAAGTGGTCAAGTTCGCCAAGCGCCTGGACGTGATGCCGCTGGGCGTGGAAGGCGAGCGAGAAGCCGAATGGGTGCTGGTCGACCTGGGCGACGTGGTGGTGCACGTGATGCTGCCGCGCGTCCGCGAGTTCTACGCGCTGGAGCGCCTGTGGACGGTGGGCGACCAGCGTCCCTCCGACCAAGACGACGCCGACGAGCAGCCCTGAGTCACGCACTGCACGGTGTGCACTGCGCAACACACGAACGGCGCCCTTGGGGCGCCGTTTTTGCGTCTGCCGTCGCTCACCGCTGCGCGGCTTAAAGCGGCCCGCGCTCCCACGGGCCGGTGATGGCCAGGGTGATCCCCGGGGTCTGGATGTTGACGAACAAGGTACGCGCCAGCGGGTCCCAGCAGGCGCCGCAGAACTCGGTATCGCGATAGTCGCCCTCGGCAATGGTCTTGCCGGCAGCGGCGATCTGCTGCGAGGTGAGCTGCACGTTGTTCTTGGCCAGGTAGAACGATTCGCCCCCGCGGGTCAGCCCGAGCAATCGCGCGCCGGGGCCGTATTCGTCCGGACTTTCGCCGCCGTCTTCGCACAGCACCACGCCGCCGCGCGCGCTGACGGTGACGTTGTCCGGATTGTGCGCGGCCAGCTGATTGCCGCTGACGAACAGCGCACTCAGGCGCTGGGTGAACAGGTCCAGCACCCACACTGCGCCATTGCCGTAACCGCGCCGGCCCTGCGCATCCACGCCGGTGCTGGTATCGACGATGAAGAGTTTGCCGTAGCTGTACCAGATGCCTTCGCCACGGCTCATGCGCAGCGCGCCATCGGCCCAGGCCTGTGCAAACGGTCCGCTCAAGGTGTCGTTGGCGCCGATGTCGGCAAAGCCGGCCGGTGCGGCGATGCTGTCCAGATCCGGCTCTTCGATATCCACCCATTCCAGCTGGAACTGCTGGCCGATGCTGGCCACGGTGAGGTCGGCATTGCGACGTCCGCGCACGCGCGCGGCCTGCAGGCGGCCGCCGTTTTCCAGCGAGCCGTTGCGGCCGCGGCGGTCGTTGGGAATGAAGCGATACAGGCCGGCCTTGTTGCGGTCGTCCTCGGTGAGATAGACGATGCCGGTGCGCGGGTCGATCGCCACCGCCTCATGACTGAAGCGGCCCAGACCCACCAGCGGACGACCGGTGGTGCGGTGGCTGTCCGGGTCCACTTCGAACACATAGCCGTGCTTGCGGCCGGTGCTGGACACCGCGTTGGTCTTGATCTCTTCGCAGCTCAGCCAGCTGCCCCACGGAGTCGGCCCGCCAGCGCAGTTGACCAGGGTGCCGCCCAGGCTGGGTTCCAGGCTGCCCCAGCCACGGCGGCCGTAACTCAGCGTGGTGGTGCCGCCGCCGGCGGACTGGGTGCCGCTGACGATGCCGGTGTCGTACATCGCCGGTGCGCGGAACGGGCTGCCTGCGCCGCGCTCGTGATTGCGGATCAACACGTACTCCAGGCCGCGCAGCGGGTCGCTGCCCGGCCGCCAGTCGGGACGGCGCAGACCGACCACGGCCATGCCGTCGTGACGGTCGGGGCAGGGCTGGCCATCGTCCATGCGATCGCCGCTCCAGCCGAACGAGCGGTAGCTGAAGCCGCGCGGCAGCTGCAGCAAGGGCAAGCCGGTGCTCTGGTCGGCGACCGGTGCAAGCGGGCCGTAGCGGCTGGGGACCGGTGCAAGGCGCACCGACGCAGACGTGGCGGCCTGGGCCTGGCGCGACTGCAAGGCGCCCAAGCTGCCAAGGGCGCCGGCGGCCATGACGGCGGCGCTGCCCTTGAGGACCTGGCGGCGGGCGGGATCGAAAATCGGCATCGAACGACTCCTGCTTGGCTGGGTGGTCGGGCGACACTAATTGCCGGCTGTAACCACGCCATGACACGCAACGACAAATCGTCACGGACTGCGCAGGCTGTGACGCGGATATCATGTGCCGATGAAATGCCGACTCATCGCCACCGGCGAGCGCGCACCGGCCTGGGTGGCGCAAGGTTTTGCCGAATATCAAAAACGTCTGTCGCACTGGATGCCGCTGGAGCTGGTCGAAATCGAACCCGGGCTGCGCGGCAAGGGCCGCGATGGGCAACGCGCCATCGACGACGAAGGCCGCCGCGTCATCGCCGCGCTCCCCAAGAACGCGCATGTAGTGGCACTGGATGTGCCAGGCCGGCCGCTGAGTTCGGAGCAGCTTGCCCAGCGCATGGAGCACTGGCGCGGGCAGGGGCGCGATCTGGCCTTCCTGATCGGCGGCCCGGAAGGCCATGCCGCCGAGGTACTGAAAAACGCCAATGAAAGTTGGTCGATCGGCCCGCTCACCTTGCCGCACATGCTGGTGCGGCTGATCGTGGCCGAGCAGCTGTACCGCGCTGCGGCGATGCTGGCCAATCATCCGTATCACCGCGCATAGCAAGGCGCGCAGGTCGTGCTGATCCCGCAGCAAGCTGCGGTGGTCGCCGTACGTCACCAGGGACGCAACCGGGTAGCCAACACGACCTGGCGAGCAGTCGCCAGGTGTGTCTGGATGGCGCGGACCGACCACGGTGCGAATGGCGCATGCCGATTCCGAACACCGGCTGCGCCTCCCTGATGACGGGGCCGGCGCGTCATGAGCGTTCCAGGTTGCAAGCGCGTGCGGTATGTCCAGCGCCTGCTGACGCGATGTGCCGTTACCGGCGATCGATGGCGGATGCGTCTATCGACGGACGCCGCGGCGATGTTGGATCTGCCTGCCAACCCGAACGCGCTCGTGCGTAGCGGCATGGCCGGCAGTTTTCGTTCGCGTGTGGGCGGTCGTATCGATGCGGCGGCGGCAGTTGCAGGCCGCCGCATCGGGTCGCCATTCAATTCAACGAAAAGCTCACCGGCACCAGGCCGTAGGCCTGTACCGCCTGGCCGTTCTGCATCGCCGGCTGAAAGCGCCAGCTGCGCAGCACCTGGCTGCGTGCGGCCAGATCGAGCGCGCGATGCCCGCTGCTGGTCTGCACGCTGACTTCGGCCGGGCGTCCATCGGTACCGACCAGCACGCGCAGCAGCACCGTGCCTTGTTGCCCCGCACGCAATGCCGCCGCCGGGTAACTCGGTGCGGGCGAGCTCAGATACTGCAGCTGGCCTGCCTCGATCGGCCCACTGGGCGCAGCGATGGTGGGCGCGCTGTCCATCGCGGTGTTGGCTGCCGGTAGGGCAACCGTTGCGCTATCCAGCACCGGGGTATGGTCGATGAGAGGGGTCGGCACCGGGACCGCGACCGGTACGGTCTTCGGTGGTGTATGCGTCTGCGGCTTGAACTTCACATCGACCGGGACCAAGGGCGGCGGCGGTGCGGTCGGTATGGTGATCGGCATGACCCAGCGCGGCTCGGGTGGCGGTTGCGGAATCGCCCGGTGCGATAGCGGGATCAGCAACAAGCCGCCGGCCAGCAAATGCAGCGCCACGGCCGTGCTGATCGCCAGCACGCGTGAGGTATCGATGCCAAAGGGACGGGAAGAAACCTGCGATTGCGTGCGAACCATCATCCACCTCCAGAACGGAACTGCGGAAAGGACCAGCGCGGCCCGGACGCACTACACCATCCGGTAGCGTAGGTTTACCTCAGCGCGCGCGGCTGCACAAGCGCGGCGCGTGTCTGCGAAGGGCGTTGCGCATCGCGAAGGATGCCGGAGTGATTCCGCGATCATGTCGATATCGATCGCTGGCCGGCTTCAAGGCGCAAACAGACAGGAATACTCGTAAGCAAACGCCCAGCCGGAGCTGGGCGTTTGCAGTAGAAAAGCCCAGCCCGTTTTGCGGGGCTGGGGAAACGACGCTGACGGGAGAGTGCGTCAGTAGTCGTACGACACCGAGAACATGGCATAGCGCGGCTGAGTGAAGAACCTGCCCATGTTGTAGGTGTTCGACAGGGTGAAGGTGTCGTCTTCCCAGGTCGAATCCACCTGCAGCGGCTTGCGCTCGTTGAAGATGTTGAAGGCCTGCAGGGTCATGGCGAGCTTGTTGCCAGCGAACGCCGGGCGATAGGTCAGGCCCAGGTCGACGATCTTGGTCCACGGCAACCGGCCGGCATCGCCGGGACGCGATGGCTGGCCGTTGCAGGTGTGGTAGGAGGAGCCATAGCCCACCGGGTCGCCGGCATCGGAATCTTCGCTGATGCCGTTGATGCTGACATAGCCCAGGCAGGACTTCGGTGTGCCGGACAGCACGCGGATATTGCCTGCAATCAGCCATTCCGGTGCGATCTGGTAAGAGCCGTAGATCTTGATCTGATGGCGACGATCGTTGGCCAGGTAGCCACCTGCGTACCACATCAGCGCAGCGGCATCCCAGTCCTGGGTCTTGGAGACATCGGTCTGGCCGATATCGGATTTAACCTGGCCCTCGGTATTGCCGAAGTTGCGCGACCAGGTGTAATCGATGCGGCCTTCCCATTTGCCATCGAATGGATGCTGCAGGAACAGGTCCACTGCCAGATAGGTGCGCTTGGCCTCCTTGTCGAAGCCCCAGTCCGAGGGCGACATCGACACCGAGGTGCGGCCGGAGCCATTGAGGTTGGCCAGACTGAAGGAGTTGGTTTCGCCGGGGTTGAAGATGATGCAGCCGGGCACGTTGACGGTGCTCGGGTCGATACCCGATGCAGTCAGTTTGGTGCGCATCCGGTCGGCATCGCAGACGTCGTCGATGGTGGCGCCGAGCGTGCGGTAGGTCGCCTTGGCACCGGTGACCCAACTCTCGCCCAGGGTCTTGTCGAAGCCGAGCATGAACTCGTCCTGGTACATCGACTTCAGGTCGGTGGCGGCGATGCCGGCGGCATCCGGTGCCTGACCGCATTCCAGATTGGAGGAGACGATGTTGCCCGAGCAGGAGAATCCGGCGGATGGATCGACCGCGACCGGCGTCAGCCCGGTCGGGCTGCCCTGCGCATCGATGCCGGTGTAGGTGAAGTATTCGCGCGTAAACGTGGACGGCGATGCGCCACGGATGGCCACGCTGTTAGGCAACGCCAGGTAGTAGCGACCGGCATTGCCGTAGACCTTGAGCGAGGAGTCGCCGAACACGTCCCAGCTCAGCCCCAGGCGCGGTGCCCACTGATCGCCACTGGTCACGTAAGGCGCACCCGCGTCGTTGAAGTTGGTGAACTTGTCGTTGCGGATACCCAGCGTCAGCAGCAGCTTGTCGTTGACCTGCCATTTGTCTTCGAGGAAGTAGGCCTTTTGCTCGACCGACATGCTGGTTGCGGTATTGAACACCGTTCGATAAGCGTAGTAGCCATTGCCACCGGCCGGCCCCACGCCCAGCGCAGCGCTGATTGGCGAGGTGGGGCGCGACGAGCGCCCATAGATCCAGCGGAAGCCCGGGCCGGTGGTGATGACGCCTTCGTTGTTGGCATTGAAATACATGTTGTCCACACCTGCAGTGAGGGTGTGGCTGCCCAACACATATTCCAGGTCGATGCGCAGACCGCGCGTCTTGTTTTCGCCATCGCGCGCCTGGCTGGAGGTCTGGTTGTTGCGGATCTCGCTGCCACCGGTGATGGCCGGGTCCTGCAGATTGGTGTTGGTCAGCAGCGGTGCGGTGCTGGGGTTGTTGCGGAAATCGGTCTGACGGCTCTTGCCGTAGGTGGCGCTCAAGGTGAGATCGTCGGTGATGTAGCTGGTGTACTTGCCGATGTAATAGCGGTCGTTGACCTTGACCGTATCGGCGAATGCGCCGTTGGCGTCGCCGTCGACGCCGGAGTAGCCGGTGAAGTCGGTGTAATTGCCGGCCTCGCGGTAGTTGTTCTTGACGCCCGTCAGTTCGAGGATGTTGCTGTCGTTTATGTTCCAGTCGATCTTGGCGTAGACCTTGGGTTCATCGATGCGGTAGTTGTTGCGGCCGATGACCGGGTCGTCCCGACGCGCCGTGGAAACGCCTTCGCTGCGTTCCTGTTCTGCAGCCACAAACACGAACAGGCGGTCCTCGATCAGCGGGCCGCCGGCATAGGCGCTGTAGACCGTGTTCCAGAACCGGTCGTCCTTGCGGCTGCGGTACAGGGTGCCGGGCAGGGTGGGGTCGCTATATTCGTACCCGTCCGGCGGCGCAGTGTCGGGATACAGCACGTTCTTGTCCGTGCTGGAGAGCGACTTCGGGCGCCACAGGGTCTGCGCGCCGAAATGCCATTCGTTGGTGCCGCGTTTGCCGACCTGGCTGAGTACGCCGCCGGCCGAACGCCCGTAACGGGCGCTGTAGCCGCCGGTATAGGTTTCCTGCTGGTCGATCGCGCCGAACGGCAAGGTGACGCCACCGATGTTGGAAAGCGGATTGGAGCTGAGATAGCCGTTGAGGTAATAGGCGTTTTCGGTGACGCCGGCACCGCCGAACGAGATGGTATTTCCGTTTGCAAAGTAGCCGCTGCCTTGCACAGCGCCGGGCGACAACAGCGCAATGGCCTCGCCCGAACGCGCCAGCGGCAAACGCTGCAACTGCTCGGCGGTAATCACGGTGCGCGAGGCGGTGGCGGACACATCCACCGGCGAAATGTTCTGGCCGGTCACGGTGATCGTGCCCAGGGTGGCGGTGTCGCCAGCGGCCGCGCCGCCGAACGACACATCGGTGCCTGCGCCGACGCGCAGGGCGATGTTCTTGCGTGTCTCTACGGATTGTCCGTCGCGTTGCAAGGTGACCGTGTACGTGCCGACGGGAAGATTGCCGATCGCGTAGCGCCCGTTGGCATCGACGATCGCGGTCCGGGCAAAGCCGGTATCGCTTTGTGCCGTGACCGTTGCACCGGCGGCAGCGGGCGCACTGCCGTAAATCCCCGCAGTCGTGCTTTGTGCGGCGGCAGTGCCGGAGGCCAGCACGCCGACGGCGCCGCTCAGCGCGAGCGCAAGCACGCTGATGCGGGCATAGCGTGCCCGCGACGCTGGATGGAAGGTGCGCTTTGAAGCAACGTTGCCGGACATCATCTCTCTCCAGAGGAGCGCCATCACGAATATGACGGTGCGCTGACAACCGATGCTAGAGAGCTGTAGAGGCTGCTTAAAGAACGTTTTCTCTAAATTTCATGTTTTTTTAAGCACAAATGCACATATCCGCGTATTCATGTCCAAGCACTGTGACTTTGGACACTTGCCAGCCGGCGGTCTTTAAGGGTTTAAAAGAAACTTAATGGTTCGCATGAAGACGACAAAGCAGCACGTCTTTCGAAGGGACTGCGAAAACGACACTGCCCTCCGGGGAGGGCAGTGAGCGACAAGCTGCGGAATGGGATTGCTTCTTCAGCGACCCAGTTCGAAGGTCACATCCAGCGTGATCGACAGCGTGCTCTCGCCGGGCGCCACCTGGGTGTCCATCTCGGCTTTGGCCGAGCGCATCGAGGCGGCCATCATCATCGGGCGTATCACGCCGCCGCCGCTGCGGCCTTCGGAGATGCTGACGATGCGGCGCACCTTCAGGCCCAGCGACTTGGCATAGGTGTCGGCGCGGGTCTGGGCTTTCTTCAGTGCGGCCACGCGGGCCTCGTCGTAGGCCGGCTCGGGCTGGTCGACCGAGAAGCTGGGGCCGTTGATGTCGTTGGCGCCTTGCGCGACCAGGGTGTCGAGCACCTTGCCGAGCTTGGAGATGTCGCGCACCTTCAGGCTGACCGTGTTGCTGGCCTGGTAGCCGTTGATCCTGGGCGCCTCGTTTTCTTTATAGGTGTACTGCGGGCTCAGATTGATGCCGCTGGTCTGCACGTCCTTGTCGGCGATGCCGGCGGCCTTTACCGCCGTCATGACCTTGCTCATCTGTTCGGCGTTCTGGCGCATCGCGGAGTTGCTGTCGGCAGCCTGGGTGACCACGCCTGCGGACAACGTGGCGATATCCGGCACGCGCTTGGCTTCGGCTTCGGCCGAGATGTTGAGCAGGGTGCCATCGTTGGGGATGGTGTAGTTGGACGCGGATTGGGCGTGTGCGGTCATGGCGGTTCCGGCAGCGATGGACAGGGCCAGCAACAACGGCTTGAAGGTGGTACGCATGGGATCTCCTTGTCTGTGCTGCGAGCGTGTTGGGAGGTGGATGAATATGTTGTGAGTCGAACGCTGCCGCGCAACCGCCGCGCGGGGTGCGAAGTCAGCGGGCGAGCACGGCCAACAGGTATGCTGGGCGGATGCTCTATCTCGCCTCCCGTTCGCCACGCCGACAAGAACTGCTGCAACGCCTGGATGTGCCATTCCAGATCCTGGAACTGGATGTGCCCGAGCTGCGCGCGCCCGCTGAATCGCCCGAACAATACGTGCGGCGCGTTGCGCTGGACAAGGCGCATGCCGGCCTTGCGCAGGTGCAGGCGCGCGACCCCGATGCGATCGTGCTGGGCTCCGATACCGAAGTGGTGCTGGGTGAGCGCGTGTTCGGCAAGCCGGTCGATGTCGACGACGCGATCGCGATGCTGCGCGTGTTGTCCGGGCGCACCCACCAGGTACTCACGGCGGTGGTTCTAGTCTGCGCACAGCGCGCCCCTGCGCAGGTAGTGGTGGTGTCGGAGGTGACCTTCGACACGCTCGATGAGGTGCAGATCGCCGCGTATGCGGCCTGTGGCGAGCCCATGGGCAAGGCCGGCGCCTATGCGATCCAGGGGCGCGCAGAACGTTTTATCAGCCATTTGTCAGGCAGCTATTCCGGCGTGATGGGATTGCCGCTGCACCACACCTCGCAGTTGCTCACAGCCTTCGGAGCGCATTGATGTCGGAAGAGATCTTGGTCAACGTCACCCCGCGCGAAACCCGCGTGGCGGTGATCGAGAACGGCATGCTGCAGGAGCTGCATATCGAGCGCGGTTGGCGCCGGGGCGTAGTCGGCAACATCTACAAGGGCAAGGTGCAGCGGGTGATGCCCGGCATGCAGGCGGCATTCGTCGAGGTCGGGCTGGAGCGTGCGGCATTCCTGCACGCCAACGACGTGGTGCGCCCGGCACCGGCACCGGCCAGCGTGGTCGATACCGAAGAAACCCCGATCCCGCCGCCGCCGGCCGCAGCGGTGCCGATCGTGGAGCTGCTGCGCGACGGGCAGGACATCGTGGTGCAGGTGGTCAAGGACCCGATCGGCACCAAGGGCGCACGGCTCACGACCCAGATCAGCATTCCCTCGCGCTACCTGGTGCTGCTGCCGCAGTCCAAGATCGTCGGGGTGTCGGCACGGATCGAGGACGAGGCCGAGCGGCTGCGCCTGAAGACCATCGTCAGCGAGGTGTCGGCCCAGCACGGCGGCTTCGGCTACATCATCCGCACCAATGCCGAGGGCCAGCCAGCCGAGGCGCTGGCCGAGGACATCGCATATCTGTCGCGGGTGTGGACGGTGGTCGAGCGGCGCGGGCGCGAAGCGCCGCCGTGCAGCATCATCTATGAGGACCTGAGCCTGCCATTGCGGGCGGTGCGCGACCTGATCCGCAAGGACGTGGAAAAGGTCAAGGTCGACTCCAACGAAACCTTCGTGCAACTGCAGGCCTTCGTGGCCAAGTACATGCCGGTGCTGGCCGAGCGGCTGGAGCTGTACACCGGCGACCGGCCGATCTTCGACCTGTACGGGGTCGAGGACGAGATCGGCCGCGCCTTGAACAAGCAGGTACCGCTCAAGTCCGGCGGCTATCTGGTGATCGACCAGACCGAAGCGATGACCACCATCGACGTCAACACCGGTTCGTTCGTCGGCCAGCGCAATCTCGAAGAAACCGTGTTCCGCACCAACCTGGAGGCGGCGCAGGCGGTGGCGCGGCAGCTGCGGCTGCGCAACCTGGGCGGGATCATCATCATCGACTTCATCGACATGGACGATCCCGAGCACCGTCGCCAGGTGCTGCGCACCCTGGAAAAGGCGCTGGCACGCGACCACGCCAAGACCACGGTGTACGAGTTCTCGCCGCTGGGCCTGGTGGAAATGACCCGCAAGCGCACCGTCGAGAGCCTGGAGCGGCAGCTGTCGGAAACCTGCGGCCAGTGCGGCGGGCGCGGCACCATCAAGACCGCAGAAACGGTGACCTACGAAATCTTCCGCGAGATCACCCGTGCAGTGCGCCAGTTCGATGCCGCAAGGCTGCTGGTGATCGCCTCATCCAAGGTGGTCGCACGCATCACCGACGAAGAATCCGCAGCGGTGGCCGAGCTGGAAGAATTCCTGGGCAAGAGCATCCGTTTCCAGTCCGACGATCAGTATCTGCAGGAGCAGTTCGACGTGGTGCTGCTGTGAGGCCGGGAATGGAGAGTCGGGAATCGGGAATGGGGGTGGAGCGAAAGGCGCTCTGCGAGGTGCCGGTGACATATTTAGAATGGCGGCGCGCGCGGATGGATGATCGTGTGCGCGGCGCGGTTTGTGCTCCTGCGATTCCCTATTCCCTATTCACCATTCCCCGCCGTTAATGCCCACCCCGCTGCGCCGCCGTCTGCGCCTGTTCCGCCGCTATGCGATCACTGCCTGCGCGCTCGCGGTGGTGGCGGTCGCGTTGCTGGTGGGCGCGGCGAGCCAGGCATTGCCGTTGGCCGAGGAGCACCCGCAGCAGATCGCCGACTGGTTGAGTCAGCGCGCCGGGCAGCCGATCGCCTTCGATCGTCTGGACACCGAGTGGACCCGGCGTGGCCCGCTGCTGCGGCTGGACGGTTTGCGGATCGGCCCGCATGGCGAGGTGCGTGTGGGCCAGGCGGAGGTACTGCTGGCGATGTACGCCGGCTTGTTGCCCGGGCATTCGTTGACCGAGGTGCGCCTGCGCGGGTTGGCGCTGACCCTGCAACGCAGCGACGACGGCGTGTGGTCTGTGCAGGGCCTGCCGAGCGGGAAGCGTTCCGACCCGCTGGAGGCATTGCGTCGGCTTGGCGAGATCCAGCTGGCCGAGGCGCGGCTGAAGGTGAACGCGCCATCGATCGGCCTGGACACCGCCTTGCCGCGGATCGACCTGCGTCTGCGCGTGAGCGGCTCGACGGTCAAGGTGGGCAGCCGTAGCTGGATCGATCTCAAGCGTGCCCCGCTGACCGCAGTCCTGGAATTCGACCGCGACAGCGGCGACGGCAGTGCCTATGCGCAGGCCGATCCGGCCGATCTGGTCGCATGGGCGTCGCTGCTGCAGGTGGGCGGCATGCGCGTGGACGGTGGCGGTGGGCGCCTGCAGGCCTGGGCGCAGCTGCGTGCCCGCCGTATCACTGGGGTCACCGTCGATGCCGATCTCACCCAGATTGCGCTGTCCGGCGCGCCGTTGCCGGACGAAACCGCGCGCCGCACGCTGCGCTGGGAGCGCCTGCAGGCACGTGCGCGCTGGCACACCATCGACGGCGGCTGGCGGCTGGATGCACCGGTGCTGCGGCTGGGCCAGGCGGCCGCGCTGCAGCATCTGGACGGGCTGAGCATCGCCGGCGGGCGGCACTATGCGGTGGTTGCCAGGCAGGGCGAAGTCTCCGGCTTGATTGCCGCTGCCGCATTGAGCGATCAACTGTCGCCTGCGCTGCGCCGCTGGTTGACCCTGTCCAAACCGCAGCTGCGTGTGGCCGATCTTCAGATCGCCGGCGAGCAGGGTGGCGCCGTGCGTGCGCAGGGGCAGATCGAAGAACTCGGTTTCCTGCCGGTGGGCAATTCGCCCGGAATCAGCGGTTTGCGCGGCCGCATCGACGGCGACGCACAGGGCGGCGAGCTGGAAACCGCGCCGGACGCCATGGTGCGCTTCGACTGGCCCACCGGCTTTGGCGTGGTGCATGAGATTCAACTGGCCGGCAGGATCGTCGGCTGGCGCGAAGGTGCGGGCTGGCAGGTCGCCACCCCGGCCCTGCGCGTGCAGGCCAGGGACTATGGCGCCAACGTGCGCGGCGGGCTGTGGTTCCAGAACGATGGCAGCCGTCCGCGCATGCAACTGGCCGCGCAACTGGACGATGTGGCGTTGCCGGTGGCGCGCAAGTTCTGGATCCGCTCCAAGATGAGCAAGGCGGCCATCGACTGGCTGGACATGGCCGTGGCCGGCGGCGTGATCACCGGTGGCACCGGCCTGGTCAGCGGCGATCTGGACCAGTGGCCGTTCGACGACAACGACGGGCGCTTCGAGGCGTTCGGGCAGATCCGCGAGGGCACGATTCGCTTCAGTCCGGACTGGCCGGCGATGGACCAGGTGCAGGCCGATCTGCGCTTCGTCGGCAATGGATTTTCGTTGCAGGGCAGCGGCGATCTGGCCGGCACCCCGATCGCGCAGCTGGACGCCGGCATTCCCAGCTTCAAGACCTCCGAGCTGTATGTGCGCGCTTCCACCCAGGCCGATGCGGCGCAACTGCTGGGCATGTTGCGCAAGAGCCCGCTGGAGCAACGTTATGGCGATACCTTGCGCAACCTCAGCGTGTCCGGCCCGGCGACGGTGCGCTTCGATTTGCTGCGCCCGTTGCGCACCAACGGCGTGGGTGGCCATCTGCAGGGCACGGTGGCGTTGCAGGGCGCCAAGTTGGCCGACGCGCGCTGGAATCTGGCCTTCGACCAGGTCAGCGGGCAGGCCGAGTATCGCGACAGCGGATTTGCGGCCGAGCATCTGAGCGTGCAGCACCAGGGCCGCACCGGCGAGTTGGCGCTGCGTGCCGGTGGCTTTGTGCAGGACCCCAAGCAGGCCTTCGAGGCGCGCTTTGGCGCCACCGTGGATGTCAAGGAATTGTTCGACCGCGCCCCGCAGATGGAGTGGCTGCGCCCCTACGTGCATGGCAGCGCGCCATGGCAGGTGGGCGTGGATGTGCCGCTGCCGACGCCGGGGCAGGCCGATGCGCAGGCGCTGCTGACGCTGCGCTCGGAGCTGGTGGGCACCACGCTGGACCTGCCCGCGCCGCTGGACAAGGCCGCCTCCCAACCGCTGGACACGCAGGTCAAGCTGGCCCTGCCGGTCGGCGATGGCGATATCGATGTGGCCTTCGGCAAGCTGGTGGCGCTCAAGGCCAGCAGCCAGGGCGACCAGACCGGCGTGCGCGTGGTGATGGGCACCGACACGGTGACCGAGCGTCCGCCGGCCAACGGACTGGTGGTGACCGGCCGTACCGCCTCGCTGGACGCGATCGACTGGATCAGCCTGGCGCGCGGCAGCAGCGATGCGGACATGCCACCGCTGCCGGGCCAGCCGGCCACGCCCAGGAAGGATGCTGTACCGCTGCAACAGGTGGACGTGCAGGCGGATAGGCTGCTGATGATCGGCGGCGTGTTTCCGCAGACCCGGCTGCGGCTGCGCCCGACCCGCGATGCGGTGGCGGTCACGTTGGATGGTCCCTCGCTGGCCGGCCAACTCACCGTGCCCAACGCCGACGGCGGCATCGTGCAGGGCAAGCTCAGCACCGTGCGCTGGCAGCCGGTGGCCGATGCGCCCGAGCCTGCGGCCCCCGAGCCCGGCGACCCGCTGGCCGGTGCCCTGCCGGAACCGGCACGCCGCGCGGTCGCCGAGTTCGACCCGGTCTCGATCCCGCCGCTGGCGCTGGATATCGACGACCTGCGCGTGGGCAAGATGACCCTGGGTGCGGCGATCCTGCGCAGTAGCCGGCTCACCGACGGCATGCAGGTGGATCAGCTGCAGCTGCGCTCGGACGACCAGAGCATCGGCCTGACTGGCGCCTGGCGCGGCAAGGGCGATGCTGCCAGCACGCGGCTGTCGGCACGTGTGGATAGCCGCAACCTCGGCAACCTGCTGCAGAACCTCACCCTGGGCGGCCAGTTGCGTGGCGGCGAAGGCCAACTGGAACTCAACGCCGGCTGGCAGGGGTCGCCGACCGGCTTTGCGCTCGGCTCGCTGGACGGCAACCTGAAGGTGGATGTCCGCAACGGCCAGCTGCTGGAAGTGGATCCGGGTGCCGGCCGCGTGCTGGGCCTGCTCAGCGTGGCGCAGTTGCCGCGCCGGCTGATGTTCGACTTCCGCGATTTCTTCTCCAAGGGCCTGGCCTTCAACACGCTGGACGGGGAGGTGCGCTTCGGCGACGGTTTTGCGCGCACCGACGCCATCCGCATCGCAGGCCCCGCGGCCGAGATCGCCATCCGCGGCCAGACCGATCTGCGCGCGCAGACCTTCGACCAGACCGTGGATGTGAACCCCAAGGCCGGCAACCTGCTGACCGTGGTCGGTGCAGTGGCCGGCGGGCCGGTGGGTGCGGCGGTGGGCGCGGCCGCCAACGCCGTGCTCGGCAAGCCGCTGGGCGCGATCGGCGCCAAGACCTACCACGTCACCGGGCCATGGAAGGACCCGCAGGTGGACGTGGTCGAGCGCGAAGCGCGCGAGCGTGCGCCGAGCAAACCTGTGCCAGCTGGCAAGCCCGCCGCGCCGCCGCGCTGAGGGACTCAGTCGGCTGCAGCGTCGTCGTCGCTGCCGGCACGCCTGAACATCGGCAGCCGTAGCCGCGCGCGATGGCCCGGTACCACCGTCTGCTCCGGTCCGGCCACGCCGCGGAAATACCCCCGCTGCCATTTCTCGCGCGCCGCGGCCGATTGCGTATCCGGCAGCTCATCCAGAAAGCGCGTGCGGCTGCGGGTCCAGTCGGCGTGCTGCTGCGCCAGTTCCGGCGCCTCGGAGAGCGGCATCCACCGCGGCTGCACCTGTTCGATCAGCTGCCGCTGCAGCGGGAACAGATGGCAGAACGGCTCGCCCGCGTCGAAGCGCACCTGGCCAGGTCGGGTGAAGCGCCAGTTCATGGTGAAGGTGTATGGGCTCCAGTCGGTTTCCACCAGGCCGCTCAACGCGCCGATGCCGTCCTTGGGCCGGTTCAACGGGCCGGTGACGAACAGGTCGACGCCTGCGTCGGTGCGAAACAGGCAGGGCACATGAAAGGTCAGCACGCCGTAGCCGAAGTGGCTGATCGCCGGCGCCACGCTGCCTTCATCGGCAACGATCCGGAGTGCATCCAGCCCATCGCGCCCATCCCAACTGGCCTCGAAACCGGACTGGCACAGCAGCTCCCAGCCATGCGCGTTCGCGATCGCCAGTGGCAGGCAGCGGTATGCATAGCGTTGATCGGTGGCGTCCATCCAGTCGCGCGCATGCGGGGCAGGGCGGATGTCCAGCGTGTGGCCATCCAGAACGTGGGCGATGAGCTTCATGCGCAGGCAGTGATTGGAAGAGCGAGCCGGCGATGATAGCCGCGCCCATGTTCAGCCGGACGACTTGTCTCCCCGGCGCGCGGGCCCCATCCTGACCGCATGACCGATAACGCTCTCACTCTGGCCGAAACCCGGCTGCTGCTCCCCTCCGGCCTGGATGCCGGCCATCTGGACCGCACCTTCGGCGCCCTGCTGGGCCCCGGCATCGACTTCGGCGATCTGTATTTCCAGCATTCGCGACGCGAGAGCTGGAGCGTGGAAGACGGCATCGTCAAGGACGGTGCGCATTCCATCGAACAAGGCGTGGGCGTGCGTGCGATCGCCGGCGAGAAGACCGGTTTTGCGTATTCCGACGATATCCAGCGCGATACCTTGCTGGAAGCGGCGCAGTCGGCGCGTGCGATCTCGCGCGACGGCGGCGCGCAATCCAGCCGCGCGCTGGTGCGCGGCAACGGCCGCGCGCTGTATCCGGCCACCGACCCGATCGACGACATGGACAGCGCCACCAAGGTCGAGTTGCTGCGCCGTATCGACCAGTACGTGCGCGCCGCCGACCCGCGCGTCAAGCAGGTGATGGTGAGCCTGTCCGGCGGGGTGGATACGGTGCTGATCGCGCGCAGCGACGGCGTGCTGGCCGCCGACGTGCGCCCGCTGGTGCGCCTGAACGTGCAGGTGATCGTCGAGCAGGGTGGGCGGCGCGAATCCGGCTATTCCGGCGGCGGCGGCCGTTACGGCTATGCCGAACTGTTCGCCGACGGCCGCCCGGAAGGCTTCGCCCGCGAAGCGCTGCGTCAGGCGCTGGTCAACCTGGAGGCGATTCCCGCGCCGGCCGGCGTGATGCCGGTGGTGCTCGGGCCGGGCTGGCCCGGCGTATTGCTGCACGAAGCGGTCGGCCACGGGCTGGAAGGCGACTTCAATCGCAAGGGCACCAGCGTCTACGCCGGGCGCATGGGCGAACGCGTCGCTTCGCCGGGCGTGACCATCGTCGACGACGGCACCCTGGACGGACGTCGCGGCTCGCTCAATATCGACGACGAAGGCACGCCGACGCAGTGCACCACGCTGATCGAAGACGGCGTGCTGGTGGGCTACATGCAGGACAGCCACAACGCGCGCCTGATGGGCGTGGCGCCTACCGGCAACGGCCGGCGCGAGTCGTTTGCGCACCTGACCATGCCGCGCATGACCAACACCTACATGCGCGCCGGCCAGCACGACCCGGAAGAGATGATCCGCTCGGTCAAGAAGGGCATTTACGCAGTGAACTTCGGCGGCGGCCAGGTCGACATCACCAGCGGCAAGTACGTGTTCTCGGCCACCGAGGCCTACCTGATCGAGGACGGCAAGGTCACCGCGCCGGTCAAGGGCGCCACGCTGATCGGCAACGGCCCGGAAACCATGCAGAAGGTGCGCATGATCGGCAACGACCTGGCGCTGGACGAAGGCGTGGGCGTGTGCGGCAAGGACGGGCAGAGCGTGCCGGTCGGCGTGGGCCAGCCATCGTTGCTGATCGACGGCATCACGGTTGGCGGAACGCAGGCCTGAGATGCGGGGATTCGGGAATCGGGATTGGGGAGTCGCAACGGCAGGAGCGGGCTATCGCGTGTCAGAGGCTTGCGCCGCGTCGGTCTTGATACCGGGAATCGGGATCAGGGCATCGGGAAGCGCAGCAGGAGAGGCGCGCAGCGTTCTCGGCGCTCAGGTGTCGCCTGCCCAGGTTGCAGATGTTGGACGCATGCTGCCCAGTTTGGCTGCGGCGGAGGCGCTCGTTGAGCGGCTCCGCGATCGCGGCCGCCAGGCCCTATTCGTCGTCTTCCAGATTCCGGTCGTCTTCTTCCAATCCCGAATCCCCACTCCCCAATCCCTGCTCCTGAGACAGCTCGCGCAGCACCTGGAACAGCTCGCGGTAGGCGCGCGGCGGTTTGTTCTTGGCGCGTTCGTGGATCGCGTTGCGCACCAGCTGGCGCAGTTGCTGGCGATCGGCGGCCGGGTAGGCTTCCAGCAACTCGGCCAGCGCCACGTCGCCTTCGGCGAGCAGGCGCTCGCGCCAGCGCTCGACGCGATGGATCGCCGCCACTTCACGGCGCGCGGTGTCGCTGTTGGCATCCAGCGCGTCGCGGATGGCAGCCAGCGTTTCATCGTCCTCGCGGCGCATGTGCTTGGCCAGAAACGCCAGCTGCCGCTTGTGCGCGATGTGCGAGGTGATGCGCTTGCTCTCTTCGATATGCGGGATCAACGACTCGGGCACCGGCAGCTTGGCCAGCTGCGCCGGGGTGAGCGCCACCAGCTTTTCGCCCAGGTCGAAAATTTCCAGCGCCTCGCGCCGTTGCTGGCTGCGGCTGGCGCCACGAAATTCACCGGTCTCTTCATCGCGTCCGCGCATTGCCACTACATCCCGAAACTTGGTTAGTTAAATTTCCGGCCGTGAACGGCCGGACTCCGGCGGAAGACTCCGCACCAAATTCAGACACTGCGGCCAGGGATGGCCGAGCTTTCTGCGGAGGATCCGCATCCAAATTCAGACAGTCCGGCCACGATGGCCGGGCTTTCGCGGACGGATCCGCATCCAAAGGATAAAGCATTGAACGCACTCTCCTCCGAAACCCGTGTCACCGACGACAGCCTGCAGCGTCTGGATGCGCTGACCGATATCTCGCAACGCCTGCTCGAGCGCGCCCGCGCGGCCGGCGCCACCCAGGCCGAAGTGAGTTGCAGCGAAGAGCGCGGCCTGGACGTCAACGTGCGCCTGGGCGATGTGGAAACGGTCGAGTCCACCCGCGACCGCGGCATCGCGGTGACGGTGTACTTCGGCAAGCGCAAGGGTAGTGCCAGCACCGCCGACCTGCAGGACGCCAGCCTGGAGTCCACCGTGGCCCAGGCCTGCGCGATTGCGCGCTATACCGAAGACGATGCGGCCTCCGGCCTGGCCGACCGGGAGTTGATGGCGCATGACTTCCCCGATCTGGACAGCTGGCACCCGTGGGCGCTGGACGCCGACACCGCGGTGGACCTGGCGCTGGCCTGCGAGGCCGCCGGCAGGGATGCCGATGCACGCATCAGCAATTCCGATGGCGCCTCGGCCAGCACCGGGCTCAGCCTGTCGGTGTACGCCAATTCGCACGGGTTCATCGGACGCGAGCGCGGCACCCACCACTCGATCAGCTGCGCGCTGATCGCCGGGCAGGGCGATGGCATGCAGCGCGATGGCTGGTACAGCAGCGCACTGGCGCGCGAAGACCTGGAAGCGCCGGATGCGATCGGTCGGCATGCCGCCGAGCGCACCCTGGCGCGCCTGGCGCCTCGCTCGCTGCCCACCGGCCAGCTGCCGGTGCTGTTCGCGCCGGAAGTGGCGCGCTCGCTGGTCGGCCATCTGCTCGGTGCGGTTTCCGGTGGCGCGCTGTATCGCCGCGCCAGCTTCCTGCTCGACAGCGTCGGCACCAGGCTGTTCCCGGACTGGTTCAACATCGAAGAACTGCCGCATCTGCGCCGCGGGTTGCGCTCGGCCGCCTTCGACGGCGAAGGCGTGGCGACACGGCGCTCGGCCCTGATCACCGACGGCGTGCTGCAGCGCTATGTGCTGGGCAGCTACTCGGCACGCAAGCTGGGCCTGCAGACCACCGCCAATGCCGGCGGTGTGCACAACCTGCAGGTCATCGCCAATGCCGGCGACCTGGCGTCGCTGATCGCCGGCATGTCGCGCGGCCTGTTGGTCACCGAGCTGATGGGCAACGGCGTCAACCCGGTGACCGGCGATTATTCGCGCGGCGCCGGCGGCTTCTGGATCGAGAACGGCGTCATCGCCTATCCGGTCGACGGCCTGACCATCGCCGGCAACCTGCGCGACATGTTTGCCGGCATCGAAGCGGTGGGCAGCGATGTCGACCCACGCTCGCACGTCAAGATCGGCTCGGTGCTGGTCAATCGGATGACCGTGGCCGGCGATAGTTGAGGGGACGGCTGAGGCCGGCCATGTTTGACGGGCATGGTCGGTGGGCCGGGCCGGGGCCTGTCGCAGCGCTGGCCCTGCGGGTGGCCTGCGTGTGTGCTGTCTCGATTCCCCGCCAAAGGCGCACGGGGTGGACCTTCCCGGCGCGCAGCAACAAGGAGCTTGGCCCGGCGCCGCTTGCGCCATGCGGCAGCGCTATCGCTGGCGGCATCGCATCCACGCAGCGTGCGTGATATCGCTCCTGCCAGGTGAGCAAAACCAGACCATGTCTTCCCGCACTGGTGGCTGGCTGAATCGTTGTTATAGTCCGCCGCACCACAATCATGTTTGGGGAGACAGATGAGCGAATTCGAGACACATGCCGCGCCGCCACCGCCGCCGGTCGGCACCAGCACGCCGTCGGAGGAGCGCACCCTGGCGCTGGCCGCACATCTGCTGGGCATCCTGACCTACTTCGTCGGCGCGCTGGTGATCTGGCTGATCAGCAAGGACGCCAGCCCGTCCAAGCCGTTTGCCACCGATCAGGCCAAGGAGGCATTGAACTTCCAGATCACGGTGGTCCTGGCCATGATCGTGGCGGTGATCCTGGCCATGGTGTCGTTCGGCATGCTGTTCTTCCTGCCGACCCTGGTATGGATCGGCAGCCTGGTGTTCTGCATCCTGGCCGCGGTCAAGGCCAACAATGGCGAGCATTACCGCTACCCGTTCACGCTGCGCCTGATCAAGTAATCCGGCGCGGTGCGATGAAAAAGGCCCGGCATCGCTGCCGGGCCTTTGTCGTTTCAGACGATGGCGCGATCAGTTCTGCGCCGGGGTGTTCTCGGCGAAGTATTCGTGGCTGTCGGCGTTGGTGATCGCCTGGGCCGGGTTGCTGATCGCCAGGCTACGCGCGCCGGACTGACCATAGACGCGGTCCTGCGTGCCGGCCACCACGGTGAAGTGGCTGGTCTCGTGCACCAGCGTGCCGGCCTTGGAATCGGTGCCGGTGGTCGACGCACTCCAGAACGCGTTGCAGACATGGATCTCGTACGGCTGGTTCGGATAGACGTAGGCGAAGGCATCGGCCAGATCCGCCTCGCAGCTGCAGTTGATCGTCAGCTGGCCGTTGTTCTGGTCCAGCGCGTTGTCGATGTTGACGAAGTTCGAGCTGACCCGGCTATAGCGCGAGGCGTTGTACGCACCGAACCAGGTGGTGTAGCGCGCGCCGGTGCTGCCGGCGTTGAGGTAGTTGCGCGCGTTCTGCGAGTAGTTGCGCGCGGCAGTGACGGCACTGGCGGCCTGATTGGTGCGCGTGGTGCTGCAGTTGAGATAGTTGATGCCGTTGACCACCGCGGTCGGGCCGACTGCGAGCTGGCGCTGTACGCCACGCCGTGCGCCGTCCAGCCAGACGGTGAGCGGGGTGCTGGTGGCGACTGCCGGCAGGCCGTTGGCCGCCTTCATCAGGCTGCCGTCGGACAGCGACGCGTATTGCAGCGACGAGCGCACCTGGATGGTGTAGTTGCCGCTGGTGGACAGGTCATAGGCAGCGGCCAGATCCACCTCGCCCTTGACGCTCTGGCCCGGCTGCAGAATGGTGAAGTCGGCGGCCTTGGGCAGGCCGCGCTTGACCAGGCGCCCGGTGTAGTCCACCGGCTTGCCGTCGCGACTCACGTCCAGGATGCCATTGTCCAGCGACTTGAGCGGCAGCTGATAGGTCGGAACGCGGGCAACCTGGCTGCCATTGTTGGTGACGGTGACCGCGATCTTGCCTTGATGTCGCCCGGCCTGGTCGGCCACTGGCGCCAGTTCGATGGTCAACGGAACCGGTCCGCGCACGGACTGCGCCTGCGCCGAACCGAGCACGCCGACGACGGCAAGCGTGCCTGCTGCAAACGATGCGAGAAAAACATTCTTCACCAGTGACTCTCCTTGGTCGGGGGATGCCCGCAAGCGCGGGCAGGCCAAACCTAGGCAGAGCGAGCGGGCGCGACAAGTCATTCAATTAGCGATATTTCTGGATGTCATGCATTGGTTATGCATCCCGATACATCACCGGTGCAGATAATTCAGCAATAAAGCGTGCCGGCCGTCATGAAATGTTGTCGGTTGTGTGTCGCCGGCTGACACAAAGTCCGGCGACCAATGTGCCGTTTTGTGATCGGGCTCGCTCGTTGCCTGAATGGACCTGTGCGGTCGACCGTGCGGTGGCGCACGGAATGCGCAACTGTGTCGTGCAAAGCGAACCTGGGAACGGCATTCGCTGTCCGCGCGCCGATCACACGCCTGGCAGCCGCTCGCAACGCCTGGTTAGACGCGTTTAGTGCGCGCGGTCCACCGCAAACCGGCCCAGGGTGGCCAGGGTTTCGCCGGGCTGGCCATAGGGCTGCAGCACGTCGCGCATGCGTGTGGCCAGTTCGGCCAGCTTGGATTTGGCGCCGTCCATGCCGAGCAAGGCGGGGTAGGTGGATTTGGCTTGCGCGGCGTCCTTGCCGGCGGTCTTGCCCAGCTGCGCCGAGCTCGACTCCACATCCAGGATGTCGTCGCGCACCTGGAAGGCCAGGCCCAGCGCGTCGGCAAAGTCGTCCACGCGCTGCTGGTCGGCCGCGGCGGCGCTACCGGTCAGCGCGCCCATGCGCACTGCGGCGCGAATCAGCGCGCCGGTCTTGAGCGCGTGCATGCGCTGCAGAGCGTGCAGCGACTGCAACTGACCGGTGGCAGCGATATCCAGTGCCTGGCCGCCGCACATGCCGGCGGCACCGGCCGCGCTGGTCAGGCTCTGCAACCAGCCGACACGCAGCTCGGCACCGACTGGCGCTGTGGCCAGCAATTCGAAGGCGCGGGTCTGCAGGGCATCGCCGGCCAGGATGGCGGTGGCCTCGTCGAAGGCGATGTGCACGGTGGGCTGGCCGCGGCGCAGCGCGTCGTCGTCCATCGCCGGCAGGTCGTCATGCACCAGCGAATAGGCGTGGATCAGTTCGACCGCCACGGCCGGGGTATCCAATCGCTCTTCTTCGGCGCCAAACAGCGCACCGCTGGCGTACACCAGCAGCGGCCGCATGCGTTTGCCGCCACCCAGCACCGCGTGCCGCATCGCCGCGTGCAGACGCTGCGGCGCCAGCGCAGCGCTGGGCAGGGCTGCGTCGAGGCTGCGTTCGGTACGAGCGATCCAGTGTTCGAACAACGTGGAACTCACCTCAGCCGCCGTCCGGCGACGGCGGTTCGAAGGCTTCGGCAAGCTCGGGGCGGGCCGGGTCGGTCAGCATGCGGACGCGCAGTTCTGCCTGTTCCAGCGCCTGCTGGCAATCGCGGTACAGGCCGATGCCGCGTTCGTAAGCGCTGAGCGACTGCTCCAGACTCAGGTCGCCGACTTCCATTTTCTGCACCAGTTGCTCGAGTTCTTCCAGCGACTGTTCGAAGCGGGCAACCGGGGATGTTTCGTTCAAGGACTTCTTGGCCATCGCTAAAGTGTGCGGCGCGCACGCAGGCGGGTCAATTCGCGTCGGCATCGACGCGCCACTGCAGACGTGCGCCATGGGCTTGCAGCCAGTCGTTTAACGCAGCGCAGACGATGCGATCGCCGGCGGCGAGGACCTGGTCGTCGGCCCACAGGATCGGCAGGCGATCGCGTTGCCATGGCGGCAGATCGGCGGTTTGCAGGACATGCTTGAGTTGATGCGAATGCCTGCGCTGCGGCAGCACGATGCGCTCGCCACCGTGCCGGCCGCGCACCGCCAACGGTTGCGCGAAGCGCAGCCCCGCGGGGCCTTGCAGGTGCAGCTGCGCGCCGTCGGGCAGCCGCAACGGCTTCGCGCCGTCCCAGTGCGCGCACCACTGCGCCGGCCATGCCGGTGCTGGGCGAAGCAGGTACAGGCACTGTCGCCAGCGCCGCACCTGGACCTGTTGCCAGGCAAAGCAGGCTTGCCGATCCGGTGCGTGATTGTCGATTTCCCGCTCCAGCGCAGCCACGCCCTGCGCGGGCAGCGGCGGCGCACCGGCTGCGGTGGCCCATGCGCGCAGCAACCGTAGCCGACGTGCGGCGGGCTGCGCGCGTAACAGGTGCAGGTCCAGGGCGCCGCTTTCGGTCTGCAGGCCGGGTAGCACGGCCAGATCGTCGTGCAGCAGCAGGTCGCTGGCGTCGGCGCTCAGCTGGGCGCTGCGTGCCAAGGCATCGGCGGCCTGCGGCCAGCGTTGCTGCAGCAACGGCAGCACCTGCGTGCGCAGGAAGTTGCGGTCGTAGCGGGCATCGGCGTTGCTGGGATCGTCGATCCAGTGCAAGCCGTGCAGGCGTGCATAGGCCTGCAGCTGCGCGCGTGCATGCGCCAGCAACGGGCGCCACAAGATGCCCTGGGCAAACGGGCGCTGTGCCCGCATTGCCGCCAGGCCGTCCGGGCCCGATGCGCGCAGTGCGCGCAGCAGAAACGTTTCGGCCTGATCGTCGCGATGGTGTGCCAGCGCCAGCCATTCGCCGGGCGCCAGCCTGTCGGCAAAGGCGCCGTGGCGCGCCTGCCGCGCGGCGGCCTCCAGCCCCAGGCCGCTATCGCGCGCGACCTGCACCCGCACGATGTGCAGCGGCACCTGCAGCGCCGTGCAGCTGCGCTGGCAATGCGCCGCCCAGGTGTCGGCATCGGCATGCAGGCCGTGGTGCACGTGCAGCGCACGCAGGCCACGTTCGCGGTACGCCGGCATGGCCGCCAGCGCGTGCAGCAACACCTGCGAATCCATGCCGCCGCTGTAGGCGACCAGCACCGGGCCGGGCGGGGCGGCGGGCAGCAGTGGCGGCGTGTCGGTCACCGGGTGCTCACTTGATGCGGAGCGTTGCTGGAGGGGCCCGCCACCGCTGTGCGCGAACGGTGGCGGGCGCTGGATCGCATCGCCCGCGCTGGGCAACGACGGCCCATCGTCGTGCTCGTCATCGCAGCACGTGCTGCACTGGGCACCACGTGATCATGCAGCAGAACGATCAGACCGCCGCGGATCATCTCGGACGCGCTCCGCCCATGCGGGAGGCGTGTCCGGAAAGGCGGCGTTGCTGGTAGACCCATCCGTCGCCATCGCGCGGCCATCTGCACATCAACGCGTTGCCGCTGCCTCGAAGCTGGTCGGGGTAGGCAACTGCACCGGCACGCCGGCGCTGTCGCAGGTGCCGGCCTTGCACAGGCGCTCGCGCAGACGCGGGGTGGCCTGCACGATGACGTGGTAGATCACGTTCTCTTCCAGCGTGCCGCGGAACGCCGCGCTGCCCGGGCCGGTGGCCCAGATGCCGACGTCTTCGCCGCCGTGGCTTTCGGACTTGGTCGGTACCAGCGATTCCTGCATGTAGCTGGGCGCTTCGGTGTCGACATGGGTGAGGTCGGGCCGGCCGTGGGCCGGCTCGCTGCTGCTGGGTTCGTGCGGGTACTTTTTCGGCCCGGCCGGCTGTGCATTGGTCGCGCCGGTGTGGCCGGGGCCATTGGCGTAGCTGAGGGTGGTGTAGGGCTGTCCGGCCAGGTCGGTAGCCAGCTGGCTGCGGTCGCCTTCTTCGCCGCCGGTGCCGCGCACCTTGCCCAGGATCGGGTTGCCGCGCACCGGGTAACCAACGAAGTTGAGCGTGTGCGAATGGTCGGCGGTGACGATGATCAGCGTGTCGGCCGGAGCGGTCTGCACGGCGGTGCGCACCGCATCGGACAGCGACACCGTTTCGTCGAGCGCGCGATAGGCATTGCCGGCGTGGTTGGCGTGATCGATGCGGCCGCCTTCGACCATCAGCACGAAGCCGTTGGGATCGCGCGACAGCGCCTGGATCGCGGTGCGGGTCATTTCGGTCAGGCTGGGCTCCCCCTGCGGGCCGCGCTTGCGGTCGTGGTCGAACTGCATATGGTCCGGCTCGAACAGGCCCAGCAGCGCGGGTGCGCCGGCCGCGGCCTGCAGTTGCTGCTCGTTCCAGACATACGCGCCCTGCGGATGCGCCTGTTTCCATTCGGCCACCAGGTCGCGGCCGTCCAGGCGCAGGCCGACCTTGTCGTCGTACTCGGGGTCGCGCTCCTGCACGGTCTGGAACTGGCTGCGGCCGCCGCCCAGCACCACCTGCGGGCCGCGGCCGTAGCGGGCGGTCGACAACAGCTGCTGGGCGATGTCCTGGCAGCCGGCGGCACGCGCGGACTCGGGCAGGTCGGTGTCGTTTTCCCAGTTGCGATCCGGCGAATGCGCATAGGTGGCCGCCGGGGTGGCGTGGGTGAGGCGGGTCGTGGTGACCACACCGGTGGCCATGCCGGCGCTGTCGGCCAGCTGCAACCAGCTCAGCAGACCCTTGTTCAAGCTGTCGGCGCAGTCGCTGCGGTTGCCGCTGCTGACGCCGATCGCGCCCATGTGCGTTTTCACGCCAGTGGTGATCGCGGTCATGGTGCCGGCCGAATCCGGGGTCTGCGAATCGGTGTTGTAGGTCTTGCTGAAGGCGGTGGCCGGGAACTGCTCCCAGGACAGCAGGTTCTCTTCGCCGGGCCCGCCCTTGCGCTGGCCATCCAGGATGCGCGCGGCCGCCACCGTGGTCAGGCTCATGCCGTCGCCCAGGAACAGGATGACGTTGCGCGCCTTGCCGGCCATGGCGCCATTGCCGGCCGCACGTGCGGCGCCGGAGCGGTACCACCACTGCGGGGTCTCGCCGGCCGGGTGCGTCACCGGCGGCACGTCCACGCGGACGGCGGCCGGTGCGGACACGGGTGTGCCGGCAGTGGAGGCGCAGGCGGCCACGCACAGGGTGGTCAGGGCGGCGAGGGCAGGCAGGCGGTAACGCATCGGGTTCGAACTCGTGACTGAATCGGGCCCCATTATGCCGGCCCGGGTCCGTCGCACAGATGACACGCCGCTGTTCCAGTCGTGGCCTCGCGGGCAAGGCAGGCCTGCGCTAAGGTGCATGCACTCTCCCCCCGGATGATTCGACGACATGAGACTGGTTGCGGCCTGGTTGCGCATTCCGTTCTGGCAGCGCGTGGTGGCCGGCTTCGTTCTCGGCGCGATTGCCGGGGCGTTGATGGGCCCGGCGGCCGATGTGTGGTTCGGCCCCCTCGGTGATCTGTATGTCACCCTGATCAAGATGATCGCGATCCCGCTGGTGTTCTTCGCGGTGATCAATGCGATCTCCTCGTTGCACGGGCAAAAATCCGTCGCCGCGCTCGGCGGCCGCACCTTCCTTTGGTTCGTGATCACAGCCGCTCTGGCGGTCGGTATCGGCCTTGCGGTGGGCACGATCATGCAGCCGGGTGCCGGGCACTTCAGCCTGAGCGTGGACTCGGCGTGGAAGCCGCGCGATGTGCCCAGCCCGATCAAGGTGTTGCTGGACGTGGTGCCGTCCAACCCGTTCTATGCATTGACCGGCATCGGTACCAAGACCAATGCGGCCGGCGAAACCGTGCTGGCGGCCGGGCGCGGCTCGATCCTGCCGGTGATCTTCTTCGCCGCGTTGCTCGGCTTTGCGATGGTCAAGCTCGGCGAGCGGGTGGCCGAGGCGCGCAAGCTCACCGGGCAGTTGAGCGACATCATGATCCAGGTGACGCGCTTCGTGCTGGAGATGACCCCGCTGGGCACCTTCGGCCTGATTGCCGGCCTGGTGGGCAGCTACGGCTTCACAAAGTTGCTGCCGTTCGGCAGTTTCGTGCTCGCGCTGTATGTGGCCTGCGCCATCCATATCCTGGTGGTCTACAGCAGCCTGTTGCTGGCGCACGGGCTCAACCCGTGGAAGTTCTTCCGTGGTGCGGCGCCTGGCATGCAGGTGGCCTTCGTCAGTTCGTCGAGCTTTGCCGCGATGCCGGTGGCGATGCGTTCGATCACCCACAATCTGGGGGTCAGCAAGGACTACGCCGCGTTTGCGGTACCGCTGGGCGCCAGCATCAAGATGGACGGCTGCGGCGCGATCTACCCGGCGCTGTGTGCGGTATTCATCGCCCAATACACCGGCGTGCCATTGACGGCAAACCAATACTTCGTGGTGTTGATCGCCTCGGTGCTGGGCAGTTTCGGCACGGCCGGTGTGCCAGGCACTGCGGTGATCATGGCCACGGTGGTGTTGAGCGCGGCCAACCTGCCGCTGGAAGTGATCGGGTATCTGTACGCCATCGACCGCATCCTCGACATGATGCGCACCATGACCAACGTCACCGGGCAGATGCTGGTGCCGGTTCTGGTGGCCAAGGAAACCGGTTTGCTGGACAAGGCGGTCTATGAATCGGCATCCACCAACGTGGGGCTGGAAGATCCGCCGGCCGACAGCGCCAAGCCGCTGCGCTGAGCGCAACGCATGACGGTTGGATTGCCCGTATTGCGTGAGCGCCTGGCGCAACTGCCCGAGCTTGACAGCGTGGATGGCGTGTTCGTTCAACGCACGCTTGCCGAAGATCCGTTCGAGGATCGCTATCTGGAGGTGCGGCGCCAGGAAGGTCGGCTGTATACCGATGCGCAGGTGCGCAGCCTGCCGCGCCCCAGCGGCAAGCTCGGTGCCAGCCTGGAATGGCAGGTGCGCGCGCTGTCCAGCAGATTGCTGGTGCGGCACCTGCAGGCACGCGACGGTGAGGGCGCCATTCTCGAGCTGGGGTGCGGCAACGGCTGGCTATCGCAGCTGCTGGCGCAATCGCTGCAGCGCGACGTGTGCGGCGTGGACGTCAATCGTACCGAGCTCACGCAGGCCGCGCGCGTGTTCGGCCACGACCAACGGCTGAGTTTTGTCGCTGCCGATGTCCAGACCTTTGCGCTGCCGCACGATGTCTTCGACGTCATCGTGGTGCCGGCGTGCATCCAGTATTTCCCGGATCCTGCCGCCCTGGTGCGCCACCTGCTTGCGCAGCTGCGCGACGGCGGCGAGTTGCACATCCTCGACAGCCCGCTGTACCCAGACCGGCACCGCGCCGACCAAAGCGCTGCACGCAGCCTGCGCTATTTCACCGGCCTGGGCGTGCCTGCATTGGCCGGGCACTATCACCAGCACACCTACGCCGCCTTCGACGCGTTCGCAGTGCAATGGTTGTTCGATCCGCGTCGTGCGCGTGCGCGTGTGCGCCGCATGCTCAAGCTGCGCCAGCCGCATTTTCCATGGTTGTGTCTTCGCAAGCAGGACAACCGGGGACGGTAACTCGGCGGGGTCATCGCCCTTGCATGGCCTCCAGCAACGTCGTTGCTTGCGGCGCCCGGTGCTGCGCGACCGCGCCGACCACGATGAAGAACGTCAGCACGCCGATCAGCGGCCATAGCGTGTGGCGAACGCACAACCACCACCAGCCTTGCGCCTGCACGCCGCGCATGCGTCGATACAGCCCGCCTGCCAGCGCCGCGTCCACCAGAAGCTCGGCCATCAATACCGGCGCCGACCATACCACCCAGGCGGCAGCGACGATGGCGACCGCGGCGGCGGCCAGCACTGCCAGAATCGCCAGGATCGGCAGTCCGGCTTCGCCATCGACAACGTCGGTGAGTTCGCTGTCGCCCGAAACATCCGGGGTGGATCCGGATGGCGCGCTCCACGTGCCGGAACCACCTGCGCCGCCGGAGTTGCCGCCGTGGCCGGCCCATCCCGAGGTGTCCTGCGCCACGCTGCTGCCGAGGTCGACGCAGTCGCTCACCAACTCGCCATCCACCTCGTTGCGCCAGCGCACCCATGCCCACATCAGCAGCAGGAACAGGCCATAGGCAACCAGCGTCGCCATCGGGTAGCGCACCACCATCGCGTTCACGCCTGCATTGCGCAGCAGGAACGAGGCCAGGATCCCGCCTGTTGCCGTGATCAACACGATGGCGCTCATCTGCAGGCGCGGCCAACCGTCGCGTTCCAGATGCCGCCTTGCATGCTCGATGGTGAATCGTCTTCGGTCCGACATGACGCGATGCCTCCTGCTGCCGGCAGCCTTGCCCGGATGCCGAGGGTAAGTGACTTTCGATGACGCGTGCACGCGCTCCGCTGCAGACAGGCCACATGTCCAGGGACCGGTGGTCGATGCGGCGCTTGCCGGTCCGGAGCGCGCAAGCCATCGCTCAACGGCCTGGGGCTGTGTAGGCTTCGTCACCACATGCTGCGGGCGTGGGAGCCTGCAAGGCAAGCGCAGGGAGGCGCTGTGCGTTGGCGCATCCGAGTACGCGGGGCGAATCCCTTCAACCCGCGCGCATGGCACACTTTCGGTTCATCCCCTTGCGAGAGCGTGCAGTGATTGGCCAACAACGTGACCTGACATTTCGTTTTCTGGCCGAGCCCAGCGACGTCAACTTCGGCGGCAAGGTGCATGGCGGGGTGGTGATGAAGTGGATCGACCAGGTCGGCTTTGCTGCGGCCAGCGGTTGGAGTGGGCATTACTGCGTGACGGTGGCGGTGGGCGGGATCCGCTTTGTGGCGCCGGTACGGATCGGCGATCTGGTCGCGGTGTCGGCCAAGCTGGTCTATACCGGGCGCAGCAGCATGCATTTCGCCATCGATGTGCGTGCGCGCAGCCCGATGGGCGGCGATTCGCGCTTGTGCACCCACTGCATCATCGTGTTCGTGGCAATGGACCCGGATGGTGTCACGCCGGTGGAAGTGCCGTCCTGGCGGCCTGACACGCCCGAGGATCAGCGCCTGGCCGAATACGCGCTCAAGGTGATGGAGCTGAGCAAGGGCATCGAGGACACCATGGCCCACTACAAAGCCGATACGTCCGGCTGAGAACGGCCAACAGAACGTCGCGCGCAGGGACAGGTGAGTGCGGACGACGCGCTCAGACCGGCGGGGACGAGCGGTGGATGCCGCAACGAGCCCCGGCCACGTCCGCTCGGCGGCAGCACAGCCGTTTGTTGGCTGCTCCAGACGGAGTAGCGCTGGACCTGGCGATTGGCCCGATGCGTCGACGCCGCCGACGCCGGGTGCTGTTACGAGCGCTGACAGGCCAGCTGCGGGAAGGTTGGCAGTCGCGGCTGCCACGCGGCAGTCACATGACCGTCTCGGTGGCAATGGGCACAAAAAAAGCCGCGGATCTGCCGCGGCTTTCTGAGGTCTTCAAGGCAGGCTGGATCACAGCACCCGGCGCGCCTGGATGAACTTCTCGCTCCAGTAACCGCTGGCCAGCGAATCCACGCGCACGTCCTTGCCGCGGCTGGGCGCGTGCAGGAACTTGCCGTCGCCGACCACCAGGCCGACATGATCGATGCGGCCGCGCTTGCCGAAGAACACCAGATCGCCGGCCTTCAGTGCGTTCGGGTCCTTGATCAGTTCGGCCGATTCGTCGCGGGCGATATCGCGCGAGACGCGCGGCAGGTCGATGCCCAGCGCCGTCTTGAAGACGTAGCCGACCAGGCCGCTGCAATCGAAACCTTCGGTAGACTCGCCGCCCCACACATAGGGGGTGCCGAGCAGGGCCATGGCACGTTGCAGGATCACCTGCACGCGACTATCGGCAACGGCATTCTGCGCAGCATTGGCCGCGCTCTGCGAGACATCGTAATTGGCGAGCAGGCGGCTGAGGTCCCCGGCGAACATCGCCGAGCGGTCCATCAGCGGAATGGCGTCATTGGCGGCCAGGTGCGGAAGCAGGGCGGCCAGGGTAGCGGTGGCAGCGGCGTCGGCGCGGCTGCGGGTTGCGGCTTTCTCGGCGGCGACGGCGCTGTCTGGCGTGGTCGTCTGCGGAGCGGATGGGGCGGTATTGGCGGTCTGCGCCAGAGCGGGCAGCGCGGCAATCCAGAGAGCGGTGACGCATAGCAGGCGGAGCGGTTTCCGGAGCGGAAGCGGTGCGGCGCCAGTTTTGATCTGTTCGTCGTTCGTCACGCGGGAATCACAATTCTGCTGTCGATGCGGGATGATGCCCTGGTGAACGAATCGTTACGTTCAAAAAAAGTTAACTTTCCGTTTTATTACTTGTGATGAGTGTCACATTTTAGTGTAAAACCCGCTTTGAACCTGAATAATGGTCACGCCAGTAGGCGCCATCGAGAAAATCCAAGCGGACGGTACCGCCAGTGGTCGGCGCATGCACGAAGCGGCCTTCACCCACATAAATGCCCACATGGCTCACATTTCCGCCGGCGCCGAAGAACACCAGATCCCCGGTGGCCAGCTTCTCGGGCGGGATCCGCGGGCCCTGGATCGCGGCCAGGTCGCGCGAGGTGCGCGGCAACGACAGCGCCAGCACATCCTTGTAGACATAGGTGACCAGGCCGCTGCAGTCGAAACCGGTCTCAGGCGTATTGCCGCCGAACCGGTACGGGGTGCCGACCAGCCCCAGCGCACGCATCAGGATGTTGTTGGCCGCGGCGGGATCGGCAGGCGGTACCTGGGGCCACACGCGTGCCGACGGCGGCGGGGAAGAAGGTCGCCGAACCGGCGCCTTCGACGAGCAGCCGCCCAGCAGGACGAGGCTCAGCAACAGACAGGCCGCGGCGCGATGGGCGCGGGCGGCGACAACTGGCGTGATATGCATGGAGCCGGGATAATGGGCGGTTCGAAAGGTCGCCATGATGGCGGCGCACCCGGCGGCCGACAAGCCGTCCTCCACCGTCTGCCACCGGGCAGCCTATCCAGAGCCAGGCATGAAGATCGAAAAAGACAGCGTCGTCCGCTTCCACTACACCGTTTCGGAGATTGGCCAGGAGCCGATCGAAAGCTCCAAGGAGCGCGACCCGTTGGCGATCATGATCGGCCACGGCAACATCATCCCGGGTCTGGAAGCGGCCATGATGGACAAGCAAGCCGGCGAGAGCTTCGGCGTGGACGTCAAGGCCACCGAGGCCTACGGCGAATACCGCGAAGGCCTGAGCCAGCGCGTGCCCAAGAAGCACTTCGGCGCCACCAAGCTGGTCCCGGGCACCCAGGTGGTGCTGCAGACCAACTTCGGCCCGCGCGCGGTCACCGTGCAGAAGGTCGGCATGAGCGTGGTCGACGTCGACCTCAACCACCCGATGGCCGGCAAGGACCTGCACTTCGACGTGGAAATCGTCGAAGTGCGCGAAGCCACGCAGGAAGAGCGCGACCACGGCCACGTGCACGGCGACGGCGGTCATCACCACTAAGCGCGGCGCTCAATGCCGCTGTGCGGCCGCTGGCTGGGTACGCCCGGCCAGCCGCCAGCAAGCACTGCGGGCGCACGCTGAGGTCTGCCTGCCACCTGCAGCCGGCTGGTGGTGACGCCCAACGTGGTAGTGGCCGCAGCCGGCGATGGCTGTCTTCCTGACGGCCCGCTCCTCGGCGGGCCGTCTGCTTTCTGCGGTGCGCAACGCCGCATCCGGTTGCTCGAGCTGCGATGACACAACGCGATCTGCTGTTACCCATTGCCGCGACCGAGCGCATCGTCGTCTTGGACGTCCTGCGCGGCTTTGCGTTGCTCGGCATCTTGCTGATGAACATCGAGGCCTTTGTCGGTCCGCTGGATCTGGCGCTGAGCGGCGTGGAGCCGCACTGGCGCGGCGCCGATCGCGTGGCCGATGCGCTGGTCTACATTTTTGTGCAGGGCAAGTTCTACCCGCTGTTTTCGATGTTGTTCGGCATGGGGTTTGCGGTGATGGCGCAGCGCGCCGAACGTGCCGGGCGCGGGTTTTTCGGCATGTATCTGCGGCGCACGGCCGGCTTGCTGGTCATCGGCCTGGCGCATGCGGTGCTGCTGTGGTCGGGCGACGTTCTGGTGACCTATGCCTTGCTGGCGGTGTTGCTGCTGGGCGCTCGCAATGCGCCGACCGTGACGCTGCCGTGGCTTGCCGCGCTGGTGTACCTGTGCGCGCCGGCCCTGGTGCTGTTGTACGGCATTGCCGGTGCGGTGATGCAGGCCGATCCGGCATCGGCGGTGGACTGGAAATCGGCCATGGCCGATGTTGCGCAGCAGGCCGTGGCCAATGTGCAGGCACAGCGCGCTGCACTTGGACACGGCACTTACCTGCAGGCCACTGCCCAGCGCTGGCACGATCTGCGCGAAGCGATGAGCGGGCTGAGCATCAACGGCCCGGCCATGCTCGGCATGTTTCTGCTGGGCAGCTGGTTCGTGCGCAGTGGCGCGATTGCCGCGCCCGAGCGCTTCCCACGGCTGTTCCGGGTGCTGCGCTACGGCGCCTTGCCGCTTGGGTTGGGCGTGATGCTGCTGAGTTATGCCGTGGAGCCCTGGATGGACCCGGCGCGGTTGAGCATGCGCCTGTCCGGCGCGTTCGCGCTGGCGTTGGTAGCCGGGCCGCTGATGAGCCTGGGCTACGCCGCGTGGGTGGTGCGCTTTGCCTCGCATCTGGCCTGGCTTGCGCCGGCCGGCCGTATGGCATTGAGCAACTATCTGTTGCAGTCGCTGCTGTGCACCTGGATCTTCTACGGCTACGGGCTGGGCTATTTCGAACAGCTGCCGCGCCTGTGGCAGCTGCCGTTCGCGGTGGGGCTGTTTGCCCTGCAGGTGGTGGCAAGCCAGGCGTGGTTGCACTGGTTCCGCTTCGGGCCGGTGGAGTGGGTGTGGCGCAGCGCAACCTATCTGCGGGTTCCGCCGATGCGGCGCAGCAACGCGCGCGGCCACTAGCACCCAATGGCCGGCGGGCGCGAGGACGTTGTGGTGATCGGCGCCGGCGCGATCGGGCTGGCCACGGCGCTGGCATTGCTGGAGGCGGGCCGGCAGGTGCGTGTTCTCGATGCCGGAGCGCTGGGCGCTGCCACCTCGCATGGCAACTGCGGCACCATCACGCCCAGCCATGCGCCGCCGTTGGCGGCACCGGGCATGATCGCGCAGGCTCTGAAATGGATGCTGACGCCGGATGCGCCTCTGTACATCCCACCGCGTCTGGACCCGGCGCTGTGGCACTGGCTGCTGCGGTTTGCGCGGCGGTGCAATGCGCGTGACTGGCAGTCCAGTGCACAGGCGCGTGCGGCCTTGCTGCACGATGCGCGCCAGCGCCTGGACGACTGGGTGGCGCGCTATGCATTGGAGTGCGAGTTCCGCACCGACGGGCTGGACTATGTGTTCGGCGATGCGCGCCGCTTTGCGAAGTACCGGGAAGAATGCGCGCTGCTGGCGCAGTGGGGAATCCAGGCACAGGTGATCGAAGGCGCCGATTACAAGCGGCAGGATCCGGCGTTCCGCGAGGGGGTTGCCGGCGCGATCCACTTTCCGGGAGACGCGCATCTGCGCCCGGAGCGCTACACCGCCGAGCTGGCCAGGATATTGCGCGCGCAGGGTGCGCAACTCGATGAGCACTGTCGCGTGGAGGCTGTGGTTGCCGAGCCCTCGGCGGTCTGCGTGCGGACCGCACATGGCACGCTGTACGCACGCGAAGTGGTGATCGCCACCGGGCCGTGGTCGCCGTTGCTGGCGGCACAGCTTGGCCTGCGCCTGCCGGTGCAGGCCGGCAAGGGCTATTCGATCACCTACAGCGCGCCACCTCTGATGCCGCGTCGCCCGGTGGTGCTGAAGGATCGCTGGGTGTTCGTGGTGCCCTGGCGCGATCGTTTGCGGATCGGCAGCACGATGGAATTTTCCGGTCATGACACGCAGCTCAATCCCACCCGCCTGGCAGCGCTGGAGCGCGCGGCGGCCGACTATCTGCATGCGCCCCGCGGGCCGGCGGTGATCGAGCGTTGGTATGGATGGCGGCCAATGACCTGGGACGATGTGCCGGTGCTGGGCGCAATACCTGGCCGTCCTCACGTCTGGCTCGCAGCCGGACATGGCATGCTCGGAATCAGCATGAGTACTGCAAGTGGACAACTGATGGCCGACCTGATCACGGGCCGCGCACCTGCGCTGGACCCGCATCCCTACCGGGCGGAGCGCTACGAATGAGTGCGCGTTACGACTACGACGTGGTGATTCTAGGCGGCGGTTCCGGTGGTTTGGCGGCGGGATTTCGCGCGGCAAAGCACGGCGCACGCGTGGCGATCATGGAGCCTGATGCGTTGGGCGGCACCTGCGTCAATCTTGGTTGCGTGCCGAAAAAAGCGATGTGGTTGGCAGCCGATCTGGCCGGCAAGATCGAGCTCGCCAGCGCGCTCGGTTTCGACGTGCCGCGGCCGGCGCTGCAGTGGCAGGAGCTGGTCACCCATCGGCAGGGCTATATCGCCAACATCCACGCCAGTTATCGGCGTCGGCTCGACGAAGACGGCGTGGTGCTGATTCCGCAACGCGGCGTGCTGCAGGACCGCCATACCATCATGGGGGGCGATGGGGTGGCGGTGACGGCCGAGCACATTGTGATCGCAACCGGTGCGCATCCGTTGCGCCCTAACGTGGAAGGCGCCGAGCATGGCGAGGTCTCCGACGATTTCTTCAATCTCTGTCATGCGCCTGCGCACGTGGCGATCATCGGTGGCGGCTATATCGCGGTGGAAATCGCCGGCCTACTGCAGGCGCTCGGCAGTCGTGTGCATCTGTATGTACAGGGCGACCGGTTGCTGGAACGCTTCGATGCGGAACTGACGCAGCAGTTGGCCGACAACCTGCGCCACCTGGGCGTGCGCCTGCATTTCGGTTTCACCACCACCGGCCTTGAGCGCGATGCTCGAGGTGGGCTGCGCGTGCATGGCCATCCGGCGCACCCGCGCGAGCAGGGAAACGACGTGTTCGACAAGGTGTTCTTCGCCATCGGCCGACGCGGCAACACGGCAGGTCTGGGTCTGGACGCCGTGGGTGTGGCGGTGGGCGAGAAGGGCGAGGTGGTGGTGGATGACGGTCAGACCACCACGGTGCCCAACATCCATGCCATCGGCGATGTCGGCGGCAAGGTCGGGCTGACGCCGGTGGCGATTGCGGCCGGGCGTAAATTGATGGACCGGTTGTTCGGCAATCAACCGGATGCGCGCATGGACTACGAAGGCGTGCCGAGCGTGGTGTTCTCGCATCCGCCGCTTGGCCATGTCGGACTCACCGAAGAACAGGCACGCGCGCGTTACGGCGGCGCTGTACGCGTGTATCGCAGCAACTTCCGCCCGATGCTGCATGCGCTGGCCGATGCGCCGCAACGCAGTCTGTTCAAGCTGGTCTGCGTGGGCGACGAGGAGCGTGTGGTCGGCGTACATCTGCTTGGCGAAAGCGCCGACGAAATGCTGCAGGGCTTTGCCGTGGCAGTGAAAATGGGCGCCACCAAGCGCGACTTCGACGAGACCGTGGCGATCCACCCTACCTCGTCGGAAGAGATCGTGTTGATGCATTGATGCATTGATGCATTGATGCATTGATGCATTGGTGTGGAGTGGGTGGGAGCGTCAGCTGTCTGCGCCAGGGGAACGGTGGAAGTGGCGCAAAGGAAGGCAGGCGGGGCGCGAGTGCAAGCGGAGGGCGCAGCGCCAACCGCCAACCGCAACTAGGGCCCGGCTCCACCCAGGAGCGGGATTGGGGTGAGGGTTGGCCATCAAGAAACTGTTAGGCAACACTGGCTCTGCGCTTGGCGAGACCGGCCTTGTGCTCATGCACTGTTGCGCGCTGTGTTGAGCGGCTAACCGTTTCGCTCTGCATCGCTTGGCCCGCACCCTCACCCCAACCCCTCTCCCGGCGGGAGAGGGGCCGTTGAGCGTTTTCGTCGAGACAGCCTTGGATGACGCGCTTTGTCGCACAAGCGCGGCGGCCCGGCCGGCATTGAGTCGCGTCTGCTGGCATTCTTGCCTGATGTCCATACCCCGCCAGCCATCTTCGCGTCCGTTCGCATCTGCCAAGTCCGCCGCCTGTTCCGCGTCAACGCCGGCAGCGCCCTCAGGTGAGCAGGCGCGGCTGCGGATTCTTGACGTCATCGGCGCCATTCCTGCCGGTCAGGTTGCCGGCTACGGCGAGGTCGCTGCACGTGCCGGGTTGCCTGGGCGTGCGCGCCTGGTGGCGCGCGTGCTCAGTGGCAATGACGATCCGGATCTGCCCTGGCATCGCGTGCTTCGTAGCGATGGTCGCATTGCGTTGCCGTCGGGGTCGCCTGGCTACCACGAGCAATGCCAGCGGCTGCGTGCCGAGGGGGTGCCGGTGGTACAGGGGCGGGTGCGCCGAGCCAGCGCTGCGCAGCGGCTGGATGCGGCCGTGTGGGGTCCTTCATAACGCTGCCGTTATCATTGGCAGCATTCAGAAGGATGCCGCCATGCCTCAATTGCCGCCCGTTACCAAAGCACTGTTGATCGCCAATATCGGCCTGTTCCTGCTGCAATGGGCCCTGGGCGATCTGGGGGTTGGGGTGTTGCCATCGGACTCCACCTTGTCGTGGCTCATGCTATGGCCGATTTCCGACGGCTTTGATGCGTTCTCGCCGGGCGCCAGCTTCATGCCGTGGCAGTTGTTGACCTATGCGTTTCTGCAAAGCGGTTTCAATCAACTGTTCTTCAGCGCGCTGGTACTGTTCATGTTCGGCGCACCATTGGAGCTGACCTGGGGCCAGAAGCGTTTTTTGACCTACTACTTGGTATGTGTGGCCGGCGCGGGCGTGTGCCAGCTGCTGATGGCGTGGATCACCGGAGGCGGTGCACCGGTCGTGGGCGCGTCCGGTGCCGTGTTTGGGCTGTTGTTCGCCTATGGCATGCTGTTCCCCAATCAGCGCGTGATGCTGTTGTTTCCGCCGATTCCCATGAAGGCCAGGACCTTGGTCATCGTAGTTGGCATTACCGAAGTGATGCTGGGCTTATTGGGCCAGCGATCGGTGATAACGTATTTCGCATACCTGGGCGGCATGCTGTTCGGCTGGCTGATGATCCGCTATTGGCGCGGCCAGTCACCGTTTGGCGGCAGCGGTGGCCGCAAGGGTGGTGGCGGAAAGGGGCGCAAGCCGCCGCTGCGCGTGGTGCGCTGAGTCAAACGACGGTTTACCGGGGCGGCCTGATTCGTGGCAGTGACGCTGGCTGCGAGTGACGCTGCCGGTAATGCTTCATCGCGGCCAAGGCCGCTCCTACGAGAGCAAGATGGCGGGCGGCATGTCGTCGGAAGCAGGTGTACCGCTGCTGCATAGGGCGACCAGTGGGCCGGGCAGCGTGCAGGTCGGAATGCACCCCGAGCAAGGGCTGGCTGGAATGCTGGTCCGAGGGGAGATTTGGCTGGGCAGAAAGCAGATCTAGCGGAAAGCGGATCAGCGAAAGGCGATCAGGCGAAAAGCAGATCAAGCCATGTAGATCAAGCAAAGATGGATTGAGCAAAGCGCAAATCAATCCGAAGCAGATCAAGCGAAAGACAGATCAAGCATTCCGTCACGAATGCCCAAAACAAAAAAGAGCGCGGAATCCGCGCTCTTTTTTGTTGCCGACTTTTTGCCGGTCGTGCCGGGACTCAGCGCCAGATCTTGATCTGGTCTGCGTCCACGCGCTGCATCGGCTGGCCAGCCTTGCAGCTGAAGGCTGCACCGAATTCCGGCAGGTTGGACAGCGGGCCGTTGCTGCGCCACTGGCCTGGTGCGCGGATGTCGGCGCTTGCGCGCTGCACCGCTTCGTTCGGCGACAGCTGCTGTGCCCACAAGCCGGCCCAGGCAGTGAAGAACGCCTGCTTGTCGGCCTCGGTGGCTGCCGGTTGCGCCTTGCTGAAGGCCTGCAGGGCCAGTTCGACGCCGGCCAGGTCGGCAAGGTTTTCTTCGGCGGTCTGCGCGCCGTTGACCTTGACGTTGGGCACGCCCGGGTACGGATAAGCAGCGAACTGGTTGGCGACCTTGCCGGTCAGCTGGCTCCAGCTGCTCTTTTCGGCAGGTGTCCACCAGCTGCGCAGCTCGCCCTTGGCGTCGACCAGCGATCCCTTGGCATCGATCGCACGGGTGAGTTCGTGCGCGACCAGCGCGCCGTAGGCGCCGTACTGGGCCGCCGGGGTGCTGCCGGTGGTCAGCACCGGTGCCTGCAATACGGCCGCGGTGACGATCAGGCGGTTCTGTGCAATGTCGTAGGCCACTGCCGGCTGCTGCGGCAGCACGTCCCAGCGACGGTCGGCGTTGCCCTTGCCGATGCGCTTCATCTCCTCGCGGTGACGCCAGGTCGAGGCGATCAGCATGTTGCCGCCGAAGCTGCCGCGGCCCATCGGCTGCACGGTGTAATCCAGATCGCGGCGCGGTGCGCCGACTTCGATCTTCATCGCGGCCAGCTTGGCCTTGGCTTCGGCGATCACTTCGCCGTTGCCCCAGCCGGTGCGCTCCAGCGCGGCCAGCTGCGCGTCGCGCACCTGGTCGGCGATGGCTTCGGCCTGGCGGCGCGTGTCGCTGCTCAGGTAACGCGCCACGTATTCGCGACCGAGCATCGGGCCGGCAGCGATATTGATCGCGTCCAGCACTTGCTGCCAGCGCTGCGGCGGCAGGGCATCGCCACGCAGCAGACGGCCGCGGAACTGGTATTCGGCATCGTGGAAGCTCTTGGACAGGTACGGCGCCATCGCATCGCCCACGCGCCAGCGCAGGTAGGCCTTCCACTGTTCCGGCTTGATGCTGACGATCATGCTGTCGAGCTGCTTGAACATGGCCGGGTCGGCCATCGACACCAGGTCGTCCTTGACGCCCTGCGCTTCCAGGAAGTCGGCCAGACGCAGGTTCTTGTACTGCTTGGTCAGCTCCTTGGTGGCGATCGGAGCGTAGTTGTTGAACGGGTTGTTGATGCCTTGCACCGACTGCGCGCTACGCGCCAATGCGGTTTCGATCTGCAGTACCGAGGCGGCATCGGCGTCGAGCTTGTCGGCCGGTGTGCCGGTCAGCGCCAGGATCTGCTTGACGTAGGCGCGGTAGCGGCCCATCAGCGCCTGGGTGTCGGCATCGGTGCGGGTGTAGAACGCCGGATCCGGCAGGCCCATGCCGCCCTGCATGAAATAGCCGATGTGGCGGTCCAGCGCCTTCAGGTCCACGTCCGGACCGAAGTTGAAGCCGACCGGAATGCCGACCTGATGCAACGCGGCGATCGAAGCGGGCACATCCTTGGCCTTCTTGATCGCGTCGATGCGCGACAGCAAGGGGGCGATCGGATTGGAGCCATCCTTTTCCACCGCCGCCTCATCCAGGCCGCTGGCCCAAAAATCGCCGAGCAGCTTCTGCACGTTGCCCTGCGGGGCCTTCATCGAGGCGTCCAGCAGTTCGCGCTGCTGCTGCAGGGCACGCTCGGACAGCTGGCCCAGCGCAGTCACGGCGCCAGCCTGCGGGGCCGGGTTGGCCTTCAGCCAGCCGGCGTTGGCGTAGTCGTAGAAATCGGTGCAGGCCGCGGAGACGGCCGGGGCCTTGGGAGCTGCCTTCTTCTTGCGAGCGGCGTCGGCGTCGGGAGCGGACAGCAGCATGATCAGGCTGAAGCCAAGAGCGAGGGCAAGCGGGCGAATGGTGGGCATCGAGAAGAAGGGTGGCCAGATTGAAGTCGGCGGAGTTTAGCAAGGCTGCGCCTCGTACAGGCGGGCGCCCGCCGCCGTTTGTCATCGGTACCGGCCGTATGCATGAATGCGACAGGCCCGCGTGTGCGGGCCTGTGCGTGCTGCCACTGTGCTGGAAGCGCTTGCAGCTGCTGGCTGCGCGGGCTTACCAGATCACCACGCGGTCCTTCTCGGGCCGCACCATCGCATCGCCCGGCTTGCAGGCGAATGCGCTGGCGAACTGCGGCATGTTCGAAGGCGGCGCGATGGCGCGTAGGTTGCTGGGCGCATGCGGGTCCGAGGCCAGGTAGACCATCTGCTGTTGCTCGCGTACGCGTTGACGCCAGCTGCGCGCAAAGGCCAGAAAGAAACGTTGATCGGGACTGTAGCCGTCGACCGACTTTGCCCGCTCGGGATGCTGGTGCAGGGCGGTTTGCAGCGCGTCGTAAGCCACGTTGGTGCCGCCCAGGTCGGCAATATTTTCGCCCAGGGTGAGCTTGCCGTTGACGTGCAGCGTCGGGTGTTTGGGTAGTGGGGTATAGGCATCGAACTGCTTGACCAGCTGCGCGCTGCGCTGCTCGAACTTGCGTCGATCCTCGGCCGTCCACCAGTTGACGTTATTGCCTGCACCATCGAACTGGCTGCCCTGGTCGTCGAAACCGTGGGTCGCCTCGTGGCCGATCACCGCGCCGATGCCGCCGTAGTTCAACGCATCGTCCGCGCTGGCGTCAAAGTACGGCGGTTGCAGGATCGCCGCGGGGAAATTGATGGAGTTGGTGCTGGGGTCGTAATACGCGTTGACCGTCTGCGGGGTCATCTGCCAGCGTTTGCGGTCAGTCGGTTTACCGATCTGCGCGATGTCGTAGCGATGGTTGAACTTGGCCGCTGCCTGCAGATTGCGGTAATACGCGCCCGGGACGATCTCCAACCCGGACCAGTCACGCCAGGCGTCCGGATAGCCGATCTTGGGCAGGAAGGTGTTCCACTTGGCGATGGCCTTGTCCCTAGTTTCCGTGCTCATCCAGTCGACGTTCTCGATGCGTGTCTTGAGTGCGGCGCGGACGTTGTCCACCAGTTCGCTGGCACGTTGCTTGGCCTCGGGCGTAAATACCTTGGCAACGTAGAGTTGACCCACGCCTTCGCCCATTGCGCCATTGACCGCGCGCAGGACGCGCTTCCAGCGCGGAAGTTGCTCTGGCTGCCCGGAGAGGGTCTTGCCGTAGAAAGCAAAGCGATTGTCGACGAATGCCTTGCTGAGCTGCGCGGCTGCTTCATCAATCGCATGGAAGCGCAGATAGGCTTGCCACTGCGCGATCGGCGCAGTGGCCAGTTCGTGATCGAACGCAGCGAAAAAGCGCGGCTGCGCCAGCGAGAAGCCCTTGCCGACCGCCACGCCCTGGGTGGCGAAGAAGTCTTTCCACGGAAAGTGCGGCGTGAGCTTGTCTGCCTCGGCGAGACTGATCAGGCGATACTGGTTTTTCGGCTCACGAGCCTCCACCGGCTTCATCGACGCGGCAGCCAGACGTGTTTCGAGTGCCAACACATCGTTTGCCTGCGTCTTGGCCACGTCGGCAGAACTGCCGGTGAGTTCGAACGACTTGGCGATGTAGGCAAGATAAGCGGCGCGGATCGATGCGTGCTCGGCGTCGGTGTAGTAGTCCTTGGTTGGAAGGCCCAGGCCGTCTTCCTGGGTGAATGCGATCTGCATGTCGGCATCGTGGAAGTCTGCGCCGGCACCGAATCCGAACACCTGTCCATCGCCTTCGCCATGACGTTCAATGATGTAACCGGCGACATCCTTGCCTGACTTCAACGCGGCAATGGTGTCCAGTTGTGGCTGGATCGGCTGGGCGCCTGCCGCTTCGATGGCAGCTTCGTCCATGCCGGCGGCATAGAGCGCGCCGATTTTTTGCTCCAGCGAATTTGCCGGTTTTCCCGGCTGCGCGGCCGTTTCAACAATGTTGCGCTGAATGGCCATGCTTTTTTCGGTCAGGATTTCGTCCACGCCCCAACTGGTGCGATCGGGCGGAATCGGATTGGTGTTCGCCCATTTGCCGTTGACGAATTCGTCGAGGTTCTGGCATGCGCTGGCTGCTGGGCCGAGTTCGCTGATATCGAACGCAGGCGTTGCCGGAGTAGCAGGGGCAGCCGCAGGTGTCCGGGGCGCGGTGTCTGCCTGCGTGCCGGTGTCCTCGGCGTTGCGCTTGCAGCCTGTCAGGGCCGCAACCAGGGCAAAGGCGAGCGTGGAAGTCTTGAGCAATGGCATGAACGTCAGCCGCAGTGAGGGACAAGGACGCTGAGCATAAGCGGGCGCGGCCTTGCCTGCGCACGCGTTGAGCTTTGTTGAGGCTTGTGTGCCGATACCGTCATGCATGCAGGCCCAGTGGCGTACAGCGCGCCGCTGGGGCGGCGTTGGTTGAAGTGCTGTGACTACAAATGAACGTGGCAGGCCAGAGTGATTAACCTGTCAACCAGAAGAAAGATCCGAAGAATCCAAAAAAAACGGGCGACGATCTTTGGATCGCCGCCCGCCTGATTTACCGCATTTGCGCAATTACCAGATCACAACCTGCTGATCGCCCTGGCGCACCATCGCATCGCCTGCCTTGCACGAGAACGCGGCGGCAAATGCCGGCATGTTCGACGGTGCACCGATGGCGCGGAAGTTGGCCGGCGCGTGCGGGTCGGTCTTCAGGCGCACCACTAGTTCTTCCGGGGTGAAGTTGCGGCGCCACACCGTGGCCCAGTTGAGGAAGAAGCGCTGGTCGCGGGTGATGCCATCGGTCTTGGGGTCGTCCTTGCCGGCGGTAGCGGTCTTCATCGCGTCGTAGGCGGTGTTGAGGCCGCCCAGGTCGGCGATGTTTTCGCCCAGGGTCAGGTCGCCCTTGACCTTGTCGCCGGCCGGGGTGCGATAGCCGTCGAACTGCGCAACCAACTTGCCGGTACGCGACTTGAACGCATCCAGATCCTTCTGCGTCCACCAACCCGGATCGGGGATGAAGTTGCCATCGGCACCGAAGCGGCTGCCCTGGTCGTCGTAACCGTGGGTCATTTCATGGCCGATCACCGCACCGATGCCGCCGTAGTTCATTTCCTCCGGAGCATTCGGGTCAAAGAACGGCGGCTGCAGGATCGCTGCCGGGAACACGATCTCGTTCTGCAGCGGGTTGTAATAGGCGTTGACCGTCTGCGGGCTCATGCCCCATTCGGTCTTGTCCACCGGCTTGCCGATCTTGGACAGGTTCCACTTGTAGTTGAATTCCTGCGCGGCCAGCACGTTGCCCAGGTAACTATCGCGACTGGTGGCAAGGCCGTTCCACTCGCGCCACTTGTCCGGGAAGCCGATCTTGGGGGTGAAGCTTTCCCACTTGGCGATCGCCTTGGCCTTGGTCTCCGGGCTCATCCAGTCCAGCTTCTCGATGCGCGCCTTCAAGGCGGTGCGCAGGTTGCTCACCAGGGTCTCCATCTTGGCCTTGGAATCGGCCGGGAAGGCGACCTTGACGTACATCTGGCCCAGCGTCTCGCCGGCCTGGCCGTTGATGGTGGCCAGCACGCGCTTCCAACGCGGCTTGATTTCCTTCTGGCCGCGCAGGGTCTTGTTGTAGAACGCGAAGTTCTCGTCCACGAACGGCTGGCTCAGGAACGGCGAGGCGCCATCGACGGTGTGGAAGCGCAGATAAGCGCGCCAGATCGCCGGGTCGGTATCGGCGATCATCTTGCTCACTTCCTGGTGGAAGGCGGGGATTGCCAGCGAGAACATCTCCGGTGTGGCCACGCCCTGCGACTTGAAGAACTCGGTCCACGACCAGTTCGGGGTCAGCTTGTCGGCATCGGCCGGCGAGATCGGGTTGTAGGCCAGCGAGGCATCGCGCGACATCTGCGTGCTGGTCTTGGAGACCTTGGCCAGACGGGTCTCGAACGCAACCACCTGCTTGGCCTGCGCCGCGGCATCGGCAGCAGCCACGCCGGACAACTCAAGCACCTTGGCGATATGCGCCTGGTACGCCTCCAGCTTGGCCTTGTTGCCGGCGCTGGTGTAGTACTCCGGATCCGGCAGACCCAGGCCGCCCTGCATCGCGTAGGCGATGTTCTGGCTGGACTTCTTGAAGTCTGCTTCGGCGCCGAAGCCGAAGAGATCGTTGTTGCCCTTGGCCGCGCTGCTGCGCAGATAGTCGACCAGCTTGGCCTGGTCGCTGATCGCGTCGATCGCGGCCAGTTCCGGCTTCAGCGGCTCGATGCCCTGGGCATTGATCTTGGCTTCGTCCATGCCGGTGGACCACAGGTCGCCGACGATCTTTTCCACGCCGGTGGCGCCGGTGTCGGCGGCGGCCTGTTCGGCCAGCTGCTGCTGGATCGCGTTGGAGCGCTCATCGAGCATCTCGAACGCGCCCCAGCTGGTGCGGTCGCCCGGCACCGGGTTGGCAGCCAGGAACTTGGCATTGGCGTAGGCGTTGAGGTCGGTACAGGCGTTGCCGTTGGGGTCCAGGTCGGCCGCAGTGAACTGATTCACCGCCGGCAGCTTGCTCTGGTCCAGGGTCAGGGTCTTGGGTGCGGCGGGCGCTGCCGCCGCGGTATCGCCCGCCGGGGCCGCAGGCGCGGCGTCGTCGGACTTCTTGCAACCGCTCAGCGCGGCCGCCACGGCCAGGGTCAGCGTCAATAGATGAGGTGTTCGAATCACAAAGGCTCCAGGAGCAACAGTCGATTGGGGAGCCCCGTCACGGGGCCGTGGCCGGCACTCTACGCCTGCTCAGCCGGCAGGCATGGTGTCGAAGGTCATGGGTGCGGGGTGTGTAGAAGAGCTGGCTAGGCGCGCTCTGGTAGGCGGCGGTTACCGTCAAGGCGCTGTGCGTGGCGGCGGTCCGGAGTTCTTCTCGTCCTGGGACGCTGCGGCTGCCTGCCATGCTCGTGGTCAGGTGGCCTGGTCGTCAATGTCGATGTGCCGATAGCGAGCGAGATGGGGGCCAAGGCCCGAATGGTCCAGCGGCGCAAGCGGTGCTATATACAAATGCATGCCTACCGCTTCCGAACCGTTGGACGTTTTGATCATCGGTGCCGGCCACAACGGCCTGGTGTGCGCTGCATATCTGGCCAGGGCCGGCAAACGCGTGCTGGTGCTGGAAGCGCGCAACGTGGTTGGCGGCGCAGCCGTCACCGAAGAATTTCATCCCGGATTTCGTAACTCGGTGGCGTCCTACACGGTGTCGTTGCTGCAGCCCAAGGTCGTCGACGATCTTGCATTGGAGCGGCACGGGTTGCGCGTGGTGGCGCGCCGCATCAACAATTTCCTGCCGCTGCCCGATGGCGAGTACCTGCTGGCCGGCGCAGGGCGCACGGCCCTGGAAGTTGGCAAGTTCTCCGCGCGCGATGCCGCTGCATTGCCAGCCTATGAAGCGCGCCTGGAGCAACTTGCCGATGTCTTGCGTGCGCTGGCCTTGCAGCCGCCACCCGATGTCACCGATGCCGGATGGCTGCGTGCGTTGCCGCAGCTGTGGCGTGCGGGCAAGCTGGGGCTGCAGCTGCAGCAGTTACCGATCGCATTGCGGCAGGACCTGCTCGACCTGTTCACCATTTCGGCCGCCGAATACCTGGATCGCTGGTTTGAAAGCGCGCCGATCAAGGCGCTCTTCGGTTTCGACGGCATCGTCGGCAACTACGCCAGCCCCTACACGCCGGGGACGGCGTATGTGTTGTTGCATCACGTGTTCGGGCAAAGCAACGGCGTCAAGGGCGCCTGGGGCCACGCGATCGGCGGCATGGGCGCCATCAGCCAGGCGATGGCCGCCAGTGCGCGCGAATACGGCGCGCAGATTCGCACCGGCTGTGCGGTGGGGCGGGTACTGGTGGAGCAGGGGCGTGCGGTGGGCGTGGTGACGGCCGATGGCGCAACGCTCCGCGCGCGTGCCGTGGTGGCGAATGTCAACCCGAAGTTGCTCTACCAGCGCCTGATGCGGGCCGAAGACGTACCGCAGGCCACGCGCGAACGCATCGCCCATTACCGCTGCGGCTCGGGCACCTTTCGCATGAACGTCGCACTGTCGCGTCTTCCCGATTTCACGGCGCTTCCCGGCGCTGGCGACCATCTCACCGCCGGCATCATTCTGGCCCCCAGCCTGGACTACATGGACCGCGCCTGGCTCGACGCGCGTGCGTCGGGATGGTCGCGCGAACCGGTGGTCGAACTACTGATACCCAGCACGCTGGACGACTCGCTGGCACCGCCCGGGCAGCATGTGGCCAGCCTGTTCTGCCAGCACGTGGCACCGCAGCTGCCGGATGGCCGGCAGTGGGACGATCATCGCGAGGAAGTCGCCGACCTGATGATCGCGACGGTGGAGCGCTATGCGCCCGGATTCGCGGCCTCGGTGCTGGGCCGGCAGATCCTCAGCCCGCTCGATCTGGAACGCATCTTCGGGTTGGTCGGCGGCGACATCTTCCATGGCGCCCTCAGCCTCAATCAACTCTTCAGCGCACGCCCGCTGCTCGGGCAGGGCGCCTATCGCGGCGCGGTGCCCGGCGTATATCTTTGCGGCGCGGGAACCCATCCTGGTGGCGGGGTCACTGGTGCGCCTGGGCATAATGCGGCGCAGGTGATTTTGGGTAGGTGAGATCTGTGCCCCCAGGCTGACGCATGAAAAAAGGCCCTGGAGACCAGGGCCTTGGAGTCATGAATCACATCACCGGAAGCGTCGTGACAACGCTTCCGGCGCCTACGATTAGAAGTCGTAGGATGCCGACAGACGCACGTAGCGTGGAGTGTTGTAGAAATACGGTTGCGTACCAATTCCATAGGTATTGGAAACCGTAAAGCTGTCGTCTTCGTAGGTGCTGTCGATACGTGTCACCGAGCGATCGTTGACAACGTTGAAGACTTGCAAACCCAGCGCCAATTTGTGATCTGCGAAGGATGGGCGATACGTCACCCCAAGATCGAGATTCTTGATCCACGGTGTCCGCCCTGCGTCACCGGGTCGAGACGGCGATCCGGCGCAATAGTGGTAGCCCGAGCCGTATCCAATTGGGTCGCTTGCGTCAGCTCCGAAGTAACCCAGGCAAGACTTTGGTGTGCCCGACATCACTCGTAGTGTGGCCGATGCCATCCATTCGGGTGTGATCTGGTAAGCGCCGAAGGCTTTCAACTGGTGACGGCGATCGTTCGCCAGACTGCCGCCCGCGTAGTACATCAACTCAGCCGAGTCCCAGTCCTGCGTCTTTGAGACGTCGGACTGACCGATGTCAGACTTCACCTGACCTTCGGTGTTGCCGTAGCTGTGTGACCAGGTGTAATCGACGCGACCGTACCATTTCTCATCGAACGGGTGTTCGAGGAATAGGTCCACGGCAACGTAACTACGCTTCGCCTTATCCGTGAAGCCCCAATCAGTCTGCGACATACGGACAGATGTGTAGCCCGAGCCATCGACATTAGCCAGATTATAAGTGTTGGTTTCGCCGGGGTTGAACATTACGCAGCCCGGAATCGCTACCGTATCCGAATCGATGCCCGCCGCCGTGAGCTTGGTTGCAATGCGGCCGGTATCGCAAACGTCGTCGATAGCGGTCTGCAACTTACGATACGTGAATTTTGCACCAGAATTCCAACTGTCGCCCAGCGTCTTTTCGAAGCCAAGAATTAGCTCGTCTTGATACTGCGACTTCAGATCGGTCGGCGCAAACGCATTTGGATCGGGAGCCTGGCCGTATTCGCCGTTGCTGGAAACCGGGCCGGGACCAAGCGCGGTGCCCAGAATAGGCTCGCCGTTGGCGTCGATACCGGTGTAGGTAAAATATTCGTCGGTGTAAGTCGATGCGGATGCCCCGCGGACTGCGACGCTGTTTGGCAGGGCGAGATAATAGCGGCCAAGATTCGCAAAGACCTTCAGCGACGAATCGCCGAAGACGTCCCAGCTGGCGCCCAAGCGTGGGGCCCACTGATCGCCGCTATCGACGTAGGCGACGTGATCGCTGTTGTAGTTGGTGAACTGGTCGTTGCGAATGCCCAGCGTCACCAGCCAATTGTCATTTACCTGCCAGCGATCTTCCAGGTAATAGGCCTTCTGCTCGACGGCCATGCTGGTCGTAGTTGTGAAAATACGGCGCTGGGCATAGTAGCCCTCTCCACCGGATGGGCCGACTCCAAGTGCTCCGTTGATGGGGACGTTCGGATTGGCCTGCTTGCCATAGATCCATTGATAGCCTGGGCCAGTCGTGCGCACGCCTTCGTCGTAGGCGTTGAAGTACATGTTGTCCACACCTGCAGTCAGGTCATGGCTGCCGAGGCGGTACTCAAGCTCAAGGCGCAGACTGCGGGTCTTATTGATCGGGTCTTCGGCCTTGGCCCGGTTTGTCGCCTGATCATTGCGGATCGGCGTACCGCCATTGTATGCAGGATTCTGGTTGGTGACGTTGCCCAGAAATGGTAGATCCGAAATGAATGGATTGAACTGCTGGTTATGCTGTTTGCTGCGTCCCCAAGTGGCGTTCAAGGTCAGGTCATCGGTTAGATAACCGGTGTACTTGAAGATGTCGTAGGTGTCCTTGATCTTGTAAGTATCAGGGAAAGTGCCAGTCGCGTTTCCACCAACGAGACCGTCGTAATCGAATGCGGTGTAGTAACCGGCACGTCGATCGGTATTCTGCACTCGGGTGTACTCGAGGATGTTGTTGTCGTTGATGTTCCAGTCCAACTTGCCGTAGAACTTCGGCGTGCTGTAGTCGTAGTTGTTGCGTCCCTGGATACTGGAAATTACCGAGTTGGTGGAGACGCCCTCGGTCTTTTCGCTTTCACCGGCAACAAAAATAAACAGTCTGTCTTCGATCAACGGGCCGCCTGCATAAGCGCTATACACCGTTCGTGTCTGGGTGTCGTCTTTGGAGCGACGGAACAATGTGCCCGGCTGGTCGGGGTTGGTGTAGTTGTAGTTTGCAGGAAGCGACTTGTTCGGGAACCAGACGTCTCCAGGCGAGCTGGCCAGCGAATCCGGTTCCCAAATGGCCTGCACACCGAAATGCCATTCATTGGTGCCGCGCTTACCAAGCTGGTTGATTACACCGCCGGTGGAGCGGCCGTATTTGGCGCTGTAGCCACCAGTGTAGGTTTCCTGCTGGTCGATTGCTCCGTAAGGCAAGCTGACGCCGCCGAGATTGCTGAGCGGGTTGCTGACATTGAAGCCGTTGATGTAGTAGGCATTTTCCGTTACGCCCGAGCCACCAAAAGAGACGACCGAGCGCGAGCCATTGCTGAAGGCTCCGCTACCGGATACCGCGCCCGGCGCCAGCAACGCAATCGCTTCGGCGCTACGGCCCAGCGGCAGTGTGGCCAACTGCTCGGAGGTGATCACCGAGCGAGAACTGGTGGAGCTGACATCGATCTTCGGTGCGTTGGCAGCGGTGACCGTGATCGCACCAAGCGTGGTCGCATCTGCGTTGCTGCCTGCGGCGCTGGCACCAGCAAATGAGACTTCGGTGCCCGAGCCGACGCGCAGCTGCACGTTCTTGCGGGTGTCGACGACCTGGTCGCCGCGCTTGAGGGTGACGGTGTAGGCGCCCACCGGCAGCGAGCCGAGGTTGTAGCGGCCGTTCGCGTCGACGGTGATGGTGCGGCTCAGGCCGGTGTCGCTCTGAACGACGATCGTGCTGCCGGCTTCGGAGGGGGCGCTGCCATAGATGCTGCCGGTGGTGCTCTGCGCGTAGACCGCGCCATTGGTTAGGCAAGCACCGAGTACAACGGCTAACGCGGTGCGCTTGAGGACTTGGCGACGAAACTGATTGCTCATTCCTGACCTTTCAACTGGGAGTGCGACTAAGGGGCGGTCATCGGGGAGTCAGATGGCCTTAACTCGAACGTAATGAATGTCTGCACTGCAGCGCAAGCAAACGAAATGATTTGTTAATGAAATAACTGAAATCCGCATCGGAAGTGAGGAACTCGGCACAATTCTGGTGACTGCGACACAGAGAAAGAAACAACCTCAACAATAGAGAGGGTTTCGGTAGTTACATTCGATACAGATAATCCGGCGATACAACTGTTCCGGGGGCGGGAAGCGGTCGCGACAGCGACGAGCAGGCCGATAGCTGGCGAGAAGCATCGCGGGCGCGCCCGCCATGTCGGCAAATAGAAGCCCCCGACAAGCAGGGATTGTTTCAAGCGGCAATTCCGGTCGACTCGCACCGTTGTTTCCAACTAGAAGATTCGGCAGACGTTGCCGTACGACGCCGAGTTGAGGTCAGTATCCAATTGCTTCGTTTAGCCCTGACATACAGCGGCGCGTGTAAGGCGGGCTGCATCGATTTCGGCAGATGAAACTCCTACATCCATTCATAATTGTGAATGGATCGGCGGCTGGCGGGCACAGCGGCCGCCACTGCGTGCTTTGCAGCGAATGCAATAGCGGAGCCTGACGACATGAGTCGGTAAACTGGGCGTCTTTCGCGCTGCGGCGGGCATGGCCCGCGTAGCCCGCACACGGGATAGGACAGGTAATGGCAACGATGTGGGACAACACTCCGCGCGCAGGAGCCGGCGCAGTACCGGGCGGCCAGGCATGAGCGGCGAACGCAGGATCGCCACGCACGCGGTGCAGGGCGCGCTGGCGCCGCACCCGCGCATCCGCAACGTGATTGCGGTGGGTTCGGGCAAGGGCGGGGTAGGCAAGTCCACGACGGCGGTCAATCTGGCGCTGGCGCTGCGGCAGCAGGGGGCGCGTGTGGGCGTGCTGGACGCCGACATCTATGGGCCGAGCGTGCCGGCGATGCTGGGCCTGAGCGGCAAGCCCGACAGCCCGGACAACAAGTCGATCGAACCACTGCGTGCGTTCGGGATCGAGGCGATGTCGATCGGCCTGCTGGTCGACCAGGACACGCCGATGATCTGGCGTGGGCCGATGGCCACCTCGGCCCTGACCCAGCTGTTCAACGACACGCTGTGGGACGATCTGGATTATCTGCTGATCGATCTGCCGCCCGGCACCGGCGACATCCAGCTGACGCTGTCGCAGAAGATTCCGGTGGCCGGCGCGGTGATCGTGACCACCCCGCAGGACATCGCCACGCTGGATGCGCGCAAGGCGCTGAAGATGTTCGAAAAGGTCGAAGTGCCGGTGCTGGGCATCGTGGAGAACATGGCGGTGCACACCTGCAGCAACTGCGGCCATCGCGAGCATCTGTTCGGCGAAGGTGGCGGCGAGCGCATGGCGGCGCAGTACGGCGTGCCGTTGCTGGGGTCGTTGCCGCTGGCAATCGCGATCCGCGAGCAGGGCGATGCGGGCCAGCCGATCGTGATCGCGGCGCCGGACTCGGTGGCCGCGCAGGCCTACCTGGCGGCAGCCAGGCGCTTGTCGGAAGAGTTGGGCAAGCGTCCGCGCGCCAGCATTCCGATTTCCGCCTCGCTGCTCTAATGCGTCGGCCGGCCTCCGGTGCCGGCCGCTGGTAGAATTCGCCGTCTTCGCGCGGGCCGCTCGGCCCGCCGCCTTCCGTCTTCAAGGAACACCGCATGAGCATCAAGAGCGACCGCTGGATCAAGCGCATGGCCGAGCAGCACGCGATGATCGAGCCGTTCGAGCCCGGCCAGATCAAGCACGACGCCGCCGGCCAGCGCATCGTCAGCTTCGGCACCTCCAGCTACGGCTACGACGTGCGCTGCTCGCGCGAGTTCAAGATCTTCACCAACATCAACTCGACGATCGTCGACCCCAAGCATTTCGACCCGGGCAGCTTTGTCGATATCGAATCGGATGTGTGCATCATCCCGCCGAACAGCTTTGCGCTGGCGCGTACGGTGGAATACTTCCGCATCCCGCGCGACACCCTGGTGGTGTGCCTTGGCAAGAGTACCTATGCGCGCTGCGGCATCATCGTCAACGTGACCCCGCTGGAGCCGGAGTGGGAGGGCCACGTGACGCTGGAATTCAGCAACACCACGCCGCTGCCGGCGCGCATCTATGCCAACGAAGGCGTGGCGCAGATGCTGTTCTTCCAGTCCGACGAAGTCTGCGAGACCTCGTACAAGGACCGCGGCGGCAAGTACCAGGGCCAGACCGGCGTGACCTTGCCGCGCACCTGAGCCCCGGGCGTGGCCGTGCTCTTCAGCAGGTCGCGCTCGTCTTCTCGCGGTAGCGCAGCAGTTGGCGCACCCCGGCAGCGACCAGGAAGGCCGGCCACCAAGTTGCGATCAGGCCGCCCAGGTCCATGCTGGTCAGGCCGAGGTTGTTCAGCAGGAACAGCGTTCCCAGGGTGATCAGGAACAGGGCGGGAATCAGGCGGCTGTGCATGGCGGCGTCCTCGTTGGGTGTGAGGCCATGCTGCGCGCGATGGCCCCGCCAATCAGGTGCCGGAAGTCAACAGTTGCAGGTGACAGTCGTCATGTCGCGCCGCTGCCGGGTGCGCATCGATCGTGAGGAGCAATCAAGGCGCACGCTGTGGGGGCAAGGATGCAATGGCCGCAGACGCTACTGCATCAAGGGATGGTGCTGGATCAGAACGCGTCATCGAAGGCATGAGTCCTCGCACGGACCCTCAGCCGCCTTTCGGGGCATCTTCTCCCGAGGGGCAAAGGGCAGGGCAGTGACACGCAGCTGGACAACCACCCCAGTCACCAGCACCGAGACACCGCTGTTACCAATCCCCAATCCCGACTCCCCAACCGCAGCCCTACCTACTTGCCACGCCCGAACAGCATGCCGATGCCGCAGGCCACCAGCGCGGCCGGCCACCAGGTGGCGATCAGCTTGCCCAGGCTGAGATTGGTCCAGCCCAGGTTGTTGGCCAGAAACAACAGGCCGACAAGGATCAGGATCAGGGCAGCGACGACATTGGATTTCATGCGAGAAGGCAGGTTGGCGAACGGGCGCCTATCGTAGCCGCTGCGCCCATGCCGCGACACGCTCCTGCAGTGCGTCGGCCGCAAACCGCTGCGCCGGGCCGCTGCCCCAGACCGGCCCCGGCCAGGCCGCATCGCCTGGATGACGGCCGACCAGGTGCACATGCAACTGCTGCACGATATTGCCCAGCGCCCCGATATTGAGCTTGGTCACGGCAGGCTCGACGCGCAGCAGCTGCGAGAGCTGGTTGATTTCGGCCAGCAACAGGCGCTGCTGGCCGCCATCCAGGTCTATCCATTCGCTGACATCGGCCACGCGCGGCACCAGCACCAGCCAGGGGAAGCGGGTGTCGTCCATCAGGCGCACCTGCGACAGCGGCCCGTCGGCGATGAATACGCTGTCGGCCGCCAGCCGCGGATCCAGCTGGAAGTCGCTTGCTGCAGGGGCGCGGGAGGCCGGTGCGCTCATCCCAGATGCGCCTCGAAGAAGCCCAGGCTGCGTTCGAGCGCACGCTCGGCGCTGTCGGCGTCGTAGTGGGTGGGGTCGATGCTGCGGTTGAAGGCATGGCCGGTGGGATACACGAAGGTTTCCATCTGCGGCAGTTTTTCGCGGTGCGCCTGGATCGCTTCCGGCGGGATGCTGGCGTCCTGTTCGCCGAAGTGGAACATCACCGGCGCCTTGGGTGTTTCGTCCAGCAGCTGGGTGTTGCGGCCACCGTAATAACTCACCGACGGCAGCCCAAGGCGGATGGCCGACAGCAGTGCCACCGAGCCGCCCCAGCAATATCCCACCGTGCCGACCTTGCCGGCGCGGGTCAGCAAGGTAGCGGCGGATTTCACCACCTCCACCGCGCGCTCCAGGCCCACCGCGTTGGCCAGCGCCAGGCCGCGTTGCACGCTCGGCTGGTCGTACGGCAGTTGCACGTCCTTCTCTTCCAGGTCGAAGAAGGCCGGTGCCAGCACTTCGTAGCCGCGTGCGGCGTAGTCGTCGGCCACCGCACGGATATGTTCGTTGACGCCGAAGATTTCCTGGATCACCACCAGGCCGCCGCGCGGGCTGGAGGCGGGGGTGGCGTGCCAGGCGGCAACCTGGCCGTCGGGGGTGTCGAGCGTGGTCCAGTGACCCATGGGAATTCCTGATGTGCAGCGAGGGAGACGCGCATTATCGACCGGACCGGCATCGCGAAAAGTGAGGGTTTCGCAAAGCCGGCCGGGCTGGCGAGGCCAGGCGGTTCAGAGCGCTGCCCGCACGCCGCTATAATTGGCCTTGCCCAGGCCCCAGGCCGCTCCGTTTCCCAGGCTCCTGCTTCCATGTCCCAGCTGAACCCCAAAGTCGGCTTCGTCAGCCTTGGCTGCCCGAAGGCGCTCGTCGATTCCGAACGCATCCTCACCCAGCTACGCGTGGAGGGCTACGACATCGTGCCCAGCTACGACGCGGCCGACGTGGTGGTGGTCAATACCTGCGGCTTCATCGATTCGGCGGTGACCGAGTCGCTGGACGCCATCGGCGAGGCGATGAACGCCAACGGCAAGGTGATCGTCACCGGTTGCCTGGGCAAGCGCCCGGAGCAGATCCGCGAGGCCTACCCGCAGGTGCTGGCGGTGTCCGGCCCGCAGGACTACCAGAGCGTGATGGAGGCGGTGCACGCGGCGCTGCCGCCGCGCCACGACCCGTTCGTGGATCTGGTGCCCGACTACGGCATCAAGCTGACCCCGCGCCATTACGCATACCTGAAGATCTCCGAAGGCTGCAACCACCGTTGCAGCTTCTGCATCATTCCCTCGATGCGTGGCGATCTGGCCTCGCGTCCGGTAGACGAGGTGCTGCGCGAAGCCGAGCGGCTGGTACGCGGCGGCGTCAAGGAACTACTGGTGGTGTCGCAGGACACTTCGGCCTATGGGGTGGATCTGAAGTACGCCGAGCGTCCCTGGCGCGACCGCACGTACCAGACCCGCATGAAGGCATTGTGCGAAGGATTGTCGGAGTTGGGGGTGTGGACGCGCCTGCATTACGTGTATCCGTATCCGCACGTGGACGACGTGATTCCGCTGATGGCCGAAGGCAAGCTGCTGCCGTACCTGGACATTCCGTTCCAGCACGCCAGCCCGCGCATCCTCAAGCTGATGAAGCGGCCCGGTGCGGTGGAAAAAACCCTCGAGCGCGTGCAGCGCTGGAAGGCGATGTGCCCGGAGATCACGGTGCGCTCCACCTTCATTGTCGGCTTCCCCGGCGAGACCGATGCCGAGTTCGAATCGCTGCTGGATTTCCTGGATCAGGCGCAGCTGGATCGCGTCGGTGCGTTTGCCTATTCGCCGGTGGACGGCGCCAGCGCCAACGCGCTGCCGGACCCGGTGCCGGAAGAAGTGAAGCAGGAGCGTCTGGCGCGTTTCATGGCCAGGCAGGCGGAAATCTCCGCCATGCGGCTGGAGGCCAAGATCGGCAGCGTGCAGCAATGCCTGGTCGACCTGGTCGAAGACGACATCGCCGTGGCCCGTTCGCGTGCGGACGCGCCGGAAATCGACGGCCTGGTGCATATCCAGAACGGCGGCGAGCTTGGGCTGAAGGTCGGCGACCTGGTCGATGTGGAAATCACCGACAGCGACGAGCACGATCTGTTTGGCGATGCATTGCCGGCCAATGTCGCAATCCAGCCAGGGCGGTCGTTGAATCTGCAGATGGTGTAACTGGGCGCTGGCCCGTACACATCGGTCCGTAGGAGCGCACTTGTGCGCGATGGGGCCTTATCGTTAACGCCTCATCGCGCACAAGTGCGCTCCTACGCCGCAGCTGACTGCCAATGGATGCCTACGGGCTGCCGTAATCCACCGACACCACCACAAAGGTGTGCTTGCCTGCCGGCAGCTGCGCTTCGAACTCGTCGTCCACGCGTTTTTTCAGCAGCGCGCGCGCCAGCGGCGAATCGATGCTGATCCAGCCCAGGCCGGCATCGGTTTCGTCCGGGCCGACGATGCGATAGCGCAACAGCTCACCGCTATCGGCATCCTCCAGCTCCACCTGCGCACCGAAAAACACCGCGTGCGGGTCGGTGGGCGCGGTATCCACCACGCGCAGCGCTTCCAGCCGCTTGCTGAGATAGCGCACACGCCGGTCGATCTCGCCCAGCTGCTTCTTGCGATAGGTGTACTCGGCATTTTCCGATCGATCGCCCTCGGCAGCAGCTGCGGCGAGCGCGCGTACCACCTCCGGCCGACGCACCCGCCACAGATCCTCCAGTTCGACCTTCAGACGGGTGTGACCTTCGGGCGTGATCAAGGCAGTGCTTTTTTCGGCGGGCGGGCGCCAGCGGCTCATGGACAGGCTTGGAGGGCGGGGGAGTGGGGCGCGATGCTAGCGCGCATGCTCCACTTGCGCATCTGTCGCCGCACGGCGAAGCTTTGCGCCATTCTCAAGACACGGACGTCGTCATGTTGCTCATGCCGCTGCACAAGCCCTGGTCGCGCCACAACATCCCCTGGGTGACCCTGCTGCTGGTGCTGATCAATGTCGTCGTCTATCTCGGCTATCAGCGCAGGGACGACGACCTGGTTGACAACGCCGTGCACTACTACGTCGAGTCCGGGCTGGGCACGCTGGAAGCGCAGGCCCACGCACGCTACCTGGCGCAGACCGCTGACCCCAAGCGACGCGCTGCGCGGCAGGGCAAGCTGGACAGCGTGCCGGCGCCGCAGCGCATCGCGTACCTGGCGCATCTGACCATGCATGATGTCGCCTTCGCGCAGGCCTTGCGCGAAGGCACGCTGTTCAAGGACGAAGCGCAGATGCGCCAATGGCGCGGCCTGCGTGCGCCCTACGATGCCCGCCTGTCCCAGGTGTTCACGCTGCGTCATCTGCAACGCAGCTCGGAGTGGTCGCCGGCACGCATGCTCACCGCCACCTTCCTGCATGGCGACTTCGATCATCTATTCGGCAACATGGTGTTTCTGTTGGCGCTGGGCACCTTGCTGGAAGGGGCGATCGGCAGCGGCTGGTTCCTGCTGCTGTATCTGCTGGGCGGGTTTGGCGCCAGCGCAGCCAGCCTGTGGTGGCGCTGGGGCGAGCCCGGCGGTGGCTTGGGCGCGTCCGGTGCCATCGCCGCCTTGATGGGGGCGTTCTGCGTGGTGTGGGGCCGCCGTCGTGTGCGGTTTTTCTACTGGTTTTTTGTGGTCTTCAACTACGTGCGCGGGCCGGCGATCCTGTTGCTGCCACTGTGGCTGGGCTGGGAGCTTTACAGCCTGCTGGGGAGCGATAACGGCGGTGTCGCGTTCGAGGCGCATGCCGGCGGGTTGATCAGCGGTGCGCTGCTCGGCGCGCTGCTGGTGGCCGTGCGGCAGACCCGCCCGGCCTTCATGGACGAGGACGCCGCCGCGCAGGTGGACGACCGCTGGGAGCGTGCGCAACGCCATCTGGGCCGCATGGAGAACCTCGAAGCCGAGCGGCTGCTTGCCGAGCTGGCCAGCGAGCAGCCACACAGCCAGGACGTCGCGCTGGCCCGTTACCGCGTTGCGCGCAACGCCGGGCGCACCCAGGACGTCGTGCGCCATGCGCAGACACTGTTGCACCTGCCGAGCCATCACGCGCAACAGACGCGCGTGCAGCTGGGCGTGGCAGCAGAACTGAGCAAGGACAAGATCGCCGTTGCGCTACCGGCACGCATGGCTCTGGTCGATGCGTGCCTGCGTAACGGGCTGCTGGCCGATGCCGAACGGTTATTGAAGGAGTGCGACATCGATGCGCCACGCGCCGAGCTGGCCCAGCACTGGTTTGTGCTGGCGCTGCGTCATGGCGAACTGCAGGCCGGCGAGCAGCGCACGCGGTTGCTGCAGCTGGTGCGCGATCAATTTCCGGAGCAGGGCCAGGCGGCGAAGGCCCGTTTCCTGCTTGAAAATGGTTGACGCGGCGGCGCGTTCGACCAGATTCCGGGCATCGACGGCGGGGGTTGAAGCCGCATCAGGAGCGGCTGCAGAACCTGGCGAGCGGTCGTCGTTGCGCGTGGATGGCGCGCTCGGCATCTCAATGCATGCCGTCGGCAGTGCCGACGGCGTCCGCCGTGCGGCTGTACAGGCGGTTTATGCAGCGCGTCAAGACGTTTCGCATACGGTTTTTCGACCGCTCGCGGCGGTGTCTGGGATGCGCTAGGCCGGTTGGATCGCAACCGCCCGTAATGCTGCATCCAGCTTCGCCCGTTGTGCGTCGTCGTCGCAGCGATCCGCGGCGTTTTGCAGGATGGCGCGGGCTTGCTCGTCGCGGCCAAATCGCTCGGCCAGCATCAGGCCAGCATCCAGCGACCAGCCCGGCAACATCGGATCGCGTGGCCAGCCCGCGATGGCGGCCAGCAGGCCATCGGTCGCAAGCTGGAACTGGCCGGCCATCTTGGCGCGCTCGGCCAGCAGGGTGGCCTGCTCCGGCGTCAACGGAGTAAATGTCGCATCCAGATCCAGTGCCTCGCGTTGCAGCGCCAGCGCACGACGCTCCTGCTTCTCCTGCAACAAGCGGTTGATGTATTGCCGGGTGTGCTCGCGCAGCTCGTCGTTGCGATGGTGCTGGCGCAGCAGGCGTTGATACAGCTCGTGCACCGCCAGGCTCACCGCGCGCGAGCGCACCGCGCCGCGCAGAGCCTGGAACGCCTCGTCGGAATGGCCGTCGCGCACGTATTGTTCGGCCTCGTCGAGCAGGCGCTGGTCCGGGTCGATGCGTTCGTGCGCAGCCCCGCCGCTGGGTACGTAGCCCAGCTCTTCGTGGTACTGGTACACCAGATACCCGAGCAGATGAAAACTGGCGAACAGGGTCCAGATCGAGGTCATCATCACCGTCGCTTCGCGCACCAGCGGCGGCAGGTACTTCAGCGCGACGAAGACCGCTGCCGTGCCGCTGCCCTGGATCACGTACAGCAGCCCGTAGGCGGCAAGATACGGCCAGCCGATCCGCAGCGCCATGTCGATCGACACCGCCGGGTTGAGCGCGCGGCGCAGGCTGCCGTCGATGGCCAGCGAGATCAGCATGCCGGGCAGCAGCAACATGGTGCCCAGGTAGGCGATGGTCAGCCCGAAGGGGCCTGCGATCCCGGCGGCGACGCCGATCACGATGCCCAATGCGATGGCCAGCAGGATCAGGCGCAGCACCGCGCTGTCGAAGCTGTCATAGCCGAGCCGGGGCGCATCGGGCTGGCCATCGGCGGTATGCCGCAGGATGTCAAAGGCGTAGGTGTAGGTCGCCATGCCCAGCACGCCCATGACCACCAGTTTGAGGATGCCCGGCAACACCAGCAACGCGCTGCACAGGGTCAGCGCAATCAACGCATACAGCGCCGAGCCACGCAGCGGATAGGTGGCGATCGCCGGAATGCGGGTCCAGAACGGTACAGGCGCAGCCTGCGCGGCAGCCTTGCGTGCGCGAAAACGATCTTCCATGACGCTCCCCAGGCGTGTGATGTGAAGGGATTGTGAGGCGATGCGCGGCCGGGTGCAATTGGGGATCGCGTCTGGCTCGTGGAGGTGCAGTCGAGTGGGGGGCGGGGCGCCCGCCTGTGACCCGGCGGCTGCCCTGCGCGCAGCGATGGATGGCGTGTGACGCAGGCCGCTGGCGGAGGCGGGCCTGCGCAGTCGAGCGTGCGAAGGCCCGCCGATGGTGCAGGCACACGCAGGGCTCGCGCCGATTGCGATGATCGTGATCATTGCAATCGGCGGGCCATGGGCCATCATTTCCGCCAGCCGCGCATGGACTTCTGCGCAGAACCTGTGGTTCGCTACCTGTCGGCCGCCCGCCATGTGGCGATGGTGCTGCCGGCGGCATGCGGTTGCGTGCAATCGCGAAGGTGCGGCCGGTCCCCCCATTGCAAGGAATTCGCTTGAATCCATCCGTCGCCGACACCCCGCAGGTTCGCATTCGCAGCATCGATGTGCTGTCCGACAACTGGTATGTGCTGCGCAAGGTCACTTTCGACTTTCAGCGCAAGGATGGCCGCTGGCAGACCTTGTCGCGCGAGGCGTATGACCGCGGCAATGGGGCCACCATCCTGCTCTACAGCCGCGCCAGGCAGACGGTGATGCTGACCCGGCAATTCCGCCTGCCGACGCTGCTCAATGGCAATCCGGACGGCATGTTGATCGAAGCCTGCGCCGGCCTGCTCGACCAGGACGATGCGCTGACCTGCATCCGCAAGGAAACCGAAGAAGAGACCGGCTACCGCATCGACAACGTGCGCAAGGTATTCGAGGCCTTCATGAGCCCCGGCTCGGTCACCGAACGCCTGTACTTCTTCGTTGGCGAGTACGTCGATGGCGACAAGGTCGGCGAGGGCGGCGGGCTCGAGGAAGATGGCGAAGAAATCGAGGTGCTGGAACTCTCGCTCGACTCCGCGCTGGCGATGATCGCCTCGGGCGAGATCGCCGATGCCAAGACCATCATGTTGCTGCAGTACGCCAAGCTGCATGGCGTGCTGGAATGACCTGCCACGTTGCTCACTGCATCTGCATTGCCGCCTTGTAGCGTAATGGCATGGCTGACGTTTAGCGGACGCGTTTCAACACTTTGTCGCGGTGTTCCGGCCAATCGCCGCTGTGGCAGTTGCTCCCATCCTGGGCGAGTTCATAGGTTGCCGGGCGGCTTCCCGACGCATGCGTTGCGTTGATCCGAAATCCGTACATATTGGGGTTGAGCGAGAGATCGGAGACATCCTTGCGCGAAAGGATCAGGCACTCGTCCCCCATCATGTCGAGCCACCACGGCCCGCGCTCGGTGAGGGTGGCTGCGCGGCCTCGGGTTTGGCGAGTGATGCACGTTGTCTTGAGCGTGTAACGATGGCTGTCTTTCTTACCCTTTGCCGCTTCTAGCCAGAGTTCTGCACGAACCGACTGACACCGCCCGTTATCCGGGTGCAGCTTGCCGACATAGTGGCCGGAGAGCAGGTGTTGCTGGCCCAATGGCCAGTCGGTGGGGGAATCGTCTTGATTTGCGCTCTTCTCAGCCTGCGCCGAGCTGGCGCCACTGACTAACAGGGCCAACACCACGGAGCGAGCGATGGTCAGGTGCGTGTGCGCACTATGCAGGAACCCGCGCGCACGATTGCGACCTGCCGATTCCGTATGTCTGCCGTGTCCGTCCGATAAGCGCGCAGTCGGTTGGTCGGCGGCTTCAAGCGCGGCGACAGCTGCATCTCCCGGCATGTTGTGGCTCCCGTCTCTGTGTGACGCTGTACTCAGCGCTTCCCACCAAAAATACTGCCGAAGATGCCGCGCACGATCTGCTGGCCGATCTTGCTGCCGATGGTGCGCGAGGTCTGCTTGGCCATCGTTTCCAGCATGCCCTGGCGACGGCCACTGCCGAATACGGCGTCCTTGACCGCTTTTCCGAAACCGCTGTCCTGCGCGTCCTCGTCCTCGCGGGTGCGTGCAGGCGGGGCGGCGTTGTGTTCGGCGACCTGTTCGACGCGGCGTGCCAGCATTTCGGCGGCCGATTCGCGGTTGACTGCGGTGTCGTAGCGGGTGCCGACCGGGCTGGTTGCGCGCACCTGCGCGCGTTCGGGCGCGCTGATGGCGCCCATGCGGCAGCGCGGCGGCGCGATCAGGGTCTGCTGTACCGGGGCCGGCACGCCCTTGCCTTGCAGTGGCGATACCAGCGCCTCGCCGGTACCCAGGCTGGAGATGGCAGTGGCCACGTCGAGCTTGGGGTTGCCCACGAAGGTCTGCGCCGCGGTCCTGACCGCTTTCTGGTCGCGCGGGGTGTAGGCACGCAACGCATGCTGCACGCGGTTGCCGAGCTGGCCAAGGATGGTGTCGGGAATATCATCGGGAAACTGCGAGCAGAAATAGATGCCCACGCCCTTGGAGCGGATCAGCCGCACCACCTGCTCGATCCGCTGCACCAGCGCCGCCGGCGCATCGTCGAACAGCAAATGCGCCTCGTCGAACACGAACACCAGCTTGGGCTGTTCCAGGTCGCCCACTTCCGGCAAGCTTTCGAACAGCTCGGACAACAGCCACAGCAGGAACGTGGAATACAGCTTCGGTTTGAGCACCAGCTGGTTGGCCGCCAGGATGCCGATCACGCCACGGCCGTCCGGTGCCACGCGCATCAGCTCGGCAAGCTCCAACGCCGGTTCGCCGAAGAATTGCTCGCCCCCATCCTGCGACAGCCGCAGCAGGGCGCGCTGGATCGCGGCCACCGATTGCGCCGAGACCAGCCCGTAACTGGTCGACAGCTCCTTGCGTTCTTCGATCACCAGCGCCAGCAATGCGCGCAGATCGTCCAGATCCAGCAGCAACAGGCCGCGGTCGTCGGCCAGCTTGAACACGATGTCCAGCACGCCGGATTGGGTGTCGTTGAGCTCCAGGATGCGCGCAAGCAGGGTCGGGCCCATTTCGCTCACGGTGGTGCGCACCGGGTGGCCGAGCTGCCCGTACAGGTCCCAGAACACCACCGGGCTGGCGGCCGGCGCGTAATCGGCGATGCCCACATCCGTGGCGCGCTGCAGCACGCCGGGCGCGCCGTCCCCGGCCACGGCCAGGCCCGCCACGTCGCCTTTGACGTCGGCCAGGAACACCGGCACCCCCAGCCGCGAGAAGCCTTCGGCCAGGGTCATCAGGGTCACGGTCTTGCCGGTGCCGGTGGCGCCAGCCACCAGGCCATGACGGTTGCCGAAGCGGCCTTCGAGCACGACCGGGATATCGTCGGTGACGCCTTTGCCGAGCAGGAACAAGGCCATTGGGCAGATCCAGTGAGGAAAGACCGGATTCTAGCGGGCAAGCTTGTCGCGCAAATCGGCGGGCGACGGCTGGGGCGTGACAGTCAGCCTGTGCGACGCGCCGGCACCGGGATCCAGCACGATCGACCGCATGCGCGCAGGTGCCAGACAACCGGTTCCGCCAGTCTTCAATGCATCGGGCGGGCACCCCAAGCTAACGCGCCACTGACCTGCCGGCGGCGTTGCCTTGCCCCGGTGTCGCCCCGGCGGCTACCCTGCCTGACTTTCCGCTGCACTGTCTCCGATGCCGCTCGCTCATTTTGGTTTGCGCCCATGGCCTGTCCTGGCTGTGGTGGCGCTGATGTCTGTCGTCCCCGCCGCCCACGCCATCTCCAAGCGCGACACGGAGAAGGCCGCCGTGCTCGATGCCCGCATGGCCGCCGCCGAAAAGCGCTATCGCGATGCGCTGGTGCTGGTGAACAACTCCGACCCCAAGGGCAGCGCCGAAGGCGATGCCGCGCTGGAGGACATGGAAGACGTCATCGACGCCTGCATCAAGCAGCGCGGCTGCCTGGTCGCCAATCAGCTGGCCACCTACAAGCGCCTGCTGAAGGCACGCGCCGATGCCGAAGCGCCGGCGGCCGAAGATCCCGAAGACGACGACACGCTGCTGCAGGCCGACCCGGACCACCTGGGCCCGGCGGCGAACGGCGTGCCCGAGGCGGCGCGTGCCGCCACGCTGCTCAACGACCAGCGCCACGATTTCGACAAGATGGTGCAATACAACCCGGCAGTGCAGGCCGGCATCCGCCGCTGGCTGACCGACATGCGCCCGGCCTTGCTGACCAGCTACGAGAACTACAGCAACCTGCGCGGGGTGATGTGGCCGGAATGGCAGAAGCGCGGCCTGCCCGAGGCGCTGCTGTTCGGCATCATGGCCAAGGAATCCAACGGCAAGGTGCACGCCAGCTCGCGTGCCGGCGCGGCCGGATTGATGCAGTTCATGCCGGCCACCGGGCGTCGCTTCGGGCTGGGCCCGGACGGCACCGGCTTCGACACGCGCTTCGATGCACGCAGCGCCGCCGAAGCCAGCGCCGCCTACCTCAACGAGCGCATGGCCGGGCTCAACCGCAACATCGAACTGGCGCTGGCCGCCTACAACGGTGGCGAGGGCCGCGCCGCGCGCGTGTTCACCCAGAGCGGCGGACGTGGGTTCTGGGAGCAGGACGTGTACAACCAGTTCCCGGCCGAAACCAAGGACTACGTGCCGATGGTGATCGCGGCGGCGTGGATCTTCCTGCACCCGCGCCAGTACGGCGTGGACTTCGCCAAGCTCGATGCGCAACCGGCCACGCTGAAGCTGGCCAAGTCGACCACCATCTATGAACTGACCATCTGCCTGGGCAGCATGGGCACGCGCGACGGCTACATGCGCGCGTTGCGCAACCTCAACCCGCGCTACGAATCCGATGGCTGGATTCCGGCCGGCACCGTTATCAACGCCACCAACCGCATCGCCAGCCTGTACACGCGTTACTGCATCAACGGCCCGCGCGCGGACCTGGCGCGCACGCTGATCACCGCCGACCTCAACAGCGCCATCGTGCGCAGCAGCAGCACCCCCGAGTACGTGCCCAGCGTGGCGGTAGGCGATGTCAGCCCGATGGCCGGCGTGCCGACCACCGTGGCCACCGGCCAGCCGGCGGTTGCCAAGCCCAAGGCAAAGCAGGCACGCAGCTATACCATCGCCAAAGGCGACACGCTCGGCCGCGTCGCGCAGAAGTACCAGTGCGAGATCAAGGAGCTGGCCAAGGCCAACGGCCTGAAGGCGCCGTCGTATGCACTCAAGCCGGGGCAGAGCATCAAGCTGGCCGGTTGCGATCGCTGACCAGCGCGAGCAGTCCCACGTCGGTTAGGGCATCGGCCAGCCGCCGCGGCGAGCTGCGCCGGCCCGTGCCCGGTAGGAGCGGACCTGGCCGCGACGAAGCCGTCCGGCTAGCTCCAACGTAGGCGACAACGCTCCACATCGAAGGCGGGAGTGCACCACGCGTCTGCGCACGAACGCTATCGGGAATGCCCTGTCGCGGTCAGGCCCGCTCCTACAACGGCGTCGTTGTCTCCCGCCGATTGCCGCGGGGATGGGGGGGCGCCGCGTCAATCGGCGCACCGCTGCGATCATCCCACTTGCCGACGCGCGAGCGCTTGACCCAGTCGAACGGATGTCTCTGCAGCAAGTCCGCTTTCGAGCTTCGCCACACCTGGCGGCAGTAGCACGATCACGGTGGAGCCGTAGTTGAAGCGCGCCATCTCCGCAAACTTCTCCAGCACGATTCCCTTTCCGCGGTAATCCTTGCGCGTGATGCGATCGCCATAGCGCGGAATCTCCACGCCGCTCCAGACCGTCTCCACGCCGGACACCAGCAGCGCGCCCACCATCACCGAGGCCATCGGGCCGAACTCGGTATCGAAGTGGCACACCAGGCGTTCGTTGCGGGCGAACAACCGTGGCACGTTGCGCACCGCATCCGGACCCACGCTGAACAGGCGGCCGGGCACATGCACGGTTTCGCGCAGGGTGCCGGTCCACGGCATGTGCACGCGGTGGTAGTCCTTGGGCGACAGATACACCGTTGCGAACAGGCCGTCGTTGAACGGAAGCGCCGCCTCGGCATCGCCGAGCAGTTCGGCAGCGGTGAACGACTGCCCCTTGGCCTGAAAAATGCGCCCGTTCTCGATCGGGCCGAGCTGGCTGATGCGGCCGTCGGCCGGCATCAGCACGGCTGACGGGTCGGCGTCGGGCACGCGTGCGCCCGGCTTCAACGCGCGGGTGAAGAAGGCATTGAAGGTGGGATACGCGCGCGGGTCCGGCTCTTGCGCTTCGCTCAGGTCCACGCCGAACTTGCGCGTCACCGTGTCGATCAACCATTGCTTGGTCGCAGGCGTGTCCGAGTACGCCAGCGCGCGCGCCATGGAGGACAGCAAGCGATGCGGCAGAACGTAGGTCAGGGAAGTGACGAAACTCACGGAGCGGTTACCTTGGTCAGCTGTTGGAGGTCGGCGGCAATCGCCTTGGGGTCGAGCGGCGGACGGATCAGGCCGGTCAGGCGACCTTGCGGGTCGAGCAAGGCAATGCCGGCCGAGTGATCCATGCTGTAGTCGTTGGGGTTCTGATCGAAGTTCTTGCCCGGCACCTTCTGGAACACCAAGCCCAGCGCAGTGGCAAAGCGCTCCAGTGCCGGCACGTCTGCGGTGGCCGCCAGCGTGTCCTTATGGAAGGCGTGGGCGTATTCGCCCAGCCGTGCGGGTGGGTCGCGCTGCGGGTCCACCGACACGAACAGCACGCGCGGGCGCAGCCCGTCGGGAATGCTTTCCCACTGCTTCTGCGCCACCGCCAGATCGGTCAGCGTGGTCGGGCAGACGTCCGGACAGAAGGTGAAACCCAGAAACACCAGCGTCCAATGCCCTCTCAGTTCGCCAGACACCAGCTGGGTGCCATCGGACTGGCGCAGGCTGAACTGCGGCAAGGGGCGCGGCTGCGGGTAGAAGGTGATGGTCTGGGTGGGCGGCCAGGGCGAGCGGGGCGCTCCGCCGAAGAACTTCTGGCCCAGCAACAACCCAAGACCGGCGGCCAGCGCCACCAGCAGCACGATGCCGGTATTGCGATTGAACATGGCGGTTTCCAGTGCAACGGACGCTCATGATACCGATCCGACCTCTATAATCGGGGGCCGATTCCTTTTTAGTTGTTGCCATGACTGCCGCCGCGGCCGACGAACTGCACACCATCATCGACCTGATCCGCTACGGCACCAGCCGTTTCAACGAAGCCGGTCTCACCTTCGGTCACAGCTACGACAATGCGCTGGACGAAGCCACCCAACTGGTGCTGCACAGCCTGCATCTGCCGCACGACCTGGGCCCGGCCTATGGCCAGGCGCGCCTGCTCCGCGACGAAAAAGAACGCGTGCTGGGCCTGTTCGAGCGCCGCATCACCGAGCGCGTGCCGGCGGCGTATCTGACCGGTGAAGCCTGGTTTGCCGGCCTGAGTTTCAAGAGCGATGCGCGCGCCCTGGTGCCGCGTTCGCCGATCGCCGAGTTGATCGAGGCCGGCTTCGAGCCATGGCTGGGCGGCCGCGAGGTCACCCGCGCGCTGGACCTGTGCACCGGCTCGGGCTGCATCGCCATCGCCATGGGCCACTACAACCCGCAGTGGGATGTGGATGGCGTGGACATCAGCGACGACGCGCTGGCGCTGGCCGCCGAAAACAAGGCGCGCCTGCATGCCGACAACGTCACCCTGCTCAAGTCGGATCTGTTCGCCGGGCTGGGTGGCCGTCAGTACGACCTGATCGTGACCAATCCGCCGTACGTCACCAACGACGAGACCGATGCGCTGCCGCAGGAGTATTCCTACGAGCCGGAGCTGGGCTTGCGTGCCGGCGACGATGGTCTGGACCTGGTGCTGAAGATCCTGCGCGATGCACCGCAGCACCTGAGCGAAGACGGCCTGCTGATCTGCGAGGTAGGCGAGTCCGAGCAGCACCTGATCAAGCTGCTGCCGGAAGTGGACCTGGCCTGGGTCGAGTTCAAGGTCGGGCAGATGGGCATCTTTGCGGTGGAATGCCGCGAGCTGATCGCGCACAGCGCGCGCATCGCCGAGTTGGCCGGTGCGCGCTGAAGCGCCCGCCGCGCGTCCGCAGCTGATCGATATCGTGCTGCTGGCGCCGGTGTCGCTCTTCGGTGCGGCCATTCCATTCGGCTTGCTCGACGTGGTGTTTCGCTTGTTCGATCCGATGTACGGCGGCCCGACGGCGCAGCGCTGGTTGAGCGCAGCGGCAGAAATCGGCTTCGGCTTGATGGCGTTTTTCGGCCTTGTTTCGGCCTGGATCGTGGCCGCCAGTTCGGATGCGTCGCTGCGCACGCATCAGCGGCGTACGCTGGTGGTGACAATCGGCTTGCTGTGCGGGATCAGCGCTGCGCTCTACCTGCTTGCCGACTGGATGCTCATTCGTAAAGTCGAGCTGGACGTGTTTTTCATGGTGTTCAGCGGGTTGTTTGCGATGGCGCCGATGCTGGTGGCAGTACGTCATCTGCTGCGCATGTTTCGTGCCACGCCACCCGCTGCGATGTTAAGAGGATGCCGATATGGGCAGTAATAGTTTCGGCCGCCTGTTGACGGTCACCACCTTCGGCGAGTCGCACGGGCCGGCGATCGGCTGCGTTGTCGATGGCTGCCCTCCGGGCCTGGAGTTGGCGCCGGAAGAGTTCACGCTGGACCTGCAACGCCGTGCCAGCGGCAAGAGCCGGCATACCTCGGCACGCCGCGAAGCCGACGAGATCGAAATCCTGTCCGGCGTGTACGAAGGCCGCACCACCGGCACGCCGATCGGGCTGCTGATCCGCAACACCGACCAGCGCAGCAAGGACTACAGCAACATCGCCCAGCAGTTCCGCCCCGGCCATGCGGACTACAGCTACTGGCAGAAGTACGGCATCCGCGACCCACGCGGCGGCGGGCGCTCGTCCGCTCGCGAAACCACCATGCGCGTGGCTGCGGGCGTCATCGCCAAGAAGTGGCTCAAGCAGCGATACGGGGTGCTGGTGCGCGGTTATCTGTCGCAGCTGGGCGAGATCCGCCCGACCGGCTTCGACTGGAATGCGGTCGAAGACAACCCGTTCTTCTGGCCGCACGCCGAGCAGGTGCCGGAGCTGGAAACCTACATGGATGCGTTGCGCAAGTCCGGCGATTCGGTCGGCGCGCGCGTGGACGTGGTGGCCGGTGGCGTACCGCCCGGTTGGGGCGAGCCGATCTACGGCAAGCTCGATGCCGAGCTGGCCGCCGCGTTGATGAGCATCAATGCGGTCAAGGGCGTGGAAATCGGCGATGGCTTCGCAAGCGCCGCGCAGAAGGGCACCGAGCACCGCGACCTGATCACCCCGGAAGGCTTCCTCAGCAATCATGCCGGCGGCATCCTGGGCGGCATTTCCACCGGGCAGGCGGTCACCGCGTCGATGGTGCTCAAGCCGACCTCCAGCCTGCGCCTGCCGGGCGCGACCGTGGATGCGGACGGCACGGTGGTGAATGTGATCACCACCGGTCGGCACGACCCATGCGTGGGCATCCGCGCCACCCCGATCGCCGAGGCGATGATGGCCTTGGTGCTGATGGACCAGGCCTTGCGTCATCGCGCCCAGTGCGGCGATGTCGGCGAAGTGTCGCCGCGCATTCCCGGTCAACTCGATGTCTGAAGCAACGCGCCCCAAGGTGTGGGTCAGCCAGCCGCTGTTCGACGACGTCGTCGCGCAGCTGAGCGCGCATTTCGCGCTGACCACTACCGAGCGCGTCACCGCGTATTCCTCGCACGAGCTGGCCGCGCACCTGGCCGGCGTCGATGGCGCACTGATCACGCTCAACGAGCGCGTGGGCGCGGCAGAAATCGCCTCGGCGCCGCAGTTGCGCGCCATCGCCAACGTTGGCGTGGGCTACAACAATCTCGATATCGACGCGCTGAGTGCTGCCGGCATCCTGGCCAGCAACACGCCCGACGTGTTGACCGAAACCACCGCCGATCTGGGCTTTGCGTTGTTGATGGCCACCGCGCGCCGCGTCACCGAAGCCGAACGCTGGTTACGCGACGGCCAGTGGGGGCAGTGGTCGTTCAAGACCATGCTCGGTGCCGACATTCATGACAGCACGCTCGGCATCCTGGGCATGGGCCGGATCGGGCAGGGTATCGCACGCCGCGGCGCGCACGGCTTCGGCATGCGCGTGCTGTACCACAACCGCAGCCGGTTGCCGGCGCAGATCGAGCAGGACCTCAACGCGCAGTATGTCGATATCGACAGCTTGCTGGCGCAGTCCGATCACCTGGTGCTGGTGCTGCCGTACAACAGGGACTCGCACCACATCATCGATGCCGCCGCGCTGGGCAAGATGCGGCCCACCGCCACGCTGGTGAATATTGCGCGCGGCGGCATCGTCGATGAGCTCGCGCTGGCCGACGCGCTGGCCAATGGGCGTCTTGCCGGCGCCGGCCTGGACGTTTACGAAGGCGAGCCTGCGGTGCGCCCGGAGCTGCTGGCGCTGCACAACGTGGTGCTTACCCCGCATATCGGCAGTGCCAGCCTGGCGACGCGCCGCGCGATGGTGCAGCTGGCGGTGGACAACCTGATTGCCGCACTCGGCCACGGCCCCGACGCCGGGCGTCCGCCGAGCGCGCTCAATGCCGATGCGATCGCAGCTGCCAAACGCGGCGGCACGATCGTGGACGCCGGCAAAACCGGCGCGACCAAACGATAGGGAACCTCCGCGGCCAGCATTGGAGGTTCCCCGAACCCACGCGCAGCGCATTCCCCTTTTCACTCTTTCGATAAAGACATCCTCATGAGCAACGAAAACCGTCGTTTCAATGTCGCGGTCGTGGGCGCCACCGGCGCTGTCGGCGAGACCATGCTGAGCATCCTGGCCGAGCGCAACTTCCCGGTCGCCAACCTGTACGCGCTGGCCTCGGCGCGTTCGGCCGGTGGGCAGGTCGAGTTCAATGGCGGCAAGGTCGACGTGCTGGATCTGGCCGACTTCGACCCGACCGGCGTGGACATCGCGCTGTTCTCCGCAGGCGGCAGCGTGTCCAAGGAGTACGGCCCCAAGTTTGCCGCTGCCGGCGCGGTGGTGATCGATAATTCCTCCGCCTTCCGCTACGACGACGACGTGCCGCTGGTGGTGTCGGAAGTCAATCCCGAAGCGCTCAAGCAGCGCCCGCGCGGCATCATCGCCAACCCCAATTGCTCGACCATGCAGATGCTGGTCGCGCTGGGCCCGATCCACCGCAAGTACGGCATCGAACGTATCAACGTGGCGACCTACCAGTCGGTGTCCGGCGGCGGCCGCTCGGCGATGGAAGAACTGGGCAAGCAGACCAGCGAGTTGCTCAGCTTCCAGGAAATCGACCCGCAGCGCTTCCCGGTGCAGATCGCCTTCAACCTGATTCCGCACATCGACGACTTCCAGGACAACGGCTACACCAAGGAAGAGATGAAGCTGGTCTGGGAAACCCGCAAGATCCTGGGCGACGAGAACATCCAGGTGAACCCCACCGCGGTGCGCGTGCCGGTGTTTTACGGGCACTCCGAAGCGGTGGCCATCGAGACCCGCGACAAGATCACCGTCGAAGCCGCGCGCGCGCTGCTGGAAGCGTCGCCGGGCGTGGAAGTGGTGGACGAGCGCAAGCCGGGTGGCTACCCGACGCCGGTAACGCATGCCTCGGGCAAGGACGCGGTGTTCGTCGGCCGCATCCGCGAAGACTTCTCGCACCCGCGTGGTCTCAATCTGTGGATCGTCTCCGACAACATCCGCAAGGGCGCCGCACTCAACGCCGTGCAGCTGGCCGAACTGGTCGCACAGGAAGGCTGATCCACGTCCCGCGTAGGAGCGCGCTCGCGCGCGATGGCTGTCCCGGTGACGCCCCGTCGCGCACAGCTGCGCTCCTACAAGGGCTGATCGCCCGCGTTCGCGATAAGCGCAGCGCCGTGGTCACCAAGCGCCCTTCGCAGGAAGGAGTTGCGGGTGGCATGGGCTTCCCCTGCAACTGCAGGCAACGCCGTCCAGCTGACCGAACTGGTCGCACAGGAAGGCTGATCTACCTCCCGCGTAGGAGCGCGCTCGCGCGCGATGGCTGTCCCGGTGACGCCCCGTCGCCGCGCACGGGTGCGCTCCTACAAGGGCTGATCGCCCGCGTTCGCGATAAGCGCAGCGCTGCAGTCACCAAGCGCCCTTCGCAGGAAGGGACTTGCGGGTGGCATGGGCATCCCCTGCAACTGCAGGCAACGCCGTCCAGCTGATCGAACTGGTCGCACAGGAAGGCTGATCCACGTCCCGCGTAGGAGCGCGCTCGCGCGCGATGGCTGTCCCGGTGATGCCCCGTCGCGCACAGGTGCGCCTTACACGTGCCGATGGCCTGAGGCTGTCGAACTCCCTGGTGCCTGGGTCAAGAATGTGCCTGCCGTAAAGGGCGCTTGTATGTCACCGGTCTCCCTGCGAAGGCCGATCGCCTGCACTGCGTGCCTTTCCAATGAAGCGCAGCTTGGCCCGGCACGTAAGGCGCTTCCCACGATCGATCTGCGCATGAGCCGATAGCGATCACGCCAGCAGCGGAGCCGGTTCCGCGTGCGCGCTCCGTAACAGCTGCACTACGCGTTCTTCGTTCTCGTGTCCCGGGCTTGTGGGGCTGCCGATTCGCGGTCGATAGCTGCGCCTGTGCACCGATGTCGCGGTGCGGCATCGCAGGGGCGGCGCGCGTGCGACGCGCGAACGACTTTTTCGCTCATTCAGCGGCTATATTGCTACCCATGAGACATAGGGGCAGGGGCGCGATGCGTCCGATACAAGGGATAGGCGCGTTGCTGCTGATGGCTTGCAGCGGCGCCGCGATGGCGTTGGGCTTGGGCGATATCCGGGTGCTGTCCAAACCCGGGCAGCCGTTGATGGCCGAGATTCCGGTCATCTCTAACGAGCCGGGCGAGCTCGACAACGCGCGCGTGGCGCTGGCATCGGCGACCACCTTTGCGCGGGTTGGGCTGGAGCGGCCGCAAGGTCTGGTCAGCAACCTGCAGTTCCAGTTCGCGCAGGACGCGCGCGGGCGTGCGGTGATCCGCGTGACCAGCAGCCAGCCGGTGGACCAGCCAGCGATCAATTTTCTGATCGAAGTGGAGTGGGGCCAGGGCCGTCTGGTGCGCGAGTATGCCGCACTGGTCGACGCGCCCAACACCGCTGCCGCCGTGGCCGAACCGGCCATCGAAGCGCCGCGTGCCGGCGCCAGCAACACGATTGCACGCGAACCAGCGGCGGCTCCGGCGGTAGAACGCGCGGCAGGTGATGCTGGCGCTGCGGCGCCGACGCGGGCCGCGGCAACCGCACCCGCCGCCACGCAGGCTGGCGATGCATTGCCGGCCGTCCGCTCGGGCCAGACCTTGTCGGAAATTGCAGCAGGCCTGGCCCGCTCCAGCGGCCATTCGCTGGATCAGACCATGCTGGCGTTGCTGCGGACCAATCCGGATGCCTTCGTCAACGGCAACATCAATCGCCTCAAGCAGGGCGCCGTGCTGCGCACGCCGCAGGAAGACGCGCTGGCGCAGGTCAACGCGGCCGAAGCGGCGGTGATGGTGCGCGAGCAGGCTGCCCAATGGCGGCAGGCGCGCTCGGCCATTCCGCAACCGGCCGATGCCGGTGCCGCTGCTGCAGCAACGCCTGCCGCACCGGCTGCGTCCACCGCGGCCGGTAGCGGCGCGCGGCTCGAAATCGCCCCGGCAGTGGCGACTCAGACCAACACCGCCGGCGCCACGTCCGGCACCAGTGCCGAAGGCGAGGGCGAGATGGCGGCCAACCAACAGTTGCAACAGGCCAAGGAAGACATCGCCACCCGCGATGCGGAATTGCAGGACCTGCGCTCGCGCGTGGCAGACCTGGAAAAGCTCAAGCAGCAACAGCAAGCCTTGATCGCCATGAAGGACACCGACCTGGCAGCCGCGCAGAAGCGCCTGGCCGAGGCGCCGCAGGCTGCCCCGCAAGGCGGCGGCTTCCCGCTGTGGTTGATCGGGGCGCTGGTGTTGATCGTGGCGGCGGTGGTCGCGTGGCTGGCAGCGCGTCGTCGCAAGCCATCGCCGCTGCCGCCGTTGCCGCGCCGCCAGTTCGACTTCGCACCGCCGATCGCTGCGACGGAGGCTGCCGGGCAGCAGGACGACCCGCAGGCCACCGAGCCCAGCGAGCACGAGGTGCTGCACGAAACCGAGTTCGAACACGCCAACCTGCGCGAAGACGAGCGCGTCCACGACGCGCCCACGCCGCTGTCGGACATGTTGCGGCGCGAGCCGTTGCCGTCCGAACCGGTCGTGGCAGCACCGGTGGTCAATAGCGACGAATGGCGTGCGCTGCGCGCGGCCCCGCCGGCGCCGGTGACAGGGCCCGAACTGGACGGCCCGCAATCCGAGCTGCCGTCGCAGCAGATCGAGCCGCAGCACGCGCCTGGCGAGCGCCCGGCGCCCGCCACGACGTCCTCCGTCCAGGACGGCTTCGACTTCGAGCATGTGTTGCAGCATCCCCAAGATGTCGAGCAGGCGCCGGCTGTCCCGGTGGAGTCGCCCACGGCGGTCGGCAACAGGGAGTTCGCCTCGGCAGGGCGCGATCGCCTGGAATTGGCGGTTGCGTACATGGACCTGGGCGACAAGGACACCGCGCGCGGTCTGTTGCTGGAAGTGGCCGCCACCGGCGACGACGCCACCCGCGCCGAAGCGGCCCAATTGCTGGAACAGCTGGCGTGAGTCCCGCGATGGAGCGCATGGCGGTGCGCGAACGCCGGATCGATTACGTGGAGTTCGCGTCCATCGATCCCGATGCCAGCCGGGCCTTCTTCGAGACCGTGTTCGGCTGGCAGTTCCAGGCCTATGGCCCGGATTATCTGGCCTTCAACGATGGCCGTCTGGACGGGGGCTTTTATCGCGCCACGGTACCCGTCCCGGCAGAAGGCGGGCCGTTGGTGGTGCTGTATGCCGACGACCTGCAGCCGATGCTGGAACGCGTGCGCGCGGCAGGCGGCGAGATCGTCAAGCCGGTCTTCGGCTTTCCCGGTGGCAGCCGGTTTCATTTCCGCGAGCCCGGCGGCAGCACGCTGGCGGTGTGGTCCGAGCGCGCTGCGGCCTGAGGCCAACGCCCGATGACGTGTTGCCGGCAGGCGCTGTCGGCATCTTCTTCGCCGGCTGTACCATGTAGCCGCAGCATGCGTAGCGCGCTGTCGGCGTCGCTGCTCGATTGCGCATTTGCGCTTTGCGACGTTTGATGCAGACGCTTCACCGATTCGATCAACAGGCAGGTACCGATGCGTTACGCGCTGGGCGTGGAGTACGACGGCAGCGAGTTTCAGGGCTGGCAGCAGCTGGGTGAGCACGGCGGGCCGAGCGTGCAGGCCAGCTTGCAGGCGGCATTGTCGTCGGTCGCCGACGCGCCGATCCAGGTGGTCTGCGCCGGTCGCACCGATGCCGGCGTCCATGGGCAATGCCAGGTGGTGCATTTCGACAGCGATGCGCTGCGGCAGCCGCGTGGCTGGATGCTGGGCACCACCGCGCGGCTGCCGCCGTCGATCGCGGTACGCTGGTGCGTGCCGGCCGCCGCCGATTTTCATGCGCGGTTTTCCGCACGCGCGCGCCGCTATCGCTACTGCCTGCTGAACCGGCAGATCCGCCCGGCGCTGTATCGACAGACGCTGAGCTGGGAACGTCGGCCGCTCGATGCCGAGGCCATGCACACCGCGGCGCAGGCGTTGTTGGGCGAAAACGACTTCAGCGCGTTTCGCAGCGTGCAGTGTCAGGCCCTGCATGCGCGCCGCAACCTGCAGGTCATCACCGTGCAGCGCACCGGCGAGGTGGTGGAGGTGCAGGTACAAGCCAATGCATTCCTTCATCACATGGTGCGGAATATTGTGGGCTCGCTGATTTTGGTCGGTACTGGCGAGCAGCCGATCGACTGGATCGCGACGTTGCTCGCCGGGCGCGACCGCACGGTTGCCGGGCCGACAGCGCCGCCACAAGGCCTGGTGTTTATCGGGCCTCTGTATCCTGCAGAGTGGCATCTGCCTGCCGAGGTGACCCAATGAATCGATCGCTGTACCGCACCCGTATCAAGTTCTGTGGCATGACCCGCGCCGGAGACATCCGGCTGGCCGGGGAGCTGGGTGTGGACGCGGTGGGTTTCATCTTTGCGCACGGCAGTCCGCGCCGCGTGGCGCCGGCCGAGGCGCGCGCGATGCGCCAGGCCACCGCGCCGATGGTCGATGTAGTGGCCTTGTTCCGCAACAATTCCAAGGAAGAAGTGCGCGAAGTGGTGCGCACCGTGCGCCCGACGCTGCTGCAATTCCACGGCGAGGAAGACGACGCGTTCTGTCGCAGCTTCAATCTGCCCTATCTCAAAGCGGTGCCGATGGGCAGCGCCGGAGTCAATGGCGAGGACGCCAACGCACGTACCTTGCAGTTGGCCTATCCCAACACCGCCGGCTTCCTGTTCGACAGCCACGCGCCTGGCGCAGGCGGCGGCACCGGCAAGACCTTCGACTGGTCGCGCCTGCCCACCGGCCTGCATCGCCCGTTCCTGCTCGCCGGTGGCATCACCGCCGACAACGTGTTCGACGCGATCGTCGCCACGCTGCCGTGGGGGGTGGACGTGTCCAGCGGGGTGGAGCTTGCGCCCGGCATCAAGGACGGCCACAAGATGCGCAAATTTGTGGAAGAAGTGCGCCGGGCCGACTGCCACGAAATGTCGTAGGTTGGGGAGTTGGGATTGGGCAGCGGCAAGAGCGGGTTTGCTGCGGTGTGATTGGCTGTGGATGGCTGCGAGCGGGTCGTGCGCGTTGATCGCTTTTTGAAGGCCGGCGAGCGGCTGCATCCACGTACTCCACGTATCTGTCCATTTGCCGCCCTGCGGTTCGCCCGGACGCTTGCCTCCCTGCACATTCCCGGTGCCGCCGTGCCTGCTTTGTAAAGCGGGCACTTGCCTTCAACGCGGCCGCGCCCACCGTCGGGCTGGCGCGGCCGTTCCTGGTCGCGGCATGTGACACGCGTGATATCCGCTTCCAGACGGACCGTCCCTACCAATCTCGCACGATCGCGCGTGGCGGTCTGTCCGCTGCGCGTGAGCGTTGTTTGGCGATGCCGGTGCGCGATGCAAGCTCAGGCGCCTCGCGTATCCGGCGTGGTTGGCGTGTACTGATCCCGGGCCAATGCATCGACCAGCCAGCCGGCAAGGCGTTCGATGCGTGGGTCCGGATTGCGCCTGGCAGCGCACAGCACCCAGCGCCCGCGTGTGGCGGCGAAGCCCCAGGGTGCCAGCAGGCGTCCGGCGGCCAGGTCCGCGGCAACCAGTGGGTAGGGGGCGATTGCGACTCCCAGGCCGGCAGCGGCAGCTTCCAGCAGGTACACCAGATGCTCGAACTCGGTCCCGAAGCGCAGCGCGTCGGGTGCGAGGCCATGTGCCTGTGCCCATTCCGGCCAGGCCTGCGGCCGTGAGCGGGTGTGCAGCAAACGCTGATCGCGCAGGGCGGCTGGGGATTTTGCCTCGATCTGAAGGGCGCTGCCCAGCTGCGGACTCAGCACCGGGCCGATCCATTCCACGCCCAGCTCATGCACCTGCCACTCGCCGGGCCACGGCGGGGTGTCCAGCAGCAAGGCCGCGTCCAGGCCATCCAGATCCGGGCCTGGCGGTTGTTCGTTGGCCGACAGGTGCAGGCGCAGGTCGGGCAGGTCGCGCTGCAGCAGGCCAAGCCGCGGAATGACCCAGCGCGCCAGCAGACTGCCGGAGCAGCCGAGTACCAGCGGCGCCTCGCTGGCCGGGCGGCGTAACGCGGCCCAGGTGTCGGCGATCAATGCGAAGCCTTCGCCGGTCGCATCGCGCAGGCGGGTACCGGCAGCCGTCAGTACCAGGCCGCGACCCTGGCGCGCGAACAACGCCGCACCCAAGGCCTGCTCCAGCGAGCGGACGTGGCGGCTGATGGCGCCATGGGTGACGTGCAGTTCCTGCGCGGCGCGGCTGACGCTTTGCAGGCGTGCGGCGGCTTCGAAGGCGCGTAACGCCGCCAGTGGCGGGAGAGTGGTACTCATGTGTGAGTCCAGATCACAGGTTGCGGCAATCTTATCGATTTATCGCGGCGCCCGGCTGCGGTAAGGTGGCGGCTTCGCGTATGACCGCATCGCTGCAGAGGATCTCCATGTCGGCCCAGCCCATCAGTGACTTTTATGCCTATCCGGATGCTGCCGGCCACTTCGGCAAGTTCGGTGGCCGGTTTGTCGCCGAAACCTTGATCGGCCCGCTGCAGGAACTGTCTGCCGCCTACGATCAGGCGCGTCAGGACCCGTCGTTCATCGCCGAATACGACAAGGACCTCAAGCATTACGTCGGCCGGCCCAGCCCGATCTATCACGCCGAGCGGCTCAGCCGCGAAGTGGGCGGCGCGCAGATCCTGCTCAAGCGCGAAGACCTGAATCACACCGGCGCGCACAAGATCAACAACACCATCGGCCAGGCCCTGCTGGCCAGCCGCATGGGCAAGACCCGCATCATTGCCGAGACCGGTGCCGGCCAGCATGGCGTGGCCAGTGCCACGGTGGCGGCGCGGCTGGGCCTGGAATGCGTGGTCTACATGGGCGCCACCGATATCGAACGGCAGAAGATCAACGTCTACCGGATGCAGCTGCTGGGCGCGAAAGTGGTTCCGGTGACGTCCGGCTCGGCCACGCTCAAGGATGCGCTCAACGAAGCGATGCGCGACTGGGTCACCAATGTGCGCGACACCTTCTACATCATCGGCACGGTGGCCGGCCCGGACCCGTACCCGCGCATGGTGCGCGACTTCAACGCGATCGTGGGCCGCGAGGCGCGCGAGCAGATGCTGCAGGACTATGGCCGGCTGCCGGATGCGATCAGCGCCTGTGTCGGGGGCGGCAGCAATGCCATCGGCCTGTTCCACGCCTTCCTCAACGACCCCGGCGTTAGGATCTACGGCGCCGAAGCCGCCGGCGACGGCATCGCGACCGGCAGGCATGCCGCATCCATCGCCGCCGGCCGCCCCGGCGTGCTGCACGGCAACCGCACCTATGTGATCTGCGACGACGACGGCCAGATCACCGAAACCCATTCGATCTCCGCCGGCCTGGACTACCCCGGCGTCGGGCCCGAGCACGCGTTCCTGTCCGACAGCGGTCGCGCCGTGTATCAGGGCATCACCGATGACGAGGCAATGGCGGCGTTCCATCTGCTTGCGCACACCGAGGGCATTCTCGCGGCGCTGGAATCCAGCCACGCGGTGGCGCAGTCGATCAAGCTGGCGCGCGAGCTGCCCAGGGATGCGCTGATCCTGTGCAACCTGTCCGGGCGTGGCGACAAGGACGTGCATACCATCGCCGCACGCGAAGGCATGGTGCTGTGATCGCGGCGCAGCTGCGCACGCTGGGCGGCGGTGCGGCACTGCTGTGCATGTCTGCGCTCGCCCTGGCCGCGACGCCTGCGCCCGAGCTGGATCGCAGCGGCGCCGTGCGGGTCGGCCAGCGCTTCAGTGAGTTGCAGGCACGCGCGCGCTGGGTACCTCTGAATGTGGGGCCGTTGGGGCCGTGCGGCTATGTGGAAGCGGGGCTGCTACCCGATGCGGTGTCGATGATGGTCGAAGACGATCGCATCGTCCGGTTCGATGTCAGCGACCGAGGCGCGGTGGGCCCGTTCGGCATCCAGGTAGGCGACAGCGAAGCTGCCGCGCGGGCGCGCCTGCCGTCGGGCTACAGCGTCCAGCCGCATAAGTACGGCCGCGACGGCGGCAACGATCTTTATCTGACTTGGCGCGACCCGCAAGGCGAGTTCGCCGTTCGCTACGAAACCGGAGAAGGCACTGTGACATCGATGTACTGGGGAAGCTGGGATGCCGTCCAGTTGGTGGAGGGTTGCGCATGAGCAGCGCGCCAGACCGTATCGCTACGCGTTTCGACGTCCTGCGTCAGGCCGGCCGCAAGGCGCTTATCCCCTTCATTACCGCCGGCGATCCATCGCTGGAAGCCACCGTGCCGGTGATGCATGCGCTGGTGCGCGCCGGAGCGGACGTCATCGAACTCGGCGTGCCGTTCTCCGACCCGATGGCCGACGGTCCCACCATCCAGCGCAGCTCCGAGCGCGCGCTGGGCCGCGGCGCCGGCCTGGCCTACGTGCTGGAAGCGGTGCACGAATTCCGCCGCGAAGACGGCGCTACCCCGGTGGTGCTGATGGGCTACCTCAACCCGATCGAAATCCACGGCACGCGGCGCTTTGCCGAAGCCGCCGTTGCCGCCGGCGTGGACGGCATGCTGCTGGTGGACCTGCCGCCGGAAGAGGCCGACGAGACCCGCGAGATCTTTACCGAGGTCGGGCTGGCGCTGATCGCGCTGGCCTCGCCGACCACCAGCGAGCAGCGGCTGGACATGCTGTGCAGCACCGCGCAGGGCTACCTGTACTACGTCAGCTTTGCCGGCGTGACCGGCGCTTCGAACCTGCTCGATACCCATGCCGCCAGCGACCGCCTGCGCCAGCTGCGTCAACGCGCCGGCGCACCGGTGGTGGCAGGATTCGGCATCAAGGACGCTGCCAGTGCTGCCGCAATGGCGGTCGATGCCGATGGTGTCGTTGTTGGCAGCGCCCTGGTCGCGGCCCTGGCCGACGCCGAGGATGTACGCAGCGCCCGCGAACGCGCCGAAACCTTCCTGGCTCCGCTGCGACAGGCGCTGGACCAGGCGTAAGAACACAAAGCCCCCTCCCGGCGGGGCGAGAAGGTACCGCTGGCGCGCGTGCCCTGGAGCGCCCGCGCCGCAAGCGCGGGCCTGGGCGCGGCGCGGGCGGGGGAGGGGTAGAGGTGCAGCCACGCGCAACCATCAGACTGCGCTGCATCATCAAAAGCGCTGAAGCAGCCGGCAATCACCCCCGCATCTGGCATTCCACAGGACATCCTGCCCCCAAACCCGCCGGGATCGGGCACAGACTCAGAGCGTGCATTCATGACGCCCGCTACCTTGGCATTCCCGCGGCGCGTTAGACTGTCGCCCCTCTGCGGCCCGCATCGCCGCCCTGCATGGATTGTCATACACGCATGAGTTGGCTCAGCAAATTGATGCCCTCCGGCATCCGCACCGAGAACACCCCGGCCAAGAAGCGCAGCGTTCCCGAGGGTCTGTGGGAAAAGTGCAGCAACTGCGGCAGCGCGCTGTACGGCCCGGAGCTCGAGGAGAACCTGGAGGTGTGTCCGAAGTGTGACCACCACATGGCCATTCGCGCGCGCGCGCGCCTGAACTCGCTGTTCGACCCGGAAACCGCGACCACCGAGATCGCCGCGCAGCTGGGCCCGGTCGATGTGCTCAAGTTCAAGGACCAGAAGCGCTACGGCGAACGCATCAAGGCCAGTCAGAAGGCCAGCGGCGAATACGACGCGCTGATCGCCATGCGCGGCACGCTCAAGGGCAATCCGCTGGTCGCTGCCGCCTTCGATTTCGCTTTCATGGGCGGTTCGATGGGCTCGGTGGTCGGCGAGCGCTTTGCGCGTGCGGCCGAGGTGGCGCTGGAAGTGGGCTGCCCGTTCGTGTGCTTTTCCGCCAGCGGCGGCGCGCGCATGCAGGAAGGCCTGTTCTCGCTGATGCAGATGGCCAAGACCTCCGCAGCGCTCGGTCGCCTGCGCGAAGCCGGCCTGCCGTACATCTCGGTGCTGACCCATCCTACGACCGGTGGCGTGTCTGCATCGTTTGCCATGCTGGGCGACATCAACATCGCCGAGCCGCATGCCTTGATCGGCTTCGCCGGCCCGCGCGTGATCGAGCAGACCGTGCGCGAAACCTTGCCGGAAGGCTTTCAGCGTTCGGAATTCCTGCTCGATCACGGCGCCATCGACCAGATCTGCGACCGTCGCGAAATGCGCGACCGCATTGCCGAGCTGACCGCGATGATGATGCGTCAGGCACGTCCGCAAGAGGCGGTGGCGTGAGCGGTGTCATGACCGCAGCACTGCGGATCTGCGCCCGGACGTGCGCCAGCGGCGCGCAGTCGCGCGGTTGCGACGCGCGTTGCACGGTGCCTGCGCTGTGAGCGCTCGCAAATATTTCGGCACCGACGGCATCCGCGGCCGGGTGGGGCAGGGCGTGATTTCTGCCGACTTCGTGCTGCGGCTGGGCAATGCGCTCGGCCGCGTGCTCACCCAGGGTCGCAGCAAGCGTCCGCTGGTGTTGATCGGCAAGGACACCCGCATTTCCGGTTACATGTTCGAAGCCGCCCTGGAGGCCGGCCTGGTCGCTGCGGGCGCCGATGTGCAGATGATCGGCCCGATGCCGACCCCGGCCATCGCGTTCCTGACCAGCACCTTGCGCGCCGATGCCGGCGTGGTCATCAGCGCCTCGCACAACCCGCACTACGACAACGGCATCAAGTTCTTCTCCGCCGAAGGCGAAAAGCTCGACGACGCCACCGAAGCGGCGATCGAAGCCGCGCTGGACGAGCCGTTCCACACCGTGGAATCCGAGCGCCTGGGCAAGGCGATCCGCACCCGCGATGCGATCGGCCGTTACATCGAATTCTGCAAGGCCAGCGTGGCGCGCGGCTTCACCCTGCACGGCCTGAAAATGGTGCTCGATTGCGCGCACGGCGCCACGTATCACATCGCGCCGATGCTGTTCCGCGAGCTGGGCGCCGAGGTGGTGGTGATCGGCGCTGCCCCGGATGGGCTCAACATCAACGACGGTGTCGGCTCTACCCATATCGACAATCTCGCCGCCAAGGTGCGTGAGAGTGGTGCGCATCTGGGCATCGCCTTCGATGGCGACGGCGACCGCGTGCTGATGGCCGACGACCAGGGCAACCCGGTCGATGGCGACGATTTGCTGTATCTCCTGGCGCGCTCGTGGCAAGCCAGCGGCCGGCTCACCGGCACCGTGGTCGGCACCTTGATGACCAATTACGGCCTGGAGCCGGCACTGGCCGCGCTGCGGATTCCGTTCCAGCGGGCCAAGGTGGGCGACCGCTACGTGCATCAGGCGCTGGTCGAAGGTGGCGGTACGCTGGGTGGTGAAACGTCAGGCCATCTGCTGTGCCTGGACCGCGCCAGCACTGGCGACGGCATCGTCAGCGCGCTGCAGGTGCTCGAAGCGCTGGGGCGCGATGGGCACAGCCTTCGCCACGCGCTGAGCGGCCTGACCAAGGTGCCGCAGAAGACCGTGAATGTGCGTCTGGATGGCGGCGCGGCCAAGGCCGTCGTCGAAGCGCCCGGCGTTCAGCAGGCGCTGCAGCAGGCGCAAGCCGCCGTGCAGGGGCGTGGGCGTGCGTTCCTGCGTCCGTCCGGCACCGAGCCGGTGGTACGCGTGACCGTGGAGGCCGACGACGCCGGGCTGATGCAGGACACGCTCGACCGGCTGTCCGGAGCGGTGCGTGACGCGGCGTGAGTCGCTGATCATTGGCGTCTGCGTGGTCTTTGCCAAGGCCGCGACGTTCTATCTGTTGTATCGCCTGCTGATCTGATCGGCAGGCCTTCCCTCACTTCGACCAAGACATTCGTATGAGCGCCCGCATCCCGACCCTGGACATCACCCGTTTCGATACCGATCGCGACGCCTTCGTCGCCGAGCTCGGTGCGGCCTATCGCCAATGGGGCTTTGCCGGCATCCGCAATCACGGCATCGCACAGACCGACATCGATGCGGCCTACGACGTGTTCAAGGCATTTTTTGCGTTGCCCGATGAGGCCAAGCGCCGCTATCACGTGCCGGGCAGCGGCGGCGCACGGGGCTACACCGCCTTTGGCGTGGAAACCGCCAAGGACTCCAAGCACTTCGATCTGAAGGAGTTCTGGCACATCGGTCGCGAGATTCCGGACGATTCGCCGTACCGCGACGTGATGGCGCCGAACCTGTGGCCGGAAGAAGTGCCCGGATTCCGCGAGCGCGGCTACCAGTTGTATCAGCAGCTCGACCAGCTGGGCTCGCGCGTGCTCTCGGCGTTGGCGCTGCACATCGGCCTGCCGCAGGACTATTTCGTCGACAAGACCAATAACGGCAATTCGATCCTGCGCCCGATTCACTACCCGCCGATCACCAGCGACGACATTCCCAATGTGCGCGCTGGTGCGCATGGCGACATCAACTTCATCACCTTGCTGGTCGGTGCCAGCGCTGCCGGTCTGGAAGTGCGTTCCAACGACGGCGAGTGGGTGCCGTTCACCGCCGACGCCGACACCATCGTGGTCAATATCGGCGACATGCTGCAGCGGCTGACCAACCACGTGTATCCGTCCACGATCCATCGCGTGGTCAATCCGCCGGGTGAAGCGGCGCGCAAGCCGCGCTATTCGGTGCCGTTCTTCCTGCATCCGAATCCGGATTTCCTGATCGACGTGCTGCCCTCCTGCGTCAGCGCCGATAACCCCAGTCGCTATCCCGAGCCGATCACTGCGCATGGGTTCCTGGAAGAGCGCCTGCGCGAGATCAAGCTCAAGTAACTCCGATGTCGTAAGCGTTGGCGATCGGGTTACTCATCGCCCAACGCGCCATGCGCGCATGTTGCCCATGCCGCGCATGGCCGCGTCCGCAACATGCGCCATGACAGAGCCCACAGTTCTGTTCATAAAATTCCTCTCGTGTCTGGTTAAAGCTTGCGTTCACCGGCGCCGATAACACAGGCTGATCGCTAGCGTGACGTCGGATCACCTGGCGCCCGCTACCGATTGCACGACGTAGGGGGCGCGCATGCGGATGCGGTGGTTACAACAACTAGGTGCGGTGTCGTTGCTGGCGCTGGGTGGCGCAGTGGCACCTGCCGCAGCGACGCCGGTCAGCGTCACCGTGACCGATGCCAACGGCGTCCTGGTCGATGCGGTAGTCAGTCTGGAACTGCCGCACCCCGCCGCAGCCAGCGCGGGCAAGATGCTGGAGATGGATCAGGTCAACTCGCAGTTCGTGCCGGCGGTCCTGGTGGTGCGCACCGGGACCTCGGTGCGGTTCCCGAACAACGATCAGATCCGCCATCAGGTGTATTCGTTCTCGCCTGCCAAACGCTTTGAATTGCCGCTGTTTCAGGGCACCACCGCCGCGCCGGTGCGGTTCGATCAGGCCGGTCTGGTCACGGTGGGCTGCAATATCCACGACTGGATGCTGGGCTATATCGTGGTGCTGGAAACGCCGTACTTCGGCAAGACCGGCAGCGATGGTCGCGTGCAGCTCGATGCCCCGGCAGGAACGTACACGCTGCGCGTCTGGCATCCACGCATCAAGGGCGCTGCAGTGGGCGAGCCGCTGGTGATTGCGCGCGATGCCGTGCAACGCAAGCTCACCTTGCAGACCACCGGCGCCGCCCCGGTCGTCGCGTCGCCGGACGAGCGCGTGCGCGCGCTGCAGGACAAGTTCCGCCGCGCCGATCCCAAGAAGCCGCACCCATGAGGGCGATGCGCCTGCATACGCGCATCGCGGCCTTGCTGGTGCTGGTCGTGCTGGCCACGCAGGCGTTGACCTTCATCGCCGTGCAGCTGGCGACCGAGCGCAGCGTCAAGGCGCAACTGGGCGAAGAACTGCAGATCGGCGAGCGCGTCTGGCAGCGCATCAATCTGCGCCGCGATGAGCAACTGCTGCAGTCGGCATCGGTGCTGGCAGACGACTTCGGTTTTCGTGCCGCAGTGGCCAGCGGCGATGTGCCCACCATGCAATCGGCGCTGCGCAACCATGCCGCGCGCATGTCTGCGCAGACCGCCTTGCTGCTCTCGCCAGATGGCCAATTCCTGACCGGACTGGCCGACCTTCCGCAAGCCGAACAACTGCGTGCGGTGCAGGCGTTGTTGCAACAGGCGCAGCGCGATGGGCGCGCGGTCGGCGTGGTTGCCCTGGATCAACACATCGTGCGCCTAGCCGTGGTGCAGGTGCTGGCGCCCAGCCGCGTTGGCTGGATCGCGATCGGTAACGAATCCGGCGACGGCCTGGCACAGGATTTCCGCAGCACGACGGGATTGGATGCCACGTTTTTTGCCGATGGGCCGCCGGTGCGCGTGCTGGCATCCACCCTGGAGCCGGCACTGCGTGGCGAGTTCGCGCAGCAGTTGCCGGCTGCCGAGCACACGCCGGGGGCGGCGATTCCGCTCAACCTCGGGCAGTCGCGCTACCTGGTCAAACTGCAGGCGATCCAGGGCGACAGTCATGTGCGGGTTGCGTTGCAGGCATCGCTGGATCGCGCAGTGGCACCGTATCGCATTCTCAAATTGCGCATCCTGCTGCTGGCCGGTCTGGCCACTGCTGCTGCGCTGGCGGTGGCGATCTTTCTGGCACGCGGCGTCAGCAGGCCGGTCGCGCAACTGGTGCAGGCGGCGCGCCGCATCCAGCGCGGCGATTATCAGACGGCGGTGGACGTCCCGCCCGGTCGCGAGCTCGCCGAGCTGGCCGACAGCTTCGGACGCATGCAGCATCAGATCGCCAGCCGCGAGCAGCACATCCTGCATCAGGCGCGGCACGACGCATTGACCGGGCTGCCCAATCGGGTCTGGTTGCTGGAGCGACTGAAGGAAGTGACCGAGCAGACAGTCGCCTCCGGCGGGGCTGCGGCGGTACTGATCCTGGATCTGGACCGCTTCAAGGAACTCAACGACAGCCTCGGTCATGATTTCGCCGACCAGGTGCTGGTCGAGGCCGGTCGCAGACTCGCCGAGGTGGTGCAGGAGCCGAACCTGGTCGGGCGGCTGGGCAGCGATGAGTTCATGGTGATCGTGGCGCACGCCGATGCGACCACCGTGCAGCAGGACGCACAACGCCTGCTGCTGCAACTGCGCCGTCCATTGGTGCTGCCGCAGGCACGCATCCAGCTCGAAGCCAGTATCGGGATCGCCCTGATTCCCGAGCATGGTGCCGACCCGGACACCTTGTTGCGCCGTGCCGACATCGCGCGCCGGCAGATGGACGATGTCGCCACCATCGGCGCCAGCGTCTACCGCATGGGCCAGGACGAACAGCATCTGCGGCGGCTGCGTCTCACCGGCGATCTGCGTCAGGCCATCGGCGGCAACGAATTGACCCTGCGCTTCCAGCCCAAGATCTGCCTGCGCAGCGATCGCGTCGAACAGGTCGAAGTGCTGGTGCGTTGGCATCACCCGACGCTGGGCCCGATCGGTCCGGACGAATTCATTCCGCTGGCCGAGCATTCCGGCGTCATCCATCCATTGACCCGTTTCGTGCTGGACGAGGCGCTGCGCTGCCAGGCGCGCTGGCGCACACAAGGGCTGGAGCTGGGCATGGCGATCAACCTGTCGGCGCTGGATCTTGCCGATCCGGGGCTGCCCGATTACGTGCGGGCACGGTTGGAACTGCATGCGGTACCTGCGCAGTCGGTCACGCTGGAATTGACCGAAAGCGCGTTGATGCGCGATGTCGAATCCGCGCTGCACATGCTGCATCAACTGCGTAACGTCGGCGTGCGCCTGTCCATCGACGACTTCGGTACCGGCTATTCCTCGTTGGCCCAACTCAAGCGCATGCCGGTGAACGAATTGAAGATCGACAAGAGCTTCGTCATGCAGCTGGCCGAAGGCACCGACGATGCCTTCATCGTGCGCAGCACCATCGATCTGGGTCACAACCTGGGCCTGAGCGTGATCGCCGAGGGCGTCGAAAACGACACCGCGCTCGATCTGTTGCGCGGCTACGGCTGCGACATGGTGCAGGGCTATCTCTACGCACCGCCGCTGGAGCAGGCCCCCTTCGTTGCGTGGTGCATGCGTCAGCTCGGAATGACCTCGCCCGCGCAGACAGGAGCGCAAGGATGAAGCATCGTCTGCGTGCTCCTCTGGCTTTTGCGGTGTGCAGTTTCGTACTGATGCCAGCGCTTGCGGTTGCCGGCGACGGCCGACTGCTCGCTACCGGCGGCGTGTCGATGATCGAAGGCAGCAGCGGTGGCGGTATCGTGCCGTGGGCCACGTTGTCCGGGTATGGCACGCGCGACGAACTCGGCACCGTGCTGTTCGCCACGCATGTGGACAGCGGCGATTACCGGCTCGACGTGCAAGGCGCCGCGCTGACGGTCGGCAACCGGCTGGAACTGTCGCTCGCGCGTCAGCGCCTGGACCTGGGTACCTTGCAGGATCGCCTTGCGTTGCCATGGAACGCGCTCGGCCAGGATGTCTTCGGCGCTAAGCTGCGCGTATCTGGCGATCTGGTCTATGGGCGCGCCCCGCAAGTCAGCGTCGGCGTGCAGTACAAACGGTTGCGCGATGGCACGCTGCCGCTGGCGATCGGTGCGCGCGACGACCACGGCACAGATGTCTTTGTCAGCGCCAGCAGACTGTTGCTGCAAGGCGCCGGTGGCTATCAATTGCTGCTCAACGGCACCTTGCGCGCGACCCGCGCCAATCAGACCGGCTTGCTCGGCTTTGGCGGCGACCGTCGCAACAGCTACCGGCTGGTCGCCGAGGCCAGCGCTGCGGTCGTGCTGTCGCCATCGTGGGCGGTCGGTGTGGAATATCGCGACAAGCCGGACAATCTGGGCTTTGCGCGCGAACAGGCCTGGGCCGACGGTTTTGTCGCCTGGTTCCCCAACAAGCACGTATCGCTGACCGCCGCCTGGGCCGATCTTGGCGATATCGCCACGCTGACCGACCAGCGCGGCCCGTATCTTTCCTTGCAGGTAGCGTTCTGATGAATCGATGGCTGCGTTGGTCCCTGCTGTGCGCGCTGAGCTTGAGTGCCTGCGCCACCACGCAGCCGCGGACGCTCTATGACGAACTCGGTGGGCAGGCCGGCATCGAGGCGCTGGTGGAAACCATGTTGTCGCGTATCGCCGACGATCAACGCATCGTCGACAGGTTCGCACGGGTCAACATCGTCATGCTCAACGCACGCCTGGTGCAGAAGTTCTGCCACGTCGCCGACGGCCCGTGCCCGGACACGGCCAAATCGATGCAGCAGGCGCATGCGCATCTGGCCATCCGCGAGGGCGACTTCAACGCCCTGGTCGAAGATCTCAACTGGGCAATGGACCAGCAAAAGATCCCGCGCCGTACCCAGAACCGTCTGTTGGCGCGGCTGGCCGCCATGCACGGCGAGATCGTCAATCACTGAGTCGTACAGCTGCATGCCATCGACAGCGACCGTTTAGGATGCGCGTCGCGAGGCAACGGCCAACCGGCAGCGTTTCAGCCCAGCGGTCTCACCCGATGCGAGCCGCGCGCCATCAGTCGCAGCGCAACCGAATGCGGAAGCAGGCGCAGGCCGGCATTGACCAGTCGATAGCGCCAGCCCGGCACCGCCAGCACCTGGCCGCGCTCCAATGCGGCAATGCCGTACTCGGCAACCGCATCGGCCTGTAGCCAGGCCCAGCCGGGCAGGGTGGACATCGCCGCGCGGGTACCGGTGACATCGTGGAATTCCGACCACGCAAAGCCAGGACACAGCGCGCACACCTTGACCGCGCAGTCGGCGTTTTCCAGCGCCAGCGACTCGCTGAAGCGCAGCATGAAGCTCTTGCTCGCCGCATACAGTGTCTGGCCGTCGGCACTTGGCGTGAGTGCGGCAAACGAGGCGACGTTGAGAATGCGGCCCTGGCCGCTGGCACGGATCATCGGCAGCAAGCGCCAGGTCAGCTCGCATACCGCGCCGATCATCACCTGCAGGAAGCGTGCATGCGTGGCCCAGTCGTTGTGCAGATAGCGCCCCGGCACGCCGTAGCCAGCGTTGTTGACCAGCGTGCCCACCGTCCAGCCGTTGCGCTGGATCTGCGTCACCAGCGCCTGGACCGCCGCAGGCTCGGCCAGGTCGGCCGGCAGCACTTCCACCCGCACCTGCGCGCCCAGTTCGGCGGCCAGCGCCTGCAGTCGATCTACCCGGCGCGCGGTCAGGATCAACGGCACCCCCCGCCTGGCGTACGCCCGCGCAATCTCGCGGCCGATGCCGCTGGAAGCGCCGGTGACCAGCGCGAAGACAGGCGAAACGGACATGGCAGGTTCCTGGTGGGGGAGGGATGGGACATGCGGCAGACAGAAGTGTGCCGGTTGCCGACAGGGCATGGGCTATTCTGTCGCCTGTCTTCAACTCAGGAACCTGCGCCTGATGCGTCGAAAGATCGTTGCCGGAAACTGGAAGCTGCATGGCAGCCGCGCCTTCGCCACCGAACTGGTGGACCGGATCGCCGCGCACATGCCCCTGGAGGGTGTCGATGTCGTCATCCTGCCGCCACTGCCTTACCTCGGCGACCTGATCGAGGATTTCGAGGCCCATCACCTGTCCTTTGGAGCCCAGGACGTCAGTAGCAACGAGAAGGGCGCCTACACCGGCGAGGTCTCGGCAACGATGTTGGTGGATGTCGGCGCCGAATACGGCCTGGTCGGCCACTCCGAGCGTCGTCAGTACCACCAGGAAAGCAGCGAGCTGGTGGCGCGCAAGTTTGCCGCCGCCATCCATGCCGGGTTGATCCCGGTGCTCTGCGTGGGCGAATCGCTGGAGCAGCGTGAAGCCGGTCAGACTGAGGCAATCCTACGTGCCCAGCTCGAGCCGGTGATTGCCCTGGTCGGTAGCGAAGGCTTCGAACGGGCCGTGCTCGCTTACGAGCCGATCTGGGCGATCGGCACCGGGCGGACCGCCAGTCCGGCCCAGGCCCAGGCCGTGCACGCCTTCCTGCGTGGCGAAGTCGCGAAGGCGGATGCTAGAATCGCCGACTCTCTGCCCATCCTGTACGGAGGCAGTGTCAAGCCCGACAACGCCAGCGAGCTGTTCGCACAGCCCGATGTCGACGGCGGGCTTGTCGGAGGCGCCTCCTTGGTGGCCGAAGATTTCCTGGCCATTGCGCGTGCGGCGGCCGCTTGTTAACCCATTAAGTTTTGTCCGGGGACGGATTTCGAAATGCTGATGTTGATCCTCAATGTGGTCTACGTGCTGGTCGCGCTGGCGATGATTGCGCTGATCCTGATGCAGCGTGGCGCGGGTGCGGCGGCCGGTTCCGGCTTCGGTGCGGGCGCGTCGGGCACGGTGTTCGGTTCGCAGGGTGCGTCGAACTTCCTGTCCAAGTCGACCAAGTGGCTGGCCGTGGTGTTCTTCAGCATCAGCCTGTTCATGGCCTGGTACGCCACCCACGGTGCCCGTCCGACCGACCAGAACCTGGGTGTGATGTCGCAGTCCGCCACTCCGGCCCCGGCTGCAGCCGGTGAGTTGACCAAGCCGTTGCCGCAGGCGCCTGCCGCTGGTGCGGTACCGACCGCTCCGTCGCAGCCTGCTCCTGCAGTTGCGCCGGCTGCTGCACCGGCGCAGTCCGCGCCTGCGCCGTCGGCGCCCGCCGCCAGCGAAGAAAACGCTTCAGAACCAGCACAAAAACGCTGAAGCCGGTTACAATACGCTGCGCACTGGGATGCCCAGCGGCGCAACGTATGCCCAGGTGGCGGAATTGGTAGACGCACTACCTTGAGGTGGTAGCGACTTAGGTCGTAGGGGTTCGAGTCCCCTCTTGGGCACCATTGTTTGGCTGCAGTTCCTGCGCATCGCGACGTGTCGCGCGCAGGGTCTGCCTATACCCCATGCCGGCACGCGGCGCGTGCGGGCAGAGGCAAGAGAGAATCGCTGTGCTGGCCGAATATTTGCCGAGTCTGCTGTTTCTGATCGTCGCCACCGGCATCGGCATCGTGCTGATGTTGATTGGTCGGTTCCTCGCTCCGCGCAGCCCGGACGCGCGCAAGCTTTCTCCGTACGAGTGTGGCTTCGAGGCCTTCGAAGACGCGCGCATGAAGTTCGATGTGCGCTACTACCTCATCGCGATCCAGTTCATCGTGTTCGACCTGGAAATCATCTTCATCGTGCCGTGGACGCAGGTGTTCATGGAGATCGGCGCACGTTCGCTGGTCACCATGGGCCTGTTCGTCGGCATGTTGTTCCTCGGCTTTATCTACGTGTGGAAGAAGGGAGCGCTGGAATGGGAGTGATTCAGACCCTGGATCGTCTGATGACCAACCCGATGCCGGAAGGCCGGGTGGAAGACATCCTGCGCCCGGACGGCGAAAACCCGCTGCTCGAAAAGGGCTATGTGACCACCAGCGTCGACGCGCTGCTGAACTGGGCGCGTACCGGCTCGATGTGGCCGATGACCTTCGGTCTGGCCTGCTGCGCGGTCGAAATGATGCATGCGGGCGCGTCGCGCCTGGACCTGGACCGTTACGGCGTGGTGTTCCGCCCGTCGCCGCGCCAGTCCGACGTGATGATCGTGGCCGGCACCCTGGTCAACAAGATGGCCCCGGCGCTGCGCAAGGTCTACGACCAGATGCCGGACCCGAAGTGGGTCATCTCGATGGGCAGCTGCGCCAACGGCGGCGGCTATTACCATTATTCGTATTCGGTGGTGCGCGGTTGCGACCGCATCGTGCCGGTGGACATCTATGTCCCGGGCTGCCCGCCGACCGCCGAGGCCCTGGTCTACGGCATCTTGCAGCTGCAGAAGAAGATCTGGCGTACCCAGACGATCGCGCGCTGACACCCGTCTTCTCCTAACGAGAGCAGCCAAGCCCCCATGGCAGAGCAAGCATCTTCCTTCACTGACCGACTTGCGGCACGTTTCGCCGGTGCGCAGATCGCCGTGGCCTTGCCGCGCGGCGAAGTGACGCTGGAAGTCGCTGCGGCAGATTGGCACGCCACCTGTCTGGCGCTGCGCGACGAGCTCGGTTTCGAGCAGCTCAGCGATCTGTGCGGCGTCGACTACCTGGGCTATGGCAGCGACGAGTGGGATACCGCCGACGTGTCGTCGCAGGGCTTCAGTCGCGGCGTCGAAGGCAAGGCCGTCGGTCGCTTCGGTTGGGGAGAGTTTCCCAGCCAGGAAAGCTCCACCGGCGCCCATCCGCAGCACATGCCCAAGCAGCGCTTTGCGGTGGTCGCCCAGCTGATTTCCTATCAGCACAACCAGCGTCTGCGGGTGCGTTGCTATGCACCGGACGAGCAGGTGCCGGTGGTGGCGTCGGTGACCGATATCTGGCCGGGCGTGAACTGGTTCGAGCGCGAAGCATTCGACCTGTTCGGCATCGTGTTCGACGGCCATCCGGACCTGCGCCGCATCCTGACCGACTACGGATTCGTCGGCCACCCGTTCCGCAAGGATTTCCCGCTGATCGGCAACGTCGAAGTGCGTTACGACGAAGAGCGCAAGCGTGTCGTGTACGAGCCGGTGACCTCGGTCGAACCGCGCGTCGGTGTGCCGCGCGTGATTCGCGACGATGCCCGTTATGAGACTGCCGCTGGTGAAGTGGGCAAGTCGGAGACTGCCAAGTGAGTGAGTTCCGCCAGGCAACCGATGCCTTCGCGAGCAATCCTGTCGAAAGCAAGCAGGAAATCCGCAATTACACGATGAATTTCGGCCCGCAGCACCCTGCGGCGCACGGCGTGTTGCGCCTGATCCTGGAAATGGACGGCGAGACCGTGGTACGTGCCGATCCGCATATCGGCCTGCTGCACCGTGGCACCGAGAAGCTGGCCGAGTCCAAGCCGTTCAACCAGTCGGTTCCGTACATGGACCGTCTGGATTACGTGTCGATGATGTGCAACGAGCACGCTTACGTGCGCGCGATCGAGTCCCTGATGGGCATCGAGGCGCCCGAGCGTGCGCAGTACATCCGCACCATGTTCGACGAGATCACCCGCATCAAGAACCACCTGATGTGGGTGGGTTCCAATGCACTCGATCTGGGCGCGATGGCGGTGATGCTGTACGCGTTCCGCGAGCGCGAAGAATTGATGGACGTCTACGAGGCGGTCAGCGGCGCGCGCATGCACGCGGCCTACTACCGTCCCGGTGGCGTGTATCGCGATCTGCCCGATCGCATGCCGCAGTACAAGGAATCCCGCTGGCACAAGGGTGGGGCGCTGAAGAAGCGCAACGCCGGTCGCGAGGGCACGCTGCTGGACTTCCTGGAGGAGTTCACCAACACCTTCCCGGCGCGCGTGGACGAGTACGAAACGCTGCTGACCGATAACCGCATCTGGAAGCAGCGCACCGTCGACGTCGGCATCATCAGCCCGGATCTGGCGCGCGCCTGGGGCATGACCGGCCCGATGCTGCGTGGCTCGGGCATCGAATGGGATCTGCGCAAGAAGCAGCCGTATGCCAAGTACGACGCGGTGGAGTTCGATATCCCGGTCGGCACCAACGGCGACTGCTACGACCGCTACCTGGTCCGCGTGGCCGAGATGCGCGAATCCAACCGCATCATCAAGCAGTGCGTGAAGTGGCTGAAGGCCAATCCCGGCCCGGTCATGGTCACCAATTTCAAGGTCGCTCCGCCAAGCCGCGAAGGCATGAAGGACGACATGGAAGCGCTGATCCATCACTTCAAGCTGTTCAGCGAAGGCTATTGCGTACCGGCCGGCGAAACCTACAGCGCGGTCGAAGCGCCCAAGGGCGAGTTCGGCTGCTACCTGATGTCCGATGGCGCCAACAAGCCGTTCCGCGTGCATCTGCGCGCGCCGGGCTTTGCGCATCTGTCGTCGATGGACGCGGTGGTGCGTGGTTATTTGCTGGCCGACGTCGTGGCGATGATCGGTACTTACGATTTGGTTTTCGGTGAGGTTGACCGATGAAGGCGACGGGTAATTTCGAAGCGGCGCGCGACGTCGATCCGCAGGTGGTGCTGAGCGACAAGACGCGCGCGCACATCGATCATTGGCTGGCCAAGTTTCCGCCCGACCGCAAGCGTTCGGCGGTGCTGCAGGGCCTGCATGCTGCGCAGGAGCAGAACCAGGGCTGGCTGACCGATGAGCTGATCGTCGGCGTGGCCAAGTATCTGGAGCTGCCGCCGGTGTGGGCCTACGAGGTCGCCAGTTTCTACTCGATGTTCGAGACCGAGAAGGTCGGCCGCCATAACGTGGCGTTCTGCACCAATATCAGCTGCTGGCTCAACGGTGCCGAAGATCTGCTGGCGCACGCGGAGAAGAAGCTGGGTTGCAAGCTGGGGCAGTCGACGGCCGATGGCCGCGTCTACCTCAAGCGCGAAGAAGAGTGCCTGGCGGCCTGCTCGGCAGCGCCGATGATGGTCATCAACGGCCACTACCACGAGCACCTGACGAAAGAGAAGGTCGACGCGCTGCTGGACGGGCTGGAATAAGACATGGCACATCATCACGCACCTACAGGTCCGGTCGGTCCGGCGCCGTTGCCGCATCAGGTCGTCTACACGACCCTGCACTACGACACGCCGTGGTCCTACGAGAGCTACCTCAAGACCGGTGGCTACGCCGCGTTGCGCAAGATCCTCGAAGAGAAGATCGCGCCGGCCGATGTCATCGAGATGGTCAAGGCATCGAACCTGCGCGGCCGCGGTGGCGCAGGCTTCCCGACCGGTCTGAAGTGGTCGTTCATGCCCAGGGGCAACATGCAGAAGTACATCCTGTGCAATTCGGACGAATCCGAGCCGGGAACCTGCAAGGACCGCGACATCCTGCGTTACAACCCGCATTCGGTGGTGGAGGGCATGGCGATCGCCTGCTACGCCACCGGCTCGACCGTGGGCTACAACTATCTGCGCGGCGAGTTCCACCATGAGCCGTTCGAGAACTTCGAGCTGGCGCTGGCCGATGCGTATGCCAACGGCTGGCTGGGCAAGAACATTCTCGGCAGCGGCGTGGATATCGATATCTACGGTGCGCTGGGTGCCGGCGCCTACATCTGCGGCGAAGAAACCGCATTGATGGAATCGCTGGAAGGCAAGAAGGGTCAGCCGCGCTACAAGCCGCCGTTCCCGGCCAACTTCGGCCTGTACGGCAAGCCGACCACCATCAACAACACTGAAACCTATGCGTCGGTGCCGGCGATCATTCGCAACGGCCCGGAGTGGTTCCTCGGGTTGAGCAAGACCAAGAACGGCGGCCCGAAGATCTTCTCGGTGTCCGGTTGCGTGCAGAAGGGCGGCAACTTCGAAGTGCCGCTCGGCACCACCTTCGACGAGCTGCTGGAAATGGCCGGCGGCCTGCGTCCGGGCCGCAAGCTCAAGGGCGTTGTACCTGGCGGTGTGTCGATGCCGGTGCTGAAGGCCGACCAGGTGGCCGGCCTGCAGATGGATTACGACACCTTGCGTGCGCTGGGCACCGGCCTGGGTTCCGGCGCGATCGTGGTGCTGGACGACAGCGTCTGCTGCGTACGCTTTGCCTGCCGCATCTCGCAGTTCTTCCACAAGGAATCCTGCGGCCAGTGCACCCCGTGCCGCGAAGGCACCGGCTGGATGCACCGCGTGCTGGAGCGCATCGTCGCCGGCAAGGCCACGATGGAAGACCTGCACCAGCTGCGTACCGTTGCCGGCCAGATCGAAGGGCACACCATCTGCGCGTTCGGTGAAGCGGCGGCGTGGCCGATCCAAGGCTTCCTGCGCCAGTTCTGGGACGAATTCGAGTACTACATCGTCAACGGTCGCTCGATCGTCGACACGCAAGTCGGAGTGGCCGCATGAGCGCCCAACCAGTCAACCCGAACGTACCTCCGGATCATGTCACCGTCGAAATCGACGGGCAGTCCCTGGTGGTGCCGAAGGGCTCGATGATCATCCAGGCCGCCGACAAGGCCGGCATCCCGATCCCGCGCTTCTGCTACCACGAGAAGCTGCCGATCGCGGCCAACTGCCGCATGTGCCTGGTGGACGTCGAAAAATCCCCGAAGCCGTCGCCGGCCTGCGCCACCCCGGTGATGGACGGCATGAAGGTCACCACGCGTAGCGAAAAGGCGCTGAAGTACCAGCGCAGCGTGATGGAATTTTTGCTGATCAATCACCCGCTGGACTGCCCGATCTGCGATCAGGGCGGCGAGTGCGAGTTGCAGGACGTCTCGCTCGGCTACGGCCGTTCGGTCAGCCGCTTTAACGAGCGCAAGCGCGTGGTGCCGGACGAGGACATCGGTCCGCTGGTCGCCACCGAAATGACCCGCTGCATCCAGTGCACCCGTTGCGTGCGCTTCACTGCAGACATCGCCGGCACCTACGAGTTGGGTGGCATGTATCGCGGTGAAAACCTGCAGATCGGCACCTACGACGGCAAGCCGCTGACCACCGAAATCTCCGGCAACGTCATCGACGTGTGCCCGGTCGGCGCGCTGACCAACAAGGTGTTCCAGTTCCGCGCGCGTCCGTGGGAGCTGATGGCGCGCGAGTCGCTGGGCTACCACGACGCGATGGGCTCGAACCTGTTCCTGCACGTGCGTCGCGGCGAAGTGCTGCGCACCGTGCCGCGCGAGAACGAGGCGGTCAACGAGTGCTGGCTGTCCGATCGCGACCGTTACTCGCATCAGGGTCTGTACTCCGAAGACCGTGCGGTCAAGCCGTTGAAGAAGATCAACGGCGAGTGGACCGAAGTGAGCTGGACCGAAGGTCTGGCCGCTGCGACCCAGATCCTGCGCGACAATGCTGGCGATCAGCTTGGTGTACTGGTGCATCCGTCCACCTCCAACGAGGAAGGCGCGCTGCTCGCACGTCTGGCCGAAGGCTTGAACAGCGGCAATCTGGATCACCGTCTGCTCAATCGCGATTTCTCCGACGCTGCGGTGGCCGAAACGTTTGCAACGCCGCTGGCCGAGATCGAACAGGCCGATGTGGTGGTGCTGTTCGGCACCAACGTGCGTCACGAGCTGCCATTGCTGCATGCGCGTCTGCGCAAGGCGCACATTCAGAACCGCACGCAGATCCATTCGGTCAATCCGGTCGATTTCGATTTCGCATTTACCCAGGCCAGCCGCACCGTCGTCGCGCCGTCGAAACTGGCTGCTGCACTCGACGATGCCGCGCTGCGCGATGTGGTCAAGGGCGCGACGCGCGCCGTAATCGTGGTTGGTGCACTGGCTGAAAATCATCCGCAGGCTGCGGCACTGCGTGCTGCCGCACGTGACTTCGCTGCCGCAACGGGCGCCTCGCTGTGCCGTATCCCGCAGGGTGCGAACGCGGTGGGTCTGGTGTCGCAAGGCGTGCTGCCGAGCGCACGCGATGTGGCCGGCATGCTGGCGCAGCCGCGTCAGGCCTACGTGTTGTACGGCATCGAGCCGGGTCTGGATTTTGCCGATGCCGCCGCTGCACGCAGCGCGCTCGCCGGTGCCAAGGTCGTTGCATTCAGCCAGTTCGCCTGCGCTTCGACGCGCGATGTTGCCGATGTGATCCTGCCGATCGGCGCACTGCCGGAAATCGACGCCTCGCTGACCAATCTGGATGGTCGCGTGCAGACGGCGCGTGCCGCAGGCCGCCTGCCGGTCGAAGCGCGCGAAGGTTGGCGTGTGCTGCGTGCGCTGGGTGGCGAGCTGGGTCTGGCCGGTTTCGAGTTCATCGATCTGGTCGGCCTGCGTGCCGGCCTGCAGAACCGCGACGTGCGCCCGGTAGCTTCGGCCCAGCCGCAGGCGACCACCGACGGGCTGGAGGTTGCGGCAACCGCCGCGATCTACCGCACCGACGCGGTGGTGCGTCGCGCCGCTGCGTTGCAGTCGCATCCGCTGAACGTCTCGCCGTGTGTGGCGATGCATCCGGAGCAGGCTGCGCAGCTACAGATTGGCGCAGGCCAGATGGTCAAGGTCGGCACCGACGCTGGTAAGGCGACGTTGCCGGTGGTGCTGGACAAGCGCGTCGCACCGGGCACGGTGTGGATCGAATGCGGCCATGGCGCTACCGCGCCGCTCGGCGCCGGTCGCGTAACGGTGGTGGCTGCATGAACGGATTGCTGTTGAACGTGGTCGATCCCCTGCACCAGTGGTTCCTCGGACTGGGCGATGGCGGAATCGTGCTATGGACCGTGTTGAAGATCCTGTTGATCGCCGTGCCGGTGATCGTATCGGTGGCCTTCTACGTGGTCTGGGAGCGCAAGCTCATCGGTTGGATGCACGTGCGTCACGGGCCCATGTACGTGGGCATGGGCATCTTTCAGGCCTTCGCCGACGTGTTCAAGCTCCTGTTCAAGGAGATCCTGCAGCCGAGCAGTTCGCACAAGGCGATGTTCATCATCGCGCCGCTGCTGACGCTGGCGCCGGCTTTCGCGGCATGGTCGGTGGTGCCGTTCGATGCGCAGCTGGTGCTCTCCAATGCCAACGTCGGTCTGCTGTATCTGCTGGCGATGACCTCGCTGGGCGTGTACGGCATCATCCTCGCCGGCTGGGCCTCCAACTCCAAGTATGCGTTCCTGGGTGCGATGCGCTCGGCCGCGCAGGTGGTCAGCTACGAGATTGCGATGGGTTTTGCGCTGGTCGGCGTAATGATCGCTTCCGGCAGCGTCAACCTCAGCCAGATCGTGTTTGCGCAAGCGGGTAACTCCGGCCTCTTCGACTGGTTCCTGATTCCGCTGTTCCCGTTGTTCATCGTGTACTGGGTCTCCGGCGTTGCCGAAACCAACCGCGCGCCGTTCGACGTGGTGGAAGGCGAGTCGGAAATCGTCGCGGGCCACATGGTGGAATACTCGGGCGGTGCATTCGCACTGTTCTTCCTGGCCGAATACGCCAACATGATCCTGGTCAGCTTCCTGATCTCGATCTTCTTCCTGGGCGGCTGGTTGAGCCCGTGGCCCCAGGTGTGGGGCAGCCCAGACATCTCGCCGTGGATTGACTGGGTGTGGAAGGGCGGTTGGCCGTGGCTGCTGATGAAGGTGTTCTTCTTCGCCAGCGCCTACATCTGGTTCCGTGCCAGCTTCCCGCGCTACCGCTACGACCAGATCATGCGTCTGGGCTGGAAGGTGTTCATTCCGCTCACGATCGTGTGGATCGCAGTGACGGCATTGATGGTGTTTTACGGCGTGATCCAGAAGGGCGTGTAATTGATGAACAAGATCACCCATTACTTCAAGAGCTTGCTCCTGCTCGAACTGCTCGGAGGCTTGTGGCTGACGTTGAAATACACGTTCAAGCCCAAGTACACCGTGCTGTATCCGATGGAGAAGTTTCCGCAGTCGCCGCGTTTCCGTGGCCTGCATGCGCTGCGTCGTTATCCCAATGGCGAGGAGCGCTGCATCGCCTGCAAGCTGTGCGAAGCGGTCTGCCCGGCATTGGCGATCACCATCGACTCGGCCAAGCGCGAGGATGGCTCGCGCCGCACCACGCGCTACGACATCGACCTGTTCAAGTGCATCTTCTGCGGCTTTTGCGAAGAAAGCTGCCCGGTGGACTCGATCGTCGAAACGCATATCCTCGAGTACCACTTCGAGAAGCGTGGCGAGAACATTGTCAACAAGCCGCAGCTGCTGGCGATCGGAGACCGGCTAGAGGCCGAGATCGCCGAGCGTCGCGCTGCCGATGCCGCCTTCCGTTGAGGTCATGATGGACTGGGTCTCTATTGCGTTTTACGCCTTCTCCGCAATCGCGGTGGTGTCCGCCGGTGCGGTGATCAGCGTGCGTAACCCGGTGTATGCCGTGTTGTGCCTGATCCTCACCTTCTTCTCGATGGCCTGCATCTGGCTGCTGGTCGGTGCCGAGTTCCTCGGCGTCACCCTGGTGCTGGTCTACGTCGGCGCGGTGATGGTGCTGTTCCTGTTCGTGGTGATGATGCTGGACATCGACACCAGCCGGTTGCGCGAGGGCTGGGTCAAGTACATGCCGCTGGGCGTGATCGTTGCGGTGGCGATGCTGGTGCAGATGGTCACCTTGATCGGGGTCAAGTCACGCACTGCCACGCCGTTCCCGGTCGACAATGCAGCAGCGCAGGCTGCCGACAGCTCGAACCTGACCTGGCTGGCCAAGAGCCTGTATACCGAGTTCCTGCTGCCGTTCGAATTTGCTGCGGTGATTCTGACCGTGGCGGTGGTGGCTGCAGTGATGCTGACCCTGCGCAAGCGCACCGGCATCAAGCTGCAGAACGCCGGCGAGCAGTCGCGGGTCAAGGCGGGCGACCGTCTGCGCATGGTCAAAATGGCGGTTGAAAAGCCGGTACAGGTTGCGCCGCAGATCGACGCGGCCGACGGACAGGAGGCGAAGTCTTGATTACCTTGGGCCACCTGCTTGGGCTTGGCGCGGTGCTGTTCTGCATCTCCCTGGCCGGCATCTTCCTCAACCGCAAGAACGTCATCGTGTTGCTGATGTCGATCGAGTTGATGCTGCTGTCGGTCAACGTCAACTTCATCGCATTCTCGCGCGAGCTCGGCGACACCGCCGGTCAGTTGTTCGTGTTCTTCATCCTGACCGTTGCCGCCGCGGAGGCCGCCATCGGCCTCGCGATCCTGGTGACTCTGTTCCGCACGCGCCGCACGATCAATGTGGCCGAAGTCGATACGTTGAAGGGCTGACCTGTAGATGGAAATCACTCTCTCCAAGAGTCTGTTGATCGCAGTGGTGCTTGCACCGCTGGTCGGCAGCATCATCGCCGGCCTGTTCGGGCGCCAGGTAGGACGCAAGGGCGCGCAGTACGTCACCATCCTCGGTGTGGCGGTCAGCTGCGTGCTGTCGTGCCTGACCCTGTACCAATTGGTGGAGCAGGGTGCCAGCCCGTTCAACCAGAACCTGTACACCTTCTTCGACGTCGGTAATTACTCCGCGCATGTCGGCTTCATGGTCGATCGCCTGACCGCGATGATGATGGTGGTGGTGACCTTCGTGTCGCTGCTGGTGCACATCTATACCATCGGCTACATGGAAGAGGATCCGGGTTACCAGCGCTTCTTCAGCTATATCTCGTTGTTCACCTTCTCCATGCTGACGCTGGTGATGAGCAACAACTTCCTGCAGCTGTTCTTCGGCTGGGAAGCGGTGGGCCTGGTGTCGTACCTGCTGATCGGTTTCTGGTTCAAGCGCCCGACCGCCGTGTTCGCCAACATGAAGGCGTTCCTGGTCAACCGCGTCGGCGATTTCGGCTTCATTCTCGGCATCGCCGGTGTGTTGCTGTGGTTCGGCTCGCTGGATTACTCCACCGTGTTCGCCAACGCGACCACCATGGCCGGTGCCAAGGTGCAGCTGTTCGCAGGCCACGAGTGGAGCGTGATGACGCTGATCTGCATCTGCCTGTTCATCGGTGCGATGGGCAAGTCGGCGCAGGTGCCGCTGCATGTGTGGCTGCCTGACTCGATGGAAGGCCCGACCCCGATCTCGGCGCTGATCCACGCTGCAACCATGGTCACTGCCGGCATCTTCATGGTGGCGCGCATGTCGCCGCTGTTCGAGCTGTCCGAAACCGCGCTGAACTTCATCCTGTTCATCGGTGCGACCACGGCTTTCTTCACTGGCCTGATCGGCATCGTGCAGAACGACATCAAGCGCGTGGTCGCGTACTCGACGCTGTCCCAGCTCGGCTACATGACCGTGGCGCTGGGCGTATCGGCCTATTCGGCCGCAGTGTTCCACCTGATGACGCATGCTTTCTTCAAGGCGCTGCTGTTCCTGGCGGCCGGCTCGGTCATCATCGGCATGCACCACGAGCAGGACATGCGCAAGATGGGCGGCCTGCGCAAGTACATGAAGGTGACTTACTGGACCAGTGTGATCGGTACGCTGGCGCTGGTCGGTACGCCGTTCTTCTCGGGCTTCTACTCGAAGGACACCATCATCGAGGCCGCTGCGCATCACGCGCATGAGTCGCATAGCTGGATCGCGACCTATGGCTACTGGGCGGTGCTCGGCGGCGTGCTGGTGACCAGCTTCTACAGCTTCCGTCTGCTGTTCCTGACCTTCCACGGCAAGGAACGCTTCCGCGATGCGCATGCGCACGACGCCCATGCCCACCACGACAGCGCGCACACCGACGCCGAGGCGCAGGTCCACGTGCACGACAGCCATGCGCACGACGCACATGCACACGACACGCATGGCCACGACGATCACGGCCACCATGGCGCACACGAGCCGCACGAGTCCAAGTGGGTTGTGACGTTGCCGTTGATCCTTCTGGCGATTCCGTCGGTGGCGATCGGCTTCTTCACTATCGGCCCGATGTTGTTCGGCACCGATTGGCAGGGCCATCACGCGGCGCACGCGCTTAAAGGGCAGGCTGTGTCGTTCTTCACCGGCATCGTCGACTTCTACGACCCGGCACGCGATACCGTGGGTGCCCTGGCCGAGGAGTTCCATGGCCCGGTCGCGTTCGCGCTGCACGGCATGATGGCGGCACCGTTCTTCCTGACGCTTGCCGGTCTAGTGCTCGCTGCTCTGTTCTACCTGTGGAAGCCGGAACTGGCCACCAAGTCGCGCAAGGCGTTCGCGCCGATCGTGTGGCTGCTGGAAAACAAGTACGGCTTCGACAAGCTGTGGATCAATGGCTTCGCCGGTGGCGGTGTTGTCCTTGGCAAGGCGTCACGCGCAATCGATACCCATGTGGTCGATGGCGTGGCCGTCAATGGTTCTGCCCGACTGATCGACCTGGCTGCAAATCTGCTGCGTCGCACGCAATCCGGTTTCCTCTATCACTACGCCTTCGCAATGATCATCGGTTTGATCGCCTTGTTGGCGGTACTGATGCATTTCTGGCGTTGACCTGTACGGAATAAGAAAACGTGTCGAACTGGCCTTTACTGTCTATCTTGATCTGGCTGCCGATTATCGGTGGCGCCCTGATCCTTGCGTTGCGCAACGCCGAGACTGCCCGCTGGGCATCCCTGGCGGTGGCGGTGGCGACCTTTGTGCTGAGTCTGCCGCTGCTGGGCTACGACACGGCCAATGACGCGATGCAGTTCATCGAACTGCATGCCTGGATTCCGGCCTACAACATCGGCTACAACCTGGGCGTGGATGGCATCGCGGTTGCGTTGATCGTGCTGACCACGCTGGTGACTGTGCTGGCACTGATCGGTGCCTGGCGCTCGATCGACAAGCGCGTCAACCAGTACGTCGCTGCCTTCCTGATCTTGGAAGGCGTCACGGTCGGCATCTTCGCCGCGACCGATGCGATGCTGTTCTATGTCTTCTTCGAAGCCATGCTGATCCCGATGTTCCTCATCATCGGTGTCTGGGGCGGTCCGCGGCGTATCTATGCGGCGATGAAGTTCTTCCTCTACACCTTCCTCGGCTCGGTGCTGATGCTGGTGGGTCTGGTGTATCTGTATCTGAAGGGCGGCAGCTTCCAGCTCGCCGACCTGTATGCGCTGCAGCTGACCGCCAAGGAGCAGACCTGGATCTTCTTCGCGTTCCTGATCGCGTTCGCGGTCAAGGTGCCGATGTTCCCGGTGCATACCTGGTTGCCGGACGCGCACGTCGAAGCACCGACCGCCGGTTCGGTGATCCTGGCGGCGATCGCACTGAAGATCGGCGGCTACGGTTTCCTGCGTTTCAACCTGCCGATCGTTCCCGATGCCAGCCATGAGTTTGCGTGGCTAGTGATCACGCTGTCGCTGATCGCGGTGATCTACGTCGGCCTGGTGGCGTTGGTGCAGGACGACATGAAGAAGCTGGTGGCATATTCGTCCATCGCGCACATGGGTTTCGTCACCCTGGGCACCTTCATCGCCTTCACCCTGGTGCGCGAGTACGGCAGCACCGACGCAGCACGCCTCGGCTTGCAGGGCGCGATGGTGCAGATGATTTCGCACGGCTTCGTGTCCGGCGCGATGTTCTCCTGCATCGGCGTGCTGTACGACCGCATGCACACGCGCCGCATCGCCGATTACGGCGGCGTGGTCAATGTGATGCCGTGGTTCGCGACCTTTTCCATGCTGTTCTTCATGGCCAATGCCGGTCTGCCGGGTACCAGCGGGTTCGTCGGTGAATTCATGGTGATCCTGGCCAGCTTCCAGAAGCATCCGCTGGTTGCCTTCGCCGCCGCCACGACCCTGGTGATCACGGCCGCCTACACGCTTTGGCTCTACAAGCGCGTGTTCTTCGGCGAAGTGGCCAATGCCCACGTGGCCGAGCTGAAGGACATCAATGGCCGCGAGGCTTTCGTGCTGGGGGTGTTCGCTGCTGGCGTGCTGGCCCTGGGCCTGTATCCGAAGCCGCTGACCGATCTGATGGAACCATCGATCGCCAAGCTGGCTACCCAGATCGCCGCGAGCAAGCTTTGACCGCTTGCCGTACGTTTTGATTTTCAGGATTTGATGATGACCACGCCAACGCTCGCGCCGTTGACCACCGCTGACCTGGCTCCGCTCGTTCCGGAGCTGGTGCTGATCGGCGGCGCCTTCGCATTGCTGATGCTCGACCTGTTCATGAGCCAGCGGAACAAGGTCTGGACCCACTTGTTCTCCATCGCTGTTCTCGCCGTGGTGTTTGCGTTGCTGGCCACCGGCACAGGCGGGCAGGGCGATATCTTCAATGGCATGTTCGTGCGCGATACCGCCGCAGACGTGATGAAGACGGTGATCGTGCTCGTCAGCGGGTTGAGCCTGGTCTATGGCTGGACCTACCTGCGCGAGCGCAATCTCTACCAAGGCGAAATCCCGGTACTGGTGTTGTTCGCGACCGCCGGCATGATGCTGCTGGCGTCGGCCGGCAGCCTGCTGATGGTCTACCTGGGTCTGGAACTGCTGGCGCTGTGCTCGTACGCGCTGGTCGCATCCAACCGCGACAACGGCTTGGCCACCGAAGCGGCGATGAAGTATTTCGTGCTGGGTTCGCTGGCGTCGGGCCTGCTGCTGTACGGCATGTCGCTGGTCTATGGCGCTACCGGCACCCTGAGCCTGGCTGGCATCCACGAAGCGATCGAAGGCTCCGGCGAGCGCACGCTGCTGCTGACCGGCACCATCTTCATGATCGCTGGCGTGGCATTCAAGCTGGGCGCGGCACCGTTCCATATGTGGCTGCCGGACGTCTATCAGGGCGCACCGGCACCAATCGCGTTGTTTATCAGCTCCGCACCGAAGCTGGCTGCGTTCGGCATGACCTACCGCCTGCTGGAGGTGGGCATGGGGCCGTTGTCGCCGCAGTGGCATCTGTTGATCGGGGGCCTGTCGGCGCTGTCGCTGGTCGTCGGCAACCTGATGGCCATCGCGCAGAGCAATCTCAAGCGCATGCTTGCGTATTCGACGGTCTCGCATATCGGCTTCCTGCTGATGGGCGTCGCCGGCGGCGGCGAAGAGGGTTACGCGGCCGCGATGTTCTATGCGGTGAGCTACACCATCATGTCGACCGCGTCGTTCGGCGCCATCATCGCGTTGTCGCGCAATGGGTTCGAAGCCGAGAACATCGACGACTTCAAGGGCCTCAACGCGCGCAATCCGTGGATGGCCGGCCTGGTGTTGTGCATCATGGCGTCGCTGGCTGGTATTCCGCCGTTCCTCGGCTTCTGGACCAAGCTGGCCGTGCTGGGCGCGGCAGTGAACGGCGACATGCTGTGGTTGGCGCTGGTGGGTGTGATCTGCGCAGTGATCGGTGCGTATTACTACCTGCGTGTCATCAAGGTCATGTATTTCGACGAGCCGGTCGGTGAGCCGTTGCCAGCCAACAACGACCGTGTGCTGGGGACCGTGCTGGGCGTCAACGCACTTGCGTTGCTCGCGCTTGGCTTGGCCTGGAACCCGATCATGGTGTGGTGCCAGCGCGCGTTTGCCGGTCTCGCATAAGAAGCGGGCATGGTCAGGTGTCGCGTTCGTCGCGACGCCTGTTGCCTGCGCATGGCGCGGATATGAAATAAAGTTGTGATTGGTGTTTCGTTTTTGTTGCATTGCGGTTATCATTCGCCGCGACGTTGGACACTCGCCAAAGTGTCTAACAGATGAAAAACTTAGGGCTTGCAATTGCCGCTCAAGTTCTTCATAATTCCGCTTCTGCTGCGGGGTGGAGCAGTCTGGCAGCTCGTCGGGCTCATAACCCGAAGGTCGCAGGTTCAAATCCTGCCCCCGCTACCAAGTTTCGAATTACCGCTTTATCGCAGTGATTCAACTTCTTGGATCGTAAGGACGCATGTTCCCGTCCTTACGCCGACCCTGAGAGGTCGGGCTTTTTTCACGCAAGGGGCCCATCGGGCCCCTTGTTTTTTCCGGAACCGGAAAGTTTGCTGCCGGTTGCCGGGGTTCTACTGGCAATCATTTGATCAGGGCAGTCTGTGAGCGAAAAAGCGACCGAAATCGCGAATCTGCTGAGTCCAACGGTTGAGTCCCTGGGCTTGGAACTGCTGGGCGTGGAGTATCTTCCCGCGCCAGGCGGCGCCACGTTGCGCCTTTACATCGATGTTCCGCTGGCCGAACAGCCCGAGCGTGTCATCAACGTCGACGATTGCGAGCGCGTGAGCCGTGAAGTCTCCGCCCAGCTCGACGTCGAAGACCCGATCAGTGGCAACTACACCCTGGAAGTGTCCTCGCCGGGTGTGGACCGTCCGTTGTTCACCCTGGAACAATTCGCGCGCCATGTCGGCGAGTCCGCAAAGATCGTGTTGAAGCTTGCGCAGGATGGTCGGCGCCGCTTTCAGGGTCAGATCCTGCGCACCGAGCCGGAAGCTGATGCCGTGGTGTTTTCGGTCGACGGCAAGGACGTGCAGATCGGCTTCGACAACATCGACAAGGCGCGCATCCTGCCGGATTGGGTCGCCTTGGGCCTTGCGCCGCAAAAACCGAATAAGCCCGGCCCGAAAAAACCCGGGCACGACAAGAAGAAACCATCCAACGAGTCGGCGGCTGGCAAGCCGCGCGCGGAGTGACTAAATGAGCAAGGAACTTTTGCTGGTAGTGGATGCGGTGGCCAACGAAAAGGGCGTGCCGCGCGAAGTGATCTTCGATGCGATCGAGGCCGCGCTGGCTTCCGCAGCGAAGAAGCGCTATCCCGACCAGGACGTGCTGACGCGCGTGACCATCGACCACAAGGACGGTAATTACGAAACCTTCCGCCGTTGGGAAGTGGTGGCCGACGACGTGGTGATGGAGTCGCCGGATCGCCAGGTGCGCCTGATGGATGCCATCGACGAGGCCGACGGCGTGGATGTGGGCGACTACATCGAAGAACAGATCGAAAACCCGGATTTCGGCCGTATCGCCGCCCAGGCTGCCAAGCAGGTGATCGTGCAGCGCGTGCGCGAGGCCGAGCGCCAGCAGGTGGTCGATGCCTGGAAGGATCGCGTGGGCGAGCTGATCACCGGCGTGGTCAAGCGTGCCGAGCGCGGCAATATCTTTGTCGATCTGGGTGGCAATGCAGAGGCCTTCATCCCGAAGGACAAGGGCATTCCGCGCGACGTGCTGCGCCCGGGCGACCGCGTGCGCGGCTATCTGGCCGAAGTGCGCTCCGAGCCGCGTGGCCCGCAGCTGTTCATCAGCCGCGCCGCGCCGGAATTCATGATCGAGCTGTTCAAGCTCGAAGTGCCGGAAGTGGGTCAGGGCCTGGTCGAGATCAAGGCCTGCGCCCGCGACCCGGGCGATCGCGCCAAGATCGCCGTGATCGCGCACGACACCCGCACCGATCCCATCGGCGCCTGCATCGGTATGCGTGGTTCGCGCGTGCAGGCGGTGTCCAACGAGCTCAATGGCGAGCGTGTGGACATCGTGCTGTGGAACGAGAACCCGGCCAACTTCGTCATCAACGCAATGGCGCCTGCCGAAGTGCAGTCGATCATCGTCGATGAAGACAAGCACTCGATGGACCTGGCTGTGGCGGAAGACCGCCTGGCGCAGGCGATCGGCAAGGGCGGCCAGAATGTGCGCCTGGCCAGCCGCCTGACCGGCTGGCAGCTCAACGTGATGACCGCCGACCAGGTGGCCGCCAAGTCCGAGGCTGAACAGGCGTCGGCGCGCCAGCTGTTCATGGACCGCCTGGAAGTGGACGAAGAAATCTCCGCGATCCTGGTATCCGAAGGCTTCAATACGGTCGAAGAAATCGCCTACGTCCCGGTCGGTGAACTGCTGGCGGTGGAAGGCTTCGACGAAGACATCGTCGAAGAACTGCGTGCCCGTGCCCGCGATGCGTTGCTCAACGCCGCGCTGGCCGAGGAAGAAGGCCTGGAAGGAACTCAGCCCACCGAGGACCTGCTGGCGCTGGAGGGGATGGACGAGGAAATGGCCTTTGCTCTGGCCGAGCACGGCGTGCGCACCAGCGAGGATTTGTCCGACCTGGCAGCGGACGAGATCGTCGACTTCGGCATCGAGGGCATGACCCAGGAGCGCGCCGCGGCGCTGATCCTGGCGGCCCGCGCCGAGGAGATCGCCCGTTTGGAGCGCGGCGAATGAGCCGGCAATGAACCGCGCCCTGACCCCATCAGGGCTTAGAATCAGCGTTTCCCTTGCTCTGGGCGAGGGGGCGCCAACCAGATCATAGGATCCGAATGTCGCAGCAAACCACCATCCGCAAGCTTGCCGAACTGGTCAATACGCCGGTCGATAAACTGCTGGTTCAACTGGCCGAGGCCGGAATGAAGTTCAGCGGTCCCGACCAGGTCGTGACCAGCACCGAGAAGATGAAACTGCTTGGCTTCCTGCGTCGCACGCATGGCAAGGCCGACACGCCCGCCGAAGCGGCGAGCGAGGCAGCCAAGAAGATCACGCTCAATCGGCGCAAGCTGCAGGAAGTCACGGTCAACGCCGGCCGCACCAAGACCACGGTCAACGTGGAAGTGCGGCAGAAGCGTACTTACGTGAAGTCCGAGAACGAAGGCGGCGGCCGCGCCGCGCCGATGACGCCGGACGAAGAGCGCGCCGACATCCTGCGCAAGCTCGAGGAGTCGCGTAAGCGCAACCTCGACGAGCAGCAGCGTCTGGCCGAAAGCGATCGTGTGCGCGATGAAGCAATCCAGCGCAAGCGCGACGAAGAGCAGGCCGCAAAAGACCGCGCAGAAGCCGAGCGCAAGGCTGCCGAGGAAGCCGCTGCGGCTGCCAGTGCGCCGGCCCCGGTTGCTGCTGCGCCGACGCCGTCGTCTGCGCCCGCCGCGCGTGCTCCGTCCTCGCCGTCTTCGGCACCGCGTCCGGCCCGCCCGGCTGGCGCGTCGCCCGCCTCGCGTCCGGCGACGCCGGCCCGCCCGGACGACCGCAACAACGCCGCCAAGCACAAGACGCGCGGTTCGCACGTCATGGTGGCTGGCGTCGAAGACGACGATGCGACCAAGCGCTTTGCCGGTCAGCTGCATCTGTCTGCGGCCGATCGTGCGCGTCGTTCCAACGTGCGTGGCAAGCCGACCGGTCGTCCGGGTTCGTCGTCGTCGCGCCGTGGCAACGACAGCGGCCGGGGCGGCAACCAAGGCAATAGCGGCCCGCACGGGTTCGAGCGTCCGACCGCACCGGTGGTGCGTGAAGTAGCGATCGGCGAGACCATCACCGTGGCCGACCTGGCGCAGAAGCTCGCGCTCAAGGGCGGCGACGTGGTCAAGGCGCTGTTCAAGATGGGCGTCATGGCGACCATCACCCAGAGCATCGACCATGACACTGCTGCGCTGGTGACCGAAGAGCTCGGCCACAAGGCTGTGCGTGCCGACAATGCCGACTTCGAGGATGCGCTGCTGGCGCATGCCGAGGATGCGCAGGGGGAAACCACCTCGCGTCCGCCGGTGGTCACCATCATGGGTCACGTCGACCACGGCAAGACCTCGCTGCTGGATTACATCCGTCGGACCAAGATCGCCTCTGGCGAGGCCGGCGGCATCACCCAGCACATCGGTGCGTACCACGTCGAAACCGGCCGTGGCGTCATCAGCTTCCTGGATACGCCCGGCCATGCCGCGTTTACCTCGATGCGTGCGCGCGGCGCCAAGATCACCGACATCGTGGTGCTGGTGGTTGCAGCCGATGATGGCGTGATGCCGCAGACCAAGGAAGCGGTGGCGCATGCCAAGGCGGCGGGCGTTCCGTTGATCGTGGCGGTCAACAAGATCGACAAGGCCGGCGCCGATCCGCTGCGGGTCAAGAACGAGTTGCTGGCCGAAAACGTGGTGGCCGAAGAGTTCGGTGGCGATACCCAGTTCATCGAAGTGTCGGCCAAGGTCGGTACCGGTGTGGACACGCTGCTGGACGCGATTTCGCTACAGGCCGAAGTGCTGGAACTCAAGGCCGTGGCCGATGGCCGCGCCAGCGGTACCGTGATCGAATCGTCGCTGGACAAGGGCCGCGGCCCGGTCGCGACGGTGCTGGTGCAGCAGGGCGCGCTGAAGCGTGGCGACTACCTGGTGTGCGGTATCCAGTACGGCCGCGTGCGTGCGCTGTTCGACGAAACCGGCCATCAGCCGGCCTCGGCGGGCCCGTCGATCCCGGTGCAGGTGCTCGGCTTGTCAGGCGTGCCGGAAGCCGGCGACGACTTCGTGGTCGTCGACGACGAGCGTCTGGCCAAGGACGTGGCGCAGCAGCGCGAAACCAAGCGTCGCGAGTCGCGCCTGGTCGCCTCGGCCACCAACCGCATGGAAGACATCCTGGCCCAGATGGGCAAGGGCGAAGGCCAGCAGGTGTTGAACCTGGTGATCAAGGCCGACGTGCAGGGTTCGGTGGAAGCGCTCAAGCAGTCGCTGGTGGCCTTGTCCAACGACGATATCCGCATCAACGTGATCCACTCCGGCGTGGGCGGCATCACCGAGTCCGATGCCAATTCGGCAGCGGCCTCCAAGGCCACGGTGATCGGCTTCAACGTGCGTGCGGATGCCTCGGCGCGCAAGATCGTCGAGTCCAACGGCATCGATCTGCGTTACTTCTCGATCATCTATGACGTGATCGACCAGGTGAAGCAGGTGGCCTCCGGTCTGCTCGGCGTGGAAATCCGCGAAGAGATCATCGGTATCGCGCAGGTGCGCGATGTGTTCCGCAGCTCCAAGTTCGGCGCGGTCGCAGGCTGCATGATCATCGAAGGCGTGGTCAAGCGCAGCAAGCCGATCCGCGTGCTCCGCGACAGCGTCGTGGTGTTCGAGGGCGAGCTGGAATCGCTGCGTCGCTTCAAGGAAAACGTCGACGAAGTGCGCAATGGTACCGAGTGCGGTATCGGCGTGAAGGCCTACAACGACGTCAAGGCCGGCGATCAGATCGAGTGCTTCGAGCGTATCGAGGTTGCCCGCACGCTGTAATGGAAATCGGGGCCTGCGGGCCCCGATTTACCGCGCTGGCGCATGGCGTCACGCAAGTTCTGCAAGGCGAGGGCGGCATGGCCGCCCGCGTTCGTTTTTGGCTTCGGTGCCATCTGGCCCTCCGAATCAACCAGGTCCACGACCATGCCACCCAAATCATTCCATCGCACCGACCGCGTCTCTGCGCAGGTGCGTCGCGACCTCGGCACCATCGTGCACGCGGCCGTGCGCGACCACGGCCTGCCGTCGGTCAGCGTGTCCGATGTCGAAATCAGCCGCGATCTGGCGCACGCCAAGGTGTTCGTCACCGCGCTGCAGCAGGAGCGCTCGGCCGAAGCGGTCAAGGGGCTCAAGGAAATCGCCGGTCAGCTGCGCACGCAACTGGCGCGCGCGATGAAGCTGCGGCATGTGCCCGAGCTGCACTTTCACTACGACGACTCGGTCGACCGTGGCGAACGCATCGACAACCTGCTGCGTGACCTGGACGATGTCGGTCCGCAGGCCACGTCCAGCGATGAGGACGCCGAGCAGCGCTGAGCGCTGTGTCGGCTGGGCGAGCTGCCGCGCCCCTGGATTCCCGCGGATGCGCACAGCGCCCGATTCGAGCACCGATCTTTTGAAACCCCGCATCGTCTATCGCCCGCTGCACGGCATCCTGTTGCTGGACAAACCGGCCGGGCTCAGTTCCAACGCTGCATTGCAGGCCGCACGCCGCTTGTTGCGTGCCGAAAAGGGCGGCCACACCGGCAGCCTGGACCCGCTGGCCACCGGCTTGCTGCCGTTATGCCTGGGCGAGGCGACCAAGATCGCCGGCTTGCTGCTGGGTTCGGCCAAGGCGTACGACGCCGAGGTGGTACTGGGCGTCACCACCGATACCGACGATGCCGACGGCGAGCCGCTGCGCGAGCGTGCGGTGCCTGCGCTGAGCGAAGAGGCAGTGCGCGCGGCCTTGGCCTCGTTTATCGGGCGCATCCAGCAGCAGGCCCCGATCTATTCCGCGCTCAAGCAGGGTGGCGAGCCGCTGTATGCCAAGGCACGCAGGGGCGAAGCGATCGAAGCGCCGGTACGTGAGGTCGACGTGCATGCGATCGAGTTGATCGGCTACCACGCGCCGCGCCTGCAGTTGCGCGTGACCTGCGGCTCCGGCACCTACATCCGCAGCCTGGCCCGCGATCTGGGCGAAAGTCTCGGCTGCGGTGCGCATATCGCCGCGCTGCGCCGGCTCTGGGTAGAGCCGTTCCGCTCGCCCCAGATGATGACCCTGGAAGCGTTGAGCGCAGCAGTGGAATCGGGCGCGCGGGCGCAGGATCTGCTGCTGCCGATCCAGGCAGGGCTGGCCGATTTTGCGCAGATCACCCTCGATCACGCCCATGCGACCCGCTTCCGGATGGGACAAAGGCTGCGCGATCCGGCGTTTCCAGCCGGCCAGGTCGCCGTTTTCGGCCCGGATGGAAGCCCGTCAGGCCTTGGCCTTGTTGACGCTGACGGCCGGCTGTCGCCGCAGCGCTTGTTCAATGGACTGAACGAAACTCCAGGTTGTTAAGGTTTAGTCAACTTGTTCCCGGCGTCCTGCGACGGTACAATTTCGCGGCCCCGATCGGGGCACCTCAGCGCCAAGCGCGCTCATCCCTAGCAAACGGCGAGTCCGACGGTGCGTCATGCACGTTCCTGTCGACCACGCATCTATCGAGTAAACATCATGTCCGTCGACACCCAGAAAGTTATTGAAGACAACAAGCGCAGCGCCCAGGACACCGGTTCGCCGGAAGTGCAGGTCGCTCTGCTGACCGCACGCATCGAGCTGCTGACCGGCCACTTCAAGACCCACAAGAAGGATCACCACAGCCGTCGCGGTCTGCTGCAGATGGTCAACCGTCGCCGCAGCCTGCTCGACTACCTGAAGAAGAAGGACAACGATCGTTACAAGTCGTTGATCGAGAAGCTCGGCCTGCGCCGCTAATCGAGTCCTACCGCCGCGGCGCAGCGATGCGCCGCGGCTTTGTTTTGGTCGTTCGCAAACGCGTCATCGCATCATCAAGTTCATGGGCCGGAGCCTCCCGGCCGCCCGTTCTCGGCATGGGTCGACGACGGTCCAACGAAGACAGTTACACCTAAGGAAAAAACCTCCGTGGCAAAAATCACCAAAACCTTCCAGTACGGCAAGCACACCGTCACCCTGGAGACGGGCGAAGTCGCTCGCCAGGCGAGCGGTGCCGTCATCGTCAAGATGGACGACACCGTACTGCTGGTCACCGCCGTCGCCGCAAAAACCGCGCGCGAAGGGCAGGACTTCTTCCCCCTGACGGTCGATTATCAGGAGAAGTTCTACGCCGGCGGCCGCATCCCGGGCGGCTTCTTCAAGCGCGAAGGACGTGCGACCGAGAAGGAAACGTTGATCTCGCGCCTGATCGACCGTCCGATCCGTCCGCTGTTCCCGGAGGACTACAAGAACGAAGTGCAGATCATCGCCACCGTGATGTCGATGAACCCGGACATCGACGGCGATATCGCCGCGTTGATCGGTGCGTCGGCTGCACTGTCGCTGGCCGGCACCCCCTTCAATGGCCCGATCGGCGCCGCCAAGGTGGGCTACAAGAACGGTGAGTACATCCTCAACCCGACCATCGCCGAGCTGAAGGATTCGCAGCTGGAGCTGGTGGTTGCCGGTACCGCCAATGCGGTGCTGATGGTGGAGTCGGAAGCGGCGCTGCTGTCCGAAGAAGTGATGCTGGGCGCAGTGACCTTCGGTCATCGCGAACTGCAGAAGGTCATCAATGCGATCAACGAGCTGACCGTCGAAGCCGGCACCAAGCCCAGTACCTGGGTTGCGCCTGCCAAGAACACCGCGCTGATCAACGCGCTGAAGGAAGCCGTCGGCACGCAGCTGGCGAGCGCCTTCCAGGTGCGCGACAAGCTGCAGCGTCGCGATGCCATCTCGGCGATCAAGAAGGACGTGATGGAGTCGCTGGCCGGCCGCGTCGCCTCTGAGGGCTGGAGCAGCGCCGAGCTGTCGAAGGAATTCGGCGAGCTGGAATACCACACCATGCGCGACTCGGTGCTCGACACCAAGGTGCGTATCGATGGTCGTGCGCTGGATACCGTGCGTCCGATCGCGGTGCAGGCCGGCGTGCTGCCGCGTACCCACGGCTCGGCGCTGTTCACCCGCGGCGAGACGCAGGCGATCGTGGTCACCACGCTGGGCACTGCCCGCGATGGCCAGGTGATCGATGCGGTCAGCGGCGAGTACAAGGAAAACTTCCTGTTCCATTACAACTTCCCTCCGTATTCGGTGGGCGAGTGCGGTCGCTTCGGTGCGCCGAAGCGTCGCGAAATCGGTCATGGCCGTCTGGCCAAGCGCGGCGTGCTCGCCGTGATGCCGAGCCTGGAAGAATTCCCGTACACGATCCGCGTGGTCTCGGAAATCACCGAGTCCAATGGCTCCTCGTCGATGGCATCGGTCTGCGGCAGCTCGCTGGCGCTGATGGATGCCGGCGTGCCGATCAAGGCCCCGGTCGCAGGTATCGCGATGGGCCTGGTCAAGGAAAACGACCGCTTCGTGGTGCTGTCGGACATCCTGGGTGACGAAGATCACCTCGGCGACATGGACTTCAAGGTGGCCGGTACTGCCGAAGGCGTGTCCGCGCTGCAGATGGACATCAAGATCGAAGGCATCACCGAAGAGATCATGAAGCAGGCATTACAGCAGGCCAAGGCCGGCCGTCTGCACATCCTCGGCGAGATGGCGCATGCACTGACCGCCCCGCGTCAGGAGCTGAGCGACTACGCGCCGCGCTTGCTGACCATCAAGATCCACCCGGACAAGATCCGCGAAGTGATCGGCAAGGGCGGCTCGACCATCCAGGCGATCACCAAGGAAACCGGTACGCAGATCGACATCCAGGACGACGGCACGATCATCATCGCCTCGGTCAACGCGATCGCCGCGCAAGCTGCCAAGTCGCGTATCGAGCAGATCACCTCGGACGTGGAGCCGGGCCGCATCTACGAAGGCAAGGTCGCCAAGATCATGGACTTCGGCGCGTTCGTCACCATCCTGCCGGGCAAGGACGGCCTGGTGCACGTCTCGCAGATTTCCAGCGAGCGCGTGGAGAAGGTCGGCGACAAGCTGAAGGAAGGCGATCTGGTCCGCGTCAAGGTGCTGGAAGTGGACAAGCAGGGCCGTATCCGTCTGTCGATCAAGGCAGTGGAAGAAGGCGAGGGCGTTCCGCCGTCGGCCGAGTAATCGCCGTTGGTTGATACGTCACGAAAAAGCGGGCTTCGGCCCGCTTTTTTGTTGTCGATTCGCAATAGCCCATGCCTTGTTCCTTCTCCCACCGGGAGAAGGTGCCCCGAAGGGGCGGATGAGGGTGCGGTCGCAGTCTCATGCAGGTAAAACGGCGCCAGGGCTACGCGTCCGTACCCTCACCCCAACCCCAACCCCTCTTCCGCAGGGAGAGGGGCTTTTGATTCGTGCCTCACCCAGGCTGCTGCTGCGTCGCAGGCTGCGTTTCCGGGCGCGGCGGCACCACGCGTGGAAAACCTGGTGGCATCGTCTGCTCGGCAGGCGGTGCGGTGGGCGCAGGCAGTGGTTCGGTCGGCGGTGGCGCCAGCATCGCCGCATCAGGACGCAGCTTCAGCAACGCAGCCCAGTCGCGACGATTGAAGTCGCATAGTTCTTCGTGTGCCGGCGTGCATTCGCTGGCGGCGCCAAGGCTGTCTTCGTTCTGGTCCTGCGCGTTGTCGGACTGCGGCGTCGGCAATACCACCCGACCGGCGCGGTCCAGCGGCATCTTGCGCATCATCACGGTGTTGAACACATTGCCGCCGATCAGATACAGCGTGCGATCGCCGCCGACATTGGCAGCCACCACCACATCGCAATGCGATTGCCATGGCATCGATGCGCTACCGCCCAACGCGGCCTTCAATCCTGCGTAGCCAAGCGCCACGCTGCGCCCGCGGAGCAGGCAGAGCAGATCGCCGGGTGCAGGCTTTTCGACGGCAGGGTCGGCGAACTGGTACGGGCCGGTGGCACCGTCGTTGTACGCGCTGCGAATGTAGTCCAGATGGCGCGCTGAACGGTGGAATCCGCTCAGTCTGGCTTGCGTCATCACCCATGAAATGAAAGCGGCCGACCACGGGTTGTCGATCAGAAACGCGCGACAATCGCTGGCGGTGTAGCGGGTGCCATCCAATGCAGAGCAACTTGACGCGCCGGGACGGCCGCCCATCGAAGCAAGCGTGCCGCTGTCGCGCCAATAGCCTGCCACGCGCTGCCAGGCGACGACACCATGGTCGGCGAGATAGCCCGATTCGGCTTCGGTCACGCCCAGGCTGGCAAGGCGCCCTTTGGCATCGATGAACGGGTGTTGCCACAGACGATGCTCATTGCAGGCCGAGCGCACGATGGCGATAGCGGCGGGGCTGGTGCCGAACCGCGGCGGCACATCGCACACTTCCGCAGCCGCAGCGCCGCCTCCCAATCCTGCAAGCAACAGGCACATCCACGGCCAGGGTCTTACGGTCATCGAACATCCTGCACGAAAGCAATCGCAGCAGGCTGCCAGAGCGGCCTGCGCGCAGACGTGAAATCAGTGCGGCGGCGGGCCGAGTTTGAGCGACAGATCCACCGCCTGCACATGCTTGGTCAACCCGCCGATGGAAATGCAGTCCACGCCGTCCTGTGCAATTGCGCGGATGCCGGCCAGGTCGACGCTGCCGGAGACTTCCAGCGGGATGCGCTGATCCACCGGCAGTGCGGCAACGATGCGCACCGCCTCGCGACGCATCGCCGGGTCGAAGTCGTCGATCAGGATGCGCGTGCAGCCCACCTGCAAGGCCTCGCGCAGCTGCGCCAGCGTTTCCACCTCCACCACCAGCGGCAACTGCGGTTGCTGCGCACGTGCCGCATGCACGGCTGCGCCGAGCGAGCCGGCGGCGCGGATATGGTTTTCCTTGAGCATCACCGTATCGAACAGGCCGATGCGGTGATTGTCGCCGCCACCGCAGCGCACCGCGTATTTCTGCGCCATGCGCAGGCCCGGCAGCGTCTTGCGCGTGTCCAGGATGTGGGCGCCGGTGCCTGCCACTTCCGCCACATAGGCCGCGGTGGCGGTGGCGGTGGCGGAGAGCGTCTGCAGAAAGTTAAGCGACGTGCGTTCGGCACTGACCAGGCTGCGGCTGCGGCCTTGCAGGATGGCCAGCACCGTGCCGGCGCTGACGTGCTGGCCTTCGTGTACGTGCCAGTCGATGCGTACCTGTGGGTCGAGCGCACGATGGGTGGCATCGAACCAGGGTCGGCCAGCGATCACCGCGTCCTGCTTGCACAACAGATAGGCGCTGTCGGCTTGATCGGGCAGCAGCGCGGCAGTCACATCGCCAGTGCCGATGTCTTCGGCCAGCGCGCGCGCCACATCGGCATCGACCAACGCCGCTGGCGGAGCCGCAGGCACGGTACGCACGGAAGAACTCACTTTTCGGGGAAGTCGGTGATCTGCGCGGTGGCGATGGCTTCTTCGGCCAGCAGCACCGGAATACCGTCGTCGACGCGGAAGATCTGCTTGCGGTCCCGGGTGATCAAGGCCTCGCGCAGCGGCTGGCTTTGCGCGGTGCCGTCGGCGCGCTGCAGGGCTCCGGCGGCGATGGCGGTGTTGAGCGCTTCCAGGCCCTTGCCGTCCAGCAGCGAAAGCGGCTGACGGGTGTCGGGCGAGCACAGCAGGTCGAGCAGTTTGCGATCCATCGAAGTCTTGTCTTGCGTGGAGATTGGCTAGAATACGTCTTTACCGCAGGGCAGGGCCATGACCTCCAACCACTCCGCGCCGCTGGTCGGCATCGTGATGGGCTCCCGTTCGGATTGGGAGACCATGCAACACGCAGCTCAGAAGCTCGATGCGCTGGGCGTGCCTTACGAAGTCAAGGTGGTCTCGGCGCACCGTACCCCGGATGTGTTGTTCACCTACGCAGAACAAGCTGGCGAGCGCGGCTTGCGCGCCATCATTGCCGGTGCCGGCGGTGCAGCGCACCTGCCAGGCATGCTGGCGGCCAAGACGGCGGTGCCGGTGCTGGGCGTGCCGGTGCAGTCCAAGGCGCTCAACGGCATGGATTCATTGCTGTCGATCGTGCAGATGCCGGCCGGCATCCCGGTGGCCACGTTTGCGATCGGCAACGCCGGCGCGGCCAACGCGGCGTTGTTTGCGGCCGCGATGCTGGCGCCGGAGCAGGTACAGATCGGTCAGGCGCTGGCGCAGTTCCGTGCCAAGCAGACCGACGATGTGATGGCCAGCGACGACCCGCGCCAATGACCACGGTCGGTATTCTGGGAGGCGGCCAGTTGGCGCGCATGCTGGTGCTGGCCGGCGTTCCGCTTGGGCTGCGGTTTGCGGTATTCGACCCGGCGGCCGATGCCTGCGCAGGGCAGGTGGCACCGCTGCAGGTGGGCGCGTTCGACGATGTTGCCGCGCTCGCGGCATTCGCCGCGCAGGTGGATGCAATCACCTTCGATTTCGAGAACGTGCCTGCCGCCAGCGCACAGCAACTTGCCGCGCAGCTGCCGGTGTTGCCGCGCCCGGATGCCCTGGCGGTAGCGCAGGATCGGCTGAGCGAGAAAACCTTGTTCCGCGCGCTCGGCATTCCGGTGCCGGAGTTTGCCGCCATCGACGACCGTGCCGGGCTCGACGCGGCCTTGGCGCGTATCGGTACGCCCTGCGTGCTCAAGACGCGCCGCTTCGGCTACGACGGCAAGGGCCAGTTCCGCATCAAGACGCTGGCCGATGCCGATGCCGCGTGGGACGCGCTTGGCGCGCAGGCGGCGAAGGTCGGGCTGATCGTGGAGGCCTTCGTGCCGTTCGAGCGCGAGGTCAGCGTGGTGGCCGTGCGTGGGCGCGATGGCGAATTTCGCGCGTGGCCGCTGACCGAGAACTGGCATGTGGACGGCGTGCTCTCGGCCAGTCTGGCGCCGGCGCGTGTAGATGCCGGGTTGCAGGCCGCCGCACAGGCGCATGCGCGTGCGATCGCCGAGCGCGTGGACTACGTGGGCGTGTTCGCGCTGGAACTGTTCGTGCGCGATGGCCAGTTGCTCGCCAACGAGATGGCGCCGCGCGTGCACAACTCCGGGCATTGGACCATTGAAGGCGCCGAGACCTCGCAGTTCGAAAATCATCTGCGCGCCGTGCTCGGCCTGCCACTTGGCAGCACCGCGATGCGTGGCCATGCCTGCATGCTCAACTGGCTGGGCGCGATGCCGGACGCTGCGGCATTTCTGGCAGTGCCAGGTGGGCATTGGCACGACTACGGCAAGCAGTCGCGCGAGGGCCGAAAGGTGGGCCACGCAACGCTGCGTGCCGATACCCCGCAGGCGCTGGACGAGGCGCTCGTCGCAGCCGGAGTGGCACTGCAGCGCACTGCGCAAGTCGAACCGGTGATTGCGCGCCTGCGCGAAGGCTGAGTTGTCAGCCGATCCCGAGACATCGCGACGCAGCAGTGAGGCGGCGCGATGGCTGCCTGCACTTGGGCGCAGAGCACTGACGCGGGCCGCCGGTCGGCGGTCCATCGGCATCCAGGTGCGCGTGTCAGCTCAGCCGGCTGGCCACGAAATCCCAGTTGATCAGCTTCCAGAACGCCTCCAGGTACTGGGCACGGTCCTGCTGGTAATCCAGGTAGTACGCGTGTTCCCAGAGGTCGCATGCCAGTAGCGGCGTATCCGGCCCGGTCAGTGGCGTGGACGCATTGGGCGTGGCGACAACGGCCAATGCGCCGTCCGGGCGTTGTACCAGCCAGACCCAGCCCGAGCCGAAGCTGCTCAAGGCGACGCGATTGAACTCCTGCTTGAAGTGCACGAAATCGCCGAACGATCTGCCGATGCCATCGGCCAGCTTGCCGAGCGGCTCGCCGCCACCGCGTGGCCGCAGGCATTGCCAATAGAAATTGTGGTTCCACACCTGCGCGGCCAGATGGAACAGCGTGCCCTGCGCCTGCGCGATGATCTCTTCCAGCGTCAGCTCGGCAAATTCGCTGCCTTCGATGCGCGTATTGAGCCGTTCGACCTCGCCGCGATGACAGACGCCGTGGTGCGCCTCCAGGGTCGCGGAAGACAGATGCGGCTCCAGAGCGGCGCGGGAGTAGGGCAGTGCAGCGTGTTCGATCGGCATGATGTGCAAGGCAGCGAAGGGAGTCCGGCGGCAGGTCGCGTGAAGGCTTACAATGCGCGCCTTTGCGGAAGTCTATCCGACCCGGCGGTCGGGCCTGCCGCTCCCAGTCAGGAGAGTCCAATGCCGGTGATGGAACGGATCCAGGCCGAAGTCGAACAACACCCGATCGTGCTGTTCATGAAAGGCACCCCGCAGTTTCCGATGTGCGGGTTTTCCAGCCGCGCAGTGCAGGCGTTGATCGCCGCCGGCGCCGATCAGCTGCGCACGGTCAATGTGCTGGAAGAACCCGAAATCCGCGCCAATCTGCCGCGTTATTCCAATTGGCCGACCTTTCCGCAGTTGTTCATCCATGGCGAGCTGATCGGCGGTTGCGACATCACGCTGGAACTTTTCGAAGCCGGCGAACTCAAGCGCATCGTCACCGAAGCGTATCAGCCGTGAGTGCGTTGCAGGACCAGGGTCCGCCGCAGTCGCTGGCCGGGCGGGTGCTGCTGATCACCGGCGCGGCCGGTGGGCTGGGCGCCGCCGCCGCACGGGCATGCGCATCGGCAGGGGCGACCGTGGTACTGCTGGGGCGCAAGCTGCGTCCGTTGGAGCGCGTCTACGATGCGGTGGCAACGCTGGGTCCGGAGCCGTTGCTGTACCCGCTCGATCTGGCCGGTGCCACACCCGATGATTACGCTGGGTTGGCGCAACGGCTGCAGTCCGAATTGGGCGGTGTCCATGGGCTGCTGCATTGCGCCGCCGATTTCGGCGGGCTGACGCCGGCCGAACTTGCGGCACCTGCGGACTTCGCACGCAGCATCCACGTCAATCTCACCGCACGCGCCTGGTTGACCCAGGCCTGCCTTCCACTGATGCGACAGCAGGACGACGCGGCCGTGGTCTTCGTGGTCGACGATGCCGTGCGCGTCGGTCAGGCCTACTGGGGCGCCTACGGCGCCGCCCAGCATGCGCAGCTCGGCGTGATCGCCAGCCTGCATCACGAAACCGCAGCCGGCCCGGTGCGCGTCCATGGCCTGCAACCAGGGCCGATGCGCACCGCATTGCGCGCGCGCGCCTTTACCCATCAGGAAGACAGCGAGGCGGCCGACCCCGTCCGTTACGCGTCCGCCTGTGTCACCTTGTTGTCCATGGCAGGTGCCCCGCACCGCGGTGCGATCTGGAGCCCTTGCGCATGACCATTCTGTCGGCGGCCTTGCTGCTGTTCCTGATCCTGGACCCGCTGGGCAACATCCCGGTCTTTCTCAGCGTGCTTAAACCGTTGCCGCCCAAGCGGCAGCGCTTCGTGCTCGCGCGCGAGCTGCTGATTGCCCTGATCGTGTTGATGGCGTTTCTGTGGGGCGGCAAATACGCGCTGGAACTGATGCATCTGCGGCAGGAATCGGTGGCGATCGCCGGCGGCATCGTGCTGTTTCTGATCGGTATCCGCATGATCTTCCCGCGCCCGGAAGGCCTGATGGGCGAGATCCCGGACGGCGAGCCCTTCATCGTGCCGCTGGCCATTCCGCTGGTGGCCGGACCGTCCGGCATGGCCGCGGTCATGCTCATGGGCAGTAACGAACCTACGCGTCTGTGGGACTGGAGCCTGGCGCTGATGATCGCCTGGATCGGCGCCTCCACGATCCTGGCCTCGGCCCCGTTGCTGTACAAACTGCTCGGTCATCGCGCACTGACCGCGATCGAGCGGCTGATGGGCATGCTGCTGGTCGCGATTTCCGTGCAGATGTTCCTGGATGGGTTGGGGACGTACTTCAAGCTGCCGGTGTCGATTTAAGGGCGCTGTCATATCAGGGGTCGGCACTGGCCGTGGCGCGACGCGCGCTCCTTTGCGCAAACCCGGTCCAGCCGCAGTCCCGCCGGCTTTTGACGACCGAATTTGGCCCAGTCGAGACGCAGGTCTCGCTCCCGCTGCGATCTTGCGCAACAAGGCCGTTGCGCCTTCACATGCGAAGTTCATGTTGCAGTGCGCGAACTTTGTCACGCCGCCGTCACAATCAGGCCTTAGCGTGTTAATCTGTTGTTAACCGTTGCGGCAGCAACCAGCCGCCCGGCGAGGGACCCCAGATCATCGGCAGCCCACCCCCGGGAACGGTTGGGCTGACTGCGCTTTTGTCACTGCCCAACCTGTATCGAGGCCACCGAAATGACCCACCCCCGTTGTCTCCGCATGTCCAAGCTCACGCTTGGTCTCGTTGCCGCACTCGCCGCCGCTCCCGTATTTGCGCAGAGCACCTCCGCCGGCGTCGCTGGCCTGGTCACCAGCAGCGGCGGTCAGCCGGTGCCGAATGCCGAAGTCACGATCACCCACGTCGAATCGGGTACCGTCAGCCGCGCCACCACCGATGCCAGCGGACGCTACAACGCGCGCGGCCTGCGTGTGGGTGGGCCGTACACCATCACCATCACCAAATCGGGTGAAGGCACCAAGACCGAAGAGGGCGTTTACCTCAACCTCAATCAGGTCAACACTGTCAATGCGGATTTGGCAGGCGACATCGCCGCCACCAATCTCGAAGCCGTGCAGGTCATGGCTGTCGCGGGTGGCTCGGAGCTGTTTAGCGCTTACAAGATGGGTACCGGCACGAACGTGTCTCGCGAGACCATCGAATCGCTGCCGTCGGTCAATCGCAACATCCAAGATTACATCCGTCTCGATCCGCGTATTTCGCAAGTCAGCAAGGCCGATGGCGCAATTTCGGTGGGCGGTCAAAATACGCGCTACAACGCTATTCGCATCGACGGTATTGGTGCAGGCGATCCCTTTGGTTTGGAGTCCAATAACCTGCCGACCGAGCGTCAGCCGGTGTCGATGGATGCCATCCAGGAAATCAATATCGATGTCGCCAATTACGACACCACCATTTCTGGCGGTACCGGCGCAGTAATCAATGCGGTAACCAAGTCGGGTACCAATAACTTTGGCGGCACCGTGTACTACGCGTATCGCGACAAGGATATGGTACGCAAGGAATTGGAAGGCGTTCGTTTCAATGGTTTCGATGATGAAAAGACCTATGGCATGACCTTGGGTGGGCCGATCGTCAAGGACAAGCTGTTCTTCTTTGCCAACTACGAAAAGATGGAGCGTTCGGCGCCGGGTATCAGCTTGACTGATTCTCCGTATGGCAGAGGTAGCATCACCGATGCCGATATCGCCCGTGCACAGCAGATCGCAACCGGTTATGGCTTCGACGCGGGTTCGCTGAACCAGCCTGCCAATAAGACCGAAGTCGAAGAATATGCGCTGAAGATCGACTGGAACATCAGCGACAATCATCGCGCCGCTGTGCGTTACAACAAGCTTGAGCAAAATGTGGTCCGCTTCCCGCAGATCAGCAATAGTGCTGTCTCGCTGAGCAGTTTTTGGTATCAGCAGCCAAAGACCTACGAATCCTGGATGGGCGAACTGTTCAGTGACTGGTCCGAGAACTTCTCAACCGAATTCAAGCTTTCGCATAAGGAATACTCTGCGGTCCGCGAGCCGAATTCGACCTTGCCGCAGATTCAGGTGCGTGGTTTTGGCGGGACTGCGAATAATTCGCTCTATTTCGGTACCGAGCAGAACTCGCACATCAATGCGGTCGAGAGCAAGGAATTGAGCGCCTTCGGTGCCGGGACTTGGTATGTCGGTGACCACACCGTCAAGTTTGGCTTCGATTATTCCAAAAACGATCTGCTCAACTACTTCGGCCGTAATCTCAACGGCGCATACTTGTTCAACACCCTCAACGACTTCGCGGCAGGTCGCGTTAACCAGTACATTGTGCGTGCGCCGCGTCCCGGCGGTAGTTATGACGACATTCCGGCCGAGTACACGCTGAAGAATACTGGTTTGTTCATCCAGGATAGCTGGGCGGTCAATAGCAATCTGACCGTGCAGGGCGGCGTGCGCATCGACATGCCCGACTTCAGTGATCAGCGCCTGTACAACCCGCGCATTATGTCGCTGTATGGCTACGACAATACCCAGCTACCCGACGACAAGTTGGTGCAGCCGCGCTTCGGCTTCAACTACACGTTCGATAGCGATCGTCCTACACAGCTGCGCGGCGGCCTGGGTCTGTTTGGCGGTGCCGCACCGAATGTATGGCTGGCAGGTGTGTACCAGAACACCGGCCTGAACTATACCGAGTACACGGTCAACAATCCGGTCGGTATCTTCACCCCGAACACCAATCCGCCGTACATCCCGACTGCTGGGGCCGGTGCTCGTCAGAACGTGGATATCGCCGCGCCCGACCTCAAGCTGCCATCGGTGTGGAAGACCAATCTCGCCTTCGACCATGAGTTGCCCTGGTATGGCATCGTCGCTTCGGCTGAGGTGCTGTACACCAAGGTCAATAACGCGATCTATTTTGAGCGCCTGGATCTGTACAACCAAGCTGGTGTGGCTGCGACCCGTATTGGTCAGGATGGTCGTGAGTTGTACTGGAACGCTGCGGGTTACCGCCCTTCGACTGGTACCAATACTTCCGTACAGAACGGTCAAAACCTGGGTGGTGGTCAAGTCGTAAGCGGCAAGGCCAATCGTCCAAGCGACATGGGCGATGTGATGCTCATGCGCAATACTGACAAGGGCGAAGGCACCCAGTTCACGGTTGGGTTGAACAAGCCGCTCACGGAAACCTGGGGCTGGTCGCTTGCCTACACCTACACAGAGTCCACTGAAGTCAGTCCTTTGACCAGTTCGCAGAACACCTCGAACTGGGGCAGCACGCTGATCGGCACTGCCAATGAAAACGTGGCCTACGATTCGCGTTATGCGATCAAGGATCGCATCACTGGCTCGATCAATTGGAAGAAGGCGTTCTTCGGCAAGTACAACACCAGCGTGGGGTTGTTCTACGAAGGTCGTTCGGGTCGTCCGTTTAGCTACATCTACTACAACGACTTGAACGGCGACGCTGCTTCTACCTCCGGGGCCGGCTACTTCAACGACCTGTTCTACGTACCGAACGGGCCTGGCGACGTCCGGTGGGTTGGCGGAGCTGCAATGGAGCAGCGCTTCTTTGATTGGCTGGCAAAAAATCCCGAGTTGGCTGCCTACAAGGGGCAGATTGCGCCTGCGAACGAGTTCCGTACCAAGTGGGTGAACAGCTTCGATCTGCACGTCAGTCAGGAGCTGCCCGGTCTGTTCGAAGGCCACAAGACCGAGTTGGCGCTGGACATCATGAACGTCGGTAACCTGCTCAACAAAAAGTGGGGTCGCATCGAGGACTACGGCTTCAACTCCACCGCCCGAGTGGCGAGCTATGCCGGTATCGATCCTGCAACCGGCAAGTACATCTACAACTTTACAGGCGCCACCGACGAGCCTACGGTGCAGGAAAACAACAACGACAAGGGCAACACTGGCGTGTCGCGTTGGTCGATGCAGGTGACGTTGAAGTACAAGTTCTAATGCGGCTGGTGACGTAAGCAGCAAAAACGGCCGGGTTCTCCCGGCCGTTTTCTTTTGTGCGGGTGAGTACGCTAAAGTCTCCGACAGACGACAGGAGCAAGCTATGGAACTCAGCAGTACGGCAGCACGGGCGCTGCCGGTGGTGGATGCGCGGATCTATCCGCGGGGTGGTCTGGACGTGTTGTCCAAGGCGGAAGTGGCCCGGTTGCGCGATGCATCCAGCGGCGGCATGCACGAATTGCTGCGCCGTTGCGCGCTGGCGGTGCTGACCAGTGGCAGCGCCTCGGACGACCCGCGCGCCGCGCGCGACCTGTATCCGGATTTCGACATCCAGGTGAATCAGCAGGATCGCGGCATCCGCATCGACCTGAGCAACGCGCCGGCAATGGCATTCGTTGACGGCGAGATCATCCGCGGCGTCGCCGAGTTGCTGTTTGCCGTCGTGCGCGATCTCGCTTACATGGCGATCGAGCTGGAAGCGCAGCGCGCGGATCTGGACACCAGCGAAGGCATCACCAACGCCGTCTTCGGCCAGTTGCGCAACGCGCGCATCCTGCAGCCGTCGGACCCGAATCTGGTCGTGTGCTGGGGCGGGCATTCCATCTCGCGCGACGAATATCTGTACACCAAGCAGGTCGGCTACGAGCTCGGCCTGCGCGGCCTGGATATCTGCACCGGCTGTGGCCCGGGCGCGATGAAGGGCCCGATGAAGGGCGCCACCATTGCGCATGCCAAGCAGCGCAAGCACCACACGCGCTACATCGGCGTGACCGAGCCGGGCATCATCGCAGCCGAGTCGCCGAACCCGATCGTCAACCACCTGGTGATCATGCCGGACATCGAGAAGCGCCTGGAGGCCTTCGTCCGCATCGGACACGGCATCCTGGTGTTCCCGGGCGGCGTCGGCACGGCTGAGGAAATCCTCTACCTGCTCGGCATCCTGCTGCGCGAGGAGAACGCCGACCTGCCGTTCCCGCTGATCCTGACCGGCCCGACCATTGCCGCGCCGTACTTCGAACAGATCGACCGCTTCATCCGCCTCACCCTCGGCGAGGCGGCTGCGTCGCGTTACGAGATCATCGTCGGCGACCCGGTCGCCGTCGCACGCCGTATGGCAGAAGGCATCCACGAGGTGCGCGCGCACCGCAAGGACCAGAAGGATTCGTATTACTTCAACTGGTCGGTGCATATCCCGCTCGAGTACCAGCAGCCGTTCGTGCCCAGCCACGAAGCCATGGCTGCGCTGGACCTGCACCACGGCCGCCCGGCGCCGGCCCTCGCGGCCGACTTGCGCCGTGCCTTCTCCGGTATCGTTGCCGGCAACGTCAAGGAAGATGGCATGCGCCGCATCGAGGAGTTTGGCCCGTTCGAGATCCATGGCGACCCGGACATCATGCAGGCCCTGGACGAACTGCTGCGCGGCTTCGTCGAACAACGCCGGATGAAGATCTCTGGGGATTACCGGCCGTGCTATCGGGTAGTGACTTAGAGGTTGTTTTCCTGAGTTTGTGATCTTTGATGGATAAGGGGCATCACGATGGTTGCCAAATGGCGGCCATCGCTGATATCCGTGTCTAGTCTGCCTTTACCATCAGTCAAGCTGTCGAGACGGCTACGCACTGCGTTTAGGCCGATGCGGTGGCCGATACTCGTATCAAGTGGTGTACTCGGCACATCGTTCGTAACGGATAGTTCGATCCTGTCCTCATAAGTGACTACTCTGACGAGAACCTCGCCACCATTAGCGGATGGCTCGACTCCATGGCGGATTGCATTTTCAGCCAATGTCTGAATGCTCAGCGTGGGGACCTCGATATCGGGCAATGGAGAAGGTAGCTGCCAGGCGATACGTAATCGTTTGCCGAAACGCAATGCTTCGATCTTCAAGTACCTCTCCGTCAGTGCCAATTCTTCGGCAAGCTTCATTGCTGGTGGGCCGGCAAGCGCAGCCCTGAAGAGATCTGCTAGATCTAGCAGGAGCTGTTCTGCAGCCTCTGGCCGTTGGTGCAGCAGGGCGATTCCGGTATTGAGTGTGTTGAACAGAAAATGTGGGTGGATGCGCGCCTGGAGGGCCTCAAGCTCTGCCTGTTTCGCACGGACGGCTAACTGTCGCGCATTCCAGTGATTCTGAAAAATGACCAAGCTTAGAATGCCCATTGCCAGTGCGATGCCCGTGAACTGTAGCCAAAGTGACATCCAGTCGTTACGGGGGATCGGCATCACATCGTGCGTCAGGCCCTGTATCAACAAGCAGATCAGTCCGGTTACGATCAAAAGGGCCGCTAGCGCAGCCTGAGCGACTTGTTGGGGGCGCAGCCTGCTGAGCGGAGTTCGTATTAGGTAAAGTGCTCCCAAAGTTGGCAGGCTGATCCATTGAATGACCAGAGAGCTCAGCCCGAAGTAGACCCAGCGGCCGCTTTCGATGCCGGGTGCGAGCGCTAGCGTTGCGGCAAGCAACTCGCCCGCCAAAATGACTGCAATGATCACTGGGGCTTGCCAAAGCGCATCGAGGGGAGCTTGCAGTGGTTTGGAGGCAGGAATTTGGATCACTGGCGGCGACGCCCTGTGAAGGAGCTGGATGGGAGGCAGGCCGCTTGGATCACTGATGCGCCCGTTTGTCGGCACAAGCTATGGATTTCCACCCCGTCTAGCTTAGTGTACGCGGGTCGACTAGGGGATGGGGATCTCCATGCTAAGTACTTGTGAGCTTCCTGCGAACCCGCAACTGCGGTTAGTGCTGCGGGAAAGAGGATTTACATTAGTGGAACTGATGACGGCAATTGCCGTAATGGCAATTCTAGCTGCCATCGCTGTCCCCAGCTTCAATACATTTATTAATGACAGCCGTTTGGCATCGCAGGCCAATGAACTGATTGGAACGTTACAGTACGCCCGTTCGGAAGCGATTCGACGGAATAGAAAAGTGACGGTCTGTCCATCGTCAAATGGCTCAAGCTGTTTGACGGGTACCACATGGACACGATGGATCGCTCGAATTGACAATAGTGGCGAGGTACTACGCGACTTCTCTGGTAAGGCCGGTATCACCGCCACGGGGAACGTCAGCGCGATCGTCTACGGCTCCGACGGATTGGCGAAGGCCAGCACTGGCATGCTCGCGACTGCACAGATCGTCGTGTGCATGAATACGACAAGGCCCGCACAGAATCGTCGGTTGGTACAACTTGCGGGAGGCTCTCGCCTCGAGGTCAAGCGAGAGGCGGGCAGTTGTCCTTAATTAAATTAGGTGCAGCGTGAGCGCCCACCAGGAGAAACCGATGTATCGTCCTTTGTCTAAGCAGCTGCAGCGTGGCGCCACATTGATAGAGGTGATGATTTCAGTGCTGGTCATGGCAATTGGCTTGCTTGGGATCGCTGCAATGCAGACTACAGCATTGCGGAATAGTCAGAGCTCTTTGGAAAGAAGTGGTGCCGTGATTCAGGCATATACGGTGTTGGACGCGATGCGCGCCAATCGTGATATAGCCTTGGCAGGTGGGTATAACACGTCTGGCTATCTTTGTGCTGCGCCGACCGGTGCTTCACTTGCAGAAACCGACAAAGCCGCGTGGTTAAGGGCCTGGAAGGGAAGTTTAGGAGTTGCAATGGATGACGCGAGCGCCTGCGGCAGCATAGATTGCCAAAGCGGAATTTGTGATATCGGATTAAAGTGGGATGACAGCAGAGCAGTTAACGCGGCTGGCAGCAAAAAAGAGGCAGGCAATTCTGCCCAGGAATTTATGACTACGGTGCAGTTATGAGCGCAATGCGTAGGAGGGAGCGTGGTAGCCGTACTAAAAGCAGCGGCTTCACAATGGTTGAGCTCATGATAGCGCTGCTGCTTGGTCTGCTAGTGGTAGGGGCTGCCGTTGGCATTTTTGCCTCCAATCGCCAGACATATCGAGCTACCGAGGGCCTTGGGAGAATGCAAGAAGGGGTGCGTAACGCTTTTGAGTTGATGGCAAGAGACGTGCGTGAAGCTGCCGGAAATCCCTGTGTCAATAACCTGCCTATAGCGAATGTCCTTGAGAGTTCTTCTTCCAAGTGGTGGAGCAACCTGAATCAGTGGGGCGATGCTTTTCGCGGATATGGGGCGACAGACAACGCTGCGGATCTGACTGTTGGTGGAAGTAATGGGCAGCGCCTTGCAGGTACCGAAGTGCTGCAATTGTTTGCAGCTGATGAGAATGCGGCGACCATCAGTCTGCATGACACTGCGACTGCGAAATTTACAGTGAATACTGCCAGTCACGGTTTGAATGCAGGCGACTTGGCGGTTGCTTGCAATTCACGTCAGGCGTCCATTTTCCAAGTGTCATCGGTTAGCGGTCAAGACATTTTCCATGCACGAGCTGGAACGCCGGGAAACTGTACGTTGGGTCTAGGAGTACCTATGAGCTGTGCCACAGGAACGGTCTTCAATTACGCGGCCTCTGGTTCGGTCCTGGTCCGTTTGCATGCAACTCGCTGGTATATCGGTAACGGCACTAATGGTCCATCCTTATACCAGCAGGTGGCCACTGCCAATGGCACTGTAACAACTCAAGAGGTGGCTGAGGGTGTCAAGAATCTCAGTGTGCTCTATCTAGTGAAAGGTAGTAATAGCTACGTCAATGCATCTGCGGTTGGAACCCGTTGGGCGGATGTTATCGCAGCTCGTATGAGCCTCAGTCTTGTCGGTACCGATAGCGTCGGAGTGGGGTCTGCAGTGATTGAACGTCAATTGGTCCACGTCGCAAGCCTGCGGAACCGCAACCCATGAGTGAGCTAACCCATTTGCCAAATGCTTCAGGGCAGCGTGGCGCATCTTTGATTGTAGTGCTGATTTTGCTTTTGGTTATGACGCTTCTTGGTTTGACTGTCTTGCGGAACACTACTCTCGAAGAGCGCATGGCCGCTAACTTGTATGATCGAAGTCTCGGCTTTCAGGCAGCCGAATCTGCCCTGCGTCAGGGTGAGTTGCTCGCGCAGGCAACTCTCGCTTCTGCAGTTCCGAGCAGTGGATGCACTGCGGGTGTCTGCAGTACACCAGTCGCAACTGAATCAGATCGCTGGCTGAATAACAGTTTTGCCGGTTGGCTTAATGCGACCAATGATATTTCTGATAAAGCACCTCTCCCCAGGGCTAAATATTTCATCGAGTATATGGGGGAGGCGCCTACATGGCCGGCGTGCGATCGCAAAGTGCCAATCGATGCGCAATGTCTTACTCCGCGCTATCGAATCACTGCGCTAGCAGAAGAGGCGGACCGCGCCAGCGTCCTGCTACAGACCAATTATCTAGTTCGCTGAGGACGTTTGCCATGCGTACGCCGCAAACCAAAAATAATTCCTGGCACCGACGTTTATTCGCTCGTGCAACTCCTGTGCTGTGTGCTTACTTTGCGACTCTGTTGGCAATACCCGTCAATGCCGGCATCACATTGCCTTCCGATCCCTTGACTACCTCCAGTCGTGTGCCTCCGAATATTCTATTTATTCTGGATGATTCGGGCTCCATGCAATGGAGGTATATGTACAACCCTGATGTTTCCAGTATCTCTGGTGGCGGCATTACCAGTATTCCTACTGGTGACAATAGAACCGCGGACAACGACTACGGGTCAGATAGTGTCGATTTGGCAGCTTTCTATGATCTCAATTATGTGACAAATACGCTCTATTACAACCCTAATGTATCATACAACGCCTGGCTGGATTCAACAGGCACGCCGCTCGTGGGAGGGTTGAGTTACACCGCGGCCTACTCTGATAATGTCAACGTGCAGAGCTCGTTCGCAAATACCACGAGTGCTACTGTGAATCTTTCCAGCGCTGTAAGGACTTTCTACTTTCCTAAAGGCGATATTTCCAATTATTCTGATGCTACTCAATACTACAGGTATCAAATTCTTACTGGCGGGCAGGTGGTCCGTAGTGAGCGCCTGCAAGGTGTATCGAGAAGCGATAGCGGAACGATTGCATCTGGACTGTCAGGCGCTGCTGGAGTGTTTAGTGCAAATTACTCAATAAATTTGCCGGCAGGAGCTTCGAATTTATCAATTCAGACCGCAAGCTCTGCCAATTGTAGAAATGCGCGTTGTGCTGATCTTTACGTCAGATTGAACGCCCCGCCAACTTTGGCGCAGTTTGATTGTGCCCAGACCTCGAGTGGAAATTCAGAGGCGTGCAACTTCTCATCTCCGGCGGCAGGTGTTTACAATATCCGGGTGTATGGTGGTAGTGCTTATTCGGGTGTTACACTAAGTTACAGCTATGACATTTTGAATAGCAATGGCGTCTCCAATGCCGGCTGCGATACGAGCACCTCTGGCTGGGGATGGAGGAATTGCACTTATTCGACTCCGGTCATCGTAGATAGCCAAGGCAATTCAAGGTCCAGGACCGATGCCGAAGAAAGAACCAACTTTGCTGCATGGTATTCTTACTATCGTACCCGTACGAAAGCAGCAAAGGCTGCTGCCGGCACCGCTTTTAGTGAGCTTGGGACCGATGTTCGTGTTGGTTATCGCACTATCTGGGGGCGTAACGGGGCAAGTACTAATGCCAACATACCTACTCAGACTGTCCCGATTCCCGTTTCGTATAATCAGGGTTTATTCGATGACCCCAATGGCGTATCCGGCACGAATAACAACCGAGCTGAATGGTATCGGAGACTTTATTCGACAATAGCGTCAAACGGTACGCCGCTACGTAGCGCTCTCACGAACGCTGGTGAATATTTTTCGCAGACAAATGCTTCGGGGCCGTATGGGCCTGAAGCTGGTTCCAATCAGCTTCAGTGCAGGCAAAATTTCACTATCTTGACTACGGATGGCTACTGGAATAGCGATAGCGGTTTCAGCTCCGGAGGTAATCAGGATGGCTCCAATGGCAGCGCAATTTTAAGGCCGGACAACTCTTCTTACACCTATACAGCTTCGCGGCCTTACAGTGATGGGCTTTCCAATACTTTGGCGGACGTCGCCATGCGCTATTGGAAAAATGATCTTCGTGCAGATATGCCAAATATTGTGCCGACAACGGGAGCCGACCCTGCATTCTGGCAGCACATGGTGACTTTCGGTCTATCGATTGGTCTCAGAGGAACATTGGATCCAGCATCAGATCTACCGGCAATCACTGCGGGAACCAAGGCGTGGCCGAGCCCGGTCGCGGATAACATCACTACGATCGATGATCTGTGGCATGCTTCGGTCAACGGTCGAGGCCGATTTGTTGCAGCAAGTAATCCGGGCCAGGTAACAAGCGGTTTGCGTGCAGCATTGTCCTCGGTTACTGAGCGAACTGGTTCATTTTCAAATGTATCTGCAAATTCAACATCGCTCACCACAGGAACCCGGGTCTATCAGGCGACCTACGTTTCAGGAGTATGGACGGGGGAAGTGACTTCTTATGCAGTCACTGCGGCTGATGGAGTGTCGACGACCGCGAGTTGGAGAGCGTCTGAACAAATTCCCACTGTTAATCGTAAAGTCTTTACTTCCGATGGAGCCAGAGGATTGGCTTTTCCGGCATCGGCGACAGCGGCGCAAATTGCGTCGCTGGCTCGGGTTGGGGCAAGTAATTATCCCGTGAGTGGTGAGGATAATGCTGCATATATCGCCGGAACGCGGACGCTTGAAATTCAAAATGGCGGTACATTACGTAACCGTAGTCGCATTCTAGGAGATATCGTCAGCTCGTCTCCTGCGTATGTTCCAGAAACGAATAGTCTTTACGTGGGATCTAACGACGGCATGCTGCATGCGATAAATGCCGCGAATGGTGCCGAGTTGTTTGCCTATCTTCCAAATGGAGTCAGCTGGAGCGGTCTGAATTCTTTGAGTCGTCCAGATTATACGCACAGGTATTCTGTAGATGGTCCAGTTGTCGTGTCTACGCGGACCCAGACTCCGGGTAAAAACACCTTGGTTGGCACTCTTGGGAAGGGCGGCAAAGGTCTATTTGCGCTGGACGTAACCAATCCGACCACTTTTGGCGTGAGTGACTTCAAATGGGAGGTGACGGAACAAGGCGGCGATATGGGTTTGGTACAGTCCAAGCCTGTTATAGCAAAGCTTAACACCGGGGAGACCGCGTTGATTGTCAGCAATGGAGTCAATAGCACAAATGGTCGTGCTGTTCTGTTGATTTATAATCTTGATACCGGAGCGTTAATTAGGAAGATCGACACAGGCGTTGGTTCACCTGTCACGGATAGTGCTGATTCGAACGGATTGTCTACTTCTGTTGGTTGGGATTCTGATGGCAACGGGACTGTGGATGCTGTTTACGCTGGTGACTTACTTGGTAATCTCTGGAAATTCGATGTCTCGTCAGCAACCGCTACAACATGGGGTTTAGCAAATAGCGGTCGCCCCATTTTTGCGGCTACTTATACCGGAGGAGCTACGCCAGTGCGCCAGCCCATTACTGGTGGATTGACAGTTGCCCTGAATCCTACGACCTTCAAGACATGGGTATTCTTTGGTACTGGCCGGTTGATGACAACTGGCGACTTGACAAATATGGATGTTCAAAGCATGTATGGCTTTGTCGATGATGGTACAGCAATCGTTCGAAGCGGCGCGTCAGCGAATCTTACGCGTCGCACTACTGTTGTTGCCGGTACGCTGGGTGGCAGGCCGGTTCGCTCCTTTGAGGCGAATTCTCCTTTGCCTGCTACATCAAAGGGCTGGTACGTCGATCTTGTGGCACCGCCACAGCCAGGCACGGCAGAAGGCGAACGTATCGTGAGTGATGCCCAATTGCTAGGCGATGTTCTAGTAACTTCCAGCGTTATTCCCACTGCTAGTGCTTGTCAGGCAGATGGACGTGGCTACTTGAATGCTTTGGACGCCTTTACCGGTACCAGTAGCAATTCTTCGTTCTTCGACTTGGATGGTGATGGTAGCTTTACAGACGAAAAATTGACGAGTGACGGTCGAGACATTCCAGTTGGATCGGTGGATTTGGGGGTGGGGATGCCGACATTGGCGAACTTGCTCCGCGGGCGGGCAGTCTTGGGTGGTTCATCAGGCAATAATGCGAGCGTGGGTATCCCGGAAAATCGTAACGTCGGGCGTGTGTCTTGGCGCGAAGTCAAGCGAGGAGACTGATCGATGTGCAGATCAAGTGTGTTTCATTATCGACGTATGTCCCATATGCGATCTCGCCTTTATGGGTTCACGCTGATGGAGGTCATGGTTGTTGTGGCTGTCATTGCGATTCTGTCAGCGATTGCGTTCCCCAGCTATAACGCCTACGTAATCAAAACGCGTAGATCCGCAGCTACAGTTTGCTTGCAGGAGCGAGCACAGCTCATGGAGCGTTATTACACGACCAAGTTGACCTACGTCGATGCACCTGCGCCTGCAGCTTGCGACGGGATCATCAACTCTTATGCAATAGCATTTGAATCGACGCCTACGGCTAAGGCGTTTGTGCTGACAGCAACTCCGTCTACCTCGCAGAAGGATCCCAAATGCGGCACGCTGTCTCTTAACCAGAAGGGCGAGCGAGGCGCGTCTGGTACTGCGGCTTCGGCTGCGGAATGCTGGTGATCTTTAAGTTGCGGTAGTAAGTTGGTTGTTTGATTTTTTGGTGTGTTTTAAGGTTTTTGAAGAAGGAGATGGGATTTGCGAATTGACAGCTTTTCTTGGCGGCAGTTGAGTTTCATATGTCGACTTTTTGAAATATAGAACTTAGCGGGCGTGGTCCCAAGCTGTTGTGTGATATCTGCAGGCAGTGGTCAAGCAGTGACCTTCTCTCCGCGCTAGGCATGCCTCCGCAGAGCTGAACAGTTCGGCTCCGGGGTGGGAGGCGAATTAGGTGGCGAACTTGGCCTGCGGGACATCGCCGATCGAGGTAGCTGCCGTGGGGCGATTCGACGAGCGGTGTGCCGGTCTGTCCGGCGGTGAATACGCCATGCTCACGTCGTTGTCGTGGGCCCAGAAATCCACCACCATCGAGATGAATTCGTTGCCCTCTGAATGCGCCGCAAGGGGAGGGCATTGAGGACGTGGGAATTGCATCGCTGTCATCACCAGGTCTGCGCCCTCGAGGTTCTGATTCGCTTCGATGGTCAGGCTTTCCATGGTGAAGTTGTCCGAGATGTTCACTGCCCGGAAGCGGCGGCAGTGGAGCAAGCGTCGGCAACGAAGTCCATGCTTCAAACTTGGTTAGGGGCGGTCAGTTCAGTCCGCTCCATGCGATGTGCTGCGGCCTTGTATCTGCGCGGAGGGTTGTGCCGCAGGTTGAGGCTTGCTTGGCAGTACGGCCGAGACAGACACGTGTGGTTGCATTTCCGGCCTTCTCTCTGCAATTGCACGTGGGATCGCCATAAACCATGGCGGACCCGTACGGGCGCGATCTCTACTATCTTTCGAAGCAGTGGCGCATCACCGTTGTCAAAAGGCTAGTAATACCACGCCAATCGACTTTGCTTGACGACCGCGCAAGCCCGTCGAGTCCAGCCTGATACCGATCGCAGATGGCCCACAAGCGTCTTGCACTGCGTGGCATCAGAGCTTTGTCGACCACACGTCCTGCAACATCACCTTGCCCAGGTTTAGATCGCCGACTAGCTGCTTGAGCTTGCAGCTCTCTTCCTCAAAGTGGCGTAGTCGACGCAGGCCGGCAACGCCGATCCCCGAAATTCTTGCGCTACGCGTAGAACGTAGCCCGGCTGGCGCCAATCTGGCGGCAAATCTCCTCGTCCGTCGTGCCGATATCAGTCTGCTTCAGGGCGAATGCGGTCTGCTCTTCGGTGAACTTCGATTTCTTCATGGCGGCGGGCCTCCCGGGGCCTGAGTGCCGCCGAATTTTCTCGTTCTGGCTGGTCTAAATCATAGGAATGAGGTCACTGGAGAGCTGCTCCTGGACACGTCTTCCCGATGATTGGGTTGCCTGAAGACCGCTGGCTATGGCCAAGTCAATGTTGCGCAAGGCCGAAGCGCGCGCGGCCTGCTTTTTCTCGACTAACGACAGAAAAGGACTTGCGAAACTCGCAAGTCCTTGATGTTTTTGGCGCCCGAAGTTGGACTCGAACCAACGACCCCCTGATTAACAGTCAAGTGCTCTAACCGGCTGAGCTATTCGGGCGGGGAGGCAAATTATAGGGACCAGCCGCCGCGTACGCAACCCCTTTGAAAAAATTTCAGAAGGGGCACTGCTGCTGGGCTGTGAGCAATCTGGATCGCTGTCTGCCTGCGGCATTGACGATCACCTGGCCCTTCAGAAGCCCGCGGCTACAGATGTGGAACGTTAGATTGCTTCCGGCTGTTCTGCCCAGCGAATTGTAGCGGGCCTGTTCACGTCCTGACGAGGTGTGAATGCTGAGCCTGGAAGCAGCACTTGACGTACGCACGCCGATGATAAGGTGAGTGCTGTCAGGCTTCCGATTGCCGTCAGGATCGGCGTATATCAACCAGCCTTTCGTCCAATCGTTGTTGTCATCGCAGCTGTCGTAGGAAGCGCTTGGACACATTGCCACGGCGCTTCCACGCGAAATTGCGGCCGATCGGGTCATTGCCAGGTGGGCAGAGATTTCAAACATAAGGGCGCGTACCTGTTGCGCTTGACGTAGCTCCGACAAAGACGGCCAGGCAACTGCTAGAAGGATGGCGAGTACTGCGGTTGTGATAGTGCTCTCTGTCAACGTGAAGCCTGCTTGCTGATGATGGTTCCTGTCCATGGCAGCTGCACCACCTTGCGGGAGCTTAAGCGTCTAACGCCTGATCCTTAAAGGCCATCAGCATGCTTCCGAATAGACCGTAGGAAAACCACAAACATTGCCATCATCTGCCGTCGGTATACTGACCGGCCGATTGAGGGCACCGCTGCATGACCGACCGTTTTCAGCTCGTATCCCCGTATTCCCCAGCTGGTGACCAGCCAGCGGCCATCGACAAGCTGGTGGCCAACTTCGAGGCCGGCCTGGCCAAGCAGACCCTGCTGGGGGTGACCGGCTCGGGTAAGACCTACACCATCGCCAATGTCGTGCAGCAGGTGCAAAAGCCGACCCTGGTGATGGCGCCCAACAAGACGCTGGCGGCCCAGTTGTACGGCGAGTTCAAGTCGTTCTTCCCGAACAACGCGGTCGAGTACTTCGTCAGCTATTACGACTACTACCAGCCCGAAGCCTACGTGCCGTCCTCGGACACCTTCATCGAGAAGGACAGTTCGATCAACGAACACATCGAGCAGATGCGCCTTTCGGCGACCAAGACCTTGTTGTCGCGGCGCGATTCGCTGGTGGTTGCGACGGTGTCGGCGATCTATGGTCTCGGTGCGCCGGAGGACTATCTTTCGCTGCGCCTGATCCTGTCGGTGGGCGAGCACATCGATCAACGCCAGTTGATCCGCCATCTGACCGATCTGCAGTACACCCGCAATGAGTTCGAGCTCACACGCGGCGCATTCCGGGTGCGCGGCGAGGTGGTGGACGTGTTTCCGGCCGAGTCGGATACCGAGGCGTTGCGGATCGAGTTGTTCGATGGCGACGTCGAGCAGCTGACCTTGTTCGACCCGTTGACCGGCGAAACCCTGCGCAAGCTGCAGCGGTACACCGTGTATCCCAAGACCCATTACGCCACCACGCGCGAGCGTACGCTCAGCGCGGTGGATACGATCAAGGAAGAGCTGAAAGATCGGCTGGAGCAGTTGTATTCGCAGAACAAATTGGTCGAGGCGCAGCGTCTGGCGCAGCGCACCCAGTTCGATCTGGAGATGATGGCCGAAGTGGGCTTCTGCAACGGTATCGAAAACTATTCGCGGCATCTCACCGGCAAAGCGCCCGGCGAGCCGCCGCCGACGCTGTTCGACTACCTGCCGCCGGATGCGCTGCTGGTCATCGATGAGTCGCACGTGACCATTCCGCAAATCGGTGCGATGTACAAAGGCGACCGCTCACGCAAGGAAACGTTGGTGGAGTTCGGTTTCCGGCTGCCGTCGGCGCTGGACAACCGGCCGCTGCGCTTCGAGGAGTGGGAGGCGCGTTCGCCGCGCAGCATCTATGTCTCCGCAACGCCGGGGCCTTATGAATTGCGCGAGTCTGCCGGCGAAATCACCGAACTGGTGGTGCGTCCCACGGGGCTAATCGATCCGGTCGTGGAGATTCGCCCGGTCGGTACCCAGGTCGACGACTTGATGTCTGAGGTGCACGAGCGCATCAAGCTCGGCGACCGCGTGCTGGTCACGACGCTGACCAAGCGCATGGCCGAGAACCTGACCGAGTACCTCGGTGAGCATGGCATTCGCGTGCGCTATCTGCACTCTGATATCGACACGGTCGAGCGTGTGGAGATCATCCGCGATCTGCGCCTGGGCAAGTTCGATGTGCTGGTTGGCATCAACCTGCTTCGCGAGGGTCTGGACATGCCGGAAGTGTCGTTGGTGGCGATCCTGGATGCGGACAAAGAAGGTTTCCTGCGTTCAACCGGCTCGTTGATCCAGACCATCGGCCGCGCCGCACGCAATCTGCGCGGCAAGGCGATCCTGTATGCCGACAAGATGACGCGTTCGATGCAGGCCGCGATCGACGAAACCGACCGCCGTCGCGAGAAACAGGTGGAGTACAACCTTGAGCACGGCATCACCCCCAAGTCGGTGGCGCGTCCGATCTCCGACATCATGGAAGGTGCGCGCGAGGATGCGGCCGAGAAGAAGGCGGGCAAGGGGCGCTCGAAGTCGCGCCAGGTCGCCGAAGACACCCCCGATTATCGCGCCATGAAGCCCGCTGAAATTGCCGGCAAGCTCAAGAGCCTGGAGCAGAAGATGTATCAGCATGCCAAGGATCTGGAGTTCGAGGCAGCGGCGCAGATTCGCGACCAGATCCAGAAGTTGAAGGCCGCAAGCCTGGGGTAGGGCGAAGTGGCGCACGAAGCGCGGGAGGGCTTGTGATTGGCAAAACCCTGCGCTAGAATGCGCGCCCTGCACAGCGCAATGCTGGCGCAGGATTCGGGCGGTTAGCTCAGCGGTAGAGCACTACCTTGACATGGTAGGGGTCACAGGTTCGAACCCTGTACCGCCCACCACTCCAAGTCCAGATGGCACGGCGACTTGAGTGGTTACATGGTCGGCAGCGATGTCTGCCAATAAATCAAAGTGGCCCCAATGAGGAGCTCCTCAACCTGGGTGCGTGCTTGGCCAAGTTCTCGGCGATCAACGCCAACCCCTTCATTCGCTTGGTCCGGATACGTCGGATCGAACTTCGCTTAGCGGTCAGTTGTGCCTGCTGCACGGTGACCGAGCAAGTCGGACACTCTCATGCGGCCCCACCGCGCTTGCGTAGCCACGTGGCGATGGTGTGTCGGAATGTTCTGGGCACGAACCCTGTCGCCTGCAGCGCCAGCCAAGGCGCACCTTTCGCCACGCGACCCCACGTCATGCCCCAGGCAGCCGTTGGCTCGCGACATCACTCAATAGCTCGGCGCAGGCGATGAAGGATCCAGTGCTGGCAGCAGCGGAGCTATCGGCCAGCGCGTATCTGTCTGCCGCTGCACCGTCGGAAGGGCCAAACCAAGCTCGCCGAATCGGGCTCAGAGATGGGGCGGCGCGACGCGTACAGTCACGGGCGCCTCCGAAACCGCTTTCTCCATCACACGTCTTGCTTTAGCATCGCCTCCGCGCTGACGGAAAGGAAGGCTGGCGATGGACGAGTATCAGCACACCGTGCTGACCAGGGGGGGGTATCGCGTTGTGGCGATCACGCGCGACGAGGTGTATGCACCCGATGCGGTGGTGGCGTATGCGGTCGTGACCGATGCTGGAACGCGAATCACGCCGGATCTTTCCTTGGATCAAGCCAAGGTGTGGATCGACTCGCTTGTCGAGAGCGAGAGCGGAGGCCGCAAAGCGGGCCTGATCGACCACAAGCCTGTCGTCCGCCGTTAGACCGCAGTCCAGCTGCAAGCCTAGGGAGAAGGGCGCATGTCCAAAGCCAAAATTATCGCGATTGCCACTGCGGTGGCGCTGCTTGCCGGATATCTGCTGTCCGGCTACGTGACCTTGCTGCTGCTGCGGCTGGATACGGGCCTGTATAGCTGGGACACCTATTACCGCTACTACAGCGCGCTGGGACTGCCCGAGGTTGCTCCCTATGCAACCAAGATCAAGATGGCAGGTGGCATCGGCTTCGGTTTTCCGGCGCTCATCTGGATCATCGGTATTGCTCTGGCACTTAAGCCCAAGGCGCCTGCATTGCACGGCGACGCGCGCTTCGCCGGGGCTTCCGATCTCGCCAAGCACGGCCTGTTCAAGCCAAGCGGAAACGGCATCGTCGTCGGTAAATTCAACGGCAAGCTGGTGCGTCTGAGCGGGCAGCAATTCGTGATCCTCGCTGCGCCGACGCGCTCAGGTAAAGGCGTGGGTGTTGTCATCCCCAACCTGCTTGAGTACCAGGAGTCGATCGTCGTCCTGGACATCAAGCAGGAAAACTTCGATCTGACCAGCGGCTGGCGCGCCAGCCAGGGGCACGAGGTCTTTCTCTTCAATCCGTTTGCGGAAGATCGGCGTACCCATCGCTGGAATCCACTGACCTACGTGTCGAACGATCCCGCATTCCGCGTGTCGGACCTGATGAGCATCGCAGCCATGCTGTATCCGGACGGCTCGGACGATCAAAAATTCTGGGTCAGCCAGGCGCGTAATGCATTCTTGGCTTTTGCTCTGTACTTGTTTGAAAACTGGGATGAGGAGCTGTCGCTTGGCTTCCCGGGCGGGGCAGGGGCGCCCACGCTGGGCGGAATTTACCGCCTGTCTTCGGGCGACGGTACCGACCTCAAGAAATACCTGAAGTCGCTGTCCGAGCGCAGGTTCCTGAGCAGCAACGCCAAGTCGGCTTTTGCCAACATGCTGTCACAGGCGGATGAGACCTTCGCGTCCATCATGGGGACCCTGAAAGAACCGCTCAACGCGTGGATCAACCCCGTGCTGGATGCGGCCACCAGCGCCGACGACTTCATGTTGACGGATCTACGCAAGAAGAAGATGACGATCTACATCGGCATCCAGCCCAACAAGCTGGCCGAGAGCCGCCTGATCATCAACCTGCTCTTCAGCCAGATCATCAACCTCAACACCCGCGAACTGCCGAAGTCCAACCCCGAGCTCAAGTACCAGTGCTTGCTGCTCATGGACGAATTCACCTCGATCGGCAAAGTGGACATCATCGCGACGGCAGTAGCCTACATGGCGGGCTACAACATCCGTCTGTTGCCCATCATCCAGAGCATGGCGCAGCTGGACGCGACCTATGGCAAGGACCTGTCGCGCACCATCATCACCAACCACGCCCTGCAGATCCTGTACGCACCGCGCGAACAACAGGACGCGAACGACTACTCGGAGATGTTGGGCTACACGACGATCAAGAAGAAAAACATCACAAGGGGGCGCGAAACAACGCGCAGCGTGTCGGAGGAGCGGCGTGCATTGATGTTGCCGCAGGAGCTGAAGGCAATGGGGAACGAGAAGGAAGTCTTCCTGTATGAAGGCATTCCGCATCCTGTGAAGTGCGACAAGATCCGCTACTACGAAGATCGCTACTTCACCGCGCGATTGCTGCCCAAAACAGATGTGAAAACGCTTTCCATGGGAGTGTGATATCCATCACGGATTGGTGGTAGATATGTGTGGGTAATTCTTGACTCATGTGTCCGTTAAGGGCAAAGTTATCCAGAATTCCTGCATTGTTGATTTTTTGTTAAGGGGACGGCGCCGGACGGGGTCGTACAGGAGTAAAGCTATGGATGGTTCTTCGGTATGTTCGTGTCGCTTGCCCGCGCGTCTGCGCTGCACTGCTCCGCCTGCCTGGGCGGATCATGTGCGCCTCGCGTTTCCAGCCGGTTTCTCAAAGCTCTCGACGCTCCGTCACCTTTAGGTGTGTGGGGCCGTAGTGCTGTCCGTCATTAAGCCCGAAATTTCATGAGTTGGAGAAGTCAGAGTGAATCCGATGTATGTGTCCAAGCTGTCGTTGGTGTTAGCGGCTGCCATGTTGGCTGGCGCCTGCGCGACCAAGCCTGCTCCTGACTTTGGTGGGCGCTGGAAGCACGTCAATCACTTTGACGAGGCTCCAACCGAAATTCCTCTTTATACCTCCTACACGTATCAGGCTACGCCGATGGATGGCACGCTGAAGACGATGCTTGAGCGTTGGGCCGCGGACTCCAACATGCAGTTGTCCTACAACCTGCCGTCGGACTACACCCTTATCGCGCCGGTTTCGAACATCAGCACCACCAGCGTGCAGCAAGCCGCAACTGAACTCAGTGCGGTGTATGCCGCGCAGGGAGTCTCGGTCTCAGTCTCTGCCAATAAATTGCTCGTGCAGCCGGTACCAGTGTCAACGGGTTCCAAGCTCTAAGGGAGCGTCGACCGATGTGCTGCACCTGAGCATCACATTTTCAAGCACGTCCATGCTTCCCAAGTGCCCGCAACCCATCGCGGCAACAGTTTCAGGCCTGACAAGGCCCCACGGTGACGGATCTAGACATGTTGCGTAAGAAAGTCAATGAGAAGGACGGATCCGCCCAAGTGGGCGCGGCAGTCCAGAAAGCGGTGAATTATGAGGTCAGCATCGCTGACCTTGCCCGCCGTAGTGAAAAACGTGCTTGGATGGTGGCGATGATGTCCACGCTCGTCACCGTGCTGACCGCTGGCGGCTACTACTACATGCTGCCTCTGAAGGAAAAAGTTCCCTATCTTGTAATGGCGGATGCCTATTCAGGTACGAGCACGATCGCCAAACTCGAAGCCAATTTCGGCGGGCGTTCGGTGAGTACCAGCGAAGCATTAGCACGCAGCAATATCGCAAGGTTCATTATCTCACGTGAATCGTACGATGCATCCAATATCAGCGATCGAGATTGGAATACCGTAGTTTCAATGGCGGCTACGAGTGTGTTGGCGGAATATCGAGCGCTGCATGCGGCGAACAATGCTTCTAGGCCTTTTAACATTTACGGTAGGAATCGCTCGATACGTATCAATATATTGAGCATTACGCTTATCGGGGGTAGGGGTAAGGCATATACGGGTGCGACCGTTCGATTTCAGCGCAATATCTATGATAAAAGCTCCACTGTAACTACGTTGCTTGATAATAAAATTGCGACGATGGAGTTTGCTTATCAAGACAATCTTGAAATGAGCGACGACCTTAGGGTGGAAAATCCGCTCGGTTTCAGAGTGACAGATTACCGGGTTGATAATGATTACTCTGCGCTGCCTGCGGTTCCGGCATCGGGCGCACCGCTGGCAGCGCCGACGACCGTAACCGCTTCGGGGGTGCCTGCTGTGCAGCCAGGGGCCACCAGTGATATGGCTAACACTGCTACTCAAGGCGGAGCGCTACCTGGAACAGTGCCGATGCAGCAGGGTGCACCAGCAGCACCCGGTGTCTCTCCGGCACCGCAACAGGCACCGCAAATGTATCCAAACCAGGCCCAGCCCGCCATTCAACCCCAGGGAGCACAAAATAATGTCAATGGAGCGAGCGGTAGATGAAACTCTTTAGCCGATACAAAATGGCGCTACTAGCGTTGCTTCCTCTTGGGTTATGCGCCTTCCCTGTCGCTGCGCAGGTGGTACAAGAATATGAGTATGAGTCGGATCGAATATACCAAGTTCGTACGGGTCTGGGTATTACTACCCAGATTGAACTCAGCCCCAATGAGAAAATCCTCGATTACAGTACGGGTTTTACTGGTGGATGGGAGCTGACGCGTCGCGAAAATGTTTTTTACTTAAAGCCGAAGAATGTCGATGTCGATACGAATATGATGATTCGTACCGCAACCCATTCATACATTCTGGAGCTGAAGGTCGTCGCAACTGATTGGCAGCGCCTGGAACAAGCCAAACAGGCCGGTGTTCAGTACAAAATTGTCTTCACTTATCCCAAGGACACGAGCTTCAATGGTGCCGAGGATCTGATTGCTGCAAAAGATGGGCCGCAGTTGAATGCAAAGATCCTCAAGGATCGTCGTTATTATTATGATTACGACTATTCGACGCGCACTAAGAAATCGTGGTTGATCCCGAGTCGGGTGTATGACGACGGCAAGTTTACCTACATAAATATGGATTTGACGCGTTTTCCTACTGGAAATTTTCCGGCAGTCTTTGGCCGCGAGAAAGAGCATAGTGAGGATTTCTTGGTCAACACGACGGTTGAGGGGAATACATTGATCGTGCACGGCACCTACCCATATCTGGTAGTGCGCCATGGGAGCAATGTGGTAGGTCTGCGAAGGAATAAGCAAAAGTGAACTCAAACCCTCCAAATAATTCTGATGAGCGCATTCCCGGAGAAATGGATGCGCAGTCGCGTTCTGAACATGACGAGCATGGCAGTAACCCCTATTTTGCACGTCATCGGTCCGCCGAATCCCCAGACCTAGATGCAAACGAACCTGTTTTGCAATCTAATGACATGAAGCGGCTTAATCGCAAAGCTTTGATGTTCTTGGCTGGCATCGCGTTGCTCTTAGTACTCGCCATTTTTTGGCTGGTATCGCGTAACTCAGAAAAACCAGAGGTGGTTAAGCCTCGCGCAGAAACCGTTATTGCGCCAGCTCTGCCTCAAAACTTGGGTGCACCAACCGCGCCAGAACCAGTGCCGCTCGTCCAGCAGCAGAGTCCGCTGGCGCTCCCGAGTGAGCCGCCGGAGTATAACGATGCCCCCCCTCCTGTTGTCGCTCCTGAGCGGGAACGTGGTCCCACGCTTCTGGAGCGGCGCATTCTTGCAGAACAGGGTGCTGATGCTGATTTGCGACCTGCAAGCGGTGCTAGCGCTGCAAGAACTCCTGAAGATCAACTAGATAAGCAAATTACGCTGGCAAAGCCGATTAGTAATCCCGATGGTTTGCTTGTCCGAGGTACATATATTCGTTGCATACTGGAAACCCGCATCATCAGTGACTTTGATGGCTTTACGTCCTGCATTGTTACCGAGCCTGTTTATTCAATAAATGGCCATAAACTCCTGCTGCCGAAGGGGTCAAAGATGTTGGGCCAATATGCTGCCAAGGAGCCGACTTCGCCTCGCATGCAGGTGGTTTGGGATCGCATCACAACGCCCACGGGTATTGATGTAATGCTGGAGGGGCCAGGCATTGATAACCTTGGCAGCGCGGGGCATCCGGGCCAATATGATGCACATTGGGGAAATAAAATAGCCTCTGCGTTGTTCATTAGTATGCTGAGTGATGCATTTAAATATGCTGCGGCAGAATACGGCCCCCAGACGACAACGGTCGGAGTAGGTAGCGGAGTGATCACTCAGCAGCCATTCGAGAGTAATACTGCGCGCAGCATTCAGGATATTGCCGAGCAAGCAGTGGCAAAATCCGGCCGTCGTCCATCGACGGTGACAATCAATCAGGGCACCGTACTGAATGTGTATGTGGCCAAAGATGTTGATTTTTCGGCTGTGCTGCCAAAGTGAACGAAGGTTACTCCGTGACGATTGAAGACTCACCACTCGCAAAAATCTCGAATGATTTTTTGGATTATCAGTATTCCGTCTTGGGAATTTTGGATTACTTGAACTCTCCAGAGGTCACTGAAATTTGCATCAATCGTCCGGGCGAGCTGTATCTCGAGACCATCAATGGCTGGCAGCGTGTAGATGTGCCTTCACTGACATTTGATCGTGCTAGGCAGTTTTGCACTGCGGTTGTTAATGAAAGCAACACCGGTCAGCGGATCACGGACGCTGACCCTGTTGTTTCATTGACTTTTCCAACGGGGCAGCGTGCGCAATTTGTAATTCCACCTGCTTGTGACGCTGGAAAAGTTTCGATTACCATCCGTCTGCCCTCAAAGCACACCAAGACTTTGGAGCAATACAAACACGATGGATTTTTTGATCAAGTACTAGAGCAGGCTGCTGACGTTAGCGATCAAGATCGCGAATTGCTGGAGCTACGCCGTAACAGAGATTACTCTGAGTTTTTCAAAAAATCGGTTCTCTACAAGAAAAATGTTGTTGTTGCGGGCGCGACAGGCAGTGGTAAAACCACGTTCATGAAGGCTCTCGTCAACCACATTCCAAATGAAGAGAGACTTGTTACCATTGAAGACGCAAGAGAACTCTTTATAAGTCAGCCTAACTCCGTTCATCTCTTATATTCTAAGGGCGGGCAGAGCGCGAGTAACGTGACAGCTAAAAGCTGCATGGAGGCCTGCCTTCGAATGAAGCCCGATCGAATCATATTAGCCGAGTTGCGAGGCGATGAATCGTTCTATTTCATTCGTAATTGTGCGTCTGGCCACCCTGGCTCAATCACCAGTTGCCATGCTGGTAGCGTTGAGCAAACCTGGGACCAACTTGCGCTTATGGTCAAAGCCTCTAACGAAGGTTCTGGGTTAGAATTTGAAGTAATAAAACGTCTGCTGCGTATGACCATTGATATAGTAGTGCATATCAAAGCGCATGCGGGACGGCGCTACATCACTGGTATTGACTTTGATCCAATTCGAACCTTGCGTGGTGGTTGAGTTGTCGTCTATCGCTATTGATCTTGTTTAAGGAGCCGCTATGTTGCCAGGTATGGAACTAATGGGCTGCACCGGACTAGCTGTCCCCGGCGAGGTGATGCAGCATGTCGTCCGTGTGGAGTCTTCGCGGAATCCTTACGCAATTGGCGTGGTCGGTGGGAGACTTGTTCGTGAGCCGAGAGGGCTGCAAGAAGCAGTTGCCACGGCAAAGATGCTGGAGCAAAAGGGATACAACTTTTCTCTCGGGCTTGGCCAGGTGAATCGCTATAATTTAGCGAAGTATGGCTTGACCAGTTACGAAATGGCTTTCGAAAAATGTCCAAACCTCGTGGCTGCTTCGAGGATCCTTGCAGAATGCCATTCTCGGTCAGGTGCTAACTGGGGCAAGTCTTTCAGCTGCTATTACTCCGGTAATTTCGAGACGGGGTTTAAGCATGGGTATGTACAAAAAATTTATGCATCCATTCGGCAGTCGGCGGCACGAGTAGATAACGTCGAGCCGATCGGAGTTATTCCTAATCAACCAATCAAGGTTGGTGTCAGGAGTCCGTTGCGTCAGGCAGCAGCAGAATTGGCCGATGCAATTGTTTCTAGGCGAGTGCAGGGCATGGCACAGTCGCCACAGGTGAATTCGCAACCTGCGGCTCCACTCGAAAATTCCTCAGCCCTTGCAAGTACAAATGGTCCGACGCCCGTCACGCCGACTGAACCCAACGACCTTTATATAATTAAGGCAACGGGCCAAGGGCGCGGAGTTGCTGTCCCGGCTGTTGCGCCATCTCAGTCGGTTACGTTGAGTGCCGGGTCCCCATCTGCTGCGCCCACCAATCCGCAGCTTCAAAGGCAAGTTCCAGTGGATAGTGCTTTCGTGTTTTAACAAGGAAGAATGTTGCCATAGGACGGCTGCAAGCCCCCCTGTTTAAAGGAGATAGAAAATGCAAATGATGAATAACAAGCAGTTGGTCGCCGACGCTAAGATGGTCGGTATTCAGGCATTGAAAGCTTTGGTTTTCACTTCAGCTCTATTCGTTGCCGGTGGCGCCGGTGCGCAAGTAGGCGATCTGGCGAAAACTGACGAAAAAGTCTGTGGATTTCTCGATAATGTAAATTCGCTCCTCACCATGGGTTCTGTAGCTGTCGTAACGATCGCCGTGATTGTGGCCGGTTACCAGATCGCGTTTGCTCATAAGCGAATTTCGGAAGTCTCTCCAATTCTTATCGGCGGTGTCTTGATTGGCGCTGCGGGACAGATTGCTAACATGGTTATCGGTAAGCGTGACAGCCAGTGCCAGGGTGAATCGGCAATGGCATTACTCCAAGCGCTGCATCATTATGCATAAAGACGTGCTCTTTCGCGGGTGCACCCGCCCTGCAATGTTCTTGGGGGTTCCATACATCCCCTTTTTCATTGGCGCCGGTGGAGGCCTGATGATGGGCATGTATCTCAATCTGTGGTATCTCCTGACCATTCCTGTATTCATTTTTATAATGCAGCAGATGGCAAAGCGCGATGAGATGATTTTCAGGTTGCTGGCGTTGAGATGGTTATTTCGATTTCGCGTTCGTAATCTGCAGCGTTATTCAGGAATGTGGGTGTTTAGTCCAAACGAATATCGTAAAAATCCCCCCGGGAAGCCTTAGCGTACAGGCGATAACTCGACCAACCCCATGCATTGAATCTGCATGGGGTTGGTCTTTCAGAGCCTAGTCTTGCAGTGAATCCTTCTTATTGGTATTGCCATGTTCAGCCCAGATAGTCCAATCAGTGAGTTTGTATCTATTTCGACACACGTGGCACCTTCGGTGCTGAAGACAACTGGTGGCGATTATCTTTTGATCTGGCATCTCGCCGGTTTGCCATTTGTTGGCAGGGATGAGTTCGAGCTTGAGCAACGGCATAACACCTTTAATCGGTTGTTGCAGACTTTACGTGCGCCTGATTTTGCCAACGTTGCGTTTTGGGTTCACGATGTCCGACGGCGTCGTAAGATCGGTAACGGCAGTCGCTTCAAGCAGTCGTTTAATCAGGCGTTGTCTGACGAGTACTATGCGGCACTGTCTTCGCAAAAGATCATGCAAAACGAGCTCTATTTCAGCATGATCTACCGTCCTGTAGTCACCGGACGGCGCCTAGTAGAAAAATCAGCAGACCCTGAGCGGCTCAAGTCGGAAGAAGATCAAGCAGTGGCGAAAGTGATCGAGCTGGCCACGAATGTCGAGGCTGTGCTGAAAGATTATTCGCCTTATCGTTTGGGTATGTATGAGGCTAAAAATGGAGTTGTTTTTTCAGAGACTTTAGAGTTTCTAGGTTATTTGCTAAATAGAATTGACGAGCCCGTTCCGGTATTGCAGGCCCCGGTACAAGCGTATTTGCCTGTTAGTAAACATATGTTTGCAAACAAGACAGGTGATTTTGTCATCCGTACACCGGATGGGATTAATCATTTTGGCGCTATCTTGAACGTTAAGGAATATTCGGATGGTACATATCCGGGAATTCTGAATGGTTTAAAATATCTTGATTTTGAATATGTTGTAACCCATTCTTTTAGTCCGGTCGGTCGCCACGACGCACTTAAGGTGCTTGAGCGAACCAAAGGGATGATGATTTCGTCAGGTGACAAGTCTTCAAGCCAGATTCGTGATTTGGACGTGGCAATGGACGACGTTGCTTCGGGAAATTTCGTTCTAGGTGAATATCACTTCACTATTGCGATTTACGCTGATAGCCAGGAGAAGTTGGCACGGCAGATAGCAACGACCAGGGCCGAGTTGTCTAATGCAGGCTTTGTCTCATCTAAGGAAGATCTGGCCGTAGCATCCTCTTTCTATGCCCAGCTGCCGGGAAACTGGCGCTTCCGTACGCGTATCGCGAATCTCAGTTCTCTTAATTTCCTTGGGCTTTCTCCTCTGCATAACTTTGCCCAGGGGAAGCAGAACAATAATCCTTGGGGCGAATGCGTTACGACGCTGCAGACCACCAATGGTCAGCCTTACTACTTTAATTTTCATGCCACACATCCTGCAGAAAATTCTCTGGGTGAGAAAGCTATCGCCAATACGATGGTGATTGGAAAGTCCGGTACAGGTAAAACGGCGCTAATCAACTTTTTGTTGAGTCAAGTGCAAAAATTTGATCCTATACCCACGATATTTTTCTTCGACAAGGATCGTGGGGCCGAGATATTCGTGCGTGCTTGTGGAGGTAATTATCTGGCGCTTGAAAATGGCGCTCCCACTGGATTCAACCCTTTTCAATGCGAGAGAAACGAGGCGAATACGCAGTTTCTTTCAGAGCTCATCAAGGTGTTGGGCGGTAAGGTAGAATACAGCTCGCGCGAAGAGGAGGATATTTTTCGTGCTGTGGAGGGCATGTTAGACACTCCGATGCATCTGCGCAGCATGAGTAATTTCCGCAAAAGCCTGCCTAATATGGGGGACGATGGGCTTTATGCAAGACTGCGGCGCTGGACGGCAGGGAATTCGCTGGGCTGGGTGTTCGATAATCCAGTGGACACAGTCGATCTTCAAAGGGCCTCCATCATCGGCTTTGACTATACCGATGTGATTGATAATGCTGAAGTGCGTGTGCCAGTGATTAATTATTTACTGCATCGCCTGGAGTCTTTGATCGATGGGCGCCCGCTGATCTATGTTATGGATGAGTTCTGGAAAATTCTGGATGGCAAGGGTGGCTTGAAAGAGTTTGCAAAGAACAAGCAGAAGACCATCAGAAAGCAGAATGGCATGGGCATTTTTGCGACGCAGAGCCCTGAGGATGCGTTGGCCAGTGATATTGCGGCAGCTTTGATTGAGCAGACGGCGACAATGATATTGCTGCCTAACCCAAATGCCAGTCGTGACGATTACATGGAAGGGCTTAAGCTTACTGACGCGGAATATCAGGTGGTGGTGTCCCTTGATGAACGTTCGCGTTGTTTTTTAGTGAAGCAAGGTCATGCGTCCGCTGTATGTCAGCTCAATCTGCGTGGAATGGATGACGCGCTTTCAGTGATTTCGTCGTCGACTGATAATATTGAGATTATGCAGCAGGTTTTGTCGCGACAAGCCAACAAGCTTGGTGTTAGCGTCGATCAGTTGACGCCCGAGCAATGGTTGGAAGAGTTTTATGCAAACCGTAAAGGTTCCGGTAGACGGAAATCGAGTGCTGATAAGCAAGCGGAAGATCATGCCTAGCATGCGGTGCATGGCCCGCGTATGCGTGCCATGCACCGGCTAAATGCCATCTGTTTTCGCGGATTTTTGTAGCTTTAGGGATCTATCGGTTTCGATTCCGCATTATCTGGATTTTTTTTGGCGCGACATGCTTTGCTACCTCGAATATTAGAGTTCAGAGGGGTTTTTGGGATTTTGATAGCGTATTTTTAGATGACATGAATACGTATGCACATGTGCGCTCTTAGAGTTGTGCGGAGCTACGCTAGCAACCTTGGCAGGGCGCTCATTCTCGCGCCCGCATTGGCCCGGGAGGGGCGTATATGTCGCAGACACCATGGTGGCGCGGGGCCGTCATCTATCAGATCTATCCGCGGAGTTTTCTCGATTCCAATGGCGACGGGGTGGGCGATCTGCCGGGCATCATCGCCAAGCTCGACTACATCGCCGGCTTGGGCGTGGATGCGATCTGGATCTCGCCGTTCTTCAAGTCACCGATGGCCGATTTCGGCTATGACATCGCGGACTACCGGGCGGTGGATCCGCTGTTCGGCACGCTGGAAGATTTCGATCGCCTGCTCGACAAGGCGCATGCGCTCGGGCTGAAGGTGATGATCGACCAGGTGCTGAGCCATACCTCGATCGAACATGCGTGGTTTCAGGAGAGCCGGCAGGACAAGACCAACGCAAAGGCGGACTGGTACGTGTGGGCCGATCCGCGCGAGGACGGCACGCCGCCCAATAATTGGCTATCGATCTTCGGCGGGGTGGCGTGGCAGTGGGAGCCGCGGCGCGAGCAGTACTACCTGCATAACTTTTTGGTGGATCAGCCGGATCTCAATTTCCACAACACCGATGTGCAGCAGGCGACCCTGGACAATGTGCGGTTCTGGCTGGATCGCGGGGTCGATGGCTTCCGTCTGGATGCGATCAACTTCTGCTTCCACGATGCGCAGCTGCGCGACAACCCGGCCAAGCCGGCGGACAAGCGGGTGGGGCGTGGCTTCAGTGCGGACAATCCGTACGCGTACCAATACCACTACTTCAACAACACGCAGCCGGAGAATCTGCCGTTCCTGGAGCGCCTGCGCGCGTTGCTCGATCGCTACCCGAATGCGGTAAGCCTGGGCGAGATTTCTTCGGAAGATTCGTTGGCAACCACGGCCGAGTACACCGCCAAGGGCCGTTTGCACATGGGCTATAGCTTCGAGCTGTTGGTGCAGGATTACAGCGCTGCCTATATCCGCGAGACGGTCAGCCGGCTCGAGGCGACCATGCTGGAAGGCTGGCCGTGCTGGGCGATTTCCAATCATGACGTGGTGCGTGCAGTGACGCGTTGGGGCGGCGAAGATGCGTCGCCCGCATTGGCGCGGATGGTGGTGGCGCTGCTGTGTTCGCTGCGTGGTTCGGTCTGCCTGTACCAGGGCGAGGAGCTTGGGCTGGGTGAGGCGGATGTGGCATTCGAGGATCTGCAGGACCCGTATGGCATTACGTTCTGGCCAACCTTCAAGGGGCGCGACGGGTGCCGCACGCCGATGCCGTGGACCGATGCGCCGTCAGCGGGTTTCACCAGTGGCAAGCCGTGGCTGCCGTTGGCCGAGCCGCATCGCCTGGCCGCGGTAAGTGTGCAGCAGGGCGACGCGCAGTCGGTGTTGAGCGCGGTGCGTGCGTTTCTTGCCTGGCGCAAGCGCATGCCGGCCTTGTGCGAAGGAGCGATTACGTTCTACGACACCGCCGAGCCGGTGCTGATGTTTCGTCGTGAGCATGCAGGCCAGGTCATGCTGTTGGCCTTCAATTTGTCGTCCGCTGTTGCCGAGCTTGCGCTGCCTGAAGGCGCATGGGTACAGCTCGATGTCCCGGGGGGGGCGCGGGGCGTGATCGAGGATGGACGCGTGAGCTTGCCTGGGCACGCGGTGGTGTGCGCCACGGGCGAGGGCCGATAGCACCGTTTCACAGGCGGTTAGCTGTGATTGAGTGAGACAGGCGAGGCATTCCATCGTGATGCCTCGTTTTTTTTGTATGCGGTGTCTGCTACCAATCAGTGCTTGCGCCGAGCGCTGTGCCCGGCAAGCGACTCAAGATGCGTCACATGGGTGGTGCTGTTGCAGGAAACGGCAATGCGTGCGCGCCGGCCCGATCAAGCTGCAGGAGCCGGGTGCCTGATGAAGCTGAGTGTGATCGCGACATCGCCAGTCGACGCACTGGCTCGCGTGTCACGGCGTCTGGTGCGCATGGGAATGTCGAGAAGTCAGGTGCGCATATGGCGCTCAGCACCCGATCTCCTCGATTGAAAGCGGCTGACAGAACGCAGCCAGCAGTCGTCAATTGGTGTGGGTGGGGCACTCTGAATCGGAGTGCACGAGCGGCACATACCCCTCTTGAGCTCCGGTATCGCCCGTTTGGCGTATGCATGGTCTTGTTACTAGCTGCTCCCGTGGTGATCGCGTTTACCCGAATGGCGGTGGTACTCATTCAAAAGAAAAGCCGCGGGTCTTTGACCGGCGGCTTCTGAGTAGGCACCATCTGGAGGTTCTGGAGCGGCGCGCTTTGGGTTGCATTGCGCGGATTGGAGAGCAGCCACTTCTGAATAATCTAGAGAATTATGAAAGCAGTACACCTGGAGCTGATTGTGTTTCCCTGAACCCCGTACCCTCGCCCCAACCCCTCTCCCGGGGGAGAAGGGCTATAGCGCCACTGTTTGGTGCTGCAGCAGATCAGAACTTGTAGTTCACACCCAGCACGAAGGTGCGGCCCCATTCGATGTATTCGAGCGGGCGGTCCTTGGTTTCTGCATAGGTGCGATACGGCGAGTTGCTGAGGTTGCTGGCCTGCAGCAGCAGGGTCAGGCCGGTCAGGCTGCTGTTGTCGCTGAAGTTGTAGCTGATCTGCGCGTCGGTGATGTTTTCGCCGACCACGTAGCGCAGGGTGCGGTTGCCGTTGAAGTTGCCGATCTCGCCGATGAAGTCCGAGCGGCGACGTTGGCTGACGCGCGCTTCGAAGCCCTTGTGCTCGTAATACGCGGTGAGGTTGTACACGCGTTCGGACAGGCCGGGCAGGCTGATTTCGCCATCGCCCACGCTGGAGGCGCTTTCCGGGTCGCGGATCTTGACGTCGCTGTCGTTGAAGGTGGCGCTGGCCTGGATGCCGAAGCCTTCCAGCGGTGCGAACAGCAGGTCCAGGGGCAGCGATGCAGTGAGCTCGACGCCGCGCAACGTGCCGCCCTTGCCATTGAACGGTGCGCTGAAGGTGCCGGTGGTGAGCACCGGCGCCGAGCCCGGCGGCGGCACGTAGCCGGCAACCAGTGCGGAGAAGTCGTAGTTGTCGCGGCTCTGGGTGTAGATGTAGCTCTTCAGGTCCTTGTAGAAGAACGCAGCTGCCACATAGGCGCGCTCGGCGAAATATTTTTCGTACGAGAGGTCGATGGCGTTTGCACGCCAGGGGTCGAGCATCGGGTTGCCGCCGCTTGCGCCTGGCCGGCCGGTGGAGGTGTCCACGCCGAACTCCAGCGAGGCGCGTAGCTGGTCCACCCGCGGGCGTGCGACCTGTTTGGCCATCGCAAAGCGCAGCGTCTGCTCGTACGGGAACTGGAAGGCCAGATTCAGGCTGGGCAACCAGTCGCGGTACTTCTTGCCGTCGTCGATCGGGCGCACTTCGCTGCCAGGCGGTTGCGAGGCATCCCAGTAATTGGCTTGCGAGGATTGGTCGGCGCTCTGCAGCTGCACGCCGATATTGCCGCGAACACCCACTTCGCCCCATTCGGTATCGATGTTGGCGCGTAGCCAGGCGGTGGTGATCTTCTCTTCGACCGTCCAGGCCTTGGACACCAGGAACGAGGCATCGTCGCTGGGGTTGAATAGCATGTAGCGCGATACTGCGGCCGGTACGTTCCAGGCAGGCAGAGATCCGAGACCGGCAAAGCCGAGATTGACCGGGGCGTATTGCAGATCCGCCGCCACCGTGGCTTCGCCCTGCGCGCCCAGCGTGATGTTGCCCTCCGGCTGGGTCTTCTGCTTTTCGCGATTTGCGTAGTTGACGCCCACGTCCAGATCGGAAAACCAGCTCAGCGCTTCGGGCATGGGGAAGCTTGCCTGCAGGCGCGCGCCCTTCAGCACGTCTTCCACGCGTGGCACCTTGCCGTAGCCGGAGCCGTAGATGGTGTTGGTGAGGAACAGCTCGTCCGGATTGGAATAATTCATGCCCGGCGCCAGCCGCGAGAAGCCGTTGCCGGCGACCGACACTCCCACCGTGTCCAGTTGCGGCATGGGCGCCCGCTGGAGGTTGTTCTCCAGGTTCAGTTCGTCGCGGGTGGCCTTGGAGTAGTTCAGGTCGGCGATGATCTTGACCGCACCGGCAGTGATTTCGTTGTTCCAGCCAAATGCTTCGATCTTGTCTTCGCGCTTGTTGTACATGCCGCGCACCAGCGGATAGACGCCACTGGCGGTGCCGCCGATGAAGCTGCCGTTGTCGTTGACGCGCACATCGGTGATGTTCAGGCCCGGCGTATAGCCGCCGTTGTAGTTGCTCAGGTTGAGCTCGAACTGGTTGGCCGTGTCGATCTGCTCGGCCTCGGTATGGAAGGCATCGAGCGTGCTGGTCCAGGCATTGGACGGGCGATACTGCAGCGTGGCCATGACGCCATCGCGCTTCTGGTTGCCTGTGCGTCGCAGCGCCTTGATGCCGTCGGAGAAATACACGCCGTCGGCGACGCCGGGACGCTGGCGCTGTGCGTTGACCGGCTGCCAGGGTTCGTACAAACCCACCTGGTTCTCCTGGATCGGCATGTCGGTGTGGGCGTAGCCGATGGTCAGGCCGATGGTGCGGTCGGCGAACTGGTCGATGTAGCTGACATTGAAGCGGTTGCCGTAGGGGTCGACATTGGCAGCCTTGCCCAGCGAATTGCGCTGGTAACGGCCGCCGATGGCGATCACCCGCTCGTTGTAGCTGAGCGGGCGTGCGGTCTGCATGTCGACGGTGCCGGACAGGCCCTGGCCGACCAGGCCGGCGTCCGGGGTCTTGTAGACGGTGACGCCGCTGACCAGCTCGGACGGATACTGGTCGAATTCCACGCTGCGGTTATCGCCGGTGCTGACCACTTCGCGGCCATTGAGCAGGGTGGTGGAAAAGTCCGGCGACAGGCCGCGCACGCTGATCACCTGCGCGCGACCGGCCACGCGCTGCGCGGCCAAGCCAGGCAGGCGCGCAAGCGATTCGGCGATGCTGACGTCGGGCAGGCGGCCGATGTCTTCGGCCGAAATGGCTTCCACGATCGAGGTGGAATCACGCTTAACCGAGATGGCGCCTTCTATCGCGCGGCGCAGGCCGGTGACCTGGACCTTGTCCAACTCGGTGACTGCGCCGGTTGCTTGCTCGGACGCGGGTTGTTCGGTGCCGGTGGCTTGTGCAGGCGTTGCCGATTGCGCGGCAGCCAGCGTCGGTGCCATGGCAACGGCCAGGGCGATACTCAGCGCGGAGCGCTTGTGCTTCAACATTTTCCCCTCCCAGGTACATGTTGTTCTTTGATTTTTTGATCCGGCAGACGCCTGGATGTCATGCGTCGCACGCCCGGACGGACGTCACGACTGCAACGTATGGTAGACACCGCACCCGCATGCAAACGGCTGCTGCATACGTATTCAACCCGCACAACGGCAATGAAATCGATTCCACATGGCATATCCCGCGCACGAAACGGTCGCTGCCGGGTGCCCATCGGTGCGATACGGGATCTACAGCAGTCGGATGTCGCAGCGACATGCAATCAATGGCGGTGGATGCGAAGCAACGTGTTGCGACGCATCACGCAACGGTTGCCATCCATCGGTACGAAGCGGACAGCCTGGCCTCCACCGGGGGCCAGGCGCACCTCGAGAGTGTCGGTGCTGCCGACCTGGCGCTCTTCGCGCACGAAGGCGAACGGGTTGCTCACGTAATCGGCGCCGTCGCCATCGCGATAGATCTGCGCGGTATAGCGCACGCCGGGTTCGAGAAAGCCCAGCGGCACCTGCAGCAGGCGACCGTATTCGTCGGTGATGCTGCCCAGGAACCATTCGCGGCTATGCCGGTCCTTGCGCGCGATGGTCACGTAGTCGCCCACTTCGCCATTCAATGCGCGGGTCTGGTCCCAGTCCACTGCGACGTCTTCGATGAAGCGGAATGCGTCGCGATGCTGCAGATAATGCTCGGGCAGGTCGGCGGCCATCTGGATCGGGCTATACAGCGTCACATACAGCGCCAGTTGCCGCGCCAACGTGCTGGGGATGGCCTGGCCGTTGCGGCCCTGCAGGCTGACGATACCCGGCGTGTAATCCATCGGCCCGGCGAGCAGGCGCGTAAACACCAGGTTGACCTCGTGTTCCGGCGGATTGGGCGGCTGCCCCCAGGCGTTGTATTCCATGCCGCGCGCGCCTTCGCGCGAGATCCAGTTAGGATAGGTGCGGCGCAGGCCGGTGTCCTTGATCGGTTCATGTGCGTTGACGGCGATATGCTGCTCGGCTGCCTCGCGCACCACGCGCAGGTGGTGGCGTGCCATCCACTGGCCGTCGTGCCACTCGCGCAGCGGCACGCCGCCTGCAGGGTTGCGTCGCTCCACCTGGCCGTCGTCGCAGACATAGCCGGTCTTGACCGAGTCCACGCCGAAGCGTGCGTACAGGTCCATCGCCTCGGCGATCTGCTCCTCGTAATGGTCCACTGCGCACCCCGTTTCATGATGGCCGATCAGATGCACGCCTTTGCCCGCGGCGTACGTGCTCAACGCGGGAAGGTCGAAGTCCGGCGTGGATCTTGTGAAATCGAAGCTACCTCCGTTGCCGAACCATTCGCCGTCCCAGCCCGGGTTCCAGCCTTCGACCAGCACACCACGAAATCCGTGTGCGGCGGCAAAGTCGATGTAGCGCCGGGTCGTGGCGGTGGTGGCCGCGTGTTTGGGCCCGGTGGCCCAGGTCTGTTGGTTGAGATGCATCGACCACCACACACCGACGTACTTGGACGGCTTGACCCAGTCCACATTGCCCAGCGCATTGGGCTCGTTGAGGTTGAGGATCAGGTTCGATTCCACCAGGCCGGTGGCCTGATCGGCGATCTGTAGCGTGCGCCACGGCGTATCGAACGGCAGGGTGCGGCGCACCTTCCAGCCTTCGGCTGCGGGCGATAACTGTGCGCGCAGGCGCTGGTCGTCGGTGCGACGCAGCCACATTCCCGCGTAGTCCACCAACGCCGCTTCGTGCAGTGCGAGATGCAGCCCGCTGTCGGTACGTAGCGTGAGCGGCGTGTGGGCCAGGGTGAGTTGATTCAGTGGCGTGCGGTTGTAGAGATACTCGTAATGGATCGGTTCGCCCGCCGGAATCCACCATGCATCGGCGTGTTGAGCAATGGCGAATTCGGTGAGTTCGTCGTCGACGATCGCTTCGCGCAGGCCGGCTTGTTCGGGAAAGTGATAGCGCAGGCCCAGCCCATCGTCGTAGACGCGAAAGACGACCTCGAAGCTACGCTGCGCACCGTCACGCTCGCCCAGGCGAACACGCAATTCGTTGTAGTGGTTGCGGACCAGGCGGGTTTCGCCCCAGGGTTGCTCCCAGGTGTCGTCATGACTCTGGCGTGTCTGCGACAGCACCACCAGTCCGCGGTCCAGGCGTCCGTCGCGCAGATTGAAACCCAGCCGTGAACGCTGCAGCACCGGCTGGCCCAGGCGTTGCACGCGGTAGTACGGCGTGCCGCCATCCAGCTCCAGGCTCACCTGCAGGATCTTGCCGGGCGAGGCGACATCGATCGTGGTGACCTCGGCATGCAGCATTGGCGCCACGCTCGCGATGCAGGCGAGCAACAGCAGGCGCGCGATCCAGCGCGCGCCCAGCGTCGAGCGTGCTCGACATGAAGACAGCGGCATATCCCCTCCCAAGGCGGCCGATGCAGAAGCGGCGACTATGCAGCGCTACGCCGTCCAAGCGCCGTGCTGCATGCCCGTTGCTGCCATGAATACGTATGCAGTGGTGCGCCGGGGCAGGGTGCGCGTCTACCATGGCGTACGGCACCTGGGAGGGTCCGCGACCGTGGCACGCCCGTGCCGCGCACCACAACGCGTGCAACGAGGGAGGAAGGCCGACGGCGCGAGCCGTCTCGCCGCTTCGATGCTGAAGATGATCTGCATGGCTGCAACGTTCGGCGTTGCGGCAAGCTCGCCGGTATTGGCCGATGAGTTGGAATTTCAGGGGCGCCGCGCCCAGGCGCAGGCGCTGGACGATGGCGGTTTCGTGTTGCGATGGCCGCAGGGCGAGCGCCGCATTGCGGCGCAGCCGATGCGCACGCACACCGCCAGCCCGATGTTCGACGCCTTGTTCGCGTTGGCCCAGCAGGAGTTGGCCGACGACCGTGTCGATGCGATCCGCGATCCGGCCTTCAACGCTGGCAAGCCGGTGCCATGCAAGTGCTTCGAGACCGGCGAACGCTGGCCGTATGTGTGGACCCGCGATGTCAGTTTTGCCGCCGATCTTGCGCTGGCGCGGCTGGAGCCGGAGCGCACACGCAATGCACTGCGCTTCAAGCTGTCGGCCGCACGCGACGGACGCACGCCTGGCGTGTTCGTTGCGCAGGATACCGGCTCCGGTGGCAGCTGGCCGATCAGCAGCGACCGGGTGGTGTGGTTTCTGGCCGCGCGCGGATTGCTGGACGACAAGGACTTTGCGCAAGACGTCTGGCAGGCGCTGCAGGCCACCCTTGCGCAGGATCGCGATGCAGTGTTCGATGCGCAGATCGGCCTCTACCGTGGAGAAACCTCGTTTCTGGACTGGCGCGAGCAAACCTATCCGGAGTGGACGCGCGAGAACGTAGGCTTCATCGCCGACTCGTTTGCGCTATCGACCAATGTGTTGCATTACCAGGCGCTACGTCTGGTCGAGCAGCTGGCACGCCAGCATGGCGACGCACGCGCTGCCGATTACGCGCAGTGGGCCGATGCCTTGCGTCGGGCCATCGATGCACGCTTCTGGGATGCAGACAGCAGCCAGTATGTGAGTTATCTCGGCACCGCGGCGCATCCGGTGCGCTACGCCAAGGTCGATCTGCTGGGTGTGTCGCTGGGCGTGCTGGCCGATGTGTTCCCCGCAGAGCGGGCACGCACGGCGCTGCGCAATTATCCGGTGGTTGCCGGTGGCAGCCCGGTGGTGTGGCCGCAGGAGGCGGCGCAACCGATTTATCACAATCGCGCCATCTGGCCATTCGTCAGCGCCTACGCCTTGCGTGCAGCGCGTGCGCTGGACGATGCGCCACGCATCGCAGTGGAGCTGCAATCGCTGATGCGCGGCAGTGCGCTGGCCGGCTCCAACATGGAAAACTACGAGATGCAAAGCTTGGCCGTGCATGTGGAAGATGGCGCACGCAGCGGCCCGGTGGTGAATTCGCCGCGTCAGCTGTGGTCGGTTGCGGGTTATCTCTCCGCAGTGCTGGAAGGCGTGTTCGGTGTCTCTGCCGATGGCAGCGTCACCCCGAAATTGCCGGGTAGTCTGCTGCCGCTGCTGTTCGGCGAGCGCCAGCAGATCGTGCTGGAGCAGGGCGCACGGCGCTATGTCTTGCAGCGCCCCATCAACGAAGAAGGCGACTTGCTGGTGGCCGGTCGCGTTACCCGGCAGGGCCAGACAACGCAGGTGCAGTTGGTCGGTCGCAAGGCCGATCTGGCCGCACCGCCGCAGCCGGTGCAGGTGTTTGCACCGCAAACGCCTGCGTTGCCGGTTGCGCTACGGCAGGGCGGCGGTCATCGCATCGCCATTCCCGCAGGCACGACGCTGTACATGGATGGCCGTGCGTTGGATGCAAGTGAACACTGGGATCTTGCCGGTGACGGCGTGTTGCATGTGCTCAGCCTGACCCGACGTGCGGCAGGCATCGAATCGCTGCACGGTCCTTCGTTGACGCTCGGGCCGGCGCAGGAACTGCGCGGTAACCAAGCCTGGAAATGGAAGCCATCGCGTAGCGGCCCGCATCGGGTGTCGCTGCGCTATCGCAACGACAATGGCCCGATCAATACCGGCGTCACTGCGGCGGTGAAACGGCTGGTGCTGGAATGCCCGGGCAAACCCGCGCAATCGCACGTCATCGTGATGCCGCATAGCGTGGGCGAGCAGGTGTCCACGCAGGCGACGTTCGATGTGGTGGCCGGGCAGGCCTGCGCGTTTCGGCTGGACGATGGCTTCAACATGAGCGCACTGGCGCACTTTGCGCAGTACAACGGCGGCCGTGGCGGTCGCGACGGGGTGGTCAACACGGCACAGATCAGCGCGTTGATCGTCGGGCCGGCAGCCATCGGGGAGATCGCACCGTGACCGCCAAACCACGCCTGAGCTTCTGGCAGATCTGGAACATGTGCTTCGGCTTTCTCGGCATCCAGTTCGGGTTTGCGCTGCAGAACGCCAATGCCAGCCGCATTTTCCAGACCCTCGGCGCGCAAGTCGACGATGTACCGGGGCTATGGATTGCCGCGCCGCTCACCGGGCTGGTCGTGCAGCCCATCATCGGGTATCTGTCCGATCGTACCTGGACGCCCTGGGGCCGGAGGCGCCCGTATTTCATGGTGGGCGCGGTGTTCACTACGCTGGCGCTGCTGGTGATGCCCAACGCGCCCTTGCTGTGGATTGCCGCCGGCACGCTGTGGGTACTGGATGCATCGATCAATATCTCGATGGAGCCATTCCGCGCGCTGGTGGGCGACCAGCTGCCACCCGCGCAGCGCCCTACCGGCTATGCGATGCAGAGCTTCTTCATCGGTGTCGGCGCGATCGTGGCGAGCTTTCTGCCGTGGTTGCTCACGCGCTGGGGCGTTGCCAACGCCGCACCGCCGGGGCAACTGCCCGACAGCGTGCGCTACGCGTTCTACCTGGGCGCGGCGGTGTTGTTCCTCTCGATCGCATGGACAGTGCTGCGCACGCGCGAGTACAGCCCGGCGCAGCTGTCCAGCTTCGACGACGCGCACCCGCCTGCTGCAACGCACGCAGGCAGCGGTGCGCTGCCGTCGCGGGCATCAAGCGCGGCGTGGTGCGTTGCTGGCGTATTGCTGGCTTCGGCCATCGCCTGGCAGCACGGCGATCGCATGCTGTACGTGCTGGCCGGCCTGTGCATCGCCTATGGTGCGCTGCTCGCGTTGACGCGGCTGCTGCCGGGCGCCAGCATGCTGGTCGTCATCGTGCAGGACTTGCGCAGCATGCCGACGACCATGCGACGCCTGGCCTGGGTGCAGTTTTTTTCGTGGTTTGCGCTGTTTGCGATGTGGATCTACACCACGGCAGCGGTCACACAGGTGCACTTCGGCGCCGCCGATACGGTCTCGGCGGCCTATAACGATGGCGCGAACTGGGTAGGTGTGCTGTTCGGCGCCTACAACGGATTTGCAGCGCTGGCAGCGTTGGTCATTCCCGTGTTGGTGCGTGCAGTCGGCCTGCGCTGGAGCCACCTGTGCAATCTGTGGCTGGGCGCTGCGGGCCTGCTGTCGATGTTGGTGATTCGTGACCCGCAGTGGTTGCTGCTGTCCATGCTGGGCGTCGGTTTTGCCTGGGCATCGATTCTCTCGCTGCCTTACGCCTTGCTGTCCGACAGCGTGCCCGCCGCCAAGATGGGCGTGTACATGGGCATCTTCAATTTCTTTATCGTGATTCCGCAGTTGGTCGCTGCCAGTGCGCTGGGCTTTGTGCTGCGCGTCTGGTTGGGCGGCCAGCCGATCTATGCATTGGCCATCGGCGGGCTCAGCCTGTTGGTCGCGGGCGTATGCGTGGTGCGGGTCCCCGTCGCCTCGGGAGGGCAGTGATGCGTAGTGCGATCTATGTGGCGTTGACGATGTATGCGGGCGTGGCATGCGCCGCACCTGCCTCCAGGGAGTATTACGGCACCTTGGAGCCGTTCGCCGCCGATGCGGTGTACTTCGTGGTCACCGACCGTTTCGTCAACGGCGACCTGGGCAACGATCAGCGCGAGCAGGGGGGTGCATATCGCACCTTCGATGTGCCCACGCCGTGCGCCGATGGCAGCGACGACAACATCGGCTACCTTGGCGGCGATTTCAAAGGCATCGTCGATCACGCCGACTACATTCGCGACCTGGGGTTCGGCGCAGTCTGGATCACGCCGATCGTCGACAACCCGGACCAGGCATTTACCGGCGGCAAGCCGATCACCTGCGGCAGCACGCTCAGCGACCACGGCAAGACCGGCTATCACGGTTACTGGGGCGTGAACTTCTATAAGCTCGACGAGCATCTTCCTAGCCCGGGCCTGGATTTTGCCGGCTTCACTCGCGCCATGCATGCCAACCAGCTGAAGGTGGTGCTGGATATCGTCGGCAATCATGGCTCGCCGGCTTACACCATGCCGGTGGCGCAGCCAGGTTTCGGCAAGCTCTACGATGCGCGCGGCCGCCTGGTTGCCGACCATCAGAATCTGCCGCCTGCGCAACTGGACCCGCAGCACAACCCATTGCATGCCTTCTACAACACCGGGGGTGGTCTGGCGGAATTGTCCGACCTCAACGAGAACAATCCGGCGGTGCTGGATTACCTGGCCGGTGCCTATCTGCAATGGATGGAGCAGGGGGGCGATGCGTTCCGTATCGACACCATCGGCTGGATGCCGGACCGCTTCTGGCATGCCTTCGTTGCGCGCATCCGCGAAAAACGCCCGGGATTTTTCATGTTCGGCGAAGCGTTCGATTACGACGCCGACAAGATTGCCGGCCACACCTGGGCACGCAACGCCGGCGTGAGCGTGCTGGATTTTCCGTTGAAGCAGCAGCTGTCGGACGTCTTCGGCCACGCGCAGGCGGGCTTCGAACAGCTCGCCGGGCCGTTGTTTCTGCGTCAGGGGCCTTACGCCAACCCGTACGAGCTGATGAGCTTTTACGACAACCACGACATGGCGCGGCTGGACGCCAGCGACACCGGTTTTATCGATGCACATAACTGGTTGTTCACCGCGCGCGGCATCCCGGTGATCTATTACGGCTCGGAAATCGGCTTCATGCGTGGACGCGCCGAGCATGCGGGCAACCGTAATTACTTCGGCGTGGAGCGCATCAAGGCCGCACCGCAAAGCCCGATCTTCGGCCCGCTGCAACAGATCGCCCGCCTGCGCCGCGACACTCCGGCACTGCAGCGCGGCGTGCAGGTGGATGTGCTGCTGCGCGGAAACCAGGCGGCGTTCTTTCGCGTCTACCAGCACGTGGGTACCAGCCAGACCGCGCTGGTGCTACTGAACAAGGAGGATGCGGCGGCGAACATCGAAGTGACGCGCTTTCTGCAGCCTGGTACCTGGCGCGACGCGATGAGCGGCGAGCAGGTGCCGGTGCAGGGGCGCTTGCGGCTTCCGGTGCCCGCGCACGGCGTGCGCGTACTGCTGTCGGATGCGCCGATCACCGATCCCGCATTGCGCAAGCAACTCGACGCGCAGATGGCCGATCAAGCCGCGCGCGACGCCCGCAACAGGTAGGAGCGCACCCGGGCGCGACTTGGGCTTGCCGGGAACGCCCCGTCGCGCCCGGGTGCGCTCCTGCGAAGCATTCGATGGCCGCGACGAGATTTGCAGCCCGCCACGCATGCATTGGCGTATCTTCTTTGGATACGCCGATCAACGAGCAAGCTGCGCGCAACCTTCGCAACCGGTAGGAGCGCGCTGGCGCGCGATGGGGCGTCACCGGTAGTGCTTCATCGCGCGCCAGCGCGCTCCTACAACGGGTTCGGCGGATCGCGATCGATCCTGCAGCCGGCCATGCATGCTCTAACGAATCCCGAATCCCGAATCCCGAATTCCGAATTCCGAATTCCGAATTCCGAATTCCGATTCCCGATTCCCTATCCTCAGCGCCCAGCAACTCCGCTGGCTGCCTGTCCGCACATCGCGTCACCGGACTCCGTTGCCGGCGACGGCGTCCAACCCAGCGGCGGCTGCAGCCCGCTGCTGCGCGAGGAATCGCGCAATGCCAGGCGCACCGGGATCGTGCGGCTCTGCGCCGCTTCGCCACGGATCAGCGCGACCAGGCTTTCCACCAACAGCGTGCCGGCCTGCTTGGTGTCCTGCTGCACGGTGGACAAGGCAGGCGCAACCGAAGCCGCCAATGCAATATCGTCAAAACCGCTGATCGCCACGTCCTGCGGCACGCGCAGGCCGCGCTCGCGCAGGGCACGCATCGCACCGATCGCGATCAGGTCGCTGGCCGCGCAGACCGCGTCGAATGCCTTGCCGCTGTCCAGCAGCGCCAGGCAGGCCGCATGCCCGGACGACTCGGTGGTGATCGCATCGAACTGCAGCCCGGCATCGGCGACCAGATCCTGCTGCGCCAGTGCCGCGACATGGCCCCGGTAGCGTTCTTCGAATTCGGGATAGTGGTTGGACGCGTGGCCCAGAAACGCGATCCGTCGACACCCCTGCGCCAACAGGTGCTCGGTGATGTCCAGGCCGCCCTGATAATTGTCGCTGCCGATCGAAATGCCCGGCTGGCCCGGCAGCGCCGCGCCCCAGCGGACGAAATGCGTGCCTTGCTCGACCAGCAGCTGCAACCGCTGGCGCGATTGCTGGTAGTCGCCATAGCCCAGCAAGATGATGCCGTCGGCCTTGTTGCTGTCTTCGTAATCGGCCTGCCAGTCCTTGGACAGCTGCTGGAACGATACCAGCAGGTCGTAGCCCTGCAGCGCGCAGGCGCGGGTGATCGAGCCCAGCATCGAGTGGAAGAACGGGTTGATCAGCGAATCGTCGGCGGTGGGGTCTTCGAAGAACAGCAGCGCCAGCGTGCCGGCGTTGCGCAGCCGCAGCGAGGAGGCGTTCTTGTCGACCTTGTAGTTCAGTTCGCGCGCGATGCGCAGGATGCGCTTGCGCGTTTCCTCGTTGACCATCGGGCTGCCGCGCAACGCGCGCGAGACGGTCGGCTGCGATACACCGGCCAGATAGGCGATATCCAGCGAGGTGGCTTTACCCTTGATGGTCATGGTCGGCAACGGCAGGACAAGTGGCCGGCATCATGCCACGCGCCCGGCGGCGCCGTGCCGCCCTGCACAGTGGTCGCCTGATTGGTTTACCATTCATGCCCAAGACCCCTTGCGAGAAGGTGGCCCGCGCTCCGCGCCGGCCCAGCGTGCGACATGAGCACTACCACCGCCCACCGTTGACCGGGACCGGCCCCTGCGCAGCTAGCGCCCGCGTGCCGTTGTCTTCCGCAGCACTTCTCGTTCTTCTCTTTCCGAGCCTGTCCAGCAGTGGGCAGATCTCCCATGGCAGCGGACCGCTGCAGCCAGCCCAGACCCCATTCTTGCCCATGATCAATATCACGCTCCCCGACGGCAGCCGCCGCGAATTCGAATCCCCCGTCTCGGTGATGCAGGTCGCCCAGTCGATCGGCGCCGGCCTGGCCAAGGCCACCATCGCCGGCCAGGTCGATGGCCAGCTGGTCGACGCCAGCGACCTCATCGACCATGACGCGAGCCTGCGCATCATCACCGCCAAGGACGCCGAAGGCGTGGAGATCATCCGCCACTCCTGCGCGCATCTGGTCGGGCATGCGGTCAAGCAGCTGTACCCGGAGGTCAAGATGGTGATCGGCCCGGTCATCGCCGAAGGCTTCTACTACGACATCTACAGCGAGCGCCCATTCACGCCGGACGACATGGCCGCGATCGAGCAGCGCATGCAGGAACTGATCGCGCAGGATTACGACGTGATCAAGAAGGTCACCCCGCGCGCCGAGGTGATCGAGGTGTTCGCCCAGCGCGGCGAGGAGTACAAGCTGCGCCTGATCGAGGACATGTCCGAGGACATCACCGCGATGGGCCTGTACTACCACCAGGAATACGTGGACATGTGCCGCGGCCCGCACGTACCCAATACGCGCTTCCTCAAGGCCTTCAAGCTGACCCGCATTTCCGGTGCCTACTGGCGCGGCGATGCCAAGAACGAGCAGCTGCAGCGCATCTACGGCACCGCCTGGGCCGACAAGAAGCAGCTGGACGCCTACATCCTGCGCATGGAAGAGGCCGACAAGCGCGACCATCGCCGCATCGGCAAGCAGCAGGACCTGTTCCATCTGCAGGAAGAGGCGCCCGGCCTGGTGTTCTGGCATCCCAAGGGCTGGTCGCTGTGGCAGGTGGTCGAGCAGTACATGCGCAAGGTCTACCGCGACAGCGGCTACGGCGAAGTGCGTTGCCCGCAGATCCTGGACGTGTCGCTGTGGCAGAAGTCCGGCCACTGGGACAACTACCAGGACGCGATGTTCTTCACCGAGTCGGAAAAGCGCACCTACGCGGTCAAGCCGATGAACTGCCCCGGCCACGTGCAGGTGTTCAACCAGGGCCTGCACAGCTACCGCGACCTGCCGATCCGCTACGGCGAGTTCGGCGCCTGTCACCGCAACGAGCCCTCCGGCGCGCTGCACGGCATCCTGCGCGTGCGCGGCTTCACCCAGGACGACGGGCATGTGTTCTGCCTGGAATCGCAGATCGAAGCCGAAGTCACCGCCTTCCACCAGCAGGCACTGGCGGTCTACACCGCGTTCGGCTTCGACGACATCGAGATCAAGATCGCGCTGCGCCCGGAAAAGCGCCTGGGCGACGACGTCACCTGGGACAAGGCCGAAGCCGCGCTGCGCAGCGCGCTAGGCGTGTGCGGGGTGGAGTGGCAGGAGCTGCCGGGCGAGGGCGCCTTCTACGGCCCCAAGATTGAGTACCACCTCAAGGACGCCATCGGCCGCACCTGGCAGCTGGGGACGATGCAGGTCGATTTCATGATGCCCGGCCGCCTCGGCGCCGAGTACGTGGACGAGCACAGCCAGAAGAAGCATCCGGTGATGCTGCACCGGGCCATCGTCGGTTCGATGGAGCGTTTCATCGGCATTCTGATCGAGCACCATGCCGGCGCCTTCCCGTCCTGGCTCGCCCCGGTCCAGGTCGTTGTCGCCAATATCACCGACGCTCAGGCTGAATATGTGGACTCGGTTCGGAAAACCCTTGCAAATCAAGGCTTCCGTGTCAACGCCGATTTGCGTAATGAGAAGATCGGTTATAAGATTCGCGAGCATACGCTGCAACGCGTGCCTTACCTGCTCGTGGTCGGTGACCGCGAGAAGGAAAATGGCGCGGTCGCCGTGCGGACGCGTTCGGGGGAGGACCTCGGGACCATGTCGGTCTCCGCCTTCATCGAGCGTCTGCAGGCAGAGCAGGCAGCGTGAGCCAACCCCGGCCGGTCTGGATGATCCGGATGCGCCGGTTCGATTCCCCTGGGAGATTGCAATATCAGTACCCCTGACAACAAACAGAACCGCAAGAACCAAGAAATCCGTGTGCCGCGCGTCCGCGTGATCGGCAGTGACGGTGAGATGGTCGGCGTGTTGTCGCGCGACGAAGCGCTCGCCAAGGCCGAGGAAGAAGGCCTGGATCTGGTCGAAATCCAGCCGCAGGCCGATCCGCCGGTCTGCAAGATCATGGATTTCGGCAAGTTCAAGTTCGAGCAGCAGAAAAAGGCCAACGAGGCCAAGAAGAAGACCAAGCAGGTCGAGATCAAGGAACTCAAGTTCCGTCCGGTCACGGACGAGGGCGACTACCAGATCAAGCTGCGCAACATGCGCCGCTTCCTGGAAGAGGGCGACAAGGTCAAGGTCAACATCCGCTTCCGTGGCCGCGAAATGAGCCACCAGGAGCTGGGTCGCGAGATGGCAGCACGCATCGAGGCCGACCTGGGCGAAGACATCGTCATCGAGTCCCGTCCGCGCCTGGAAGGGCGGCAGATGGTCATGATGATCGCGCCCAAGAAGAAGATCTGATTCCACCGCGACCGGCCCTGGTGGGGTCGGTCCGGCTGGCGACAGCAGCGATTTGCAAGAAGTCCCGGCAACGGGTAGACTGCGCGGCCCGGTTTTGCCGGGGCGCCGCGCAAGCGGTACAGGACCTGTCCGGATCGTGTTCGATCAAGGACTTACAAGCAGGCAAGGGCAAGGATGGAAAGTGTGGTCGCAAGACTGCCGCCCGTGTCAGTGACAAAACACCATCAAGGACATTGCAATGCCCAAGATCAAGACCAACCGGGCGGCGGCCAAGCGTTTCCGCAAGACCGCCTCCGGCAAGTACAAGTGCGGCCACGCCAACCGTAGCCACATCCTCACGAAGAAAGCGACCAAGCGGAAGCGCAACCTGCGGCAGACGAATCACGTCCGTGCCGAGGACGCTGGCCGTCTCGATCGTATGCTTCCCTACCTCTGAGGACTGACCCATGGCACGAGTAAAGCGTGGCGTACAGGCGCGTCGCCGCCACAAGAAAATTCTGACCCTGGCAAAGGGTTACTACAACGCTCGCCGCAAGGTGTTCCGCGTTGCCAAGCAGGCGGTCATCAAGGCGCAGCAGTACGCCTATATTGGTCGTAAGCAGAAGAAGCGTAATTTCCGTTCGCTGTGGATCACCCGCATCAACGCAGCTGCCCGCATCAACGGCTTGAGCTACAGCCGTTTCATGAACGGCCTGCTCAAGGCTGGCATCACCCTGGACCGTAAGGTGCTGGCTGATATCGCCGTGCACGACGCCGCCGGCTTTGCCGCGCTGGCCGAGAAGGCAAAGGGCGCGCTGGCGGCGTAAATGCAGGTCCCTCTGCAAGAGCCCGCACATCCATATGCGGACTTTTGAAAGGGTAGTTTCTTGTCGGGGTTTGCGCATTCGTGTGCAGGCCTCCGGCGAGGGCAAGCAGATATGCAGGGGGAAGGGCGCGAGTCCTTCCCCTTTTGCGTTTTTAGATGGCCGGCATCGTTGAGTTGATGCCTGGCAGGACGCGATTTGAGTAGCAATGCATTCCGGTGCATCCGGAAACACCGTTCGGCTGAGCAGTTGAGGCGCGAGTGCAATGAGTGAGATTCAATCCCTGACCGAGCGCGCGCTGGCCGATGTCGCCGCCGCGCAGACGCCGGACCAGCTGGAAGCCCTGCGGGTCGCCTTGCTGGGCAAGAGCGGCAGCGTCACTGCCCAGCTCAAGCAGCTCGGTACGTTGCCGCCCGACCAGCGCAAGGCCGCCGGCGAGGCGATCAACCAGACCCGCGATACGCTGACCGCAGCGTTGTCGGAGCGCAAGGCGACCCTGGAAACCGCAGCGCTGGACGCGCGTCTTGCCGGGGAGCGCATCGACGTCACCCTGCCAGGCCGCCGCAGCGAACGTGGCGGTCTGCATCCTGTCACGCGCACGCTCGAGCGCATCGTCGAAATCTTCGCGCGGCTGGGGTATGAGTTGTCCGATGGCCCGGAAATCGAGGACGACTGGCACAACTTCGAGGCGCTGAACTTCCCGCCGCACCATCCGGCGCGTGCGATGCACGACACGTTCTATTTCGGTGACGGGCGCCTGCTGCGTACGCATACGTCCGGTGTGCAGGTGCGTTACATGGATGCGCACACACCGCCGCTGCGCATGATCGCAGCCGGCAAGGTGTATCGCTCCGATTCGGACCAGACCCACTCGCCGATGTTCCATCAGGTCGAGGGGTTGCTGGTGGACGAGCATTCGACTTTCGCCGATCTCAAGGGCACCTTGTCCGAGTTCGTGCGTGCGTTCTTCGAGCGCGATTTCGAGATGCGTTTTCGTCCCAGCTATTTTCCGTTCGTCGAGCCGGGTGCGGAAGTGGACATCGCCTGGCAGCAGCCCGATGGCAGCACGCGTTGGCTGGAAGTGCTGGGCTGCGGCATGGTGCACCCTAACGTGTTGCGCAGCGTCGGCATCGACCCGGAGCGCTACACCGGCTTTGCCTTCGGCCTGGGCGTGGAGCGCTTTGCGATGCTGCGCTATGGCGTCAACGACCTGCGCGCGTTCTTCGAAAACGACGTGCGTTTTCTCCGGCAGTTCGCCTGACGGCGGGGAATCGGGAATTGGGAATGGGGAATCGCAGCGGCCACGCGCTCTGCAGGTCCCGTTCCGAAGGCCCGGCATCCCTGCTTGTGCAATTCCCCATTCTCCATTCCCGATTCCCGGCCCCTCATGAAATTCTCTGAAAATTGGCTGCGTAGCCACGTTCCGATCCAGGCCTCGCGCGAGGAACTTGCCGCCACGCTGACGGCGATCGGCCTGGAAGTCGAAGACGTCACGCCGTTGGGCGAGGCACTTGGTCAGGTGGTGGTGGCGCGCATCGTCGACGCCGTGCGACACCCGGAAGCCGATCGCCTGCAGGTCTGCAGTGTCGATGCAGGGCAGGGCGAGTTGCTGCAGATCGTGTGTGGCGCGCCCAATGCGCGTGCCGGTCTGGTGGCGCCGCTGGCGCTGGTTGGCGCGCAGATCGGCGAGCTGACGATCAAGGCCGCAACCTTGCGCGGCGTGCCGTCCAACGGCATGTTGTGCTCGGCCAAGGAGCTGGGCCTGGATGGCGATGCGTCCGGGCTGTTCGAGTTGCCGGACGATGCGCCGGTGGGGCAGGCCCTGGCGGACTACCTGGGCTTGCCGGATGCCAGCATCGAAATCAAGCTCACCCCCAATCGTGCCGATTGTTTCAGCGTGCGTGGCATCGCCTTCGACGTGGCCGCAGCGTGCGCCAGCGAAGTGGTGGCATTCGATGCCGGGGCCGTCGCGTCGGCGTCCACACGCACGCTCGCGGTGGAGTTGAATGCCGGCAAGGAAGCGCCGCGCTACTGCGGGCGGGTGATCGAGGGCATCGACCCGGCCGCGAAAACGCCGGTATGGCTGGCCGAGCGGCTGCGCCGCAGCGGCGTGCGCCCGGTGTCGTTGCTGGTGGATATCACCCAGTACGTGATGCTGGAGCTGGGCCAGCCGATGCATGCCTTCGATCTGGATACCTTGCAGGGCCCGATCGGGGTGCGCCGTTCGCGCGGTGGCGAGCAGCTGGCGCTGCTGGATGGGCGGCAGGTCACGCTGGACGATAGCTTCCTGACCATCACCGATGCCGATCGCCCGGTGGCGTTGGCCGGTCTGATGGGTGGGCTGGACACGCGCGTCACCGAGACCACGCACAACGTGTTCCTGGAGTCGGCGTACTTCGATCCGGCCGCGATCATGGGCCGTGGCCGCAAGCTCGGGCTGCATACCGATGCTGGTCATCGCTTCGAGCGTGGCGTGGACCCGGCGCTGGCGCCGCAGGCGATTGAAGTCGCGACGCGGCTGGTGCTGGAACTGGCCGGTGGCACGCCGGGCCCGGTCGTGCATGCGCAACTGCCGCAACATCTGCCGCAGCCTGCAAACATCCTGCTGCGGCGTGCGCGGATCGCGCGCGTGCTGGGCATCCGGATCGATGACGCCGAGGTCGTGCGCATCCTGGGCGCGCTCGGCATGCGGATCGAGGCAGTTGCCGAAGGCTGGCAGGTGATGGCGCCGAGCCGTCGCTTCGATATTGCCATCGAAGAAGACCTGATCGAAGAGTTGGCGCGTATCCACGGTTACGACCGCGTGCCGACCACGCTGCCGGGCGGGGCAAGCCGGATTGCGATGCCGAGCGAAACCCAGCTCGACGAGCTCAGCGTGCGTCGCCAGCTGGTGGCGCGCGAGCTGCAGGAAACCATCAATTACGCCTTTGTCGATGCCGCCTTGCTGGAGCGCTGGCAGTTGACCGACGGCCTGGTGCCGTTGGCCAATCCGCTCAGTGCCGAGCTGGCCATCATGCGCCCGCGCCTGTTGCCTGGCCTGGTCGCCACATTGGGCCGCAACGCTGCCCGTCAGGCAGGCCGAGTGCGGCTGTTCGAGCTGGGCAAGGTGTTTGCCGCCGCCGCGCAGGCAGGCGCTGCCCCTCGGGAATCCCAGCATGTCGCTGCCGCGGTCTGTGGCGATGCGCTGGCGTTGCAATGGGGCGAGCCCGCGCGCAAGGTGGACTTTCACGATGTGAAAGGCGACCTGATGGCACTGGCAGCAGCCAGCGGCGCGGCGCTGGAGTTCCAGCCTTCCAGTCAGCCATTCGGGCATCCAGGCCGGTCGGCCGATATCTGTCGCGATGGCGTGTGCATCGGCTGGATCGGCCAGGTGCATCCGCGGCTGACCAAGGCGCTGGAGATCGACGTCGATGTGATCGCGTTCGAACTGCAGCTGGAGCCGCTGGTGCGACGGGCGCTGCCGCGTGCCGGCGAGCTGTCGCGGTACCCGTCGGTGCGTCGCGATCTGGCCTTCCTGGTGCCGGAGGCGGTCAGTTGGGCGGCGCTGTCGGCCAGCGTGCAGACCACGGTTGGCCCGTTGCTGCGCGAGGTGCAGCTGTTCGACCGCTATGTCGGGCAGGGGGTCGAGCCAGGTTTCAAGAGTCTTGCTATGGGCTTGATTTTGCAGGATAACTCGCGCACTCTCACCGACCGGGACGTGGATGCGGTCGTTACCGATGTGGTGGCCGTGATCGAGCGCGAGCACCGCGCCCGGATCCGGAGTTGAGGCGGTAACCAGGGGATTGGCATGGCATTGACGAAAGCGGAGATGGCCGAGCGTCTGTTCGACGAGGTCGGCCTGAACAAGCGTGAGGCGAAGGAATTTGTCGACGCGTTTTTCGATGTGCTGCGCGATGCGCTGGAGCAGGGGCGTCAGGTCAAGCTGTCGGGGTTCGGCAACTTCGATTTGCGGCGCAAGAACCAACGGCCCGGTCGCAATCCCAAGACCGGCGAGGAAATTCCGATCTCGGCCCGGACGGTGGTGACCTTCCGTCCTGGCCAGAAGCTCAAGGAGCGGGTGGAGGCTTATGCTGGATCCGGGCAGTAATCGCGAACTACCGCCGATTCCGGCCAAGCGCTATTTCACCATCGGTGAGGTCAGCGAACTGTGCGACGTCAAGCCGCATGTGCTGCGGTACTGGGAAACTGAGTTTCCGAGCCTGGAGCCGGTCAAGCGGCGCGGCAACCGCCGTTACTACCAGCGCCACGATGTGCTGATGGTTCGGCAGATCCGCGGCCTGCTCTATGAGCAGGGCTATACCATTGGCGGGGCGCGTCTGCGCTTGGAGGGCGATGGCGCCAAAAGCGAGTCGGCGCTGAGCAATCAGATCATCAAGCAGGTGCGCATGGAACTGGAAGAAGTGCTGCAACTGCTGCGCCGCTAGGAAAACGTTTCACAAAGCCGCTATAATCGCAGGCCGTCCTCGCGACGGGATGCAGCATCTTCGGGGTATAGCGCAGCCTGGTAGCGCACTAGTCTGGGGGACTAGTGGTCGTCGGTTCGAATCCGGCTACCCCGACCAAACATCAAGCCCATGTCGGTTCGACATGGGCTTTTTTGTTGCGCCGCACCATTGCACTTTTGTGTCCTGGCAGCGTTCGCTCGATATGCAGATCGGCATATCGCAGTGCAGCATGAACCGAAGGCTAGCGGTCAGTTTTTTCGGTTCAGTTCGCTATGGACGAAGGTCACACAACGATGCTAAGTATCCGGAAACGCTCCAAATCATTAGCAACGGATTAGAACGTGGATCACGGTTTGTTAACGCGGTAACGACGAACTTGAATCAATAGGCCAACGCCGTCAAAAAAATGGCGTGCCGCGTCTTGCGATGCGATCGTTCTGTGCCATAGTGCAGTGCAACACGTCATACCCGTCGTGATCCCGGTGTCCCGGGATGAACCCTCTGTCGTACGTTCGTGCTGGCGTGTTTGGCCGGTTGAATGCTGCGCGAGCTCCTGTCCCACCCAACCGAGGCAGCCAGCCACACGCATGAAGAAACTGATCGGACGATTTTGCCAAGGCCTCAGCCTGGCGTTGATCTGCTCGATGACACTGGGTGCCTGCAGCACCGGGAAGGACATGGCGAGGTCATTGCCGCTTCCCGATCCGCTGGCAATGTCCGCGGTGCAGCCCGAGTATCGACTCTCCCCAGGCGACCTGTTGCTGGTGAAGGTGTTTCAGGTCGACGATCTGGAACGGCAGGTCCGCATCGATCAGAACGGCCACATCTCGCTGCCGTTGATCGGCGACGTCAACGCCGCCGGCATGGGTGTCGGCGAGCTGGAAAAGATGGTTGCCGATCGCTACCGCAGCGGCTACCTGCAGAATCCGCAGGTGTCGGTGTTCGTGCAGGAATCCAATGGCCGTCGGGTGACCGTGACCGGCGCCGTCACCGAGCCCGGCATCTACCCGGTGATCGGTGCCAATCTGACGCTGCAACAGGCCGTGGCACAGGCCAAGGGCGTCAGCACCGTGGCAAGCCGCGGCAACGTCATCGTGTTCCGCATGGTCAACGGGCAGAAGATGATCGCCCGCTTCGACCTGACCGAGATCGAGAAGGGCACCAATCCGGACCCTGAGATCTATGGCGGCGATATCGTCGTGGTGTATCGCTCGGATGCGCGCGTCTGGTTGCGCACCATGCTGGAACTGACCCCCTTAGTGATGGTGTGGCGCGCTTACCGATGAGTATGAATTCCGACAATCGTTCCTCGCCGTCGCAGCGTCACGGGCATCTCGAACTGGCCGACGTCAGCTTGCTCGACTACTGGCGTGCCCTGGTGTCGCAACGCTGGCTAATCATCCTGATCACCATTGCCGCCGTGCTGCTGGCGCTGGTGATCACCTTTCTGATGCCGGAAAAGTATCGCGCCACCAGCACGCTGCAGATCGAGCGCGATTCGCTCAATGTGGTGAACGTCGACAACCTGATGCCGGTCGAGTCGCCGCAGGATCGCGACTTCTACCAGACTCAGTACCAGTTGCTGCAGAGCCGTTCGCTGGCACGTGCGGTGATTCGTGAAGCCAAGCTCGATCAGGAGCCGGCGTTCAAGCAGCAGGTCGAAGAAGCGCTGGAAAAGGCGGCGGCCAAGAATCCGGAAGCAGGCAAGTCGGTGGATTCGCGTCAGGCGATCATCGAGCGCAGCCTGACCGACACCTTGCTGGCAGGCCTGGTCGTCGAGCCGATCCTCAATTCGCGCCTGGTCTACGTCAACTACGACTCGCCGGACCCGGTACTTGCGGCCAAGATCGCCAACACCTATCCGAAGGTGTTCATCGTGAGCACGCAGGAGCGCCGCATGAAGGCGTCTTCGTTCGCGACCAAGTTCCTCGCGGAGCGCCTGGAGCAGTTGCGCGACAAGGTGGAAGATTCGGAAAAGACGCTGGTTGCGTACTCGACCGATGAGCAGATCGTATCGGTGGGCGACGACAAGCCGTCGTTGCCCGCGCAGAACCTGACCGACCTCAACGCGATGCTGGCGTCGGCACAGGATGCGCGCATCAAGGCCGAGGCCGCCTGGCGTCAGGCCGCTAGCGGCGATGCCATGTCGTTGCCGCAGGTGCTGAGCAGCCCGCTGATCCAGACCTTGCGCGGCGAGCAGGTGCGTTTGACCAGCGAATATCAGCAGAAGCTGTCGACCTTCAAGCCGGATTACCCGGAAATGCAGCGCCTGAAGGCGCAGATCGAAGAGTCGCGCCGCCAGATCAATGGTGAGGTGGTCAACGTCCGCCAGTCGCTCAAGGCGACCTATGACGCGTCGGTACATCAGGAGCAGTTGCTCAACGAACGCATCGCCGGTCTGCGTACCAACGAACTGGACCTGCAGAGCCGCAGCATCCGCTACAACATGCTCAAGCGCGACGTCGACACCAACCGTCAGCTCTACGATGCGCTCCTGCAGCGCTACAAGGAAATCGGTGTGGCAAGCAATGTCGGCGCCAACAACGTGACCATCGTCGACACTGCAGATGTGCCTACGTCGAAGACTTCGCCGAAACTCAAATTGAACCTCGCTTTGGGCTTCATCTTTGGCGTATTCCTTGGGTTGGCTGTGGCGCTTGTGCGTTACTTCCTGGGGGGCACTGGGCCGGAAACACGATTGAACTGACATCGTGATGTTGCAAAACAGTGGTTAATTAAAGTGACAACCGATTCAGCGTAGAAAAAGTGGGATCCCGTATGTTTCGGGCTCCCTCGTTTTGAAAGTTTGTCTCTGTTGAAACAAAGGGCTGTCGTGCGATCTGGGGTCGGTAGGTATTACCGCGGTGATCGTTCGACGGAGATGATTGAAAGCTCGCGTGCGATTCGTATGTTCCCCCGCATGCGCCGTATCGAGTTTGGAGGACATCCCCATGCTTTTGGCAGACTTGAGTAGCGCGACCTACACGACATCCTCGCCGCGATTGTTGTCCAAGTACTCGGCGGCCGCCGACCTGGTCCTGCGTGTGTTCGACCTGACCATGGTGGTCGTATCGGGCCTGATCGCCTACCGCATCGTGTTCGGCTCCTGGGTGCCTGCTGCGCCGTATCGGGTCGCGATCGCCACGACGCTGTTGTATTCGGTGATCTGCTTCGCGCTGTTCCCGCTGTATCGCAGCTGGCGCGGTCGCGGACTGTTGAGCGAGTTGATGGTGCTGGGTGGTGCCTTCGGCGGCGTGTTTGCGCTGTTTGCGGTGCATGCGCTGATCGTGCAGGTGGGCGAGCAGGTCTCGCGCGGCTGGATCGGCCTGTGGTTCGTCGGCGGGCTGGCTTCGCTGGTGGCGGCGCGTACCTTGCTGCGCGGCTTCCTGAACCACCTGCGTGCGCAGGGCGTGGACGTCCAGCGCGTGGTGGTGGTCGGCCTGCGTCATCCGGTGATGAAGATCAATCACTACCTGAGCCGCAATCCGTGGGTCGGCATGAATCTGGTCGGCTACTTCCGCACGCCTTACGACATCGCCGTGACCGAACAGCGCCAGTCGCTGCCGTGCCTGGGCGAGCCGGAAGCGCTGATCGACTACCTGAAGGAGAACCAGGTCGAGCAGGTGTGGATTTCGCTGCCGCTGGGCGAGCGCGATCACATCAAGCAGCTGCTGCAGCGTCTGGATCGTTACCCGATCAACGTGAAGCTGGTGCCCGATCTGTTCGACTTCGGCTTGTTGAACCAGTCCGGTGAGCAGATCGGCAATACGCCGGTGATCAACCTGCGCCAGGGCGGGGTCGACCGCGACAATTACTTCGTGGTTGCCAAGGCGCTGCAGGACAAGATCCTGGCCGTGATCGCGCTGATGGGCCTGTGGCCGCTGATGGCTGCGATTGCCGTCGGCGTCAAGATGAGCTCGCCGGGCCCGGTGTTCTTCCGCCAGCGCCGTCACGGCTTGGGCGGTCGCGAGTTCTACATGTTCAAGTTCCGCTCGATGCGCGTGCATGACGATCATGGCACCACGATCCAGCAGGCGACCAAGAACGACACCCGCATCACCCGTTTCGGTGCGTTCCTGCGTCGCAGCAGCCTGGACGAGTTGCCGCAGATCTTCAACGTGCTGGGCGGCAGCATGTCGATCGTGGGCCCGCGCCCGCACGCGGCGCAGCACAACACGCACTATGAAAAGCTGATCAACCATTACATGCAGCGCCACTACGTCAAGCCGGGCATCACCGGTTGGGCGCAGGTCAATGGCTTCCGTGGCGAGACCCCGGAGCTGCGGACGATGAAGAAGCGTATTCAGTACGACCTGGATTACATCCGTCGCTGGTCGCTGTGGTTGGATATCCGCATCATCGTGCTGACGGCGGTGCGCGTGCTCGGACAGAAGACCGCGTACTGATGATGGCGGGGAGCGTGCGACCTGGCGCGTCAGGCGTCGCGGGCGGCTGCATCGCAGCCGCCCTTCTCAGGCAGGCATGTGCATGCTGATTCGAATGAGCGAGGAAACCCGCGTTCGCTGGCATAACCTGCTGATCGAACTGACGCTGCTGGTCGGCGTGGGCTACAACCTGGTGTTGGCACTGATCAATGCGAACGTGTTCACCGTGCGTCCGGTGATCACCTACGCAGTGGAGTTCATCGTCTACGCGGCCTGCTTCGTGCTGGGCCTCGGTTCGCTGAGCCGCAAGCGCATTGCCCTGATCGTCAGCGGGCTCGGGTTGATCGTCCTGCTCATGTTCGTGCGGTTCCTGGTGAACTGGCAGATCGATCCGAAATTCTTCCGCGATGCCCTGGTGGTGTTCGCGTTCGTGGTGCTGGGCTCTGCCTATACCGGCTCGGTGCCCAAGTTGTTCATCCGCATGACCATCATCGTCTCGCTGGTTGCCGCCTTCGAGCTGGCAATGCCAAGTGCGTATGGCGATCTGGTCAATCCCAAGAGCTTTTTCGTCAATGCGCGCGGCATGAGCGCCGAAGGGTTCTGGAACGAAGACAGCAACCTGTTCGTCAGCGCCACGCGTCCGGGCGAGCGCAACTTCCTGCCCGGTTCCAATCTCCCGCGTGCCTCCTCGATGTTCATCGAGCCGGTGACGATGGGCAACTACATCTGTTTCTTCACCGCCATCCTGCTGGTGTTCTGGCGTTGGATGCGGCCGGCGGCGCTGGTGCTGTCGGTGGGCTTGATCGGGTTCATGATCGTCGCCTCGGATGGACGATTGGCGGCCGGCACCTGCGTGCTGATGGTGTTGCTGACGCCGCTATTGAAACGGCTGGATCAGCGATTGGCGTTCCTGGTGTTCTTGCTGGTGATCATGAGTGCTTGGCTGCTGGTGTGGATCACCGGGATCACGGCATACCAGGACACCACCATGGGCCGGATATTCTTCACGGTTTACTCGATGAACAACCTGTCGTTCGAGTCGTGGCTGGGGCTGGATTTTGCGCAGGCCTACCGTTACTTCGATAGCGGCATTTCGTATTTCATCGCATCGCAGTCGATCGTCGGGGTGCTGGCGTTCCTGTTGTCGTATTCCTTCCTGTTGCTGATGCCGAGCAAGGAAGGCCAACTGTTCAAGAACCTGGCCATCTTCGCGTTTGCGCTGAGCTTGCTGGTGTCCAACGGTTACTTCTCGATCAAGACCTCGGCGCTGTGGTGGTTTGTGTGCGGCTGCCTGTGGCATATGCGTCCGACCTGGTCTGCGTCGGCGCTCTCCACTACTTCGATCAAGGATGATCCAACGGCTGATGGCGCGCAGTTGCCATTGCCTGCGGGAGCGGGGCGATGAACTCGGCGGCGACGGTGTCGTCGTCGGTTGCGACTGATGCAGGCGTGCGGATCGCGGCCGGTGGGCGCGCACGCGATCCACGGATCGATGCGGCCAAGGCGATCGCGATCTTGCTGGTGGTGTTCTGCCATGCCAAGGGCGTGCCGCATGGCATGACCTTGTTTGCATACAGCTTCCACGTGCCGCTGTTTTTCCTGGTGTCGGGTTGGTTGGCAGCCGGCTATGCGTCGCGTACCACCAGCATGACGCAGACCATCACCAAACAGGCGCGCAGCCTGCTGCTGCCGTATGTCACGTTCTATCTGCTGGGCTACGCGTACTGGCTGTTGACCCGCAATATCGGCGAGAAGGCCGCGCGCTGGGGAAGTCATCCGTGGTGGGAGCCGATCGTCTCGCTGTTCACCGGAATCGGTCCGGACCTGTATGTGCAGCCGCCGCTGTGGTTTTTGCCGGTGATGCTGGTAACCGTGGTGAGCTATGTGGTGCTGCGGCGCGTACTGCCCCCGTTGGCGATTGCGGCTGTATCGCTGGTGCTGGCGTGGTTCTGGATGAACTGGTTCCCGGCGCAGGGAGTGCGGTTTTTTTTCGGTCTCGATGTGCTACCGGTGTCGTTGTGCTTCTACGCGCTCGGTGCCTTGTTGATCTACGTGTCGCCGCGTCTGCCGACCTCGTTGCCGGTCAGTGCGCTGGTGACCTTGGCATTGGCGGTTGCGGTTGCGTGGTTGGCGCAACGCAACGGGCGTGTCGACGTCAACATGCTCGGCTTCGGGCGCGATCATGCGGTATTCCTGCTCAGTGCGGTGCTGGGGTCGTTGATGGTGATCTGCGCGGCGCGGCTGGTGCAGAGTTGGGCGTGGGTGCAGTGGATCGGCCGCAACACCTTGCTGATCCTGTGCACGCATATGCTGGTGTTCTTCGTTCTGTCCGGCGTTGCGGCAGTAGCCGGTGGATTCGGTGCAGGGCGGCCGGGCCTGGGTTGGGCGCTTTTCGTGACGGTCTTTGCGCTGGTCGCCTGCGTGCCCATGCGCTGGGTGTTGATGCGTTTTGCCCCCTGGGCCCTGGGTGCGCGCACGGTGGCGGCATGACCGGCGCCGCGGCATGACGACTGCTCCTTCTTTCCCGCGCGCCGAGCACGACACGAGCGTGGCAACCCCCGGTCGGGCGCCGGCGCTGGCCCGCGATTGGCAGATCGATGCGGCCAAGGCGTTGGCCATCGTGCTGGTGGTGCTGGGGCACGCAAGCGGCATGCCGCCGGCCTACAAGCTGTTTGCCTACAGTTTCCATGTCCCGTTGTTTTTCGTGCTCTCCGGCTGGGTCGGCGAACGTTTCGGGCGTCGCGGGTTGAATGTGTCGACGGTGAAAAAGCTGGCGCGGACGCTGTTGATCCCGTATCTGGCGTTTTTCCTGGTGGCCTATGGGCTCTGGCTGCTGACGGCGGTGCTCAACCATGCGTTCGGGCAGCCCGGCGAGCGCGCGTGGTGGGATCCGTTTCTCGGCGTGTTCTGGGCCAACGGCACGCGCCTCTACGTGTTGCCGGCGTTGTGGTTTTTACCGGCCTTGTTTGTCACAACGCTGGCCTACATTGCATTGCGTGCGCGTTTGAGCACGACGGTGGTAGCGGCGCTCAGCTTGCCGATCGCATTGGCATGGGCGGGATGGTTTCCCTCGTTGCAGTTGCGCTTGCCGCTTGCGTTGGACGTGTTGCCGATCGCCTTGTTCTTCATCGCGGTGGGTGGCTGGTTGTCGCGCTTTGCCGATACGGTACGCGCGCTCGGGGCATGGGTGTGGGCACTGGGGCTGCCCGTCGTCGCAACGGCATGGTGGCTGCTGGCCTCAGTGAACGGGCAGGTGGACGTGAATAACCTGCTGTTCGGGCAATCGGCCGCGCTGTTCCTGCTGGTGAGTCTGCTGGGGACTGCGATGACGCTGTGCGTCGCGTACTTCGTCCGGGACTGGCAGTGGGTGCAATGGATCGGCACCAATACCTTGCTGATCTTGTGCACGCATACGCTGGTGTTCCTGGTGGTCACCAGCGTGGTTGCACGCACCGGGGTGATCGATCGCGGCCTTGTCGGAACCCCGATGTGGGCGATGGGGCTCAGCGCAGTTGCGATCGCCTGCGCGGTGCCGATGCGCGCTGTGCTGGTACGTAGCGCGCCATGGATGTTGGGGTTGAAGAGTCAATGACGCAGTTCAAGAATCATCAGCTGTCGCGGCACCTGCGTGCGCGCGGCTGGTACAGGAGATTGGCGTAATGAAAGTGGTGCATGTCGTCCGCCAATTCCATCCCTCGATCGGAGGCATGGAAGAGGTCGTCCTCAACGTTGCCCGCCAGCATCAGGCCAATAGCGCCGATACGGTGGAAGTGGTGACGCTGGATCGGGTGTTCACCGATCCGGACGCGCAGCTTGCGTCGCAGGAGACCCATCAAGGTCTGCCGATCCGGCGGATCGGCTATCGCGGTTCGTCGCGCTATCCGTTTGCACCGTCGGTGCTGGGCGCGATTGGTTCGGCAGATGTGGTGCATCTGCACGGGATCGATTTTTTCTACGATTATCTGGCGTTGACCAAGCCGCTGCACGGCAAGCCGATGGTGGTGTCCACGCACGGTGGGTTCTTCCACACCGCGTATGCGTCGCGCATGAAACAGATGTGGTTCCAGACCCTCACGCGCACCTCTGCATTGGCGTATGCGCGGGTGATCGCAACCAGCGAAAACGATGGCGACCTGTTTGCCAAGGTGGTATCGCCGGCCCGCTTGCGGGTGATCGAAAACGGCGTGGACGTGGAGAAATATGCGGGGCAGGGCGCGGCCGCGCCGGGGCGGACGATGCTTTACTTCGGACGCTGGTCGGTCAACAAGGGGCTGATCGAGACGCTGGAGCTGCTGAAGGCCATGCTCGCGCGCGATCCGCAGTGGCAACTGATCGTCGCCGGCCGCGAATACGATTTGAACGAGGCCGACTTGCGCAAGGCGATCGCCGAGCGCGGGTTGCAGGACAAGGTGCAGCTGAGCATGTCGCCGTCGCAGGAACAGCTGCGCGCGTTGATGCAGCAGGCGCAGTTCTTCGTCTGTCTGTCGCGCCATGAAGGGTTTGGCATTGCTGCGGTGGAGGCGATGAGTGCGGGCCTGATTCCGATCCTCAGCGATATCCCGCCGTTCGTGCGGCTGGCCAGCGAGTCGGGGCAGGGGGTGATCGTCAACCGCGACAGGATCGAGGCGGCGGCCGACCAGGTGCAGGCGCTCGCACTGACGGCCGATGGCGACTTCGCAGCGCGTCGTGCGGCATCGATGGCCTATGTGAGCCGCTACGACTGGAAGCATGTGGTGGGTCGCTACATCGACGAGTACCACAGTGCACTTGGCACGCCGCGCCCGCAGGAGACGCTGCGATGAGCGCGCTTGCATCCGCACCGACGACACGCGCGGCCGCAAGGCCGCAGGTCACGGTGTTGTTTTCCACCGAAAAGCCCAACGCCAGCACCAACCCGTACCTGACCCAGCTCTACGACGCGCTGCCCGACGCGGTGCACCCGCGCTTCTTCTCGATGCGCGCTGCCTTGCTGTCGCGCTACGACGTGCTGCATCTGCACTGGCCCGAATACCTGCTGCGCCATCCCAGCGCCGTGGGCACGCTGGCCAAGCAGTTTTGCGCGGCGTTGCTGCTGTTGAAGTTGCAGCTCACCGGCACGCCGGTGGTGCGCACCTTGCACAACCTGGCCCCGCACGAAGATCGCGGTTGGCGCGAGCGCAGCCTGTTGCGCTGGGTCGATCGCCTGACGCGTCGCTGGATCCGCATCAACGCCACCACGCCGGCGCGCCCGCCGTTTACCGACACCATCCTGCACGGCCACTACCGCGACTGGTTCGCGACGATGCCCCAAGGCAGCACGGTACCGGGGCGGCTGTTGCATTTCGGGCTGATCCGTCCGTACAAGGGCGTGGAAACGCTGCTGGAGGTCATGCGCGAGGTGGGCGACCCACGCTTGAGCCTGCGCATCGTCGGTAACCCGGCCACGCCGCAGATGCGCACGCTGGTAGAAGAGGCCAGCGCGCAGGATCCGCGCATCAGCGCATTGCTCGCCTATGTCGAAGAGCCGGTGCTGGCGCGCGAGGTCAGCCAAGCCGAGCTGGTGGTGTTGCCATACCGGCAGATGCACAACTCCGGCACGCTGCTGCTGGCGTTGTCGTTGGCGCGCCCGGTGCTGGCGCCGTGGAGCGAATCCAACGCGGCGATTGCCGAAGAAGTGGGGCCAGGCTGGGTGTTTCTCTACCAAGGCGAGTTCGACGCGGCGCTGTTGACCGGCATGCTGGATACGGTGCGCTGCGCACCGCGCGGGCCGGCGCCGGATCTGTCGCAACGCGATTGGCCGCGCATCGGGCAGCTGCACTACCGCGCCTACCTCGACGCGCTGGGCAAGGATGGGGACGCTGCACTGTGACCGCCCAGCCCCCCACGACGTCCTCTCCGACACCGCCTCCGCAGCGCAGCCTCGGCTCGCGCGCTGCCGGCGGGGCCGCGGTGACCATGCTCGGCCAGTCGGCCAAGATGGTCGTGCAGTTCGGCGGCATCATCCTGCTGGCGCGGCTGCTGACGCCATACGACTACGGCTTGATGGCGATGGTCACCGCGATTGTCGGTGCCGCCGAGATCCTGCGCGATTTCGGGCTGTCTGCCGCCGCCGTGCAGGCCAAGCACGTCAGCCGCGAACAACGCGACAACCTGTTCTGGATCAATAGCGGTATCGGCCTGGCGTTGTCGGTGGTGGTGTTCGCATCGGCGCATCTGATCGCCAACTTCTACAAAGAGCCGGCGCTGGTCACGATCTCGCAAGCGCTTGCGGTGACGTTCCTGATCAACGGCATGACCACCCAATACCGCGCGCATCTGAGCCGCGGGCTGCGCTTTGGGCAGGTGGCACTGAGCGATGTGGGCTCGCAGGTGTTGGGGCTGGGTGCGGCCGTGGCCGCCGCGCTGCTGGGCTGGGGCTATTGGGCGCTGGTGGTGCAACAGGTGGTGCAGGCGGTGGTCAACCTGGTGATCGCGGGCAGCTGCGCACGCTGGCTGCCCGGCGGCTATCAACGTTCCGCACCGATGCGCGATTTCATGAGTTTCGGCTGGAACCTGATGGCGGCGCAGTTGCTGGGATATGCCAGCCGCAATGTGGGGCAGGTGATCATCGGCTGGCGCGCCGGGCCCGATGCGCTGGGTCTGTACAACCGCGCATTCCAGCTGCTGATGATGCCGTTGAACCAGATCAATGCACCGGCGACCAGCGTGGCGTTGCCGGTGCTGTCGCAGTTGCAGGACGATCGCGAGCGTTTCAGTGCGTTTCTGCTGCGCGGGCAGACGGTGATGGTGCATCTGATCGTGGCGCTGTTCTCGTTCGCCTGTGCGGTGGCGATGCCGTTGATCGTTCTGGTACTGGGCGAACAATGGCGCGAGGCAGTGCCCTTGTTCCAGGTGCTCGCGTTGGGCGGTATTTTCCAGACTGCGTCCTACGCCACGTATTGGGTGTTCCTGGCGCGCGGTTTGATGCGCGAGCAATTGCTGTTCTCGCTGGTCAGCCGCATCGTGCTGATCGCCTGCATCTTCGTCGGTTCGCGCTGGGGGGCGATGGGGGTGGCCATCGGCTATTCGTTCGGGTTGCTGGTGACCTGGCCGATGTCGCTGGTCTGGGTCGGCAAGATTTCCGATACGCCGGTGGGCATGCTGTTCACCAATGCAGTACGCGCGATGGTGGCTTACGGCGTCGCCGGCGCCTGCGCGTATTACGCCTCGATCAGCGTCGGCGGCCCGCTATGGCAGCAATTGGCCGCCGGTGCAGCGGCGATGGCTGCAGTCTGCCTGCTGATGCTGGGTATCTGGCCGTCGTTCCGTCGCGACGTGATCTCCATCGTCAACATCCGCAAGTTGTTGAGTCAGGCCAAGGCGCGTCGATGAGATCGACATCGTCTTCGCCTGCATTCGGGCATGCTTTCTCTCACTCATTCATAGGACACGGCCCATGAGCGACACACCCGCCGCCGCTGCTTCCGGCATTCGCCGGCCTTGCTATCTGGTCTTGTCCGCACACGATTACCGCACCCCGCGCCGCGCCAACATCCACTTCATCACCGATCAGCTTGCGCTGCGCGGGACGACGCGATTTTTCTCGCTGCGTTACAGCCGGTTGTCGCGGATGAAGGGCGATATGCGGCTGCCGCTGGACGACACCGCCAACACCGTGGTGTCGCACAAGGGCGTGGAATGCTATCTCTGGCGCACCACGGTGCATCCGTTCAATACGCGTCGGACGTGGCTGCAGTCTGTCGAAGACGCGATGTTCCGCTGGTATGCCGCACATCCCCCCAGGCAACTGCTGGACTGGATGCGCGAGGCGGATGTCATCGTGTTCGAAAGCGGCATTGCCGTGGCCTTCATCGAACTGGCCAAGCGCACCAATCCCACCGCCAAGCTGGTGTATCGCGCCTCCGATGGATTGAGCACGATCAATGTTGCGTCCTATATCGAACGCGAGTTCGACCGGGTTGCGCCCACCCTGGACGTCATCGCGCTGGTGTCGCCGGCCATGGCCGAAGAGATCGCAAGCCGCGATAACGTCTATCACGTCGGGCATGGTGTGGATCACAACCTGGATCAGCTGGGCGATCCGTCGCCGTATGGCGAAGGAATCCATGCGGTGGCGGTGGGGTCGATGCTGTTCGATCCGGACTTCTTCGTCGTTGCCAGCAAGGCGTTTCCGCAGGTCACGTTTCATGTGATCGGGTCGGGCATGGGGCGCCACCCGGGCTATGGCGACAATGTCGTGGTCTATGGTGAAATGAAGCACGTCGAGACGATCGGCTATATCAAGCACGCGCGGTTCGGCATCGCGCCGTACGCGTCGGAACAAGTGCCGGTGTATCTGGCTGATAGCTCGATGAAGCTGTTGCAGTACGACTTTTTCGGTTTGCCTGCGGTGTGTCCGAATGCAGTGGTCGGGCCGTACCAGCAGTCGCGCTTTGGTTATACGCCCGGCAATGCCGATTCGATCGTCGCTGCAATCGGGCAGGCGCTGGACGCGCCGCATGTGCGTTACCGCCAGTGTCTGAACTGGTCCGACACCACCGACCGTGTACTGGATCCAGCCGCGTATCCGGAAACCCGTTTGTATCCGCAGCACACCGGCGCAGCCGCGCGTGCTTCCTCGGAGGCCGCGCTCTCGCATTGATGCAGCGCACCTCGCCCGTTCAAGACAGGAGACCTCCCTTTATGGCCAACGCTTTGCTGCAGAAGTGGATAGAACACGCAGAACGTCGCGCATTGTTCTGGTGGCAGCCGAAGAACGCTGGCGTCAACATGGGGGATCACCTATCCAAGGTGATCGTGTCCTGTGTACTTTCCCTGCAGGACAAGACGCTGATCGAGAAGCGCGATCTCAGCAAAAAGCTGATCGCGATCGGTTCGGTGCTGCACTTTGCCAAGGATGGCGACACCGTCTGGGGCAGCGGCATCAACGGCAAGATTCCGGCCGAGCGCAATACCTTCAGCACGCTCGACGTGCGGGCGGTGCGCGGGCCCAAGACCCGTCAATTTCTGCTGGACCGCGGCATCGCGGTGCCGGAAGTCTATGGCGACCCGGGTCTGCTGACCCCGATGTTTTTCCCGGCCGAGGCATTGGGCACGGCTGAGAAGCGTCCGTTCGCCATCGTTCCGCATTTCAACGAACCGGTCGAGAAGTACAGCGCCTACGCAGACCACCTGGTGTTTCCCAACGTCAAGCCGGCAACCTTCATGAGCCAGCTGCTGGGTGCCGAACTGGTGGTCAGCAGTTCGCTGCACGGCCTCATCCTTGCCGAGGCGTACGGCATCCCGGCGGTGTATCTGGACTGGGGCAATGGCGAAGACCGTTTCAAGTACGACGATTACTACCACGGGACCGGGCGCATGCAGTGGCATGCGGGCAACAACGTCGAAGAATGTCTGGCACTGGGTGGCAACGGCGCATTCGATCTGGAAAAGCTGCAGGCCGGTCTGCTGGCTGCATTCCCCTACGACCTTTGGTGATTCGATGACGCAGGGCCAGCACTTGGACAGCGAAACAGCGACCGTCTCAGCTGTCGACACACCGCCGGGCGTGGTGATTCCGCTGGGCGGGTTCCCGGTGTTGTCCACCACCCAGGAAGCCTTCGCGCTGGATCTGTTTCACGCACTTGCAGCGCAACAGCCGCGTCGGGTGTTCTTCGCCAACACCAACTTCGTGGTGCAGTGTCAGGCGTTGCGGATGCGCATGCGCGAACCCAGCGTGCGCATCGTCAACGACGGCATCGGGATGGATCTGGCAGCGCGGCTGATTCATGGCCGCCGCTTTGCCGGCAATCTCAACGGCACCGATCTGATTCCGTATCTGTGCCGCCACAGCGCGCAACCGCTCAAGTTCTTCCTGCTTGGCGGACGGCCCGGCGTGGGCAAGACCGCCGCTGCCACCTTGACCGGCACGTTGGGGCAGCAGGTGGTGGGCATGTGCGACGGCTACGGCGAGTTTGCCGCCGCCGGCGATGGCCTGGCCGAGCGCATCAACCGCTCCGGCGCCGATGTGCTGCTGGTGGCGTTCGGCAACCCCTTGCAGGAGCGCTGGATTCTGGACCACAGCCACGCGCTGCGTGTCCCATTGGTGTTCGGCGTCGGTGCGCTGCTCGACTTCCTGTCCGGCACGGCGCGGCGCGCGCCGGACTGGGTGCGCCGCCTGCACATGGAGTGGATGTACCGGTTGCTCAACGAGCCGCGTCGCCTGCTCAAGCGCTATAGCTGGGACTTGCTGGTGTTTTTCCGCACCTGTCTGCGCGCAGGCAAGCATCTGCCTTGATGCATCGCGGCGGCCTCCGGGCTTAGCATGTCATGCATGCATCCGACCGCCGCTGCCCTGATCCGCTCGCTCGACCTGGCCCCGCACCCGGAAGGCGGGCATTTCCGCCGCGTCTACGCCTCTGCCCGTCAGGTGATCGACGATGGACGCGTCCGGCCGGCGCTGACGGCCATCCGTTTTCTGCTGGCCGCAGGCGAATGCAGCGCCTGGCATCGCGTCGATGCCGAGGAAACCTGGCAGTGGCAGCAGGGCGACGCCCTGGAGTTGCTGCTCTACGACGAAGCCAGCGGACAACTGCAGCGGCTGATCCTGGACGCGGCCGAACGCGGCGAGCCGATGCAGGTGGTTCCCGCAGGACAGTGGCAGGCGGCACGCTCGCTGGGCGACTTCACCCTGGTGGGATGCACGGTCTCGCCGGGCTTCGTCTGGGAAGGGTTTGCGCTCCTCGATGCCGCTTCGCCGTTGGCCGCGCATCTGGCCACGTTGGCCCCGCGCTGATGCCAGTCATGCGCTCCTGCCCCAGCGCAACGCTTCCCTAACGCGGCGGGTGCCGGCTTCACGTAATGTCCGCCTCACACAGGGGGCGATGCACGATGCGACACAGGGCAGTGGGGTGGGGCGTGGGGTTGATGTTGGTGTCGCTGCTGGCGGCGGCCAGCGAAACGGCGCCGCCGATGACGGCGCCGGTACCACCGCCGGTAGTGGATCTGGAAGCGATGGTGGTACGCGGCGTGCAGCCCGGGCCCGGCCTGTGGAAGGTCCGCAAGGGCGAGCATGTCTTGTGGATCCTGGGCACGCAGTCGCCGTTGCCCAAGCGCCTGCAATGGCAGGCGAGTGAAGTGGAAACCATCATCGGCCAGTCCCAACAGGTACTGATGGCGCCGACCGTACAGCTCGATGTCGATATGGGGTTCTTCGGCAGGCTGACCTTGTTGCCGTCGGCGATGAAGGCGATGAAGAACGCCGACGGCCGCGAACTGCGCGAGCTGCTGCCGCCCGATCTCTACGCACGCTGGAGCGTGGCCAAGTCCCGCTACATCGGCAACGATCGCGGCGTGGAGCGCAAGCGCCCGATGCTGGCCGCTGGCGAGTTGTACCAGGCGGCGCTGAAACGGTCGGGCCTGGCCCGCTCGCCGGTGATCTGGTCGGTGGTGGAGCGCGCCGCCAAGCGCGCAGGCATCAAGCCGACGCCGACCGCGCTGGACTACAAGATCACCGACCCGCGGCAGGCGCTCAAGGAGTTTCGCGCCGGCGGCATGGACGACATTGCCTGCTTTCGCAGCATCCTGGTGACGGTGGAGCGCGATCTCCCCACCATGGTCGAACGCGCCAATGCCTGGTCGGTGGGCGACATCGAGGCGCTGCGCCAACTGCCGCGCGAAGATCCGCAGGCGGCGTGCATGAGTGCGATGGCCAGTTCCGATGCGGCCAGAAAGCGCGGTATCGACGATCTGGAGCGGCGCATGCGCGAGCATTGGCTCGGCATCGCCACCACTGCGCTGCAACGCAATCGCAACACCTTCGCGGTGCTGCCGATCAGTCGCTTGACCGCGTCCGACGGCTATCTGGCGCGCTTGCAGGCGCTCGGCTATGAGGTGGAGGCGCCTTGATCGCCTGACGCATGGGGCGGCACGCGTCCCAGCCACGTCTGCACACGCCAGTGGCTGCCGCGGTCGCTCGCGATTTGGATTGTGCAGTGCTTGCAGCCGTTTGAAGCGGTGCTTGCCGCGCCCGGTCGCCGGAGCCATGTCGCGCGCCGCACGGAGGACACTGCGGTCGAGCAGGGCGACGGTCCGCGCGGGGGTTAGGCCGGCCGTTCCTGCCAAGGTATCCTGCGCGCCTTCTTTGCCGAGAGCTCCGTGTTGAACGCATTGCCGCTGCGCATCCTGGGCACCGGACGCCATGTCCCGGCGCGCGAAGTCACCTCCGGCGAGCTGGACGCACGCTGGCAGTTGCCGGCCGGCACCACGGCCGCACGCCTGGGTGTTGTCACCCGCTACTACGTGGGCGAGGGCGAAACCGCATCGTCGATGGGAGCGGCCGCGGCGCGCCAGGCGTTGGACAACGCCGGCATCGACGGCAGCCAGATCGACTGCCTGATCTCGGCCTGTGCAGTCATGGAGCAACCGATTCCCTGCCAGGCGGTGCTGATCCAGCGCGCATTGGGGTTGGGCGATTCCGGCATTCCCGCATTCGATGTCAATGCCACCTGCCTGAGCTTCCTGGTGGCGCTGGACATGGCCGCCAATGCGCTGGCGCTGGGCCGCTATCGGCGCGTGTTGATCGTCTCCAGCGAAGTGGCATCGGCCGGGCTGGACGATGCCGTACCGGCCACCGCCGGTTTGTTCGGCGATGGTGCCGCGGCCGTGGTGGTCGGGCGCAGCAGCGCCGATGACGGCTCAGCATTGCTGTCCAGTCGCCTGTCCAGCTACGGCAACGGCGCGGACGTTTGCCGCATTCGCGGCGGCGGTACCCGCGCAGCGCATGACCAGCACGGCGCAGCCGATGCGTCGCGCGCGTTCTGGATGGATGGGCGCAGCGCCTATCGCTTTGCGGCGCGTCATCTGCCGGTGTTCTGGGAACAACTGCTGCACGATGCCGGCCTCACCGCGGCGCAGCTGCGCTACCTTGTGCCGCATCAGGCTTCCGGCGGCGGCCTGGATCATGTGGTGCAGGCGCTGGGGCTACGCAGCGATCAGGTTGTGCGCATCCTGCACGCCACCGGCAACCAGGTAGCCGCTTCGCTCCCGCGTGCCTTGCATCACGCCTGCGTCGATGGGCAACTGCGCCGCGGCGAGGTGTTCGCGCTTCTCGGCACCGGCGCCGGTCTGGCGATCGGCGGCATGGTGTTGCGCTACTGATGCGCGTGCGCGTTTCTCTCGAGCTGTTGCGGGTTGGCCACTGCCGCCATTGCGAGCGCATGGTGCGTGCAGACGGCCATTGGCATGCGGTGGAATTTCCCGCGTTGAGCGTGTTGATCCGGCACCCGCAGCGTGGAGCGATGCTCTACGACACCGGCTACGCCACGCATTTTTTCCAGGCCACCGATCCCTGGCCGGAGCGGCTGTATCGCTGGACCACCCCGGTGACCCTGCCTGCGCATGAAACCCTGCGCGCGCAGCTGGCACGTCGCGACGTGCAGCTGGACGAGATCGGCTGGTGCCTGATTTCGCATTTCCATGCCGACCATGTGGGCGGCCTGCGCGACCTGCCGAACGCGCGATTCAGCTGTCTGCGTGCGGACTACGCGCAACTGCGCAATTGCTCGCGCCTGGGGGGATTGCGCCGTGCCTTGCTGCCGCAACTGCTTCCGGCGGATTTCGATCGACGCCTGCACTTTGCCGAGCAGGCGCCGCAGCGCGAGCTGAGCGGCGCCTGGAAGGGCCTGGGCACGGCGTACGACCTGTTCGAAGATGGCAGCGTGCTCGCCGTGCCGCTGCCCGGCCACGTCCCCGGGCAAATGGGCGTGTGGTTACGCGACCAGCATGACCGCGAGGTGCTGCTCTGCGCAGATGCGGTGTGGTCGTCGGCCACCTGGGCGACGCTGCAGTGGCCGGCGTGGCCCACCCGCTTGCTGATGCACGATTGGAGCGCGTTCCGACGCACCGTGCAGCAGTTGCACGGGTTGTCGCAGGCGCACCCGGAGCTGGCGATCCTGCCCTCGCACTGCCAACCCAGTCTTGACCGTTACCAACCGGAGTGGCGATGAGCCTGCGTATTCTCGTGACCGGCGCATCCGGTTTTGTGGGCGGCGCGTTCCTGCGCCGGTTCCAAGGGCAAGCCGGCGTGGAGATTCACGGCATCGGGCGGCGTGCCAGCGAATTGCCCAACTATCACCGCATCGATCTGAGCCAACCATTTTCGCTGGATTGGCGCCCGGATGTGGTCATCCACGCGGCGGCATTGGCGTCCCCGTGGGGGAGCCGTGCGCAGTTCCAGCTGCACAACGTGCAGGCCACCGCCAATGTCGTCGATTTCTGCCTGCGCAACGGCTGCCCTCGCTTGCTGTATGTGTCGTCCAGCTCGGTGTTCTACCGCGAGGCGCATCAATACGATCTGGATGAAGACAGCCCCATCGGACCGGACTTCGTCAACATGTACGCACGCACCAAATTCCTCGGCGAGACCTTGCTGGAGGGCTATCCAGGTCAGGCATCGGTGCTGCGCCCGCGCGCGGTGTTCGGGCCGGGCGATACGGTGTTGTTCCCGCGCGTGATCGCCGCTGCGCGCAAGGGGGTGTTGCCGCGCTTTGTCGGCCAGACCCGGCCGGTGATCGGCGATCTGATCTATATCGACACGCTCTGCGATTACCTCTACCGCGCGGCCACCGCACCGCAGCTGCAGCGCGCCTACAACCTCACCAATGCGCAGCCGGTGGATCTGCAGCAGTTGGTGCTGGATGTGCTGGCGCGCCTGCAGCTGCCGTTGCCGCACCGACAGGTGCGCATCGGCACCGCGCTGCGCATGGCCAGCGTGGTGGAGGGTCTTTATCGTGTGCTGCGGTTGCGCGGCGAGCCGCCGATCACGCGGTTTGGCGTCGGTGCGTTTGCCTACTCCAAGACCTTCAACCCGCAACGCACGCTTGCCGATCTTGGGGCGCCCAGCGTCGGCGTGGAAGAGGGCGTCGAGGCCTTCGTGCGCTGGCAGGCGGCGCAGTGGGCGTAGCCCTGCTGGCTTTGGCAGCGCTGTACCTGAGCCTGCTGCTGTGCAAGTCGGCAGCTGTGCTGTGGGTCATGCGTGAGGCGCGCGCGCGGCCAGCACGCGCTCTTGCCGGCAGCCCGGCCGAGGTGGCGATCCTGCAGCCGATCCTTGGTGGTGACGCGCATTTGCATGGCGTGCTGGCGGCCAATCTGCAGGCGCTGCCGTTCGCGCAGTTCTGGTGGCTGCTGGATGCGGACGATGCGGCGGGGAACACGGTCGCAGACGCGCTGGTGATGCAGTATCCGCAGGTGCGTATCACGCGGGTGCTGGTGCCCGCGGCGCCAGCCAACATCAATCCCAAGGCGTGGAAGCTCGAATACGCCCTGGCCCAGGTGCAGGCGCCGATCTGTCTGATCCTGGATGACGATGCGCAGCTGAGCGAGCCGGCGCTGTCGCAGCTGTTGCAGGATCTGAGCCACGCCGACGTGGTGACCGCATTGCCTTATTACTGCGACAGCGACACTTTCGCTGGCCGCCTGCTGTCGCAGTTCGTCAACAACAATGCGGCGCTCACCTATCTGGGCTGGCTGCCGTTCGCGGCGCCGTTGACCATCAATGGCATGTGCTACGCCGCGCGCACGGCGCAACTGCGTACCTGGGGCGGCTTTGCCGCATTGCTGGAGCAACTGACCGACGATCTGGCGGTTGCCACGCTGGTTCGCGAACGCGGCGGGCGCCTGTGGCAATCCACGGCGCCGGTGGTGATGCGCACCGCAATGCCGGATCTGCGCAGCTATGCCCGTCAGATGCACCGGTGGATGCTGTTCGCCTTGATTCTGCTGCGCCGTCAGCGCAGCGGTCTTGCCGGTGCCATCTCGGTGCTGCAGGGGTTGCCGCCGGTGTTGCTGGTGGCCCTGTTGCTCGGCATCTGCGTGCAGCCCGGTGGCTGGTCCATCGCGTGCGGGGCGACGATCTTGCTGCTGCGCGCGCTGCTGCTGTGTGTGGTGCAGTGGCGCAGCACCGGTGCGGTACACCACCGGCCGGTGCTGTCGGTCCTGGCCGAATGCCTGCAGCCGCTGCACCTGCTGCACGCGGCCTGCGTACGCCGCATCGCCTGGCGCACGCGGCGTTACCGCGTTTTGGCGGATGGTCGCTTCCGTGCGCAGTGACGCGCCGGCAGTGCAGATCGCCTTTCTCACCGGGCAGAGCGATCCGGCAAGCTGTGCATTGAGCGCGCAGCAACGCGATTTTCTGCAGCAGCTGCACGGCGATGGCCGGCAGTTGATTGCATGCAATTACCCATACCGTAGCGACCTGGCGCCGCACCGTCGCGTTGCGCTGTGGCGCGCCAGTGTTTCCAATGCACGCCAATACCTGACTGCGCGTATTGCGCGCGTGCCGCACAGCGATCGCATGAGAGTGCAGGCCTTGCTTGCGCAAGCGCCGATGACGGTGCTGCTGGCCGGCAGTTGCGGGTTGCAGTTGCTCACCGCGCTGCAGCTGCCGCAGAACCTGCGCGCGCGTCTGGCCGTGTTCGCCTACGGCCCGGTGTGCCGTGAGCCGGCCACGTTCGCGCATCTGCATAGCGTGCAGGGGCGCAGCGACTGGATTTCGCGTGCGCTGTTTCGCGGGCCGGTGCAGCTGGCGCCGGCGTGCGGGCATATGGATTATCTGACCACCGCGGACGTGCTGTCCGAGTGCCAGGCGTTCGTCGCCGCGATCCAGCAGACGCTACGGGGCAGGGTGCATGCGCATTGATCTGGTCGCCCCGCCGTACAGCGGGCATCTGCATCCGATTCTGGCCATCGCCCGGCAGCTCGCGCCGCATTACGATGTGCACGTGATCAGCACGCCAGCTGCGCAGGCGCGTATCCAGGCATGTGGATTGCGTGGTGCAGGCGTCCTGGACGCGCAAGCCGACCGCGTGTTGCTGGAGATCGCCAACCCGCCGCACGCAGTGGGCCATCACCCGCTGCGTCTACGCCGACAGCTGCACGATGCGCTCGGCCTGATGGGACGCGTGGGCACCGCACTGCAGGAGCGCTGGAACGCACGACGGCCGGATCTGGTGATCGCCGATTTCACCCTGCCCAGCGCCGGGCTCACGGCACAGGCGATGGGGATCGCGTGGTGGACCAGCATGCCGTCGCCCTGCGTGATCGAAACCGCCGACGGCCCACCCGCTTATTTCGGTGGGTTGCTGCCTGCAACCCGCGCCCACCAGCGTGCCTGGCATGCGCTGGCGCGGCGGCTCACACGCGGCTTCAAGCGCAGCCTGCATGCCTGCTATCGGCGCCAGATGCGGGCCTGCGGCTTGCCGGCGCTATACCGCAGCGATCACAGCGAGGCGGTGTATTCGCCGCAGTGCATTCTGGCGTTGGGGTTGCCTTCTTTCGAATTCGCGCAGCGCTGGCCGGCGGCACTGCGCTTTGTCGGGCCGCAGCTGTGCACGCCGCCTTCCACGGTGGCAGCACCCGAATTCGTTCCAGGCCATCGGCATGTGCTGGTCACGCTGGGCACGCATCTGCAATGGGTCAAGCAGCGCATGGATGGCGTGCTACGCGCGCTGGCGCCGCAATTTCCCGAGGTGATCTTTCATTTCAGCGATGGCGATACGACTGCGCCGTACCAGCCAGGGCAGGGCAATTATCGGCGCCTGCCCTATGTGGATTACGCGCAGCATCTGCATCGTTACGCGCTGGTCGTGCATCACGGCGGTGCCGGCATCCTGTATGCCTGCCTGGCGGCTGGACTGCCGTCGATCGTGTACCCGCTGGATTACGATCAATTCGATCACGCGGCGCGTCTGCATGCCGCAGGTGCTGCACGCTGGCTGCGTGAGCTGAGTGCGTTGCCGGACGTGATGCGCGAAGCGCTGGCTGCGGGAGCATCTTCGGATGTGCTGCGTCTGCAGGCGGAGTTGCAGCACATCGCCGCACAAGCCCGCATCGTGGGGCTGGTGGAGACCTTCGCGCAGACGGGGACTGTGCCGAGCGTCGGCGACCTGCCAGCGCGGTCGTAAGGCATCGCGTGCGTTGATTTGCGGCTGCAATGCGCAACGGCGCAGCTGCTGAGTAGCGATCTGCCTGCAAGGCATGGCACTTGGTGCTGTCGCTGATTGACCGGGTCGGGTAGGCCTGCGGGCAGCCTTGCGCCTGCACGGCGGGCCAGCGCATACCCGTCACCGCGCAGGCATGCCATCGAGATCGCCTGGCGCACACAGGACACAGCGCAGGCAGGGCCGATCGCGCGCACGGCGTGGCGAGTCAGGCGCAGCGAGCAGTCGTCATTGAATCAAGACGCCGCGCGAGCGCGTCGCGCGTTTGGATCGTCTGAAATCCCGCTGACCCAGCGTGTCCATCGACCGGCGAACCCGGTCGCGTGGATGGCGCCGCGCTTAACCAGCAGCGGCGTTGCGTGGTGCGGTGGTGCCGGCCATCAGTTGCGGCCAACGCTTGAGCACGGCGGCGCGGATGCCTGCCTGGTCGATGCCGGCTTCGGCCAGCAGGTCTTCGCGGCTGGCGTGGTGCTGGAAGCTGTCCGGCAGGCCCAGGTGCAGCATGGGCATGGTGATGGCTTCGGCATTGAGCAGTTCGGCCACGCCCGAGCCGGCGCCACCGGCAACGACGTTGTCTTCGATGGTGACGAAGCCTTCGTGGCTTTTGGCCAGTTCCAGCAGCATGGCCTTGTCCAGCGGTTTGACGAAGCGCATGTTGACGACCGTCAGCCCGAGCTCGCGGCCGACCGCTTCTGCGGCGTCCACGCTTGCGCCGAAACCCAGCAGTGCGATGCGCGTGCCGCCGTGTCGCAACTGCGCCTTGCCGATCGGCAGCGTGGTCAGCGTGGTGTCCAGTGCAGCGCCGGGGCCGGTGCCGCGCGGATAGCGCACCGCAGCCGGACCTTGATAATGCACACCGGTGCTCAGCATCTGACGGCATTCGGCTTCGTCGGCCGGTGCCATCACCACCATGTGCGGTACGCAGCGCAGGAAGCTCAGATCCAGGTTGCCGGCGTGGGTGGCGCCATCGGGGCCGACCACGCCACCGCGGTCGATCGCGAACAGCACGTCGAGCTTCTGCACCGCCACGTCGTGCACCAGCTGGTCGTAACCGCGTTGCAGGAAGGTGGAATAGATCGCCACCACGGGCTTGGCGCCCTGGGTCGCCATGCCGGCTGCCAACGTCACCGCGTGCTGCTCGGCGATCGCCACATCGAAGTAGCGCTGCGGGTATTCCTTGCTGAAACGCACCAGGCCCGAGCCTTCGCGCATGGCCGGGGTGATCACCAGCAGCCTGGGCTCGGCGGCGGCCATGTCGCAGACCCAGTCGCTGAAGACATCGGTGTAGGTCGGCTTCTTGGCGCCGGTCTTGGCCACCAGGCCCTTGCTGGGGTCGAACGGGCCGACGGCGTGATAGCCGATCTGGTCGCCTTCGGCCAGCTCGTATCCCTTGCCCTTGGTGGTGATGACGTGCAGCAGCTGCGGACCCTTGAGGGTCTTCAGCGTCTTGAGCGCGCCGACCAGGCCGGGCAGGTCATGGCCGTCGATCGGGCCGGTGTAGTGAAAGCCCATTTCCTCGAACAGCGTGGACGGCACGAACATGCCTTTCCAGTGTTCTTCCCAGCGCCGCACGAAGCGCGCGGTGGGGTTGTTCTTCTTGTCGCCGAGGATCTTCTTGCCGCCCTCGCGAATGGCGTTGAGGGTGCGGCTGCCGCTGGCGCGGCCCAGCATCTTGGTCAGCCCGCCGACCGCTTCGGAGATCGACATGCGGTTGTCGTTGAGGATCACCAGCAGGTTCGGCTCCGGGTCCATGCCGCCGGCGTGGTTGAGCGCCTCGTAGACCATGCCCGCAGTCATCGCGCCATCGCCGATCACCGCGACCACCTTGCGGTCGTCGCCGTTGCGCTGCGCGGCGATCGCCATGCCGAGTGCGGCCGAGATCGAGGTGGACGAATGGCCCACGCCGAAGGTGTCGTAGATGCTTTCTTCGCGCTTGGGAAACGGCGCCACGCCGTCTTTCTGCTTGACCGTGTGGATCTGGTCGCGCCGACCGGTGAGGATCTTGTGCGGATAGGTTTGATGGCCGACGTCCCACACCAGCTGATCGACCGGGGTCTGATACAGGTAGTGCAGGGCGACGGTGAGTTCGATCACGCCCAGGCCGGCTGCGAAGTGCCCGCCGCTCTTGCCGACCGATTCGATGAGATAGGCACGCAGCTCCTCGGCGATTGCCGCAAGCTCGGCTTCGTCGAAGCTGCGCAGGTCGTCGGGGGTCTGGATGCGGGACAGACGCGGGTAGCGGGTGGAGTCGATCATCATCGTGTCAATGTTCTGAAGCCATATTGTCCTCCCCATGCGAAGGCCCGGCAAGCAAACCGGTTCAGCTGTCAGCGGGCGGTGATGGTCGGACGTGCCGTCGCTGCTGGCCTGCGCGGGCGTTGCCGGGGGCTGCGGCAATCTGCCGCACCCTGGAGACGGCATGACCGCGCATCGGGCACTGCGCAGGCGGCACATCGTGGGGAGTGCCGATGCCGTCGTTGGCATCACTCGCGGGTTGGGCGCTCAGGCGGGCGTGGATGGTAGAGGTCGAAGCGGCGGCTTCTGCTCTGCGCCGTAATCGGCGAAGACGCCGCAGGTGGAATGCAAGGCAAGCCGGGTCAGGCGAGTCATCGACTGGTGACCACATCGGTTGCAGGCGCGCAAGGCGCTCGCCCGATCATGCAGCCATCAGCTGCAGGGGGCTGCCGTTGCGCGGGTCGTTCGCTGCGTCGTTGTGCGTGCGCGCACCAGGCAGCCTTACAGCGACAACTTCGAACGCTTGGGCAACTGTGCGCGCAGGAAGGCCATCTGATCGGACAGGATGTTGCGGTTGGACAGGATCAGGTGCTCGATCCAGCTCGGCCGGTAGGGCACCGCCAGCAACGGCATGTGCGCCTGCTGCGGCGTGCGGTTGGCCTTGCGCGAGTTGCACTGGAAGCAGGCGGTGACCACGTTCTCCCAGCTGTCGCGCCCGCCCTTGGAGACCGGCATGACATGGTCGCGGGTCAGGTGCGGGCGGCTGAAGTGCTGGCCGCAATACATGCACAGCTGCGAATCGCGTGCGAACAACGCCGTGTTGCTGAGGGTTGGGGTGGGGTCCAGCGCCCGCGAGCGGGCGTGGCCGCGTGCGGCGATGATCGGGTGCAGTTCCAGTGTGCTGCGCTCGCCTGTGAGCCGCGAAATGCCGCCGTGGATCTGCATGCAGGGCTCGCCCAGCGTCCAGGACACCGCATCGCGCGCGTAGAGGCAGGCGGCATCCTGCCAGTTGATCCAGTCCAGCACGCGGCCGTGCGCATCGAGAGACAGCAGGCGCAAGGTGGGAAGTTGCTGGATCGCAGCGACAGCGCTGCCCGCGACCGGGGCAGGGATGCCTCCGGGGACGATCACATCACCTACGTGCGTGTCTGTCTCCATCGGGAAAACAGCTTATACCCGATCGTTGACAGTTTGTGTATCGCAGCGAACGGCTTTGGCGCGTGTCTTGCAATCAATCGGTCAGCAAGGCCTGGTTCGGCCGCGATGCCGCCGTGCTGCGTGAGCAGTCTGCGGGCGCGTTAAAGGCCTTGTTTACCCGTAGCGGCGCGCCGGGGCGCGAGGTCTTGCGGGTCGGTACCGCCTCGTCGCGGCCAAGGCCGCTCCTACGACGGCGGCGAATCCTGCGATGTTTCCGTAGGAGCGCACCCGGGCGCGACGCCTTGCTGATCGGTACCGCCTCGTCGCGGCCAGGGCCGCTGCTACGGCAGCGGCAGCCCGCGATGATGGCGCTTGCTCAGGCGTCGCCGAACAGCTCCGCTTCCAGTGTCATCAACGGCGCCGCGCCGCTGCGGATGGTGGCGGCGTGGGTCAAGGTGCGCGGCAGGATGCGGGCGAAGTAAAAACGTGCGGTTTCACGTTTGGCGCGCTTGAAGTCCTCGCTGTGCGTGGAGGCATCGGCAGCGGCCACGCTGCGCGCCCACCAGTACGCCAGCACCACGTAGCCGGAATAGAACAGATAGTCGTAGCTGGCGGCGCCTAGTTCGTCCGGATTGCGTGCGGCGCGGTCCAGCACATCGCGGGTCAACATGGCCCATTCGCTGCACTTGTCGCGCAAGGGCTTGATGAACTCGGCCAGCGCGACGTTGCCTTCCTGTGCATTGGCGAGGGTTTCCACATCGGCCAGGAACAGCTTGAGTCCGGCGGCCTGGCTGGCGGCGGTCTTGCGGCCGATCAGGTCCAGCGCCTGGATGCCGGTGGTGCCTTCGTAGATGGTGGTGATGCGCGCGTCGCGGGCCAGCTGCTCCATGCCGTATTCGCGGATGTAGCCGTGGCCGCCGAAGCACTGCAGCGCGTGGTAGGTGTTTTCGATCGACCATTCGGTCTGGCAGGCCTTGGAGATCGGGGTGAGGAAGCTCACCAGGGTCTCGGCATCGGCGCGTTCCTGCTCGCTGGCCCCGCGGTGCGCCACGTCGACCAGGCTGGCCGCGTGCAGCGCCAGCAGGCGGCTGCCTTCGGTCAGCGACTTGATGGTCAGCAGCATGCGGCGCACGTCCGGGTGCACGATGATCGGGTCGGCCGGCTTGTCGGGGAATTTGGCGCCGCTGAGCGCGCGCGATTGCAGGCGCTCGCGGGTGTAGCGCAGGGCGTTCTGATACGCCCGCTCGGACAGGCCGATGCCCTGCAGCCCCACGCTCAGGCGCGCGGTATTCATCATGGTAAACATCGCCTGCAGGCCCTTGTGCGGCTTGCCGACCAGGTAGCCCTGCGCGCCTTCGAAATTCATCACGCAGGTCACCGAGCCCTTGATGCCCATCTTGTGCTCGATCGAGCCGCAATGCAGCGCGTTGCGCTCGCCCATGTTGCCGTCGCGATCCACCTTGAACTTGGGGGTGACGAACAGCGAGATGCCCTTGGCGCCGGCCGGTGCGTCCGGCAACTTGGCCAGTACCAGATGCACGATGTTGTCGGTGAGGTCGTGCTCGCCGGCGGTGATGAAGATCTTGGTGCCGGTGATGGCGTAGCTGCCGTCGGCATTGGGCTCGGCGCGGGTCTTGAGCAGACCCAGGTCGGTGCCGCAATGCGGCTCGGTCAGGCACATGGTGCCGGTCCAGCGGCCGTCGGTCAGCGGCTTGAGGAACGCTTCCTGCTGCCAGGCCTCGCCGTGCTGGCGCAGCGCTTCGCTGGCGCCGTGCGAGAGCAGCGGGAAGTTGCCCCACGCCAGGTTGGCCGAGTTGATCATTTCGCTCAGCGGCACGCCCAGGGTGTGCGGCATGCCCTGGCCACCGAACTCCGGCTCGGCGGTCAGGCCGTTCCAGCCGCCGGCCACGAACTGGTCGTAGGCCGCACGAAACCCCGGCGGGGTGGTCACCGCGTGGGTGCTCTTGTCGAAGGCGCAGCCGATCTCATCGCCCACGCTGTTGAGCGGTGCCAGCACCTGGGTGGTGAAGCGGCCGGCTTCTTCAAGCACGGCGTCGATGATGTCGGCGCTGGCGTCGCCGTAGCCGAGCCGGGCGAACAAGGCTTCGGCGCCGAGCACATCGTGCAGGGCGAAGCGGAAATCGGTCAGCGGGGCGATGTAGCTGCTCATGCGGGATCCTTGCAAAGAGGGTGCAGGAGGCGTGCGCGTCAGCGCAGCACGCCGTTGAGGCCGGGGGCGGGGCTGAGCGTGTTGCGCGATTGCACCGCGAACTCGCGTTGTTTCTTGTCCTGCGGGGTGGCCCACACCGTACCCTTGAGCGAGTACGGCAGCGAGCGGCCGCCGGCAAGCACGTCGGCGACGGTGATGCGGCCCAGGGAGGTCGGCTGCAGGGTGACGGTCACCACGTCGGCGGTTTCCGGGCCGATCGACATCCCCACCGCCTGGTCGAGCTTGCCGGCCAGCTCTTCGCCGGCAGAGATCTCCAGCGCCACGCGCTCGAACTGCATCGGGATGCTGCTGTAGTTCTGCAGGCGCAAGTCCACCGACCAGGAGCCGTCGGCACGCACGGTGAGCTGCTGGATGCTGGCCGCCGGCTCGGACACGCGGCGGACCGCGCCACCGCAGGCGCTCAGCAGCAGGCCGCAGGCCAGCGACACGATCAGAAGGCGATAGGCACGCATGTAAGTGGTCCTTGGCGGGTGTAAGGCGGCGCCAAGAATACTACGCAGTACGGACGCTGCCTTGCCGTCGGCGCGGACGCTGCGCTGCCGGTCAGCCGATGCCCGGACTCACGGCAAGGGCGCTGCCACGATCAGTGGCGACAGGTCATAGCCCATCTGCGTGGCCTGCGCCTTGAGCTGATCGAGCTGCGCGCGCGGCATCTGTGGCGAGCGCGACAGGATCCACAGGTATTTACGATCCGGCTCGCCGACCACCGCCCACTGATAGTCCGGGTCGAGGGCGATCACCCAATAGTCTGCCCAGACCAGGGGCAACCAACTCAACCATTCCGGCGCAAAGCGCACCTGCAATTGCCCGGCGTGGCCGGCGACCGGTTTTGCCACCCCGTCGGCCTGAGCCAGGCTGCCATCGGCAGTGCGGCAGCCATTGCGCACGCCGATCAGGCCGTCGTCGCGCAAGGTGTAGCTGGCGGTGATGTCGCTGCGGCACTTCTTCTGGAACGATACCGGCAGATGCGCGATTTCGTGCCATTGCCCGGCATAGCGCGAGATATCCAGTTGCGTCACCGCACGCACCGGTTGCCGCGCAAACGCAGCAGCCGGCAGCAGGACGAGGAGCGACAACAGCAGGCGAGGCAGGCGCATGGCGATCTCCGGTCGATGCGCGCAGGCTAGGCCATCGCTCCCGCCGCGCAGCGTGAACCGGCGCAAGAAACGCAGGCCCTGACGCCATGCTGCAACAAAGTTCGTCACAACGCTTGCCCAAACTGCGCCTGCTCGCTATGATGCGCGTCCTCGCAACGCTGGCAGCAGTGTTGGGTTAGTGGCCGAGTAGCTCAGTTGGTAGAGCAGGGGATTGAAAATCCCCGTGTCGGCGGTTCGATTCCGTCCTCGGCCACCATTTCTTCAGTCTCGCAGCGCAAGTGGGTCGTTCCTTCGCGCTGTTGATGACGGTAACACCTCCCTGCGATTTGATTGATTGTGTACTGGTTGCCAGCACTGGCAGCTGGCTGCGCCGGTTGCTGGCTGTTTCGACGCCAGACGATGCGAATACCGGTAGGGGTTCCTTGTGTCTTTTGACGCGTCGTGCAGTGACAGGCGCGGTGGATGCGCAGGGCGGTTGGCGCCTGTTTCCACGTCATCTTCAACTCTGCATGGCGATACTTCGCGCATGACGCACAAGACACTTCGACGCACATTGATCCACGGGTATTGCGGCGAGTTCCGCGTGGAGACGATGGAAAGCCAGGCGCCCGGGCAGACGCGCTGGTTGTCGACCGCATTCGTCTATCACCGCGACCGCGCGGCACCGATCGCCACCATCGAAGGGGCGGGCGAGGGCGACTATCGTGGCGATGCGCGCGAACAGGCATTGCGGGTGGGGTCCTGTCTGGCGGATTTTCTCGACCCGAAGGAGTACCGCGCCTGCGAACTGGATGGGCAGTAGCGCATTTTCGGGCAGTACGTCGATGTACCCAGCCGTCGCTGCGGTCCGTCGCTTGGCGTTCCGCTAGAGCAGCACCACGCAATGCAGTTGCGTTTCCCGTTCTTTTTGCAGGATGCGGTGGCTGTCGTAGCCGACGCGCCAGGCGCGAGCATGAGTTGCGCGCGGCCATCAGCCTTGGCGGTGCGGTGTTGCCCAGGTAATGCCGGTCGCGCAGACACGGGCCTGGGTCGGATGCGCCGGGTTCCGCCAGCGCCATCGCACCGGCAGTAGTCACCGCCGCTCGAAATGTTGAAGCGCCGCGCGCAGGCGTTGTCCGTGCTGGCGACGGAATGCATTCTGGTTTACGTCACGCGGTGGTTGGTTGATTGGTCCGCGCGCTTTGCATGGCTGGGTTGCAACATGCCCGCTTGCCTGTACGCGATCGCAACCTCGCCAGGACGACCGCGCCAAGAGCGCAGGCTGCAAGGCCCTGGCGGCCGCTGGGCAGTTGTAGCCGCGCGATTGCCTTGCCATAGCCTGTGGAGTGGCTGCATCCGTCGAACGATGCAACGCTGCATGGTCGCGATCAGCGTGTATGTACGCACAATCCTGCGTTGGAGCGGCGGAGAATCACTTGGTCAATCCGGCGGCGACCAGACCGCGCAGCAAGAGGCCATGACCGCCATCGTTCAAGTCAGCCGCATCGATCGCAAGCGGCACATCAGGCACGACGCCGATGGACTGGGTGGCGAACGGGTGCGTTCGGCTCGGGCGAAAACCGTCTGCCGCCACGCGATCAACGAGCGTCGCTTCGTCCATCTCGCCAATGCGCAGGTCTTCCGTCGGATCGAAAATATAAAAATTTTCGCTGACAAGCGCGCGATATCCGGAATCGCCCAACGCAACACCCTGGCTTTCCGAATCCCGGCCGCCTCCGGCACCGATGGTGCGCTCGCCCATGATCGTGGCGCCGCTGGCCCAGAGGTAGGTGGCCAGCAATTCACCGGCCGATCGGGTACCTGCATCCACCAGCACGATGAGCGGCTTGTGCGAAGCGACGCTGCCGCAGCTGGCATCGTCCTGCAGCGCTTCCAGGCGCACGCTTCCCGGCATTCCCGACGCGCGCATCTCGTAAGTCTTCAACGGCTTGCGTCCGGTGAGCGCCCAGGAAAATCCGCGCACTTCGCGTGCGAACCCGCCCATGTTTCCGCGCAAGTCGATCAGCATGACATCCGAGCGTGCGGCAATGGCATCGTAGCGACCGATCAGCTCCCGGGTTACCGCACAAAACCCGGCCAGCATGGGGGCGTCCGGGTCGTTGGTCTGCGGCGCTGCGGTCTCACTGGCTTCCGCCGCCTGAGTGAACGTGGCGTTGTACTGCGGCGCAAACGCGCCCAGGCGAATGCTTCCCACCCTGGTGTTGCCGATTTGCGCAACCTCCGGCAGATCGGGTACGTCGACCGCCGATGCCAGCGTGCGCGCAAGCTCCTGCGTCATGGGCTGATAGTGCAGCGCAACCTGGCGCGGCGCCTGCGCGAACCTCTGCACGCGCAGTGCAACCGTCTTGCCGGCACCGGCCACCTGATGCGCCGCTGGGGTGCCGAGTGCGAGCGACAGGGCAGCTTCGGCTTGCCGCGCGCGCGCGTTGCCGCCGAACGTCAGGTCCGCCGCACTTTTCAGCCATGCCGCCGTGGGTATTCCGTTGATCTGCAGAACCTTGTCGCCTTGCGCGAGGCCGGTGATGCGCGCATCGAGGATGCGCCACACGATCATGTGACCATCGCTTGAGGTTCTGAACAGAACGCCCAAGGTCTCAGTCTTGCCGGCCTTGGCCCCGGCGAGCGCGACGTGCTGATCGGCGAGGCCGATAAGGCGCCGCGAAACATCGCTTGCTGTGGTTTCGGGCGGAAGTCTGGTGCCTGCCGCCCATGCGTCAGCGCTGCCAAGCGCGTCTTCCGGATGCGTGGCGCGGTAGCGCTCGACATAGCTCAACGAGGGATAGTGGGTACGCAGATACGCGCCGAGCTCTTCGGCCGACGCTGTGGCGCAAAGGCAGCATGTGGCCAGTACGAGACAGGCGAAGAATCGTTTCATGGAGTTCCAAAAAGTGCGGTGCAGGGCTGTTGCCCGGTCGGGCGATGCGAGCTTGGCGCGCCTGCAGCGCGGCTTTGCCTGCGTCGATGATAAGGCGCTGTTGCGTAGTGATGGGGTGCTATACGGCACGGTGACCTCTGGCGCACGATGTCGAAGGCTTCCACTGAGCGGGTCTTACAAGACGCGACTGAGCGCTGTCGTGCAGTGGTGGTCGCCGTCGGTCGTTGGGAGGGTGGGCGTTACTGTCCGCTCCTGAGCGGTGTCCAGGTGGGCATCGTCATCGAACGTGTGGTCGAACCGCAGGCATCGCGCGACTGCAAGCATGGCCGGCTATGCTTGCGCGCTCGACGCAGACCAGATGAGGGAACGGCCATGACAATGCGATGCTGGTGGTGGACGGCGGCAATGGCAATGGCGCTGCCAGCTGGCGCCGCCACGCTGCCTGCAGGTGCTGCCAAAGTATTGCCTGCCGGGCAGTCAGTGATGCGTGTTGCCAGCGCAGATCTCACTGGCGACGGCCGGCAGGATTATGTGGTCGCGTTGCGTGCATCCGCAGAACAGACGCTGCGTGCGGATGGCCGCGCGGCGCCGGCGCGGACCTTGCTGGTTCTGGTTGCGACCGCGGACGGTGGCGTTGTCGAAGCTGCACGCAATACGCGGGTGATCTTCAAGGCCGACGAGGGCGGCCAGTGCGATCCGTTTCTGGATGACGAACAAGGCCTGGTGGCCAAGGGCGCATACTTCACCGTGCAAAATGGAGTGGCCTGCGGCCAGCACTGGACCGACTACATCACCTTCCGCTACGACCGCACGCGCCGTGCATTCCTGTTCCACAAGCGCGTGATCGAGGCCTGGGAACTGAATACCGACGACACGCCCGACGCCGATGCGCTGCGCCTGAGCGAGCACAAGGAAATCAAGGCCGATCCGCGCAAGCCGGTGCTGTTGTCTGACTACACGCCTGCGCCCTGAGGCACGGTGCCCTCGGCCGCCTGCCGGTCACCAGTTGTCCATCTTGCGGCGGTAGACGAACAGGCGCGGGGCCTTGGCCACCTGTGCCGAGGCCTGGCGTTCGCCGGCGATCAGCGAGAACCCGATATCGGCCAGCATGCGCGAAAGCGCGTTGGCGTTGCCGCGGCCAGGGTCGCTCACCACGATCTCGCACGAGGGCCTGGCCAGCCCCGGGATCAGCTTGGCCAGCATGGTGGCGTGGCGGGTTTCGTAGAGCACGTCGCTGGCAATGATCATGTCGAACTGGCCCATGTTCGAGGCGCCCGCGTCCCAGTCGAGCCGGCGGTACGGCACCGAATCCAGCGCGTTCAGCGCGGCGTTGTACGCCAGAAACACCTCTGCCAGCGGGTGGTGATCGCTGGCCACCACGTCGGCGCCGCGTTTGCGCAAGACCAGGCTCGCCAAACCCAGGCCGCAGCCGAGCTCGAGAATGCGCCGGCCTTCCACCGGCCGCGTCGCCATCGCTTCGGCCAGCAACCGGCCTGCCGGCCACACCTGGCCGAACAGGCTCCACTGCGCCGAGGAAATGCCGGCGTCGGCGGCTGCGTCGTCGGGGTCGGCAAATTGCTGCTTGTCCGTCAACGCGCGGATGACGTAGGTCTGCTGCCCGAAGGTCAGCTCGTGGATCTGGGTCTGATAGCCCGGCATGGTGGCGTCGCCTGGTCGCCTGGCGCGCACGCCGGCGTGGGAGAAGGCGCGCGCGACGCATCCGACACGGCGGGACGACGGCGCAGGAGCTGCGAACTGCATGGGCATGCTACGGCAAAGCAGGGTGGGCGCACGCACGTGCCTGGCGGCACCGACGTGCTGCGTTAAGCAGCTGCGTTGCCCGCAATGCGCCGCTACGCGGGAGGGCTGCATTTGGTTGCATGGGCGCGCGCAGCCGTACTGGAAAGGCTCATTGATGTGAGGGATTAGCTCACCGGACCCAACTAAACTGTCATCACGGGAATGGCCCCGCGGAGAACATCACTTGAACGATACCCGTCACGGAGAGCTACGGGCGCCTCATATCAGCGAATCTCGCAGCCTGCCTGTGGAGAAGCATCGCTCGGATATCTTTTTTGCCGCGGTGGAAACCACGCGGATGCCGATGACGGTCACCGACCCGCACCTGCCCGATAACCCGATCGTGTTCGCCAACCGTGCGTTCCTGGAAATGACCGGGTATTCGGCCGATGAGATCATCGGCAACAACTGCCGTTTTCTGCAGGGCCCGGATACCGATCCGGCCAGCGTGCAGGACGTGCGCGAGTCCATCGAACAACGCCGCGAATTTGCCACCGAGGTGCTGAATTACCGCAAGGATGGTTCGTCGTTCTGGAACGCGCTGTTCGTCTCGCCGGTGTTCGACGAGCAAGGCAACCTGGTCTACTTCTTCGGTTCGCAGCTGGACGTAAGCCGTCGCCGCGATGCCGAGGACGCCCTGCGTCAGGCGCAGAAGATGGAAGCGCTGGGGCAGTTGACCGGCGGCATCGCGCACGATTTCAACAATCTGCTGCAGGTGATGTCCGGTCATCTGGAAGTGATCCAGATGATGGTCACCGGCGATGCCGCCAAAAACGCCGAGCGCATCGCCTTCAGCGCCGAACATGCCGCAACCGCTGCGGCAAAGGCGGCCACCCTGACGCAGCAATTGCTGGCGTTTTCGCGCAAGCAGAAATTGCGGGGCCGGGTGGTCAATCTCAATGGCCTGGTGTCGGGCATGAACAACATGGCCGAGCGCGCGCTCGGGGGCGGCATCAGCCTGCGGCAGTCGCTGGAAGAGGGGCTGTGGAACTGTCAGATCGACACCACCCAGGCCGAAGTGGCGCTGTTGAACGTGCTGATCAATGCACGCGATGCGATGGCGCAGTCCGAGCGCAAGGAAGTGACGGTGCAGACCCAGAATGTGGAAATCACCAGCCACGATCTGGCCATGCACCACCAGCTGGCGCCTGGCCGCTATGTGAGCATTGCCGTCAGCGACACCGGTTCGGGCATGCCGCCGGAGGTCGCCAGCCGCGTCATGGAGCCGTTCTTTACCACCAAGGACGAGGGGCAGGGCACGGGACTGGGGCTGTCGATGGTGTACGGCTTCGTCAAACAGTCCGGCGGCACCGTGCGCATCTACAGCGAAATGGGCGAAGGCACCACGGTGCGGCTGTATTTCCCGGCATCCAGCGAGTTCGAAAACGACCTGCAGGCCGTCAAGAGCCGTGCCATCGACAAAGGCGGCAACGAAACCATCCTGGTGGTGGAAGACAAACAGGACGTGGCGGTGGTGGCCAGGATGTTCCTGGAAAACGCCGGTTACCACATCCTCTCCGCAGCCAGTGGGCGCGAAGCGATCGAGTTGCTCGAGCAGCACCCGGACGTGGATGCGTTGTTCACCGATCTGATCATGCCCGGCGGCATGAACGGCGTAGTGCTCGCGCGCGAAGCGCGCCGCCTGCTGCCCAGGATCAAGGTGTTGCTCACCACCGGTTATGCCGATGCCAGCATCCAGCGCACCGACGTGGGCGGGGCGGAATTCGATGTGGTAAACAAGCCCTACACGCAGAAGGAATTGCTCAAGCGCATCCGCATGTTGCTGGATGGGCCGACCGGCGTGGGCTGAGGACGTCCTCGTACCCGGTGACGCTACCGCGCTGCGGCAGCGTCGCCGATGCGGTCGGGGTGGCCGATTGGCTGCTGCTGCAAGACCGCAGTGATCGCGCAGCGTGACCGTGGAAACCCCGCGAACATCGGTAAACCTGCGTTGGATGGTGTGCGAATGCACGCAAGGCTTGGCCGTGGTTTGCACTGCCGATGACCGGCGATGCAGTTGCAGCGGTTAGCGGTGCGATCTGCGAGGCGGATCAGGTTCGGCGCGCCGTCGATACAGCAGGTGCAGCCCGCATGCCGATCAACATCGCCGACACAAACACCAGACTGGACGGCTGCAGTGCAGCCGCGCCCAGCAGTGCCGGCGCCGGGCACAGCCCCACCAATCCCCAGCCGATGCCGAACAGCGCGCTGCCCCATAGCAGTCGGCCGTCGATCTGCCGGTGGCTGGGCAACTGCAGCGATGCACCACGCAGTGTTCGACCACGTCGCCGCGCCCACCAGAACGCAGGCGCCGCGACGCCGATGGCGCCGAGCATCACCAACGCAAGCGACGGGTCCCAGCGGCCGGCGACATCCAGAAAACCCAGGACTTTGTCCGGATCGGCCATGCCTGAGAGCAACAGGCCGGTCCCGAAGATCAGCCCGGCGATCGCGCTGCTGAGAACCCGATTCACCAGACGCCCCGCAACGTGGCGAGCAGGGCATGGGTGGCGATCGCCGCGCCCATGAACACGGCGGTGGCGATCAGCGAGCGCCGTGCGCCACGCGCGATGCCGCACACCCCATGCCCGCTGGTACAGCCACCGCCCATGCGCGCACCGAATCCAACCAGCAAGCCTGCGCCGATCAACCACCACCATGTCGCTTGCGACTGCATGGAAGGCAGCGGCCGCACGACGGCCCACAGCGGCACGGCACCGAGCAACCCGAGCACGAACGCGCCCCGCCAATTGCGTTCATCGCGACCCTGGCGCTGCAGCAAGCCGCCGACGATGCCACTGACGCCGGCAATGCGTCCTTCAAACACCAGTAGCCACGCGGCGGCAAGGCCGATCAGGCCGCCCCCGGCCACTGCGCTCAAGGGGGTGAAATTGCTCCAGTCGACGACCATGTCAATCTGGCTCCGCTGTGCCGCAGACGCTGGCATACAGGGCCTGCATCACCGCAAGCACGTCGGCGCTGGCGAGTTGGTAATAGATGTATTTGCCCGCGCGACGAGTACTGACCAGACCTTCGTCGCGCAGCACGCCCAGTTGCTGCGACAGCGTGGGCTGCACAATGGCCGTGGCTGCCTGCAGTTCGCCGACATTGCGCTCGCCCTGGGCCAGCTGGCAGAGCAACAGCAGGCGATCCTCGTTGGCCATGGCCCTGAGCAAGCCACAGGCGCGCCCGGCCGACGCGCGCAGGCGCTGCATGCTGGCAGGATCGGCGCGAAAACGTGGCAGTGCAGGCGTGGCATGGGTCGGCATGCCATTCAATCTACTTAAAAATATAATGTGTGGCAATAGAATGTGAGAGGCGGAGGATGTGGCCGGCCGCGTACCGGAATCTCGACCCCCGCGCTGCCACACCAGCGCAGGTCGGCAATGCACGCAGGCGCTCAACCGCTCGGTACGCGCGCAGCGCAGCGGGCGAATGAGCTGTGCCGCAACTCGGGCTTGGGGACCTGACGCGGCTTACAAGGCGTGGCGAGCAGTCGTCAGGTGAGTGTGGGCGGTGCGTAGAACGCCGGGTGCGTGCCGCACCGCGCGCAGGTCGCGCCGTCTGGCGGTGAGTGCAGTCCTGTTGTCAGCAGCGCTTGGGCGCTGGAAGCCGCGCGCTGCATGACACAGTTGTCAAGGCGGGTGCTTCAGCGTGCGTGTGGCGCAGGCGTGGCAAGGCGCACTTCGCCGTGTCGCCAGTCGGTCATATCGCCCGCAGCCTCGAGCCGACCGTCGCGAACAAGGCCGGCAATGCGCTGCGCAACCTGGTCGGCCGCGTCCGCGACGTCGGCCAGATTCAACCGCTCGTCGGTGAGGGCTTTCGCAATGACCATCGCGACCTTTTGCCACTGCGCGTCGATCGCCCCGGTGATAAACGCATCGATTGCGCGCGGCTCAATGCCGGATGGGCCAGTGCTCGTCATCGTGAATCACCACTTCCTATTCCCGGGGCATGGCCACAAAATGCGTGATCCCGCGTTGCGGCGATCGACTCGCTGCCTCGCTGCCGACCCCCACCCGCAACATCCCAGTCCGCGCGCCAACTATTCTTCGCCAAGCGGCGCCACATAGCCCTCGGGCTTATCGGCATTGCGCTCGAACAGGAACTTCTGCAGTTCGGCTTCGAGAAAGGCGCGATGCTTGGGGTCGCGCGGCGATAGCCGGTTTTCGTTGATCAGCATGGTCTGGTGCGCAAGCCATGCCTGCCAAGCGCTCTTGCCGATCTGCGCGAAGATGCGCTGGCCGAGTTCGCCGGGATAGGGCACAAAATCCAGGCCTTCGGTATCGCATTGCTGGTACTGGCAGAACACGGTGCGGGACATGCGAATTCCTTTGAGGCGTGCTTAAAGCGTGTCGAGCAATTTGCGGATCGGCGCCGGCAAGCCCAGCGAGCCGAGATCGGCGCGGGCGACCCACCGCAGATCGTCATTGTCGCGCACCGCCGCGCGCAGTGCGACCTTGCGCAGGCGCAACGGCTGCAGATGCAGGCGGTAATGGCTGAAGGTGTGCACGAGCGGCGCCATCTCGTCGGCGCGCTCGTAGTCGCCATCGAGATGCGTGGCGAACCAGGCGCGCATGCCGCTGTCGGTGTCGGCCTGCGGCAGCGTCCACAGCGAGGCCCAGATGCCGGTGGGTGGGCGGCGCTGCAGCAGGATCTGGCCTTGCGCGTTTTCCAGCAGTAGGGCGGTCGCTTCGCGCTCGGGCAGGACCTTGCCCGGTTTGGGCGTGGGCAGCGCCTCCACCAGGCCCTCGCGGCGGGCAACGCAGGCATCCTGCAACGGGCACAGCACGCAGGCCGGTTTGGCGCGTGTGCACAGCGTGGCGCCGAAATCCATCTGCGCCTGCGTGTAGTCGGCCAGGCGGCCGTCGGGCACATGCGCGACATGCGTTGCCGCCAGCTGCCACAGCTGCTTTTCGACGGCCGGCAGGCCGGGGTAGCCGGCAATGCCGTGGAAGCGCGTCATGACGCGTTTGACGTTGCCATCCATGATGGGAAAACGGTCGTTCCACGCCTGGCTCAGGATCGCACCGGCGGTGCTGCGGCCGATGCCGGGCAGCGCGAGCAGTGCATCGAGGTCGCGTGGCAGCTCGCCATCGTGCAAGGCGACGCATTGCTTGGCGGCCGAATGCAGATTGCGTGCGCGTGCGTAGTAACCCAGCCCTGCCCAGTGAGCCATCACCGTGTCGTTGTCGGCTGCCGCCAGGTCGGCAAGTGTCGGGAAGCGTGCGACAAACTTCTGGAAGTAGGGAATGACCACTGCAACCTGGGTCTGCTGCAGCATGATTTCCGACAGCCAGACCCGATACGGCGCCCGTGGATGTTGCCAGGGCAGATCGTGACGCCCGTGGCCGTCGAACCAGTGCAGCAACGGGGCGACGAAAGCGTCGACGGATGAAGTGGCAAGATCTGCGGGCATGAGGTCTGCTGGCGGTGAAGGAGGGCGGTGCGGGGCACACGCGCGGTCGTGCGGTGGCGAGCTCAGTGCAGTGGAAACGCCATACCCACCCGGCACCGCCGGCAGAACAAGCCTGCATCACCAGCCCAAAGCGTGGCCCGAGGTGCATGGGAGTCAGACACCGCCACATCGCTGCACTGCGTTGCACGTAGCGAGGCGGGCATGTCGTGCGCAAACTCCAGCACGCGTTTGGCGCGCGACCAGCCGTGCGACACCTGCTGCGCCGTGCAGCCGGCCTGCCACGCGCTTGCGTACAGGGGCTGCAGATGCGGGCAGGCGTCAGCCACTCAGCTGCCCAAGGCGTCCGGCAGCAAGGCGTCGACGAAGGCGACCGGGTCGAACACGCGCAGATCTTCCGGGCGTTCGCCGATGCCGGCAAACCGGATCGGAATGTTGAACTCGCGCGCCAGTGCGAAGACCACGCCGCCCTTGGCGGTACCATCGAGCTTGGTCACCACCAGGCCGGTGACGCCGACGGCGGCATGGAACTGGCGCAGCTGCGAAATGGCGTTCTGGCCGGTGGTGCCGTCGATGACCATCAGCACTTCGTGCGGTGCGGCGGGGTCGATCTTGCCGAGCACGCGGCGGATCTTGCCCAGCTCGTTCATCAGCCCGGTCTGGGTATGCAGGCGGCCGGCGGTGTCGGCGATCAGCACATCCGTACCGCGCGCCTTGGCCGCCTGCAGCGCATCGAAGGCCACCGAGGCGGCATCGGCGTTCTGCCCCTGCGCGATCACCGCCACGCCATTGCGATCGCCCCAGGCCTGCAGCTGCGCCACCGCGGCGGCGCGGAAGGTGTCGCCGGCGGCCAGCATCAGGCTATTGCCCTCATCCTTGAAGCGCTTGGCCAGCTTGCCGATGGTGGTGGTCTTGCCGACGCCGTTGACGCCGACGGTGAGCACCACGAACGGCTTGACCGAGCGGTCGATCACCAGCGGTTGTGACACCGGCTGCAGCAACGCGATGAGATCGGTGCGCAGCGCCTTGAACATGGCCTGCGCGTCGACGAATTCGCGCGACTTCATGCGCTTGCGCAGGCCTTCGATCAAGGCGGTGGTGGCGCCGATGCCGACGTCGGCGGTGATCAGCGCGGTTTCGATCTCGTCGAGCAGATCGTCGTCGAGCTTGGGGTTGCGCGAAAACAGGCCGCCGAAGCTGCGTGCGAAGGTGCTGTTGCGCAGCCGCTCGCGCCAGCCCGGTTTGCCGGCGGGTGCGGCAGGTAGTGCGTCGTGCTGGCCGACGATGCTGTCGGTGTCCTGCGTCGCAGGCGTCGGGCTGCCGACGATGACCGGTGCGGTCACGGTCGGTGTCGCGCTTGCCGTAGGGACTGCGGCGGGCGGCGTGGGCGCGGTCGGCGTTGCGGCAGGCGGCACCACCACCGGCGGGGCGGCGACCGGCGCGGCAGTCACCGGTGCCGGCGCCGACGGCGTGGTCGCCTGCGATGGCGTTGCAGGGTGCGTGGGGGGAGCGACAGGCGTCGTCGGTGCGCCCTGAGGCTGCACAACGACGGGCGCCACCACCACCGGGGTCGGTGCGGTGGGCGCGGCAGCCGGGGCCGGGTCCGGCAATGCCTGCAACGCAGACGGCGCGGCAGGTGTGGGTGCGGCCGGCGCGCTCGGCACGGCGGCGATGCTCTGCGCCTGGCCGGTACGGGCTGCAATGTCGCGTGCAAGCGTATCGGCTGGTGCCGCCGGTGCGGCGGTTTCTGCTGCCGGGGCAGGCGTCATGGGCGGCGCTGCGGCAGGCACTGTGCCGGACTGCGCAGGCGGCGTGGACTCGACCGGCGCTGCGGGCGTGGCGGCCGAGGGTGCGGTGGGGAATGCGGCTGCCAGTTCTTCCAGGCTATAGCGCGAGGTGCGCGAGCTGTCGGGCGCGGTGGGCTTGTTGCGGCGGAAAAAACTGGCCATTGGCAACGCAGTAGGGGAAACCCGGAATTCTACCATCCGGGTCCCGGATCACCTTGACGCGTCCTTCAGCGATGCACTGCTCCAGGGCGACAGCAACGCGCTGCGAGGGCGCTCCCAATCCTGCCGAATTCGGCATTTGTGCCAGCTATGTGTCAGCGTCCGATTGCAGCGTGCAACCAGCTCTTCACAGCTGACCCTTGAGCGCACGGTAATCGCGCGGGGTCATGCCGACGGTGGCCTTGAACTGGCGGGCGAACGCGCTCTGGTCGGCGAACCCGCAGCGTTGGCCGATGCTGGCGATGCTGTCGTCGCCGTACAGCAGGCGCATCGCCGACTCGATGCGCAGCTTGGTCAGCAGTTGCTGCGGGGTGACCTGGAACACGCGACGGAAGTGCCGCTCCAGCTGCGCGACCGAGAGCCCGGCAAGATCGGCCAGCGCCTGCACGCGCAGGTTGTCGCCGAAGTTGGACTGCATGTGTTCCATGACCTGGCTCAGCCGCTCATACGCCGAATGCCGGCTATCGGGCTGACCCAGATCGCGCGAAATACCCACCACGCCAATCACCTCGTTGGCCTCGCACAGCGGGCGTTTGAAGGTCAGACACCAGCCCGGCAAGCGGTTGGGATACAGATGCACCTCCAACTGGTTGTCGATGAGCTCGCCCTGCAGTACGCGGCGGTCCTGCATCATGTAGCTGCCGCCCAGCGGCAACGGAAACACTTCCAGCGGCGAGCGGCCGATGATCTCGCTGCGCAGCTTGCGCCCGAGCCGCCGTACCAGGGTGAGGTTGCAATGGGTGTAGCGGCCCTCGCTGTCCTTGATGAAGAACACCACGTCCGGCAGTGCATCGAACAGCGTCTGCATTTCCAGTGCGGGAAGGTTGAGGTCCATCAGGGTCATGGTAGCGATCACGATTTGACGGCTGCACGGTGGTGCAACCCAGGCTTGATCCTAGCGTAAACGCGCGGCCGTGAAGCGGGTTGGCGATTGTGCAGATTTCCGCATTTTCACTTCGCATTGAACGCTAGTCGTCCGCGGGCCGGCAATGGGAGCATGAGCCATGCACACCATCGACGTCATCGACTCCCATACGGCCGGCGAACCCACCCGCGTGGTCCTGGCCGGCTTCCCCGATCTGGGCGATGGCGACCTGGCGCAGTGCCGCGAACGCTTCCGCCAGGACTTCGACCACTGGCGCAGCGCGGTCGCCTGCGAGCCGCGCGGCTCGGACACCATGGTCGGCGCCTTGCTGTTGCCGGCGCGCGACCCTGCCGCCTGCACCGGGGTGATCTTCTTCAACAACGTCGGCTACCTGGGTATGTGCGGCCACGGCACCATCGGGGTGGTGCGCACGCTGGCCGAACTGGGGCGCATCGCGCCGGGCCAGCACCGTATCGAAACCCCGGTGGGCACCGTCGGGGTGGAACTGGCCGAAGATGGCACGGTGTCGGTGGACAATGTCGAGAGTTACCGCGCGGCCGCCGGTGTGGAAGTGGACGTGCCCGGCCACGGCCGGGTGCGCGGCGATGTGGCCTGGGGCGGCAACTGGTTCTTCATCACCGAGCAGGCGCCGTGTGCGCTCGACCTGGCGCATCAGCGCGAGCTCACCGCCTATACCGAAGCGATCCGGCTGGCGCTGGAAGCGGCCGGGATCACGGGTGAGGCGGGTGGCGAAATCGACCATATCGAAGTCAATGGCGCCGCCCCGGACGGCAGCGGCGTGGCGCGCAACTTCGTGCTATGCCCCGGGCTGGCGTACGACCGTTCGCCCTGCGGCACCGGCACCAGCGCCAAGCTGGCCTGCCTGGCCGCAGACGGCAAGCTGGGCGAAGGCGAGCGCTGGGTGCAGCAAGGCATTCTGGGCAGCGCGTTCGAGGGTAGCTATCGCCTGAGCGGCCGCGGCATCGCGCCACGCATCAGCGGGCAGGCGTACATCACCGCGCGCTCGCAGCTGATCGTCGATCCGGCCGATCCGTTCGCCTGGGGCATCGTGGCCTGATGCGGGCGTCGCCGCCCGCGCCGGATGCGTTGGCTGCGCCGTCGAACGGTTCGGCGGCGGCTGCACCGCATCGCGCTGCCGGTGCGGATTGCAAGCCATCTGCCGCCTCCACGCGACGCAGCTACGACCTGATCGTGATCGGCGCCGGCATCGTCGGCGCTGCCTGTGCCGAAGCCGCGGCAGGCGAGGGCCTGCGTGTGGCGATCGTCGAGCCGGGACCGATCGGCGGCGGTTCGACCGCCGCGGCGATGGGGCATCTGGTGGCGATGGATGACGACCCGGCCGAGCTGGCGTTATCGGCGTATTCGCTGCGCTTGTGGGAGCGCTTCGCGCAGTTGAGCGAGGCCGAATTCAGTCGCTGCGGCACGCTGTGGGTGGCGCGCGATGCGCGCGAACTGGCGGCGGTGCCGGCCAAGATCGCGCGGCTGGCGGCGGCCGACCTGCACGCAGAAGCCATCGATGCCCAGCAGTTGTATGCCCTGGAGCCGCAGCTGGTGGCCGGGCTGGCCGGCGGCATGCGGGTGCCCAACGAGGCGGTGGTGTATCCGCCGCGGGTGGCGCGCCACCTGGTGGGCCTGGCCTGCAAGGCCGGTGCGCAACTGTTTGCCGGCCGTCGGGTGACCCAACTGCAAACCCGGGGCGTGTGCCTGGACGATGGCCAGCTGCTGTCCGGGCCGGTGCTGGTCGCCAGCGGTGTCGCGTTGCCGGGGTTGCTGCCCGAGCTGGCGTTGCGCCCGCGCAAGGGCCATCTGGTCATCACCGACCGGCATCCCGGTTTGATCCGGCATCAATTGCTGGAGCTTGGCTATGCCGATTCGGCGCATGGGGCCGACGCCACCAGCGTGGCCTTCAATGTGCAGCCGCGGCCGACCGGGCAGATCCTGATCGGCTCCTCGCGCCAGTTCGGCGAACACGATCGCGCGCTGTCGATGCCGGTGCTGCAGCGGATGCTGCAGCGGGCATTTGCGTATCTGCCGGTGTTGCGCGAGCTGCAGGCGATCCGGGTGTGGACGGGTCTGCGTCCGGCCACCCCGGACGGGCGCCCGTATCTCGGGGCGGTGCCCGGCCGGGCCGATGTATGGGTGGCAGCGGGGCATGAAGGGCTGGGGGTCACCACGGCGCTGGGGAGCGCACGGGTGATCGTGGATAGCCTGCTCGGGCGCACGCCGGCCATCGACCCGGCGCCGTATGCCCCGGCGCGCGCCGTGCAGGGGGCCGTGGCATGAGTGCCATGGTCCGCCTGTACGTGGATGCGCAGCCGGTGGACGTGCCCGCCGGCGCCAGCGTGGCAGCCGCGGTGGCGCAGGCGACGCTGCAGTTTCGCCAGTCCAGCAGCGGTCAGCCGCGGGCACCGTTATGCGGCATGGGCGTGTGCTTTGAATGCCGCGTCCGCATCGACGGCGTTGCGCAGCAACGCGCATGCCTGGTGGATGTGCACGAGGGCATGCAGGTGCGTACCGATGGCTGAGCGCGTGCTGCATTTCGATGTGCTGGTGATCGGCGCTGGACCAGCCGGTCTGGCGGCGGCGCAGGCCGCCGCCGGCCATGGCGCGCGCGTGGGCGTGGTGGACATGCAGCCGCGCGCGGGCGGGCAGGTGTGGCGCAGCGACGTGCACCACGGTGCGCCGGCCGATGCGCGTGCGCTGTTACGGCAGGTGCAGGGCAATGCCGCGATCAGCCTGCTGACCCGCACGCAGATCCTGCTTGCCCAGCCAGGCTGGCTCTTGGCCGATGGCCCGGATGGCGCGCTGCAACTGCATTACGCCGCGCTGGTGCTGGCCACCGGCGCACGCGAATTGCTGTTGCCGTTTCCGGGCTGGACCTTGCCCGGCGTTACCGGCGCAGGCGCGGCGCAGGCGCTGGCCAAACAAGGCTGGCCATTGCGCGGCAAGCGGGTGCTGGTGGCCGGCAGCGGGCCGTTGCTGCTGGCCAGTGCGGCCACCTTGCAGCGACATGGCGCGCAGGTGCTCGGCATCCACGAGCAGACCGGCGCTGCAGCGTTGCGCGCCTTCGCCGCGCAGTTGTGGCGCTGGCCAGGCAAGGCTGCGCAGGCGGTGGCGCTGCGGCTGCAATTGCATCGCGTTGCCTATCGCGCCGGCAGCGTGGTGGTGGCCGCCTATGGCGATACGCAGCTGCGCGAGGTCGAGATCGACGGCCCTGCCGGGCGTACCCGCGTGGCCTGCGATCAGCTCGCCGTGGGGTACGGGCTGGTGCCGAATGTCGAACTGGCGCAGTTGCTGGGTTGCCAGCTGGAGCCGTGCGGTGCGCATCAGCAGGTGCAGGTCGATGCGTTGCTGCGCACCAGTGTCGTGCAGATCTTCGCAGCCGGCGAAGCCTGCGGCATCGGCGGGCGCGATTGCGCGCTGGTCGAAGGTGCGATGGCCGGGCACATGGCCGCCGGCGCACCCGATCATGCACTGCGGCTGCAGCCGCGTCGGCGCGCCGTTCGCGCGTTTGCGCAGCTGCTGCAACAGCAGTTCGCGCTGCATCCACGCATCCGCGCGCTGGCGCAACCGGACACGCTGGTCTGCCGCTGCGAAGACGTGCCGCTGGGCGCGCTGGACGCGTTCGACGATGCTCGCGATGCCAAGCTGGCCTCGCGCTGCGGCATGGGCGCCTGTCAGGGCCGCATCTGCGGCAGCGCACTGGCCGAACTCGGCCGTTGCCCGCCCGATCTTTCCACCGACGCCGGCCGCCGGCCGCCGTTGTTCCCGGTCCGCCTCGCGGCGCTGGCCGACTCGTTCACTTCCGACTCGCAAGGGAATCATCCATGAGCATCGCTACGTTCTGGCACGGCGTGTTGCCGGCCATCACCACCCCGTTCACCGCCTCCGGTGAGATCGATCACGACTTCCTCGGCAAGCACGCCAACCAGCTGGTGGATGCCGGCTGCACCGCGATCGTGCCGTTGGGCTCGTTGGGCGAAGCGGCCACCCTGAGCGTGGACGACAAGCTGGCGATCCTGCGCACCCTGGTCGCTGCCTTGAACGGCCGCGTGCCGGTGGTGCCGGGCATCGCCAGCCTGGCGACCGGCGAAGCGGTGGCGCTGGCCAAGGCCGCCAAGGAGATCGGATGCGGCGGCTTGATGGTGCTGCCGCCCTACGTCTACTCCACCGACTGGCGCGAGATGGGCGCGCACGTGCGCGCGGTGATCGGCGCGACCGATCTGCCGGTGATCCTGTACAACAACCCGGTCGCCTACAAGACCGATTTCGGCCCGGCGCAGATCGCCGAGCTGGCGGCCGAATTCCCCAACCTGCAGGCGGTAAAGGAATCTTCAGGCGATGTGCGCCGTTTCGCGGCGTTGCAGGAATTGCTGGGCGATCGGCTGGCGCTGCTGGTCGGCATGGACGATGCCATCGTCGAAGGCCTGAGCATGGGCGCCAAGGGCTGGATCGCCGGCCTGGTCAACGCCTATCCCGCTGAATCGGTACGGCTGTTCGAGCTGGCACGCGATGGCGGTTACCCGGCCGCCAAGGAGTTGTACAACTGGTTCCTGCCGCTGCTGCGCCTGGATACCGTGCCCACCTTCGTGCAGCTGATCAAACTGGTGCAGGCAAAGGTCGGCCTGGGGAGCGAGCATGTGCGCGCACCGCGGCTGGTGGTGGCCGGCGCCGAGCGCGAGGCTGCGCTCAAGGTGATCGACCATGCGATCGCCACCGCGCCTACGTTGTCCTGATCACGCAGGCACCATGACGCTGCGCGACACGCCGATCTGTCAGCGTGTCGCGCAACCACGTCGCCGTGTGCGCAGCGACGTGCGCTGATCGATGCGGATGTCGCGTTTGCTGCGGCATCCGCATCGGCCCCTTGGTCGGCCGCTGTCGCATGCTGCGCGCAGGCCGATTCCATGCAATGAAGGTGCCGCAATGAACGAGACGATCCAACCCATTCTGCTGGCCGGCCAATGGCAGCCCAGCCACGCTGCGACGGGCAGTTTCCGCGCCGCCAACCCGGCGACGGGCGAGCCGATCGGGCCGCTGTTTCCGGTCAGCAGTGCCGAGGACATCGAAACCGCGCTCACCGCCGCGCAAGCGGTCGCCGCCGAGCTGGCTGCCGCACCGGTCGAGCGCATTGCCGCGTTTCTGGACGCGTACGCCGATGCGCTGGATGCCGATGCCGACACCCTGGTCGCACTCGCGCATGCAGAAACCGCATTGCCAGCGCCCACGCGCCTGCGCGGCAACGAGCTGCCGCGCACCAGCGGTCAGTTGCGCCAGGCCGCAAACGCGGTGCGCAGCTACAGCTGGACCACCCCCATCATCGACAGCAGCGCCGATCTGCGCTCGCATCTGGCGCCGCTGGGCAAACCGGTGCTGGTGTTTGGCCCCAACAATTTCCCGTTCGCGTTCAATGCGATCGCCGGCAGCGATTTCGCCTCGGCCATTGCCGCGCGCAACCCGGTGATCGCCAAGGCGCACCCGCTGCATCCGGCCACCAGCCAGCGCATGGCGCAGCTTGCGCACACAGCCTTGCTTGCGGCGGGCCTGCCGGCAGCGGCAGTGCAGTTGCTGTATCACTTCGACAACGCGGTCGGCGTTCGGCTAGCCGGCGATGCGCGCCTGGGCGCGATCGGGTTTACCGGTAGCCGCGCGGGCGGCCTGGCGTTGAAGGCTGCTGCCGATGCGGCTGGCGTGCCGTTCTATGCCGAGCTCTCGAGTGTCAACCCGGTGTTCCTGTTGCCGGGCGCACTGGCCGAGCGCGGCGAAGCCCTGGCGCAGGAATTTTTTGCCTCATGCACCTTGGGCAGCGGCCAGTTCTGCACCAATCCCGGCGTGGTGGTGGTGCCGCACGGCGCGGCGGGCGATGCATTCGTCGCGGCCACCAAGGCGCATTTCGAAGCGGCCCTGCCGATGGTGCTGTTCTCGGCCGCAGGGGTGGATGGCGTGCAACGTGGCATGGCGAGCTTGCGCGCCGCCGGCGCGGCGGTGCTGGCGGGGGGGCACACCGGCGAGGACGGCTACCGCTATGCGCCAACCTTGCTGAGCGTGGAGGCACCGGTGTTTCTGGCCAACCCGCACGCGCTGCAGACCGAGGCATTCGGCCCGGTGAGCCTGCTGGTGCGTGCGCAGGATGGCGCGCAGATGGCGCAGCTGGCCGCCGCATTCGAAGGCAACCTGACCGGCACGCTGTATCGCGCCGTCGACGGCAGCGACGATGCGGCATGGCAGGCCATCGCCCCCGCGCTGCGTGCGCGGGTGGGGCGGTTGATCAACAGCAAGATGCCGACCGGCGTGGCGGTGAGCGCGGCGCAAAACCACGGTGGCCCGTTCCCGAGCACCGGGCATCCGGGATTCACCGCAGTGGGCATGCCGGGCGCGATCCGCCGCTTTGCCGCCTTGCACAGCTACGACGCCGTGCCCGATGCCTTGCTGCCGCCGGAACTGCGCCAGCGCAATCCGGGCGGCGTCGCGCGGCTGGTCGATGGGCAGTGGAGCACGGCCGATCTTGGAGCGGGCACATGAGCGCGCAGATCGGTGGCCTGTCGCTGGAACAGGCGCATGCGCAACTGGTGCCGTGGGCGCAGCGCGCCGCGCCGATCGCCGCGGCCGAGTACGCGCAGCGCATCGAACGCGCACGTGCGCTGATGCGCGCGCACGGCGTGGATGCGTTGTTGATCGGCGCCGGCACCTCATTACGGTATTTCACCGGCGTGCCATGGGGCGCCAGCGAGCGGCTGGTCGCCGCGTTGCTGACCCTGCAGGGCGACCCGGTGCTGCTCTGCCCGGCATTCGAGGAAGGCTCGCTGGATGCGGTGCTGCAGGTTCCGGTGGCCAAATACCTGTGGGAAGAACACGAAGACCCCTACGCGCTGGTGGTGCAGGCGATGGACGATCGCCATGCGCACGCACTGGCGCTGGACCCGGGCATCGCCTTCGCCGTGCATACCGGTTTGCGTGCGCATCTGGGCACGGCCATCCGCGATGCCGGCGCCATCATCGACGGCTGCCGCATGTGCAAGTCGCCGGCCGAACTGGCGCTGATGCAGCAGGCCTGCGACATGACCTTGCTGGTGCAGCGGCTGGCCGCCGGCATCGCGCATGAGGGGATCGGTACCGATCAGCTGGTGCACTTCATCGATCAGGCGCATCGCGCGCTGGGCGCGGACAACGGCTCGACCTTCTGCATCGTGCAGTTCGGCCATGCCACCGCATTTCCGCACGGCATTCCCGGCGTGCAGCAGCTGCGCGAAGGCGAGCTGGTGCTGATCGACACCGGTTGCACCGTGCAGGGCTACCACTCCGATATCACCCGCACCTGGAGCTACGGCACGCCCAGCGATGCGCAACGGCGTATCTGGGACCTGGAGCAGGCCGCGCAGGCGGCGGCGTTTGCGGCGATCCGCCCAGGCCTGGCCTGCGAGGCAGTGGACCAGGCCGCACGCACGGTGCTGGAGGCGGCCGGGCTCGGCCCCGACTATCGCTTGCCGGGGTTGCCGCATCGCACCGGCCATGGCTGCGGCCTGGCGATCCATGAAGCGCCGTACCTGGTGCGCGGCAATGCGCAGCCGCTGCGGCCGGGCATGTGCGCCAGCAACGAACCGATGATCGTGGTGCCCGGCGAGTTCGGCGTGCGCCTGGAAGACCACTTTCATGTCACCGATGCCGGCGCGCAGTGGTTTACGCCACCGTCGCCGGCGATCGATCAACCGTTTGCGTGAACCTGTATGGGCCCACGCACGCGTAGGAGCGCGCTTGCGCGCGATCCCACCAATCAGTAGGAGCGCGCTTGCGCGCGATTGGCGTTACCGATAAAGCCTCATCGCGCGCCAGCGCGCTCCTACGGCCGCCATTGCATCTTGGAGCAACTGCATGAACCACCTGCGTCCTGTCGCCATCGGCCTGCTGGCCGCCGCCTTGTTCACTGCCTGCAAGCCGGCGCCGCCGGCAACGGAAACGGCGGTTGCGGCCACCTCCGCGCCGACCGGCGAACAGGCCGCCACAGCCTTCGATGCGCTGCTGGACACACAGTGGCAATACCAGCTGCAGCACAACCCCGAGTTCGCCAGCATCATCGGCGACAAGCGCTATAACGACCGCTGGAGCGATTACTCGCTGGAGGCCGTACAGGCGGACCGCAGCGCCACCGCCGAGCTGCTCAAGCAATTCGAAGCGATCGACAGCAAGACGCTGGACGCGCAACGCCAGCTCAGCCTGCAGATGATGCTCGGCCAGTTGCGCGACAAGCTCGAAGGCATCGACCTGAAAACCTACGCGATGCCGCTGGAGCCGATCGGTGGCGTCCAGCTGGGGCTGGCCGGCTACGGCGACGCGTTTCCGTTCGAAAACCCCAAGGATTACCAGGACTACATCAAGCGCCTGCAGACGATTCCGACGGTGATCGATCAGGTGATCGCGGTGTCGCGGCAGGGTGCGAAGGAGGGACTGGTGCAGCCGCGGTACCTGCTGGAGCGCCTGCCAGAGCAGATCGACAAAATCGCCGCGCTGACCGGCGAGCAGAGCCCGTTCGCTTCGCCGCTGAAAAAGCTCGATGCCGCCGTGCCGGCCGACCAGCGCGCTGCGCTGCGCACGCAGCTGCTTGCGGCGATCGAGCAACAGGTGCGTCCGGCCTACGCCAGGCTGGCGGCGTTCGTGCGCGACGAATACGCCGCTCAAGGCCGCAGTTCCGAAGGCATCTGGTCGCTGCCCGACGGCGAACGCCGTTATCGCTACGCCATCCATACCCAGACCACCACCGACATGGCGCCGGAGCAGATCCATCAGATCGGCCTGCAGGAAGTGGCGCGTATCGAAGGCGAGATGGCGGTGATTGCCAAGGCGCAGGGCTTTGCAGACCTGGCCAGCTTCCGCAAGGCGGTGGACACCGACAAGCGCCACTTCGCCAGCTCCGGCGAACAGATCCTGCAGCAGTACCGCCAGTACATCGCCGCGATGGAGCCGGAGTTGCCCAAGCTGTTCGGCCATCTGCCCAAGACCGCGCTGGAGGTACAGGCGATGCCGGCGTTCCGGCGGGCTGCGCCCGGCGCCGAATACTGGCAAAGCAATCCGGAAGGCACCAAGCCGGCGATCGTGAAGGTCAATACCAGCGACTACGCCAGCCGCACGCTGGTCAATATCGAAACCACCGCCTATCACGAGGGCGTGCCCGGCCATCACCTGCAGATCTCGCTTGCGCAGACGCTGCCGTTGCCGCCGTTCCGCCAGCAGGCCGGCTACAACGCCTATATCGAAGGCTGGGCGCTGTACGCCGAACGCCTGGGCAAGGAGATAGGTTTCTTCAAGGACCCGTACAACGACTACGGCCGGCTGTCCGGCGAGTTGCTGCGCGCCAATCGGCTGGTGCTCGACACCGGTGTGCATTACAAGCGCTGGAATCGCCAGCAGATGGTGGATTTCTTCCACGCCCATCCATCCGACGATGAGCCCAGCATCCAGTCCGAAACCGATCGCTACATCGTCTGGCCGGGGCAGGCGCTGGGTTACAAACTGGGGCAGCTGCAGATCCTGGCACTGCGTGCGGAGGCGGAAAAAGAACTCGGCGATCGCTTCGACGTGCGCGCCTTCCACGATGCGGTGCTTGGCGGCGGCGCGATGCCGCTGGCGATGCTGCAGCAGCGCGTGCGCCAGTGGATCGCACAGGCCAAGGCGGCGCCGGAGGCACGCGAATGAAGACCAGCAGCGTCTGGCGCGCGAGCGCATTGAGTGTGTTGATCGCTGCCAGCCTGGGCGGCACCGCAGTGCAGGCGCAGGCCGCAGCGCCCGCAGCCACCGCGCAAGACAGTGCAGCGGCACGCTTCAAGGCGCTGTACACGCGCGAATGGCGCTGGCGCCAGGCGCAGCTCTCCGGCGCGGTGGACGAAGACAATCAGGCCACGCAGGAGCAGCAGGCCGATCATCTGCCCAAGGTGGACGTGGCCACGCAAAACCTGCGCACCGCGTACTGGCAAAAGGCCTTGGCCGAGCTGGATGCGATTCCGGCAGCGCAGTTGCCGGCCGAAGATCAGGTGAGCTACCAGGTGTACCGCCAGCAACTGCAGGTGCTGCTGGATCAGCAACGCTTTCGCGCCTGGGAAATGCCGTTCAACAGCGACTCGGCGTTCTGGAGCGACCTGGGCTTCAGTGCCGAAGCCAAGCTGCGCACGCGCGAGGACTACCAGCGTTATCTGACGATGCTGGCCGATATCCCGCGTTACTTCGCCGAGCACACCGACAATATGCGTGCCGGACTTGCGCGGGGATTCAGCCAACCCAAGGTCACGCTGACCGGGCGCGATGCGTCCATCGCCGATGTGGCGCAGGCCAAGGGCGAGGCCAATCCGTTCTACGCGCCGTTCAAACAGATGCCGGCGACGCTGCCTGCCGATGTGCAGGCGCAATTGCGGCAGCAGGCAGTGCAGACCATCGACGCGCAGGTGGTGCCGGCCTATGCGCGATTGCTGGACTTCATCCGCTCCGAGTACCAGCCGCGCGCACGTCCCACGCTTGCCGGTGAGGCCTTGCCCGATGGCCAGGCCTACTACCGCGCGCAGATCCGCGAATTCACCACGCTGGACCTGAGCCCCGAGCAGATCCACCAGATCGGCCTGGAAGAAGTCGCCAAGCTGCGCAAGCAGATGGATGCCACCATCGCCGAGAGCGGCTTCAAGCCGCCGGCGGGGCAGGCGGTGTTTCCGGCGTTTCTGCACTTTCTGCGGACCGACCCGCAGTTTTATGCCAAGACGCCGGAAGAGCTGCTCAAGCAGGCCGCGTGGATCGCCAAGCGGGTGGATGCCAAGGTGGGCGATTACATCGGCCGCCTGCCGCGCCGGCGTTTCGCGATCAAGCCGGTGCCACCGGAACTGGCGCCGTTCTACACCGGGGGCCGTGGCGGTCCGGGCATCTACCTGGTCAACACCTACAACCTGCCATCGCGGCCGTTCTACAACCTCACTGCGTTGACCTTGCACGAATCCTCGCCCGGCCACGCGCTGCAGATGCCGCTGGCCGCAGAAACGCGGGGGCTGCCGGAGTTTCGCCGCTACGCCTACATCTCCGCCTACGGCGAAGGCTGGGCGCTGTATTCGGAGTACCTGGGGCAGGAAATGGGCATGTACGACACGCCCTACGACCGCTTCGGCTATCTCACCTACCAGATGTGGCGCGCCTGCCGGCTGGTGATCGACACCGGCATCCACCACAAGGGCTGGACGCGCGAACAGGCGCAAGCCTATCTGCGCGACAACACCGCGCTGAGCGAGCACGAAGTCACCACCGAGGTGGACCGCTATATCGCCTGGCCCGGGCAGGCACTGTCGTATTACCTGGGCGAGTTGAAGATCCTGGAGCTGCGCCGCAAGGCCGAAGCGGCGTTGGGCGAAAAATTCGACCTGCGCCATTTCCACGATGCGGTGCTGCAGACCGGCTCGGTGCCTCTGCCAGTGCTGGAAGCGCGTATTGATCGCTTCATCGCCGATGGCGGCGTGTCGCCGTATCCGGAGGACGCTGCGGCAGACACGGCCGATGCAGGGGCAGGGGCAGGGGCCGCTGCCGATGATTGAGTTTTCTCCACGACTGTCTTCACCCAGGTGCCAGGCGCGTGTGGCTGTTGCCGGCATGCGCCCGCCTGCGCAAGACCACCGTGCAGTGCTGAGCACAGTGCAAACCCATTGACCGCCACACGGCACGCACGACCACGCCATCTTCGGCAGCACGCGCACTTTCCATTCGTTCGGGGCCAGCTATGACCACACACGGTGCGACCACGCAAGGCAAGTTCCACAAGCGACTGAGCCTGACCGACCTGACCTTCATCGGCCTGGGTTCCATCTTCGGCTCGGGGTGGTTGTTTTCCGCAAGCCATGTGTCTTCTATCGCCGGCCCGGCCGGCATCCTGTCGTGGATACTTGGCGGCATTGCGGTGTTGTTGCTGGGGCTGGTGTATTGCGAACTCGGTGCCGCGCTGCCGCGCGCCGGCGGGGTGGTGCGCTATCCGGAATATTCGCACGGTGGCTTGCTGGGCTCGTTGACCGGCTTCATCACCCTGATCGCGTTTTCGAGCCTGATTGCGATCGAAGTGGAAGCGGCGCGGCAATATGCGGCGGCGTGGTTCCCGTGGCTGAGTCAGCCAGGCAGCAGCCATCCCAGCGTCTGGGGCTGGTTGGCGCAACTGGCCTTGCTGTTGCTGTTCTTCGTGCTGAACTACTTCAGCGTCAAGACGTTTGCGCTGGCCAACAACATCGTCAGCATCTTCAAGTTTCTGGTGCCGATCCTGGTGATCGTGCTGCTGATGAAGCACTTCAATGCAGGCAACCTGAGCGTGCATGGTTTCGCGCCGTCGGGCATGGCCGGGGTGGAAGCGGCGATCTCCGCCGGCGGCATCATCTTTGCCTACCTGGGGCTGACCCCGATCGTGTCGGTGGCCAGCGAGGTGCGCGACCCGCAGCGCAATATTCCCATCGCGCTGATCCTGTCGGTGGCGCTGTCCACGGTGATCTACGTGCTGCTGCAGCTGGCCTTTCTGGGCAGCATCCCGGCGGCGCAACTGGCGCAGGGCTGGAGCGGCATCGACAAGGCGTTTTCGTTGCCTTATCACGATATCGCGCTGGCGTTGGGCATGGCTTGGCTGGCGGCGCTGGTAATCTGCGATGCGATGGTTTCGCCCAGCGGCACCGGCAACATCTACATGAATGCCACGCCGCGCGTGGTGTATGGCTGGGCGCGTAGCGGCGGGTTCCTGCCGGTGCTGACGCGGGTGGATCCGCAATCGGGGATCCCGCGTCCGGCATTGTGGTTGAGCCTGGGCCTGTCGATCTTCTGGACGCTGCCGTTCCCCTCATGGGAGACGCTGATCGGTGTGGTGTCGGCGGCCCTGGTGCTGAGCTATGCGGTGGCGCCGGTGACGGTGGCTGCGTTACGTCGCAGCGCGCCGGACTTGCCGCGGCCTTTCTTCGTGCGCGGGCTGAGCGTGCTGGGGCCGCTGTCGTTCATGGTGGCCGCGTTGATCGTGTACTGGTCCACCTGGCCGACCTTGTCGTGGCTGCTTGGCCTGCAAGTGCTCGCCTTTGTCCTGTACGTGCTGTATCGGCTGCCTGCGCGCGAGGGCAGGGCGCGCTTGCTGCGCCAGGTGCGCGCATCGCTGTGGTTGATCGTGTTCTTCGTGCTGGTGATGGCGGTGTCCTGGGCCGGTACGTTCGGCGGCCACGGCTGGATCGCGCATCCGTTCGATACGCTGAGCGTGGCGGTGATTGCGTTCTTCATCTATCACTGGGGCGCACGCAGCGGCCTGCGCAGCGATGAACTGGCATTGGAAGAAGACGATGGCGAATGAGGCGCGGCGTGCTGCACGGGTCATGCAGGCGGCGCGCGTCATGGCCGCATGCATGCTGTGGCTCACCGCCAATGCGCAAGCCGCGCCAACGGTGGCCGACTACCAACGCTCGCTCGGCCTGCGCGCGCACTGGAGCACGCTGACCGAAAACGTCGCCTGGCCGGCGCAATGGCAGGACGATGGCACGTTCTATTACCGCAAGACCGTGCTTGGCGGCTTCGCCTTCGTCCGCGTGGACGTGGCCACGCTGCACAAGCAACCGGCCTTCGACCAGGCGCGCGTGGCGCAGGCGCTGCAGGCCGCCACCGGCACCGCCTATGCGGCGTTGGCGTTGCCGTTCGAGCGGTTTGCTTACTCGCAGGAAGGCGCGCGCGAAGACGGCGCGATCGTGTTCGCCATCGACGATGCTCCCTGGCGCTGCACGTTGACCACGTATCAGTGCGCGCCCGATGCCCCCAGCCGGCAGCCGCAGCTGCCGCAGCGACCGCGCGGCTTCGGCGTGGTGCGCGACCCGGACGTGGCGGCCGATACCACCCCGCGCCGCTCGCCCGACGGGCAGTGGGAGGCGCTGGCCGATGGCTGGAACCTGATCGTGCGCCGGGTGGCCGATGGCCGACTCGTGCAGCGCACCGACGATGGCCGCGCCGAGGATTATTTCGATCCGGACAGCATTGCCTGGTCGCCCGATTCGCAACAGCTGGCGGTATATCGGGTGCGGCCGGGCATTGCGCGCCGGGTGACGCGTGTGGAGGCCGCGCCGGCCGGACGCCTTCAGCCGATGGTGCATACCCAGCTGTATCCCAAGCCGGGCGATGCGGTGGATGTGGAACGGCCGGCGCTGCTGGCGATGAATGGCACGCGGCGCGTGGTGGACAACGCGCTGTTTGCCACGCCGTATTCGTTGTCGCCGCTGCAATGGCGGGCAGATGGGCGCAGCGTGAGCTTTGAGTATGTGCAGCGCGGCTTTCAGCACATGCGCGTGATTGCGGTGGATGCCCGCAGCGGGCGGGCGCATGTGGCCGTGGCCGAAGACGCGCGTACCTTCGTGTATGCGGACCGCAGCTTTCGTCACGATGTGGACGCGCATGGCAACGAGATCGTGTGGATCTCCGAGCGCGATGGCTGGCGGCATCTGTATCTGTTCGATGGACGCAGTGGCAAGCCCAGGCGCCAACTGACCCGCGGACCCTGGGTGGTGCGCGATGTGCTGAAGGTAGACGATGCACAGCGCCGCATCTGGTTCACTGCCAGTGGCATGGATGCGGGCAAGGACCCGTACTACCGGCAGCTCTACAGCGTGGATTTCGATGGGCGGAACCTTCACCGATTGACCACCACCGATGCCGATCACGATGTGGCCATTGCAGACGATGGGCGGCATTACGTCGATGTCTATTCGCGCCCGGACCTGCCGCCGGTGATGGAGCTGCATGCCATCGATGGCCGGCTGTTGCAGCAGGTGGAGCGCGGCAACATCGAGCGCTTGCTTGCCGCCGGCTGGCGTGCGCCGGAAACCTTCGTTGCCAAGGGCCGCGACGGCAGCACCGACATCTGGGGCATGGTGGTGCGGCCGCGCGATTACGACCCGCGCAAAAAGTATCCGGTGATCGAAAACATCTACGCCGGCCCGCACGACTCCTTCGTGCCGAAGACGTTCTGGCCGTTCGGCTATCACTCCGGCGGCGACAAGCAGATCGGCATGCAGGCGCAGGCCGATCTCGGCTTTATCGTGGTGATGATCGACGGCATGGGCACCGCCAACCGTTCCAAGGCCTTTCATGACGTGGCGTGGAAGAACCTGGGCGATTCCGGATTTCCCGATCGTATTGCCTGGCATCGTGCGCTCGCTGCAAAGGACCCGTCCTACGACATCAGCCGGGTCGGCATCTACGGCGCCTCGGCTGGCGGGCAAAGCACCTTGGGCGCGCTGGAACGTCACCCGGACTTCTACAAGGTGGGCGTGGCGTTTGCCGGGTGCTACGACAACCGCATGGACAAGATCAGCTGGAACGAGCAGTGGATGGGCTGGCCGGTGGACGCCAGCTATGCCGCTGCCTCGGGCGTGGTGAACGCGGCCAGGCTGCAGGGCGACCTGCTGCTGATCGTCGGCGAGCAGGACAGCAACGTGGACCCGGCGTCCACTGCGCAGGTGGTGGACGCCTTGGTCAAGGCCGGCAAGGACTTCGACCTGCTCAATGTGCCGGGCGGCGAACATTCGGTGGGCCGCTCCAGCGGGCCGATCGACTACGTGCAGCGTCGCCAGTACGACTTCTTCGTGCGCCACCTGCTCGGGCAGCCCACGCCGCACTGGAATTCATCCGCCCCGGAGGCTCGCTGATGCTGTTTTCCCGTTTATTCGCCTTGCGCCGGCGTGGCCGCGCGGTTGTCTGCCTGTTTGTGCTGTCGTTGCTGACAGCCGCGATGGCACCGGCAGCGTGCGCAGAAGAAATGCCGCGCTTCGTCAGCCAGAACGGCCGCCACGCGGTCTTCGTCGACGGAGCGCCGTACACCATCCTGGCCGCGCAGCTGCACAACTCCAGCGCGTGGCCGGCGGTGCTGCCCAAGGCGCTGGACGAGGTGGTGGCGCTGCATGCCAACACCGTGGAAGCGCCGGTGTACTGGGAGCAGTTCGAGCCAGCGCCAGGCCGCTTCGACACCACCAATGTGGATGCGTTGATCGCCGGCGCACGCAAGCGCGGCCTGCGCGTGGCCTTGCTGTGGTTCGGCAGCTGGAAGAACGGCCAGATGCATTACGTGCCGGAGTGGATCAAGCGCGACGACGCCACCTACCCGCGCATGCGCGATGCCAATGGCGAGCCGGTGGATGTGCTGTCGCCGCATGTGGATGCCAACGTGCAGGCCGATGCGCGTGCGTTCACCGCGTTGATGCAGCATCTGCGCAAGGTCGATGGCGAGCGCCACACGGTGATCCTGGTGCAGGTGGAAAACGAACCCGGTGCGATCGGCACGGTACGCGACCACGGCCCGGCCGGCGAGGCGGCGTTCGCACAACCGGTGCCCGCGGCGATCGCGCAGGCGCTGGGCAAGCCGCAGGGCAGCTGGCAGCAGGTGTTCGGTGCCGAGGCGGCAGAAGCCTTCAACGCGCATGCCACCGCCGCGTATATCGAACAGGTGGCCGCGGCCGGCAAGCGTGCGTATCCGCTGCCGCTCTACGTCAACACCTGGCTGCGCTACAAGGGCAAGCGTTACCCGGGCATGGATTACCCGTCCGGCGGCGCCACGGTGAATGTGTTCGCGCTTTGGCGTGCGGCCACCCCGGCGATCGACTTCATCGGCACCGACATCTACACCAGCGATTACAACGAATACACCAAGGTCATCGGCCAGTACGCGCGGCCGGACAATCCGGCCTGGGTGTCGGAGACTGGCTTCGAGGCGGCGACGGCGCCATACCTGTTTCATGTACTGGGGCAGGGCGGGGTAGGCTTCTCGATCTTCGGCATGGACGGCAACCCGGACAGCGAGGCCAATCGGGCCGCCACCGCCGCGCATGCGGCCAACTTCCAGTTGCTGGCGCCGTTGCAGCGCGTGTTGGCGCAGGCCGCATTCGAAGGCCGCCTGCAAGGCGTGGCCGAGCAGCCTGGCATGCCGCAGCGCACGCTGCGCTTTGGCGATTGGCAGGCCAAGGTGTCGTTCGGGGCGCCGATGTGGGGCGATGCGCCGGCGATCCTGCCGGGCAACGACGACCACGCCGGGCGGCTGCTGGTGGCGCAGCTGGGGCCGGAGGAGTTTCTGGTCACCGGCATGGCCGCGCGCATTGAATTTTTCCGCGAGGCAGCCGATACCCGTCATGGGCAACTGTTGCGGGTGGAGCAGGGGCGGTATGTGGACGGGCGCTGGCAGGCGGAAAAACAGCTCAACGGCGACCAGACCGACTACGGGCTCAACTTCGGCCGCGGTGGTTCCAGCAGTCCCGAACCGGTGGTGTTGCGGGTGCGGGTTGGAGCCTATTGACGGATGCGGGCGCTACGGCGACTCCGTTCGTAGGTTTGCCAGCATGCCCTTGCCCGTAGTGCCTCACTCCATTGAATTTCCCGCGGTCCCTCACTCACTTGCGTACCGGAGCCACCATGAGCATCAGCAGCATCGCCAGTTCCGGAATGCAGGTCGCCGCGTTGCGTCAGCAGGTGGCCGCCAGCAATGTCGCCCGCCAACCGGTGGATGGCAGCCCGCGTCAGTCCGTGACCGCCAGCACGCAGGCCAATGGCGGTGTGGCGGCCAGCGTGGTCGATGCCGCGTCCGATCCGTCGGCGCCGGTCACCGATCTGGTCGACGGGCTGTCGGCGCGCAACGATTTCCAGGCCAATGCCACTGTATTGCGGCGCTCCGACCAGATGCTGGGCAGCCTGCTGGACGTGCTGACCTGAGCAGCTGGATGGGACAAACGCCGGTTGTCGATCTGGTGCTTGGGGTACACGGCCGGCGAGCTAGTCCCGCCTGGTGACACCTGGTTAGATGCACGCTCTGCATGTCTGAGTCAGCAGATTGATGGCTGCTGCTGATGCGGGTATCGAGAAACGACTCAATAGTGCGCTTGTCTTGTCTGCGGACGAACGGACTATGCGGATAGCCTGCAAACGTAGAGCGGCTGATCTGTCACCTGGCTGCAGGGCCCTTGCCCGCCCACCATCGCGGGACACGCCATGAATCCGTCCATGGAGGCTCTTACGCGGCATCCATGCCGCGTAAGGTCCCGCGACGGTGGGCGGGCAAGGGCCAGTCGAGAGGGTCGGTGTGCATGGTTTTCAGTAAAGCAGCCAGCAAACTGTCTGGCGCGGTGTCCTCGCCGCACCGAGCTGTTGATTCAAACATCCGAGCGCGGCCAAACAACGCCACCATTCCAGGTCTCGACTGCGTTGTGGGTTGCGTATCGAGGGCTTGGAAGTGCGGATGGATCAGCGGTAGAGCAGTCGATCTGGTGCTTGGCTGCCGGGCCCTTGCCCGCCCACAATCGCGGGACACGCTGCAAGTACGTCCATGTAAGCTCTTACGCGGCATCCATGCCGCGTAAGGTCCCGCGACGGTGAGCGGGCAAGGACCAGTCACGATGGTCGGCGTGCATGGTTTCCAACAAGGCAGCCAAGCGACTCTTAGCTGCGGTGTCCTGCTGGTTGTGGGACCGTGTGGCGGCATGGATGCCGCCACACAGCCCCCAGGGACGGTTTCACGGCGTGTCCCGCGAGCGGCGAGGGCACCGCGCACTCGACGCACCGAGCTGTTGATTCAAACATCCGAGCGCGGCCAAACAACGCCACCATTGCAGGTCTCGCCTGCGTTGTGGGTTGTGTATCGAGGGCTTGGAAGTGCGGATGGATTAGCGGTAGAGCAGTCGATCTGGCGCTTGGCTGCCGGGCCCTTGCCCGCCCGCCGTCACGGGACACGCTGCTCCCGCAAGCGGCGAGGGCAGCGCACGCTCTACCGACCAGGTGCTTGATTCAGGGCCTCACGCTGTGTTCGTTGTACGCACTGCCGGTCACTTCCCGTCGGTGCCCAGTACCTTTTCCGCGTCGACAGTATCCACGCCCTGCAGTTGCCCCAGCAGATTGTCTAACCAGGGCTTGTGCATGGCGCCGACGACTGCCCGCACGCGCGCACCGGGTTGCTCGGCAAAGCTGGCGCGGATATTCGACACCATGCGCAGGTTGCGGATTTCCCAGCCGGATACGTAGCGATAGCCGTAGTGTTGCGGCGAGTTTTCGCTCAATGCGGCGCGAAAATCCACCGCAATCGCCAACTGCTGACTGGCCGGCAGGTTGATTGCGCGATAGAGCTCCAGCAACTTGCCTTCGCTGGCAAGTTGGTCTTCGCGCTCACGCATGGCCTGCGCACGCGGCGCAGCTTTGTCCCACGCGGCCTGGATCGCCTTGCCATAGGCGACAGGATCATCCAGGTCCACGTTGTCGCCGGTGTGATCGTCCACCGGGTAGACGCGCTGCAGGCCAAGGCGTGCCGCCAGGCGTGCAGCAATCTGCTGACTTTCGTTTGGGCGTTTCTCTGCGCTGCGCAGCTGTGCCACCAGCGCGACATCCAATCCGTCGCCGGCCCGCTGCTCGGCCTGCGCAAGCTGCAACCACTGCACCAACGCAGACGCCGGGTCGCCCGAGGCCAGGAACAGCGCGGTGAGTTGTCGGCGTTGCGCCGCTGTGGGCAGGCGCGGCCAGGTCTTGAGCATTGCACGCACCTTGCCGATGGCGGCGGGAGCATCCAGCCCGGTCGCGTGCGCTGCCTCGCTGGTGTCCGGGCAATAGCTTGCGGTGTCCTCGGGCAGATACACCGCAGGATGCCGTCGCATCAGGTCGCAGGTTTCCCCGGACAGGTTTTCGATGGTGATGATGGTCGGCTTGTAGGCCGCCAACCGGTCCAGCACCGGTTGCAGCCGCGCTGCACTGATGTCGCTACCGGCGGGCAACTGCGACAGGTGCACGCTGCCGAGGACCAGCACCTGGGTGCGTGGCGCGGCCATCTCGGCATCCAGCTGCGACAGGTCCACCTGCGCTTGCGCGATACCGGGTGCGATGAGCGCCAGCAACGCGATGCACAACCGGCGGGAGTGCAGCAACGTGGTCGACATGGATGCTGTAGCAGAACGCGACGCTGCCGCGTCGACGCGGTTCGACTTGCGGGGTGCTCGGGGCTGCATGACGGTCCTTGCGGGTAATCGTATTTGCGCCGCCGCAGGCCCACCCTGCGGCAGTAAACGTGCGGCGAGTGTGGCCGATACCGCCGCACCGAACCCGGCCGGAAAGTCATGCAGCCAAATGGCAGGGATAGCGCGGGCGCATCCTTCGGTCGTGCCTGCCCGGTGCCGGAGCATCGACCGCGGCGCGCTTCAAGCACCGCGTGCAACAGGTCGGTGGCTACGTCAGGCAAGTCTGGATGACTTGCTCCCAACCACGTGCCGACTGCTAGTGCGTCGTGCATCGCGCATGTGGGCGAACGGCAACGCAGCACATGCTGTTTGCAGTGACCGCCAAGGTCCATCCATCGCCGGCAGGCAGGATCGATGTGCCATGCACTGCAGTACGAACTCAGCGGCTGTGCGGCATTGGGAGATGCCGGTGAGCCCATCAACGTAGCCAGTCCAGCGGCGTCCATGCACGCCTCAGACCATGTGACTGAGGCCAACGTTGCCCGCATGCCGCAAGGTCGTAGCAGGCACCCCAGTACCCGCCAACGGCTTGGTCGGTATGCAGATTTCCGCACCTGCGTCGGAGCGCTGCCACAAGACGTCGCGGGCGCGGGCGCGCAGGATGCGTCAAGACCATTCAAGGGCGCGACGATGGACCGGAGAACCTTTCTGCGGCAGGGCATGGCAGCGACCGCGGCCGTGGGTGCAGGCGCGGCGCTGGCGGGTCATGCGGTGTCGGCCAACGTGGCCGCATCGCCCGCAGCATTGCGACCGCGGCTGGAGGCCTTGCCTTCAGCCGCGCACGTGGGCAGCAAGCTGTGCAGTTTTGAACACCTGCAGCAGCAGTGGACCGTCTACGAGCATCTCGACGACCCGCAGGGCCAGCTGACGCTATGGACCGACAGCGGCATGCTGCGCCTGGACAAGCGCACCGAGCCGGCCTACCCGGCCGAGGGCAAGCCGTACTTCGGCATGCCGCTGGCACAGGTGGCGATGGCCGATGCCGACCTGCTCGCCGATCGCTTGCTGCGCGATGGCGACCCGGACGAGGCGCAGGTGCGCGATGTCGCGCCACCGCCGGCCTCGTTGCTCGACCCCAAGGACAATGGCGGGCGCTGGCCGTGGACCACCTTCGTCGGCACGCGCGAAAGCCTGGACACCATGCCGATCCTGCCCAACGGCCGTAGCCGTACTTCGCGGCCGGAACATGCCTTCACCGAACTTGGCGAAGAGGCGCTGATCAAACGGCGCGAAGAAGGCATGTTGGGCGGTTGGATGCCGGCGGTGCGCAAGGTGATGCGTCGCGAAGGCGAGGGCGATGCCTGGTACGACGTGCTGGTGTTTGCCGATGTGCGTGCCAGCGACCGCTTCGTGGTGCAGACCTGGCACCGCACCATGCAGGTCCGCAGCGGGCAGATCGTGGCGGTGCACTACACGCACAGCTATCCCGCATTCGGCGGCGTGCGCACCGCGGCCACTGCCGAGCACTTCTACGCAGCGTTGATCGATTTCGCCGCGTATTGGCAGCAGGCCATGGAGGGCACGGTGCAGGCGCAACTCCCCGATGCCAGCTGGAACGCCATGGCGCAGTTCGCCTTCGCGCGCGAACTGGTGGTGCGCCCGGGTGGCGACTACCCGAAGTACGGTGCGGTGGAGCGCGACTATTACGGCAACGAGTACGACGGCTTCCAGGACACCTTTACCAGCTCGCTCTACGCCAATCTGGAATGGGGCCGTTTTGCCCAGGCCGCTGCGGTGCTGGACAACTATTTCGATGCGTTCGTGCAGGACGACGGCCTGCCGAACATGCGTGGGCCGGAGGTGGGGCAATTCGGCCTGACCTTGTCGCTGTTGGCGCGCTACCTGCGCTACACCGGCGATGCGGCGCGCTTGCGTCGATTGCTGCCCAAGATCGCGGCCACTGCGCAGGTGTTGTGCACGTTGCACGACCAGGCCTTGGCGTTGCCGCGCAACGCGCATGGTCACGGCTTGTTGCATGGCTGGAACGAATCCGATGCCTGCCTGTTCCCCGATCCGTCGCTGTGGTGGAAGCCGTACTACGCCAACAGCGCGCTGACCATTCGCGGGTGGGAAGACATCGCGCAGGTCTGGGGCACGCTGGGTGGCGATGCGGCGGTGGCAACGCAATGGCAGCGCCGCGCAAAGCAACTGCGCACACGGCTGCACGCCAGCCTGCGCGCCAATGTACGGCGCGATATGTCGCCACCGTATGTCGGCCCGTTGCCGGGCACCCGACTGACGTTTCGCCAATCGTTGCTGCAGGAAAAACCCAGCGAGCAGCAGTGGCCGCATCGCGCCTATGCCGAGTTGCTGCAGGCCGATGTGCTGCCCGACGATCTGGCTCACCTGGTGATCGACTGCCTGCGCGGCCATGGCGGCACCAGCATCGGCGTGGTGGCCAACATCGCGCCACCGGAGCCGGGCAGCCGCGATCTGCTGGGCTTCATTTCCTACGGGTATGCGCAGCAGCTGTTGCGCCTGGATCGCATCGAAGAGTATCTGTTGTTCGTCTACGCGCACCGGTACCAGGTGCATACGCGTGGCAGTTGGACGGCAGGCGAGGTCAGCGGTATCACCGGTGGCATGCCGCTGTTCTGCATGCCGGCGCAGATGACCATCCCGCTGCTGTTGCGCTGGATGCTGGTCAGCGACGATAGCGCGGGCGAGCAATTGTTTCTGGCGCGCGCCGTGCCGCGTGCATGGCTGGCTAGCGGCGAAGCGGTGGGCATGACGGCGGCACCGACGCGCTGGGGTGCCGTCACGCTGCGCTTGCGCACCGATACCGCCGCACGCCGCATCGATGCCCAGGTGCAACTGCCCGAGCGCGCTCCAGAGCGCACCTGGCTGACGCTGCGCGCGCCAGCCGGTACGCGGCTGCAACGCGTGCTGGTCGATGGCCAACCAGCCCGTCTGCAGGGCCCGCATGCGGATCGGGTTGGGTTGTCGCACAGCGCTGCAGCGGTGCAGGTGCAGGTGCAGGCCTGGTACGGGTGATGCACGGCGTTGCCGTGCCGACATCCAGGCGCGGCGCTTGCTGAGTGCGGCGCTCGGCATCGAATGCCGGATCCTGCGCGGTCGGTAACAAGGTTACTTTTCATGGTGTCTGCAGGGGGCATGCCATAACGCTCGCCCTGTAGCGATCGATACCGCCACTGCGCTGCCATCAGGCGCGCATGGTCGATCCGGCAGTTGTCGGTTATAAGCGACAACCGCTTCCCCTGCGTCGCCGCGCTTTATGTCGACAGTGTGGCAAAAGCACGTGAATTTCCGCACGCGTGCCGGATAAATTCGTCAAGACGCTGGCGCGTCGTTGCTGCAAGATTTTTTTGCGTGGCTTGCGCTGCATTGGTTACGTGCTCTCAGGGGGAGAGCAGCAGCATCGTCGTCCTGCCTTGCCGGTTGCCGCGTCGCGCGGCAATTCACTGATGTCGTCCGTGTCGTGATTCGTCTCTGGTCTTGCGCTGCTGCAGTGCGGCGTGACCGTGCGCGCAGGTTGCCGTTTTCCCCTAAAGCACAAGGAATTCCGATGTCGCCACGCCGCTCCGCCCTGTTGTCGCAGTGCCGTGTCTCCAGGCGTCGTCCGTTGATCGATGCGATCGTGCTGGTCTTGTCCATCGCTACCGCGCCGGCGTTCGCGCAGCAAGTCGGCCAGACCGACGACGATGCCACCCAGACGCTGGACCGCGTCAATGTCACCGGCACCCACCTGCGTCGTGTGGATGCGGAAACCGCCAGCCCGGTCATCGTGATCGACCGCCAGCGCATCGAAGACAGCGGGCAAAACACGCTCGGCCAGTTGCTGCAGCAGCTCCCGGCGATGTCCGGCTTCATGCCGGGCCCGGCGCTCAACTCCGGCTTCAGCCATGGCCGCGCGCTGGTGTCGCTGCGCAACCTGGGACCCGAGCGCACCCTGGTGCTGGTCAACGGCCATCGCATGGCCGGGCCGGCCAGCAGCGTGGCGTCCGCACCGGGCGTGGATGTCAACGCGATCCCGGTGGCGATGGTGGAGCGGGTGGAGGTGCTCACCGACGGTGCCTCGTCGGTGTATGGCTCCGATGCGATCGGCGGGGTGGTCAACATCATCCTCAAGGACAAGTACGACGGCTTTGCGGCGACGGCCGATTACGCGCAGAGCACGCACGGCGATGCCAACAGCCGCACGCTGGGCGTGGAGTGGGGCAAGACCTGGGACCGCGGCGGGCTGATCGTGGGGCTCTCGCAAAACTCGATGAACCCGGTGTTCAACGGCGACCGCCGCTACGCCGCCAAGTTGGTGGAGTTCTTCAACGGGCAGGTCAGCGAGGTCCGCGGCGGCAATACCCGTGCATTCCTCAACGATGGGCGTCGCGTGACGCCGGCCGACGGGGTGCCGCCCGGCCCGGTCGACCAAACCGCGTTCCGCCCCTACGATCCGGCGACCGACAGCTACAACGCCTACGACGGGCAGTATCTGATCACGCCGATCAAGCGCACCAACGCATCCTTGCACGGCAGCTTCGACATCACCCCGGACATCCAGGCATACACCGACGTGTTTTGGACGCGCAGCAAGACCACCTCGCAGCTGCCTGCGTTCGGCATGGAAATGGAGGGGGCGGTCGACAATTACTACAACCCGTTCGGCGATCAGCTAGACCGCTACGTGCTGCGCTCCACCCAGGCCAACACGCGCGTCTATACCGCCACGATGTTCCAGACCAACATCGTGGCCGGCCTGCGTGGGCGCGTGCAAGGCACCAGTTGGCAGTGGGATGCGGCGGCGGGGTATGCACGCTACAAGGACACGCTGGTGCGCACCGGCTTCTCCATCACCTCGGCATTGAACAACGCCACCGGTGCCTCGTTCCTGGACAGCGATGGTGTGGTCAAGTGCGGCACGCCCGGCGCAGTGATCGCCGGCTGCACGCCGATCAACATCTTCAACCCCAACGACCCGGCCACCATCGCCGCGCTGCGCGGCACCCAGCGGCCGGTGGACCTGATCGACGAGAGCCAGATGCGGTTTGTCGACATCAGCGCCAACGGCGATCTGTTCAAGCTTCCTGCCGGCGCGGTGCAGGCAGCGGTGGGTCTGGTCTATCGCAGCAACAAATTCGCGCAGGGCACCAGCAGCGAGGTGGCCGCCGCCGACGCCGATGGCAACTGCGATTACAACGATGGCTGCATCCTCAAGCAAGGACGCGACGAATCGGTGCGCGAGGCCTACGCCGAGTTGTTGGTGCCGTTGCTCAAGGACGTGCCGTTTGCCAGCAGCTTGAATCTCAATCTGGGCTCGCGTTATTCCAAATACGATGCCTGGGGCAACACGACCAATAGCAAGGTGGCAATCGAGTGGCGGCCGATCGCCAATCTGCTGGTGCGCGCCACCGGCTCGCAGGTCTTCCGCGCCCCCGCGCTGGGCGATCTGTACGGCTCGCCCTATAACGCGGTGATCGACACCACCGGCGATTTCGAGGACCCCTGCAACGGCTATGCCGGCGCTGCACCCAATCCGGCCTGCGCCAACGTGCCCAACGATGGCAGCTTCAGCAACACTGCGCAGTTCAACGTGGTGACTTCCGGCGCCAACAATGTCGGCTTCCAGCTCAAGCCCGAGCGTGGCCGCTCCTACAACGTCGGGGCAGTGTACGACCCGGACCAGGTGCGCGGCCTGTCGCTCAACGTGGACAGCTGGCGCGTGGTGCTGGAGGACATGCTGACCGGCGTGAGCCTGCAGCAAGTGGTCAGCGATTGTTTCGAAGGGCGAGAAGCAGCGTTTTGTCCGCTGATCCAGCGCGATGCGACCGGGCAGCTGACGCGCGTGTCGGTGCCGTTCGCCTATAACACCGGCAAGGTCGATATTCGCGGCTACGATGCCGGCATCCACTACACGCTGCCCGGCACGGCGTGGGGCAGTTTCGCTGCCGGTCTGGATGCGACGTTCTTTTCCGATTATCGCTTCGCTGGCGATGCGCACAATTACGTCGGCGAAAATTCCAGCTGGGGCAACATGCCGCGCTGGCGCGCGGTGGCCAATCTTGCCTGGGACCAGGGGCCGTGGCACGCAAGCTGGAGCACCCGTTACCTGGGCCACACCGTCAACGGAAGCCAGTACGAGGATTTCTGCCTGGATACCAATGCCGACGGCAGCTGCCGCTATTTCCGGATCGGCTCGATGGTCTATCACGATGCGTCGCTGAGCCGAAAGCTGGAAACCCTGCACAGCACGCTGGCGATGGGCGTGGACAACCTGGGCAATCGCGCGCCGCCGCGGTTCTACAGCTACTCCAACGCTGCCAATACCGATGCCACGACCTACGACACCCTGGGACGCTCGTTCTGGGCGCGGCTGCGGGTGGAATTTTGAGCCGGATGGGAGCTGCATTCCGAGCATGCTGGAAGGCGAGCAGTGCTGCTTTGGTGCGCAAGGCCGAGCGCAGGCAGTGGCCCTGCGGACAGCGCTTGTGGCTGCCACGCCCGACATCCGGCCAGCGTGGGAGTACGCGCGACTTTAGCCGGGGCCGTCGTCGCCAGATCGGGCCTGAGGTTGCGTGCCCAGGACCCTGCGCAAGCAGGGTCGGGCAGGTGGTCATCGCATGGGCGTGGTGGTTAGCGCAGCGTTCCCAACGACAGGCCAATCAGTTGCACAGTGCCTTCTACGAAGCCATTGCATGCGCACGTTGCGTGTGTTGATGTCGCCGTGTCGCAACGGGCGCGGCATGCGTGCGGGTTTGGCCGGGTTGCTCTGGGCCGGCGCGGTGGCAGGGATGGCGGTGGCGATCGCAAAGCCGGCACAGGACGCGCTCATGGCTGTCGCCAATGCGGACATCGGCTACCCGCATTTCCATGGGCTGGCGCATCCGGTGCCCGACAGCGGCGTGGCCTTCGCACCCGGTGGGCAACTTGCCAGGATCTACGCTGCCGATCTCGCGCGAGGGGCAGGGCAGGCTGCGGGCAACGATTTCTGGATCGACCGCATGCTGGTCCGCGAAGGCACCGGCGGCGGCTACGATGACAAGAACGATTGGCTGTTCACCCGAGGCCGCGCGGCCTTTCTGGCCACGCACAAGCCCGAGATTCCCGGCTTCGTCGGCCAGGTGGCGTACTGGCATGCCACCGACTACGACGCCTTGTTGCGCATCCTCTCCAAGCAAGGCGACCGTGCAGTGCAATGGACCGAGCGCCCGCAACAGCGCCGCCAGACGCCCAGCTATTTCAGCACCGTGTTCGAGGATGCTGCGGCAGGCGTACGGATGCATCTGGTCAAGTACATCACCGAGCAGAACGTGGCGGTGGCCAGCATTGTGCTGTCCAGCCTGGACGGCGCGGCGCATACGCTGTCGGTGCAGGCGCTCTCGCCGCTGGCCCCGCATGCCGCTGGCACGGAGCTGACCGGCGCGTTCGATGCCTACAACGCCATCACCACGGTGTTTGCGCGCCTGTCCGGCGATGGCTTCCGGGTGGACGGCAACCAGCTGGTACGCGAGGTGGCGGTGCCTGCCAGCGGCCCGGCGCCAGCGCTGAAGCTGCAATTGGGCCTGCTCACGCACGAACTGCCGCAGGCGCAGGCCGAGTACACCCGCATCGCCGCGCAGTCGCCGCAACAGGCCTACCGGCAGCACGTCGCCAGCTACAACCGCTGGTGGGTGGACAACGTGCCGTATCTGGACACGCCAGAGCAGAACATCACCAAGAGCCTGTTCTATCGCTGGTGGGTGCTGCGCTTCAACTTTCTCGATGCCAACGTGCCGGGCAACGACTACCAGTTTCCGGTCGCCATCGAGGGCGTACTGGGCTACAACAACGCCATCGTGCTGACCACCGGGATGTTCCTGGACGATCTGAAATACCTGCGAGACCCGAGCTACGCCTACGGCAGCTGGCTCAGCGCAGGCGAGACCGCGGGCGGCGGCAAGTACACCGACAACCCCGGTTCGCCGGAAAACTGGTCCAACTCCTACGCGCAATACATCACCGCCGCTGCCTGGCGCTCGATGCAGCTGCATGGCGGCCCGCGCGCACTGGCCGCAAAACTGGCCCGCTACGGCAGCGGCGATGTGGACGGCGTACTGGCTGCCTACGATCTCAACCACAACGGCCTGATCGAATACGACTGGGCAGCGATGACCGGCAACGATGCCGATGCGGTGTCGTTCGACTGGGCGGCCAAGCACGGCGAAATCCGCATGGATCGCACCGAAAGCGCCTATGTGTACGCCAATGCGCAGGCCGCGGCGCAGGCAGCGCAACTGGCCGGCGACAGCGCAACCGCGCAGCGCATGCAGGCGACCGCAAAACGCATCCGCCAGGCGGTGCTGGACGTGCTGTGGCAGGACCACAGCGACAGCGCCGACTCGGTGGGCTTGCACGGCGAGCTGCTCAAGCATCGCCAGGCCAAAGGGCCGCGCCTGCCGGTGGACTGGAAGGAAACCAACAACTATTACCCTTTCAGCGTGGGCCTGATGCCCAAGCAGGGGGAGCCGGACTACGACCCCAAGTACGTGCGCGCATTGCGGCTGTTTGCCGATGCGGCGCATTACCCGCTGTTTCCGTTCTATACCGCCAACCAGGTCGATCTGCAGGCGCGCGGCAGCGGCGCCGATTCGGGCAGTAACAACTTTTCCACCATCAACGCCACCGTGGCGTTCCGCCTGTTCGGCGAGGCGCTGCGCGATTACCCCAGCCCGTTCCTGAGCGCGCGCAGCTACCGCAAGCTGCTGTACTGGAATGCATGGGCGCCCTATATCGACGGCGACAACCGCTACCCGGACCAGAACGAATTCTGGGCCAGGGGCAGTGCCGGCGATGGCGGCAAGATCGGGTACCGCTCGTGGATTCACCACACCCAGCTGGGGGCGACCAACTTCACGATGATCGAGGACGCGATGGGCCTGCGCCCACGCAACGACGACAGGATCGAGCTGTATCCCATCGACATCGGTTGGGACCATTTCGCCGCCGACAACCTGCGCTACCGCGATCGCAATCTGAGCATCGTCTGGGACCGCGACGGGCGCCATTACAACGGCAGGGCCGCGCAGGGCTATAGCGTGTATCTGGATGGCACGCTGGCGTTTCGCGTGGACCGGCTTGCGCATGTGATCTACGACCCGGCCAGCGGGCAGGTGAGCGCAGCGCCGGACGCGGTCAATGGTAACGGCGCGGTGCAGGTGCTGGAGGCGCATCCGGCGCAACTGGCGTCGATGGCGCAGGTGCCGATCGCTGCCGATTCGCGCCTTGCCCGACTGCTGGACAAGGCCGGCGTGGATGCGACGCTGCCGGCCACCGCCACCACGAATCTGGCAGAAGGCGCACAGGTCACCGCCAGTTTTGCCACCCCAGGGTTTGCCGCCACCGCGGCGGTGGATGGCAGTACCGCGAATACCCCGTTCTGGGGCACCGCCGGTTCGCTGTCTGCCAGCGACTGGATCGCGCTGGAGCTGGGCCAGCCGCGGCAGGTGGATCAGGTGGTGCTGTATTTCTACCGCAGCTCCGCCCCGGCAGGCGTGCAGCATGGTTTTCCGTCGGGCACCCATCCCGGCTACGCCGCGCCGTGGATCTATGCCGTGCAATACCAGGACGGCGCCGGCAACTGGAAGACCGTTCCCGGGCAGGTGCGCGATGCGGCGATCGCGGTGGGCAACCGCAACCGGGTGCGCTTTCCGGCGCTGCGTGCGCAGGCGCTGCGCGTGGTGGTGACCCATGCCGGCAGTGCACGCACCGGCATCAAGGAACTCCAGGTCTTCGACAGTGGCCTGGCCGCGCCTGCGGTTGCCGGCAATGCACCGCCGCAGGTGCAGGCATGGCAGCTGGACGATCCCGGTGCCGATGGCGCGGTGATGGTGAACGGCCGGGTGGGCGATGACGGCTTGCCCAACGGCGCGTTGCAGGTGCGCTGGCAGATGCTGCAAGGCCCGCAGGGTGGCGATGCGGTGTTCGAAGATCCTGCCGCAGTGCATACGGCGGTGCGCTTCACGCGTCCGGGCGCGTACACGGTGCGGCTGGCCGCCAACGACGGTGCGTTGGACGGCCACGCCGACGTGCAGCTGCTCGCGCCCGCCGCGCCAGCGCTGCAGAGCGTGCCCCTGCACGCGCTGGCCACGGTCAGCGCGCAACTGACCGGCTCGCAGTACCGCGTGCAGGCGCTCAACGACGGGTTCGTTCCCGCAGCGGGCAGCCAGCCGAAGGGCAGCCGGCGCTGGGGCAGTTACGGGAGCGAACAACCGGCCACGCTCTGGCTGCAGTACCAGTGGCCGCGGCCGGTGCGGCTGTCGTCCAGCACGCTGTACTTCTGGAACGACCAGCCCCGCGGCGGGGTGGCCGCGCCCGCCAGCTGGACGTTGCAGGCACTGCACGACGGCCGCTGGCAGGACATCGTCGCCGACGGCGGCTATCCGATTGCCGCCGCTGCCAGCAGTGCCGCCAGCACCGCCCGCTTTGCGCCGGTGGTCGCCACCGCGGTGCGTGCGGTGCTCGCCACCCAGCCCGGCGCCGACGGGCGCATGCCCATCGGCGTAGACGAATGGCAGGTGCACTCGGAGTTGCCCACGCGCGTGGAAGCGATCGACCTGCGTACCGCGCCCGGCCAGCTGCCGGTGTTCCCGCCGCAGGTCGATGCCTTCTTCGCCGATGGCAGCGTGCTGCCGGTGGCGGTGCAGTGGCCGGAGTTGGCGGTCGAGCGGTTGGGCAGCGAGGGTACGGTGGAGGTGCAGGGGCTGGTGGAGGGCGTGGTTCCGGTCAAGGCCATGGTCTGGGTACGCGCCACGCCGCCGGGGCAGATCAATACCGTGCAGGCCTTGCCCGAGGTGAGCGCAGTCGCAGGGCAGGCGCCCACGCTGCCGGGCTTTGTGAGCGTGCAATACAACGACGGCTCGCGCGAGCGCCTGCCGGTGCAATGGCCGGCGCTGGCGCCGGTGCGTTACGCGCAACCCGGGCAGATCGGCCTGACCGGCACCGCGCAGGGGCGGGCGCCCACCGGGACGGTGTCGGTTCCCCTCAAGGTGCAGATCAAGCCAGCCAGCACGCCGATCCGGCGCCAGGGATCGACCCGGTGATCGGCAGCCTGGCGCGCACCTTGGCGCTGGCCGGCGGGTTGTGGTTGGCCGCATTGGCCGCCTATGCGGTGCCGCCGCGGGGTGTGCCGCTGCATGCGCCGGGCAACCCGATCCTCGCCGATGGCAGCACCTATTCGGCCGACCCAGCGCCGTTGGTGGCCGATGGCAAGCTGTACATCCTGGCCGGGCGCGACACCGCGCCACCGGATCGCAACGCCTTCGTCATGCCCGGCTGGCAGATGTTCGTCAGCAGCGACCCGGCCGGCGGCCAGTGGACGCATTACCGTGATCTGCTGCGCCCGCAACAGGTGTTCGCCTGGGCCGACCAGCGCCATGCCTACGCAGCGCAGATCGTGCGCGGGCCGGATGGCCGCTACTACCTGTATGCGCCGGTGCAGCAGCGCAACGCATCCAGTCCGGATCCCTTCGCGATCGGCGTGGCGGTGGCCGACAGCCCGCTCGGCCCGTGGACCGATGCGCATCCGCAAGGGCCGGTGGTGTCGCAGTCGGTGCCCAACTGCAACACCATCCAGAACATCGACCCCACGGTGCTGGTCGACGACGATGGCCGCGTGTATCTGTACTGGGGCACCTTCGGTGCGTTGTTCGGGGTGGAGCTGGAGCGCGACATGGTGAGCTTCAAGGGCACGCCTGTCGCGGTGGACACGCTCAAGGGCTATTTCGAAGCGCCATGGCTGTTCAAGCGCAACGGTGTCTATTACCTGGCCTACGCGGCCAACACTGCCGGCCGCGAGTCGGCGTGTACGCCCACGCTGTATCACGCGTGCATCGCCTATGCGAGCGCACCCACGCCGCTGGGGCCGTGGACCTATCGCGGCATCGTGCTGCCGCCGGTGTCCTCGACCACCTCGCATCCGGGCATCGTCGCCTTCAAGGGGCAGTGGTATCTGGTCTACCACACCGCCGATGCGCGCGGCGGCGGGCATTTCCGCCGCAGCGTGGCGATCGATCCGCTGCAGTGGGACGACAGCACCCAGCCGGCCGGCATCCGCACCGTCATCCCGAGCCAGCGCACGCAGCCAGCGCTGCCGCCACAGCGCAATCAGGCGCCGTCCGCCGTGGCCACCGCGTCCAACGGCCCGGATATTCCGCTGCAGTACTGGATGGCCGCGCTCAACGATGGGGTGGTCAAGGCCAATCCGCTGCCGCCGCAGCTGTGGGGCAGCTGGACGCCCGACAATCCGCCACGACACTGGCTCCAGTACAGCTGGGCGCAGCCGGTCACGCTGGACAGCAGCCGCGTGATGTTCTGGGCCGATCACCCGGCCGGCGCGCAGGTCGGTGTGGCGCCGCCGGCGCGCTGGCACCTGGAATACCGCCAGGGCGGGCAATGGCATCCGGTGCAGACGCGCGAGCGCTACGGTACCCGCACCGATCGCTACCAGGCGGTGTCGTTTGCGGCAGTCAGCACGCGCTGCGTGCGCCTGCTGATGGATGCCTCCGGTCAACCCGGCAGTTACGCCGCGCTGGCCGTGCAGGAGTGGGAAGTGCTGGCACCGCACCCGCAACCTTTGCCGGCTGCCGGCGACACCGACAGCAGCCGCTGCGATGCGCCGTGAGCGTAGTGACCCAACCAGAATGAGGCATGTCGTGCGTACGAACCCCGCGTTGTCCCTCCGTTGCCGCGCGCTGTTGCGGCTTGTCGTCGTGCGCTGGCCGTTGCAGTTGGCGTTGGCTGCCGCATCGGTCATGCCGGCGGCTGCAGCATCCGCGCCTGCATCCGCAGCGATGCCCGCTGCCGCAGCGACGTCGACGGCCAGTCCCACCTCCTCAGCCGCAGCGGCTCCCACTGTCGCGGACTACACGCGTGCGCTCGGCCTGTCGCAGCACTACGCCGCGCTGGTCGAGCATGCGCCCAGTGCGCCGACCTGGGTCGATGCCGGGCGCTTCCTTTATAGGCGTGGGGTTGCGCGCAGCGGTCGGCCGCCGGCCATCGAGTACCGCATGGTGGAGGCCGCCAGCGGCCGCAATACGCTGGCCTTCGACCATGCACGCCTGGCGGCGGCACTGACCCAGGCCGGCGCGCAGAAGGTGGATGCGGCAGCGCTGGCGCTGCAGGCACCAACCCTGCAGCAGGACCGTCTGGCGTTCCAGCTCGCCGACGTCGGCTGGCAGTGCACGTTGTCGCGTTATTCCTGCGTGCATCTGCACGACCGCGATGCGCCGCCGGAGTCGATGGATATGCGGCTTCCGCTCAAACAGGGCGAGCGCGATGCCAAGCTGTCGCCGGATGGGCGCTGGCGTGCCTGGGTGGAGCAGGCCAACGTGGTGATCGCCCCGGCGAGCGGCGGCGAGCGCAGCGTGCTCAGTCGCGATGGCAGTGCGCAGGACTACTACGCGCTGGACAGCCTGGTGTGGTCGCCGGATTCGCAGCATCTGGCCGTCTATCGGGTCAAGGCGCCACCGCCGCGCATGGTCTACTACATCGAATCGGCACCGGCCGATCAGGTGCAGCCCAAGTTGCACCAGCAGGTCTATCCCAAGCCCGGCGATGTGTTGCCGGTGATGCAGCCGGTACTGTTCGACATCGCCACGCGCGCGGCGCATCCGGTGGCGATGACGCTGCTGCCCGATGCCTTCAGCTTGAGCGAGATGGTGTGGTGGAAGGACAGCCGCGGTCTCACCTTCGAGTACAACGCACGCGGGCATCAGCTGTACCGCGTCATCGAGGTGGATGCACGCAGCGCCGCCGCGCGCACGCTGATCGAAGAAACCTCGCCGACCTTCATCGAATACTCCGAGCTCAGCGGCGAGCACGAGGACGGCGGCAAGCATGCGCGGCGCGATCTGGCCGATGGCGCGCAGATCGTATGGGCCTCCGAGCGCGATGGCTGGGAGCATCTGTATCTGTACGACGGCCGCACCGGCGCAGTGGTCCGCCAGCTCACGCGTGGCGACTGGGTGGTGCGCAAGCTCGATCGCATCGACGAGACAGCCGGGCAGCTGTACTTCAGCGCCTCCGGCATGCAGCCCGGCGAAGATCCGTATTATCGCCATGCCTATCGCATCGGCCTGGACGGTAGCGGTCTCACGGCGTTGACGCCGCAGCAGGCCGACCATGCCGTGCAGTACTCGCCAGACGGAACGTGGTTGCTGGATCTGTACTCGCGCGTGGATCTGGGGCCGGTGCTCGAGCTGCGGCGCAACGTCGACGGCAGCGTGGCGCGCACCATCGAGCGCACCGATCTGAGCCGCCTGCTGGCGGCCGGTTGGCAGGCGCCGTTGCCGTTCCATACCACCGGGCGCGATGGCAAGACCGAGATCTGGGGGGTGATCCATCGCCCGCAGCAGCTGGATCCTCAGCAGCGCTACCGCGTGGTCGAAGACATCTATGCCGGCCCGCAAGGCTCCTTCGTGCCGAAGGGTTTCACCACGGCGGTGCCTTCGCTGACCGCGCTGGGCTTTGCGGTGGCGCAGATCGATGGCATGGGTACCAACAATCGCGCGCGCGCTTTCCACGACGTGGCCTGGCGCAACCTCAAGGATGCCGGCCTGCCGGATCGCATCGCCTGGCACAAGGCCGCTGCCGCGCAGTATCCGTGGTACGCCATCAATGGCGGCGTCGGCATCTACGGCACCTCGGCTGGCGGCCAGAATGCCTTGGGCGCGTTGCTGTTCCATCCTGAGTTCTATGTGGCGGGCGTGGCCAACTCCGGCTGTCACGACAACCGCATGGACAAGATCTGGTGGAACGAGCAATGGATGGGCTGGCCGGTGGGGCCGTGGTATGCCGAATCGTCCAACGTGGAAAACGCCGCGCGCCTGCAAGGGCATTTGCTGCTGGTCACCGGCGACATGGACATGAATGTCGATCCCGCCAGCACCTTCCAGGTGGCCGATCGCCTGATCAAGGCCGGCAAGGAGTTCGACCTGTTGGTGGTGCCCGGTGGCGACCATGGCGCCGGTGGCGAGTATGGCCGCCGGCGCCTGCTGGATTTCTTCATGCGCTGGATGCAGCAGGCACCGACGCCGGAGTGGAATCGCACATCGTCCACCCTATCGGTCACACAGCCGCCAGCGTGATCGCACGCGCGTGTCACGGTCAGCGGGGCCGGTGCAGGCAGCGAGCGCAGCTTCATTTCAAAGGCCGCCATTCCGGCGTGTCCCGTTGGAGAACCTCATGCAGCATCGAACACGCGGCATCGTCAGAGCCATTCTTGCAACCGTCTTATCGGCGGCACTCCCCGGCATTGCCGCAGCCGCGGAGGCTGTGGGGTGCCAGTCGCTTTCCAACGACGCTCCCTGGGGGGCCGCCCAGCCATTGCGTACCTGGACGCCGGTCCGCAGTTCGGCGGCATTGAATGCGGTCGGCGCTGCCGACGGGGCGCCGTTTCAGGCCAGATTGATCACTGCGTTCGGCGAGGATTCGGCGGTGTCGGTGCGATCGGTGGTGCTCGAGTACCCCGATGGTTGCCGACGGCGGTATCAACTGCTTTCGTTCGCCGCGTCCGACCGGCAATACGTCGCCACCGTCGCCAAGGCGCATCCGGCGCGGGTGGATCGACGCACGTATCTGACCAAGGCCGAACCGGACACCATTACCGCCGCGATGCTGGCGAATGGATCCGCGAAGAAATACGAAACGCAGCACTTCGCATTCTGGTACGGAGCGAATACGGCCGCGGAGAGTTATCGCGATGTGGCCACGCGCGGCGTCGCGTGGACAACTTTCGTTACCCGGAGCGCCGCCTGGTTCGAAAAGGTCTGGCAGATGAATGCCGACCTGCTCGGCGCACCGATGCCCTATGCGGCAGCGACGGCGCCCAAACGTATCAATGTCTACCTGTGTGGCACCGGGCTGCCGTATGTGCAGGGCGGCGATCTCACCGAATGCGGTGCCAGTGGAGGGCAGGCGATCGGTATCTCGTCCTGGGCGCTTGGGTACGGCTCGCACTCGGTCGCGCATGAGTTCATGCACACCTTGCAGTACTACAGTGGCGGCTACCGCAATTTGCCGGCCGCCGGCTGGTTCTGGGAAACCCATGCCAACTGGAGTGCGTTTCAGACCGCGCGGATGGACGATTCTGCAGTGGCGTACTACCAGTCGAACCTGGAGAACGGACCGCTCTTTCCGGAGAGCCGCTATGGTGCGCATCCATTGTTGATGTTTCTGGCCGAAACCGATGCAACCCGCTCGCTGGTCTGGGAGATGTGGCTGAAAAATCAGCGCAATGCCGCTGGCGATACCCTGGAGCTGCCGATTCAGACAGTGGTTCGCCTCGGCCAGCAACAGGGCGTGTTTCCGCAGGGTTTTCGCTCGTTTGCAGATTCCATCGGGCGCTATGGCGCTCGGCTTGCCGCATTCGACTTCGTCAGCCAGAAGGCCTTGCTGGACATCAGCAAGGATCGTGCTGCCGCCAAGCGTTATGTACCGTTGAAGGCATTGGCCACGCGCGGCCGCTATGCCTCCTCACCGGAGCGGCCATTGAACATCTATGGCACCCACGTCATTCCGCTGACCCCGCAGACTGGAGCAAAGGCGATCAGCGTGAGCCTGCAGGGAAAGACCGTGGCTGATCAGGCTGCGTGGCGCTTCACCCTGGTCAGTCTGGATGCGCAGTCGCATCCCACGTACGCACCGCTGGGCGCAGTGGACGGCACGGCGAAGAGCGCGGTGACCTTGACGCTGCCTGCCGGCAGCACGCAGACCTATCTGGTCGTGACCGCCACGCCGTATCGCTACAGCGTTGTGCCGACCGCCGTCGAACAGCTGGCAGGCAAGAGGCCGTTGCAGTTTCCGTACGAAGTCAGCATCACCGGGGCTACGCCGCTAGCGGGCCTGGCCACCACCTGCTACGCCTATGCAGGAACCGATGGGCTGGATCAGAACTGGAATACCAACGGACATCGCACCGATGACACGCCGTGCAGATAAGGCGCTGATCTTTCGGCAGTGAGCGTACCCGACGGTAGGCCCGGCATCTGGATCTGCCGCCGGGGCGGACGATGGCCAACGCGACGATGCCAACACCTGTGGGGTGAGTGCAGGTGTCGCTGCGACGCCGCCGCGTACGCGCGATATGCCGCTCTGAGCACCCTATGCTTGTCTGGCGCGGACAGGGTTTTTGCAGTCGCGCGCGGTCTGGCGGCAGGCGGCATCTGCATGCAGTCTTGCTGCAGCGATGTGTCCGCGTACGCCAGTGCGCATGCCAACCATGCTGTTTTCCGCATGCACTGTCGCCAAATGCGACAAGACGCGGCGCGTGCGCACAGGCACATTGTGACCAGCTGATGAAACTGGAGCGCATGGGCGCCTCCATTAACGAACCAACCTCCATCTGACGACGCGTGGTGACGCGATCGATGCCGATCGCGTGCGTCGCCGGGTGTCTGCGTCTGCGTTGTCGTCATGGCGAAGCATCTCGCCGTGGCTGTTTCCCGCCTTCGATGTTTTCCGCACTGGTGCATGCCGGTACGGGCGTGTGTTGCCCGTCGGTTACCCGCTTTTTTCTAATCAGGAGTCCTGCATGTCGATGTTGTCGCTGCCCATCCATCGTCGTCCCGTCACGGGGCCGCGCCCGCTGCGCAGCACGCTTGCCGCCGCGCTGGTCGTGGCGCTTTGCGCAGGCACGGTGGTTCCCGCGCTGGCGCAGCAAGCCGGCAACGGCGATGCAACGCAGACGCTCGACAGTGTCGTGGTCACCGGCTCGCGCCTGCGTCGTGTGGATACCGAGACCGCCAATCCGGTGGTCACGGTCAGCCAGGAACAGATCGCGGCGACCGGCAAGGCGACGGTGGGCGATCTGTTGCAGGAACTGCCATCGATCGCCGGCAACGCCACCAATCCCTACACCAACAACGGCGGCGGCACCGGGGCCTCGGCGATTTCGCTGCGCGGCCTGGGCGACAAGCGCACCCTGGTGTTGGTCAACGGCATCCGCCTGGCCTACAACGACGTCAACGCCATTCCGTCCAGCATGATCGAGCGCATCGAGGTGCTCAGCGATGGCGCCTCGGCGGTGTACGGCTCCGATGCCATCGGTGGCGTGGTCAACTTCATCCTGCGCACGCACTTCGATGGCGTGCAGTTCAGCAGCGACTTCGGCACCAGCAGCGAGCGCGACGGCAATCGGCGCAACTTCGCCCTCACCGCCGGCAAGACCTGGGAGCGCGGCAGCCTGATCGGTGGGCTGTCGTATCACAACATCGACCCGGTCTCGGCCGGTGCGCGCGACTATTCGAAGGATGCGCTGGCGCTGACCGATGGCGTGCCGGTGAAGCAGGGCTCGTCTGCCACCCCGACCGGCACGGTCAACTTCAACGATGGCTCGGATCAATCCAATCAGCTCCGGCAGGCCAACGGCTGCGCGCGCGTCACGCTCAATGGCGGCGTCAGCGGCCGCGCGGGCCCTGGCGATTTCCACTGTTACAACGCCAGCGCCGACTCCTACAACTACCAGCCGTTCAACCTGCTGCAGACCCCGCAAAAGCGCACCAATGCCTTCCTGCTGGGCACGTTCCGCTTCAGCGACAGCGTCGAGGGTTACCTCAACACCTGGTTCAGTAAAACCGAGTCGGCCTCGATCATCGCGCCGATCCCGATCTTCTCCAACGGCGACAACATCCTGGTGTCGTCGCAGAGTTACTACAACCCGTTCGGGGTCAACTTCGGCACCGATCGCATCACGGGTACCTCGTACAACGACCTCAACACGCGCGCCACGGTGCTCGGCAACCGCAGTTATCAATACAACACCTACAACTTCCAGATCAGCCCCGGCCTGCGTGGCCGCTTCGGCGACAGTTCCTGGCAGTGGGATGCAAACTTCAACTACGGCAAGGTCAAGCAGAAGTCGATCAACAACGGCTTCCTGGACTATGCCGCGTTCAACCAGGCCATCGGGCCGTCCTTTCTGGACAGCGATGGTGTGGTCAAGTGCGGTAGCGCAGGCGCGGCGATTGCAGGGTGCACACCGCTGAACTTCTTCAACCTCAACGACAGCTCCAACCTGGCCACGTTGCAGGGCATGGTGGTCAACCCGATCGTGACCAGCGTGTATACGGTCAAGCAGTTCGAAGCCAACGCCAACGGCACGTTGTTCGAACTGCCAGCTGGCGCGGCGAGCCTGGCGGCCGGGCTTTCGTATCGCAAGGAGCGCTCGACGACGGCGTCGGATGCGCTGTGGACCGGCGACGAGAACGGACTGTGCGGGGTGATCGAGTACTGTTCGTCCACACTGAGCGGCAGCTTCGACGTCAAGGAAGCGTACGCCGAAGCGTTGTTCCCGCTGCTCAAGGAGCTGCCTGGCATCAACGCGCTCAATATCACCCTGGGCACGCGTTTTTCCGATTACAGCTCGGTGGGCAGCAAGACCAACAGCAAGGTGTCGCTGGAGTATCGGCCGATCGAAAACCTGCTGGTGCGCGGCACCGTCTCGCAGGTGTTCCGCGCGCCCAACATCAATGAACTGTATGCCGGCGTCGCAGGCGATGCAGCCACCGTCAACGACCCCTGCAACGGCTACACCGGCGGCAACAACGTCGCCTGCGCCAATGTGCCCACCGACGGCAGCTACCAGCAATCGGACGGGCAGGTGTCGGGCAAGGTGTCCGGCGCGGCAGTGGCCGGCTACCAGCTCAAGCCGGAAACCGGCAAGTCCTACGACGTTGGCCTGGTCTATGACCCGCAGTGGATCGACGGCCTGTCGATCAGCGCCGACTGGTGGCGCATCGATCTGGAAGACACCATCACCACCGTCTCCGCGCAAACGGTGCTCAACCAGTGCTACGCCAACTCGGCAAGCGCGTTCTGCGCGTTGATCCATCGCAACGGTAACGGCACCATCAATTACATCGCCGAGCCCACCGTCAACCTGGGCAAGCTGTGGGCCAAGGGCATGGACTTCAATCTGACCTACCGGTTGCCGTCCACGCCATGGGGCAACATCACTGCCGGCCTCAACGGCACCTATCTCACCCGCTACGACGTGCTGCCCGACACCACCGACCCCAGCTCGGTCACCATCCACAATGTCGGCCGCTACACCCAGGCGTACGGCAACTTCCCGCGCTGGCGCGCGCTGGGGACGGTGAGTTGGGCGTTGGACGACTGGAGCGCTACCTGGCGCATCCGCTATGTCGGCCACACCGCCATCGGCAATTCGGATCCGGACCAGAGCCTGTCGGCCGATTCCAGCACGCCGACAGTGGTGCGCAAGATCGGTGCGTACGTCTACAACAACCTGCAGCTCGGCTACAACGTGGAGCCCTGGCATACGCGCTTCGAGGTGGGCGTGGACAATATCGCCAACAAGCAGCCGCCGTTGTATTACTCCAACAACGTGGGCAATGCGAACACCGATGTAGCCACCTACGATCTGCTCGGCCGGTTCTACTGGGCGCGTGCAACGGTGAAGTTTTGAGTGCGGCCATGGCGCCGCCGCTGCCCGATCGCACTGCTGCTCTCCGATCCGGCCGGGCGGCAGCAGACCACGTCACCGACTGCTTTGCAGTGCGAGTGTCGGCCTGTGCTGTAACCGCGCGCGCAGTCCGCAAGCAGCGGCAGGAGCTAAGCTGAGCCCATGACAGAGCCATCCCGCACCGAGCGCGTCACCGATCACACCTTGTCCCTGTCGCGGCGGCGCTTTCTGGCCTGGAGCAGTCTGGCAGTGGCTGCGGGCTTCCTGCGCTTCCCCGCCGATGCCAGCGCCGCCCAGCCTGGCCGCATGCGCGCGGTGCCGCTGGCCCAGGTCCGCCTGACGCCGTCGCTGTTCCTGGATGCGCTCGACACCAATCGCCGCTACCTGATGCGGCTGCAGCCGGACCGGCTATTGCACAACTTCGTGCTGTACGCCGGTCTCGACCCCAAGGCGCCTGCCTATGGCGGTTGGGAAGCGGACACCATCGCAGGCCATACGCTGGGCCACTATCTCAGTGCGTTGGCCTTGATGCATGCGCAAACCGGCGATGCGCAATGCGCCACGCGTGCCGCGTATCTGGTGAGTGAGCTGGCGCGTTGCCAGGCGCATGCAGGCGATGGCTATGTGGCCGGCTTCACCCGCAAGAACGCCGCAGGCAAGATCGAAAGCGGGCGTGCGGTCTTCGATGAACTCAAGCGCGGCAAGATCGACCCCGCACCGTTCTACCTCAATGGCAGCTGGGCGCCGCTGTACACCTGGCACAAGCTCTTTGCCGGCCTGCTGGACGTGCATGCGCATTGCGACAATGCGCAGGCGCTGCAGGTGGCGGTGGGGCTGGCCGGTTATCTGCAAGGCATTTTTGCGGCATTGGACGATGCGCAGCTGCAGAAGGTGCTTTCCTGCGAATTCGGTGGCCTCAACGAGTCGTTCGTCGAGTTGCATGTGCAAACCGGTGATGCGCAGTGGTTGGCACTGGCGCAGCGCCTGCATCATCACGCCGTGCTCGACCCGCTGATTGCCCAGCGCGACGAACTGGTGCACCAGCATTCCAATACCAACATCCCCAAGCTGATCGGTCTGGCACGCGAGTACGAAGTCACCGGCGATGCCGCATCCGGTGCGGCCGCGCGCTTCTTCTGGCACACCGTCACCGACCACCACACCTACGTGATCGGCGGCAACGGCGACCGCGAGTACTTTCAGCAGCCGGACAGCATTTCGAAGTTTCTCACCGAGCAGACCTGCGAGCACTGCGCCAGCTACAACATGCTCAAGCTCACCCGGCATCTGTATCAATGGGGGCCGCAGGCTGCATATTTCGACTATTACGAACGCACGCTGCTCAACCACGTGATGGCGCAGCAGCATCCGCGCACCGGCATGTTCACCTACATGACACCGCTGCTGGCCGGCGAAGCGCGCGGCTGGTCCACACCGTTCGACGATTTCTGGTGCTGCGTTGGCAGTGGCATGGAGGCGCATGCGCAGTTCGGCGACTCCATCTACTGGGAAGACGGGCAGGGCGTCTACGTCAATCTGTATGTGCCGTCCACGGTGCGCGATGCAGCCGGGTTTGCGCTCAGCCTGCGCAGCACGCTGCCCGAACAGGGCCAGGTCACACTGCAGATCGCCGCAGCGCCCGCAACGGCGCGTACCCTTGCGCTGCGCGTGCCTGGCTGGGCCGGCGCGTTCACCTTGCAGGTCAATGGTCAGCTGCAGAACCTGCAACCGATGGATGGGTATTTGCGCATGGAACGGGTTTGGGCCGCTGGCGACACCGTGTCCCTGCAGCTGGAGATGCCGCTGCGCCTGGAACCCACAGCGGACGATCCGGCATGGGTCGCGATCATGCGCGGCCCGCTGGTGCTGGCGGCCGACCTCGGCGATGCCGCAACGCCGTGGAGCAACAAGACCCCGGCGCTGATCGGTGGCGATGATGTCCTGCAACGCCTGCGGCCGCTGCCGGCCCACGGCCACTACGCCTATGCAGATGGCGATGGCGATGGCGCCCAGCAATGGCTGTTTTCCCCGTTCTACGCCCAGTTCGATCGCCGCAGCGCCGTCTACCTGGAGCACCGCGACGCCTCCGCCTGGCAACAACGCCAGGCCGAACAGGCGGCAGCGGATGCGGCGCAACGCGCACTCGACGCGCGTGCCCTGGATCGCATCGCCCTGGGCGAGGAAGCATCGGAAAAGGCGCACGCCCTCACCAGCGACAGCTCCTATGCACTGAGCTACCGCCGCCGCGCCGGCCGCGACGCCCGCACCGGTGGTTTCATTGCCTTCACCCTGCGCAACACCGCGAAGGCCCGCATTCTGCGCCTACGCTACTGGGGCGACGAAACCCGCCGCCGCTTCCGCATCCTCGCCGACGGCGAACTCATCGCCAACGAACGCCTCGACGGCAACCGCGGCCTGGACTTCGTCGATGTGGATTACGCCTTGCCCGCAGCAGTGGCCGGCCGCGCCACCCTGCAGATCCGCATCGAACCGGAGACCGGCTACTCGGCAGGGCCGGCGTTCGGGTGTTGGGTGTTGGCGTCAGCGCGGTGAGATTGCCGGCCGGCTCAAAGCCAAAGCCGATCTCCAGCCCGCCTGGTCGGGTGTCCTGGATGGGCTGCGAGCGGTAATCCAGATGATAGAGGCGGGCGAGTGTGCGGCCATTGCCATAGGTGTAGGCGGCCACAGGGCCGAGCCCAGAAAAACCTGCCGCGTGCCGCCGGCGGTGGTGACGCCCACTTCTGCGGTCTCACCTTGGGCATTGCGAACATAGTCCACCGCTGCACCATCGGGATAGGTTGGCCGGCTTTGGTGTAGGCGTAGCGCAGCACAAAAACGCCTTGCCGTTGGTGGTCTGCACCTTGCGCATCAGATCGAAGAAGCGTCGTAGCAGTAGTCGATGCTGCTGCTGCCGTCCTGCATTGGGCCAGGCGGTAGATGGGGTAGGTCTCGCCGCTGGCGCAGGTGGTCTGGCTGAATTGTTAGGTGTAGATGCTGGTTGTCGGATGGTCCACGTAGTCAGCTTGCCCAGGGCATTGTGGCCGCATGAGATATTCCCCACAGCCTTCTCCTTTATCTTTCTCCTGGTAAACTTTTAGAACCAATTACTTTCTTCCGGCGGACTTTCAATTAGCTTTATAAGCTCGTCGTGCTTTCTGGTGTATTTCATTGTTGCGAACGTCCCCATGTAGGTCATCGCACCAGATTCAGGGCTGGCGGAAAATATAAAAAAATTATCATTTTTTGGACGCGCTCCAATTTTTCCCAGAAATACCTGGATATCAAGTATCTGCGAAAGTTTTGCTCGTGGACTTGCTAGAATCACAGTTTTGCGAGCGCAATTCTTAAAAAAAACTTCGAATGAATCTCGCCCCTTGACAGGGTGCTCATTCACTTTCATTACTTCAATATTTTTAACTAGGTCAAGTTCCACTATGACTAAATCCCGAGCATCGCAAGAGGTTGAAGCCGCAGCGTATGAAGTATGAAGAATCCCGGCGACCCCGATAGCTACAACAGCTAAGTGCCTCATTTTAGTCTCCTATGTAACGTAAGACGGTGGAGCCTTCGGGGAACTGATCAACCCCGGCAGGTCCAACGTATATGTCATGCGCCCCCATCGTAGTGACGCCGCCATTCACGCCTGGAACTACTATAGCAGTATGGCCTGTCGAATTTGGACCCACATTTCTATTTGCTGCAATATCCCCAGGCATGCGTTCTTCGTACTTGCCTAGCTGCCTCCAATTTGGAATATATCCTTTTGCCAGTTCGGCGGCGGTAGCGCATCTATCTATCTGTTGGTCATTTTTATCTCTGATCGTAACAGTTGTTGGGGCTCCTGCATTCGAGGCCGCATCACAGACAAATGACGAGCATTTCCAGGAATTTGCAGGATATTGCGTAGACCTAGACTGGTAGAATCCGTAAGCAGTTGATCCTACATTTTGCATCGCCCAACTCGAGATGGCGTTACGCTTCTGTAAATTGGTTAAGCTTCCCTCCATAAGACCAAGCACATCAAATTTTTCAAGGGAGCTACTGCCAGCATATGAAAAAGTGCTAAGTCCGCCCAAAAGACCGATTGGGTCACTCTGCGCGTATCGCCCGGTAGCAGGGTCGTAATCCCGGAAGTAATTCTGATTTAAGCCACTGGCCGCATCAAACCGCTGCCCCGGGAACCGCATATCCAACACCAGCGCCGCACCATCGCTATCCGGATCCTGATTCGGCGCCGTGTTGCCGAAGGCCTCGCCCTTCAGGCTCCAACTCCACACCGCCACGTTACGAACCGGTTCAACCACCACACGCGGGCTGCCCAGGTGGTCCGGTTCGATGTAGTGCAGCGTGTTGGCGTTGGCCAGCAGGCCGACCGGTAGGTCGTCCAGCCAGATCGCCTGCTGCTTGGGCACGCCATTGGTGTCGTAGTCACCGAGCCAGTGGCCGGCTTCATCGTAAAGCGTGTAGGTGTTGGCGGTGCCGAGGAAGCGGCGCACCTGCTCGCCTTTACCGTTGTAGCGATAATTCATCACCACCGCGCCTGCACGCTTGACCAAGCTCATGCGGCCGGATGCGTCGTAGGGGAACTCCCGCGCCTTGCCACCGATGCTCAGCGTATTGCCTGTCTTGTCGTAGGTGCGCGCCACGCCAGCTGCTGCACTCAGGCGATGATTGGTCGTTGGATAGGTGTAAGCCTGTGTCACGCTGCCAACCTTGGCGCTGAGGCGATTGCCGGTGGCGTCATAGCTATAGCCGTCAATGACTGTTCCTGTGATGCCATCGGTGAGGGCGGTGAGGCGGCCCAAGGCGTCGTAGCCCAGGCCGATCTCCGGCGTGGGATTACCGGCTGGGGTTAGTGCGGTGAGATTGCCCACCGCATCAAACCCGAACCCGACATCCAGACCGCCAACCGCTTTGTCTTGAATGGCCTTGGGGCGGTAATCCTGATCGTAAGCTCGGGTCAGCATGCGGCCGTTGCCGTAGGTCCAGCCAGCCACCGGGCCCATCGGCAAATACGTGGCACCCTTGACCAACACCTCGCGCAAGCTCCCCGGCGCGGTATAGCCTACCTCGGCGATCTGCCCCAGCTCATTGCGCGCATAGTCAACCACCGCCCCGTCCGGATAGACCATGCTCGTCAGGCGCCCGCCTGCCGTGTAGGCGTAACGGAGCGTCAGTGCCTTGCCGTTGGTCGTCTGGACCTTGCGCACCAGATCGCCGAACCGGTTGTAGCAATACTGCGTCGTGCCGCTGCCGTCCTTCATGCTGGCCAGGCGTCCGGCGGCGAACTGCTCTCCCGCCACGCAGACAACCGGGGCCACGTCGTAGACAAAACGGGTCTCAAGCGCTGCATCGGCATAGGTCACCGACACTGGGCGGTTTAAGGCGTCATAGGTGTAGGTGGCCTGCCGGTTGGCTGCGTCCTTCCTGGACAGCACGTTGCCTGCGTCGTCGTAGGTGAAGCCGGTGCTGCCCGTGTCGGGACTTATCAGCGCCAGCAGTTCGCCCAGCCCGTTGCGCTGGTAGGTCGTCTTCAAGCCTTTCGGGTCCGTCACCACTGACGGTTGTCCAAACACGTCGTATTGGAAAGCGCTCGTCGCCTTAATGCCGCCGGCGTCTTCGATACTCTGCTTCAAGCGATGCAAGGCATCGTAGGTGTAGGCACTAGACCGGCCCATGGCGTCGGTTCGCCCCTTCATCGTGCCGACCGCGTCGTAGGCAAAAACGGTCGGGTTGCCTTGAGCATCCGCCTGCGTCTTCAGGCGACCGAGTTCGTCATAAATACGTGACACCGTGAACATCAAGGTGTTCTTGGCATCCGTGATGTCTTCCTTGATCCGGTGTCCCGACGCGTCCAGCGTGTAGACGAAGGAGTTGCCGTAACGATCCGATACCTTGGTCAGCCGAAATGCGCTGTCGTAGGTGAAGTTAGACACGTCGCCGCCCGGCAGCGCGACCTGCTTGACCAAGCCGGTGGGCCAATAGCTGTAGCGCGTAATGCGGTCATCCGCCTCCGAGCCGCTGTCCTGTCCCCGGACGATGCGTGCCGTCAGCCGGCCTCGCGCATCGTAGCTGTAGTCGGTCACGACTCCGTTCGGATCCTTCTGCGACAGCAAGCGGCCGGCGCCATCGTAACTAAGGAACTGTGTAACCTGGCCCGCTGCATTGGTGATCGTCTTCAGGTCTCCGCCCTGGGCTGCGGGATAGTAGTCGTAGGTGGTGGCGTCGCTGAGATCCGTGCGCGCACCGTCCACACGCAGCAGCACTCCCACCAGGGGGCAGCTTCCTGCGGTTACGTCGGCCTGCTCGCAATAGGTGAAGGTCTGCTGACGCTGCTTCCCGGAAGCAGCATCTTGCTCGACCTGGGTCAGCACTTGGCCACGCTCATTGCGAGTCCATCGCTTGGACACAACCAGCCCCTGCGCCCCTTTGATGTTGAGCTCGGTCATTTGATGGGTCAGCGCATCCCGCACGCTCTCGGTGCGCACTGCCTCCGGCGTGCCGTCACCGACCGTCACCGCTGATTGATAAGCAGGCGCGTATTCGTAGGACACCTTGCTGCCCGATGCGTCCGTCACGCTTTGCAGGCGACCATCGCTGAAGTAGGTGCTGGACGTGCTGGCTGCACCCTCGGTCACGTTGTTGACTGGGCTGAAGATGGTCGGCCCATATTCGAAGCGCTTGACCGCGCCAGAGGCCTGGGTGACTTCCGTGACGCCTTCGGCCACGTAATTCAGGGTCACTCCGTCGACCGCCCCGGTATCGCCATGGAGAACGCTGCTGATCACGCGTCCATAGGTGTCGTAACCGAACGAAGCATAACGCTGTCCGCTCTCCCCGGTGATACCAGTCAAATAGTTGACCAGCTGAGGTTCCGCAAGTCCCTTCTCGTGATAGTGGTAAAGGCGCTTCGCATCGTCGGGATAGGTGGCGGTAATCAAATTCCCATCGACATCGTAGTCGTAAAGGATGATTCCGCCACCCGGAATCTCCATTCCTGTGACACGCCCGTCGGTGTAGGCAAACGTCACGGCGCGGCCACGGCCATCAACCAATCGCGCAATGCGCGTGCCCTCGTAAACCACCGTTACGTCACGATCCGGCGAGGCTGGATTGCGCACCGCGAGCAGCTCGCCATCTTTGCCGAAATCGCGGTATTCGCCAGTTTCTTCGATGACACGGTAATACGTCGTGCTGTTGCTGATGCGGCGATATAGCCGCCCCGAATTCCCGGCACGGCCGGTGCCAGCAGCAACCGTGGTGAAAACATCCCTGTTGCCCGCTTCGTCGAGATAGGCTGTGTTGGAACTGTCGAATCGGTCGCTGTAACTCAGCGACCAGCCTTCTCCGACTGGAATGACACTCTTGGTCTGATTGACAGAATGATAGTAGCGATTGAACGAGCGACCCGCGAACTCAAAGTCTTTCTCTTCGCGAGACTTGTCGCCTGTCGTGGGATGGCAAGGATTGTTGGTGCTACAGCTTTGGAACTGCTTTAAGGGCGACGTGACCCAGGTATTATCGTCGTTCTTGGGCCTACACACAGGCTCCGTCGTGAGAGTGGCCTCTGTAAGAATTGAGGTTCGAAGGTAAGGTGTGAAGTTAGCCTCGCAAGTTAACCTTCGCTTCTTGTAGACATTCCAGCGCTGCGACACCGAGACAGGCACCCCCGAGTTCGACTGACAATTAAATTTCGCAGTGAAATATTTGTCTGAGCTATAACTAACATCGCCATTGGGGAGGAGGCCCAGCCCCGTCGTGTTGTAATCCGACGTTTGAGTATTGGACTGAAGCGAACACGATTTCCCGACCTTGGTCGTTAGGATGTCCAACGACTTGGCGATGAGTGCGCCTTCATCCGTGCACCAGCTTGAGCCAAACTCTGGGGACGCTGTGCAGCCGGGGTTTCCGACCCCGTAGATACCCAGGTTGACTCCATAGGATGGGTTAGAGACCGAGGTGGCCTTTAGAGACGGGACACGGAAATAGGTCCAGACCTCTCCGGCTCCCCGATTCAAAAAACCTCTTGAGTAGGCCTTCAAATACTGACCGATGCCTTGGTAGTCCTTGGAGTTGCGAAGGGCATCGGCAGCCTTCTCCATCGTGTCGTAGCAGCCGAGGGACAGCGCACAGAACGTAGCTTTAGGCGGGTTTTGCGCCTGCGCAGGACTAGCAACTTGCAACGCATAGGCACCAAAAACAACCGGCATCAAGAGCGTCGCGTAACGCGTGCCCTTTGACAAAACTGAGGAAGCAGAGAAACGCGCCACGGCCCGATTCGACACGGCAACACTCCTTGTCAGCTGCACTTGCAGCATCAGTTAGGAATCCATTCCCACCCACCCCACGCTGGCAGCGGTGGTGATTACAACCAATCCCATGAAAGGAATGGCTAGGTTTCAACGATATCGGATTAGTGATGCGGCGACAAGCAAGCCTTTGCGGGCAGAAAGATCGCTTGAAGTAGGGGTGGCCTCGTCAGCGGCAGCGGTTGGGAGGGCATGTAAGGAAGTCAGACCGGTCGACTACGACAACGTGCCAAGCGCCATCGTGGAGCAAGCACTACTGATGGTGGCGCAGTTCGGTTGGGGCGTGATTCGGCGTAGCTACGGTAACCCCAGCATCCCCGCCAACAAGTGGTACGAGGTCCTGCTCGGCCAGGCATTCACCCCGAGTCTTCAGTACCAATACGTTAGGGATAGTCTGATCAATGCGGCTGGTTGATGTGGTAAGCCACATTGGTCGCGCTGACCGCGTTTAGATGCTGGATTTTTCGCTGTTCCGGCGCATTTTCGGATGTTGCCCCGATTACAAGCACACCTAGCCCAGGGCAGGCATCAACTGAATTCTATTCAGCAATAGGTTCGACAGCGAAAACAACGTCAGCACCTACGCAGTGTTCTTGACCAGGTCGAGTGCACTTGCTGTTGTACTCCGCGTAGCCGAAAGATAGTTGCATCGAGATCATCTGCTCGGTTCGTTGATCCAATGTGGCAGCATTAAAGGGTGTTGTTCAGGCCTTCTCTAAGTAAGCATCGTCTTAAAAACAAAGACCGGCAATTACGCCGGTCTTGGATGCTCAAACTTGATGTGGCCTAGGCCGACAACTCCAGCAACAATTTGTTCAAGCGCTTCACATAGCCGGCCGGATCCTTGAGGCTATCGCCCGCCGCCAATGCGGCCTGGTCGAACAGCACCCGGCTCAGGTCGCCGAAGCGGTCCGTGTCGGCTTCCGCATCCAGCTTTTCGATCAGCGGGTGGGCGGGGTTGAACTCGAACACCGGCTTGGTTTCCGGCACGGCCTGGCCGCTGGCTTCCAGCAGCTGACGCATCTGCAGGCCCAGGTCGCCCTGGCCGATGGCCAGGATCGCCGGGGAGTCGGTCAGGCGGTGCGAGACGCGGACTTCGGCCACGTCGTCGCCCAGGGCGGCCTTGATGCGCGAGGCCAGGCCTTCCTTGGACTTGGCGACTTCTTCCTGCGCCTTCTTGTCTTCTTCCGAATCCAGCTTGCCCAGATCCAGGTCGCCGCGTGCCACGTCCACGAAGGACTTGCCGTCGAACTCGGTGAGATAGCTCATCAACCACTCGTCGATGCGGTCGGTGAGCAGCAGCACTTCGATGCCCTTCTTGCGGAACACTTCAAGATGCGGGCTGTCCTTGATCTGCGCATAGCTTTCGCCGGTGAGGTAGTACAGCTTGTCCTGACCTTCGGCCAACCGACCGACGTAATCGGTCAGGCCCACGCTCTGCGCGCCGGTGGTGTCGTGCGTGGAGGAGAAGCGCAGCAGACCGGCGATCTTCTCGCGGTTTGCGTAATCTTCGGCCGGTCCTTCCTTCAACGCCTGGCCGAAGTTGCGCCAGAACGTGGCGTAGTCGTCCGGCTTGTCCTTGGCCAGCTTCTCCAGCATGTCCAGCGATCGCTTGGTCAGTGCGGACTTCATCGAGTCCACCACCGGGCCCGATTGCAGGATTTCGCGCGAGACGTTGAGCGACAGGTCCGACGAATCCACCACGCCCTTGATGAAACGCAGGTACAGCGGCAGGAACTGCTCGGCCTGGTCCATGATGAAAACGCGCTGCACGTACAGCTTCAGGCCCTTGGCCGAATCGCGGTGGTACAGGTCGAACGGCGCACGGCCGGGCACGAACAGCAGCGAGGTGTATTCCAGCTTGCCTTCGACCTTGTTATGGCTCCACGCCAGCGGGTTGCCCGCGTCGTGCGCGACGTGCTTGTAGAACTCCTGATACTCCTCGTCCTTGATCTCGGACTTGGGGCGCGTCCACAGCGCGCTGGCGCGGTTGACCGATTCCCACTCCGGCTCGGCGGGCTTGTCGGCGTCTTCGCCGTAATGCTCCTTGCGCATTTCGATCGGCAGGCCGATGTGGTCGGAGTACTTCTTGAGGATGTTGCGCAGGGTCCAGCCGTCGGCGAAGGAGTCTTCGCCTTCCTTCAGCTGCAGCACGATGCGGGTGCCGCGCTCGGGCTTGTCGATGCTGGCGATTTCGAATTCGCCTTCGCCACGCGAAGACCAATGCACGCCCTCGTTGGCGGGCAGGCCGGCGCGGCGCGAGTACACGTCCACCTGGTCGGCGACGATGAAGGCGCTGTAGAAACCGACGCCGAACTGACCGATCAGGTTGGCGTCCTTCTTCTGGTCGCCGCTCAGGTGCTTGAGGAAGTCGGCGGTGCCGGACTTGGCGATGGTGCCCAGATGCGAGACCGCATCCTCGCGGCTCATGCCGATGCCGTTGTCGTCGATGGTGACGGTGCGCGCGTCCTTGTCGTAGTCGACGCGGATACGCAGCTCGCTGCCGCCTTCCAGCAGCTCGGGCTTGACCAAGGCTTCGAAGCGCAGCTTGTCGGCGGCGTCGGCAGCGTTGGAAACCAGCTCGCGCAGGAAGATTTCCTTGTTCGAGTACAACGAATGGATCATCAGCTGCAGCAGCTGCTTGACCTCGGTCTGGAAGCCCAGCGTCTGCTTGTCGGTGTCAACGGTCATTGGGGTCGTGCTCCATGGTGGTCCGGGCCGCACTGCGGCCGATGGCCTGGGGGATGAGGCCGTCGGCGGATTTTTTCAAGGCGTGCCGCGCAAGATGTGGCGCGTGGGTGTCCGGTCAGGGCAGGGCGGGCATGTCGGCGGCAGCGGTATCATGGGCGGCCATCGCCTGCACTCCGAACCATGCTGCCATTCGTACCACCTGTACTCCCCCGTCGTCCGCCTGCCACAGGCGCGCTGCGATGAGCCGCCCGGCGCGGCCGGCGCCGCGTGGCGCGGAAGGGCAGGTGCGCATCGTGGGCGGACGCTGGCGCAACACGCGGCTGGCGGTGCCCGACGCGCCGGGGCTGCGCCCCAGCAGCGACCGTGTGCGCGAAACGGTGTTCAACTGGTTGATGCCGCGCCTGCGCGGTGCGCGCGTGCTGGACCTGTTTGCCGGCTCCGGCGCGCTGGGGCTGGAATCGGTCTCGCGCGGGGCTGCGCATGCCACGCTGATCGAGCGCGACCCCGGCCTGGCGCAGCGGCTGCGCGAGCTGGTGACCAAGCTCGATGCGGCCGATCAGGTGCAGGTGCTGCAGGAGGACGCGCTGCGCTGGCTGGAGCGCGCGCCTGCGGCCCAGGCCGATATCGTGTTTGTCGACCCGCCGTTCGCCGCCGGCCTGTGGCCGAGCGTGCTCGAACGCCTGCCCGCGCATCTGGCCGCCGAGGCCTGGCTGTATCTGGAAGCGCCGGCCGACGCGGCGCTGCAGCTGCCGGCCGGCTGGCACCTGCACCGCGAGGGCGGTACCCGGCAGGTGCGCTATGCGCTGTATCGCCGGGCCGCTGCTACACTGAACGGCGATCCAGCCCCGGTAGTTTCCGTATGAGCGTGGCCAGCAGCCGCACCGCCGTCTATCCTGGTACCTTCGACCCGATCACCAACGGCCATATCGACCTGGTGAACCGCGCCGCGCCGTTGTTCGAGCGCGTGGTGGTGGGCGTGGCGTACAGCCCGTCCAAAGGCCCGGCGTTGCCGCTGGAAAAGCGCGTCGCGCTGGCGCAGGAAGCCCTGGCGGCGCACAAGAACGTGGAGGTGCGCGGCTTCGACACGCTGCTGGCGCACTTCGTGCGCGACATGAACGCCGGGGTGCTGCTGCGCGGCCTGCGCGCGGTGTCGGACTTCGAGTACGAATTCCAGATGGCCAGCATGAACCGCCATCTGATCCCGGAAGTGGAAACCCTGTTCCTCACCCCGGCCGAGCAATACAGCTTCATCTCGTCGTCGCTGGTGCGCGAAATCGCGCGGCTGGGCGGCGACGTCTCCGGCTTCGTGCCGGCCTCTGTGGTCGAAGCCTTGCGGCAGGTGCGCGAGTCCCGCGCGCAGGCCTGATCTCATCTGTCGTTCCATCACCACGCTTTTCAAAGGGAGGAGTTTCATGAAACACACCATGCGCGCTCTGGCGCTCGCTTCGATCGCCGCTCTGGCGGTCACCGCCTGCAAGAAGGAAGAGCCGGCGCCGACCGCCGCTGCCGCCCCGGCAGCGCTGAAGGCCCCGGCCAAGGACGACAACGCCGGCTGGAAGAAGTATCTGCAGGAAGTGGTCGGCCAGAACCTGGGCGCGACCACCAACAGCCCGTTCCTGTACTACTTGCCGCCGGAGTCCGATGCCGAGTTCGCCGGCAGCTACGAGCGTCAGCTGGAAAGCGTCAAGACCGCGCTGGCGCGTGGCGTGCAGCCGGGCAACATGCTGGCCTTCGGTTCGTCCGCATCCACCAAGATGGCCGACCTGATCGACGCCGCGTTCAAGGACGTGCAGCCGGATTCGATGAAGGGCGTGCGCGTGCTGTTCATCGGCGACGCCGCCGAGAATGCGCGCGTGCAGACCATCGTCCAGCCCAAGGGCGCGGAATACACCTTCGTTGAAGCCAAGTAATGCCGTACCAGGCCGGATGCGCGGGAGGGCGCAGCCGGCCGCCGTGTGCGGAGCCAGCAGCATGCTGACTTCGCACATCGCCGGAGCTGGCCGTGTCAGGCCGGTGTCCGACAGCGCCCACGGCGTTGTCCATTTGCTGATCATCTGCGCCGTGTGCGCCTGCCTGCAGCAGTACGTTGCGTTCCAGCGCCTGCAGTTGAATCGCGCTGCCTTGCATCGCATGGTGTTGTCGATATGTCGCTGAAAATCAACGAGCTCTGCGTCAACTGCGACGTCTGCGAACCGGCCTGCCCGAATCAGGCGATCTCGATGGGCGAGACCATCTACGTGATCGATCCGGCGCGTTGCACCGAGTGCGTGGGCCATTTCGACGAGGCGCAGTGCGTGGTGGTGTGCCCGGTCGAATGCATCGACCCGGATCCGGACATCCCGGAAACCCACGATCAATTGCTGGCCAAGCTCATGCAGCTGCAGCGCGATCATCCCGAACTGTACGAACAGGAGCCTCCCGTCCCGTGAGCACTTTGTCCCGACGTTTTTCGACACGCGGCCTGCTGTTGCTGGCCTTGGTGCTGGCGCCGCCGGCCTGGTCCGCCGACGGCGCCAAGCCGTCCGCCGGCGCAGCTGCGGCGGTCGCCGCGCATCCGCCCGGTGCGGCCGTGGCCAGCGGTCATGCCCTGGCCACCGATGCCGGCCTGCAGATCCTGCGCGAGGGCGGCAACGCGTTCGATGCGGCGATTGCGGTGTCGTCCACGCTGGCGGTGGTCGAGCCAATCAGCTCGGGGCTGGGCGGTGGCGGCTTCTTCCTGCTGCACGATGCCAAGACCGGCAAGGACGTGATGCTGGATGCGCGCGAATACGCGCCCGAATCGGCCACGCCGGAAAAATTCCTCAACAAGCAGGGCGAGCTCGACCGTGACCGCTCGGTCAACGGCCCGTGGTCGGCCGGTATTCCCGGGCTGCCCGCCGCGCTGGTGGAGCTGGCGGCCAAACACGGCCGGCTGCCGCTGAAGCAATCGCTGGCACCGTCGATCCGCATCGCCACCGAGGGCTTCCCGGTGTATGCGCGCATGGCCAAGGGCTACGCCTCGCGGCGCGAGGTGATGGAGCGCTATCCCGGCACGCGCGAGGTGTACTTGCGCGGCGGAAAACCGATTGCCGAAGGCGACCTCTTCAAGCAGCCCGAGCTGGCGCACACCTTGACGCTGCTCGGCGACAAGGGCTTCGATGGGTTCTACAAGGGCGAGACCGCCAAGAAGCTGATCGCCGGCGTCAAGCAGGCCGGTGGCCATTGGACCGCGGCGGAGCTGGCCGGTTATGCGGTCAAAGAGCGCACGCCGATCCAATTCGATTACCGCGGCTGGAAGATCACCACCGCGCCGCCGCCGTCGTCCGGCGGCATCGCGCTCGCTGCGATGCTGCAGATTCTGGAAGGCTGGGATCTGAGCAAGCTCGACGACGTGCATCGCACCCATCTGGTGGTGGAATCGATGCGCCGTGCCTACCGCGACCGCACGTTCTTCCTGGGCGACCCGGACTTTGTCGACGTGCCGCAGCGTGTGCTGACCAGCAAGGATTATGCGCAAGGCCTGCGTGCCACCATCAATCCGGAAAGGGCCACGCCCAGCGATCTGTTGTCGGGCAACCCCACGCCGCTGGAAGACGACGAGACCACCCACTTTTCCATCATCGATGGCGAAGGCAACCGCGTCGGCGCCACCCAGACCGTCAACCTGCTGTATGGCTCGGGCCTGATCCCCAAGGGCACCGGCGTGCTGCTCAACGACGAGATGGACGACTTTGCGCTCAAGCCGGGCACGCCGAACGCATTCGGGGTGATGGGCTATGCCGCCAACGCGCCCAAGCCGGGCAAGCGCATGCTCAGCTCGATGACGCCCACCTTCATGGAATCGGCCGACAAGGCGATCGTGCTGGGGACGCCGGGCGGCAGCCGCATCATCACCATGGTGCTGCTGGGCATCCTGGGTTACGACGCCGGGCTGGATGCGCAGGCGGTCAGTGCCTTGCCGCGCTATCACCATCAGTGGCTGCCGGACGTCATCGACGCCGAAACCGACGCGTTCTCGCCGCAGACCGCCAAGGGCCTGCAGGCGATGGGCCACGCGCTCAAGCTGCCGGGCGACACCGCCGAGGGCGGGCGCGGTTCCAGCCACGTGTGGGGCAACCTGCAGACCGTGGAATGGGACAAGCGCAGCAACGTGCTCAGCGGCGGCAGCGACCCGCGCAATCCGGTGGGCAAGGCAGAAGTGCAGTTGGCTGCACCGGCGCGATGAGTCCGTCCTGCCTGCTCCGTGCGCCGGAGCAGGCAAGCCGAAGCGGACGACCGGACATGCCCTCTGCTGCGGTGGCGTCTTGTCAGCGGGGGCGGCTCGCGCGGCAGCGTTGCCAGCTGTCGCGCTGCGAAACGTCTCAGGCGCGTGCGTGCAAGGTGCTGGCCTGCGTCAGCGCGATGGCTTGCCCGTCGCGGCTTCGCCAGCGGCAATGCGATTTGCCGCGGTGGCTTATGTCGATATTGGACTTGTCGCTGTGCGTCGATTTGGCGACCATCGTGGCATGACCATTTTCCAGACCTTGATTGCCGCCATGGTGATCGCATCGCCCATCGCCGCCTGTGCGGCCGATACCACCGGCACTGCCGGCACCGCAACGGAGACCGGCGCTGCCATCCACGTCAATCAGCTCGGCTATCTGCCCGGCTCAGCCAAGCTGGCGGTGGTCGGGTTGCCGCAGGGCGCGGCGCCGGGGGCGGACCGTTTCACGGTCGAAGATGCACAGGGCCGCAAGGTGCTGCAAGGCAGCTTGCTACCGCCAGCGCTGTGGTCGCCTGCTGGTCAGCAGGCGCGTGTGGCGGATTTCTCCAGCGTGCGTGCGCCGGGCACCTACCGGTTGAAGATCGACGGGCTGCCGGCCTCGGATGCATTTGCGATCGATGCGCGTGCGTATCAGCCGGTAGTCGATGCGTCGCTGAAGGCGTTCTACTACAACCGTGCCAGCACCGCGTTGCCGGCGCAGTTCGCCGGGCGTTACGCGCGTGCGGCCGGACATCCGGACACGCAGGTGCGCATCCATCCTTCCGCCGCGTCTGCCACGCGTCCGGCCGACAGCGTGATCAGCGCACCCAAGGGCTGGTACGACGCCGGCGATTACAACAAGTACATCGTCAATTCCGGCATCAGCACCTACACCTTGCTGGCGGCCTACGAGCACTACCCGGCGCTGTTCAACGCGCAGGCCCTGACCATCCCCGACGACGCGCCCGGCGTGCCCGGCATCCTTCAGGAAACCTGGTGGAACCTGGAATGGATGCTGGCCATGCAGGACCCGGCCGATGGCGGGGTGTACCACAAGCTCACCGACAAGCAGTTCGATGGACTGGTGATGCCGGCGCAGGCCGGGCAGCAGCGCTATGTGGTGATGAAGGCCACCGCGGCCACGCTGGATTTTGCGGCCGTGATGGCGGCCGCCAGCCGCGTCTATGCGCCGTTCGAAAAACAATATCCCGGGGTGTCGGCACGCATGTTGAAGGCCGCGCGCGCTGCCTGGAGCTGGGCGCAGCAACATCCGGACGTGATCTATCGCCAGCCCGACGACGTGCGCACCGGCGGTTATGACGATGCGCAGGTCGACGACGAGTTCGCGTGGGCGGCAGCGGAGCTGTATGTCACCACCGGCGAGGATGCTTTCTACGACGCGATGCTGGCGCGCAACGTGCCGGCCAGCGTACCTGGCTGGAGCAATGTGGGCGGGCTGGCGTGGATGTCGCTGGCCTCGCATCGCGACACGCTGACCGCGCATGCGGACCGTGCGCGCATCACGCGCGAGATCACCGGTCTGGCGCAGCAGTTGACCGACCAGTGGCAGGCGTCTCCGTGGCGCCTGGCCATGGCCGACAAGGATTTCGTATGGGGCAGCAATGCGTCCGTACTCAACCGCGCGATGATGCTGCTGCAGGGCTATCGGCTGACCCGGCAACGGGCGACGCTGGATGCCGCGCAATCGCACCTGGATTACATCCTGGGCCGCAATCCGCTGGGGCTATCGTTCGTCACCGGCGTGGGCCAGCGCACGCCGATGCATATCCATCATCGCCCATCGGAGGCCGACGGCATCGAGGCGCCGGTGCCGGGTTGGCTGGCCGGCGGCCCGCAACCGGGACAGCAGGATGCCAAGGACTGCAAGGTGCCGTATCCGTCCAGATTGCCGGCGCTGTCGTACCTGGACGACACCTGCAGTTACGCGAGCAATGAAGTCGCCATCAACTGGAATGCGCCGCTGGTATATGTGAGTGCGGCAATCGAGGCGTCGACACCCTGAGGCAGGCTTCAGCGCGTCGACGCGGTTTTTCCTGCTCCCGTCGGGAGACGGTGGCGCATAGCGCCGGGTGAGGGTACGGCGTGTGCACGAACGCTGACGCACCGTCCCCTCACCCCAACCCCTCGCCCGTAGGGGAGGGGCTTGAAGCCGCCGATTCATCTTGTCGGCGCGGTTGCAGCGCGGTCGGATAGTGCAGCGCGCATCGGTCTTTGATCTGGACGCTTGGGACGCTCATCTCAGCTGGGAAACTCACTTCAGCTGGAAAGCTCACTCCACCCGCGTACCAAAAATCCGGTCGCCGGCATCGCCCAGCCCGGGCAGGATGTAGCCCTTTTCGTTGAGATGATCGTCGATTGCGGCGGTATACACCTCCACGTCCGGATGCACCGCTTCCAGCGCTTTCAGGCCTTCCGGTGCGGCGACCAGGAAGATGCCCTTGATGCGCCGCGCACCGGCACGCTTGAGCATGTCGATGGTGGCGATCAACGTGCCGCCGGTGGCCAGCATCGGGTCCAGGATCAGTGCGTCGCGCTCTTCCAGGCGCCCGGTGAGGCGTTCGAAGTAGGGCACCGGCTGCAGGGTTTCTTCGTCGCGCTGCAGGCCGACCACACTCACGCGTGCGGCCGGAATCAGCGCCAGCACGCCGGGCAGCATGCCCAAGCCGGCACGCAGGATCGGCACCAGGGTGATCTTGGCACCGGCGATGCGCTGCACATCGACCGGGCCGGCCCAGCCTTGTTGCACGTGCGATTCGGTGTCCAGATTGGCGGTGGCCTCATAGGCCAGTAGCGTGCCCAGCTCGGTGACCAATTCGCGAAATCCCTTGGTGCTCAAGGCGGCATCGCGCAGCAGGCCGATTTTGTGCTGGACGAGAGGGTGGCGGACTTCGACGATTTTCATGGGAAGCGACAGGCGGGAGAGACGCACAGTGTGCCGCAGCCATGCGTTGCGCTGCCACACGTCCGGTGTGATCGCGCTTGCATATGTCATGTCGTTGAAACGTCGCAGACATAGTGTGCACACCCATTCTTAACCGATTGGGGAAGCACTCGTGTCCAACAAGACTCCGCTCTGCCTGGCGATCACGCTGACGCTGGCATCGGCCGGCTGGGGCCCGCAGGCACATGCGGCAGAGGCGGCGGCCGCATCCGGCGCGGCCAGCGGTGCGGCGGCCATTGATCTGGAACGTCTGGAAGTGCGCCCGCAGCTGGAAGCGCAGGAGCGCGCAGTCGATCTCAAGCGTGCGTCCGATGCCATCCAGGATGCCGTGGCCTCCGATGCGATGGGGCGTTACCCCGACAAGAATGTTGCAGAATCCTTGCAGCGCCTGCCCGGTGTCAGCGTCACCCGCGATCAGGGCGAGGGGCGTTTTGTGGTGATCCGCGGCCTGGATTCGTCGCTCAACAGCGTGACCATCGACGGCATGAGCATGGGCACGCCGGAAGACGGCACCCGCTCGGCGCCGCTGGACGTGATTCCGTCCGATTCCACCGAGCGCTTGAAGGTGGTGAAGTCGCCCACCCCGGACATGCCGGGCGATTCGATCGGCGGCGCCATCCAGGTGGAATCCACCTCTGCGTTCGATCGAGACGGGCGCACCCTGCGCGGTTCGATCGAAGGCAGCCACCAGTCGCTGTCGGGCAAGACCAGCCCCAAGGGCGCGTTCAACTACAGCGACATCTACAACGGCACCTTCGGTGTGGCGGTGGGTGTGAACTATCAGGACCGCGAGTTCGAATCGGACAACACCGAAGTGGCGTACGACCGCTTCGACGGTGGCGCTGCCGACGACCTGTTCGCCGGCGAAGTACAGCGCCGCAAATACTTCATCGAGCGCACCCGCATGGGCGCCAACCTCAATCTGGACTGGCGCCCGGACGCCGACAACCGCTACTACCTGCGCTCGCTGTACAGCCGTTTCGACGATGCCGAAACACGCCAGCGCACCATCTTCGGCCTGGGCGACGGTGAGGTCAGCGCCAACGGCGATGGCACCTACAACGTGGCCGATCTGCCGGCCGACAGCATCTCCAAGCGGGTGCGCTACCGCACCAAGAAGGAAGACAACACGGCGATCAGCTTTGGCGGCGAAAACCGCCTGAGCAGCGCCACCGTCGATTACAAGGTGGGCTATACCAAGACCACCGAGCGGGTGAACGATGAGATGGAAGCGCGCTTCAACTACGACGGTGACGACCTGTCGGCCAGCGTGGATCAGCGCAGCGGCATCCCGCGGTTGGGCTTCTCGGACAACCGATGGCAGAGCAACCAGGATTTCGTGTTCGACCGCTTCGTGCTGGCGCCCAAGACGGTGGACGATAGCGAGCACAGCGCGCAGGTCAATGTGCGTTTCGATGGCGAACATTCCAGCCTGAAGATGGGCGTGCTCGGTCGCTGGCGCGAACGCGATGTGGACGTCGACGAACAGGAGCTGCGGCGTGGCCCCGCCATCGGTCTGAGCAGCTGGACCACCGCCGCACCGGAGCACCGCGGCGGTACGCTGGGCGAAAGCATCGGCTCGGACGGCATGCGCCGCTACTGGCGCGCGTCGGGCGGGTTGTACAGCGCACGGCCGCAGGATGTGGGCGGCAACCAGCAGGTCTCGCTGCAGGACGACTACACCGCAACCGAAGACGTGTTCGCCACCTATGCGATGGGCACCTGGGATATCGGTGCATTGCGCATGATTGCCGGCGTCCGCGTGGAGAACACCCAGTTCAACGCCACCGGCAACCAGGTCGACGTTGCCGAAAACGGCCGTACTGCGACGGTCACGCCGCGCGAGGCGTCCAGCAGCTACACCAACGTGCTGCCGGGCCTGCACCTGCGTTACGACAGCGGCAACGACTGGGTGTTGCGGTTTGCAGCCAACAAGACCTTGTCGCGCCCGTCGTTCGGCGATGTGTCGCCACGCGTGAGCATCAACCGCGGCGATGAGGAAGTGAGCATCGGCAACCCGGATCTCAACCCGTATCGCTCCACCAATCTGGATCTGTCGTTCGAAAAATACATCGGCAGCACCGGCCTGGTGTCGCTGGGCGTGTTCAACAAGTCGATCGACGATTACATCGTGCAGACCATCAGTACCACCGATGTCGAGTTCCCCGGTTTGCAGGTGACGCGCTCGATCAATGGCGACACCGCCAAGGTGCGCGGCGCCGAGTTCAATTGGCAGCAGACGCTGGACTTCCTGCCCGAAGGCTGGAATGGCTTGCTGGTCGGTGCCAGCGCCACCGCGCTGGACAGCGACTTCGACCCGGGCCTGAGCGATCGCGCCGGCGACGACTTCATGCTGCCGCGCTCGTCCAAGCGCATCTACAGCGGCCATCTGGGCTATGAAAAATACGGCTTCAGTGCGCGCGTGGCTGCGGTGTATCGCAGCGAGTACCTGGACACCATCGGCCAGAGCCGTGCGTACGATATCTATGTCGCCCCGCACACCCAGCTGGATGTCAGCATGAGTTATCAGTTCAACAGCCACATCAGCCTGTACCTGGAAGCGCAGAACCTGCTGGATGAGCCATTGGAGCTGTACCAGGGCGTGCCCTCGCGCACGCTGCAGAACGAAGAGTACGGCCGCACCTATGCGCTGGGCCTGAAGGTGGCGCTGTGATGCGCGCTGGCGGGCTGCTGCACTCCACAGTGTTTGCGAGCGCGTTGCTGCTGGCCGGGTGTGCGACCAAGCCGGTCGACCGCGAAGCCGACGAAGCGCTGCTCACCGATCCCACGCTCAGCGACGCCAAGGTCGCGCACGAAGTGGTGCCGGAAGCCTTCATCACCGCGCTGACGCCGTCCGACAATCTGGATTCGCCGGCCAGCTGGATTGCGCCCGATGGCAGCCGCTGGGTGATCGCCACGGCCAAGGCCACGCATGCGCTGGTGGTGTTCGACGGCGACAGCGGCAAGCGGCTGCGCGTGGTCGGCGGCAAGGGCAAGGCATTGGGCAAGCTGGACCGGCCCAACGGGATTTCGGTGGTCGACGATCTGGTCTTCGTGGTCGAGCGCGACAACCGCCGCGTGCAGGTGTTTTCGCTGCCGGATTTCAAACCGCTGACCGCGTTCGGCCAGGAAGACCTGCGCGAGCCTTACGGGCTATGGGTGCGCAAGCATGACGGCGGCTACGAGGTGGTGGTCAGCGACAACTACATGTCGCCGGCCAACAAGGATCAGCCGCCGCCGCTGGCCGAACTGGGCCAGCGTTTTCGTCGCTATCAGTTGAATGCGGCAGGGCAGGGCTGGCAGGCGCGGCTGACGCAGAGTTTTGGCGACACCACCGCCGCTGGCGCGGTGCGCATCGCCGAATCGGTGTTTGGCGATGAGGCCAATGCGCGGCTGCTGATTGCCGAAGAAGACGTGGCGGTGGGCACGCAGTTGCGCGAGTACGGCATGGACGGGCGCTACCGCGGGCGCGATGTCGGCGCCGGGCTGTTCAAGGCGCAGGCCGAGGGCTTGACCTTGCTGCAGTGCGCCGATGGCAGCGGCTACTGGATCGCCACCGATCAGTTCAAGGATCGCAGCGTGTTCCAGGTGTTCGATCGCAACACGCTGGCGCATGTAGGCGCCTTCGCCGGCCGCGTCACCGCCAATACCGATGGCGTGTGGCTGGATCAGCGCGGCGATGCGCGCTTCCCCGGCGGCGTGTTCTACGCGCTGCACGACGACCAGGCCGTGGCCGCATTCGATTGGCGCGACATCGCACGCACCCTGCGGTTGAAGGACTGCGCGCCATGAGCGTGGCGCGTGCAGCGTGTTATGCAGCGCTCCTGTCGATCGCACTGGCGGGTACCCAGGCGCTGGCTGGCGAGCGGGCGGCCGAGCCGAATACGCAGGTGCCGGCCGGTTCCGCCCATTACGTGGCCGATGGCTTTCCGGACCGGATCGTCGCCACGCCCGCACAGGACGCGGCGACCGGTTTCGCGGTGGCCTGGCGCACCGATGCCAGCGTCGATCAGCCGTGGCTGGAACTGGTGATTGCCGGCGATTCGCCCGACGTCGGTACGCCACGGCGCATCCGCGCCAGCACCGCCACGCTGAGCAGCGAAAACGGCAGCTCGCATCACCATCGTGCCGATATCGACGGCTTGCAGCCCGACACCTTGTACGCCTACCGCGTGCAGGGGCACGACACCTGGGGCGCATGGAACCACTTCCGCACCGCGGCCACGCCGCAGACACCGCTGACGCTGCTGTACTTCGGCGATACCCAGAACAAGAATCTCAGCCTGGTGTCGCGGGTGATCCGCCAGGCCTGGCGCTCGGCGCCGGACGCGCGTCTGGCGCTGTTTGCCGGCGATCTGGTCAGCGGCAAGGACGGCCAGGACGACAACGAATGGGCTGAGTGGTTCGAAGCCGGGCGCTGGTTGCTGGAAGGCACCGCGGTGGCGCCGGCACCGGGCAATCACGAGTACCACGAAGAGGGCGAAGACACCCCGCAGGCCACCCGCACGCTTGGCAGCCACTGGCCGGTAACCTTCGCCCTGCCGCGTAACGGGCCCTCGGCCACGGCGCGCACCAGTTACTGGTTCGACTATCAGGGCGTGCGCATCGCCGTGCTCGATGGCACCTCGGTACTGGACCTGGGCACCGGCCCGGCACAGGCGCAATGGCTGGACACGGTGCTGGCCGACAACCCGCACCCGTGGTCGATCGTGCTGATCCATCAGCCGTTCTTTTCGCCGCGCGCCGATCGCGAGAACGAAAAGCTGGTCGAACAGGTGCTGCCGGTGATCCGCCGGCACAAGGTGGATCTGGTGCTGCAAGGGCACGACCACACCTATGGCCGGCGCGGCGACCAGGCCGGGCAGGCCACGCCGGTGTTCGTGGTATCGGTCGCCGGGCCCAAGCAATACCGGCTTTCGGACATGGCCCGCAAGACCATGCGCCCGGTGGGTGAAGACACCCAGCTGTATCAGGTGCTGCGCATCGACGGCCAGCATCTGGTCTACGAATCGCGCACCGCCACCGGCCGCCTGTATGACGCCTTCGAGCTGCGGCGCGACGCGCACGGCGACAAACGACTGATCGAGCACCCGCAAGGGCGTATCGCACCACGCGATTGCCCGCGCGATGCCACGCTCAAGGGCCGTGCGGATCGTTGCTGGGAGTGAGCCGGGCAGGGCGCAGGAATGGCGATTGCGCACTCTCGAAGATGGCGGCGCTGCCCCGATGATGTGCAAGGCGCGAACCCTGCACAGGTACGCCTTGTGCTGCGATCTGACGGTTATCGCCGGGTCTCGATCACGCAACGATGACAAAGCGGCGAAAGGTTGAAACGGCATCCGCCAAGATTTATGCGTCGTTGCAAAACTTCGCATCGCCATAGATTTTATGGATGGGGAGTGCGTTGCACGATCAGATACTGTGGATTACATCACATCGATAGTGAGACTACGGTTGCTGCGGCCAAGTCGCCAGCCGAGTGACCCGCTTCAACGCGGTGCTGCGGTGACGGCTCTGGCTCCCCCAGCCCACCGAGTCGCCCCCCATGATTCCCCAACTCATTCACCTGACCGCACCCACCAAGCAGCTGCTGTGGGAGGAGCGCAGGGTTTGCGATCGCCTGCAGCGTTTGTTGCCCGGATGGACCTGTCACCTCTGGGACGATGCCGATAACTCGGAATTGATGCGACGTGCGTTTCCGCAGTTTGCGCAGCGCTACGAGCGCATCCGTTTTGGCGTGATGAAAGCCGACATCGCGCGCTGTGCATACATGCATGCGCATGGCGGTTTCTACTTCGACACCGACTACAAGCTACTGCGCCCGCTAGGTGCGGACGTGCTGTCGCAGCGATGCGTGCTGCCCATCGAGGAGGGCACGCCCGGCAACGACGACTTCAAGATCGGTAATGCCGTGTTCGGCTCCGAAGCGGGGCATCCGTTCTGGCGCGCGTTCATCGAGCACATTTTCAACGTGCATGCACCGGAAGCGCTGGAAGACCACCGCGAGATTCCGATGATCTCCGGCCCGCGCGGGCTCACTCGCTTCTACAACGCGCATGGCGGGCAGTTCGCCGGCATCGTGTTCCCGCCGCGCAATGCCTTCCATCCGGATCGCACCTGGTTCGGGCTTGGCCATCGTGGCGGCCAGATCGCAGTCGGCTCGCACTTGTGCTGGGCATCGTGGCGCGGCAAATCGCCACACCGCGCAGTGAGCAATTACCTGCGCCGCAAGTTGAGTGCGGTGCCGATCTGATTGGTGCTTGTCCGTTGTGACACAGCGACCGACCTCGGCGCATGCGGTGCAGGACGAGGGTGTTCAGCCAATCCGACAAGCACGTTGCTGGCGATTCATGCAAGCGAACGCTTGCACGCCGGTTTGGCTTCGCAGTGCGCCTTGCACTTATGCGGCAAGGCGCGGTGATCCAGGTGAGATGCGCCTGGCCACGGCATGGCAACTGACTGTATGCGGACGATGCCTTGCGCGATGCCCGCCGGTGCGGCTCAGGGTGTCAACCCAGACAGCACCGCGCGGGTGGCACTCCAATACTCAAGCGGGCGCCGCGTCGGCGGCACCTGCGCGGCCGATGTACCGCCCGGCACGGATCAGGCCGCCTCGGCCTGCACCTGGCGCGGGCCTTCCTTCAAGGCGCGTGCGATCAGACCGACCAGCAGATCCAGCTCTTCTTCGTCCATCGCAAAGTGCGGCGTGAAGCGCAGCGAGTTCTCGCCGCCGTGGATCACATTGACGCCGCGATGGCGCAGCCACTCCTCGGTGGAGCCGGCCCCGTAGCACTTGAACTGCGGCGCCAGTTCGCAGGAAAACAGCAGTCCGGTGCCTTGCACCTTGGTGATCAGGCCGCCCAGTTCCGCCTGCAGCGCCTGCAGCTTGGCAATCGCCTGCGCGCCGCGGGTGCGGATGTTGTCGCGCACTGCAGGCGTGAACAACGCCAGCGTGGCGCAGGCGACATCGAGCGCGCGCGGGTTGGTGGTCATGGTGTTGCCGTAGGTGCCCTTGCGGTACACCTGCGCGGCGTGCTCGGTGACGGCCAGCACCGACAACGGGTACTGGGCGGCGTTGAGCGCCTTGGAATAGGTCTCCAGATCCGGCGGGTCCAGCTGCTCGAAACCGGGGTAGTCCACCACCGACAGCACACCGTGCGCGCGCAACCCGGCCTGGATGGAATCCACCAGCAGCAGGCTGCCGTGCGAGCGGGTGAGCGCCCGTGCGGCGGCGTAGAACTCGGCCGGCAGGGCACGCCCCGGGTCGCCTTCGCCCATCACCGGCTCCAGGAACACCGCTTCGATAAACCAATGGTTATGCGCGGCCTCTTCGAAGGCGCGCTCCAGGGCGGCCACGTCATAGGGCGCGATCGCGATCACCGACGCTTCGTCGCGGTAGCTGGCCAGATACTTGGTGTAGGTCTTGCGGCTGGAGTCCGAATACAGCCCCGGTCGGTCGGTGCGGCCATGGAAGCTGCCCTTGACCACCAGGCGCTTGATGGTGGCCCCGGCGTGCCGCGCACCCGGGTCGGTGTGCAGCTTGGCGTTGGTATCGACGATGCGCGCAGCCAGGCCCACGGCTTCGGAGCCGGAGTTGAGGCACATGAAACGTGCGAACGGGCAGCCGCCGCGGCTGTGGCCGATCTCGGCGCGCAGGGCACGGTCCAGCCGGCGCTGCGCCAGGCTGGGCGTCATCACATTGGCCATCACCTGCGGGCGTGCCATCGCCTCCAGCACCGCTGCGGGGGTGTGGCCGAAGCCGAGCATGCCGTAGCCACCGGCGTCGTAGAGCACCGCGCCCTTGAGCGTGACCACCCACGGCCCGCGTGCGGCCAGCGCCACGTAGGGCGTCACCGCATCGTCGGCGTAGAAGTTGATGAAACCATCCTGCACCGCGGCGATCTGGGCGTCTTCGTCCAGGTCGAGCAGGTCGGCGGCGTCTTCGCGCACCTGCGCGTATTCGGCGGAAGCGGCGTCGATGGCGTGGGCCAGGTCCGGGTGATTGGCGGCCAGACGCACGATGGCGGCATCGTCCAGGCCATCGGTCAGGCGGCGGCCGGCGTGGGCACGCAGCGGGGCGAGCGGGGCGAGGACGGACATGGCGCATCTCCTGCAGGTGGCGTTGTCCTTCCTATTATCGGCAGACGATCGGCGTTTGGCAGCGTGAATCTGGGCACGATGTGCGGTATTTTCGTCGATTCGCCGAACCGGATGCGCATTGTGAAGATCACCCCGTCCGACGAACGCCTGTTGTCGCTGCTGCGCGAGGACGCGCGAGCGTCCACTGCCCAGATCGCACGCCGGCTCGGGCTGTCGCGCACCACGGTGCAAAGCCGCATCGAAAAGCTCGAACGCGATGGCGTGATCAGCGGCTACACCGTGCGCACCCACGACGACTACGAACATGGCCGCATCCGCGCCCACATCCTGATCACCGTGCTGCCCAAGAAGATGCCTGCGGTGGTCAAGGCCTTGCGCGACATCGCCGAGGTGCGCCTGCTGCATTCGGTCAGCGGCGCCTACGACCTGATCGCGCTGGGTGTGGTCGGCGGCGTCAACGAGATGGACGTGCTCACCGACGCGATCGGCGCGATCGACGGGGTGGAGCGCACCACGACCTCGATCATTTTGTCGACGAAGTTCGAGCGGTGAGGGGCGGGAATCGGGAGTGGGGAATGGGGAATCGTAAGAGCCAGATCCGAGGGCCGAAACTCTTACGGCGCAGACTGGCCCGCTTTTACGATTCCCGATTCTCCATTCCCGGCCGCAGTTACAATAGCCGGCTCCTCAGCCAACACATCCTGCGGCCTTGAAGAAGTCCGATTTCAACTATGCGTTGCCCGACGAGCTGATCGCCCAGACGCCGCTGGCCGAGCGTGCGGCCAGCCGCTTGCTGGTCGTTCCGCCGTCGCCGCAGGCATTCGCCGACCGCCAGGTCCGCGATCTGCCCGAACTGTTGCAGCCGGGCGATCTGTTGATCTTCAACGACACCCGCGTCATCCCGGCGCGGCTGTTCGGGCAGAAGGCCAGCGGTGGGCGGGTGGAAATCCTGATCGAGCGCCTGCTGGGTGAACGCGAGGCGCGGGTGCAGATCGGCGCCAGCAAGTCGCCCAAGGCCGGCAGCCTGATCGCGCTCGATGCCGGCGGCCAGGCCGAGGTGCTGGGGCGCGACGGCGAGTTCTATCTGCTGCGCTTCCAGATCCCGCTGCCGCTGGAGCAGTGGCTGCCCGAGGCCGGCCGCCTGCCGCTGCCGCCGTACATCCGGCGCGAGCCGGGGGTGGAAGACCGCGAGCGCTATCAGACGGTGTTTGCGCGCCAGGTCGGTGCGGTCGCCGCGCCGACCGCCGGCCTGCATTTCGACGAGCAGCTGCTGGCGCGCCTGCGCGAGCGCGGTGTCGAGTTCGGCCACGTCACGCTGCATGTGGGTGCCGGGACGTTTCAGCCGGTACGCGTGGATGCGCTCGACCAGCACGTGATGCACAAGGAGTGGCTCAATGTCGGTGCCGCGCTGGTCGAGCAGGTGCGCCGCACGCGTGCCCGCGGCGGCCGCGTCATCGCGGTGGGCACCACGGTGGTGCGCTCGCTGGAAAGCGCCTGGCGCACCACCGACGCCGCGCCCGAGGGCGAGTTGCTGCCGTTCGCCGGCGAAACCCAGATCTTCATCCTGCCCGGCTACCGCATCCGCAGCGTCGATGCGATGGTCACCAACTTCCATCTGCCCGAAAGCACGCTGCTGATGATGGTCTCGGCCTTCGCCGGCCGCGAGCGCATTTTCGAGGCCTACCAGCACGCCATCGCGCAGCGCTATCGCTTCTTTTCGTACGGCGATGCGATGTTGTTGTGGAGCAGGGAGTCGGGAATCGGGAATGGGGAATCGTAAGGCAGTACCCGCCGAACGATCAGCCACCTGCCAACCGCTTCTCCGATTCCCCAATCCCGATTCCCCATTCCCGGCTTTCCAATGTCCCGACTCCAGTTCCAGCTCCAAGCCACCGACGGCCACGCGCGCCGTGGCCGTCTGACCTTTCCGCGCGGCACGGTGGAGACCCCGGCGTTCATGCCGGTGGGCACCTATGGCTCGGTCAAGGGCATCCTGCCCGAGCAGATCCGCGCGCTGGGGGCGGAGATCATCCTGGGCAATACCTTCCATCTGTATCTGCGCCCGGGCCTGGATGTGATCGGCGACCATGGCGGCTTGCACGGGTTTGCGCGCTGGGATGGGCCGATCCTCACCGACTCCGGCGGGTTCCAGGTGTTCTCGCTGGCGCATCGCCGCAAGATCACCGAGCAGGGCGTGACCTTTTCCTCGCCCACCGACGGCGCACGGGTGTTCCTCGGGCCGGAAGAGAGCATGCAGATCCAGAAGGTGCTCGATTCGGACATCGTGATGATCTTCGACGAGTGCACGCCGTACCCGGCCACCGAAGAGGTGGCGCGGCGCTCGATGGAGCTGAGCCTGCGCTGGGCGCAGCGCTCGCGCGATGCGCACGACGGGTTGGGCAACGATGCGGCGCTGTTCGGCATCGTGCAGGGCGGGGTGCATCCGGACCTGCGCAGCCGCTCGCTGGACGGACTGCAGGGCATCGGTTTCGACGGTTATGCCATCGGTGGCCTGGCAGTGGGCGAGCCCGAGCACGAGCGCAACGCCATGCTCGAACACCTGCATCCACGGCTGCCGGCCGACCGCCCGCGCTACCTGATGGGCGTGGGCCGCCCGGAAGACCTGGTCGAAGGCGTGGCGCGTGGGGTGGACATGTTCGACTGCGTGATGCCCACCCGCAATGCGCGCAACGGCCACTATTTCACCTCGTTCGGCACCGTGCGCATCCGCAATGCCAAGTACGAGCGCGATCTGGACACCATCGAGCCCGGCTGCGGCTGCCACGCCTGCAGCAGTGGCTACACGCGTTCGTATCTACGTCACCTGGACCGCTGCAACGAGATGCTGGCACCGATGCTGGGAACCCTGCACAACCTCTGGTACTACGAAAAACTGATGGCCGACCTGCGTGCGGCGATCGCGGCGGGAACCTTTGTGCAGTTCCGGCGGTCCTTCTATGCGGCACGCGGCGCCACCACGCCGCCGTTGCCGGGGGAAGCCAGCTGAGCCCTGCCGTCCATGCCCTCAGCGCGGACGGGGTGGAACCTGCGTGGCATAATTCCCGGCTGTTCCGCCCTGGCGGTACCTGAATAGCGAGTGGGCCCGCGAGGGCGCGCTGGCACCAAACTAGGATGCACTGAATGAATTTGCTCGATTTCCTGATCCCGGTCGCCCAGGCGCAGGCCACTGGCGGCGCACCGGCGCCCGGCCCGATGGGTAGCCTGTCTACCTTCGCGCTGCCGATCATCCTGATCGCGGTCATGTATTTCTTGATGATCCGCCCGCAGATGAAGCGTCAGAAGGAGCACAAGTCGCTGCTGGACAAGCTGGCGCGCGGCGATGAAGTCATCACTTCCGGCGGCGTCGCCGGCGTGATCACCGACATCGGCGACAACTTCATCACCGTGGAAGTGGCCGACAACGTCCGCATCCGCGTGCAGAAGAGCGCCGTGGGCCATGTGCTGCCGAAGGGCACGCTCAAGTCCGCCAGCTGAGTCGCGCCATCGGCATCGGGCACCGTCTGGCGCTGCCGGCCGGTGCTCGAAAACGCCAGCGGCCGCTCGTACACTCCGCTGTCGTCGTGCTGCCGATGCGTGCTTGGGTCTGCTCAAGACGTCGCTGCACACGAACACCTGCAACACCACAACTGCGCGCACCGTCAGGCGGGCGCAGTCGGTGCACGAAGTCGGAACTCGCCCTTCGGGCGCTTTCGCTCCGCGCACTGCCCGTATCCACCGGATGACCGCTCGCGACGCTGTATCGGCCGCTTGAAGTCGTTCTCACTGCTAGGCGCGGCGCCGGGATGGTGCTGTGCGGGACTGTCGCAATGCTCGAATTTCCCCGCTGGAAGTATTTCCTGATCCTGCTGGTGCTGGCGGTCAGCGCGTTGTATGCGCTGCCCAACATCTACCAGAAAGACCCGTCCGTGCAGATCACCGCCAGCCGCGGTGCGCAGCTCGACGACGCATTGCGCAGCCGCATCGACGGTGAGCTCAAGGGCGCGGGCATCACGCCCAAGGCCGTCACCAAGGAAGGCGACAGTCTGATGGTGCGCCTGCCTTCGTTGCAGGCGCAGACCCGCGCCAACGACGTGCTGCGCCAGCAGCTGGGCGAGAACTACACGGTGGCGCTGAACCTGGCGTCCACCGTGCCGGAGTGGCTGGCCAAGCTGGGCGGCAAGCCGATGGTGCTGGGCCTGGACCTGGTCGGCGGCGTGCACTTCGCCATGCAGGTCGATCAGAAGGCCGCAGTGGAAAAGCGGATCGAAGGCTTTGCCGAAGACATCCGCACCACCTTGCGTGACAGCCGTATTGCCTATCGGGCGGTCGAGCGTCGCGGCGACAACAGCATCCAGGTCAGCCTGGGCGAGGGCGCCAGCGCCGACGCGGCGCGCACTGCGCTGGCCAAGGCGCAGCCGACGCTGACCTATGACGTCAGTGGCCAGAACATCGCAGTGAAGGTGCCCGAGGCCGAGCTCAAGCAGATCGCCAGCGGCGCGATCGAGCAGAACCTCACCACCTTGCGCAACCGCGTCAACGCGCTGGGCGTGTCCGAGCCGACCATCCAGCGCCAGGGCGAAGACCGCATCGTGGTCGAATTGCCCGGCTTGCAGGACACCGCCGAGGCCAAACGCCTGATCGGCGCCACCGCCTCGCTGGAATTCCGTGCGGTGGTCGAAGGCAATGCCGAAGACGCGGTGCGCAGCGGCAGCATTCCGCCGGAAGCCAAGGTCTACCGCGTGCGCGATACCGGCGCGCCGGTGCTGCTCAACAAGCGCGCGCTGGTGACCGGCGACCAGATGGTCAGCGCCAGCGTCAGCAACGACCAGAACGGCATGCCCGCAGTGTCGGTAACGCTCAACAACGTTGCCGGCCAGCGCATGCTCGACTACACCAGCGCCAACGTCGGCAAGCTGATGTCGGTTGTCTACATCGAGCGCATCCCCACCGTGACCATGGTCGACGGCAAGGAAGTGCGCAGCGTTCGGGTCAAGGAAGAAGCCCTGTCGCCGACCCGCATTGCCGGTGTGTTCGGCAAGAACTTCCAGACCACCGGCCTGGAGAAGGTGGAAGCGGAGAACCTGGCCAAGCTGCTGAAGTCCGGCTCGCTGGCTGCGCCGATGGATTTTGTCGAGGAATACGTGATCGGCCCGAGCCTGGGCGCGGAGAACGTGGAGCGCGGCGTCACTGCCGTGGTCTACTCGTTCCTTTTCACGCTGGTGTTCTTCACGATCTATTACCGCGTGTTCGGTGCGATCACCTCGGTGGCGCTGCTGTTCAACCTGCTGATCGTGGTGGCGGTGATGTCGCTGTTCGGCGCCACCATGACGCTGCCGGGTTTTGCCGGCCTTGCCCTGTCGGTGGGTCTGTCGGTGGACGCCAACGTGCTGATCAACGAGCGTATCCGCGAAGAATTGCGGCTGGGCGTGCCTGCCAAATCGGCAATTGCCGCAGGGTATGAAAAGGCCGGCGGCACCATCCTGGACGCCAACCTCACCGGTCTGATCGTGGCGGTGGCCTTGTACGCGTTCGGCACCGGCCCGTTGAAGGGCTTCGCGCTGACCATGATGATCGGTATCTTCGCCTCGATGTTCACCGCGATCACCGTGTCGCGCGCGCTGGCGGTGCTGATCTACGGCAGCCGCAAGAAGCTGAAGACCGTCGCTATTTGATGCGAGTCCCTCGCAAGAGCCCGTCTGTAACGCGAGTCCCTCGCAAGAGCCCGCACATCCATGTGCGGACTTCTTAGGAAGATCTTTCAATGAAAATTTTTCCGCTTCACCTGATTCCCAACGACACCAGGATCGACTTCATGCGCCCGCGCAAGCCGGTGCTGATCCTGATGCTGATCCTGGCGGTTGCGTCTGTCGGCATCATCGTGGGCAAGGGCTTCAATTACGCGCTGGAGTTCACTGGCGGCACGCTGGTGCAGACCAGCTTCCAGAAAACGGTGGACGTGGATCAGGTGCGCGAGCAGCTGTCCAAGGCCGGCTTCGAAAACGCCCAGGTGCAAAACGCCCGCGGCGGCAACGAAGTGATGATCCGTCTGCAGGCGCGCGAGCAGCACAATAACCGCGACGATGCGGCGCGCACCGTTGCCGAAGAAGTGCGCAAGGCCGTGAGCACCGAACAGAACCCGGCCACCGTGCAGCCGGGCGAATTCGTCGGCCCGCAGGTCGGCAAGGACCTGGCCTTGAACGGCGTGTACGCCACGGTGTTCATGCTGGTGGGCTTTCTGATCTACATCGCCTTCCGCTTCGAGTGGAAATTTGCGGTGGTGGCCAGCCTGACGGCCTTGTTCGACTTGCTGGTGACGGTGGCCTTCGTATCGCTGACCGGTCGCGAGTTCGATCTGACCGTGCTGGCCGGCCTGTTGTCGGTGATGGGCTTTGCGATCAACGACATCATCGTGGTCTTCGACCGCGTGCGCGAAAACTTCCGTGCGCTGCGTGTGGAACCGCTGGAAGTGCTCAACCGTTCGATCAACCAGACGCTGTCGCGCACGATCATCACCGCGGTGATGTTCTTCCTCTCGGCATTGGCGCTGTATATGTACGGCGGCGAGTCGATGGAAGGCCTGGCCGAGACCCACATGATCGGCGCGGTGATCGTGGTGATCTCCTCGGTGATCGTGGCCGTGCCGATGCTGAGTATCGGCCCGTTTGCGGTGACCAAGCAGGACCTGCTGCCCAAGGCCAAGGACGTGGAGGCGCTGGCGCGTCGTCCTTGATAGGTTGGTAAAAGGTGTGACGAAAAAACCGCGCATTGCGCGGTTTTTTTGTTTCTGGCGTTGGGCTTGGTGACTGCACGGTTGTGCACCGTAACGCCACTACTCAAGATTGTGACAACTCGGGATTTCGTCGGGCACGTGATGCCGATCGATACGCATTACGTCGCGGTAGAGAGCCGCTGACCAGGATGAAGCGCCGCGTCCAACTGAGATACGCTTGCTCGGGGCGCAGTCTGTAGTTCAGAACGCGCAAGCGGCCGCGCACTCGATCGAGCAATCGCGTCGGCGGATGTGCTGTTACACCATTGTTTTTAGGGGGGTATTTCATACACCCGTGTCCTTACTGGATAACACTGCAAGCATCCGCTTGGTCGCGGCCGCTTGCCATCGTGCAATCCCGTGACCCTGGCTGGGATTTCCCCCATTCACAAAGCACCGGCGATCGGAGATACTCGGCGCAACACCGCATTTCGGCGGTCCAATAGTAGTTAGCCTTCCGAGACTGATGATGCGCAAGCTTCTGGCAATCGCAGCGCTACTTCCGGCCTTCGCTATGGCGTCTACACCGCCGGACAGCATCAACGACCTCTTCGCCGGCACGTGCATGACGCACTTCTATTCGCAGGACGCCCTGCGGAAATTCATGAGCGACACCGGCGCTCCGGAGGCTCCACCAGATAAAGCGGAGTTCTTTCTTGCCGGCAAGCCAGGCAAAGCTTGGTTCGTTGTAGCGCCCTCCACCGCATATGTGGTCGCGCTCAGAGATGACTCTGTCTGCGCAGTGTTCGCTCAGCGCGCTGATGCTGATCGAGCTCACTCAGGCTTCTCGAAGATGGTTAGTACGGCCCCGGAGCCACTTTTGGCAGCGGCACAGGAAGCAACCGCGCTTGGCCCCCAAGCCCCGCACACTCGCACGACGGTTTACTCGTGGGGGCGACCAGAAGACAAAGATGAGCTCCTGTTCATCCTCACCACCTCCGACAACGCTGAAGCCACCGCTCAAGCAATGGTTTCAATGTCACTGATCGGCAAGGCTAACAATTCGTTCAAGGCGATGCCGCTTCGCGGCACGCCTTAACTCAGGCGTTAGACCCCCAATGGAACTACGAAGCGTCTCTGATATCGAAGGCCCGTGGGTTCAGCCCGAGCTCAACTCGGGGCTAATCCAGCGCCTTCGAAAGAACTGGTCGGTCCCAGTCGGGAAATTAAACAATCATGCACTTTCAACCTTTCTTCGGCAGAAGCGCGCGCTCGAGATCGTGTTGCCGGAAGCTCACAGGCGTCTAGAGGCGAAGTTTGTAGATGAGACGGAGCTGTACGAAGAGGAGCTACAGAATGCAGTTCGTATAGCAAACGGAGAAGTGCTGTAGAAACTCCTCTGGGTATGAGCACACCGTGGTGAGCAATCAATGGAATGCCGATACTCACTGGCGCAAATTTGATTACAGAAAGAGCAGGCTCACGCTCGGGGGCCTAACGAGTCGTTGCAGCCGACGTTGCATCGGTCCGTGAGTCAGGCGGCAGGTAGAGCTTGCCACCTGCCTCCCAGCCCGCTACAACGCGGCTGAACTCTGGTGCTAGGGCGCTTTTCCAGCAATATCGTCATCTGAAGGCCGAGGGGATTGAGATGCGTTCACCCACTATTGTTCTTGCCGCTCTTCTTGCTGCGCTCCCACATTCGGTCAGAGCCGAGGGTGACGGAGTGACCATCGGCGAGATGATGGAGAACTGCCAAAAGCCAGATGGCCACTTTTTCCGGACCTACTGCTTCACCTACGTTGGAGCGGTGCTTGATGTGCAAACCCTCTACAAACTTTCGTTAGGTCCAAGCTCCCCAAAGGCCTGCGTCCCGCCCACGGTTCTATCCCGCCAAGCTGCCGCAGTCTTTGTCCAGTGGGCGGCCAGCAATCCTGCGCGTCACCACCTACCAGCAGCCGTTGGTATCGTTGAGAGCATGGCCGCTGCCTTTCCCTGCAGCGCGCCCTAACAATTCATTCAAGCCGAAGCCGCTTTACGGCTCGGCTTAATTCAGGTGTTAGGCCTCTATGACAACTCCAGTCTGCTTGACGGTTATTGGCATCATCCTTCAATTGGGGGGCGCGGCCTTTCTCGTCTACCAGTCTTTGCGTACCTTTCGCAAACTTGGGAAGTACGACGCTCAGGTCACGTACGACAATTTCAGTTCTATCATCGCGGACTTGGCGCGAGAGGTCGGCGGACAGTTCCGGCAGCAGTTGGTTGGTTTTCTATTCGTATTGGCCGGCTCCGCGCTGCAGTTGTATGGCGCGGTTGCGGCCTAACAATTCATTCAATCCCAAGCCGCTTCGCGGCTCGGCTTAATTCAGGTGTTAGGCATACTTGATCGGGCAGGTTTCTGTGTTCAATTTTCTCAAGAGAAAGAGTAATTCAATCAGCTCTTCACGGCGCTGGCTCAATGGCGACACTCTGTATGAAGGCCTTCCAATTTATTTTCGCCGATTAGATATAAGGCCATCCGAGTACATAGGACTTTCGTCACAGTACCCGGTACGGGTAGCAATCACGCAGTACCTGAGGCACGTCAAAGACAATGGGCTACCAGAGTCGGAGTACAACAAATCTCTCTTTGACTTTGATGCAGGCATAATCAGTCTCTTCCACGAGCAGGGTGTTGGCATTACATTTCTCGTTGAGACGTTTGCGGCAAAGCGCACTTATTATTTTTACGCACGATCAAGATATGAGGATAGTCAGTTAAGGGCATTCCAAGAGAGATTCCCAGAAGAAAATATTGATTGGGTAATAGAGTCGGATCCTTCTTGGACGCTTCCAAAAATGTACGCAGCTGATTTTTCCTTCAAGTGACGTATGCCTAACAATTCGTTCAAGCCGATCCCGCATCAGGGCGGCGCCGGAGTGCACGCCTTCGGCCATATTGCACTCAGTCGCCGCCCCGCTGCGGGTCGGCTTAATTCAGGCGGTTAGGCAGTGGTAGAGCACATCATTTGGTGGGTCCGGCTTCGGTCGGTTTGTAGACAGGCGTACAATCGGCTTCGGGCAGTAATCATTACCGTTGCTGGTGACGACAGGGGCGATACTTCGCCCGTGTACCTCATTGCCGCGCTGCACTCGTTGCGTCCGGCTTCGATGGCACACCGCATCGGAGCGTCGCTGGGCAAGCTCCATCTACCCAACCTTTGGCACACTCGGTCCAGGCGGCGATGCCGGGGAGCATGGTTGCACCATCCAACCTTTGCGACCACTCATCGCCTAATATCTCTTTCAAGCTTAGGCCACATGAGAAAGATTGCAGCTGGTGTCTTGCTCTTCTTGGTGGCAGCCGCGGCTTCTGCTCATCAAGATCGCATTTTCCCGATTGGCGAAGATGGGACTCTGGGTGCCGTACCGGCCACCTATGGTCCTGTCAAAGTTCATATCAATCGTACTAAGGGAAATCCTGGAACATTGACAAGAGTTGCGATTTCATCGCCTCATTTCAACGTCGTGTTGAATCAATGCATCCTAGGCAAGCTTCGGGATGTAACTAAAGTTGAGGCCAGCGGCTCTTGGTATCATACGCGCGTAAGCCTACCTGCCTACGTATCACTGACTTTCTATAGCGGAAAATATGATCTTCGCAGCTATAGCAATAGCTACTATTCGGTTACTTTCTCGCTTCTTGATGGGCATATTCTCTCGGGTCAGCGCGCTTGGGATCCGCTGGTTGGTAGTTGGCGAGCGCAGATCATAGATCCGGCTGATAAATGCTCGCACTGGCAGCACCTGGCCATGTGGCCTAACAATTCAGTCAAGCCGACGCCGCTTCGCAGCGGGGCTTAACTCAGGTGTTAGGCGGTGTTAGAGCAAGGAACTTCTTGGGTCCTGCTTCGGTAACTTAGCAGGCACGCATGCGGTTGGCTCCGTACAGCATCCATCGCCGTTGCTGATTGCGGTAAGTTCGGCGCTTTGCTTGGTTGTCGTTGCCGCGCTGTGCTCATTGTGTTTGACTTCGATGGCACCCTGCGTCGGGGCATCGCTGGCAAGCTCGATCCCGCAAGCTGTGGCACACTCGGTGCAGGCGGCAGTGCTGGGGAGCATGGTTGCACCATCCAACCTTTGCGGCCACTCACTGCCTAACAATTCATTCAAGCCGAACTTGCTTCATAAGTCGGCTTAATTCAGGCGTTAGGCCGATATGAAAGGTCATGACCCATTTGCAGATTCTCTGCTCCTTGACTCGTCCCTACCCAGCAAAGATGCCATGTCTTCTGATAGCTTCGACCCGAGCCGCACACCTCCTGCGGAACCGGAAGGCATCGTTCGCCAGCGCATACGCGTCACCCTCCGGATGTTGGGCTCGCTCCTGCTGGGCGGGATGGCGATCATGGGTTCGGTACTGGTCTTTCGGCAAGGCCTGCTGCCGCTGATCGATACGGTGTTTCAGCCTGGGCCCGCATGGCTCAGCGTGTGCAGACGTGCCGGCATCATCCTGCTGGCCATAGCGGGCTACTGGGCCTATGTGCACTGGCATGAAAAGCGCAAAGCGACTGAGCTGCAGCTGCAGCCGGTTGCCCTGATACTTGGCGGTGTAGGCGGCGCCGCCCTGGTGGCGTTGCCGATCGCCATGCTGTTCGCGTTCGGCGCCTACGAACTGGTGCTGTTCCGCGGCGCCTCGCCGGCGCTGTTGGGCGTGGCGGCCCTCATCGGAATTGCGGCCACCCTCGAAGAGCTGGTCCACCGCTGCCTGTTGTTTCGGCTGCTGGAGCGGGCCTGGGGAACCGTGGTGGCATTGGCGGTGCAAGCGGTGCTGTTCGCCCTGCCGCACTTGGAGAATGTGGCGCACGGTGGACCCGGCGATATCGTGGCCATGCTGATGTCGGTGACAGTGCTGGGCCTGCTGTGGGGCGGGCTGTTCGTCCTGACGCGCAACCTGTGGGTGGTGGCCGCCAATCACGCGGCATGGAACTTCACCATCTTGCTCACTGGCGTGCCGCTTTCCGGCATCGAGGACTGGCGCGCCGTAGCGCCGCTCGAAAGCCGCTATGCCGGGCCCGACTGGCTGACCGGCGGAATATTCGGTCCGGAAAGTTCACTGCTGGCGATCGTGTCGACCACAGTCGTGGTTGTACTGTTGCTGCGCGCGGCACGACGGCGTGGGGCCTTCTTCAAGGCAGCGGCCTAACAATTCGGTCGAGGCGACGTGCGTACCGCACGCGCCTTAACTCCGGCGTTAGGCGGTTGTGGAGCAAATGCGTTGGTGTTTGCCGCTTCGGTGAGTTCGCAGACGTGCATGCAGTCGGCTCCGGCTGGCAATCATGACCGTTGTGTATTGCGGTAGGTTCGGTGCTTCGCCTTGGCACGTCGTTCCAGCGCTGCGCTCATTGCACTTGTCTTCGGTGGCAAGCCGCTTCCGGGCATGATGGCGCAAGCTTCGTCCCGCAAGCTGTGGCAGACTAGGCCGAGGCGGCATTGCTGGGGTGCAGGTTTGCACTATCCAACTTCTGCGGCCACTCACTGCCTAACAACTCATTCAAGCCGAAGTTGCTTCGCAACTCGGCTTAATTCAAGCGTTGGGCCACATTCGGGCACATCTATGCAGGCAGCGGACTATCTCGACCGGCATTACATCGGCATCCGGAAGCAGTCTGAGACCGAAGAGCTGTGCGACTATGAGTTCATCTGCACGGAGTATCAGCGGATCGGCACTGAGCGTCTTGATCAGCTGGGACACGTTACGGGTGTCTTCCGAATAGACAAGCAAACTGGGAACACTGAGCTAGTGCGGCCTATGGCCGGCGATGAAGATCTCCGCGCTTTCAACCGAGCAAGTTACAAGATTCACAAGTGCTGGCTAGCCGGCGAGCTTCCTAATTCAGAGCAGTACTGTGCGGGCTAATGTGGCCTAATAATTCGTCCAAGCCGAGGCCGCTTCGCGGCGCGGCTTAACTCAGCTGTTAGGGGCTAAAGGACTGCAGCCATGCATCAGGAAGCTGAAAGGATCATCAATCACGGCCTCAGCCTTGGCGCCAGACTGCTCCTTGGCGTCTTTGCCATGCTGTTTTGCGTTGTCTTGGTCCTTGTCGCGCCGCCTACCGACAAGGCGATTTATTTCTATTTGTTTTCCGCTTTTTGCTTGCTACTTTTCCTCGCGTGCTTCACTCAAGGGCGAGTAAGGCAATTTATTGGCAGCCTCATTGGCTGCACCATCTTCGGTCTTGGCATCTGGTACCTCGTGATCCAGCTTTCTAGCGATCCAGCTTGGCCTGGTGCGCGCAGTCAGCCATCAGTTCTAAACGCTTTCTTGTATCTCTTGTTTATTGGTGTACCAGGCGCGGCATACGCTTATCGGGCACGCTTTGGCATGCGGCGTAAGCCATAACCACTCATCCACGCGGACGGCTCCGCTCCGCTTAACTCCAGCGTGAGACCGCACTGATGCAATCACACACTCTCGAACTATTTGCTGACTACTTTCAGTTCTATCTGCAGGACGAGGGAGCAAGCGGCGACCTTTCGGATGCGTGGAGTCCAGTAGCCACTCAACGCATGTTCGCTGTCTCAATGGGCGTCGTCGGGATCGGCACTGCGCGCAACATGCACGTACCAGTTACGCTTGAGTTCCTGGATTCGGCTCCGTCTGCTGACTTCATTAAATTCGATCATGTTGTCGAGGGCTCACTCGCGATCACAAAAGGCCCGCTCGTTGTGGCTGGCTGCACGGACTACTTCCCTGATGCAGCACGCTTCGACTTGGCGCCTGGCGAGTACAGAGTCCGTCTTTCTTCCTCCGGCCTGTGCTCGCTGTCGGAGGACGGTCTTGATGGCCAAGATCACTACCGCCTGCAGCTGTGGCAAGCTTCGCCTACTGAGCCGACCGTTCTTAAACAGCGTGCGGCCTAACAATTCATTCAAGCCGAGCCCGCTTCGCAACTCCGCTTAATTTAAGAGTTAGACAGTGGCGGTTCATTACACAAGTACAATGCACCCGCCACTGCCTTCAGGCAATGGTGACCGCCAAGCATGCGCGCAACGCGCGCAGCTTCTCGACGGGTCATAGATTCCAGTCGATCCGCATGCCCGCGATCAGCGCGTTCTTCAGATCGCTGGTGCGGGTGGGTTCGTTGAACTGGTCGGGGTTGATCACGTAGTGCAGGTTGGGAGCGATGCGCAGGCGCTTGGTGACCTGGATGCCGTAGCTGAGCTCCATCATGATCTGGTTGTCGGCCGGGGTGCCGGTGCCGCCGGCGGAGGCGCGCGCCAGGCGCAGGTTTTCGATGGCTTCGTCGCTGTACTTCTGCTGGGTGATCACAAACGCAATGTTGTCCTGCGGGCGGCTGGCGAAGGTGCCTTTCTGCACCAGGCCGAGCTGCACGAAGTGGTCTTCGATGGCCTGGCCGCCGGTGCTCTTGAGCATGGCGGCGAATACGGTCAGGCCGCGGGTGCCGGACGGGTCGGGGTTGGTGACCTGCTGCTCGAAGCGGCCGAACAGGCCAGAGCGGCCCTGCTTGTTTTCATAGCCCAGGCCGCTGAGGACGGCAGGGTTGCCGTTGCGGTCGCGTAGCGGGTCGGTGTAGTCGGAGTTGTCCTGCCAGCCGCCGAGTTCGTACATCGCCGCCAGCGTGCCGTCGCCGCCCTTGTTCTTGTAGCCGATGGCGTAGGGCACCACCACGCCGGTGGTGTCGTCGGTGCTCCACTTCAAACCGTGCTGGCCGTCCTGGGCCTGCACCGGGTTCACTTCATACGCGCCGACATGCACATAGACCTTGGGCGTGACCCAGGCGGTGGCGTGCGCCGCCCAGCTGGAGACCGGCCAATAGGTGAAGTTGCTGGTGCGGAACACGAAGGTGGGGTTGCCGCAGGCCGAGTTGCCCTGGAAGTACTGGCACAGGTCCGAGCCGAGGAAGTGGATGTTGGCCACGCTGCGGCCGGCTTCCAGTTCCAGGCGGTCGTTGAACAGTTTTTGCAGCAGGGTGAAGTTGGCCAGGCGCGTGCCCTGGCCGCCGTAGATTTCCTGCACCGAGGTGCTGTTGCCGATGCTGCTGTTGGACAGGTTGGTGCCGTGGCGGTTGGTGACATAGAGCTTGACCGTGGCGCCGTTCCAGCCGAACAGGCGGTCCATGTCCACGTCGGTGCCGACCATCAGCTGGCCGGCGTAGGCGTCGCCGCTCTTGCGACCACCGTCGATCATCGAGGCGGCTTCGCCGGTGTAACCCAGCTTGAGTTTGAAGGCATCGGCGGCCTCCTGTGCGTGGGCCAAGGGGGCCAGCGCCATGGCAAGCGACAGGCACAGCAGACGATGGGAAGCGCGGTGGGAGAGCAGGGCGGACATGGCAGGACTCCGAACAAAGAGGGTGTGGCCGAGATGGCGGACGCGACAGCAAGGGGATGGGCAAGCCGCTGGCGGCGCGCGATCAATGCGCGGCGCGGCGGTAACAGCAATCAGCGGTGACGCGCGTCCGGCGCGTCGGATGCGGCGGCAGATGCCTGCCGCCGGGGGTTGGCTCAGGCGACGACGTCGGCCACCGGCTTCTTGAGCACGCGCAGGGCGATGGCGGTGACCACCACGCCGGCCAGCAAGGCCAGCACATACATCGCCAGATGGGTGACGGCATTGGGGATCAGCAGCACGAAGATGCCGCCGTGCGGCGCCTTCAGTTCGGCGCCGACCGACATCGAGATCGCACCGGCCACGGCCGAGCCGATCACCAGCGCCGGAATGGTGCGCAGCGGGTCGCGGGCGGCATACGGGATGGCACCCTCGGTGACGAAGGCCAGCCCGAGCACGCCGGCAGCGGTGGCCGAGCCGCGCTCTTCGACGGTGAAACGGTTGCGGAACACCCAGGTAGCCAGCGCGATGCCCAGCGGCGGGGTCATGCCGGCGACCATGGCGGCGGCCATCGGCGTGTAGACCTGACTGGCGATCAGGCCGGTGGAGAACGCATAGGCGGCCTTGTTGACCGGCCCGCCCATGTCGAAGGCCATCATGCCGCCGAGCAACAGGCCCAGCAGCAGCGCGCTGCTGCCCTGCATGCCGCGCAGCCAGGCGGTGAGCCAGGCCAGCAGGTCGGCGACCGGCTGGCCGAACACGTACATCATCGCCAGGCCGACCAGCAGCGTGCCCAGCACCGGCAGGATCAGCACCGGCTTGAGCCCTTCCAGGTTGCGCGGCAGGCGGATGTAGCGGTTGAGCGCGGCCACGCCGTAGCCGGCGATGAAGCCCGCAATAATTCCGCCGAGGAAACCCGCATTGAGATTGGCCGCGACCAGCCCGCCGATCATGCCGGGCGCAATGCCGGGGCGGTCGGCGATGGAGTAGGCGATATAGCCGGCCAGCGCGGGCACCATCAGGGTGAAACCGGCCTTGGCGCCGATCTGGAACAGCGACCAGGCCAGCGTGCCCTGGTGCGCATCGTCGCCGGCATAGATGCCGCCGAGCGCGAAGGCCAGTGCGATCAGCAGGCCGCCGGCGGTGACGAAGGGCAGCATGAACGACACGCCGGTCATCAGATGCTTGTAGGCGCCGGTGCGGCTGTTGCCCTTGCTTGCGGCCGTGCTGGCGGCCGTGCTGGCGGCGGTGCCGGTGGCCGGTGCCGCGCCGCCGTGCACGCCGGCCTCGGCCAGCGCCTTGTTGATCAGGGCCGGGCCGTCGTTGATGGCCGGCTTGGTGCCGCTCTTGAGCACGCGCTTGCCGGCGAAACGGGCCAGGTCCACTTCGCGGTCGGCGGCGATGATGACCACATCGGCCGCGCGGATTTCCTCGTCGGTCAATGCGTCCTGCGCACCCACCGAACCTTGCGTTTCCACGCGCATCTGGTGGCCAAGCTTCTTGGCGGCCTGCTGCAGGCCTTCGGCGGCCATGAAGGTGTGCGCGATGCCGGTGGGGCAGGAGGTGATCGCAACGATGCGCTTGCCGCCTGCGCCGGAAGCGTCGGTCGCTGCCGGTGTGCTGGCTGGTGCGGCGGGGGCAGAGAGCTGGCTGACGGCGGCGGCCGGATCGTCCAACACCGCGCCCAGGCTCAGATGCAGCAGTTGCGCATCGCCGAAGCGCGCGGTGTCGGCATCGGCATCGCCGACGACCAGGACCTGCGCGGCGCCGCTGGTCAGGTCGGTCGGCAGCGCGCCGAGCACGCCCTGGTCGCTGCGGATTTCGATCGTCACGCTGCGTCCGGCGGCGGTGGCCGCGCGGCGCAGCGCCTCGGCCGCCAGGACGGCTTCGGTACTGCGTTCGCCGGCGGCGATGACCACGATGGAAGAGGACATGGCAAAACTCCTGCTGTATTGCGGTCGCCGGTGAGGCCGGCTGGGGAATTGGGGCGTTACGCGTACGGGTGACGCGTGCCGGGATGGCGGCGGTCGGAACGATGCGCGGAGACCTGCGTGGCGGTCGCCGCCTGGTGCAAGGCCGCGCTCACGACAGCGTCTGGATCACGACTTCGGTCGCAGCACGTCTCACGCCGTCGGCGCTGAGCCTGCGCGCGTCGCCGCTTTCCAGCCGGCACATCGAAAACGCCGTGGCCAGCCGTGCGCACTGCTCCAGATCGGTGGCCACATCCAGCAGTGCGGCGGCCAGGCCGGCCACCATCGCATCGCCTGCGCCCACGCTGCTGCCCTGCGCCAGCCGCGGCGGACGCGCGATCAGTCGCTGGTCGCGCTGCACGAACAACGCACCGTCGGTGCCCATCGAAATCACCACCAGCTGGATGCCGCGCGCGAGCAGTTCGTGCGCAGCGGCGCTGAGCGCGGCGCGGTCGGTGAGCGGTCGGCCGGTCCAGGCTTCCAGTTCGTGGCGGTTCGGCTTGACCGCGTACGGCAGGGCGTCGCGGGCGGCGCCCAATGCAGCCACCAGCGGCGCACCGCTGGTATCGAGCAGGACGCGTGCGCCGGCGGCGCTGGCCTGCGCCTGCAGCTGCGCCCAGCTGTCGTCCGGCAGGCCGGCAGGCAGGCTGCCGGACAGCACCACCGGCAGGCCGGGGCGCAGCAGCGGGGCGAGTTGATCGGCCACGCCCTGCAGATGCGCGCTGCTTAGCTGCAGGCCGGGCAGGTTGATGTCGGTGGTGTCGTTGCTGCGCGCCTCCACCAGCTTGAGATTGGTGCGGGTTTCGCCGGCCACGCGCTGGCAGTGGTCGACGATGCCGCGCTCGCGGAACAGCGCTTCGAACACGCCGGCATTGCCGCCGCCGAGCACGCCGAGTGCGGCGACATCGGTGCCCCAATCGGCCAGGCAGGCAGCCACGTTGATGCCCTTGCCGCCGGCATCGTTGCGCACGCTGCTGGCGCGATGCACGGCGCCGGGCTGCAGGCTGTCGAGCCGGATGGTCTGGTCGATCGCCGGATTCAGCGTAACGGTGATGGCCTGCAGGCTCATGCCACGTCCCCGCGCTGCGCTTCCAGTGCGCGCACCTGCTCGGCGGTTTCGCAGTCCAGCGCCCGTTCTGCCAACTGCCGCAACTGGCCGATCGACGACGCGCGCAGGCGCGCTTTCACCGAGGGGATGTCGTTGGGCGTCATCGACAGTTCCTGCACGCCCAGGCCGGCCAACAGGCTGGCGCCGAACGCATCGCCGGCCAGGCCGCCGCACACGCCGACCCAGCGGTCGTGCTTGCGCGCGCCCTCGATCGTGCTGCGGATCATGCGCAGCACCGCCGGATGCAGGCTGTCGGCCTCGGCGGCCAGCTCCGGGTTCTGGCGGTCGATCGCCAGCACGTACTGGGTGAGGTCGTTGGTGCCGATCGAAAAGAAGTCCGCATGCCGCGCCAGCACGTCGGCCTGCGCGGCGGCGGCGGGGACTTCGATCATGATGCCGATCGGAACCTCGGGCGCGTCGAGTTCGGCGCGTAGGCGTTCACAGATCTCGCGCAAGGCGATCAGCTCCGGCACCGAGGTGATCATCGGGAACATGATCGACAGCCGCGCACCATCTTTTGCAGCGCGATAAAGCGCACGCAGTTGCGGTTCGAGCAGGTCGGGGCGACGCAGCAGCAGGCGCGCGCCACGCACGCCCAGGAACGGGTTTTCTTCGTGCGGCAGTTCCAGATGCGCCACCTGCTTGTCGCCGCCGATATCCAGCGCACGCACGATCAGCGGGCGGCCGTCCAGCGCCTGCGCCATCGCGCGATAGGTCGCGTACTGCTCGTCTTCGCTGGGCGTGCTGCCGCTTTCCAGGAACAGGAATTCGGTGCGCATCAGGCCGACGCCTTCGGCGCCCTGGGTCAGCGCCATCGCGACCTGGTCGGGCAGGTTGACGTTGGCACCGATGTCGATGTGGTGGCCGTCGGTGGTCTCGGCGGGCAGAGCGCGCTGGGCGGCCTCGCGCTCGCGGATGGCCTGTTGCTCGGCGATATGCGTGCGGGCCGCGTCCAGATCCTGCGCGGACGGGTTGACGTACAGGCGCCCGCTGCTGCCGTCGATGATGGCGGTGGCGCCGTCCTCGATCTCCAGCAACTGGCCGCCAGCGGCGACCAGCGCCGGCAGTCCCAGGGTGCGCGACAGGATCGCGGTGTGCGAGGTCGGGCCGCCCTGCGCGGTGGCCAGGCCGAACACGCGTGCGGTGTCCAGGTTGGCGGTATCCGACGGCGACAGGTCGCTGGCGAGCAGGATGCAGGGTTGGTCGGGCAGGTCGGTGAGGCCGGCGCCCGCCGCAGACGGGTCGAGCTGGGCCAGCACGCGGCGGCCGACGTCGCGCAGGTCGGCCGCGCGCCCGGCCAGCACCGGGTTGCCCAGCGCCGCCAGGCCCGAGGCGATCTGTTCCACCGCCTGATGCCACGACCATGCCACACCGTGGCCTTCGACCATCAGCTGGCAGGTGCGGGTGATCAGGTCGGTGTCGTTGAGCAGCTCGGCCTGGGCCTTGAAGATCGCCGCGTCCGAAGCACCGAGCCGGCGCTGGGTGTCGTCCTGGATCGCCGCCAGCTGCTGGCGGGTGCGGGTCAGCGCGTCGTGCAGCAGCGCGCCGCCATCGCCCAGGCCGACCGGTTGATCGGCCACTTCGGTCTGCGCCGCGCGCAGCCGGTGCACGATGCCGATCGCCACGCCCGGGCTGGCGCCGATGCCGACGATGGCCGGCTGCGCCTGCGGCGGCGTCCAGCCCGCCACCGGCGCGGCGCGGCGTTGCGCGGCGCGTTCGGCATCGGCCTTTTCCTGCGCGGTCAGGCTGTCCATCACCGCGCGTAGGCGCTTGAGCAGGGCAGCGGCATCGGGGCCTTCGGCCGAGACGGTGATGCTGTCGCCGGCACGCAGGCCCAGCTGCAGCAGGCCGACCAGGCTCTTGGCATCGGCGGCCTGGTCGCCGGCGCGCACCTGCGCACGCGCCGAGAAGCCGCGTGCGGTCTCGGCCCAGCGTGTGGCGGGGCGGGCGTGCAGGCCGCTGGGGTAGGCGATGGTCCACGCGAAGGTTTCGGCCAGGTCGGTGGCCGGTGCGGCGCTGGTGTCCGGCGCGCGGTCGCCGGTGAGCGCGGCCACGATCACGCCGGGGTCGTCGGTGGTGAACAGCGCTTCCAGCTGCGCCGGGTCCTGGATCAGGCGGGTCAGCCGGCGCAGCAGGGTGATATGGGTGTCGGACTGGGCGGCGATGCCCACCACCAGCCGGGTGGTCTGGCCGGGATTCCACTCCACGCCCTCGGGCAGCTGCAGCACCGCAATCCCGTCGCGGCGCACCAGGTGACGGTCTTCGCCGACGCCGTGCGGGATCGCCAGGCCGTGACCGAGGAAGGTATTGGCCAGGCCTTCGCGGCGCCGCATGCTGGCGTCGTAGCCCGGCGCCACGCAGCCGGCGGCGACCAGCAACTGGGCGGCCTGGGCGATGGCATCGTCCTTGTCGCGGGCCTGCGCACGCAGACGGATGAGCTCGGGAGTGACGGGGGCGGGCGACGGAGAAGACAAGGCGGGCTCCGATTGGGGGATCAGGCTGGGAAGTATAGTGGGAACGTTCCCACGATCCAGGTCAATGTGCAGTGCACAAAATCCTTGTAGTGCTTTCGGGTTAGCATCTGAGTAGACACGGCGCCTAGGTCAGGTGCGCAAATGGAGCGGGAACGGTCCCAGTGAGTATCAGCATCAATGACGTGGCCCGGGTGGCCGGTGTATCCAAGTCCACGGTCTCGCGCGCGTTGGGCACTGGCCCGGTGAGCGAGGAAGTGCGTGCCAAGGTCGAGGCGGCTGTGCGTCAGACCGGTTACCGCCCCAACCTGATGGCGCGGCGGCTGCGATCGCAGCAGTCCGGCATCCTGGGCGTGATCGTTGCCGACATCCGCAACCCTTACTTCACTGCCTTGATCCGAGCGGTGGAAGAGGTCGCTTACCGTGCCGGTATGCGCGTCACGCTGTGCAATACCGATGAAGATCCCGAGCGCGAGGCGCTATATCTGGAGCTGATGCAGGAAGAACGCATCACCGGACTGATCTTCGCTCCGACCCGGGTGACCGTGGGGCGGATGCACGAGCTGGCGCTGGATTACCCCACCGTGCTGGTCGATCGCGCCGGCCCCGGCAGCCGTTACGACAGCGTGGTGCTGGACAATGCGGCAGCGATGGGTGAGCTGGTCGCGCATCTGCAGGCGCAGGGGTATCGACGCATCGGCGGGTTGTTCGGCAGCACCAGCACCACCGCGGCCGAGCGTCGCGACGGCTATCTGGCCGCGATGCGTGCGCAGGGACTGGAGCCTGACTACCGCGAAGTGGCGCCGACTGCCGAAGCGGCGATTGCCGAACTAGGCCATTGGCTTGCCAGCGATCACCGCCCGGAAGCCATCGTCACCAGTAACAGCCTGCTGCTGATGGGCGCATTGAAAGCCGCGCGCACCGCCGGCCTGCGGCTGCCGCAGGATCTCGCCCTGGCGGGCTTCGATAACGAGCGCTGGACCGACCTGGTCGAGCCGGGCATCACCGTGGTGGAACAGCCGGTGGAGGACATGGGCCGCGCGGCGATGTCGCTGCTGCTGGAACGCCTGGGCAACCCGCAGCTGCCGATCCGCCGCATGGTGATGACCGGGCGTTGCGTGGTGCGTGGCTCCACAGGTGCACGCACGCGCATCTAGCTGACGATGTATGAGCGCCCTTGGGCGCGATGGGATTTACCGGTAAGGCCCATCGCGCCCAAGGGCGCTCCTACAACGGCGTGGCGTTTGTCGTGGATCACGCTGTGCCGTTGGTCAACAGCCTGCACGTGAAGCGGGTCCTGCCCAAGCGCGGAATATCACCAATCCCCACCACCCCGTAGGAGCGCACCCGGGCGCGACAGGGCCTTGCCGATAGCCTTATCGCGGTCGATGGAGCCCCGTCGCGCCCAGGTGCGCTCCTACAGAGGTGTTGCGCTTCTGTGTTGGCAGCACACCTGCATAGCCACTTGCCTGCCTATTCCGCGCACCGCCGCAGCGCACCGCCGCAGCGAACCGTAGGAGCGCACCCGGGCGCGACAGGGACTTGCCGATAGCGTGATCACGATCGATAAGGCCTGTCGCGCCCGGGTGCGCTCCTACGGGGTCCTTGGTGGGTGGCACAAAAAAGCCCCGGCACTGCCGGGGCTTTTGGTTTGCAACAAACGCCTTGGCTTAGCGATCCGGACGATGCGTACCCGAGTCGTTCTGTGCGGTCAGGTATTCCTTGGACTGTTCGTCCAGCTTGTCGCCCAGCATGCGCCGCACCACCACGAAGAACAGCGGGATGAAGATCACGCCGAGCACGGTGGCGAACACCATGCCGCCGATCACGCCGGTACCGATGGAGTGACGCGAGTTGGCGCCGGCACCGGTGGAAATCGCCAGCGGCAACACACCCAGGATGAAGGCGAACGAGGTCATCAGGATCGGGCGGAAGCGCAGGTGCGCCGCCTCCAGCGTCGCCTCGCGCAGGGTCTTGCCCGCCGCACGCTGCTCCACCGCAAATTCCACGATCAGGATCGCGTTCTTCGCCGCCAGGCCGATCACCGTGATCATGCCGATCTTGAAGTACAGATCGTTCGGCAGGCCACGCAGCATCGAGAACACGATCGCACCCAGCACGCCGATCGGCACCACCATCAGCACCGCCACCGGAATCGACCAGCTCTCGTAGAGCGCGGCCAGGCACAGGAACACCACCACCACCGACAACGCCAGCAGCAGCGTCGCCGCGTTACCGGCAATGATTTCCTGATACGACATGCCGCTCCAGTCGAAGCCGAAGCCTGGCGGCAGATCGTTGTTGACGATCTCTTCCATCGCCGTCATCGCCTGGCCGGAGCTACCGCCCGGGGCAGGGTTGCCGACGATGTTCACCGCCGAATAGCCGTTGTAGCGATTCAGCGCCGGCGAGGCGTAGGTCCATTCGGCTTTGACCACATTGCTCAGCGGAATCATGCCGGGCTGCCCGTCCGCACCGGTGGCGGTGCTGCTGGGAGTGAAGAAGTTGCGCAACGACTCGGGGCCGGTACGGAACTGGTCGTCGGCACGGATGTTGACGCGCTTGATGCGGCCTTCGGAGAAGTAATCGTTGACATAGACCGGCGCCAGCATCAGCTGGATCGAGCTGTAGATGTCGCTGACTTCCAGGCCCATCGACTGCGCCTGCACGCGGTCCACATGCAACTGCAGCTGCGGCGAATTTTCCAGGCCGTTCGGGCGCACGCCCACCATGGTGTCGGCCTTTTGCGCCGCCTTGCCCAGCACGATGTTGCGCGCCTGGGTCAATGCTTCCTGGCCTGCGCCGGAACGGTCCTGCAGCCACATGTCGAAGCCGCCGAACTGGCCAAGGCCCTGCACGGTAGGCAGGTTGACCACGAAGATCTGCGCGCCCTTGATGCCGTAGAAGGCACCGTTGAGTTGCTGGATCAACTGCTCGGCAGTGACGTCGCGGTCTTCCCATGGCTTGAGCCGGATGAAGCCCATGCCGACGTTTTCGCCCGAGCCCAGGAAGCTGAAGCCGGCGATCTGCAGCATGCCTTCCACCGCCGGCTGCTTTTCCAGCACCGCACGCATCTGCGCAAACGTTTCGTTGGTACGGATCTTGGTGGCGCCCGGCGGCAGCTGCACGATGGCCACCGCAAACCCCTGGTCTTCTTCCGGCAGGAAGCTGCCCGGCATGCGGGTAAACAGGAAGCCGCACAGCACCACCAGCACCACGAACACGATCATCCACGGCGGCGAGCGCTTCAGCGTGTGCCCCACCACGCCGACATAGCGATGGGCCAGCTTGTCGTAGTACTTGTCGAAGGTGCGGTAGACCCAGTTCTTCTTGTCCGAATGGGTGGGCTTGAGGAAGCTGGCGCACAACGCCGGGGTGAAGGTCAGCGCCAGGAACGCGGAGAAGCCCATCGACATGGCGATGGTCAGCGCGAACTGCTTGTAGATCGCACCGGAGGCACCGGGCTGCAGCGAGGAGGGGATGAACACCGCCGCCAGCACCACGGTGATGGCCACCACCGCACCGGTGATCTGGGTCATCGCCTTCTGCGTGGCGGCCTTCGGCTCCAGATGTTCCTCGCTCATGATGCGCTCGACGTTCTCGATCACCACGATCGCGTCGTCCACCACGATGCCGATCGCCAGCACCATCGCAAACAGCGTCAGCTGGTTGATGGTGAAGCCGATGGCGTACATGCCGAAGAACGTGCCCAGCAGCGCCACCGGAATCACCAGGGTCGGGATGACCGTGGCGCGGAAGTTCTGCAGGAACAGCAACATCACCAGGAACACCAGCACGATGGCTTCCACCAGCGTGTGCACCACTTCCTCGATGGAGATGCGCACGAAGGTGGTCGACTCGTACGGTGCAAACCAGGTCACGCCCTGCGGGAAGGTGGGCTGCAGCTCGTCGAGCTTGGCCCCGACCGCCTCGGACACGTTCAGTGCGTTGGCGCCCGGCAGCAGCTGGATGCCGAAGGCACCGGTGGGCTTGCCGTTGTACTGGGTGTCGAAGCCGTAGTTGCTCGGCCCCACGGTGACGCGCGCCACATCCTTCAGGCGCACGGTGGCACCGTTGTTGTCGGTGCGCAGGATGATGTTCTCGAACTCTTCCGGCGAGCTGAAGCGGCCTTCCGCCGACACCGTGGCGGTGAAACTGATGCCGTCCGGCGTGGGGTCGGCACCGACCGAGCCGGCCGCGAACTGCACGTTCTGGTTGCGCACCGCGGTCAGCACCTGGGTGGCCGACAGGTTGTAGCCCTGCAGTTTTTCCGGGTTCAACCAGATGTTCATCGCGTACTCGGCGCCGAACTGGTTGGTGCTGCCGACGCCGGGCACGCGCGAGATCTGCTCGAGCACGCGCGAGCCGACGATGTCGTTGAGCGCGTCGCGGTTGATCGACGGGTTGTCCGAACGCAGCGCGGCCACCATCAGGAAGCCGGCGTTGGCCTTGGCCACCACCACACCCTGCTGGGTGACTTCCGAGGGCAGGCGCGGCGTGGCCAGCGACACCTTGTTCTGCACCTGCACCTGCGCGATATCTGCGTCGGTGCCGGTTTCGAAGGTCAGCGTGATGGTCACGCGGCCGTTGGAGGCCGACGAGGAGTTGAAGTACAGCAGGTGGTCGATACCGGTGAGCTGCTGCTCGATGACCTGGGTCACCGCCTTTTCGGCGGTATCGGCACTGGCGCCGGGGAAGTTGGCGGTGACGGTGACCTGCGGCGGGGCGATCGTCGGGTACGACTCGATACCCAGATTCAGGATCGAGATCACGCCGGCAAGCGAGATCAGGATCGCCACCACCCAGGCAAAGATCGGGTGTTCGATAAAAAACTTAGGCATGTCCGGGTTCCGTCACTGCTGCTTGGACTGGGAGTCGGCCGGCTGCGCCGCCGCATCCTGCTTGGGCTGCTCCTGCGCTGCCGGTGCTGCGGCATCGGCAGCGTTGGCAGCCGGTGCGGCCTTGGCATCGCCGGCCTGGCCTGCGGCGGGCGCCGCGCCAGCTGCACCGGGCTGACCCGGCTGGGCGCCGGCGGCCGGCTTGTTCGGATCCCACGGCACGCCCTTGGCGGGCTGACCTTCCTTGGCCTTCTGCACGCCATCGACGATGACCTGGTCGCCCGGGGTGACGCCGCCGGTCACGATCCACTGGCCCTTCTGCTGGCCGTCGACGGTGAGGTTCTTGCGCACCACCTTGCCGTCCTTGCCCAGCACCAGCGCATAGGCGCCGGTGGCATCGCGCTGCAGCGCCTGCTGCGGCAGCAGGTAGGCGTTGTTGCGCTGGCCCAGGCTGGCCTTGAAGGTCACGAACGCGCCCGGCAGCAGCGCCAGTTCCGGGTTGGGCAGGGTCGCGCGCAGCGACACCGCGCCGGTGCTCGGGTCCACCGTCACCGCCGACACGTCCAGCGTACCGGGGTGCGGGTACAGGGTGCCGTTGCCCAGCTCCACGTTGATGGCGGACTTGCCGTCGCCGCTGAGCTGCACGTTGCCGCTGCTCTGCGCCTGGCGCAGCGCGGCGAGTTCTTCGCTACTCATCGCAAAATTGACGTACAACGGGTCGATCTGGTCCACCGTAGTCAGCAGGGTCGCTTCGCCGGAGCCGACCAGCGCGCCTTCGGTCACCCGCTGGATGCCGGCGCGGCCGGTGATCGGCGAGGTGACGCTGGCGAAGCTGAGCTGGATCCGGGCGGCCTGGACCGCGCCGCGCGCCTGCTGCACGCTAGCGCCGGAAGAGCGCTCGGTGGCTTCGGCGTTATCGATGTCGGCACGCGAGACGTACTGCTGCGGCGCCAGGCTGCGCGCGCGCTTGGCGGCGATCTGGGCGTTGGCGTAGGTCGCCTCGGCGGCGGCCAGCTGGCCCTGGGCCTGCAGCAACGAGGCACGCAGCGGCATGGGATCGATCTCGAACAGCGGCTGGCCTTCCTTGACGTCGGTGCCTTCGGTGTACAGGCGCTTGAGCAGCACCCCGTCCACGCGGGCACGCACGTCGGCCGAGCGGAACGCCGACAGGCGGCCCACCAGGTCGCGTTCCAGCGGCAGCGTCTGCGGTTTCATTTCCAGCACCGACACTTCCGGCGGCGGGGGCGCCTGCTGTTGTTCGGGCTTGCTGCAGGCAGCGAGCGCCACGGTGATGGCCAAGGCCAGGCCGAAGGTGCGGAGCGGGGCAATCATCAGGAGGAACTCCGTTAGGGTCTTGAAGAGAGAAGAGCAAGCGGGGCCGGCGCAGGCGCGGCATTGGCCGCGGCAAACGCCCGCAAAAAGGTCTCGACGGCGAACTGCGCCCACTGCTGCCTGGCGGCAAGGCCGGCGCGGTGGGGTACCTGGAAGCGTTGGCGATCGAAATCCAGGCCGACGATCATGCTGAGCAGCAGTTCGGCCATGAAGTGCGGATCGTCATGGCGCAGCTGGCCGGCGGCCATCGCTTGCTCGAAGCGATGCGCCAGGCGTTGCTGCATGCCGACGACGCCCTCATGGAAGATCTGTTGCGACTGATCCGGGAACCGGTGCGACTCGGCCTCCACCAAACGACAGGTCTGTAACACATCCGGGCTGTTGAGGCGGTCAAGATGGGCCAGTGCAAAGGCCAGCAGATCCTCGCGTAGATCGCCGGACACTGCGCCCAGCGGCACCGTCGCCAGGTGCACGTGGTCCTGAAGGACATCGCGCAGCAGATTTTCTTTACATCCGTAATAACTGTAGAGCGTCTGCTTGGAACAACCGGCGCGTTCGGCCACCGCGTCCATGCTCAGCCGCATTCCGCGCTCGGCAAGCAAGGTATGCACGGCAGCATGGATGCGGCGATCGCAATCCGAACGCCGGGCAGCACGGGGGGAACGAGGGGTCATGGCGGTAGACTATACCGTCCAGTTTAGTTTTTAAACAGCCTTGACGATCGCAGTTTGGTCTGCACAACGCCTTGTGTGCCAAGCATTGGGCCGGACTTTGCCGGATCTGGCGATCCAGCGACCCGTCAACCGGCCAAGCGTGTGGGAACTACAGAGCCATAATGCTTTGGCGCCGCTGTCGCGCCTGCTGGAGGCTCGGCATTTGCGCTATGCAGCAAGGCGTTGTCACGGTGCATCGGTACAATTCAGGTTTTCCACCGAGCATCCCAGCTCTCTCATGACAGCCAAGAAAGCCGCTTCGAAATCGTCCACGACGTCGGTCAAACCGGTCGCCGAACGTGCCGTCCCCGTGCTCGCCACCGAACCGCAGGCGGTCACCCTGGAGCCGGTGTTTGCCGCGTTGCGCAAGCGCTACCCGGCCGCCCGCCAGGCCGAAGTGCAGGCGTTCGCCGCCGACTTCTACCGGCGGATGGAAGAGGACGAGTTCCCGAACCATCCGCCGGAGCAGTGGGCGGCGCTGGCGGCCGACATGCTGGAATTTGCGCGCGTGCGCAAGGCCGGTACGGTCAATGTACGGGTGTTCAACCCCACCCTGAAGAGCCACGGCTACGAGTCGCCGCACACGCTGCTGCAGATCGTCAACGACGACATGCCGTTCCTGGTGGATTCGGTGAGCATGACCTTGTCGGACCTGGGCATCGGCGTGCATGTGCTCGGCCATCCGGTGCTGCGCATCGCGCGCGACAAGGCCGGCAAGCTGACCGCCGTGGGCGAGGGCAAGAGCGAGTCGCTGATGGTGCTGGAGATCGACCGTCAGCCCGCCGATGAGATGGCCAAGGTGGAAGCGGCGGTGCGCAAGGTGCTGGGCGAAGTGCGCGCCATCGTGCACGACTGGGCATCGATGCGCGAAAAGATGGTGATGCTGGCCGACGACCTGGCCACCCGCCGCCTGCCGATTGACGACATCAGCCGTCACGAAGCGCAGGAGTTCCTGCGCTGGGCCGCTGCCGACCATTTCACCTTCTTCGGCTACCGCGAATACCGCGTGGAAAAGCAGGATGGCCAGGACGTGCTGGCACCGGTGGAAGAAACCGGCCTGGGCCTGATGCGCGGCCACGACACCTCGCCGGCACGCCCGGTCACCACGCTGGCGGCGCACGGCCTGAACGCCTCGTCCAAGCTCAAGGACGCGTTGATCCTGACCAAGACCAATGCGCGCTCGCGCGTGCACCGTGTTGGCTACATGGATTACATCGGCATCCTGGAATTCGACGCCAAGGGCCGCATCGTCGGCGAGCAGCGTTTCCTGGGCCTGTTCACCTCCAGCGCCTACAACCGCCGGCCGTGGGAAATCCCGCTGGTGCGCCAGCGCCACGAATATGTGATGAGCAAGTCCGGGCTGACCCCGAGCAGCCATAGCGGCAAGGCGCTGCGGCACATCCTTGAGACGCTGCCGCGCGAGGAGCTGTTCCAGTCCAACGAGGAAGAGCTGTATCGCACCGCGATCGGCATTCTCGGCCTGCAGGAGCGCGTGCGCAGCCGCATGTTCCTGCGCCGCGACAAGTACAGCCGCTTCATCTCGGCGCTGGTGTACATCCCGCGCGAGCGTTTCAACACCGATGTGCGCCTGCGCATCGAGGCGCTGCTCAAAGACGCCTTGCACGGCGAATACATCGACTCGTCGGTGGTGCTGGGCGAGTCGCCGCTGGCGCAGCTGCATCTGATCGTGCGGCCCAAGAGCGGCGAAGCGCTGGAATTCAATACCACCGAACTCGAATCGCGGCTGGCGCATCTGCTGCGCAACTGGCGCGACGCCTTGCGCGAGGCGCTGGTGGCGCGGCATGGCGAAGCGAATGGCCTGCGCATGGCGGCCAATTTCGGCCGCGCGTTGCCGGCCGGCTATATCGAAGATTCCTCGATCGAATCGGCGGTGTCCGACGTCGAACATCTGGCAACCCTGGATGGCCCGGACGATCTGCATCTGAGCCTGCAGGAAATCCGCCGCGATGACGGTATGCGGCTGGATGCCGGCGAAGGCCTGCGTTTGAAGCTGTATCGCCAGCTCGACGACATCCCGTTGTCCGATGCGATGCCGATGATGGAAAACATGGGCCTGCGCGTGATCTCCGAGCGGCCGTATCGGCTGCAGGTGGGCGAGACGCCGGTGTATATCCAGGATTTCGAGGTCGAATCGACCGCCGGCAAGATCAATGCAGCCAGCGCCGATGCCAGCTTCGGCGAAGCGTTCGAGCGGATCTGGAATGGCGACGCTGAGAACGACGGCTTCAACCGCCTGATCCTGGCCGCCGGCCTGCACTGGCGCCAGGTCGCGCTGCTGCGCGGTTACTGCAAGTACCTGCTGCAGACCGCAGTGCCGTTCTCGCAGGCCTATGTGGAGGCCACGTTCACCCGCTATCCGTTGCTGGCACGCCTGCTGGTGGAGCTGTTCGAAGCGCGCTTCGACCCGTCCACCGGCTCGGAAACCAAGGCGCAGATCTTCGCCGGCCAGGAGCGCCTGCGCGAAGAACTGTCCGCACTGGCAGGCAGCGACGAAGCCACGCTCAAGGCACTGGAGCCGGTGCTGGAAGCACGCGGCAGCGACCGCGCCGCGCAGCAGGAGGCCACCCGCGCCACCTTGCTCAAGCTGATGGACCGCGTGTCCAGCCTGGACGAAGACCGCATCCTGCGCAGCTTCATCGACGTGATCGATGCGACCTTGCGCACCAACTATTACCAGACCGACAAATACGGCAAACACGGCCATTGCATCAGCTTCAAGCTGGATTCGGCACTGGTGCCGGACCTGCCCAAGCCGCGCCCGTACCGCGAGATTTTCGTCTACGGCCCGCGCGTGGAAGGTGTGCACCTGCGCTTTGGAGCGGTCGCGCGTGGCGGCCTGCGCTGGTCGGACCGTCGCGAGGATTTCCGCACCGAGGTGCTGGGCCTGGTCAAGGCGCAGATGGTCAAGAACACGGTCATCGTGCCGGTCGGCGCCAAGGGCGGTTTCTACGTCAAGCGCTCGCCGGTGGGTGGCGACCGCGATGCGATCCAGGCCGAAGGCATCGCCTGCTACAAGCTGTTCATCCAGGGCCTGCTCGACATCACCGACAACATCGTCGGCGGCAAGCTCGTGCCGCCGCCGCAGGTGGTGCGCCACGATCAGGACGACCCGTATCTGGTGGTTGCCGCCGACAAGGGCACTGCCACGTTCTCCGACATCGCCAACGGGCTGGCGCTGGATCACGGCTTCTGGCTCGGCGATGCGTTCGCCTCCGGCGGCTCGGTGGGCTACGACCACAAGGGCATGGGCATCACCGCGCGCGGCGCGTGGGAATCGGTCAAGCGCCACTTCCGCGCGATGGGGCGCGATTGCCAGAGCCAGGATTTCAGCGTGGTCGGCATCGGCGACATGTCCGGCGACGTGTTCGGCAACGGCATGCTGCTCTCAAGGCATATCCGCCTGCTGGCCGCGTTCGATCATCGGCATATCTTCCTGGACCCGGCGCCGGATCCGGCCGCCTCGTTTGCCGAGCGCGAGCGCCTGTTCAAGCTGCCGCGTTCCAGCTGGGCCGACTACGAGGCTAAGCTGATCAGCGCCGGTGGCGGCATCTATCCGCGCACGCTCAAATCCATCGACATCAGCGCGCCGGTGCGCGAGGTGCTGGGCCTGGAATCCAGCGTCAAGCAGCTCTCGCCCAACGAGCTGATGAACGCCATCCTCAAGGCGCCGGTGGACCTGTTCTGGAACGGCGGCATCGGCACCTATGTCAAGGCGTCCAGCGAGTCGCATACCGATGTGGGCGACCGCGCCAACAACGGCCTGCGCGTCAATGGCGGCGAATTGCGCTGCAAGGTGGTGGGCGAGGGCGGCAACCTGGGCCTGACCCAGCTCGGCCGTATCGAGGCCGCGCAGACTGGCGTGCTGCTCAATACCGACTTCATCGACAACTCGGCCGGCGTGGACACCTCCGATCACGAGGTGAACATCAAGATCCTGCTCAACGACATGGTGCAGGCCAAGAAGCTCACCTACGACGCGCGCAATACGCTGCTCGCCTCGATGACCGACGAAGTGGCCGACCTGGTGTTGTGGGACAACTACCGCCAGAACCAGGCGATCAGCCTGATGGAGCGCATGAGCGTCAAGCGCCTGGGTTCCAAGCAGCACTTCATCCGCACGCTGGAACTGCAGGGCCTGCTGGACCGCCAGATCGAGTTCCTGCCGTCCGATGCCGAACTCTCCGCACGCAAGGCGCGCGGGCAGGGCCTGACCCGGCCGGAGCTGTCGGTGCTGTTGTCGTACTCCAAGTTGGTGGCGTTCCAGCAGCTGCTGGAATCGGATATTCCCGAAGACCCGTACCTGTCCAAGGAATTGCAGCGCTACTTCCCGCAGCCGCTGCAGAAGAAGTACGCCGATGCGATGGAGCGCCATCGCCTCAAGCGCGAGATCATCGCCACTGCGGTCACCAACACCACCATCAACCGCATGGGCGCCACCTTCCTGATGCGCATGCAGGAAGACACCGGTCGCAGCATCGGCGAGGTCGCCAAGGCCTACACCATCAGCCGCGAAACGCTGGATGCGCGCGCGCTGTGGACGCAGATCGATGCGCTGGACGGCAAGGTGCCCGAGTCGGTGCAGATCGATGCACTGGAAGTGATCTGGCGCCTGCAACGCTCGTTCGTGCGTTGGTTGTTGCTGCGTCCGGGCCAGATGCCGGGCATCACTGCGGCGGTGGAGCGTTATCACGGCCCGTTCAACGATATCCGCGTGGCCTCGGGCGTGTTGTCGGATGCGCAGCGTCCGCAGTACGAAGGCAGCGTGAGGGAGTGGCAGGACAAGGGCCTGCCGCCGCAACTGGCGCAGCAACTGTGCGAGTTGCGTTATCTGGAACCGGCCTTCGACATCATCGAAACAGCACGCACCCGCAAGCTCAAGCCGGTGGAAGTGTCCAAGGTGCATTTCCGCCTGGGCGATGCGCTGCGGCTGCCGTGGTTGTTCGAGCAGATCGACGCGCTGGAGGTCAACGGCCGCTGGCATGCAGTGGCACGTGGCGTGCTGCGTGACGAACTGGCCGCGCATCAGCGTGCGCTGGTGGGCCAGGTGCTGACCATGTCCGGCAGCAGTGCCGAGGACAAGGTGGCCAACTGGCTGGCGCGCGACGATTCCAGCCTGCGCTTCACCCTGGCCATGCTCGCCGACGTGGCCGAGCAGAAGACGCTGGACTATCCGACCGTCTCGGTGGCGGTGCAGCGGCTGGGCCAGTTGGCCGCGCACGGGGTGTGATTGCGTGCCGCGACGCGACGGTGGAGCGCTCGCTCTACCGTCGCGTTGTCGGTCAGCATGAGGTTGTTGCCTGTGACGCAAAAGGCCGCCCGAGGGCGGCCTTTTGCGTCATTGCATGCGGACTGGTGCGGGTCATGAGTCGTGCAGCGCTGCGCGTGCACGGCCGATGCCGCAGGCGCGCAGCGCTGGCCATCGAGACCGGCGCTGCTTCAAAGTCGCTCAGGCCGCCGGTTGATAACGCTCTGCGGCATTGGCCTGCCGGATGTCCGACAACAACCCCTGGCGCGCGCCATCCAGTGCGTCCCAGCGTTCGGCCACGTGCAACGGCGGAATGGTGACCAGTTCGCGGCGATCGAAGCCGACCAGCGCGGCATCGACCAGTTCGCCAACGTCCATCAAGTCGCTGAGCGTGTTGATGTCGATACCGGCGCGCTCCCAGATCTCGGTGCGGGTGCCGGCCGGCAGGACAGCCTGTACGTACACGCCCTTGGCTCCAAGCTCCACGTGCAGGCCCTGCGACAGGAACAGCACGAAGGCCTTGGTGGCGCCATAGACGCTCATGCCGAATTCGGGCGCCAGCCCCACGACCGATCCGAGGTTGACGATGGCGCCGCTGCCGGATTGCGCAAAGCGCGGCGCAACGGCGGCGGAAAGGCGTGTCAACGCGGTGATGTTGAGTGCGATCAGGCGATCGATCGCCGTAGCGTCCTGCTGCACGATGCCGCCCGATTGCGCGATGCCGGCGTTGTTGACCAGGATCCCGATCAGCGCATCGTCGCGCAGGCGGGTTTCCACGGCAGTCAGGTCGGCGGGCTGGGTCAGGTCGGCCTGCAGCACATCGACGCTGACGCGGTGGCTGTCGCGCAGGCGCGCTGCCAGGGTGTCCAGGCGCTGCTTGTCGCGAGCGACCAGCACGAGGTTGTGGCCGCGTTGGGCGAAGCGCTCGGCATAGACCGCACCGATACCGGTGGAGGCGCCAGTGATGAGGACAGCGGGAAGTGTGGGCATGGAAGTTCCTTGCGGTTGGCCAGGGGCAGGTTGCCCATGGCGTGGGATCGAATGGCCGAACGTGGCGCCGTGGCAACGCGTGGAAGAAGCGCATCAAAGATTACGACCAAAATCTAAGATGTCAATGCTTTGATGATAGGTGACATCAAAGTATGCTGGAGCTCTCCCCAGCCCGAACACCCCACGGAGGGTCCAACGATGAAAGTGACCAAGGCACAGGCGCAGGCCAATCGCGCGCACGTCGTCGAAACAGCCTCGTTGCTGTTTCGCGAGCGCGGTTATGAAGGGATCGGCATCGCCGACTTGATGGCCGCTGCCGGGTTCACCCACGGTGGGTTCTACAAGCAGTTCCGCTCCAAGGCGGATCTGATGGCCGAGTCGGCCGCCTGCGGTCTGGCCAACATCGCCGCGCAGTCCGAGCACGTGGACAAGCCCGATTTCGTGAACTTCTATCTGTCGCGCGGGCATCGCGACAGCCCTGCCACCGGTTGCACGATGGCTGCGCTGGGCGCCGACGCCGCACGTCAGCCACAGGAAGTGCGCGAAGCGTTTGCTGTGGGGGTCGAAAACCTGTTGGCTGCGCTCGACCGCAGCGGCGCTGCGCCCGGCACTGCCGAGGCGACGCAGGAGCGCGCCAGCAACCTGGACATGATGGCGCACGCCATCGGCGCCATCGTGCTGTCGCGGTCGTGCCCGGACGATTCGCCACTGGCCGACGAAATCATTGCGGTGTGCCGCGACCGGGTGCTGTCGTCGTTGCAACCGTCCAACTAGCCGAGAGCGATCCATCAGCGCGCCGCGTATCGCGGGTTTGGCCGGTAAGGAGCGTTTGAGCAATACACACATGCCTGACACGCCACGTAACGCGAGAGCGTTCGTGCAGATCCCTCGGGAGCGTCATCTGCCTAGCGCGCCGCCGCTGCATCGCGAACCTGCAAACACGCAAACGACCCTGGCAAGCGTTGCAGGCGATCGACACCGTCCATTTCAGGCCGACGCGGGCACGCCTGCTGCCGCAACAACTCAAGAAGCCTTGCACCGCAATCGCCGCTGGATTCCGCACCGCTCAGCCATCTCACTCAGCCGCAGCGCGACGCCAACCGGTCACTCACCGCTATCAGGGGCGCCGTGATCGGCGGCCTTCATCCAGACAGGAGAAGACAATGACCTTCACTGCATTGCTCGCCACGCAAACCAACGACATCGTCGTGACCAAGCGCGTGCAGTTCGACGACGACGACCTCATGCCAGGCGAGGTGACGATCGCCGTCGAGTACTCGACCGTCAACTACAAGGATGCCTTGGCGATCACCGGACGTGGCCCGATCATTCGCCGCTTTCCGCTGATTCCCGGTATCGATCTTGCCGGTGTGGTCGAAGCGTCCAGCTACCCCGGGATTGCGACGGGAGACCGGGTACTGGTCAATGGTTGGGGCCTGAGCCAGACCCATCACGGCGGCTATGCGCAAAAGGCGCGGCTGCCCGGCGACTGGCTGATCAAGATTCCAGCGGCGTTCTCCACCCACGATGTGATGGCGATCGGCACGGCCGGCTATACCGCCATGCTGGCGGTGATGGCGCTGGAGCACGGCGGGCTGACGCCCGAACGCGGCGACATCCTGGTCACCGGCGCAAATGGCGGCGCCGGTTCGGTGGCCATCGCCTTGCTGGCAGGGTTGGGGTATCGCGTGGTCGCTTCCACCGGCCGGCCGGAACAGGCCGCATATCTGCACAGCCTGGGCGCTGCCGAGGTCATCGACCGCAGCACTCTGTCCGAACCCGGCGCGCCGATCAGCAAGGAGCGCTGGGCAGGCGTGGTGGATGGGGTGGGCAGCCACACGCTGGCCAATGCGCTTGCGCAGACGCAGTACCGCGGCGTGGTGACCTCGTTCGGCATGGCACAAGGCGTTCAATTGCCCGCCTCGGTGCTGCCTTTCATCCTGCGCAATGTCACGCTGGCCGGCATCGATTCGGTCAACGCGCCGCAGGCGGTACGCCTGCAGGCGTGGTCGCGTCTGGCGCACGACCTGGAGCTGGGCAAGCTGGCATTGACCACCACTACCATCGCTCTGGCGGAGGTGGCGCAGACTGCCGCCCAGCTGCTGGACGGCAAGGTGCAGGGGCGCACGGTCGTGGATGTGAACGCATGAGCGCGCCAACTGCATCGCGTGCATTCCGCTACCTGGCCACGCTGTCGGCACTGTTGTTTTTTGCATTGGGCGCGGCCTGGCTGCTGGCGCCTGCAAGCATGCTCGCCAACTGGGGCGTCGCCTTCGACAGCGATGCGCTGGGCGTGGTCGGCCGACGCGCCGCGCCGATGTATGCGGCCATCGGCGTGATGCTGTTGCTGGTGCGCGCTGCGCCGCCATCGCCGGGGCGCAGCGCGGTGATTGCCGGCTTTGCCACCGCGTGCCTGTTGCTGGCAGTGTTGGGCGTGTCGGAATGGGCGGCCGGGCATGTCAACGCCGGTATCTTCCCGGCGGTTGCCATCGAAATCGCGTTTCCGCTGGCGTTTTTGCTGGTGACGCGTGCCGAAGCGGCGCAGCGACGCGCCAACCACGCGCGTTGATCGAGGCATGACGGCACCCGGTGGGTACCGTCATGCAATCGATGGGCATGCGCAGGTGCCATGGGTGGCTGACCCACTGTGCTGGGCACCTGGCAATCCAGGATGCTGGCGGAGTGCAGCAGCTGCGGAGGACGCGCGAAGGCCGGCTGACGGCACTGCAGCCCGCCGTTTACGCAACAGCTGTGTCAGCCACGCGAAGCCCGGTGTCCGCTCATTTCCTGCCCGGCGTTCTTGTCGAAGCGCACATGCCACCAGGTGGCGCTGAGCGAAATCAGGCTGACCACGCAGAACGCGAGCGAAAAATCGCGTTGCGCCGGTTGGGTGTGATCGCCGGCCAGCATCGCCAGCTTGAGGATCATCGCGCCGGCGCACACGCCCACCGACAGCATCAGTTGCTGCAAGGTGGTGTACAGGCTGCTGGCGCGGCTCATGCGCGCGCCGGGCACGTTTTCGTAGGCGATGGTGTTGTAGGCGGCGAACTGGAACGACATGAAGGCGCCGCAGCACAGCAGCAGGCCGAACATCAGCGCCGGCGGCCAGTCGGGCCGGAACAGCGCACACACCATGTAGCCCAGGCTGGCCAGGATGCCGTTGCCGATCAGGCTGTTGCGGTAGCCGAACCGGCGCAGCAATTGCGGAGTGACGCTGCGCATCAGCAACGCGCCGAGTGCGGTGGCCAGAATCAGCCGCCCGCTGTGTGCGGCGCTGAACCCGAAGCTGATCTGGAACAGCAACGGCAGCAGGAACGGGTGCGCCCCCTGGGTGATGCGCATCAGCGCACCGCCGATCACCGACAGCCGGAACGAGTCGATGCGCAGCAGGGTCAGATCCAGCAGCGGCGCCGGGTGGTGACGCGCATGCCACAGATAACCCACGGACGCGGCGGCGCCGATGGCCAGCAACCAGCTTGCCATGCCGATGCCGTCCTGCTGGCTGACCATTTCCAGGCCGAACAGCAGGCAGCCCAGCGCCGTGCCGCACAGCACGAAACCACGCAGGTCGAAACGTGCCGGCGCGGTTTCGGTGGGAATTTCCGGGATGAAACGGCGTACCAGCAAAAAGCCGGCAATGCCGATCGGCACGTTGATGTAGAAGATCCAGCGCCAATCCAGATACGACACGAAAAAGCCACCCAGCGGCGGGCCCAGCATCGGGCCGATGAAGGCGGGGACGAGCGTCCAGGCCATCGCCGACACCAGATGGCGGCGCTCCACGGTGCGCAGCAGGATCAGCCGTCCCAGCGGGGCCATCATCGCGCCGCCGGCGCCTTGCAGCACGCGTGCGGCCACCATGGTGGGCAGGCTGTCGGCCAGCGAACACAGGATCGAGCCACCCACGAACACCCAGATCGAGGCGCCGAACACGCGGCGCAGGCCGAAGCGGTCGGCGATGGCGCCGCTGGCCGGGATCAGCACCGCCAGCGCCAGCAGATAGCTGGTCATGGCGATGCTCATCGCCGGCGCGGCCACGCCGAAGTCGCGCGCCAGCGTCGGCAGCGCGGTCGCCAGCACCGTGGCGTCCATCTGCTCCATGAAGATGGCGCACGCCAGGATCAGCGAAATGATGCGGTAATCGGGATAACGCGGCGGCGTCACGCCGGCCTCGGACACGCTGGAAGACATCGGACTCTCGGTTGCCGGGCCGTGTCCACGGCACCTGACAGCGCTGGATCGGCCCGCGTCGCACGGTGTTGTGCGGCGCAACATATGCATTGTCCGCCGGTGTGGCGCGCGGTTCAAGCGCGTGTCGGCAACGCTGCGTGCGTTTGAGAGCGCGGTTGCGCGCTGGCTGGTGGGCGAGCCGCTGGGTGGCGTAGGCGCGGTGGGTCGGTCTTCAAGGGCTTGATGAAGCGCGCTGGATCGCTGGCTCGTTGTCGCCATGGTCCTGTTCTCAGCCGAAAAGGAGCTGCCAGCGTTCGTCGTGCGGCAGCGTGTACGGCGAAGCGACCGTATTGCGTGAGGGCGATGTCGGGGGACGAGGGGGACGATGGTTGAGTCGTACCCTCATCCGGCGCTACGCGCCACCTTCTCCCGTGGGAGAAGGGAAGTGATGTGCATGCCGATCGTGGCTCGCTCGCGAGCACTCACCGCCCAGCATCTTGCACCATGTAACAAGCAGCAAGTACCAAGCAGCAAGTACTACGTACCACGCAATATGCAGCTTGAAGCGCTGGATCAGCGCTGCGCGCTCCGGCTGTCCCAGGCGTCCTTGATCTCCAGGATGCGTGGCAGGGCATTGCGGAAGTGCTGCACCAGGCGCGGTTCCAGTTGCTTGCCCGACATGCTTTCGAGCTTGCGCATTGCGTCTTCTACCGTCCACGGCGCCTTGTATGCGCGCCGTCCGCACAGTGCGTCGAAGACATCGGCCACTGCGATGATGCGGGCCGATTCCGGAATTGCCTCGCCGGCCAGGCCGCTGGGGTAGCCGCTGCCGTCCCAGCATTCGTGGTGATGCAGCGCGATTTCGGCGGCTAGCTGGAAAACCGGTCCACGGCCGTGCCGCAGCAGGTCGTGCCCGGCCTGCGGGTGCTGCCGCACCACCGAGCGTTCGTGTTCGTCCAGTGCGTCAGGCTTGTGCAGGATGCTGCCGGGCACGGCGATCTTGCCGGCGTCGTGCAGCGGCGCGGCATCCTGCAGTGTCTGCGCCTGTTGCGGCGACCAGCCGGCGGCTTCGGCCAGCACGCGTGCATACACCGCCATGCGCCAGATATGCGCGCCGGTGTCCGCGTCCTGACCCTGGCCTGCAGTGCCCAGCAGATGGATCGCATCGCGGTATTGCTGTGCCAGGCGCGCGTTTTCGGCCAGCCTGAGCTGGGTGTTGATGCGTGCCTTGAGCAGGGCCGGCGAGTATGGCTTGCTGACGTAATCGGCCGCGCCGGCGTCCAGCCCGGCACGCTCGTCGTGTTCGCTGTTGCGCGAGGTCACGAACAGGATCGGGATGGCATTGCTGGAGGGATGTTGCTTGAGCGTGCGTGCCACCGCGTAGCCGTCCATGTCCGGTAGCTCGACGTCCAGCAGGATCAACGCAGGCGCATGCCGCGCCACCGCATCCAGCGCTTCGCCGCCGGTCTTGGCGAACACCAGCGGGAAGTCGTCACGCAACAGCTGGCGCAGGGTCGCCAGGTTGCTGGATTCGTCGTCGACACACAGCAGGGGACGGGACGGCATGGGAAGTCCTTGCCGACGGCACGCGAGATCGCCGTCAGCGTGGGTGGGTGGCCTGCCAGTCGTGCAGGGTGGCCTGGGCACGGCGGAAGTCGAAATCTTCCACGGCGCGTTGCAGTTCTTCCTGCAACGTCGGTGGCAGGTGCGGCGCACACGTCAGTAGCGCCTGGTCGATCTTGTCGGCGTCGTCGGTGGACAGGGCGGCCTCCAGGATCTGCAGGCTGCTGGCGTCCAGTGCGACATCGTCTTCGTTGGCTGCTGCAGTGGCTTGGTCGTGTTGCAGAAAGGCGCCAATCGCCTCGGCGGTGCGGCGCATGACGTCCTTGAGCGCGATCAGCGACGCGCTGATGTCGTGACCGTCTTCGATGCGCGTTTCCAGGTCACTTGCCGCCCCGGCCAGCGCCGGCAGCGCCAGCGACCCCGCCGCACCGCGCAACTTGTGCGCCATTGCGCCGATGGCCGACAACTCGTTGCGGCGCAGGTGCTCGGCCGCGACCTCGGCCGGGTCCGGATTGTCGCGCAGCAGCTTGCTCAGGTAACGCGCGTACGGCTCGCGCTCGCGCCACAGGCTGCGCGCGCGCGCAGCGTCCAGCAGCTCGGGGTCGTCGTGCTGCCACTCGGGGCCGTTAGCCAGGTCGGTTTCGTGCGGCAGCGAGGGAATGCGCTTGATCCCGGGATGCATGAAGTGACGAATGGCGGTGACCAGTTCCTCGACGTTGAATGGCTTGGCGATGAAACCGTTCATGCCTGCCTCCAGCGCTTTTTCCTGTTGCGGGCGGAACGCGCCGGCGGTCAGCGCGATCACCGGCAGGCTGGCCAGGGCAGGGATCTGCCGTAGCCGCCGGGTGGCTTCGTAGCCATCCACCACCGGCATCTGCACATCCATCAACACCAGATGGAACAGATCCGGCGCGCGCTTGAGCGTGCTGACCGCCTGCTCGCCATCGTGGGCGACGGTGACCATGGCGCCTTCGCCTTCGAGAATGCGCTGTGCCACTTCGCAGTTGATCTCGCTGTCGTCGACCAGCAACAGGTGCGTGCCTTCGAGCCGTCGGCTCACGAAGGTAGGCGTGACCGGGCGCGCGCCCGGGCGCTCGTCGACCAATTGCTCCACCAGGCGATGCAGTGCGGCGCTGGTCACCGGCTTGGTCATCACCGCGTCCAGATCCTGTTGTTCGGGATGCTGCTCCAGCAACCGCCGCTCGTAGGCGGTGACCATCACGATCACCGGATGCGGGCCAGGTGCGGCACGTGCGCGGATTTCGCGTGCGATCGCCACACCGTCGATGTCGGGCATGCGCCAGTCGAGCAGGAAGATGTCGTACGGCTCGCTAGCCTGTTCGATCGCCTGCAGCGCGGCCTGGCCGCTGGCCACTGCGTCCACGCGCCAGCCCAGGTCGGTGGTGATGCGCACCAGATTGCTGAGCGCGGCATCGTGGTCGTCGGCGATCAGCACGCGCGGCATCGCTTCCGGCGGCAGCGCAGGCAGGTCCTGCTGCGTCTTGGGTGGCGCGGCCTTTTCCAGGGTCACCACGAAATAGAACTCGCTGCCGCGGCCGGGCACGCTTTCCACTTCCAGCTCGCCGCCCATCAGTTCGATCAGGCGTCGGCTGATGGTCAGCCCCAGCCCGCTGCCGCCATAGCGCCGGCTGGTAGAGGTGTCGGCCTGCAGAAACGGCGAGAAGATCAGGCTCTGCTTTTCCTTGGAAATGCCGATGCCGGTGTCGCGCACCGAGAACAGCAGCTTGACCTTGTTCGGATCGCCGCTGGGGAAGCGTCGCACCGACAGCACCACTTCGCCCTGCTCGGTGAACTTGATCGCGTTGCCGACCAGATTGACCAGCACCTGGTTGATCCGCAGCGCATCGCCCAATAGCCAGCGGCTGTCGCGCGGCAACGGCTCGACGATCATCTCCACCGGTTTGGCGCTGAGCGAGGAGCGCATCAGGTCGGCGATGTTGTCGAACAATTGATTGAGATCGAACGGTGCGCGTTCCAGGTCGATGCGCCCGGCCTCGATCTTGGAAAAGTCCAGGATGTCGTTGATGATTTCCAGCAAGGTACGTGCGGAGCGGTCGATCTTGGTGACCATGTCCTGCGCCGCGCCAGGCAGCTCGCTACGCTGAAGCAGGTACAGCATGCCCAGGATGGCATTCATCGGCGTGCGGATTTCGTGGCTCATGTTGGCCAGGAAATCGGACTTGGACTGATTGGCGCTCTTGGCCGCATCCATCGCCAGACGCAGCTGTTGTTCGTGCATCTTCTGCTCGGTGAGATCCACCGCAACGCCGAGGTAACCGATCACCTGATCGTTGTCGTCGCGCAGCGTGCTCAAGGTCAGCAGCACCGGCAGGCGGCGACCGTCGTGACCGACATAGGTCCATTCGCTGGTGTCGCTGCGGCCCAGGCTGGTGAGGGCGGCCACCGCTTCCAGCGTGTGCGCCACCGGCACCCCGGTCTGCTCGGACAGCAGGTGCGCACGTTCCTGCAGTTCTTCCGGTTCGACGAACTGGCTGGCCTTGCGCCGGCCGATCACGTCCTCTGCGTGATAGCCGAGCAGCTTTTCTGCGGCGCGATTGAACAGCGTGACAAAACCGCTGGAATCGGTGGCGATGATGGCGTACCCGGCATGCGCCAGGATCGCGCGCTGCAGGACCGAGAACTTCACCAGTTCGCTGGTGCGCTCGGCCACCTGATGTTCGAGCGAGGCATTGAGGTCGAGGATGCGTTGATGCGAGCGCACCCGCTCGGAAATATCGCGGAAAAAATGCGAGTGCCCGCTGAGCGTGCCATCCGGTTCGATGATCGGCGCCTTGCTCGCCAGCACATGCACGTGATGGCCATCGCGGTGCCGCATGCTCTGCGCAGCCGAGGGATTGGCCGGGAACGCTTCATCGGCGTGGTCGATGCGCGGCATCGCATACGGTTGCGGCGATAGCAGCAGCGTCAGGTCCTGGTCGATCGCATCCTCGGCGGTGTAACCGAACATCGCTTCCGCGGCCGGATTCCAGTGCGTGATGCGGCCATCCGGGGTTTCGGCCACGATGGCTTCGCTGGAGTGGCTGACCAGTGCGGCCAGCTCCATCTGCTTGCGCAAGACTTCTTCGCGGCGCAGCCCGTTGCTGAAGTACAGCCCCAGCAACGCGGCAAACAAGGCGGACGCTGCCATGACCAGGCTGCCCACCAGCCACGGCGAGGTCTGATTGAGCGATGCCACAAAGCTGGCCGTGGGGTGCGCGGTGATGATCCAGGTGCGCCCATAGATGGGCAACTGTTGCACCACCGGCCGCCAGCGCGCGCTGGCGGCGGCCGGGGTGCCGCTGCGGTAGAAGTTATGCGTGGGCTCGTTGCGGTCGGACAGGTCCAGCGCTACGTCGTCGCGTTCGCCCAGCGCGCTTTGCACCATCTGCTCGACGCTGAAAGGCGCGTACACCCAGCCGTTGGTGGCGGCCATGCGCTGCTGCGGCGTTTGCAACGGCATGCCTTCGCGATACACCGGCAACACCACCAGAAAGCCGCTCTCGGTGGGAACGCGATAGCCCGACAGCGAGATCGGCGAGGTCATGATCGGCTCGCCGCTGCGCGCGGCCTGCAATGCGGCGGCGCGGCGGCGGGGTTCTGACGCGATGTCCAGGCCGATGGGACGGTTACCCGAGGACTCCGGTTCGAAGTACAGCACGATGTAGCGCTCCCCATCCCACGGTGCCAGCACGCGGCGATGGATATCCGGCGCACCGTCGGCTCGCGCGGTCTGCAGAAACGCCTCTTCATCGGCAGGCGCAACCCGATGGATATAGCCATAGCCCAGTACGCCGGGAAACTCGCGTGCGTAATCGCGCGAACGGCTGTACAGGGTGAAGCGTTCTCGACTGATCACCCCGCTGCCGGCACCGATCACCGCGCCGCGGGCGCCGCGCAAGCCGTGCTCGAAGGTGTACATGCGCTCGCTGATGTTACGCGCCAGGGCACGCACGACATACTGGAAGCGTTGCTCGCGCTCGAGCTCGTTATGCCGCTGCAGCCAGACACCGGTCACGATGGCGGCGATCAAACCTGCGGTAAGGATCAGCAGTGCGCTGATAAAGGCGCGGCGCCCGTATTTCCTGCGCAGATCCCAGCGGCCATTCGGCATTTTCGTTCCTTCGCCTTGCCTGTTGCGTGCCCAGTGTGCTGGCCGACGGCAACGTCGACCTCGTGGTACCGCCTGACGATCATCCGGCTGCGTGCAGTGTCCCCAGTCGCTGCATGCCGGCCTGTTGGGCGATCAACGTCATTTCAATGCATCAGAACGATAGCCAGATCGATAATGCGTGAAGGGCAAGGCCGATCAATCCACCGACCAAGGTCCCGTTGAAGCGAATGTATTGCAGATCGCGTCCCACACCCAATTCCAATTGTTCGACGAGGTGACGTTCGTCCCAACTTTTCACTGTCGATGCAATATGGTCGGTCACCGATGCACGCAGGCGCGTGGTGAGTTTGTCGGCTGCCTGCAGCATATGCTGGTTGAGTGCGTCACGCAGCGACGGATCCTGCGCCAAGGCCTGGCCGAGCGATTGCATGGAGCGCTCCATGTGCGCGGCCATGGACGAGTCCTCACGTGCCAGATCGTTGCGCAGCGCATCGCGGATCTCGCCCCACAGGCCCTGCACGTATTCCTGCAGCGCAGGATGTTCGATCGCACGTTGCTTGAGTTCTTCGACGCGCGCAGCCATGTCCGGCTCGTCGCGCAGGCGCGCGATGTAGCCTTGCAACCACGCTTCGTAGTCGAGCCTGATTGGATGCTCGGGCGTTTTGAGGATGTCCTGCAGTTCTTCGATGGCCGCACGCGCCATGCGGTCGGCCAGGCTGTCGCCGATCTCCTCGATCGGCTTGACCCAGTTCACCGTGCCGACCAGCTTGGGCCACTCGCGGCGCGCATACCGCACGATCAATGCAGACGCGCGCGTCTTGACCTGCTCCTGGTCCAGCCATTCGCCCAGCCGCAGCAGCACTTCGTCCAGCAACTTCTGATGGCGCCCGTCGGTGGTCAGCAAGGCCAGCACATCGCCGACAGTGGCGGCGGCATTCCATTTGCGCAGGCGATCGACCACGAAGCGCTGGATGGCGCGGCGTACCGCGGCTTCGTCCAGCAGCTCCAGCGCCTGCAACATCCAGCCGCGCGCCATCTGCGCGAGCATGCGCGCCTGCTCGGGCTTGGCCAGCCATTCGCCGAGGCGGGTGGCGGGGTCGAACACGCGCAGTTTTTCCATCAACGCAGCCGGGGCGAGGAACTGGTCGCGCACGAATACCGCCAACCCGTCGGCCAATCGTTCCTTGCCGCGCGGCAGGATGGCGGTGTGCGGGATCGGCAGCCCCATCGGGCGGCGAAACAGCGCCACCACCGCAAACCAGTCGGCCAATGCGCCGACCGTGGCCGCTTCGCAGAAGGCCGACACCCACGCCCAGATGCCTTGCTCGCCCATCAGGTGACTGACGACGAAGCCGGCGAACATCGCCAGCAGCAAGGCCACCGCCAGCAGCTTCATGCGCTGCAGCTGGGCGCGACGGGGATCGATGGGGCGGGGAGTGCCGAGACTGGGTTCCATCCGCGAAGTGTACCCAGTCGTTTGACCAGGGCATGTCCACGGCAGATGGCGCCGTCGTACACGGTTGGTGGTGGCCGATCATCCTGTGCCTGTGCCTGTGCCTGTGCCTGTGCCTGTGCCTGTGCTCCAGCTGCGCTCGCAACGGGGCGAGCACGTGTCTGTCGCCTTTGTAGGAGCGCACCCGGGCGCGAGGGGCTTTATCGGGACTGCCCCTCGCGCCCAGGTGCGCTCCTACGGGATGCGGTTGGCGGGCGGGTGCGCTCAGCCGCACAGATGTAATCGCTGCGCTTGCAACGGGACGACCACGAGACTCTTGCCGTTGTAGGAGCGCACCCGGGCGCGAGGGGCTTTATCGGGACTGCCCGTCGCGCCCAGGTGCGCTCCTACGGGATGCGGTTGGCGGGCGGGGGCGCTCAGCCGCACAGATGTAACCGCTGCGCTTGCAACGGAGCGACCACGAGACTCTTGCCGTTGTAGGAGCGCACCTGGGCGCGAGGGGCTTTATCGGGACTGCCCGTCGCGCCCTGGTGCGCATCCTACGGGATGCGGTTGGCCGGTGGGCGCGCGCTCAGCCGCGCAGGCGCTCCAGCTGCGCCTGCAATGCCGTTACCTTGGCCTGCAACGCGGCGTTTTCGTTTTCCAGTTCGGTGACGCGGCGCTGCAAGGCCTTGACGTCGCGGCGCTCGGCTTCGCCGCCTTCGGCCTCGTCCGGCTTGGGCTTGCGCTTGGCATCGCGCACGCGCTTGGCGGCCTGCTTGAGTTCGGCCTTGCCGGCCTGCGCGGCAGCGCGCTGTTCGTCTTCCGACAAGGTGGCCACGGCGGCCGCGGCGCTGATCGAGATCTCGCCGGCCTTCACTGCCTGCACCACTTCCGGTGCGGCCTGTTTGTGGATGCGCTCGATCATCACCACCTGGTTGCTGCTCAGGCGCGCTTCGCGTGCCAGCTCGGCGCGGCTCACCGGGGTGGAGGTTTCCTCCCACGGTGGGCTGTCGGTGTCGTCGGCCACACGGGCCGCGCTGTCGTCCAGGCCGGTGTCGGCTTGTTCGGCGTCCACCACCGGCGCTTCGGCGGCGGCATCGGCGTCGCGCTGGCTGCGCTGGCGTGCGGCCAGGATCTCGCGCTTGCGCAGCGCCAGTACGCCGCGCTGGAAGTCCGACACGCTGCGCCGGCCAAGATGCTGTTCGATCATCCACAGGTGCACGTCCTGCATCGAGGTAAAGCGCGGGTTCTGCACGGTCTGGAACGGCAGCCCGTGCTTTTGACAGATGCCGTAGCGGTTGTGGCCGTCCACCAGTACATCGCCCCACAACACCAAGGCATCGCGACAGCCTTCGGCCAGCAGGCTGCGCTCCAGCGCCTCGTGCTCGTCGGGGGTCAGCGGGTCGATGTAGGCCTTGAGTTCTTCTTTGACAACGAGGTTCATGGGGCAACTGCGGGGGAGTGCGGGGCCGGCATTGTAGAGAGCCTGCTCCGGCTTTGCGCGCTTGACGTGGTACCCGCGCCGTGACACGCGAGCGACGTCGGGCGCGGCCTCGACGCGCCGCGGTGGGGCTGGCCAGCAAATCGGCGCGTGTGCCGTGAGCAGTGCGACGCGGCCATGCGGCCTCGATCAGTGACCGCCTGTCACCGGCTGCAGCGCACTCCTGCCGGCCGCCGCACTAGTCCACCTGGCGCAGGATGCCGGCCAGGGTCTCGACCATCTGCCCGATCTGCTCGGCGGTGACGATCAACGGTGGCGACAGTGCGATCACATCGCCGGTGACGCGCACCAGCAGGCCGCCGTCGTGGAAGCAGCGCTCGAAGACCTCATAGCCGCGTGCCCCGGGCGCGCCGTCGCGTGGCGCCAGCTCGATCGCACCGATCAGGCCGATATTGCGGATATCGATCACGTGCGGCAGCCCGCGCAAGCTGTGCAGCGCGTCTTCCCACTGCGGGCCCAGCGTGATCGCACGCGAAAACAACCCTTCCTCGGCATAGGTGTCCAGGGTCGCAATCGCGGCCGCGCAGGCCAGCGGATGGCCGGAGTAGGTATAGCCATGAAACAACTCGATGGCGTTTTGCGGCCCGTGCATGAAGGCGTCATGGATCGCATCGGCCACCAGCACCGCGCCCATCGGCACCGTGCCGCTGGTCAGCCCTTTGGCGGCGGTGATGATGTCGGGCGTGACGCCGAAGCGCTGCGCGGCAAACGCCTCGCCCACGCGGCCGAAGCCGGTGATCACCTCGTCGAACACCAGGATGATGCCGTGGCGGTCGCAGATGGCGCGCAGCCGTTGCAGGTAGCCGTCCGGCGGCAGGATCACCCCGGCCGAGCCGGACACCGGTTCGACGAACACCGCGGCGATGGTGGAGGCGTCGTGCAGGGTGATCAGCCGCTCCAGGTCGTCGGCCAGTTCAGCGCCGTGCGCCGGCAGCCCCCGACAGTAGGCGTTGCGCTGCAGGTCCAGGGTGTGGCGCAGATGGTCGGTGCCGGCCAGCAGCGGGCCGAACCACTTACGGTTGTTGGGCAGCCCGCCGATCGACATGCCGCCGAAGCCGACCCCGTGGTACGCCTTCTCGCGGCCGATGAAACGGGTGCGCTGGCCTTCGCCGCGCAGGCGGTGGTAGGCCAGCACGATCTTCATCGCGCTATCCACCGCCTCCGAGCCGGAGTTGGTGAAGAACACATGGCCCAGGCCGGGCGGTGCGATGGCGGCCAGGCGTTGCGCCAGTTCGAACGGTAGCGGGGAGCCCATCTGGAAGGTCGGGGCGAAATCCAGCGTGCCGGCCTGTGCGCGAATCGCCGCCACGATGCGCTCGCGCGCATGTCCGGCATTGCAGCACCACAGGCCGGCGGTGCCATCCAGGATCTGCCGGCCGTCGACATCGCGGTAATGCATACCCGCGGCGGAGGCGAGCAGGCGAGGACGCGCCTTGAACTGGCGGTTGGCGGTGAACGGCATCCAGAATGCATCCAGCTGCGACGTCGCCGCCAGCGCGCCGGCGGTATCGTGCGAAGGGTGGTCGTGCATCGCGGTCTCCGTGACGGGGATGCCACGACTCTACGGCAGCCTGTGCGGTGGCGGTCACCCTGGCCGACCGCGGCACCGCACCAGCCGGGCCGGGCGGGGCGCGCGATCTAGTCCATAAGAACTAGTCAATTAGTCGCAAGGCCTGCCGCTAACGTCAAGGAAGGCTTGCGTGGCGCGGCTGTGGCAGCGCGATGGAACGCTGCGAGGCGATGCCGAGCATTGCAATGACGCGAGGATCGCCGATGATGCGCCAGACCGGCGCCTGTCGGGGCTGATTGTTGTCGCCGGCCTGATCGCAGCACGCCACTCCATCGCAGCCGTCAATCGTATTCATCGCAGTTCATCGCACTTTTATTTGGGGGAAATGGGAATGACGCAAGGGTCCACCGTGGCGACAGCCAGCGGCGCTGACGCCGGTCTGCTGTCCAAGGAGCGCATCGTTGCGCGTCCGGGGTTCAATCGTTGGCTGGTGCCGCCGGCTGCATTGGCGATCCACCTGTGCATCGGCATGGCCTATGGCTTCAGTGTGTTCTGGCTGCCGTTGTCCAAGGCGCTGGGCATCACCGAGTCGATCGCGTGTCCGGCCGACATGGGCCTGTTCGCGCGCATGGTGGCGACCACCTGCGACTGGAAGATCAGCGAGCTGCAGTGGATGTACACGCTGTTCTTCGTGCTGCTGGGCTGTTCGGCGGCGATCTGGGGCGGCTGGCTGGAACGCGCCGGTCCGCGCAAGGCCGGCGTGGTTTCGGCGCTGTGCTGGTGCGGCGGGCTGGTGATCTCAGCAGCCGGCATCCACTTCCATCAGATCTGGATGCTGTGGCTGGGCTCGGGCGTGATCGGCGGCATCGGTCTGGGTCTGGGCTACATCTCGCCGGTGTCCACCCTGATCAAATGGTTCCCCGACCGCCGCGGCATGGCGACCGGCATGGCCATCATGGGCTTCGGTGGCGGCGCGATGATCGGCAGCCCGCTGGCCGATGCGCTGATGCGCCACTTCGCCACCCCCACCTCGGTGGGCGTGATGGAAACCTTCCTGGTGATGGCTGCGCTGTATTTCGTGTTCATGATGGCCGGCGCCTTCGGTTACCGCGTGCCGCCGAGCGGCTGGACGCCCGCCGGCTGGACCGCGCCGGTAGCCAGCAACAACGCCATGATCACCGCCAATCACGTGCACGTGAAAAAGGTCTGGGGCATCCCGCAGTTCTGGCTGTTGTGGGGCGTGTTGTGCCTGAACGTCTCGGCCGGTATCGGCGTGATCGGCATGTCCTCGCCGATGCTGCAGGAAGTGTTCGGCGGCCGCCTGATCGGCGTGGATATCGGCTTCGGCAGCCTGGATCCGACCCAGCTGGCCAGCATCGCGGCGATCGCGGCCGGCTTCACCGGTCTGCTCAGCTTGTTCAACATCGGCGGCCGTTTCTTCTGGGCCAGCATGTCCGACAAGCTCGGCCGCAAGAACACCTATACGCTGTTCTTCGTGCTGGGCATCTGCCTGTATGCGGCGGCGCCGTCGGCCGGTGGCGTGGGCGGCATTGCGCTGTTCGTGGGCATCTTCTGCATCATCCTGTCGATGTATGGCGGCGGCTTCGCCACCATTCCGGCGTATCTGGCCGACCTGTTCGGCACCCAGATGGTGGGCGCCATCCATGGCCGTCTGCTGACCGCCTGGGCCACCGCCGGCATCCTGGGCCCGGTGGTGGTGGGGTACATGCGCGAGTACCAGCTGGCGCACGGCAGCCCGCCGTCACAGGTCTACAACACCACCATGTACATCCTCGCCGGCATGCTCGTGCTCGGCCTGATCTGCAATCTGTTGGTGCGCCCGGTGGCCGCGCGTCATTTCATGACGCCGGAAGAACTGGCACGCGAAAAGCAGCTGGCGCACGAGAAGGTCGACCGCAGCGGGCATGCGGTGCTGCCGCCGGAACAGATGGCGCGCATCGGGCATGGCGGCAATCCCGCGCTGGTCGCGTTCGCTTGGCTGGCGGTCGGCATCCCGATGGCGTTCGGTATCTGGGTGACGCTGCAGAAAGCCTTCGTGCTGTTCCATTGAGGTGAGATGACCAGTCCGTCTTCCCGCGCAGTGCGCCCCGGTAGTGTGGTGCGCACGGTGGTCCGCCACCGTGGCGGTCGCGGTGCCACGGTGCAGGACATGGTGGCGGCCGAAATGCCGGTTGCCCTGATCTATAACCAGGTGCCGTTCGCGGTGATGATGGCCACGCCGGAGGACCTGGAGGATTTCGCGCTCGGCTTCTCATTGAGCGAGGGCATCGTTGACCATGCGCAGGACCTGCGCGTGGTCGCGGTGGAAACCTTTCTGGAAGGCGCTTCGTTGCAGATCGAAATCCCGCCCGAGCGCGCGGCCGCGTTGGATCAGCGGCGGCGCAACCTGGATGGACGCAGCGGTTGCGGCGTGTGCGGCAACGAATCGATCGAGGCGGTGCTGCGCGTGCCGCCGCGGCTGCAGTCGACGCTGCAGATCGATGCCGATGCATTGGCGCGTGCGCTGGACGCGTTGCATGCGCAGCAGCCGATTGCCGCGCAGACTGGCGCGGTGCATGCGGCCGGCTGGGCCGATGCGCACGGGGTGGTGCAGCTCGTGCGCGAAGACGTCGGGCGCCACAACGCCCTGGACAAATTGATCGGTGCATTGGCGCGCGCGCGCATCGATGCATCGCAAGGGTTTGCGGTGGTCACCAGCCGCGCCAGTTACGAAATGGCCATGAAAGCCGCGCAGGCCCGGATTCCGCTGCTGGCAGCGATTTCCGCGCCGACCGCGCTGGCGATCAGCCTGGCCGACAGCGCGGGACTGACCCTGATCGGGTTTGCCCGCAATCACGATTGTGTCGTTTACAGCCATCCACAACGCCTGGATCTGGGCGTTGCCGTGGGAGAGCCCGCATGAGCAAGAAAACCATCAAGCAGTACGACAATCCCGCGGGCGGCTGGGGCGCATTGCGCTCGGTGGCCAAGCACCTGATGGAACAGGACATCGCGGTGCAGGGCGCCAAGACGCTGCTGCACGCCAACCAGCCGGACGGCTTCGATTGCCCGGGCTGCGCCTGGCCGGATCGCGACCATACCTCCACCTTCGAATTCTGCGAAAACGGCGCCAAGGCCGTGGCCGCTGAATCCACCGCGCGCCGCGCCGGGCCGGAACTGTTCGCCTCGCACAGCGTCAGCCTGTTGTCGCAGTACAGCGACTACTGGCTGGAAGGGCAGGGCCGGCTGACCCAGCCGATGCGCTACGACGCCGCCACCGACCACTACGTGCCGGTGAGCTGGGACGACGCGTTTGCGCAGATCGCCGGCCATCTCAACGGCCTGGCGACGCCGGACGAGGCGATCTTCTACACCTCCGGGCGTACCAGCAACGAAGCGGCGTTTTTGTATCAATTGTTCGTGCGCGAATTCGGCACCAACAACTTCCCGGACTGCTCCAACATGTGCCACGAACCGTCCGGCACCGCGCTGCGTTCGCAGATCGGCGTGGGCAAGGGCACGGTGTCGCTGCACGATTTCGAACTGGCCGATGCCATCTTCATCTTCGGCCAGAATCCCGGCACCAATCACCCGCGCATGCTCGGCGAGTTGCGCCAGGCCTCCAAGCGCGGCGCGGCGATTGCGGCGTTCAATCCGCTGCGCGAGCGCGGGCTGGAGAAGTTCGCCGACCCGCAGGACAAGCTGGAGATGCTGCACAACGGCTCCACCCGCATCGCCTCGGATTATTTCCAGCTCAAGATCGGCGGCGACCTGGCGGCATTGAAGGGCATCATCAAGCATGTGCTGGAGCGCGATGCGCAGGCCCAGCGCGACGGCACGCCGCGTCTGCTGGATCTGGATTTCATCGCCGAGCACACTGCCAATTTCGAGGCATTCGCTGCCGATGTGCATGCGGAAAGCTGGAGCACCATCGTCGAAGAGTCCGGTCTGGACGAGGCGGCGCTGCGCAAGGCCGGCGAGATCTATCTGAAGGCCGAGCGCGTGATCGCCTGCTGGGGCATGGGCATCACCCAGCACAAGCACTCGGTGGCCACCATCCACATGATCACCAACCTGCTGCTGCTGCGCGGCCACCTGGGCCGTCCCGGCGCGGGCGTGTGCCCGGTGCGCGGGCACAGCAACGTGCAGGGCGACCGCACGATGATGATTTACGAAAAACCGCCGGCCGCGTTCCTGGACAAGCTGCAGTCGGTATTCGGCTTTGCGCCGCCGCGCGAAGACGGCTTCGACACCGTCGGCGCGATCGAAGCGATGCTGGACGGGCGCGGCAAGGTGTTCTTCGCGATGGGCGGCAACTTTGCCGCCGCCACGCCGGATACCGACGCCACGCATCGTGCGCTGCGTAACTGCGAGCTCACCGTCCACGTCACCACCAAGCTCAATCGCAGCCACCTGGTACATGGACGCGATGCGCTGATCCTGCCGTGCCTGGGGCGTACCGAAATCGATATCCAGGACGCCGGCTCGCAGGGCGTGACGGTGGAAGACTCGATGAGCATGGTGCACCTGTCGGCCGGCATCAATCCGCCAGCTTCGCCGGACCTGCTGTCCGAGCCGGCGATCGTGGCGCGCATGGCCGAAGCCACGTTGGGTGCACGTAGCGCCATCCGCTGGCGCTGGCTGGTGGGCGACTACGATCGCATCCGCGACCTGATCGCTCAGGTGTTCCCGGACTTTGCCGACTTCAACCAGCGCGTGCGCACGCCGGGCGGCTTTCGCCTGTCCAACACCGCGCGCGACCGCAACTGGATCACGCCCGAACAGCGTGCGGTGTTCAAATCGCACGCAGTGCCCATCGACAACCCGATCCATCGTGCGCGGCGTTCGCGTGGCGATCAGATGGTGTTCACGCTGGCCACCACGCGCTCGCACGATCAGTACAACACCACCATCTACGGGCTGGACGATCGCTACCGCGGCGTCTTCGGCGAGCGCCGCGTACTGTTCATCAACGGCGCCGATATTGCCGCGTTGAACATGAAGGCCGGCGACTGGGTGGACCTGGAAAGCCTATGCGAGGACGGTGTGCGCCGCGAGGCGCGCCGCTTCCTGCTGGTGGACTACAACATTCCGCGTGGCTGCCTGGCGGCGTACTACCCGGAAACCAACGCGTTGGTGCCGCTGTCCAGCTTCGCCGACGAAGCGCGCACGCCCACCTCCAAGTCGATTCCGGTGATCGTGCTGCCGCATCGCGCCGAGACTGCCGATGCGGCGCCGCGCGATATCGGAGCGGTGCTTGTCCGCTGATCCACAGCTCACGGCACAGTTGCTCACCGCGCTGGCTGACACGCCCGACGGCGTGTCGCTGGCGCGGCTGTGCAAAAAGCTAGGCGTACGTATGAGCGTGCTGTTGCGCACTCTGGCGTGGCTGGGCAACGCCAGCCTGGATGGCCAGCCTGGCCCGGGTTGGATCCAGGTGGAAGATCGCGGCGAGCGCCAATTCGCGGTGCTGACCGAGGCCGGACGCGGCGCCACGACGTCCCGGGCGCGCGAACAGGAGTGAGTCCGGTCGGGCCGGCGATAGCGCTGGTCGGCGGCGCCTGCGACACAGCCGTGCGCATGGGCTGATCGTGCCCGCGCCACGTGGACAGGCCCTGGCGATGCCGCAGCACCTTGCGACATGCGCTGCCCTGCTCGGGGCGGTTCGGTCTGTCGCGCGTGCACGCCGATGCTCCCATCCCGATGCCGCTGAGCGGCCGCACGGGCACGCCGCCCAGCTCCGAGCGGTATCGCGGTCGCGTCCGCTTGGCGGCTATTTCCGCGAATTATTTCTGCTGTTGCGATCAAGTTCGCAGCCGGCGCGCCGATCTGGGGAATACGCCGCATAGGCGTGCGCCACGCGCGCCGCTGCGATGTTGCTGCGGTGCTCATGGCGGATCCATCTAGGGAGGACGGAACGGATGATGCGTTTGCTGGCTGCCAACCGCAGGCCGCTGCGTTGGGCGGCGGCGGTGCTCGCGCTGGGCGCAACGCTCACTGCCGGCACCGCGCTGGAGCTGCGCCAGGTCAACGCGCACCGTGCGCAGGCACAGCTGGCGGCGTCGGCGCAGGCGACATTCGATCAGATCCAGGAGTTGCTCAATCATTATGAGTACGGCCTGCGCGGCATGCGTGGGGTGGTGCTCACCGCCGAGGAGGGCCTGCACGGCGCGCAGGTGCAGCGCTACAGCCAGAGCCGCGATCTGGCGCGCGAATTTCGCGGTGCACGCGGTTTCGGCGTCATCCGCCGCGTGCCCGAGGCAGAGCAGGCGCGCTTTGTGGCCGCCGCCCGCGCAGCCGGGCAGCCGGATTTCCAGATTCGCACGCTAACTGCGCACCACGGCGACCGCTTCGTCATCCAGTACATCGAGCCGATGCGGAGCAACGCTGCTGCGGTCGGCTTGGACATCGCCTCCGAGTCCAACCGGCGCCACGCCGCCTTGGCCGCAGCGCTGAGCGGTGCGCCACAGCTGACCGGGCCGATCACCCTGGTACAGGCCGGCGGCCACCCATCGCAATCGTTCCTGATGCTGTTGCCGGTCTATCGCAGCGGAGCGACTCCGCCCACGCCGGCGCAGCGCCGCGACGGGTTGGTGGGCTGGACCTACACACCGCTGCTGATGCCCGAGGTGATGCAGGCGCTGCGGTTGGACCCGCAACGGTTGCACCTGCGCCTGAGCGATGTGGATGCCAGCGGGGCGGCGGTGCCGTTCTACAGCAATCGCACCGCCGCCGCGCCGGCCGTGGTGGCCAGCACCTGGGTGCAACGCGAGGTCATGGGGCGCCGCTGGCGCCTGGACATGCAGGCCAGCCCAGCCTTCGCAGCGGCGGCGGAGGTCTTGCCGGTAAGCGGCGTGCTGAGCATCGGTCTGCTGATGAGCGTGCTGGCGTCCGCCCTGGCCGGCGCACTGTGCAGCGGCCTGGAGCGCCGCCGTCAGGCTGCGCGCGGCCAAGCCAATCTGCTGGCGGTGGTGCAGAGTTCGGCCGACGGCATTATCGGCAAGACGCCCGAAGGCGTGGTGCATAGCTGGAACCGCGCCGCCGAACAGTTGTTCGGCTATAGCGCCGAGCAGGCCATCGGCCATCGCCTGCTCGACCTGATCGTACCGGAACATCTTCACCATGAAGAGCTTGCGGTGCTGCAGCGGATTTCCCGTGGCGAGGAGATTCCGCATTTCGAAACGGTGCGTCGGCACGCCGACGGCCGCCTGCTGGACGTGCTGGTCAGTGTCTCGCCGATCCGTGGCGCCGATGGCCGCCTCATCGGGGCCTCCAAGACCGTGCGCGACATCTCCGAGCAGAAAGCTGCGCGTTCCCAGATCCTGGCGCTCAACGCGAGCCTGGAAAACCAGGTGACCGCACGCACCGCAGAGTTGCAGCGCAGCACGCTGATGCTGGAGGGCGTGCTGAGTGCGGCCTCGGAGGTATCGATCATCGCTACCGATCCCAATGGCCTGGTCACGCTGTTCAATACCGGAGCCGAGCGCATGCTCGGCTACCAGGGCGAGGAGGTCGTCGGCCGCGTGAGCGCCTCGCTATTCCATCTGCCCGAGGAGGTGGACGCGCGCGCGCGCGTTCTGGTCCAGGAGCTGGGCAAGCCGGTGGAAGGTTTCCGCGTATTCGTGGAGAAAGCCGAGCGCGACGGCGCCGATACCTACGAGTGGACCTATGTGCGCCGCGACGGCAGCACCCGCCAGGTCAGTCTGGTGGTCACCGCCATCCGTTCCGAGGACAACGCCATCGCCGGGTATCTTGGCATCGCGCTGGACATCAGCGAACGCAAGGCGGCCGAACGCTCGCTCGCGCGCAGCAACGCGATGACCCAGGCGATCCTGGACACCGCAGTCAACCCCATCATCACCATCGATACCTACGGCGGCGTGCGTTCGTTCAACAATGCCGGCGAGCGGGTGTTCGGCTATGCGGCCAGCGACGTCATCGGCCAGAACGTGCGCATGCTGATGCCCGACGCCTACGCCGGCCGTCACGACGCCATCCTGGAGCGTTATCGCCAGTCCGGTGCGGGACAGCCGACCGGCATCGACAATGGCCGCGAGGCGCTGGCCAGGCGCAAGGACGGCAGCGAGTTCCCGGTGGAAATCAGCCTGGGCACGATGTGGGTGGATGGCCAGCGTCTGGTGGTCGGCGTGATCGCCGATATCACCGAGCGGCACCGTCAGCGGCAGGCGCTCACCCGCGCGCGCGACCAGCTTGCGATGGCGGCCGATGCCGCGGAACTGGGGATCTGGAGCTGGATCCCGGGCACCAACGCGCTGGAGTGCAATGCGCGCATGTACGAGATGTACGAGTGGCCGCCCGGCCTGTCCGAGCGCGGCCTGTACTACTCCGATTGGCGCTGCAAGGTGCACCCGGACGATATCGACCGTACCGAGCAGAGCCTGCAGGCCGCGATGGAAGGGCGCGGCGTCTACGATCCGGTATTCCGTGTGTTGCGCAGCGACGGCCGGCTGCGGCATATCCAGGCCGGAGCGCATACCGAACGCGATGCGGAGGGCCGTATCACGCGGGTCATCGGCATCAACCGCGACATCACCTCGCAGTTGGAGGCCGAACAGGAGTTGCGCCTGGCCAAGGCGCGCGCCGACGAGGCCAGCGAAGCCAAATCATCGTTCCTGGCCAACATGAGCCATGAGATCCGCACCCCGATGAACGCGGTGCTGGGCATGCTGCAACTGCTGCAACGCACCGGGCTGGATGCGCGCCAGGGCGATTACGCCGGCAAGGCGCAGAAGGCCGCCACGTCTCTGCTCGGCCTGCTCAACGACATCCTGGATTACTCCAAGATCGAGGCCGGCAAGCTGCAGCTGGATCCGCATGGCTTCCAGCTGGAGGAGTTGCTGCGCGATCTGTCGGTGGTGCTGTCGGGCAACCATCACCGTCCCGAGGTCGAAATCGCCTATCACCTGGACCAGGGCATTCCCGACCGCCTGGTCGGCGATAGCCTGCGCTTGCAGCAGGTACTCATCAACCTGGCCGGCAACGCGCTCAAATTCACCCAGTACGGCCATGTGCTGTTGCGGGTGGAATTGCTGGCCATCCACGCGCAGGCGGTCACGCTGCGCGTGGCGGTGGAAGACACCGGGATCGGCATCAGCGCCGAGCAGCAGCAGCGGATTTTCCATAGCTTCACCCAGGCCGAAACGTCGATCAGCCGTCGGTTCGGCGGCACCGGGCTTGGCTTGGTGATCAGTCGCCGCCTGATCGGCCTGATGGGCGGCAACCTGCAGGTGGACAGCACGCCCGGGCAGGGCAGCCGCTTCTGGTTCGACCTGCAGCTGGAGTGTGAGGCGCCGGCGTTGCAGTTGCCTGTCCGCAGGAGCGATGCAGCCCGGCACCTGTTACTGGTCGACGACAGTGCCCTGGTGCGGGAGGTACTGGCCGAGGGTCTGGTCGCGCAGGGGTGGACGGTGGCGGCGGTGGCGTCCGGCGAGGCTGCAGTGACGCGCGCGGTCGAGGCGGCTGGCAGCGGCCGGCCCTTCGATGTGGTGCTGATGGACTGGCGCCTGCCCGGCATGGACGGGATCGCGGCGGCGACCTGCATCCGCGAGCGCTGCGGCCGTCATGTGTCGCCGGCGATCCTGATGCTCACCGCCTACCAGCGCGAACTGCTGGCCGAGGCCCAACGGCACGGCGAGGTCCCCTTCGTCGATCATCTGGTCAAACCGGTCACGCCCCGGCAGGTGATCGACGCGATCGAACAGGCGTTGCGCACCGACCCGCCGCCGGTGCCGGTGCCGGTGCCTGCGCTCCCGCAGCGTCTGCAGGGGCTACGCGTGCTGGTGGTGGAAGACAATGCGCTCAACCGTCAGGTCGCCGACGAGCTGCTGCGCGGCGAAGGCGCCTGGGTGGCGCTGGCCGAGGACGGCGAAAAAGGCTTGCAGCGCCTGCGCGAGGGCCCGGGGGTCGATGTGGTGGTGATGGACATGCAGATGCCGCATGTGGATGGACTGGAGGCCACCCGGCGCATCCGCGCCGATGCGCGCTTTGCCGGACTGCCGATCCTGGCCATGACCGCCAATGCCGCCAGCAGCGATGTCAGTGCCTGTCTGGAGGCCGGCATGGATGCGCACATCGGCAAGCCGATCGACCTGGAGCGCATGGTCGATGCACTGCTGCGGCTGAGCGGTCGCAACGCCGCAGTGGTACCCGGCGATGTCGAGGCAGATGCATCGCCACCGCACACGATCGCGCTGGATGCGGTGCTGGCGCGCTTTGGCCAGAATCGCGCGCTGTTGGCGCGCATGCTCGACACCTTCGACACCGACCGTCACGCAATGCTGGAGTGCCTGCAGACCGCGCTCGCCGACAACGACGCCGCCGCGTGTGCCGATGCCGCGCATGTGCTCAAGGGGACGTCAGCGACACTTGGGGCCGATCGTCTGGCGCTCGCTGCATCGGCGCTGGAGCAGGACGCGCGTGGCGGCCGCCTGCCGGCGGCGGCGACGCTGGACGCGCTGGCGGGACTGGCCGATGGCGAGCTGCGTGCCTTGCGCGATGCACTGGCTCACAGCCACTCCCAACTCGACAGCGCCGCCATGGCGCCGGCCGATGGCTCGGCGCACACGGTGCTGCACCTTCTGGACGTGCTGGCGCCCATGCTGCGTGCCTCCAACCTTCACGCGCTGGACCTGCTGGCGCAGGCGCCGGTTGCCATCGCCGGCGCGCAGGCTGCGCGCTACCTGCAGTTCCGCCAACAGGTGCAGCAGCTTCAATTCGACGCCGCGCTGCGCACGCTGGACGATTTGATGGAGCACCTATGAGTTTGTTCGATACCTACCGCCGCCTCGCGCCCGACGGCCGGCGTCCTCGCGTGCTGGTCGTGGACGACCAGCCGATCAACATCCATGCGCTCAACGAGCTGTTGCGCGAAGACTGCGACGTGAGCATGGCCCTGGACGGGCAGCGGGCGCTGCAACTGTGCCGGGAGCAGCCGCCGGACCTGGTGGTGCTGGACGTGGTGATGCCCGAGCTGGACGGCCTGCAGGTCTGTCGCCATCTGAAGGCCGATCCAGCCACGGCCGACATCCCGGTGATCTTCGTCACCGGCCAGGACACCCCGGAGGAGGAAGTGACCGCCTTGCAGGCCGGTGCGGCCGATTTCATCAGCAAGCCGATGCAACCGGTGGTGGTGCGTGCACGGGTGCAGAACCAACTGGTGATGAAGTTGCAGAGCGATCTGTTGCGCGCCATGGCCTCGCTGGATGGGTTGACCGGCGTTGCCAACCGACGCCGCTTCGACGAGGCGTTGCAGCTCGCCTGGAAGAACTGCCAGCGCGAGAACCGACCGTGCGGGGTATTGATGATCGATGTCGATCATTTCAAACGCTACAACGACCATTACGGCCACCTGAGCGGCGATGCCTGCCTGCGCGAGGTCGCCCAGCAGTTGGCTGGCTGCCTGGCCCGTCCGCTGGACCTGCTGGCGCGGTATGGCGGGGAGGAGTTCGTGGCCCTATTGCCCGACAGCAATTCCGACGGCGTGCGCGAAGTGGCGCGGCTGATGCTGCAGGCCATCGCACAGTTGCGGATGCCACATGCCGACTCGTCGGTTGGTCCCTGGCTCAGCGTGAGTATCGGCGGCGCATCCGTGCTGCCGACACCGGCACTGTTGCCTGCCACGGTGCTGGCACACGCCGATATCCAGCTCTACCAGGCCAAGCAGGAGGGCCGGGCGCGCGCCTGCGTGGCATGAGGTCTGCTGCGCGGATCGTTGTCGGCAGAAACCATCCGGGTGATGTCGCCATGAATCTGACAGAATCGACGGCCTGCCCGACGATTCGCTCCGCATGACCCCTGCCGTGACTTCGCGCAATTCCGCCGCGCGCGTGCTGTTCGCCAGCCTGATCGGCACCACCATCGAGTTCTTCGATTTCTACATATATGCCACCGCTGCGGTGCTGGTGTTCCCGACCTTGTTCTTTCCTGCCGGCGACGGCAGTGCGGCGATGCTGCAGTCGCTGGCAACCTTTGCGGTGGCCTTCATCGCGCGTCCGGTGGGCTCGGCCGTCTTCGGCCACTTCGGCGATCGGGTAGGCCGCAAGGCCACCTTGGTGGCGGCGCTGTTGACCATGGGCCTGTCCACGGTCGCCATTGGTCTGTTGCCCGGCTATGCGCAGATCGGGGTCTGGGCTCCGCTGCTGCTGGCGCTGTGCCGGTTCGGTCAGGGGTTGGGCCTGGGCGGCGAGTGGGGCGGAGCGGTGTTGCTCGCCACCGAGAACGCACCGCCGGGCAAGCGCGTGTGGTACGGCATGTTTCCGCAGCTGGGTGCGCCGTTGGGCTTTCTGCTGTCCACCGGCACCTTCCTGGGGATGGGCGCGCTGCTGGACGATGCGGCCTTCATGCAATGGGGGTGGCGGGTGCCGTTTCTGGCCAGCGCCCTGTTGGTGATCACCGGCCTGTGGGTACGCCTGAGCATCACCGAAACGCCGGACTTTCAACAAGCCCTGGATCGCAAGACGCGCGTGCGGCTGCCGCTGGGTACCGTGATCTCGCAGCACTGGCCGGCGTTGATCATTGGCACGTTGGGCGCGTTCGCCACCTTCGTGCTGTTCTATCTGATGACCGTGTTCGCGTTGGGCTATGGCACAAAGACGCTGGGCTACGACAAGGAACAATTCCTGCTGCTGCAGATGGCCGGTATCGTGTTCTTTGCGCTGGGCATCCCGCTGTCGGCCAGGTTCGGCGATCGGCACGGCGCACCGTTGGCGATGATGCTAGCCAGCGTCGCCATCATTGCGTTCGGGCTGGCGTTTGCGCCGTTGTTCCAGGCCCATCACCCATTGCAGGTGTTGGCCTTCCTTGGGCTGGGCTTCTTCTTCATGGGGCTGACCTATGGGCCCTGCGGCACCTTGCTGGCGGAGTTGTATCCCACCGAGGTGCGCTACACCGGCGCGTCGTTATCCTTCAATCTGGCCAGCATCCTGGGCGCGGCACCGGCGCCGTACGTGGCCACGCAATTGGCGGGACGCTACGGGGTGCAGGCGGTGGGTTACTACCTTGGCGCAGCCGCGGTGCTGAGCCTGCTCGCGCTGATGGTGGCGCGGCGTTCGCGTCGCTCGATGCTCTTCGATACGCGATTGCGGTAAGCGCGGGTGTCGGCCTGAGATGGTGGGTGATCGCTAACGCCTGGTCGCGCCCCGCTGCGCTCCTGCGGTGCTGGAGAAGACGCACTTTGAGCTGCGTCCAGGCCAGCTGCCTTGTTGGTGCGGGCGTGCGGCGCTCAGCTCGCCAGGCGCACCTGGTTGCGCCCGCCGGCCTTGGCCAGGTACAGATATTTGTCGGCTTCGTTCAACAGGTGGTGCAGCGACTGGTCGCCTTCGGTCGCGATGCACACGCCGATGCTCACCGTCATGCTCAGCGTGTCGTCGCCGATGCGCACACGTAGCGCACTGATGCTTTCGCGCAGGGCTTCGAAGTAGCTGGTGGCATTGGCTGCATCCAGCCCCGGCACCAGCAGGCAGAATTCTTCGCCCCCGAAACGCGCCACCAGGTCCTGCGGGCGGGCATGCCCGGACACCGATGCGGCCACCGCGCGCAACGCCTGGTCGCCGGCTTCGTGGCCCCAGGTGTCGTTGATGTGCTTGAAGTGGTCGATGTCCAGCATGGCCGCGGTCACCGTCTGGTCCTGCGACAGCAACTGCGGGATCACCCGCTGGCTCTGTTCCAGGAAATAACGCCGATTGGGCAGGCCGGTGAGGAAATCGCGGGTGGCCAGGTCCTGCAGCGTACCGATCAATTCCAGCTGGTCGACGTTCTGCGAGACGCGGCAGAAGAATTCTTCACGCGAGAACGGCTTGCGCAGGAAGTCGTTGGCGCCGTTCTTCAGGAAGCGCGGGATCAACGACGAGTCGCTGTTGCCGGAAATGCCGATCACCGCAACCTTGTCGCGCGAGCGCAGCGCCCGCAACCGGCGGGTGAATTCCACGCCTTCCATGCCCGGCATTTCCTGGTCGACGATGGTCAGGCGGATGCCGGGGTCGCGTTCGATCGCTTCCAGGCCGGCGGCGCCGTCGGCGGCCAGCACCACGCGGTAGCCGTACATCGACAGCAGGGCGGCGGCATACGTGCGAGCAGACAAGGAATCGTCCACCACCAGCGCGCCGATACGGCGATTACGTTCAAGGCGCTGCACCAGCCAGGCCAGATATTCGATGCTGCCCGGTGCGTTCTTGAGCACGTAATCGATGATCTGCTGCTGCAGCACGCGCTGGCGCAGATCCTCGTCGTACACGCCGCTGACCACCACGGTCGGCAGGTTGCGCGAGAGGAAGAACTCCACCACCTTGTCACGGTCGCCGTCGACCAGCACCAGGCCGGTCAGGACCAGGAACCAACCGTCTTCTTCGTCGAGCACGCGTGCGGCTTCGGCCAGGGTCGATACGACCGTGACCGGCAGTTCCACACGTTGCTCGATGGCTTCGCGCAGCATGCTGGTGAACGTGCGCGAGTTCTCCACCAGCAACACGCGTTGCGGCAGGACTGCGCTCTCACTATTGCGATGTAGGGTACCTGGGGACATCGGCTGGCCGTGTGGATCGAACCGTCAGATCAGCTAACGGCTCTGCTCGTCAAAACTTGAGCGCTTCGTCGCAGCTTGCGATTCTCCCGGTGGCGGTCACCACAGCGCATCGCGCAGGCGGTACCAGCTCATGGCCGCCACCAGCAGCGGGGTGCGCAGCCGCTGCCCGCCAGGGAACGGGCGGTGCGGAATACGTGCAAACACATCCAGTCGTTGGCTCTGGCCGGCGATGGCTTCGGCGATTACCTGACCGGCCAGACCCGTGGCCGCCACGCCGTGGCCGGAGAAGCCCTGGGCGAAATACACATTCGGCGCGAGCCGCCCCCAATGCGGCGCGCGGTTGCGCGAGATGTCCACATAGCCGCCCCAGACGGTCTCCAGCCCCACATCGCGCAGCTGCGGGAAGACGGTGTGCATGCGCCGGGTCATCAGGCGCTGCAGGCCTGGTGGCGGGCGCGAGGAATAACTGGCACGCCCGCCGAACAGCAGCCGGTGATCGGCGCTGAGCCGGTAATAGTCCAGCGCCCAGTTGGTATCGGCCACCGCCATGTCGTTGCCGATCAGGGCACGCGCACGCGCCTGGCCCAGCGGCGGGGTGGCGCCGACATAGGTGCCGACCGGCATGATGCGCTGCTCCAGCGGCGCGGCGATGCCGTGCAGCAGGGCGTTGCCGGCAATCACACCGAAGTCCGCGGTGACGCTGCCCTCGGCGGTGTGCATCGTCACCTGTGCACCAGCGTCCTGCCGGGTCACCGCCGCGTCCTCGAAGATGCGCACGCCGGCCGCCAGCGCCGCCCGCGCCAGGCCGAAGGCGTAGGCCAGCGGATGCAGATGGCCGCTGGCGGGGTCGAACATCGCACCCAGATACAGCGGGCTGTCCAGCATCTGGCGGGTGCGGGCGCGGTCCCACCACTCCAGCGGATAGTCGTAGCGCTCGGCCATGCGCACGATGCCGTGCTGCAGTGCCCGCACCTGGCGCGGCTTGAGCGGGACATGGGCATGACCATCGCGCCAGTCGCAGGCGATGGCATGGCGCGCGATGCGCTGGCGCAGCAGGCGCATGCCATCGCGCGAGAAATCGAACAGCAGCCGCGCATCTGCATCGCCGACCAGCGCTTCCAGGGTTTCCTGTTCGCAGCCGTAGCCGACGATGGCCTGGCCGCCGTTGCGACCGGAAGCGCCCCAGCCGATGCGCCGTGCCTCCAGCACGACGACCCGGTAGCCGGCTTCGGCCAGCGCAAGCGCCGCGGTCAGGCCGGTATAGCCGGCACCGAGAATGCAGACGTCGGCGCGTTCGGCGCCGCGCAGGCGTGGCTGCGCGGGCAGGGCAGGTGCGCTGTGCGCGTACCAGCTGTCCGGATAGCCGCCAACCGCGGTGTCGGCATGCGGCAGCGGGTTGGCCGGGCTGCCCATCACACGGTCCGCAGATACCGGGCGTAATCGATGTCCGGCACCAACGCCTGATAGTCGAGCAGCTCGCGTTGCTTCTGCCGCCCGAACACATGCCGGAACTGTGTGCCCAACTGCGTGCCGATGAACTCGCTGGACACGAACGCATCGACCGCGCCCTGCCAGGTGCGTGGCTCGAAGACCTCTTGCGCATAGGCATTGCCGCTGATGGGCGGCGTGGGCTCGGCGGGTTGCTGCAGGCCATCCAGGATGGCCGCCAGCACCGCGGCCGCGGCCAGGTACGGGTTGGCATCGGCGCCGGCGATGCGATGTTCGATACGCGTGTTGCGGGCATCGCTATGCGGGATACGCAGCGCCACGGTGCGGTTGTTGAAGCCCCAGCTGGCATCCAGCGGCACGAAGGCGTTGCTGACGAAGCGTCGGTAACTGTTGGCGTGCGGGGCAAACAACAGCAGCGACGCGTCTGCATGCCGTTGCAGCCCGGCAATGGCGTGGCGCAGGCTCTCGGCAGGCATCCGGGCCGGGCCGGCCAGCACGTTGTGCCCGTCGGCATCGAGCAGGCTGACATGCAGGTGCAGTCCGCTGCCAGCCTGCCCGGGAAAGGGCTTGGCCATGAAGCTGGCCAGCATGCGCTGCTGCTGCGCGATGGCCTTGATGGTGCGTTTGAGCAGGATCGCCTCGTCGCAGGCGGCCACCGCATCGGCGCGATGCTGCAGGTTGATCTCGAACTGGCCCGGTGCGGACTCGGCCACGGCAGTATCGGCGGGAATGCCTTGCTGGCGGCATGCAGCGGTGACCGCATCGGTAAAGCCACGGTGATCGTCCAGGTCCTGCAACGCATACACCTGCGTGCTGTCGCCGCGGATGCCGGTGACCGGGTCGCGCGGCGTCTGCGGGCGTCCCTGCGCATCGGGCACCGCATCGAACAGGTAGAACTCCAGTTCCACCGCCACCACCGGGGTCAGCCCGAGTGCGGCAAAGCCGTGCACCACCCGCTGCAATACTGCGCGCGGTGCGACCTCGAACAGGCTGCCGTCCGGCGTGTGCATCGCCAGCAGCAGCTGCGCCATGGGCTGCGGCGCCCACGGTACCGGGCGCAGCGAGCCGGGGATCGGCCGGCAGATGCGGTCGGCATCGCCGATGGCATAGCCAAGCCCGGTTTCTTCCACGGTGTTGCCGGTGATGTCGGTGGCGATCAGCGACATCGGCAGGCACACGCCATCGCGGTAGACCTTGTGCAGCGCATCGGCAGTGACGCGCTTGCCGCGCAGCACGCCGTTGGTGTCGGGCAACAACAGGTCGACGGAGTGGCAGCCTGCGATGCGCGCCAGGGTGGCGGCATCGGCAGCGGGCAGCGATGCGACGGAAGTCTCGGAAGCCATGGGCACCACCTGCGAAGTCGCCGCCCAGCCTAGCAAAGCACGCGTGATCTTTTGCGGCCATGCAAGGGCGCGGCCGGTGGCAATGGCAGCAGCGGCGCGGTAAGTTCGAACGCATCTGCCGTTCAACGCACCGCATCGGGATGTCTGCATGGCTGTCGTACCGCTGGTCGGATTGCCGACCGATCGCATCGCGCAAGGGCCGCATCCGTTTCTGGCGGCAGGCGAAAAATACATCCGCGCGGTTGTGGACGCGGCCGGTGCCATGCCGGTGCTGCTGCCGAGCCTGCAGCCCAGCCTGGATGCCGGCGTGTGGCTGGATCGGCTGGACGGCGTGTTGCTGACCGGGGCGGTCAGCAATATCGAACCGCACCACTACAGCGACCAATCCAGCTGGGAGGGCAATCCGCACGATGCGGCGCGCGATGCCACCAGCCTGGGGCTGATTCCGCAGGCGCTGGCGCGCGGCCTGCCGCTGCTGGCGATCTGCCGTGGCCTGCAGGAGGTCAATGTCGCGCTTGGCGGGCGCCTGCATCAACGCGTGCATGCGGTGCCAGGACTGGCCGACCATCGCGAAGACCGCAGCGCGGCGCTGGAGGCGCAATACGGCCCCGCGCATCCGCTGCAGCTGCAGCCCGGCGGCTGGCTGGCCGGGATGAGCGACGGAGCCGAGGTGTGGGTCAATTCCCTGCACGGGCAGGGCATCGCCACGCTGGCCGATGGCCTGCTGGTCGAGGCGACCGCTCCCGATGGCCTGATCGAGGCCTTTCGCGGCCCGGGACCGGGATTCTTGCTCGCCGTGCAGTGGCATCCGGAATGGCGTGTCACACAGCATCCGTTCTACCGTGCCATCTTCCAGTCCTTCGGCGAGGCCTGTCGCCGTTATGCCGCTCAGCGCGGTCAGTGAGGTTGTATGTCGATCCGCACACGTTCGCGCAAATCCACACCCAAGCAGCCGGAAAGCGCACTGCGCCGCTGGCTCAAGGACCGCCACATCACCGAGGTCGAATGCCTGGTGCCGGACATCACCGGCAATGCGCGCGGCAAGATCATTCCGGCAGACAAGTTCTCGCACGACTACGGCACGCGCTTGCCGGAAGGCATCTTCGCCACCACCGTCACCGGCGATTTCCCGGACGATTATTACGCGCTGACCTCGCCATCGGATTCGGACATGCATCTGCGCCCGGACGCGTCCACCGTGCGCATGGTGCCGTGGGCAGCCGACCCGACCGCGCAGGTCATCCACGATTGCTACACCAAGGATGGCCAGCCGCACGAGCTGGCACCGCGCAATGTGCTGCGTCGCGTGCTCGATGCGTATGCGCAGGTCAAGCTGCAACCGGTAGTGGCGCCGGAGCTGGAGTTCTTTCTGGTGCAGAAGAACACCGATCCGGATTTCCCCCTGCTGCCGCCGGCCGGGCGCTCCGGACGCCCGGAAACCGCGCGGCAGTCGTACTCGATCGATGCGGTCAACGAGTTCGACCCGATCCTGGACCTGATGTACGACTACTGCGATGCGATGGAGCTGGACGTGGATACCTTGATCCACGAATCCGGCGCCGCGCAGCTGGAAGTCAATTTCACCCACGCCGATGCCTTGTCGCGCGCCGATCAGGTATTCCTGTTCAAGCGCACCATGCGCGAGGCCGCGTTGCGACACGGCGTCTATGCCACGTTTCTGGCCAAGCCGATGGAAACCGAGCCGGGCAGTGCGATGCATATCCACCAGAGCCTGCTGCATGCCGGCACCGGCAAGAACGTGTTCAGCGGCAAGCGCGAGGGCGGGTTCAGCGACACCTTCGCGCACTATCTGGGCGGGCTGCAGAAATACATTCCGCTGGCGATGGGGCTGCTGGCGCCCAACGTCAATTCGTACCGGCGGCTGATGTTCGGCGAAGTCTCGCCAAGCAATGTGCTGTGGGGCTTCGACAATCGCACCTGCGGGTTGCGGGTGCCGATCGATGCGCCGCAGAACATGCGGGTGGAAAGCCGGTTTGCCGGCTCCGATGCCAATCCGTATCTGGCGATGGCGGCGACCTTGGCCTGCGGGTTGCTGGGCATCCGCGAAAAGCTGGAGCCGACCGCGCCGATCAGCAGCAACGGCAAGGAGCAGGGCTACGATCTGCCGCGCTCCTTGGGCGAGGCGCTGGATGGGCTGGAGCGGTGCGATGCGTTGCAGGAGATGTTGGGGCGACGGTTTGTGCGGGCCTATATCTCGGTGAAGCGGAAGGAATATGAGACGTTCTTCCGGGTGATCAGCTCGTGGGAGCGCGAATTCCTGTTGTTGAATGTGTGAGTGACGTGACCGAAGCCCGTGCCGGGCGTTTCCCTTCTCCCGCCGGGAAAAGGTGCCCGAAGGACGGATGAGGGTACGGCGCTGGGTGATGTTGAAGCGTGGCGTGGTTTGTGTGCTTGCGCGGTTCTGGGGGTTTAAAACAGAGCAGGGCTTCACCTCCGTTGGGATGTTCTGGATAGTTGAACCCAAAGCAGAGCTTTCACGCCCTTCGGGCGCGAGTTACTTTTTCTTTGCTTGTGCAAAGAAAAAGTAACCAAAAAGAAAGCACACCCCGTCCTCGCGCCCTGCGCGCCTTCGGCGCTGCGGGTGCGCAAGTCCGGCAGAAATTTTTGTAAGGGACATCCATGTCCCTTACAAAAACGTCGCGCATCCATGCGCGCCGCCCTGCGGGTTGTATCTGCCGGCCTTGCCGCTGCGGTATGGGGCCCCGGAAAAGCGCAAGCAAAGCAAGGCAAGGCAGGGCGAAGCAAGGCGAGGCAAGCGCTGCAATGGGCGCCGCTCGAAGGTGCGGCGATGCCATGCGCAGGCCAGGCAGTGCCGGGCAGGAGGCCGGAAGCGTAGTCGAAATGTGCAGGCCACCTACGTCGTCAGACGTTTCCTTCTCCCATCGGGACATTGTCCTCCTTCATGGGGAAAAGGTGCCCCAAGGGCGGATGAGGGCGACGTCGGTGGCAGGGCGAGTTCTCGTGGCCCACCTGTCTGTCGGGCATGCAGGGGATTGGCGGGGCACTCTGCAGTGCCGTCCACGGTCCGGCAACAGGGCGTGGGTATGCTCCTGGTTCCTCATGCGTGGAGCAGGTCGTGGATTCTTCTGTGCTCAGGTCGTTGCAGCAGCTCGATGCCGCGCATCATCTGCATCCGTTCAACGACAACGCGGTCCTGGCGGGCAAGGGCACGCGCATCCTCACGCGCGGTGAGGGCGTGTATGTGTGGGATGCCGACGGCAACAAACTGCTGGATGCGTTCGGAGGGTTGTGGTGCGTCAATGTGGGGTATGGGCGTACCGAACTGGCGCAGGCCGCGGCGCGGCAGATGGAGCAGCTGGCCTACTACAACAGCTTTTTCCAGTGCACCACCGAGCCCACCATCCATCTGGCCGCCAAGCTGGCGGAGCTGACGCCGGGCGACTTGAATCATGCCTTCTTCGCCAATTCCGGATCGGAGGCCAACGACACCATCCTGCGCCTGGTGCGGCATTTCTGGGCCGTGCAGGGGCAGCCGCAGAAACAGGTCTTCATCGGTCGCCACAATGGCTATCACGGCACCACCATGGGCGGTGCCAGCCTGGGCGGCATGCAGGGCATGCACAAGCAGGGCGGGTTGCCGATACCGGGCATCGTGCATATCGAGCCGCCCAATCATTTCGGCGATGGCGGGGACATGGCGCCGGAGGACTACGGGCTGCTTGCCGCGCGCCGTCTGGAAGCCAGGATTCTCGAGATCGGGCCGGAAAACGTGGCGGCCTTCATCGGCGAACCCATCATGGGTGCGATCGGGGTGTACATCCCGCCGCGCAGTTATTGGCCGGAAATCCAGCGCATCTGCCGACACTATGATGTGTTGCTGGTGGCCGATGAGGTGATCTGCGGGTTCGGGCGTACCGGCGAATGGTTCGGCGCCGATTACTTCGGCTTCCAGCCCGATGTGATGACGCTGGCCAAGGGCATCACCTCCGGCTACATCCCGCTGGCGGCGGCAATGTTCAGCGATCGCGTGGCCGGGGTGCTCAAGCAGCAAGGCGGCGAGTTGGCGCATGGTGGCACCTATGCCGGGCACCCGGTGTGCGCGGCGGTGGCGCTGGAGAATCTGCGCCTGCTGCAGGACGAGGGCATCGTGGACACCGCACGTACGCAGATCGCGCCGTATCTGGCGCAGCGCTGGGCCGAGCTGGGCGCGCATCGGCTGGTCGGCGAGGCGCGGATTGCGGGCCTGGTCGGGGCGCTGGAACTGGTGCCGGACAAGCGCCGGCGCGGCAGGTATTTCCCCGGGCGCGGACGGGTCGGCGCGATGTGTCGCGACTTCGCGCTGCGGCGGGGCCTGATCCTGCGCGCGACCTACGATGCGATGCTGCTGTCGCCGCCGTTGATCATCACCTGCGACCAGGTCGATGAGCTGTTCGACAAGGCCTGGGCGGCGTTGGACGATACCGCCCACGCCTTGGGCAGGTAAGCCGCGGCGGCTTGCCTTCGGCCCCAGGGCCGCGCAGCTGCCGTGCAGCAAGCGCCACCGACGGCAATGACCTTCGCCAATCACGACGCTGCAGCGCATCGCCGCCGCGCACCGCCGCCCACACACCGCACGCTGTGCAAACCCGGGCGCGGTGGGTAGGCTGGGCGCAGACCGGCCGCGATGCCGGGCCGCCCCATCGCGCTGCCCTGGAGACCCACATGACGCTGCGACTGCTCGCACTGACCCTGTCCATCACCCTGTTGTCCGGCTGCGGCGGCGGTGGCGCCCCGGGCAAGGCCGAGGCGCAGGCCAAGGTGCTCAACGTCTACAACTACTCCGATTACATCGCAGAAGACACCATCCCCGCGTTCGAAAAGAGCACCGGCATCAAGGTCACCTACGACGTGTTCGATAGCGACGAGATGGTGGAAACCAAGTTGCTGGCCGGTGGCAGCGATTACGACGTGGTGGTGCCCACGCTCAACTTCTTCGGCCGGCAGATCCAGGCCGGTGTGTTCCTGCCATTGGACAAGAGCAAGATCCCGAATCTGGCCAATCTGGATCCTGACGTGATGCGCCGCATCGCCGCACAGGACCCCAACAATGCCTATGGCGTGCCGTACATGATCGGCACCACAGGCATCGGCTACAACGTCGACAAGCTCAAGGCGATCTTCGGCAGCACCGATGTCGCCAACAGCTGGGATCTGGTGTTCAAGCCGGAGAATCTGTCCAGGCTGAAGGATTGCGGTGTGACCATTCTGGACACGCCCTCGGACATGATCCCGATCGCGCTGAACTACCTGGGCCTGGACCCGCACAGCAGCGTGCCGGCCGAGATCGAGAAAGCCGCGGCGCTGATCAAGACCATCCGCCCGTACGTGCAGAACTTCCACTCCAGCCAATACGTCACCTCGTTGGCCAACGGCAATACCTGCCTGGCGGTGGGGTGGTCGGGCGACATCATCCAGGCGCGCGACCGTGCCAAGGAGGCCGGCAACAACGTCAATGTGGCCTACGCCATTCCGAAGGAAGGCGCGCCGCAATGGTTCGACATGCTGGCCATCCCCAAGGATGCCAAGCATCCTGAAAACGCCTACGCCTTCATCAATTACCTGCTGAAGCCGGAGGTGGCCGCGGCCAACAGCAACTTCATCCACTACGCCAACCCAGTGCGCACCGCCACGCCGCTGGTGGATGCGGCGATCCGCAACGACCCCACCATCTACCCGCCGCCGGAGGTGACCGCCAAGATGTTCACCTATGCGATCAATTCGCCGGACGTCGATCGCCTGTACACGCGGCTGTGGACCGAGATCAAGACCGGCCGTTGAGACGGGGCGGGGCGACGATGCGGCGCAGGTGGCCGCATCTTCATCAATCGCCAATCATTGGCTGAGAGACTGCAGACCCGGTCGCGGCAGCGCGCAGCTGGGCCATCGTCATCGATTGCACTGCGAGCGCGTGCCGGCGCGCAGCACGCGGCTGGCCGACGTGAATCAACCGACCGATAGCGCACGTCCGGCCAGCCTCAGCACCAGCTGACCGGGCTCGTCACGCAACCTGTACTGGTGGGTTCAAATAATTGTATGGTTCTGCCGCTTTCGCCCTGCCGCTGATCCGGCATGCCGCCGCGCGCCTCGCCCACGACCTACAGGACGCTTCCTTTGAGCAACCAAGAAGACCGCCAGTCCAACGATGGCCGCAGCCAGGCCGCAGACGCGCACGACGACCAGGAGCAGAAGCCTTCACCCTTGAAGAACCCCAAGGTCAAGTGGACGCTGATCCTGGTGGGCGTGCTGGTGCTGGTCTTGCTGGTGGTCTGGCTGGCCTATTACCTGATCAAGGGCCGCTACATGCAGGACACCAACAACGCCTATCTGCAGGCCGATTCGGTGGCGGTGGCGCCGCGCGTCAGCGGCTATGTGACCCGGGTGATGGTGGGCGACAACCAGATCGTGGACGCCGGCCAGCCGTTGCTGCAGATCGATGACCGCACCTATCAGGCCACGCTGCAGCAGGCCGAGGCCGCGATCGCCGCGCGCCAGGCCGACATCGCTGCCGCCACGGCCAATGTGTCCGCGCAGGAATCGTCGCTGGTGCAGTCGCGCACCCAGGTCGCTGCCGCCGCTGCCAGCCTCACGTTTGCCCAGGCCGAGGTGAAGCGCTTCGCGCCGCTGGCGGCCTCCGGCGCGGACACGCACGAGCACCAGGAAAGCCTGCAGCACGACCTGGCCCGCGCCCGCGCCCAGTACGACGCCGCCCAGGCCCAGGCCAAGGCAGCGCAGAGTCAGATCCAGGCCAGCACCGCGCAGCTGGAGCAGGCCCAGGCCGGCGTGAAGCAGGCCACCGCCGACGCCGACCAGGCCCGCATCGCGGTGGAAGACACCCGCCTGACCAGCCGTATCCACGGCCGCGTCGGCGACAAGACCGTGCAGGTTGGGCAGTTCCTGGCCGCAGGCACCCGAACCATGACCATCGTGCCGCAGGAATCGCTGTACCTGATCGCCAACTTCAAGGAAACCCAGGTCGGCCTGATGCGTCCCGGCCAGCCGGCCGAAATCGAGGTCGATGCGCTGTCCGGCGTGAAGCTGCACGGCAAGGTCGAAAGCCTCTCGCCCGGTACCGGCTCGCAGTTCGCGCTGTTGCCGCCGGAAAATGCCACCGGCAACTTCACCAAGGTGGTGCAGCGCGTGCCGGTGCGCATTCGTGTGCTGGCCGGCGAAGAGGCACGCAAGGTATTGGTGCCGGGCATGTCGGTGGAGGTGACGGTGGATACGCGCTCGGCCAAGGACGCCAAGCAGCGGGCCGAAGCAGAATCCGACCGCGTGCAGGAGCAGGAGCGCGCGCAGTGAGTGCAGCGGCAGCCACCGGCCAGAGCGCCGGCGGCAGCGCTGCCAGCGAAAAGGCCGAGCCGGGCGCCTGGCTGGCGGTGCTGGCCGGCACCATCGGCTCGTTCATGGCGACGCTGGATATCTCCATCGTCAACGCGGCGCTGCCCACCATCCAGGGCGAGGTCGGCGCCAGCGGTACCGAAGGCACCTGGATCTCCACCGCTTACCTGGTCGCCGAGATCATCATGATCCCGCTGACCGGCTGGTTCGTGCGCACGCTGGGCCTGCGCAACTTCCTGCTGATCTGCGCGGTGATGTTCACCGCGTTTTCGGTGGTGTGCGGGCTGTCGACCTCGTTGACGATGATGATCATCGGCCGCGTGGGGCAGGGCCTGGCCGGTGGCGCGCTGATTCCCACCGCGCTGACCATCGTTGCGACCCGGCTGCCGCCGAGCCAGCAGACCATGGGCACGGCCTTGTTCGGCATGACCGTGATCATGGGCCCGGTGATCGGCCCGCTGCTCGGCGGCTGGCTCACCGAGAACGTCAGCTGGCACTACGCGTTCTTCATCAACGTGCCGATCTGCGTGGGCCTGGTGGCCTTGCTGCTGCTCGGCCTGAAGCATGAAAAAGGCGACTGGGCCGGCCTGCTCAATGCGGACTGGCTGGGCATCTACGGCCTGACCGCCGGCCTGGGCGGGCTTACCGTGGTGCTGGAAGAAGGCCAGCGTGAGCGCTGGTTCGAATCCAGCGAGATCAACATGCTGAGCGTGATCGCCTTGAGCGGCTTCATCGCCCTGGTGATCGGCCAGTTCCGCAAGCGGCCGCCGGTGATTCACCTGTCGCTGCTGCTGCACCGCAGTTTCGGCGCAGTGTTCATCATGATCATGGCAGTGGGCATGATCCTGTTCGGCGTCATGTACATGATTCCGCAGTTCCTGGCGGTGATCTCCGGCTACAACACCGAGCAGGCCGGCTATGTGCTGCTGCTGTCGGGCCTGCCGACCGTGCTGCTGATGCCGATGATGCCCAAGCTGCTGGAGGTGGTGGACGTACGCATCCTGGTGATCGCCGGGCTGATCTGTTTTGCCGCGGCCTGTTTCGTCAACCTGTCGCTGACCGCCGACACCGTCGGCACGCATTTTGTCGCCGGGCAGTTGCTGCAGGGCTGCGGCCTGGCGCTGGCGATGATGTCGCTGAACCAGGCGGCCATCTCTTCGGTACCGCCGGAGCTGGCCGGCGATGCGTCAGGCCTGTTCAACGCCGGCCGCAACCTGGGCGGCTCGGTGGGGCTTGCGCTGATCTCCACCTTCCAGGAGCGCCGCATGACCTTCCACACCGAAACCATCGGCAGCGCGATCACCGCCAATGCGACACGCGCGCAGGAGTTTCTGTCCGGCCTGACCGCGCAGATGCAGGGCAGCGCCGGCGGCGAGGCGGCCATCCGCTCGGTTGCGCAGCTGGCGCGCCTGGTGCAGCAGCAGGCGCTGGTGATGACCTATAGCGACCTGTTCTGGATCTTCGGCGTGATCGTGGTCTGCACGATTCCGCTGGCCTTTTTGCTCAAGCCGTTACCCAAGGGGGCGCACCTTGCAATGCACTGATTCCATGCGCCTGGTCCGCATGCCGCTGGCGGCGGCGTTGAGCGCCGTGTTGCTCGGCGGCTGCATGCTCGGCCCCAACTACACCAAGGCACCGCCCGTGGCCGATGCGGCGATTCAGGCGCCCGCATTGCATCGCGCCGGTGGCGCCGACGTGGTTGCCGCCGCGCCGTTGAACCACTGGTGGGAGCAGCTCAACGATGTGCAGCTTACCCAGCTGGTGACCCAGGCCCTGGCCGACAGTCCCAACCTGCGTGCGGCGCAGGCACGGCTGCGCGCCAACCGTGCACTGGCCAGCCAGCGCCGTGCCGAGCGTCTGCCCAAGCTCAACGCGAGCGCGGTGTATGCGTATGCCGAGCCGCCGCAGACCATCGTCGACACGTTGGGCGGCTTGCAGAACGGTGAGAACGGCCAGCCACCGGCACAGGGCAGCGAGGCGCTGGATCTGGACAAGACCCAGATCTACAGCGCCGGCTTCGATGCCAGCTGGGAGCTGGATTTCTTCGGCCGCCGCCGTCGCGCCGCCGAAGGTGCGCTGGCGCAAGCGCAGGCCTCCGAAGCCGAGCTGGCCGATGCGCAGGTGCAACTGGCTGCCGAAGTGGGGCAGGTGTATCTGAACTACCGCGGGCTGCAGGCACGGCTGGCCATTGCCGATGCCAACCTGGACAAGATCGGCCAATCGCTGGCGCTGACCCGGCAGCGCCGCGAGCGCGGTGCGGCCTCGGACCTGCAGGTCGAGCAGATCGCCACCCAGGTGCAGCAGCAGCAAGCCCAGCGCCTGCCGCTGGACATGCAGTTGCAGGAAGCGCTGGACCAGCTCGCCTTGATGGTCGGCCGCGAGCCGGGTGCGCTGGACGCGCAACTGGCTGCGGTGCGGCCGCTGCCGATGTTGCCCACCGACGTGCGCGTGGACGATGCCGGCGCGTTGATCCGCCGCCGCCCCGATGTGCGCAAGGCCGAGCGCGAGCTGGCGGCGTCCAGCGCGCAGATCGGCGAGGCGTTGAATGGCTATTTCCCGCAGGTGACCTTGCTCGGCGGCCTGAGCTGGGTCGCCGGCTCGCCCAGCGACTTCAACTCCGACGCGTTGACCACGCTGGCGGTGCCGATACTGCGCTGGTCGATCTTCGATTTCGGCAAGACCCGCGCGCAGGTGGAGCAGGCGCGTGCCGGCAACGCCGGCCGCGAGGCGGCCTACCAGGGTGCGGTGCTGGCGGCGTTGCAGGACGCCAACTCCGCGCTGTCGCGTTTCGGCTCGGCGCGCAAGCAACTGGTGGTCGCACGCCAGGCCGAAGCGTCGGCCACGCGCTCGGCCGGGCTGATGCAACAACGGCGCGATGCCGGAGCGACGTCGTCGATCGATCTGCTCGACGTACAGCGCCAGCAACTGTCCGCGCAGGACGCGGCCGCGCAGGCGCAGGTGCAGTTGCTGGTCAATTATGTCGCGCTACAGAAGAGCCTGGGCCTGGGTTGGAGCCAGGCACCGGAGCAGACGCCTTGAGTGCCGATCGTCGATGAAGCGCTCCAGCATGGATGCCTGCGCTCCCAAACCCATTGCCGCCCGTCCGTGATGGTTGCGCGTGAGGTCGACAGTGCGGTCTTTGGTCGCACGGATGCCGTCGGTTGATGGGGGGCAGACGTCGCGTCAATCAGTGGTCGGGCCTGGACGTTGCTGGAGTCAACCACGCACGGACGATGACGACCTACATGCCGGTCTGCGCATCGCCATAGGCTCGGACGGCGTGCGGTTTGCATCCGGGCAGGCGGTTGATCAGACCAACTTCAGCGCTGGCTGCGCTTGATTGACTGGCATGCCCGTCGATGTCTGCGGCAATCGAGGCAGGGCACCAACGAGACAGTCACGTGCTCTTGCCGCAATGCCGCCTGACCGTCACTCTCAGCCGTAGACGCGCAGACCTGCACGCGCCCGGCAGCCGACACACGCTTTTGCCATCATGGCGCGCAGGCTCTGGCCCCGGAGTCTGCGCTCGCCGTCATCGAGAGGAATCATGTCACTGACCGACGCCCTGCCGCCCCTGTCCAGCCCTGCGGATGCCGGCTACCTGTCCATCAGCGAGGTCCGCAAGGAGTTCGATGGTTTTGTCGCGGTGGACGATGTCAGCCTGCAGATCCGCAAGGGCGAGATCTTCGCGTTGCTGGGCGGGTCGGGCAGCGGCAAATCCACCTTGCTGCGCTGTCTGGCCGGCTTCGAGCGACCCACCAAGGGGCGCATCGTGCTCGATGGCCAGCCGATCGACGCGCTGCCGCCGTACGAGCGTCCGATCAACATGATGTTCCAGTCCTACGCGCTGTTTCCGCACATGAGCGTGGAGCAGAACATCGCCTTCGGCCTGAAGCAGGAAGGCTTGGCGAAGGCCGCCATCGCCACGCGCGTCGGCGAGATGCTGGAGCTGGTGCAGCTGGGCGCGTTGGCCAGGCGCAAGCCGCATCAGCTCTCCGGCGGCCAGCAGCAGCGCGTTGCGCTCGCGCGCTCGCTGGCCAAGCGGCCCAAGCTGCTGCTGCTGGACGAACCGATGGGCGCGCTGGACAAGAAACTGCGCTCGCAGATGCAACTGGAACTGGTCAACATCATCGAAACCTCCGGCGTTACCTGCGTGATGGTCACCCACGACCAGGAAGAGGCGATGACCATGGCCACACGCATCGCGCTGATGGATCAGGGCTGGATCCAGCAAGTCGGCACGCCCGATGAAATCTACGAACAACCGGCCAATCGCTTTGCCGCCGAATTCATCGGCTCGGTCAATCTGGTCGACGCCGTCATCGCCGAAGACGCGCCCGACTACGTCACCTTGAAGACGCCGGCCTTCGACGCCCGTATCCGCATCGGCCACGGCATCACCGGGTTCGAAGGACAGGCGGTGGCGTTTGCGCTGCGCCCGGAAAAACTGTCCATCGGCAAGGACGAGCCGGCGCAGGCCTGCAACAAGGCGCAGGGCGTGATCGAAGATATCGCCTATTTCGGCAGCCATTCGGTCTACCACGTGCGCCTGCCCAGTGGGGTCAAGCTGATGGCCAACTTCGCCAATCGCCAGCGCTGGGCCAGCGAAGCGCTGACCTGGGGCGATGTGGTGTGGGTGGGGTGGGGCGAGGACGATGGCGTGGTGCTCACCGCATGAGACCGCGTCTTTTCCGTCGCGGCTTGCCGGGTGCGCGTTGGGGCGTGATCGCCGCGCCCTACCTGTGGCTGCTGGTGTTCTTCGCGATTCCGTTCCTGATCGTGCTGAAGATTTCGTTTGCCGAACGCGCCACTGCGATGCCGCCGTATACGCCGCTGTTCGCGTATGCGGCCGATGGCGCAGTCAGCGTCAAGCTGCATCGGGGCAATTACCTGGCACTGCTGCGCGACAGCCAGTACGTGGCCGCTTACCTGAGCTCGATCAGGATCGCGGCCATCTCCACCGCATTGGCGCTGCTGCTAGGCTATCCGATGGCGTATGTGATCGCGCGCCTGCCGCTGGCCACGCGCAACGTGGCGATGATGCTGGTGGTGCTGCCGTCGTGGACCTCGTTCCTGATTCGCGTCTACGCGTGGATCGGCATACTCGATGGCAACGGCCTGCTCAATCAGGCGCTGCTGGCACTGGGCGTGATCAAGCAGCCATTGCAGTTGCTGTATACGCCCATCGCCGCCTACATCGGCATCGTCTACTGCTATCTGCCCTTCATGGTGTTGCCGCTGTACGCCAATCTGGTCAAGCACGACAACCGCTTGCTGGAAGCGGCCTACGATCTGGGCGCGCGTCCGTGGCAGGCGTTTGTGCGCATCACCTTGCCGCTGTCGCGCAACGGCATCGTGGCAGGCTGCATGCTGGTGATGATCCCGGCGGTGGGCGAGTTCGTGATTCCCGAGATGCTGGGCGGCCCGAACACCTTGATGATCGGCCGCGTGCTGTGGGGCGAGTTCTTCAATAATCGCGATTGGCCGGTGGCTGCTGCAGTGGCCACCGTCATGCTGCTGCTGTTGCTCGCGCCGATCGTGATCTTCCACCGTTACCAGCAGCGCGAGCTGGAAGGGCGGCTGACATGATGCGCGCCTCGCGCGGTGGGCGCGTGCTGGGCGGCAGCGTGCTCGCGCTGGGGTTCGGCTTTTTGTATCTGCCGATCCTGTTGCTGATGGTGTACTCGTTCAACGCCTCGCGCCTGGCCACGGTGTGGGGCGGATTTTCGACACGTTGGTATGGCGAGCTGCTGCGCGACCGCCAGTTGCTGGAGGCGGCCTGGGTCAGCCTGGAAGTCGCGTTCTGGACCGCCTGTGCGTCGACGGTGCTGGGCACGATGGCCGCGATGGCGATGGTGCGCATGCGACGGTTTCCCGGCAAGACGTTGTTCGGCGCGCTGATCACCGCACCGTTGGTGATGCCGGAGGTGATCATCGGCTTGTCGATCCTGTTGTTGCTGGTCTCGATGGGCGGCGTGCTCGGTATCGCCCCGCGCGGTGCGGTGGCGATCTGGGTGGCGCATGTCACCTTCACCGTCTCGTTCGTCACCGTGGTGATTTCCTCGCGTCTTCAGGAGCTGGATCGCTCGCTGGAAGAAGCCGCGATGGACCTGGGTGCCACCCCACTGAAGGTGTTCTTCCTGATCACCTTGCCGATCATTGCTCCCGCGCTGGCGTCAGGCTGGCTGCTCGCGTTCACGCTGTCGCTGGACGATGTGGTGATCGCCAGCTTCCTGGCCGGGCCCAGTTCCACCACGCTGCCGATCAAGGTGTTCTCCTCGGTGCGGCTGGGCATCAGCCCCAAGATCAACGCACTGGCCACGGTCATGGTGCTGGCGGTGTCGGTTGCGGCGGTCATCGGGTGGTGGCTGCTGGCGCGCAGCGAAAAACGCCGGCAGCGCGATGCGCAACTGGCGCAGCAAGCTATTCCCTGAGCGCGCGCCAGCGCCAGCCTGCCGATGAACCGCGGAGGCCCGCTGCCGGATAGACGCAAACGCTTGAGCCACCGACGTGTGCGAAGGCTGCACGTCGCGTCAGGCCGCTCGAGGTGTCTGCTGGCCGATGCGCGCAACAATTCGATGTGCGGCTCTTACCTGGCTGGTGGCGTGTAACCGTTGTCCCAGGGCTCCGGTTTGGTCAGGTAGCACTGATATTCGGCCCGGATGTCATAGCCGTGTTGCTCGACTCGGGGTTGTTCGTCGGCGCGGTCCTTGCGGTCGTTCTTGTTGTCGTCCTTGGACTTTCGCTTATCTGGAAAGATCGTGACCAAGTTCGGCGACGACTGCGCGGTGATGAGTTGGCGGATGGCCGTGTCCGAGCACGCACGCAGTGCTTCGTCCTCGCAGGGTTGCGCGGGATCGGCCTGCAGGCTGGTGCAGCTCACAGTGACAAACCCGGCCGGGCCGGGACGCGGGCCACGCAACAGGTCCTGGAAGGCGGCGCATCCGGGCAGGCACGCGCTGCTGCCAAGTACAACCAGAACAATGAGATCCCTGCGCATCGTGGTGGTCTTCCATGAATGAATAGCTATGCCACTGCGCAATGCTAGAGCATCTTGGACCGTTGGACCGTTGGACCGTTGGACCGTTGGACCGTTGGAACAGGGCAGGGCGGTTTTCATTGCCTTGTCCGGAGTGTGATCCCCGCTGCTGCTCGTCCGCGGGCTGCGCGCTGGAGGTGCGGCATTGCGTCGCGGCGCCGGTAAACACAGCGTTGCACAGATTTCAGGGAGTTGTGACGCGGCTGCAACTTCCCGGCGACTAGCATGAGGGGTCTGTAACAGGAGACCATCATGTCCTACGACACCGTCAACCCGGCCAATGGCCAGGTCGAACACACCCAGCAGACGCTGGACGCCGCCGCCATCGAGGCGCGTCTTGCTGCTTCGGCCAAGGCGTTTCCGCAGTGGGTAGCGCTGCCCTTGGTCGAGCGCGGTGCACTGCTGCGCCGGGTCGGCGAAGAGTTGACCAAGCGGCGCGACGATCTGCAGCGCATCATGACCGCCGAGATGGGCAAACTGCGCGGTGAGGCGCTGGCCGAGGTCGACAAGTGCGCGCAGGCCTGCGCGTATTACGCCGAGCATGCCGCCGCGTACCTGGCGCCGCGCGAGATTCCAACCGAAGCGCAGTCCAGCTATGTACGTTACGAACCGCTGGGCTGCGTGTTTGCGGTGATGCCGTGGAATTTCCCGCTGTGGCAGGCGTTTCGCTTTCTTGCACCGGGTCTGATGGCCGGCAATGTGGCGCTGCTCAAGCATGCCAGCAACGTGCCGCGTTGCGCCGATGCAATGAAGCAGGTGCTCGACGCTGCCGGAATCCCGCCGGGCGTGTTCGACGTGCTGCATATCGACAATGATCAGGCCGCCGATGTGCTGCGCGATGACCGCATTGCTGCAGTCACGCTGACCGGCAGCGAACGTGCTGGCCGCTCGCTGGCCGCCAATGCCGGCGATCAGCTGAAGAAATGCGTGATGGAGCTGGGCGGTAGCGATGCTTTCGTGGTGCTGGAAGACGCCGACCTTGAGCACACCGTGCAATCGGCAGTGCAGTCGCGCTTCGACAACAGCGGGCAGACCTGCATCGCAGCCAAGCGCTTCATCGTGGTCGATGCCATCGCCGACCAGTTCATCGAACGCTTCGTCGCCGCTGCCTCCAAGCGCGTGCTCGGCGACCCGCAGCAGGAAGGCACCACGCTCGCACCGATGGCACGCGCCGACCTGCGCGACGAATTGCACAAGCAGGTGCAGGCCAGCGTGCAGAAGGGCGCCAAGGTATTGCTTGGCGGCGAACCAGTACCGGGCTCGCATGCGGGCTACCCGGCCACGATCCTCGACCAGGTCGCCCCCGGCATGCCGGCGTACGACGAAGAATTCTTCGGCCCGGTGGCCTCGATCATCCGCGTGGCCGACGAAGCCGACGCGGTACGCGTGGCCAACGACACCACCTTCGGCCTGGGCGGCAGCGTGTGGACCGCAGATACCAAGCGCGGCGAACGCGTGGCGCAGCAACTGCAGTGCGGCGCCGCCTTCGTCAATTCGGTGGTCAAGAGCGATGTACGGTTGCCGTTCGGCGGCATCAAACGCTCAGGCTTTGGCCGCGAGCTCGCCGATCACGGCATCCACGAGTTCATGAACATCAAGACGATCTATGTAGCTTGAAAGCTGGGAATCGGGAGTAGGGAATCGGGAATCGTAAGAGCGGTTCCGTCGATCTGCCGGGGAAGGAACTGATGAGGGGACCCCTTCGCATTCAGGCCAAAGCTCCCTGTGAGCCGCCCTACCAATTCCCTATTCCCGACTCCCCATTCCCGGGCCGCAAAGCGGCCTAAAGCCACCGCGCCCGCTTGAACAGGCGATACAGCACCAGACACGAGGCCACCACACCGCCTACCAGCAACGGGTAGGCGTAGGGCTTGTCCAGTTCGGGCATATGGGTGAAATTCATCCCGTACCAGCTGGTGATGAGCGTGGGAGCGGCGAGCAGGGCGGCCCAGGCGCCCAGGCGCTTGACGGTTTCGCCCTGTGCCAGCGTCACCATCGACAGGTTGACGCTCAAGGCGGTGCCCAGCATCTCGCGCAAGGTATCGATGGCGTCGTTGATGCGCACGGCGTGATCGAGCACGTCGCGCAGGTAGATGCCGACCTCGTCATGGATCAGCGAGCCCGGATTGCGCTTGAGGTGCGACAACACGTCCTGCAGCGGGGCGACCACCAGGCGCATCTTGTTGAGTTCGCGCTTGAGCTCATACAGGCGCACCACGGTTTCGCGCTTGTAATTGTCGGCAAAGATGTCTTTTTCCAGGCCTTCCAGCGTGTCGCGGAACTCGTCCATGATCGGCAGATAGTTGTCGACCACAAAGTCCAGTACGCCGTACAGGCAGAACGACGCGCCCATGCGCAGCATCGCCGGTTCGCGTTCGACCCGGTGCCGCACCGGCGTGTAAGACAGCGACGCGCCGTGGCGCACGGTGAGCAAAAAGCGTGCGCCCAGAAACGCATGCGTTTCGCCGTAGCGGATGCGTTCGTTGACCAGTTGCGCGGTGTTGACCACCACGAACAACGAATTGCCGTAGCTCTCGGCCTTGGGGCGTTGATGCGCCTTGAGCGCATCCTCGATGGCCAGGTCGTGCAGGCCGAATTCCTCCTGCAGCTTGTGCAGCACCGACTCCTGCGGCTCGTACAAGCCAACCCAGACGAAGCCGTCCGGGCGCTGCAGCACATCGCTGATCTGCTCCAGGCTGATGTCGTGCCGCTTGCCGTCGCCGTCGTAGTAGGCGCAGGTGATGACGCAGGACGGGTTGTCTGGATGGCGACCGTGATTGTTCATGGGCGCATCCTGGATCAGCGCGTACGCAGCGACAAGTCGCGCGGCTGCAGAGCGATCGCGAGCGCGACATGGATCGGCAACAGCAGCATCACCCATTGCAGGTTGTCCTGCGCCTGGAATGAGAGCCAGTGAATGACCAGAGCCAGCAACGCCCCGGCAGCCACCACCCAGCGCAGCCCATCGAACCAGCGTCCGGGCCGGCGACCACGCAGCGACTGCAGGCTGCCGATCAACAGCAACGCGCACAGCGGATTGACCAGCAACAGATTGCGATTGGCCCATGCGGACTGATGCGCTGTGAAGCCCCACAGATACACCAGCAAGCCGCCGCCGATGGCGCACAGTAGCCAGAATGGCAGCGCAAGGCCGGCCAGTAATCGGGGTTTGCGGCGCAGCGCCAGCACGCCGGCGGCAACGATCAGCCCGGTCAACAACCACGGCCACCAATGGCGCTGTTGTTCGGCAGGCTCCGGCGCGATGCGATGCGGCAGCAGCATCTGGGTGGCTTGCACCAAGGGGCGGCCGGCGCTGTTGTGCACCTGGGTCAGGCTGTCGGCCAAGCGCATCGGCACGAAGGCTTCTTCCCAGCGCGACAAGGGGCGATCGGCATACGGCCCCAGCCCCAGGTCGAAGCCCAGCCACATCCACGGGGCAGGGGAGGCCAGGCGCACCGCTTCGCTGCGGAAGGTATTGCCGCGCGAGCGCCCGGCCAGTTGCGACTTGAGCGCGCCGCCCATCGCACGGTCCAGGGTGTCGCGCACCATGGTGGCGCAGTTGGCTTCGAAATAATCGTAGTGATACCGGGCGTTTTCTGGCCGGCTGCGGACCGCCAACCCATCGGCAAGCGCGCGCGCCTGCTCCGGCGGCAGATCCAGCCACTGGATGCTGACGCCCCTGCCAACGTTGCGGTACTGCGACAGGTCTTCTTCCAGCGGCAGCGCCACCAGGTAGTACATCATTTCGCCACGCGCAAAGCGCGGCACGAAGTCCGGTTCGCTCGGGTCGAAGAAGCCGAAGTTGTACGAGGTGGCCTGCTGGGTGAGCGGGTCGACTACCACGATGGCGTCATGCCCGAAGCGTTCGAAGAACACCTCGCCCGGTTGCATGGTGACCACGCCGACGCGCGGTGGCGGTGCGCTGGTCGGCACAGCAGTGGGCAGAGCCTGCGCCGAGGCAAGCGGTGCTACCAGCAGTGTCAGCAGGAGCAGCGCCCAGCACGCGACCCATTGCCAGGCGCCACGGCGGTAGCGCACCGTGGCGGAACGGCGTGCGAGGTTCAAGCGTCGTCCTGCGGGTCGGGCGGCAGGATGGTGACGTGGAAGGCGTGCACGCGGCGCGCGTCGGCCTTGGCCACGCGGAACGCAAACCGGCCCAGGGTCAGCTCTTCGCCGGTCTCCGGCAGGTGCCCGATCGCATCGGTGACCAGCCCTCCGACGGTGTCGTACTCGTCGTCCGGGAACTCGGCGCCGAAGCGTTCGTTGAAGTCTTCGATCGGCGTCAGCGCATCGACCACGTAGCGGCCATCGGCCTGGATCGCGATCAGCGAATTTTCTTCTTCGGCATCGTCGTGCTCGTCGTCGATCTGGCCGACGATCTGCTCCAGCACGTCTTCGATGGTGACCAGGCCGGCGACGCCGCCGTACTCGTCCACCACGATCGCCATGTGGTTGCGCGACAGGCGGAATTCCTTGAGCAGGACGTTGAGCTTCTTGGATTCGGGGATCAGCACCGCCGGGCGCAGCAGCTCGCGCACGTTGCCAGGCCCGTTGTCGGCGACCACGCCGCGCAGCAGGTCCTTGGCCAGCAGGATGCCGAGCACTTCGTCCTTGTTCTCGCCGTGTACCGGGAAGCGCGAATGGCCGGATTCGACCACCTGCTTCATCAGGTCGATGAAGCGCGCTTCCACCGGCAGCGAGACCATTTGCGAGCGTGAAATCATCACGTCGCCCACGGTGAGCTCGGACACGGAAATCGCGCCTTCCATCATGCGCAAGGTGTCGGCGGCGATGAGACCGTCTTGCTCGGCAGTCCGCAGCAACGCGACCAGTTCGTCGCGGGTGTGGGGTTCGCCGGAGAAGGCCGCGCTCAGGCGTTCGAGCCAGCTGCGGCGTTTTTCGGAGGGTTCTGAGGTATGGCTACTGTCGTCTTCGGACATCGTGACGGGGAACGGCACCCGGCAAACCAGGCGTTAGGCTGCAGTCTAGCAGGAAGCCGGCAACACGCTGTGGATCCGCTGCCGGGCGACGGGGGTCAGGGCAGGTCCAGGCTATAGCCGCAGCCGACCACGGTCTTGCCCGGATGCGATTTGACGTTGGTCACGCTGAGCACGACCGATTCGATCATCGCCTCGCCGGTCTTCGGGTTGTTGGTGTCTTCGCTGACCAGCTCGCGGCCGTACATCACCTTGTCGGCGTTATCCACGCCCAGCTCCAGCTTCAGCTGCTTGGCCAGCGGGCGCGGGTCGGGCAGGTCCAGCAGCGCCATGATGCTGGCGCCGGAAAACGCGATATGCGTGGTGCTGTGGCCGAACACGCTGATCGGCGTGTTGAGCGTGTATTCGGTCATGAACAGGTTGGACTGATCCAGCGGCGTCCAGCCCAGCGCGACCGCCTTGAGCGGGTCGGCCAGCACCGGCGCCAGGGCATTGAAGTCGCCGATGCGCTGGCGGCATTCGATCAGCGCCGGCAGGTCCGGACGCACCGGCGCGGTCTGGGCAAGAGCCGCCGAGGGGCTCAGCAGCAGGACGCTCATGGCCAGCAACGCGCGCATCAGCGCTCCCCCGCATACGGGTCGTCGATGCCCAGATCGGCCAGGATCTCCCGCTCCAGTTGCTCCATGGCGTCGGCCTCCTTGTCGTCTTCGTGGTCCCAGCCGAGCAGGTGCAAGGTGCCGTGCACGGTCAGATGCGCGTAATGCGACGCCAGCGATTTGCCCTGTTCGGCCGCCTCGCGCGCCACCACCGGCGCACAGATCACCAGATCGCCGAGCAGCGGCATCTTGATGCCCTTGGGCAGGCCTTCGGGCAGTTCGGCCGGGAAGCTCAGCACATTGGTGGCGTAATCCTTGCCGCGGTAATGATGATTGAGCGAGCAGCCTTCCTTCTCGTCGACCACGCGCACTGCCAGGTCGGCCTCGCGGATGCGGCCCTTCAGCGCCGCAGCCACCCACTTGCGAAAACTTACCGCCGACGGCAGGCCGGCGCGCGGCAACGCGTAACTGACGGCGACGTCGAGGCGGATGGGGCCTTTGGTCATGGCAACACCAACAAGTCAGATCAGACAGAGGTAACAGTATCGCGCGAGTGGCGTCTTGCTGCGACGCCTGTTCGCGCATCCGCGCTTGAGTGAACGGGCATCAGCGGACGCATTCCACCAGCACCAGCACCAACGGACCGCCGTCGGCGACACGATAGAACGCACTACCCATCGGCCCGTTCCGGCACTGCGGATCGACCCGCCTGACCTCGATGGCAGGGGCGAAGCCCGCCGGGGCCTGGATCCAGACCGCTGCCTGGCCGCGTTCCAGTAGTTGACCGAGCAGGTAGTGCGTATCGGCGCTTTCCTTGCCCTCCTGAACCACCGCGCAGCCGAAGCGGTCGTGCGCCTTGCTAATGGAGGCAAGCACTCCCTGCGCCCGCCCGCCTGCGAGCCGCGCCAGCCGCTGCGCATCGTCCCCCGCTGCAGCAGCGGCCGCAGGCTTTACCATCGCGAGCCGTTCCAGCTCGGCCCGGTCCAGCAGGATGGTCGTCTGTGCGCTGGCCACCGACACGCAGGACGCAGCAAGCTGCTGTCGTAGCGTGATGCGCGTGGTCGTATCGGTGTGTTCGGATGCTTGCGCCTGCGCCAAGCCCTGGCAAGCCAGCATCAGCCACATCCCCCACAGCAAGTCCGTGCCACGCATGGTCAGTCGGCTGCAGGCGGTAACAAGGCGCTCTCGCGCTTTTCGTAGGCATTGACGATACGCGCCACCAACGGATGCCGCACCACGTCGCGTGCTTCGAAGAAGGTGAAGCTGACCCCGTCGACCTCGTGCAGCACCTCGATCGCATCGCGCAGGCCGGATTTGACGTGCTTGGGCAGGTCGATCTGGGTCAGGTCGCCGGTGACCACTGCGGTGGAGCCGAAGCCCAGCCGGGTCAGGAACATCTTCATCTGTTCGATGGTGGTGTTCTGCGCCTCGTCCAGGATCACGTACGCATCGTTGAGCGTGCGGCCGCGCATATACGCCAGCGGTGCGATCTCGATCACGTTGCGCTCCAGCAGCTTGATCACCTTTTCCACGCCCAGCATTTCGTATAGCGCGTCGTACAGCGGGCGCAGGTAGGGGTCCACCTTCTGGCTGAGGTCGCCGGGCAGGAAGCCGAGCTTCTCGCCGGCTTCCACGGCTGGGCGCACCAGGATCAGGCGCTGCACGCGCGATTCGTTCAACGCTTCCACCGCGCTGGCCACCGCCAGGAAGGTCTTGCCGGTGCCGGCCGGGCCGATGCCGAAATTGATGTCGTGGGTGGTGATCGCGTGCAGGTACTTGGCCTGGTTGGCGCCACGGCCACGCACGGTGCCGCGCTTGACCTTGATCGCCACGTCCTGTGCCACATAGGAACGATCAACCACATGCTCGACATTGGCATCGTTCAGGCGCAGGTGGATCGCGTGGTTATCGAAGGTGGTGGAGGCGGCTTCGTCGTACAACGCGGTCAACAGCGTCTGCGCGGCGGTGATCGCCGGCTCCGGCCCGGTGATGCGGAAGATGTTGCCGCGGTTGGCGATCTCCACGCCAAGCTTGAGTTCGATCTGGCGCAGGTGCGCGTCGAACGGGCCGGCCAGATTGGCCAGGCGCTCGGTGTCGTCGGGTTCCAGGGTGAAATCGCGGGAGGCAGGTGAGTTCATGGTCGGATCGGACAGCGCGCGCAGCGTCGGTAGGGCGGCAGGTGAGGGTAGCGCGCAGGATGTGATCCCACCAACATGCCGGGCGTCGCGGCGTGGTCGCTGCGGGGCGAGCAGCTTTTCCACAAGCGCTGTGGAGTCACGCATCACTAACCTGTGGATAGATTGCGTCAGCCCTACTGGCATAAGGTCTGACAGGTGAGTGGTGAAAAAGTCGCCACTTCGCGCAGGGTTGTCCACACGCGGTGTGGATCGAATTCGGCAAAGCCTGTGGGTAAGTGTCACCACGCCTTGCGCTGCAAGGTGTTGAACCTGTGTGGTGAATTTTTGATCACTGCCGCAACCAGGCCATGCGCTCCTGGCCGCACGATGCAGTCGCTGCGCGGGCAGCGTCGGATACGTGGGGTCAGGGCTTTGCTGTTCTGCGGCAACACGGCTGCACTCTCGCGTGCATCGACCACCAGTCACCGTAGGCAGCGAGTGCACCGGGTTGCATCGACGCGGCGCAATGCGTGTCAGTGCATGGGCCGCACAGCGCGGCGCAGGCACGCACCACTCCGAGCAGCCTGCATGCAACGTTCAACCGTTGCGCACGAGGCATCACGCCTGCAGCGCAGGCACGACGTAGGTGCGCTGCGATCGCATCTTCAATGCAGCGCCGCACAGATGCGGCGCGTATGTCAGCTGGTGCTCTCGTCCAGCTGGATGCGGCCCCGCAGCGAGTTGCTCATCGCCTCGGTGATCAGTACATCCACAAACTGCCCGATCAGGCGCGGGTTGCCGGGGAAGTTCACCGGGCGCATGTTCTCGCTCTTGCCGGTCAGTTCGTTCGGGTCGCGGCGCGACGGGCCTTCCACCAGCACCCGCTGCACGCTGCCGACCATGGACTGCGAAATGGTCGCCGCATGTGCGCTGATATGCGCCTGCAAGCGGGCCAGGCGCGCCTGCTTGACCGCCTCGGGCGTGTCGTCTTCCAGATCCGCGGCCGGCGTGCCGGGGCGACGCGAATACACGAACGAAAAGCTCTGGTCGAAGCCTACGTCTTCGATCAGTTTCATGGTTTTTTCGAAATCCGCTTCGGTCTCGCCGGGAAAGCCGACGATGAAGTCCGAGCTGATCGAGATATCCGGACGCACCGCGCGCAACTTGCGGATCTTGGACTTGAATTCCAGCGCGGTGTAGCCACGCTTCATCGCCGACAGGATGCGGTCGCTGCCGGCCTGCACCGGCAGATGCAGATAGTTGGCCAGCTGTGGCACATCGCGATACGCATCCACCAGCGAATCGGAAAATTCCAGCGGATGCGAGGTAGTGAAGCGAATGCGGCCGATGCCCTCGATCTGCGCGATAGTGCGGATCAACAGGCCCAGATCGGCGTACTGCGGCGCTTCACCCGCATCGGCGCCATACGCACCGCGATACGCGTTGACGTTCTGGCCCAGCAGGTTGATCTCGCGCACGCCTTGCGCTGCCAGTTGCGCCACTTCCACCAGCACATCCTCGAACGGGCGGCTGACTTCTTCGCCGCGCGTGTAGGGCACCACGCAGAACGAGCAGTACTTGGAGCAGCCTTCCATGATCGACACGAAGGCCGACGGACCATCGGCGCGCGGTTCGGGCAGGCGATCGAACTTCTCGATTTCCGGGAAGCTGATATCCACCTGCGACTTGCCGGACTGGCGCCGTGCACGGATCAGTTCCGGCAGGCGATGCAGGGTTTGCGGCCCGAACACCAGATCCACATACGGCGCGCGCTTGACGATGGCCTCGCCTTCCTGCGAAGCCACGCAGCCGCCCACGCCGATGATCACCGGCGTGCCGCCGGCCTTGGCCCGGCTTTCCTTGAGCAAGCGCCAACGCCCCAGTTGGCTGAACACCTTTTCCTGCGCCTTTTCGCGGATGGAGCAGGTGTTGACCAGCACCACGTCGGCGTCTTCGGGGTTGTCGGTCAGCTCCAACCCTTCGGAGGCGGCAAGCACGTCGGCCATCTTGGCCGAGTCGTACTCGTTCATCTGGCAACCGTGGGTCTTGATGTACAGCTTGCCGCGCACTACGGCAGGCGCCGCCGGGCGGGCGACCGGCAACGGCAGCAGGGCAGGGGCGTCCACGGCGGTGGCCGCAGACAGATCGGAAACGGATGTCCCGGGCATGGCGCTTATTCCAGGCGGGTGAGATAGCCGCCCAGTTTACCCGCTGATGCCCGTGCCTGCGCTGTCGGCTGCCTGCCCATCGATGGCGGTGGCACGCGCGACCGCCGGGCGGTCGGCCATCCGTGCGATGTAGGCGCGGGTCGGAGCTGGCGGATCGATCATGCCGAACTGCACCATCCATGCCAATGCGCCGCCCCACAGCACGTCGGCTGCGCTGCAGCGCGGGCCCAGCAGGTAGTCGCCCTGCGCCAGCTGTGTGTAGACCACGTTCAATACGGTGTCGCAGTCTGCATAGGGCGAGAGCGAGCGCGGTGGGGGCGTGCGCTTGAGCGCAAGGTCGACGATCGCCGGCTCGAACGCCGCGCCGTAGAAGGCCAGCCAGCGCAGGTAGCCGCCGCGGTCGGCATCGCCCGGCGCCGGCGACAGGCCGGCCTCCGGGTACAGCTCGGCCAGATACTGGTAGATGGCGCCCTGTTCGGTCACCACGCTGTCGCCGTGCACGATCGTCGGAATCTTGCCCATCGGGTTGATCGCAAGGAACTCCGGCGCAAGCTGCTGCTCCTTTTCCAGATCGATGACCTGCAGGCTGTAGCTGGCGCGCAGCTCCTCCAGCAGCACCAGAACACCGCGCGAGCGCGAACGGGGATTGTGGAACAGGGTGATATGGCGGTCGTCGGACATGGCTGTCTCCTTGGGATCAGGTGTTGATGGGGGTGGGTGCAGGGTCATTGCTGGTATGAGGATCCTACGGAGCTATTGCGGACAGCTTCTGTCCGCAATACCGTCTGGGCATGGCCTCGACCGCTGCTCGTCTGTTGCGACTGCTTTCCTTGCTGCAAGGTGGGCGCAGCTGGCCGGGCGCCCACCTTGCCGAGCGCCTGGAGGTGCACCCGCGCAGCCTGCGGCGCGATATCGAGCGGTTACGCGAGCTCGGCTACCCGGTGCATGCGGCGCCGGGATCCGGCGGCGGTTACCGACTCGGGCAGGGGGCGGCGGCCTTGCCGCTGCTGTTCGAGGAGGAAGAGGCGCTGACCGTGGCGATCGCCTTGCGCGCGGCGGCGCCGGCCATCGCCGGCATGGATGCCGCCGCCGCCCGCGTGCTGGCAAAACTGGATCCGCTGCTGCCGCGGCGCAGCGGTCAACGCGCCAGCGCGGCGCACGCGGCCATGGCAAGCATGCCGATCGCCGAGCCGGGAACCCGGGTGGATGCGGCCTTGCTGGCCCAGCTTGCCGGCGCCTGTCGCGACCGCACCACGCTTCGGCTGGACTATCGGCGTCACTCTGGCGCGGCCATCACCCGCTGCGTCGAGCCGGCGCTGCTGGTCAACTACGGCCGGCGCTGGTACCTGCTGGCCTGGGACTGCGAACGCCAGGACTGGCGCACGCTGCGCGCCGACCGTATCGATCTGGCGGTGCCCACCGGCGCCAGGTTCGATGCCCGGGCGCTGCCGGATGATCCGCTGCAACTGCTGCGCAAGGCCATCGGCGAAGCGCCGTTTCCGTGTCGTGCGCGGGTGCGGTTGCCTGGCACGCTGGAGATGCTGGCCGCGCAGGTTCCACCCTGGCTGGGCGCGTTGGAGGCAGACGGCGCTGACCACTGCTGGCTGGGGCTGGGCGCGCCGACCATGCCGGCGCTTGCCGCCAATCTGCTGTTGCTCGAGCGGCCCTTCGAGGCGATTACACCGGCCGCCATGCAGCAACCGCTGCTCGATGCGCTGGACGCCTTGCGGACGCGACTGCACCGGCCGTCGGCCTGAGCGCTACTGCCTCTTGGCAAGCCCGGGGCAAGCTGGGACACTCCGCCGCATGAAGGGGACGTCAAGATTGCTGGGGCTGTTGTTTGTCGCGTTGTCGGCTGCGCCGGCCAGCGCCGGCACGCTGTACAAGTGCGTCAGCGGCGACGGCATCACCAGCTACCTTAGTAAGCGCCAGAGCGGTGCGGCCTGCAGCGTCATCAGCAGCTACACCCCCGATCGCTCGGCCCGCCGTGTGCCAGTTGCGCCACTGCCTCCGGCAGCGGCAGTGTCCACCACGTCGGCCCGTTCCGTCGCCACGATCGACAGCGGTGCACCTGCCACCATCATCAGCCCGCCACCACGCCGCGCTGCCGGGACGGCTATGGCCGCGCCGCCTACGCTGCCGGTGGCAGAGCGTGCGACATCGATCATGCCCGCCGCTGCGCCGGCCGCTGCGGTCAACCCGCGCCGCGTGGTTAGCGGACAGGTTTATTCTTATATGAAGGACGGCGTGCGCCACTACACCAGCGCACGTCCGCGCCAGGTGGCCAGCATCGAAGGGCTGCGCACCATCCACTACAGCTTCATCGAGACCTGTTACGCCTGCGGCGCCAAGCCGGGCGTAAACTTCGGCGCAATCCGGCTCAACACCGCGGCCTATCAGCAGGAGATCGCGTCGGCGGCGCGCGAGTTCGGGGTCGAAGAGGCGATCGTGCGCGCCATCATCCATGCCGAGTCGGCATATAACCCGCTGGCGCTCAGTCGCGCCGGTGCGCAGGGTTTGATGCAGTTGATGCCGGGCACTGCGCGCCGCTTCGGCGTCAGCGATGCTTATGACGCATCGCAAAATATCCGCGGTGGCGTGCAATATCTTTCGTGGTTGCTGAAGCGCTTCAATGGCGACCTCACGCTAGCGGCCGCTGGCTACAACGCCGGCGAGGGGGCCGTGGATCGTTATGGCGGTGTGCCGCCTTACAGCGAGACCCAGCGCTATGTGCAACGCGTCGGCCTGCTGGCCGGCCGTTATCGCGGTCAGAGCACCACTGCCAACTGAGCAACGCGTTGGTCCCGGCGCTTGCAGATGCGGCATGCGGCGCTGTGGTGGCCACTCCATGAGGTCTTGTCGTTCGCGTGGTCGCCAATGCTGCACATGCGTTGCGATGCCGCCGCTGCGTCATCCCCCCCTCGAACGAATGCGCTGCGCGCGCGTACTGCGTCACAGCCACTGCATAAGCCATCGCGCTTGGCCTGCATCGTCCCAGGCGCCCGCACACATCGGCCATTGCATCGCACATGCCCGACTGCGTACATTGCATTGTCTGTGCATTAAGCGTTCCGCTACACTGCGGTCGATTCATCGCGGCTGGACCCCCCGCCAGCCGTTGGCAGCCTCACGCTACCTAATCAAGATCGGAGAGCCGGATGGCCAACGATGGGGTTAACGCACCTGCTGATATCGGGCGTCGCCGGTTTTTGACCGCGACGACGGCCGTGGTCGGTGCGGTCGGAGCAGGATTTGTTGCAGTTCCGTTCGTGAAGTCGTGGAATCCCAGTGCACGCGCCAAGTTGGCCGGCGCACCGGTGACCGCCGACATCAGCGCCTTGCAGGAAGGGCAACGGCTGGTTCTGGAATGGCGCGGTCAGCCGATCTGGATCGTCAAACGCTCCAAGGCGATGCTCGACGCATTGCCGTCGCTGGACGACCGGCTCAAGGACCCCAAGTCCGAGAACAAGGACCAACAGCCCGACTACGTGCTGAAGAACCCCGAGTACCGCTCGATCAAGTCCGATATCTCGGTGCTGGTCGGGCTGTGCACGCATCTGGGGTGCTCGCCGGAAATGGTGGCCGAAATCCGGCCCGAGCCCTACGACCCGCAGTGGAAGGGCGGCTACTTCTGTCCGTGCCATAAATCGCGCTTCGACATGTCCGGCCGCGTCTTCGACGGCGTGCCCGCACCGATCAATCTGCTGGTGCCCCCGCATCACTATGTGGACGACAACACCCTGGTGATCGGCGTCGATCCGGATGGTGCCGGTACGTCGGCCAAAAGCACGGGGGCTGCCTGATGAGCAATATCCTGGTTCGTACCGCCAACGGCGTGTTCGAGTGGGTCAACGAACGCGCACCCGGGCTGATGCCCACGTACCGCAAGCACATCAGCGAGTACTACGCGCCGAAGAACTTCAACCTCTGGTACTACTTCGGCTCGCTGGCCATCGTGGTGCTGGTGAATCAGATCGTCACCGGCATCTTCCTGACGATGCATTACAAGACCAGTGCGGCCGATGCGTTCGCGTCGGTCGAATACATCATGCGCGACGTGGAGTGGGGCTGGCTGATCCGCTACATGCACAGCACTGGCGCCTCGCTGTTCTTCATCGTGGTGTATCTGCACATGTTCCGCGGGCTGATGTACGGCAGTTACCAGAAGCCGCGCGAGCTGGTGTGGATCCTGGGCATGCTGATCTACCTGGTGCTGATGGCCGAAGCCTTCATGGGCTACGTGCTGCCGTGGGGCCAGATGTCGTTCTGGGGCGCGAAGGTCATCATCTCCCTGTTCGGCGCCATTCCGGTGATCGGCAACGGGCTGACCGAGTGGATCATGGGCGACTACCTGCCCGGCGATGCCACGCTCAACCGCTTCTTCGCGCTGCACGTGATCGCACTGCCGCTGGTGCTGTTGCTGCTGATCGTGCTGCACATCGGCGCACTGCACGAGGTGGGCTCCAACAATCCCGATGGCGTGGAGATCAAGAAGGGACCCAAGGGCAATCGCTGGGATGCGCACAAGCCCGCCGACGGCATTCCGTTCCATCCGTATTACACGGTGAAGGATCTGGTCGGTGTCGGCTTTTTGCTGCTGATCGCTGCCTTCATCATCTTCTTCGCCCCCGCGTTCGGCGGCCTGTTCCTGGAACACGACAACTTCACCGAGGCCAATCGACTGGTCACGCCCGAGCACATCAAACCGGTCTGGTACTACACCCCGTACTACGCGATGTTGCGCGTGGTGCCCAACAAGCTGGGCGGCGTGCTGGTGATGTTCTCGGCAATCGCCATCCTGTTCCTGGTGCCGTGGCTGGATCGCGCCAAGGTGCGGTCGGTGCGCTATCGCGGCTGGATCTCGAAGGTGGCGCTGGGCGTGCTGGTGGTGTGCTTCGTGTGGCTGGGTGTGATCGGCTCCGGGCCGGGCACCGACGCGCACGAGACCTACGTCGGGCGGGTGCTGACCTTCCTGTACTTCGCCTTCTTCATCACCATGCCGGTGTGGACGCGGCTGGACAAGACCAAGCCGGTACCGGAGCGGGTGACGACCCATGACTAAGCGCATCGGGATGTCATGGAAGTCGCGCGTGGCGGTTGTGCTCTGCGGACTGACGCTGGCCCTTGGCGCAATGGCGGCCGAGGGCGGAAAGGTGCAGCAGGCCGGCAATGATCTGGGCGACCGCGCATCGCTGCAACGCGGCGCGCAGTTGTTCATGAACTACTGCTCCGGCTGCCACTCGTTGAAGTACCTGCGCTATTCGCGCATGGCCAGCGATCTGGGATTGAGCGAAGCCGAGGTCATGGCCAACCTCAACTTCACCGGGGCCAAGATCGGCGAGCATATCGAAGGCACCATGCCGCATGATGCGGCGACCAAGTGGTTCGGCAAGGCGCCGCCGGATCTGACCTTGATCGCGCGCGTCCGCGGCACCGACTGGGTCTATACCTATCTCAAGTCGTTCTATCTGGATCAGACCCGCCCGCTGGGCTGGAACAACCAGTTGTTCCCGAACGCATCCATGCCCAATCCGCTCTGGGAACTGCAAGGTCTGCAGCAGGCGCAATTCGGCCCGGCCGACAAGGCCACCGGCGACAAACCGGTGGAGGCACTGAAGCTTGGGCAGCCGGGACGACAAACGCCGGTGGAGTTCGATCAGACCGTGCGCGATATCGCCAACTTCCTCGAGTACGCGGGCGAACCGGCGGCGCTGAAACGGCAGAGCATGGGCGTGTGGGTGATCCTGTTCCTGGTGTTCCTCACCTTCATGGCGTACCTGCTGAAGAAGGAATACTGGAAGGACGTGCATTGATCGTGCTGTGAACCCGAGGCGGCCGCGCAATGCCGCGGCTGCCCAGGATCAGCAGACCGGCCGCACGGTGCATGCATGCAGGCAGGCGCTGCGCAGGAGCTGGGTGTACGCATGCTGCTTGCCGATTTCGAGCATGGGCCGCGTCTGTCGGCGGTCGCGTAGTCGTTGGGCGGCATGGACGCCGTTCAAGAGCCTACCTTGACGTACTTGCGGCGTGTCCCACGGCGGTGGGCGGACAAGGGCCCTGCAGCAAAACCCGCAGCGTCGAGGGCGCTGCGCCCTCACCGCTTGCGGGACACGCCGTGAACCCATCCCTGGGGCTGGGGGCTCGGTGGCGGCATCCATGCCGCCACACGGTCCCGCAAGCGGCAAGGACACCGCACCAGACAGTTGGTCGGCTGCGTTCTCGAAAGCGTGTTGCTCGGCTTGCGGGGGCAGGCGAGATGTTTGCAAGCTGCGCGCTAAAAAAGCTTGTCTGTTGCTCGGCTTACGATGGGAGCGGGTGAGAAGCTGGTCGACGCATAATGATGCGACCAGCGCACGTCATGCTTTGCTCTTAACCAGGCACACCGACCATCTTGACTGGTCCTTGCCCGCCCGCTATCGCGGGACCTTACGCGGCATGGATGCCGCGTAAGAGCCTCCATGGACGGATTCACGGCGTGTCCCGCGATAGGGGGCAGGCAAGGGCCCTGCAGCAAACTCACAGCGTCGAGAGCGCGGCGCCCTCACCGCTCGCGGGACACGCCGCAAGTACGTCCCTGTAGGCTCGGTGGCGGCATCCATGCCGCCACACGGTCCCGCAATCGGTGAGGGCACCGCACCCGACAGTGTGCGGACTGTTTTACCCAAGACCATGCACACCGACCATCCGACAGGTCCTTGCCCACTCAACGTCGTGGGACCTTATGTGGCGTGGATGCCGCGTAAGCGCCTACCTTGACGTACTTGCGGCGTGTCCCGCGATGGTGGGCGGACAAGGGCCCTGCACAGAATCCGCAGATAAGCCGCGGACCTACTTGCCGATGACGCGTCAGCGCCGGCCGCGCCCGACATGGGAGGCGACAATATGGCTTGTTGGTGTTTTTGAGGCCCTATCACCCTTGGCTTTTGCGTGACGTGATTGCACACTCGAAGGACCGTGGTGACGGTCGGCGTTGGGCCGGCCGCGCCGATGCGGCCGGCGGATTCCGGTCGTCGGAGAGCCTTGAATGGCGACGAGTGTGCGTATGCGGAATACCTTGACTTTGTTTTCGTCCAACGACGACGTGTTGTGCCACCGGGTCCGTCTGGTCCTGGCGGCGAAAGGGGTGACCTACGACCTGGTGCCGGTCGACCCGCAAAACCCCCCGGAAGATCTGATCGATCTCAATCCCTATCATTCGGTGCCGACCCTGGTCGAGCGCGACCTGGTGCTGTACGCCGCATCGGTGGTCAGCGAGTATCTGGACGAGCGCTACCCGCATCCGCCGCTGATGCCGGTCGACCCGCTGTCGCGGGCGCGCCTTCGCCTTGCGATGCTGCGGATCGAACACGACTGGGTGCCGCAGGTGCAGGCGATCCAGCTCGGCAACAAGACCCAGGCCGAGGCCGGCCGCAAGCGCCTGAAGGAACTGCTCACCGCCTCGGTGCCGCTGTTCAAGGCCAGCAAGTTCTTCCTCAATCCGGAAATGAGTCTGGCCGATTGCGCGATGGCGCCGATCATCTGGCGACTGGATGCACTGGAGATCGGCCTGCCCAAGGATGGCAAGGCGATCGAGGACTACGGCAATCGGATCTTCCGCAATCCCGGTTTCATTCGCAGCCTCACCGAGCAGGAAAAAAAGCTGCGTGATTTGCCGGGCTGATGTGACGGCTGTATGCCAACAGACCGACGCCCCATCTCGTCGCCGCCGTTGCGGGCCATGTCCGGGTAAAATGACGTCATGAGCGAAGATTTCCCCCGCATGACCAGCCATCGCCCGTATCTGTTGCGGGCCTTGGTCGAATGGATCAACGACAACGGCATGACCCCGCACGTTCTGGTGGACGCAGGACTGCCCGGCGTGCAAGTACCGGCCAGTGCCGTCAAGGACGGCCGCGTGGTGTTGAACATCGCCGAGCGCGCCGTGGTCGGGCTGCAGGTCGACAACGAGAGCGTGAGTTTTACTGCGCGCTTCGGCGGTGTCAGCTATCCGGTGATGGTGCCGATGGCTGCCGTGCTGGCGGTCTACGCGCGCGAAACCGGGCAGGGCATGGCATTGCCGGACGACATCCCCGGTACCAGCAGCGAGCCGCCGGATCCCGGCGCACCGCCGCCTAGCGCGCCGACGCCCGACGAGCCGCCCGGCGGTGGCAAGCGCCCACACCTGCGCGTGGTCAAGTAAGCGCGCACGGTGGCTGACAGCCGCGTTCCCGTGCGGGTGGAACGCGCCCGTCATGTCGATTGCAGTGCGCCGGATGCGTCCGGCGCAGTCGATTACCACTACGAATACGACATTTATCGTTTCGCGCAAGGCAGGCGCTGTCTTGTCGCGCGCAGCTACGTCGATACGCCCGATGAAGCGCACTTTCTCAGCATCGAGATAAATGGCAGGTCGCGCCTGTTGAAGAAGGCCGACATGCTGCGCCCGCTGTGCCTGTTCGCACAGGCGCAGCTGCGTCGCGAGGGCAAGCAGCAGCTACGCTGGTTGAGCGGCCGGGGCAACGGATACGAGCCGGTGCCGGACGGCCCGGCAGCGGCCGGATCCGGGTGGATGGATGCACTTCGTCGGCTGATGGAGTGAGCCAAGGGCAACCGACGACGACAGCGCGCCTAGGAACGGCTGACACAGGACTGCGCTCGTCGCCACGCGGGCGGCGGCCGGAATCCTGTTCGGCAGCGTCACGCAGACCCTGCGGTTCCTGGCGCGTCGTCCACACCGGGCTGGCGACTGCTCACTGCGTCTGCCACCCGCTCTAAGCCGGCATCAGCCACAGACATCGGCACCTGCCAGATGCAGGTGCCAGCGCAGCCTGCTCACTCCAGCCGCTCATGCTCCGGATGCAGCGCCCGCACCGTCGCGACCTGCGGCCCGGTGAACGCAATCAACTGATCGCCGCGCAGCACCAGTTTGCCGCTGTGGCGATCGGCGCCATCGTAGGAATACTCGAAGCGGAACGTGCGCTCGAAGCCCAGCCAGCCATTGGGCAGTCTGCAGACGCGCAGATTGGTGGAATGCACGCTCTGGTCCAGCCACTGCACATCGGCCGCACGGCAGGCATTGCGGCCGAGGATGTCGGCACGTTCGGCTGCGGCACGCGACGAGTTCCAGAACGCGAACAGCGCTGCGCCGGCAATCATGAAGAGGATGAGGCTGGGCATGTCGCCAATGTGCCACGGCGTCGCCTGCCCGACAATCGCATGACGGCCGCTGTTCTCAATCAGCGTGCGGAGGAGGTCACCCCATGTTTCCGTGAATGTGCGTGAATGGGTTCACCAGCCTTGCCGACGCCGGCTTGCATCCGCGCCACAGAAGCGCCATCTGACAGTACATCTACGGGTTGAACGCATTTGGCCGGCCATCCGTTACTGACATCGCCCATGCATCCTGTTCTGCAGCATTTCCATCCCGTGGTCGCTGCGTGGTTCGCGCAGACCTTCGCTGCGCCCACGCCGGCGCAGGTTGCTGCGTGGCCGGCGATCCAGGCCGGCCGGCATACGCTGGTGGCCGCGCCCACCGGTTCGGGCAAGACGCTCACCGCGTTCCTTGCGGCGATCGATGCGCTGATCCGCGACGGGCTGGACAATGGCGGTGCGCTGTCCGACCAGACGCGGGTGGTGTATGTGTCGCCGTTGAAGGCGCTGTCCAACGACATCCATCTCAATCTGGAAGCGCCACTGCAGGGCATCCGCGCCGCCCTGGCTGCCGACGGCCTGCCGGATGTGGCAGTGCGCACGGCGGTCCGCACCGGCGATACGCCGCAACGCGAGCGGGCTCAGGCGCGGCGGGTGCCGCCGCACATCCTGGTGACCACGCCCGAATCGTTGTACGTGCTGCTGGGCTCGGCATCCGGGCGCAGTGCGTTGCGGCATGTGCGCACGGTCATCGTCGATGAAATCCATGCGGTGGCGGCGGACAAGCGTGGCAGCCATCTGAGCCTGACGTTGGAGCGGCTGCAGCGACTTGCCGATCAGCCGATCACGCGGGTCGGTTTGTCGGCAACCCAGAAACCCATCGAAACCGTCGCGCAATTTCTGGTCGGCGTTGACGAAGACGGTGCGGCGCCGCCCTGCGAGATCGTCGATATCGGCTACACGCGTGAGCGCGATCTGGCGTTGGCGCTGCCGCCTACGCCGCTGAGCGTGGTGATGTCCAACGACCAATGGCTGCAGGTCTATGCCGACGTGGCCGCGCTAGCGCAGCAGCATCGCACCACACTGGTGTTCGTCAACACGCGGCGCATGGCCGAGCGTGCGGCGCGGCATCTGGGCGATCTATTGGGCAAGCAGCGCGTTGCCGCCCATCACGGCAGTCTGTCGCGCGAGACACGTCTGCTGGCCGAGCAACGGCTCAAGGCAGGCGAACTCACCGTGCTGGTGGCCACCGCCTCGCTGGAGCTGGGCCTGGATATCGGCGACGTGGATCTGGTCTGCCAGCTCGGGTCGCCGCGCTCGATCGCCACCTTCCTGCAGCGCGCCGGCCGCTCCGGTCACAAGGTCGGCGGCACGCCGAAGGCGCGGCTGTTTCCGCAGACCCGCGACGAGCTGGTCGAATGCGCGGCATTGCTGGACGGCATCCGGCGTGGCGAACTGGATGCGCTGCGCATTCCAGTGGCGCCGGTGGATGTGCTTGCACAGCAGATCGTGGCTGAGGCGGCATGCGAAGACTGGGACGAGGACGCGCTGTTTGCATTGATGCGGCGCGCATGGCCGTTCGCTCAGTTGAGTCGCGCCACCTTCGACAGTGTGGTGCGCATGCTGTGCGAGGGCTTCAGCACACGGCTGGGGCCGCGGGCCGGGTATCTGCATCGCGATGCGGTGCATCGGCGGCTGCATGCGCGCCGCGGTGCGCGCATGACCGCGCTGACCTCCGGCGGCACCATTCCCGAAACCGGCGACTACAGTGTGGTGCTGGAGCCGCAGGCCGAAAAGATCGGCACGGTGAACGAAGATTTTGCGGTCGAAAGTCTCACCGGCGACGTGTTCCAGCTCGGCAATGCCAGCTACCGCATCCTGCGTGTGGAGGCCGGGCGCGTGCGCGTGGAAGATGCCAAAGGCGCACCGCCGAATATCCCGTTCTGGTTGGGCGAAGCGCCTGGCCGCAGCGACGAGTTGTCGGCGGCGGTGTCGCGCCTGCGCGGCGAGATTGCTTCCCGACTCGACAATGCACCGCACCGGGCGGCACGCGATTGGCTATGCAGTGCGCTTGGCTGTTCTGCAGAATCAGCGCAGCAGTTGGTGGACTATCTGGCGCATGCCAGTGCGGCGCTGGGCGCCATGCCCACGCAGCAGTGCCTGGTGATGGAGCGATTCTTCGATGCCAGCGGCGGCACGCAACTGGTGATCCACTCGCCCTATGGGAGCCGCATCAATCGTGCCTGGGGGCTGGCACTGCGCAAGCGCTTCTGTCGCACCTTCAATTTCGAATTGCAGGCAGCCGCGACCGAGGATGCGATCGTGTTGTCGCTGTCCACCAGCCACAGTTTTGCGCTGGAAGAGGTTGGCCGCTACCTGCATTCGTCGTCGGCCGAACATGTACTGATCCAGGCGCTGCTGGATGCGCCATTGTTCGGCGTGCGCTGGCGCTGGAACGCCACCAATGCGATGGCGTTGCCGCGTTTCACCGGCGGCAACAAGGTCGTCCCGCAGTTGCAGCGGATGAAGTCCGAAGACCTGTTGGCGACCGTGTTTCCGGATCAGGTGGCCTGTGCGGAGAACCTGGTCGGCGAGCGCGAGGTGCCGGACCATCCGTTGGTCACGCAGACGCTGGACGATTGCCTGCACCAGGCGATGGACAGTGAAGGCTGGCTGCAGGTGTTGCGTGGGCTGGAATCGGGCGCCATCACCCTGGTGGCGCACGATCTGGCGGCGCCCTCTCCGCTGGCGGCGGAAGCCTTGAATGCGCGTCCGTACGCATTCCTGGACGACGCGCCGCTGGAAGAGCGCCGCACCCAGGCCGTGCAGAGCCGCCGCTACAGCCCGCAGAGCGGCGACGATCTTGGGCGGCTGGACCCATTGGCCATCGCGTCGGTGCGCGAGGAAGCCTGGCCGCAGCCCCGCGATGCCGAAGAGATGCACGAGGCCCTGGTCGGGCTGGGCGTGCTGCCGGTCGCCGAGGCGGCAGATGTGCAGTGGCAGGCATGGTTGAGCGTGCTTGCCGCCGATGGCCGCGCCAGCTGCCTGCTCATGCAAGGCGCGCCGGCGCTGTGGATCAGCGCCGAGCGCATCGATTGGTTCATGCGCCTGTATCCGCATGCAGCGGCGCAGCCGCCGTTGCAGGCACCGGATGACTGCCGCGTGGCCGACTGGGAGCGCGACTGGGCGGTGTGCGAGCTGTTGCGCGGGCGCCTGTCGGCGGTTGGCCCGGCGCAGGTGCCGGCATTGGCCGCCGCATTGCGCCTGCCCGAGGACGAAATCGCGCTGGCGTTGCTGACACTGCAGCGCGAGGGCTATGTCATGGCCGGCCAGTTCAGTGCGCACGCGCAGTCGGAAGAGTGGTGCGAACGCCATCTGCTGGCGCGCATCCACCGCTACACGCTGGGGCGTCTGCGGCGCGAGATCGAGCCGGTGTCGCAGCGCGATTACGCGCGCTTCCTGTTCGAGTGGCAGCATCTGTACAGCGATAGCCGGGTTGCCGGACCGGACGCGTTGGCTGGCGTTGTCGGGCAACTGGAAGGTTTCGAAGCGCCGGCCGTGCTGTGGGAAAGCGAAGTGCTGCCGGCGCGTGTGCGCGACTATCAACCCGCGTGGCTGGACGAACTGTGCACCGCCGGACGTACCACGTGGGCGCGCCTGCGCCCCGGCGGCGGGCGCAGCGGCGCCGCGCTGCGGGCCACTCCGATCGTGCTGTTGCCACGCCGCGAGGCGCAGCGCTGGAGCGGGCTGGCACGCGCAGCAGACGACGCGCCGCTGGGGTCGCGCGCGCAGCGCGTGGTGGAGGTGCTGCAGCAGCAGGGCGCGTTGTTCTTCGACGAGATCGCCGATGCCGCACACCTGATGAGCACCGAACTGGAAGATGCCTTGAGCGAACTGGTGATGCGTGGCCGTGCGCATTGCGACAGTTATGCCGGACTGCGCGCGCTGCTGGTACCGGCGTCCAAGCGGCCGTCGGCGCTCTCGCGTCAGCGGCGGCGTAGCGGCGCCCTGGGTATCCGCGATGCCGGGCGCTGGGCGCCGGTGCGTACGCCGGCCGATCTGCCGCAGGCCGAAGCCGGCGAGCGGCATCAGGAGATGCTCGAACACGTTGCGCGCACGCTGCTGCGCCGCTACGGCGTGGTGTGCTGGCGCTTGCTCGAACGCGAGGCGGCATGGTTGCCGCCCTGGCGCGAACTGCTGCGCATGTATCAACGCCTGGAAGCGCGCGGCGAAATCCGTGGCGGCCGCTTCATCGCCGGCCTGTCTGGCGAGCAGTTCGCGTTGCCGGATGCGATCGCGGCCTTGCGTCGCGTGCGCGCACAGGTGCCGCAGCAGCGCTGGGTGTGCGTGAGCGCAAGCGACCCGAGCAATCTGTTGGGCAGCATCCTGCCCGGCGAGCGCGTGGCACGTGTGCCGGGCAATCGCGTCGCATCGCTAGATGGCCTGCCGATGGCGGTGTGGGTGGCCGATCGCTTCCAGCCGTTGCACGCGCTCACTGCCGAACAGGGCGAGCAGGCATTGCGCATCCTGCAACGCGGGCCGGGTGCGGCCGAGCTGACGCCGATGGAGCAGTGGCTGGCTCAGTCGCCTGTCAGCGCTGCCCGCGTGCCGGTCACGCGCGGGAGCGGACGCGACACATAGGCGCTGTCGGGCACCACCCAGCGCCATGGCTGATCGATGGCTTTGCGGATACCGATGCGCGGCGTCGCGAGCGGCACAGTCGGCGGCGGGGTGCCATCGTCCTCGATCCACAGCCGCGCGTCGGCATCTGTCAGGTCCAGCCCGTTATCGGCCGCAGTCACGCCGAACGCCTGCGCCAGACGGCCGGGCCCGGTGGTCAGTGCCTTGGCCGGCGCCGTGCCGCGTGCAGCCTGCATGGCTTCCACTCCGGCCAACGGCTGCAGTGCGCGGATCAGCACAGCGTGCCCAGGCGCGCCCCCGCAGACCGCATTGATCGCCCAGTGCATGCCATAGATGAAATACACATACAGATGTCCGGGTGGACCGAACATCACCTGGGTGCGCGGGGTGATGCCGCGGAACGAATGGGCGGCGGGATCTTCGCTGCCGCAATAGGCCTCGATCTCGGTAATGCGGCCGCGGCGGCCATCGGCGCTGACCAGCACCTTGTTGAGCAGGCGCGGCGCAACCTGGCGCGCATCTTGTGTGTAGAACGCGCGGGGCAGGGTCCTGTACGGCATCGCGCCAGTCTAGCCGCACGCTCGTGATGTCTCTGCGGACTGTCCCGGACGGTCCGTTAATCAGGGGTAGGGTTTTTCCGAACAAGCCAGGTCAGGAGCGCAAGCCCTGTCACAAAACCGCATATCCGTCTGCATAAATGGGCGCTGTACGAGGGGCTACATCTCAAGCGTGTTTCGCCATCGCCGATAGCTATCAACGATTGGTTAGACGAGTCCGCAGCGTGCGATCGGCACGCGCAGCACCGTCGATTGCCCATGCACCGCATGCAGCCCACGCATCACTCAAGAGAACTCCCCAATGTTAGGCAACTTCAAAATCGGAACCCGGCTGATCGTGGCGTTTCTGCTCGTCTCGGCGATCGGCGCTTGCATCGGGTGGGTGGGCTATTCGAACTCTGGACGCATCAGCGACCTGTCGACCTCGCTGTACGAGCGCGAATTGCTGGGCCTGTCCAACGTCAAGGAAGCCAACATCAACCTGATCTATGCCGGCCGCGCGCGCGCCAACCTGCTGCTGGCCAGCAGCGCGGAAGAGCGCCAGTCGCATGTGCAGAACATCGACAAGTACACCGCCAAGGTGGTCGATTACATGACCCGTGCGCGCGGCAGCTTCCAGACCGAAGAGGGCAAGAACAAGCTCGCGCAGTTCGACCGCGCCTGGCAGAAGTATCTGGACGAGCGCGGCCGTTTCATCGAGGCCGCCAACCGTGAGGCCTTGCGCGAAGCCAATCCGGAACTGGCCGCGTTGTCGCGTGCGGTCCGCGCAAGCTCGGATGAGGTGGATAACCTGATGACGGACCTGAGCGGCCTGCGCGAGCGCAGCGCGGCCTCGGCCAACGCCGAAACCGGCGCCATCCACGCGCGCAGTTCCAAACTGCTGGTGGCCATCATCTGCGGCGGCGTGCTGCTCGGCGCGGTGCTTGGCGTGGTGATCAGCCGCAGCGTCACCGGCCCGATCCGCCGCGCCGTCACGGTCGCCAACGGCTTGTCCGAGGGCGATCTGACCATGCGCATCGACGTGCATGGTCGCGACGAGACCGCGCAGCTGCTCGAAGCCATGCGTACCATGGTGCAGAAGCTGTCGCAGGTGGTGGGCGAGGTCAACACCAGCGCCGAGACCCTGGCCAGCGCCTCCGAAGAAGTCAGCGCCACTGCGCAGTCGTTGTCGCAGGCCGCCAGCGAACAGGCGGCCGGCGTGGAAGAAACCAGCGCCTCGCTGGAGCAGATGACCGCGTCGATCAGCCAGAACACCGAGAACGCCCGCATCACCGATGGCATGGCCACCCAGGCTGCCAGAGAAACCATCGAAGGTGGCGAAGCGGTGGTCGCCACCACCCAGGCGATGAAGCAGATCGCGCAGAAGATCGGCATCATCGACGACATCGCCTATCAGACCAATCTGCTGGCGCTCAATGCCGCCATCGAAGCGGCGCGTGCCGGCGAGCATGGCAAGGGATTTGCGGTGGTTGCCGCCGAAGTGCGCAAGCTGGCCGAACGCAGCCAGGTGGCCGCGCAGGAAATCGGCGAGGTGGCCAGTTCCAGTGTGGAGCTGGCCGACCGCGCCGGCCGCCTGCTCGACACCATCGTGCCCAGCATCAAGCGCACCTCGGATCTGGTGCAGGAAATTTCCGCCGCATCCGAAGAACAATCCTCGGGCGTGAGCCAGATCAACTCGGCGGTGGTGCAGTTGAGCCAGACCACCCAGCAGAACGCCAGCGCGTCCGAAGAACTGGCCGCCACCGCCGAAGAAATGAGCGCGCAGGCCGAGCAGCTGCAGCAGAGCATGGCGTTCTTCCGCCTGGGCGGGCAGGGGCCTGCGAGCACGCCGCCCAAGCGCGGCAAGGCGGCGGTCGCACGCCCGGTACGTGCGCCCGGTACGCGCGGCTGGCGCAGCAATGCCGCACCGGCGTACGCGATGTCCGAGGGCCCGGACGAAGGCCAGTTCGCCCGCTTCTGAGAGACCGATCGATGACTGCACAGACCCCCGATGTGATGCCTGGCGACGCCGATGCGGCGGCCCAGTACCTGACCTTCCAGCTGGACGGCGAAACCTTCGCCACCAGCATTCTTGGCATTCGCGAAATCATCCAGTACCGCACCCCGACGCCGGTGCCATCGATGCCTGCCTGCGTGCGCGGGGTGATCAACCTGCGCGGCGCAGTGGTGCCTGTGGTGGACCTGCAGGCGCGGCTCGGGCGTGCCGACAGCGCCATCAACAAGCGCAGCTGCATCGTGATCCTGTCCACCGAGCAGGCGCAGGGCACGCAGGTGATCGGGGTGCTGGTCGATGCGGTCAACGCGGTGATCGAACTGGCCGATCAGGACATCGAAGCGGCGCCGGCCTTCGGCACGCATATCCGCCGCGACCTGCTGCGTGGCATGGGCAAGGTGGGCGAGCGCTTCGTGGTGCTGCTGGAGATGGAGCAGGTGCTGCAGGTGGACGAGATTGCCGGCAACGCCGACGCGCTGGCTGCCTGAGTAGCGTGTAGGTCATGGCGCGCCATGTCGGTCGATTGAGCGTGCAGGCGACTGTCAGCGTGCAGGGAGCAGACTGCGCAGCGTGAGTCGCCTTGATCCGTGACCGGGTCGCATCGGTTGGGCAGCGTACGCAGGCAACAGGTCGCCCGTCGTTTTTTGCCCACGCAACTGGCGTCGTACGGTGGCACTCTGGCTCAGATCTCCGAGGGCGCGTCGATGCACGCGTCACGCAGCTGCGTGTGTGGGCGGTCCGGCGTGCCTGGCGTGCGCCCACTGCCGCTCACTGCACGAAGTAAGGTTAGTTCAGGCAATGCAGCGCGAGCGGGTATCAGCCTTGCAGATGCCAGCCGCTGAACCGCTGCACGCGATTGCGTCCAGCGCAGATCGCGCCCTGCAGCGCATGCCGTGCACGTGCCAGCAAGGTGTTGCTGTCGAGCGTCTCGCCGGCGGGCACATCGACCACCCCGATGCTGACGGTCAGCGTACCGGTGGGCCAGCGTGCGGTCTCGACCGCCTGGCGGATGTCTTCGGCAGCCTGCATGGCAGCAGGCGCTGCCGCAGCCGGCAGCGCCACGCACAACCGATCGCAGTCGAGCCGCGCCACGATGGAGGCAGGCGGCAGCTGCGCTTCGACCAGTCTCGCTGCCTGCATCAGCGTCGCTTCCGCTGCGGCAACGCCGGCTTGCAGCTTGTGCCGCTTGAAGCCATCCAGATCGATCAGCAAACAGCCCAGCGACTGCTCCGACCCTGCGGCGCATGGGTCTTGCAGCATTTGCAAGCCATGCTCCAACCCTGCACGGTTCCAGAGACCGGTGAGCGTATCGCGCAACCCATCCAGCTCAACCAGCTCGGCCGCACGCCGTAATTCGATGGTGTCCACCACCTGCCGCGCCAGTGCCCGTAACGCATCGCGCTCGGCACCGGACAGCCGCCGCGGCGTGCGATCGAGCACGCACAAGGTACCCAGCGCAATGCCATCGGACGTCAGCAACGGGGCGCCGGCGTAGAAGCGGATCTGCGGCTCGCCGGTGACCAGCGCGTTGTTGACGAAGCGCGCATCCAGATGCGTGTCGGCCACTTCCATCAGCTGATCGGGCGCAAGGATGGCGTGGGCGCAGAACGACAGCGTGCGTGGCGTCTCGCTCGGCTGCATCCCAATCCTGGACTTGAACCACTGCCGCTGCGTGTCGACCAGCGAGATCAGCGCCATCGGCGTGCGGCATAGCGCAGCGGCATCGGCGGCCAGCGCGTCGTACTGCGGCTCGGGCGCGGTATCCAGCAGCCGGTAGGCGTGCAGCGTGGCCAGGCGCTCGTCTTCATTGGCCGGTGCGCGCGCACCCAGCAAGGCGCCAACGTCGCCCGGCAACAAGGTCGCGTGGATCAGGTGCAACGCGGGTGCGTCTGGAAGCTGCATGCAAGGCCTTTGCAACAAGCGCCGTCAAGGCGATCAAATGTCTGCATCAATGGTCGCTGCCATCGCGTGCGCCATACCGTCCGTTGAAACGTCGGCTACCCCCGGCGGCCGACGTTTGAAGATCTTGCCACATCGGCAGGCGGCGGTAAGCGCTGGCGATTCCACTCCGACGCCGCAGTCCTGCCAGCCTCGGGCATGGCAGTCATTCGCCCTGGCCGGCATTGCCCTTGGGGCGGCGGCTGTGCTCGTCATGCACTTTCAGGTCTTCCTGGCCCGGACGCTGCTTGGCCGCCTCGTCCTGCTTGCGCGATTCCTGGCTGTCGGAAACGCCGCTGGCGTCGTCGCCGGCATTGTCGGGTTGGCGCTGTTGGTTGCTCATGGCGAAGGGTCCGCTGTGATGGAGAGGCGGACGTTAGCGCGCGCGATGTGATACCGGCGGCATGGCCTGCACCCCGGCCTTCCGGCTGGCTTGCATCGGCAGAAACGAAAGAGCCCCGGACGTGGATGTCCGAGGCTCTTGGTTCGATGCGGTGGTGGAGCGGAAGGGGATCGAACCCTCGACCTTCGCGATGCGAACGCGACGCTCTCCCAGCTGAGCTACCGCCCCACGTGCCTGGATTCTAACCACATGCCGCGCGGTTCGCCAATGCGGCCGGCAGCGGACCACGCCAACCGACGCACCAGCGCCAGGAATTACTCGCGCACCAGCGGGAACTTGAGGTCCGGGTTCTTGGCCTTCCATTCCTTGTACGACACCGAGCCTTCCCAGGCCGCGAAGGCCTTCGGGGTACGGCCACGGCCGGACCAGGTCTCGCCGGTGTGCGGCAGTTCGTACTTCGGCTTCACTTCGCTACGGCCGCTCTTGACCACTTCCTTGCGCGCAGAGGTGGCGCCCAGATAGGCCGCGATATCGTTGCGCTGCTTGGTGTTGAAATGGCCGGCAAACTGCTCGAGCAGCGACACGATGGTGGCATGCGCAGAGGATGCCTCGCTCGCGCGCTCGGTTTTCTCCTGTTCTTCCAGCTTCTGCAGCTCGTCCAGCAGCTTGGCTTTGGCTTGCGCGATGGAATCCAGTTTCGAAGAAGTATTGCTCACAGAGGTATGGCCTCGGAATAAAGAGTGGAGACGCCGCCCTAGGGCGAGCGCCATTATGGCATGCGGCCCGGGGGAGACCGCTGCGTGTGCTGGTGCTTGCACGTGGCGTGAACAGCCTTTTCACAAGCGCTGCTCGGCCGCTTTCGCATTGTCGTTGCGGGCGCTGCCCAGCTTACACGCAGGCCAGCGACCCCGGCCATGAAGATACAGGAGCACGCAACGAGCGAGGACACGTGAAGCACCGGCTTACGCGCCTGCGATCGCTTTGTTGTCGACGGAATCGATGCGCTGCGGTTCCGGAGCAAGGCGCATGCGATGAACACTTGGGGACGGTGCGTCGGTCGCATTGCCGCTGCCGTGGTCGGAATGATCCAGGCTGCACCGTATCGATGGCTTCAGCTTGCGCGATGTGCCGGAGAAGTCGCGGCGTCGGCGCAAGGGCCCGGGGGCAGGGATCGATCGTCTTCAGCAAGACCTGGCCCGTTGGGCAAGGCAAGGATTGACCCGAACGCGTCGCCAGCAGCGCACCGCACCTGGGAACAGCCCGCATCGCTGCGGGCTGTTGTCGTCTGCGTTCGCCTCACGCGGGGCTTATGGCGCCGTGGTGTCGGCCAGCAACGGCATCAGCTGCGCTTCCAGCATCTGGCGACGCCACTGGCCCAGTGCAGCGGGCCAGCTGTGCTGCTCGATCAGGGTTTCCAGATGCCGGCGCGAGGCGAGCAGACCATCCGGTAAGCCAAGCTCGCGGCTGCGCTGCGCCACCGCATCCTGCAAGCGCCTGAGCACGGCCTTGTTGCCGTCGGTGGCGGCCTGCGCCAGCGGTGCGGTGTCTTCGTCGGGCAACGGCGTGTTGAGCGCGTCCCACACCGCATTGGCGAGTTTGCGTGGCGCCTTGGGAAACTTGTCGAACTGGCGCAGCAGTGCGTCCAGATCGGCCGGCGGAAACCGCGCCAGCTGGCTGGCCAGTTCGTTGTCCAGGATCCAGCTGCGCGGGCGGTCGCTCTGACGCGCCTGCAGGTCGCGCCAGCGCAATAGCCGCAGCAGCCGACGTTGCGCCGCCGGCTCCAGAAACTGTGCAGTGCGCAGGCTTACATGCGGCCAGCGCTCGCCGTCATCGTGCTCGACCGTGGCGAGCAGGCGCTCGGCGTCTTCGGCCAGCCAGCCCAGGCGATCCTGTACGGTAAGGCGGGCGGTGAGCTCGTCGTGAATCGCGAACAGGTAACGCACATCATCTGCGGCGTATTCCAGTTGCGATGCCGACAGCGGGCGACGCATCCAGTCCGAGCGCGTCTCGCCCTTGCTCAGCAAGGTGCCGGTCACTTCCTGTACCAGCTTCTGATAGCCCATGCCGCCGCCTATACCGGCCAGCGCGGCAGCGATCTGGGTGTCGAACAACGGCCGCGGCAAGACGCCGCATGCGCACTTGAAGGTGACCAGGTCCTCGCTGGCGCTATGCATCACCTTGACGATGTCGGTGGCGGTCAACCACTCCTTGAGCGCTTCGTTCATGCCCGGGATCAGCGGGTCGATCAACAGGATCTCCTCGCCGATGGCCATCTGCACCAGCGCCAGTTGCGGCCAATAGGTGCGTTCGCGAATGAACTCGGTATCCAGGCCAATGCGGGACGGACGCGATGCCTGCAGGCGTTCGCTCAGCTCGGAGGGGTGGGTGATCCAATGGGGCACGTGATTTCCGTCGACAGCGAGGTTTGCGCAGAACGCGCAGAATAGCCTAACGTCGCGATCGCCTGTCGTGCGGCAGAGCACTGGAAGGAGCAGGTGGTGGGCAAGTGCGGCAACCGGATCGCGGCGTGGGCATTGGTCGTGCTGAGCATATGCGCCTGTTCGCGTGCCCCCGCGCCGGCGCCGGCGCCTGCCGCTGCGCGACAGCCGGTAGCGCCCACGCAAGCGAGCAAGCCGAATGTGTCCATCGGTGGCGAAGAATCCGCCGAGACGGTCGCGCAGTGGCAACCGCCGACGGTGGATCTGGGCGAGGAGCCAGTGGCGCAGGCACGCAAGCGCGCCGACCAGGCCTTGCAGGACGACCGCCTGTATCGCGATGCGGACGCTGCGATCCCGTTGTACCTGGCAATCGAACAACGCAGCGGCGGCAAGGATGCGGCCAGTCGGCGCGGCCTGGAACAGGCGCGCGCCCGCTTGATCGAACGCGGCCGGGCGCTGGTTGCACAGACCGATCGGCAGGACGATGCGCTCGAACAGGCGCGCGAGCTCGCCATCGTGGCCCTGGCGCTCGCACCCAAGGACCCGAAGGTACGCGCCTTGCAGAGCGAGGTGGAAACTGCGCAACGCGTGCTCGGTTTCAATCGCGCCGGTGAAGAAGACCTGCGCGGTGGTCGCCTGGGCGAAGACGGCAATGGCGCGCTGGCGAATTTTCGCGACGCCGCGCAGCTGGACCCGGACAACCCACGCACACGCCAGGGACTGGCTGCCGTGGAAAGCGGCCTGCTGGAACGTGCCGAACTGGCTGCCGACGCCACCGATTTCATCGGCGCGCGCTATTGGCTGCAGATGGCCGGGCAGGTGCGCGACCGCGCGCCCACCATCGCCGACGCACGCGCGCGCATCGAGCGCACCCGGCGCGGGCAGATCGCGGCCTTGCACGATGCCGGGCTTCACGATCTGACCTCGCCGCGCGGGCTCAAGGCCGCAGGCGAGAAACTCGCCGAAGTGCTGCGCATTGCCGACCCCGGCGACCCGATGGCCGGCGATCTGCGGCGTCGCCTGGAATTGGCCACCCACTACGGCAGCTTCCGCCCCGGACAGGTCTTCACCGACGGGCTCAAGGTCGGTGGCCGCGGGCCGCAGATGATCGTGGTGCCGCATGGCGCGTTCCAGATGGGGGCGGGCGATGCCGAACCGGGCGCATCCGACACCGAGCGCCCGGCGCATTACGTGCGCTTTGCGCGCGGCTTCGCGCTCTCGATCACCGAGGTGACGGTGGCCGAGTTCCGTCAATTCGTCGAAGCCACCGGCGCGCGTCCTCGCGCCACCCGGCGCGGCCATTCAGTGGTGTACGACGAGCGCAGCGGCAATTTCATCCGCCGCAGCGGCGTGGACTGGCAGTCCGACTACAACGGCGCGCAGGCCGCGCCCAACAGCCCGGTCATGCATGTCAGCATCCGCGACGCCGAAGCCTATGCGTCATGGCTGTCCGAACAGACCGGACGTCATTACCACGTGCCCAGCGAGGCCGAGTTCGAGTACGCGGTGCGCGCCGGCACCACCGGGCGCTATCCCTGGGGCAATGCCGGCTCGCCACCGCGCGATGCGGGCAATTTCACCGGCGGCAACGACGTCTCGCGCAGCGGCCGGCACTGGAATAACGGCTTTGTCGGCTACGGCGATGGCTTCTGGGGCCCGGCACCGGTGGGCAGCTTCCGCGCCAACGCCTGGGGCCTGCACGACATGGGCGGCAACCTGAGCGAGTGGGTGGCCGATTGCTGGCACGCCAGTTACCGGCGGGCACCGGCCGACGGCGCGGCGTGGTTCAACCCGGGCTGCCGGCAGCGCATGATCCGTGGCGGCAGCTGGGCCAATTCGCCGCAGCAGACGCGCGCGGCCTGGCGGCAATCGCAGGACTCCGATACCACCAGTGCGCGCATCGGCTTCCGGCTGGCACGCGGGATCTAGGCGCGGGGTGCGGGGTGCGGGGAATGTTGCGCCGGAGTGGCGCTGGGTCGCATGGCTTAACCGCAGCGAACACTCGCCTGCTCCAGGCCGGAACCGTTGGCGCGGACCGAGGTCGAAGCGCCAGCGCTTCTGAAGGACTGCTGCGATGGGCATGGGGATCAAACTGTTTCGTTGGGTCGTGGCAATCCTGCTGATCGGCGGCAGTGGCTTCGCCGTGGCGCGGCATATGCAGGACGGCAACATCGCCGGGCATTACCGCTCGGTGGAAGTGGTCCGTCCGGAAGGCGCGCCCAAGGCGATGGTGGTGCTGTTGCCCGATAGCGGCCATCCGCAGCAGGCGCAGCAGCTGGCCGACATGCTGAGCAACGACGGCGCGCTGGTGGCAGTGATCGATACCGCCAGCTACCGCGAACGCGTGCGCTCGCACCACGCCGCGTGCAGCTCGCTGGCCGACGACGCCGAGCGGCTGGGCAAGAAAGTGCTGCGTGCCGAACACGTGGATGCGTTCCTGCCGCCGGTGCTGGTGGGGCAGGGCGATGGCGCCGTGCTGGCGCGTCAGGCTCTGGCGTCTGCGGCGCCGGACGTGCTCGGCGGTGCGGTGGTGGCCGACGCCGGCACCAAGGATGCGGGCCTGGCCTGTTCGCGCGATATGCCCGATGCCAACCAGGGCTTCCTGGACGATCTGGTCGACGATGCCAGCCCGATGCAGATTGCTGCAGCCACGCGCGGCCATTTCCAGGCAGCGCAGGCGCAGGGTCTTGGCGATCTGCCGCTGGTCGAAATGCACGCACCCGGCAGCGACAGGCTGGTGGTGATGCTGTCCGGCGACGGCGGCTGGCGCGAGCTGGACAAGGGCATTGCCGCGCAGTTGCAGCAGCAGGGCGTGTCCGTCGTGGGCTGGAACAGCCTGCGCTACTTCTGGGCCAGCCGTACCCCGCAGCAGGTGGGCGCGGATCTGGACCGGGTGATCGCCACCTACCAGCAACGCTGGCATATTCAGCACGTGGCGCTGGTCGGTTACTCGTTCGGCGCCGACGTGCTGCCGTTCGCCTATCCGGAAATCTCGCCTCAGCGGCGCGCCTCGGTGCAGTTCGTCAGCCTGCTGGGGCTTGCCCACCAGGCCGACTTCAAGGTCCGTGTCGGCGGCTGGCTGGGCTGGCACAACGATGCCGAGCGCGATGTCGAGCCTGCGATCCAGTCGCTGGATGCGCAGCGTCTGCAGTGCATCTACGGCAGCGAAGAAAAAGATACGCTGTGCCCGGAGCTGCGTACGCGAGGCGTGGACGTCGTGATGCGGCCCGGTGGGCATCACTTCGATCACGATCCGGTGGTGCTGGCCGGCGTGCTGATGCAAGGCTGGCAGCATGCGGTGCAGACGTCCAGGCCCAGCCGGGGGTGAGGGGCGACGCGATGCCAACGGCACACGAGCTGGTTGACAGGTGGAGTGATCGAACACCTTGGATACATCACGTTTGGAGCAGCTGATCTGCGAGTTTGCTGCAGGGCCCTTGCCCGCCCACCCTCGCGGGACACGCTGCAAGTACGTCCTTGCAAGCTCTAGCGCGGCATCCATGCAGCTTAAGGTCCCGCGACGGTGGGCGGGCAAGGACCAGTCAGAGTGTCGGTGTGCATGTTTTCAACAAAGCAACCGACTCACTCTCTGGTGCGGTGTCCTCGCCGATTGCGGGACCGGGTGGCGGCATGGATGCCGCCACCCGGTCCCAGGGACGGGTTCACGGCGTGTCCTGCAAGCGGTGAGGGCACCGCGCATTCGACTCACTCAGCGGTTGATCTGCACGTCTGACTGCATCCACCAAGGCGCGGCCGACAAAACCGCTGCACTCACTGACAGGCAAGCGCTCGCTAGGTTTTTCAGCCGCTCTCAGTCATCGCCGCGTTCGACGCGCACCTGGATGCTGCCATCGGCCAGTTGCGCACGCAGGCGCTCGCCTGGCGTCACGTCGGCGGCGCTGCGCACCACGCCGCCATCGGCGGAGCGGGTCACGATGGCGTAACCGCGCGCCACGGTGGCGAGCGGGCTGACCGCTTCCAGCGAGCGCGCCAGCCCGCGCAATCGCAGTTGATCGTGCTGCAGCCGCCGTTGCATGGCCGCCTGCGGGTGCAATGCGCGCAGGCGCTGCTGCAAACTGGCCAGATTGCGTTGCGGGTTGTGCGCCTGCAGGTGCGTCTGCCCGCGTTGTACGCGGGCCTGCAGACGTTCCAGCAGCTGGGTCATGCGCGCTCGCAACTGCCGGCCGGCCTCTTCCTGGCGGCGCTGCAGCAGCTGCAAGCGCGCCTGCGGGCTATGCGCACGCAAGCGCAATGCCAGCCGGTCGGCGCGTTGCATCGCATTGCCCAAGGCATGTTGCTGCAGCTGGGCGATGCGCGCGTGCGCGCGCCGCACCCGTGCCACCAGTTCGCGCTGGTCGGGCACCAGCAATTCGGCCGCCACCGACGGCGTCGGTGCACGCACGTCGGCGACAAAATCGCTGAGGCTGAAGTCGGTCTCGTGACCGACCGCCGACACCACCGGCGTCTGCGCGGCGGCAATCGCACGCGCCAGGCGTTCGTCGTTGAACGCCCACAGATCCTCCAGCGAGCCGCCGCCACGGGTGATCAGGATGACGTCGTAACGCCCGGAGGCATCGGCGCGCTGCAGCAGCGAGGTGACTTGCGCTGCTGCACTGTCGCCTTGCACCAGCGACGGCAACAGATCCACTTCCAGCAGCGGAAAGCGCCGCGCCAGCACGCTGAGTACGTCGCGCACCGCTGCGCCGCTGGGCGAGGTGATCACCGCCAGCCGCCGCACGTGGGCAGGCAAGGGCTGCTTGCGCTCGGCATCGAACAGGCCTTCTGCCGCAAGCCGCGCGCGCAGTTCGTCGAAGGCCCGCCGTAACGCGCCTTCGCCGGCTTCCTCCATATGGTCGAGCACCAGCTGGTAGTCGCCGCGTGCCTCGTACAGGGTCAAACGGCCGCGTGCGAGCACGCGCAGGCCTTCGCGCGGTTGAAACTTCAACCAGGTGCTCTTGGGCTTGAACATCGCGCAGCGGATCTGCGCGCGCGCATCCTTGAGCGTGAAATACAGATGGCCCGAGGACGGGCGGGTGACGCTGCTCAGTTCGGCTTCCACCCACACCAGCGGGAAGCTTCCTTCCAGCAGGTCGCGCGCCAGCGTATTGAGCTGGCTGGGAGTGAGGATCTGTTGGTTGCGGTCGGCCATCGCGGCATTATCCCGTAGTGGCGCACGCCATGGGGGAGCGCGTTGGTCTGTGCGTCAAAGACCGTGCTGTGCCAGTGCCCAGCCCACGTGTTCGCGCACCAGCTCGGAGGCATCGTGGCGACGCGCTTCCAGTGCCGCCAATACCTCCGGCGTACCTGGCGCATTGCCCAGGCCCACGGCGATGTTACGCAGCCAGCGCGCGTGGCCGCTGCGGCGGATCGGGCTGCCTTCGGTACGGCGCAGGAACTCGGCTTCGTCCCAGGCAAACAGCTGCGGCAGCGTCGCCACATCCAACTCGTTGCGGGCGCGGAAGTCGGCCTCGTCGGTGCGCTGGGCGAACTTGTTCCACGGGCAGATCAGCTGACAGTCGTCGCAGCCGAAGATGCGGTTGCCGATCGGCTTGCGCATGTCTTCGGGAATCGGGCCATCGTGCTCGATGGTGAGATAGGCGATGCAGCGGCGCGCATCCAGCCGATACGGCGCAATGATGGCCTGGGTCGGACAGATGTCGATACAGCGCGTGCAGGTGCCGCAGTGCGCGGTGGCGGGCGTGTCGATGGGCAATGGCAGATCGAGGTAGATCTCGCCCAGAAAGAACCAAGACCCGCCATTGCGGTCGATCAGGCAAGTGTGTTTGCCGATCCAGCCCAGCCCTGCGTTGCGCGCCAGCGCGCGCTCCAGCACCGGAGCGGAATCGACGAACACGCGGTAGCCGAACGCACCGATCTCGCCCTGGATGCGCTCGGCCAGTTTCTGCAGCCGGTTGCGCATCAACTTGTGGTAATCGCGGCCCAGTGCATAACGCGCCACGTAAGCACGGGTGCCATCGTGCAAGGTCGTCCAGGCCTCGCTGTCGTCCTTGCGGCCGTAATCCATGCCCACCGACAACACCCGCAAGGTGCCCGGCACCAGTTCCTGCGGGCGGGAGCGCTTGTCGCCGTGCTGGGCCATCCAGTGCATCGTTCCGTACAGGCCTTCTTCCAGCCAGCTGCGCAGGTGCGCCTCGTCTTCGCCCAGCTCGATACCGGTGATGCCGCAGCGTTGAAAGCCCGCTTCGCGTGCAAGCGCACGGATGCGCGCGGCAGCGTCGGTGGGGTCGGGGCGGGTGACGGCGGCAGACATGGCGGCAAGTATAGAATTCCCGGCATGTACGCACCGCTCGCTCTTTACGACACCGCTGCCGCGCGCACGCTCGATGCGCAGGCCACCACGCTGCTGGGTGGCGATGGCTACACCTTGATGCAACGCGCCGGGCAGGCGGCCTGGCAATGGTTGCTGGAACGCTGGCCGCAGGCGCGCCGCATCGTGGTGGTGTGCGGCACCGGCAACAACGGCGGCGATGGCTACGTGCTGGCACGGCTGGCGCAGCGGGCCGGGCGCCGAGTGTGCGTGGTGCATCTGCCCGAGCACGGCCCGGCCTCGGCGCTGGCCCAGCGCGCCTGCACCGACTATCTGGCGGTTGGCGGTGCGATCGAGCTGTTTCCATACGCGCTGGCGCAGGCCGATGTCGTCGTCGATGCGCTGTTCGGCATCGGCCTGAACCGCGCCCCGGATGCGCAGACTGCCGCGTTGATCGAGGCTATCAACGCGGCAGGCGCCCCGGTGCTGGCGCTGGATGTGCCCAGCGGGATCGATGCCGACCACGGCGTGGCGTTCGGGACCGCGGTGCGCGCGTATAGCACCTTGCAGTTCATCGTGCCGCACATTGGCCTGTATACCGGCGACGCACTGGACCATGCGGGCGAACGCGGCATTGCCTCGCTGGACGTGCCGGCCTCCGCCTTCGATGGGCTACACCCGGCCGCACACGGTTGGGGCATCGATGCATTGGCCACGCAGTTGCGGCCGCGCCGGCGCAATACGCACAAGGGCGAATCGGGGCGGGTACTGTGCGTGGGCGGCAATCTCGGCAGCGGCGGCGCGATCATGCTGACCGCCGAAGCCGCCTTGCGCAGCGGCGCCGGGCTGGTGCAGGTCGCCACCCGCGCCGAACATGTCACCCCGCTGCTGGCGCGTTGCCCCGAAGCCATGGTGCGCGCCACGCAGGCCGACGACGACATCGCCGCACTGGCCGGAGCCGCCAATGTCGTTGCGCTTGGGCCGGGACTGGGCCAGGACGACTGGGCACGGGCGTTGTGGCAGGGCGTGCTGGGGTCGGACAGCGCCGTGGTCATCGATGCCGATGGCCTGAATCTGCTGGCGGCCACCGCCGCACCACGGCGCGGCCCGCGGGTACTGACACCGCATCCCGGCGAAGCAGGGCGGCTGCTGGGACTGCCCACCGCGCAGGTGCAGCGCGATCGCCTGGCCGCCGCTGCCGCGCTGGCCCAGCGCTTCGATGCGGTGGTGGTGCTCAAAGGGGCCGGCACGGTAGTGGCTGCCCCGCATGTGGTCCCGCGCATCATCGACGCCGGCAACCCCGGCATGGCCGTCGGCGGCATGGGCGACCTGCTGACCGGGGTGATCGCCGCATTGCTGGGGCAGGGTTGGTCGGCCTTCGATGCCGCCAGCCTTGGCGCGTTGCTGCACGGGTGTGCCGGCGATGCGGCCGCGCGCGATGGCGAGCGCGGCCTGTTGCCTACCGATCTGCTGCCGCAGCTGCGTCGCCTCGCCAATGCCGGAACCGACGCATGAATCAGCTCGATGCACATCTGGCCGACGCCGAGGCGACCGAAACGCTAGGCCGCGCCCTGGCAGCGGTGCGGCCCGCCACGGCCATGGTCCAGCTGCATGGCGACCTGGGCGCGGGCAAATCCACGCTTGCGCGCGCGTTGCTGCGCGCGCTTGGCGTCACCGGCCCGATCCGCAGCCCGACCTACACCCTGGTCGAGCGTTATCCGCTGAGCAGCGGCGACGAAGCCTGGCATCTGGATCTGTACCGCATCGGCAATGCCGGCGAGCTGGATTTCCTAGGCCTGGACGAGGGTAGTGCCAGTTTGTGGCTGGTCGAATGGCCGGAGCGCGGCGCAGGCATCCTGCCTCCGGTGGATCTGGATGTGGAACTGGCCGTGGATGGCGATGGGCGCAGCGTAAGGCTGCTGGCCCGCAGCCCTGCCGGACGCGACTGGCTGCATGCCGCGGCCCAACAGGCCGAGTTGCAGCCCCTTTTTGTCAGCGGACAAGAAGAATGAACGCCAGGTTACGGATTATTAAGGGAAATCACCTTGCAATTCACGCAGTTGGATGATTGAATCCAGCGCCATGACACCGGGGATCCGACACTTCTGCGCTTCCGCCCTCACCGCCAGCCTCAGCCTGGCGGTTTTTGCTGCCTGGGCCGGCGAGATCAAGAGCGTCGGCGTCAGCACCGGCGCCACCGGCACGCGTGCAGAAATCCAGCTGGCCGGTAGCGGCGGGTTCAAGACGCTGTCGCTGGCCAACCCCAATCGCTTGGTGGTGGATTTCCCGGAGTCGGCAGCCGCACGTGGCTTGAAGTTGCCGCCGGCCAACGGCCTGGTCACCTCGGTGCGCACCGGGCAGCCGGTGCCGGGCACGTTCCGGGTGGTGTTCGAGCTGGCAAGCCCGGTGACCGCGCTCAAGCCGCAGATGCAGACGCTGGGCAGTGCTTCGATCCTTGTGATCGAGTGGCCGGGCGATCCGGCGCCTGCGGCTGCCACTTCCGTTGCGGCCAGTACGCCTGCCGCACTGCCGCCGCCACGTCCGCTCAACGCACAGACCGAAGCCGCGCGTGCAACCGCTGCCCTGGCCGCGTCGGCGCAACGTGCCTTGTCCGTGCCGTCAACACCGCCGCCGCCGTCAGCGCCGGCCGTCGTGCCTGCGGCGGCGATGCCGACGGTCACGCCCGCAGCCGTGCCAACCACGGTTGCCACCGGTGTGCCGACGCCGCGCCCGGGAACGCCCGCTGCTGCCACGCAGGCGGCTGCGGTCGGCAATCCAGCCAATCGGGTCGCCATGAATCCCGCCACGCCTGCGGCCGGTGCAACGTCCGCAGGCGGTGCATCCGCCGCTGCAATTTTGAATGGCGGCAGCACGCCGATGGCAGTTGCCGGCGCCGGCGCCGTGGTCTCCGGTACTGCGCCCGGCGCCGTTGCAGACGACGATCTGCCACCGCGCCCGGTGCTGCCCAGCGAGGCATCGCGCGTCAAGATGGCGCCGGGCATGCGGCCGTTGATCGTCGCCATCGATCCCGGCCACGGCGGCCAGGATCCGGGTGCGATGGGCCCGACCGGCAAGCGCGAAAAAGACGTGACCCTGGCGGTCGGCCGCGAACTGGCACGCCAGATCAACGCCACGCCCGGTATGAAGGCGTACCTGACCCGCGACACCGACGTGTTCATTCCATTACCGATGCGCGCGCAAAAGGCGCGGGCTGCGAAGGCCGACATCTTCATTTCCATCCATGCCGATGCTGCAGAAAATCGCAGTGCGACCGGTTCGTCGGTCTACGTGCTGTCGACCAAGGGCGCCTCATCGCAACGCGCGCGCTGGTTGGCCGATAAGGAAAACGCCGCAGATCTGGTCGGTGGCGTGCGTCTGCAACAGACCGAAAGCACGCTGGCCAATGTGCTGCTGGACCTGGCGCAGAGCGGCCACATGAAGGCCTCCGAGGATGCCGCCGGCCATGTGCTCGGTGGCCTCAAGCGCATCGGCAACAATCACAAGCCACAGCTGGAACGCGCCAATTTCGCAGTGCTGCGCACCTCCGACATGCCGGCGATGCTGGTCGAAACCGCCTTCATCTCCAATCCGGATGAAGAACGCCGCCTGATCGACCCGGCCTACCAGCGCAAGATCGCCGCCGCCGTGCTGGATGGCATCGATACCTTCTTCACCCGTCAGCCGCCGCCGGGCACCTTGTTCGCCGCGCGCGCGCAGGCCGAGGCCGATGCCGTCGGCACCGTGGCCGGCGGCAGTCGCTGACCCGCTCGGCTATCATTCCGCACTGATTCCCTGAGCGACGGCGCCTGCGCGCCGCCGGATTGCCGTGCCGACGTTCGTCTTGCCTGCCACCCCCGACATCCACCCTGTTTTGCGCTGCCAGCGCTCAAGCGCGCGCTGATGGCGATCCGTCAGTTGCCCGAGATCCTGATCAACCAGATCGCTGCCGGCGAGGTCGTCGAGCGTCCCGCGTCGGTGGTCAAGGAATTGGTCGAAAACGCCCTCGATGCCGGTGCCACCCGCGTGGACATCGATCTGGAAGAGGGCGGCGTGCGCCTGATCCGCATCCGCGACAACGGCGGTGGCATTACGCCCGATGAGCTGCCGTTGGCGGTGTCGCGGCATGCCACCAGCAAGATCGCCTCGCTGGACGATCTGGAAACCGTCGCCACGCTCGGCTTCCGCGGCGAAGCCTTGCCTTCGATCGCCTCGGTCAGCCGCTTTACGCTGATCTCGCGCCGGCACGATGCCGAACACGGCTCGGCGCTGCAGATCGAAGGCGGGCGGCTTGGCGAGGTGACGCCGCACGCGCATGCGCCCGGTACCACGGTGGAAGTGCGCGAGTTGTTCTTCAACGTGCCGGCACGGCGCAAGTTTCTGCGTGCCGAGCGTACCGAGCTCGGACATATCGAAGAGTGGCTGCGCTCGTTGGCATTGGCGCGCCCGGATGTGGAATTGCGCGTGGCGCACAACGGCAAACCGTCGCGCCGCTACAAGCCAGGCGATCTGTATTCGGATGCGCGGCTGGGCGAAACCTTGGGCGAGGACTTCGCGCGGCAGGCCTTGCGTGTGGATCACAGCGGCGCCGGCCTGCGGTTGCATGGCTGGGTCGCGCAACCGCATTACTCGCGGGCCAGTACCGACCAGCAATATCTCTACGTCAACGGCCGCTCGGTGCGCGATCGCAGCGTGGCGCATGCGGTCAAGATGGCCTACGGCGACGTGCTGTTCCATGGCCGCCAGCCTGCTTACGTGCTGTTTCTCGAGCTGGACCCGGCGCGCGTGGACGTCAACGTGCACCCGGCCAAGCACGAGGTGCGTTTCCGCGAAGCGCGGCTGATTCACGACTTCGTCTATCGCACCTTGCAGGATGCGCTGGCACAGACGCGCGCCGGCGCCACGCCCTACAGCATCGGCAGCGATGGCGGCGGCTACGCGGCTGCTGGCGGAATGGGCAACCTCGTTAGCGGCGGTTCCGCGACCCATGCCGGCGCATCCGGCAGTGGCGGCGGCTCGGGCAGCTACGCCAACTGGACGCCCTCGCAGACGCCATTGGGCCTGCGTGTGGACGAAGCGCGCGCAGCCTATAGCGCGTTGTATGCGCCGTCGTCGGGCCATGCGCAGCAGTCCGCCAGCGTGCCGCAGTTTTCCGGGGCCGGTTTGCCAGCGACGGCCGAAGACAGCGGCGTGCCGCCACTGGGCTATGCGGTGGCGCAATTGCACGGCATCTACATCCTGGCCGAGAACGCCGAAGGCCTGATCGTGGTGGACATGCATGCCGCGCACGAACGCATCGGCTACGAACGGCTCAAGAACGCGCACGACAGCATCGGCCTGCATGCGCAGCCGTTGCTGGTGCCGATGACGCTGGCAGTGGGCGAGCGCGAGGCCGACACCGCCGAACGCGAAGCCGAGACGCTGGCGAGCCTGGGCTTCGAGATCACCCGCGCCGGCCCGCAATCGCTGCACGTCCGCAGTATTCCGGCCTTGCTGGCCAATGCCGAGCCGGAGGCGTTGCTGCGCGATGTGCTTGGCGACCTGCGCGAGCACGGCCAGAGCCGCCGCATCGCCAGCGCGCGCGACGAACTGCTGTCGACCATGGCCTGCCACGGCGCGGTGCGCGCCAACCGTCGCCTCACCGTGCCGGAAATGAACGCCTTGCTGCGCGATATGGAAGCCACCGAGCGCTCGGGTCAGTGCAATCATGGCCGACCCACCTGGGCTCGGTTTACGCTGAGCGATATCGATCGTTGGTTTCTCAGGGGGCGGTGATGGCGGTGCACATGGGGAAGGGCTGGCTGCTCGGCATGCTGGTGGTCGCGACGCTGGTCGGATGTGGGCGCGATGCGCCGCCACCGGCCGCACCGGTTGCCTTGGACAAGACATTTCTGGCCGACAATGCCGCCTGGCGCGAAAGCCGGATCAACGAACTGCGTGCCCCCGATGGCTGGACCAGCCTGGTCGGTCTGCATTGGCTGTCGCTGAAGGCGCATTACATCGGCAGTAGCGCCGATAGCGGCATCCGGCTTGCGGTCGGGCCGCCGAAGATGGGCATGGTGTCCAGCGAGGGCGGGGCGGTGTGGTTCGTGCCCGAACGTGGCGCCGCGCTTACCGTGGGTGGCAAGCCGCTGGCTGGCAGGATCCGCTTCCAGTCCGATCGCGACCCGCAGCCCACGTTGATCCATTTCGACGATGGCAAGGGCGTGCTCAGCCTGATCCATCGCGGCGACCGCTACGCACTGCGGGTCAAGCATGCCGACGCGCCATCGCGCAGCCAATTCGCCGGGCTGGAGTACTGGCCGACAGATCCCTCCTGGCGCATCGACGCACGCTACGTCCCCAACGATGTCGGCAAGACCATTCCGATCGTGGACATCGTCGGCATCAGCAGCGAGCAATCCAATGCCGGCGCCGTCGAATTCGAGCGCGACGGCAAGACCTATCGCCTGGAGACGATCGGCGAACCCGGGCGGCCGGCGTTCGTCGTGTTCGCCGACCGCACCAGTGGGCACGGCAGCTATCCGGCCGGGCGCTTCCTGGATCTGGACGTGCCGGATGCGTCCGGTCATGTCGTGGTGGACTTCAATCGCGCCTACAACCCGCCGTGCGCGTTTACCCCCTTTGCAACCTGCCCGTTGCCGCCGCCGGAAAACCGGATCGACCTGGCGGTTTCGGCCGGCGAGAAAACCTACAAGGTGCCGCACTGACGTGATGAGGTGGACCCGGTGAGAGGTGATGCGATGAGCCTGCGCCTGCGCGCGCTTGTTGCCGCGTGGTGCGGCGGGGCGATGATCGGTCTGGCGCTGTGGGGTGGGGCGATGGCACCGGCCTGGGCGCGTGGTGCCGACCGGGCGCCTGCCGGCCCGCCGGTGCCGCTGCTGTGGAAGGTCGATGGCAAGGGCGGCACGCTCTACCTGCTGGGCTCGTTCCACGTGCTCAAACCCAGCGATTACCCGCTTTCCCCGGATGTGATGCAGGCATTCGCCAAGGCCGACCGTCTGCTGTTCGAGCTGCCGCCGTCCGATGCGCAATCGCCGCAGCTGGCCACCCGCATGCTGCAAGTGGCACGACGCACCGATGGTCGCACTCTGCAGGATGTGCTGGATGCAAAGACCTGGCAGGCACTCAGTGCCTACGCGCGCAAGTACGGCATGTCGATCGATGCCTTGCAGTCGCTCAAACCGTGGTTCGTCGCACTGTCGGTCAGCCTGGCCGAAATGACCCGGCAAGGCATGGACCCGAACGCGGGCCTGGATCATTACCTGATGGATCAGGCGCAGGCCAGGGGCAAGCCCGCCGACGGCCTGGAGCGCGCCGAAGAACAGATCGCCCTGCTGGATGGCATGTCGCCCACCGAGCAGCATCAGCTGCTGGAAGAGGCGCTGGACGAGGCCGATACCACCGATCAGCTGCGTCGGCTGCATGCGGCCTGGCGCGATGGCGACGTGCACACGCTATCGACGCAGATGGCCGAAGACATGCGCCGCCAGTATCCGGCGCTGTATCAGGACATCAACGTCGAGCGCAATGCGCGTTGGGTGCCGCGGCTGGAAAAGCAGCTGGGCAAGCGCAGTGGAACCACCCTGGTGGTGGTGGGCGCCCTGCATCTTTTGGGCAACGACGGAGTCGTGGAGCGCTTGCGTGCGCGTGGCTACCACGTGCAGCGGATCTGCTCGGCCTGCGCGCAGCAGGCCGGCCACTAATCAAGCGTCTGGTCGCGCCTCCAGCCACGCAGGCTGGAAGGCGCGAGGAGCGAGCTCATCCGCGGTTGCGCGCCTTGCCGGTGGTGCCGGTGTGGCTGCTCGATGCGCCACCGTGCGTGCCGGTGCCCATCGGGCCGCTGCCCATGCTGCCGGCGCCAGGCGGCGTCGGCGGCGTGCCGGGGCCGCCCGGACGACCGAAACCGGCGCCGAAGTTGCGCTGGAATTCCTGCCACAACTCCAGGTTGCGCTCGGTGAGCTGGTTCATCATCGCCCACGGGGTCTGCCCGAGCAGGTTGCCCATCTGCTGGCGGAACTGCTGCTGCTGGTCCAGGAACACCTGCATGCTGCGTTCCAGGTAATTGCCCATGAAGCCCTGCAGCGAGTCCCCGTAGAAGCGGATGATCTGGCTCAGCAACTGGGTGGAGAGCATCGGCTCGCCGTCCTGTTCGCGGTCGGCGATGATCTGCAGCAAGACGGCACGACTTAAATCTTCGCCACTCTTGGCATCGCGGACTTCGAACTCCTCGCCGTCGATGATCAACTGGCGCACATCTTCGATGGTGATATAGCTGGAAATCTCGGTGTCGTAGAGACGGCGATTGGGATACTTCTTGATGATGCGAAGTCCGGCCATGGAACGTTCACTCACACTGATAGTGCGCGCAGGATGGCGCAGCGCAGCAGCGGTTGCAACAGCCAAACGGCCTTATTTGCTTAAGCGGACACATTAAAAATGTTGCGCAGCATGGTTTTTATCCAAAATCCATGCTGCACCGCAAAGTTGCAGCAAACGTTACCAGCCCATGTGGTGGCCACCGTTGATGTCCAGATTGGAGCCGGTGATCCAGGCAGCCTCTTCCGCCACCAGGAATGCCACCGCGTAGGCGATCTCTTCCGGGCGGCCCAGCCGCCCGGTGGGGATATCGGCCACGATCTTGGCGCGGACCTCTTCCGGCACCGCCATGACCATGTCGGTGGCCACGTAACCGGGCGAGACCGTGTTGACGGTGACCCCGAAGGCGGCGTTCTCGCGCGCCAGCGAAATGGTGAAGCCGTGCATGCCGGCCTTGGCCGCGGCGTAATTGGCCTGGCCGTACTGGCCCTTGAGCCCGTTGATGGAACTGATCTGGATGACCCGGCCCCAGCCGCGCTTGCGCATGCCTTCGATCACCGGGCGGGTGACGTTGAACACCGAATTGAGGTTGGTGTTGATGACGTCGTGCCACTGCTCGGCGGTCATGCGGTGGAAGGTGGTATCGCGGGTGATGCCGGCATTGTTGACCAGGATCTCGATCGGCCCCAGCGAGGCCTCCACCTCCTCGACCAGGGCGCGCGCGTGCTCGGACGAGGCCACATCGCCACGGAACAGGGCAAATGCGTAACCCTGCGCCTGCATGCGCTGCTGCCAGTCGCGCGCCTTTTCGTCGTTGCGGAAGTTGCTGGCCACCTTGTGGCCCTGGTCGGCCAGGCGCTTGCAGATGGCGGTACCGATACCGCCGGTGCCGCCGGTGACCAATGCGACGCGAGATGTCATGACGACTCCATTAAGCGGGGAAGGCCGGGGGATCGGGAAGCCGGCGCAGACGCCGCGCCCGGATGCCGGTGCTGGGTCGCAATTCTAGTCACGCCCGGGCTGCGATGCGCGCCCATCGCTGCCCAGGGTGGCGGTGCGCGGCAGCAGCTCGGGCGAAAAATGCTGCACGGCATGCCGCAGCAACGCATCGATGCCTGCCTGCTGCGGCAGGGCCGACGGCGGCTGGCCCAGTGCCTGCCAGGCGGCACGCAGCGCCGGCAACGGGTCGGCGTCGTCCATTGCGGGCGCGCCGTGCGATTTGGATAATTTGCGGCCATCGGCATCGAGGATCAGCGGCAGGTGCAGGTAGCGTGGCTGGGGCAAGTCCAGGGCACGCTGCAGCAGGAGTTGGCGCGGGGTGGAGTCGAGCAGGTCCGCGCCGCGTACGACATCGGTGATGCCCTGCGCAGCATCGTCCACCACCACCGCCAACTGGTAAGCCCAGTAGCCATCGGCGCGACGCAGCACGACATCGCCGACGTCGGCGTAGACGTCCTGCCGTACGTGGCCTTGTAGCGCATCGTCGAAGCCGACCGGGTCCTGAGGCTGCACGCGCAGGCGCACCGCGCGCCGGTCGCCCAGCGCCGCCACGCAGGCGTGGTGGATACCGTCCATCCGGGCCAGATCGGCGCGACTGCAGCTGCATTCGAACGCCAGCCCGCTCGCCAGCAGTGTGGCGATTGCGTCGTTGTAGTGCGCATCGCGGTCCGATTGCCGGATCACCGGCAGGTCGGATGTCAGCCCGAACGCGGCCAGGCTGCGCAGCTGGCGTTCGGACGCGCCCGGCTCGGCGCGTGGCGGGTCGATGTCCTCGATGCGCACGCACCACTGCCCACCGGCATGACGGGCGAGCAACCAACTGCCGAATGCCGCCAGCAGCGAGCCGAAGTGCAGGGGGCCGGTCGGGGAGGGCGCGAAGCGGCCGCGGTAGAGAGATTGTGGCATAGACAGCTGAATCGTCGGTCAGGTGCTTGCTTGATTTCAAGCTGCGACGGCCGCAGATCCGCAGCAGGTCACCCCCGATGAGTGGAGCAAGCGCGTCATGTTCAACCGCATTTTCCTGTTCCTGCTGACCAACCTGGCGGTGTTGTTCCTCGCCAGCATTGTGATGTCGGTATTGGGCGTCAATTCCGCACAGATGAGCGGCCTGCTGGTGATGGGCGCCATTTTCGGTTTCGGCGGCGCGTTCGTCTCGTTGCTGCTGTCCAAGTTCATGGCCAAGCGCAGCACCGGCGCGCAGGTGATCACCGAGCCGCGCACACCGACCGAGCGCTGGTTGCTGGAGACGGTGCGGCGTCAGGCGCAGGCCGCCGGCATCGGCATGCCGGAAGTAGCGATCTACGAGGGCCCGGAAATCAATGCCTTCGCGACCGGCGCCAATCGCAACAATGCGTTGGTCGCGGTCTCCACCGGGCTGCTGCAGAACATGAGCCAGGACGAAGCCGAGGCAGTGCTCGGCCACGAGATCGCCCACGTCGCCAATGGCGACATGGTGACTATGGCGCTGCTGCAAGGTGTGTTGAATACCTTCGTGATCGTATTGGCGCGTGTGGTCGGCGGCGTCATCGACAGCGCCCTGTCGGGCAACCGCGAGGGCGGCCGCGGCTTTGCGTACTACGTCATCGTGTTCGCGCTGGAGATGGTGCTCGGCATGTTCGCGACCATGATCGCGATGTGGTTCTCGCGCCGTCGCGAGTTCCGCGCCGACGCCGGTGGCGCGCAGCTGGCCGGACGCAACAAGATGATCGCCGCGCTGGAGCGGCTGTCGCTCAACCATGGCCAGAGCACCTTGCCCTCGCAGGTGCAGGCGTTCGGCATCTCCGGTGGCGTCGGCGACGGCTTGCGTCGCCTGTTCCTGAGCCACCCGCCGCTGACCGAGCGCATCACCGCGCTGCGGGCGGCCAATGCTGCGGCACTGTAAGCGGCACCGCAAGATCGCGGCGGCTCCGTGTGATGCGGAAGCCGCTGCAGCAATCAGCATCGGTCATTGGTGCAATGGCTACAGGAGCGCGCCGCCCGGGTTCAGCCAAACAGTGCCCGCTGCATGGACTGGTCGGAAACCAGCCGACCAGGTATCGGGTTGAAAGACAACAAAAAACCCGCGCATTGCGGGTTTTTTGTTGTCCTGTGTGACCGGTTTCGGTTGGATCAGCCGAATTCGTAGTTTATCAGCGGGCCGGTGGGTGCGACGAAATCTCCCTGCACATAATCCACGCCCGCGCTGAAGAAGCTGCTCATCGACTGCGCATCGGCCACGAATTCGGCCACGGTCAAAATGCCGGCCGGCTGCGCGCGCGAGGTGATTTCGCGGATCTTTTCCTGGCTCTCGCGGGCCGAGGCGACGTCGCCGGTGATGCCGCGGTCCAGTTTGAGGAAGGCCGGCTGGAAATGCGCGAGCAGCTGGAACGAATCCAGGCCCGAACCGAACTGCTCCAGCCCGACCTTGCAGCCCATCGCCGACACTGCCGCCAGAAACTGTTGCGCATTACGCAGATGCGTAAACACCTTCGATTCGGGCGTCTGCAACCACAGGCGCTCGCCCGGCACGCCGTACACCGCCAACTGCTCGCGGATGGTGTCGATCATCTGCGGGTCGGAGAACGAGTTCGGCCCGATGCGCACCAGCAGGTGCGTGGTGTGTCCCGCACGTTGCCGCTCGCCGAGCTGACGGATGGCGCGCGCCACCACCCAGCGGTCGATTTCGGTGATCAGGTCGTGCTCTTCGGCGATGGCCATGAAGGCATTCGGCGACATCATCTCGCCGTTGCGATCCAGGCGCAGGAACGCCTGATACAGCTCCAGCGGCTCGCCCTGCAGATTGAGCACCGGCTGGTAATGCAGCAGGAACCCATCGCCGACCAGCGCCTCGCGCAGCTGCGCGACCCAACGCTCGATGCGCTCTTCCTCGGCCCGGTCGGCAGCGGCCGGGTCGTAGATGCTGACCGCGTTACCGCCGAGTTCGGCAGTGGTACGCACCGCTTCGGTCCCGCGATTGAGCACCTGGCCGATGCTGGCGATCTTTTCGCCGATCTGCACGCCGCCAATGCTCACCGTGACCGTGGCCGAGCGTGAGCCGACGCTGAAAACATGCTGCGCGAATGCATCGCGCACCGTTTCCGCCAGCGCGTGGGTACGTGCGTAGTTGCCGTCCAGCAACAGGGCAAAGCTGTGCTCGCCGAAGCGTGCAGCCACCACGCTCTCATCGACGATGCCGGCCACGTGCGCGGCCATGGCCGCGATCAAGGCGTCGGCCGAGTCCAGGCCGATCTCGGGAAGGATGCGGCTGTAGTGATCCGGCTCGATCAGCAGGAAGCCGGACTGGCCTTCGCTGCGGCCGGCGCGCGCCACCGCCTGTTCCAGCGCCACCATGAAGGTGGGACGGTTGAGCAGGCCGGTGACCTGGTCGCGCTGGCGCAGGTCTTCGACCTCGCGCGCCAGTTCCGGGTCGAACTCCTCGCGGCGGCGGAACACCACCTGGATGCATGGCTCGCCTTCATACGTGGCGGTGGCAAATTCCATCGTCGCCGGGAAGGTGTCGCCTTCCAGCCGGCGTGCGTCGACCTTGTACTGCGCCGGCGGCGGCTCGCCCTTGGCCATGGCCTTGAGCAGTTGCTTGAAGTCGTCCACGTATTGCGCGGCGATCATGTCCAGCAACGACACGCCCTCGACATCGTCGAACGACTCGAAGCCGAACATCTCCAGATAGGCCTCGTTGGCGCGGATATGCATGCCTTCGTGCACGTAGGCGATGGGGTCGCGCGAGGAGGCGATCAGCGCATCGCAGCGCCGCTCGGTTTCGCGCATCTGCGCTTCGATGCGGCGCAGGCCGCGACGCGCCTGCAGGTCGGCCCACTCCGAACGCACCAGGGCCAGCAGATGTTCCGGACGCTGGCGCAGCGCGATCGCACGGATACCATGCGCAGCGGCCTCGACCACTGCATTTTCCTCGATGCGCTCGGCCAGCAGGATGATCGGAATGTCCTTGCCGCTGCCGGCGATCTGCGCCTGTAGCGCGCTCATCGGCACCTGCTGGGCCTGGCCCTGGATGGCCAGATCGATCTGGCCCGACAGCATGCTGGCCAGTTCCTCCTGGTTTTGCGGCCGCGACGGACGTACCGCGATGCCGCCGTTGCGCAGCGCGGTGACGATGGTCTCGGCACTCTCCACGCTGTCATCGACGATCATCAGGCGGAGGGTGAGATCTTTGCCTTTTTGCATGCGCGGCTCCCTGGAGACGGGCTTTAATACACGAAGGGGTTTGGCACGTCCATGTGTGTGGATCATGCCGCATCCAGTGTGAGACGTGGCGCAAGTAATGGGCCGCCGGTGAACTCGCGCAGAGCCGCGACCGGGCCTTGGTGCGTCGATCCTCGCGGACGCCACGGCAATCACGCTGCATCGCTCACTGCGTGCGCAGTCGGTGCTGCGCAATGCCATGCGGCGTGGTCAGGCTGCGCTGCCGGCGGCATGGCCCGATGCCCAGGCCCACTGGAAGTTGTATCCCCCAAGCCAGCCGGTGACGTCCAGCACTTCGCCGACGAAGTACAGGCCAGCCACCAGCCGCGACTCCATGGTCGCACTGGAGACCTGATTCGTATCGACACCGCCGAGGGTGACTTCAGCAGTGCGGTAGCCCTCGGTTCCGCTGGCGATCAGCGGGAAGGCAGAGAGCAGCTCGGCCGCGCTCTGCAACTGCGGCGGATCCAGCTGGCGCACCGGCTTGTCCGGCAACCACACCTCGCACAGGCGTTGCGCAAAGCGTCGCGGCAGCACATCGCCCAGCACATTGCGCAGCTCGGTGGCGCCGCGCTGCTGTTTCTGCTCGCGCAGCCACGCGCCCGCGTCGTGTCCCGGCAGCAGGTCGAGCCGCAAGTCGTCGCCAGGCTGCCAATACGAAGAGATCTGCAGGATCGCCGGCCCACTGACGCCGCGATGGGTGAGCAGCATGAAGTTGCGGAAGCTGGCGCCGTTGCAGTGCGCTTCCACCGGCAGGGCGAGACCGGACAGGTCCTGCAGACGTTCCTGATGTTTGCCGCTCAAGGTCAGCGGTACCAGCCCGGCGCGCGTCGGCAGCAGCGCATGGCCGAATTGTCTGGCCAGGGTGTAGCCGAAGCCGCTGGCGCCCATGCTGGGTATCGACAGCCCGCCGGTGGCGACGATCAGCGATTGCGCCTGCACGCGCCCCAGGCTGGTGTCGAGCGTGAAACCGTCGCTGTCGCGACGGACCGAGCGCACCTCGCACTGGGTGTGGATCTGCACCCCGGCCGCCTCGCACTCGTCCAGCAGCAGCCGCACGATCTGCTTGGACGAGATGTCGCAAAACAGCTGGCCCAGCTCTTTTTCGTGATACGCGATGCCATGGCGCTCCACCAGCTCGACGAAATCGCCCGGGCTGTAGCGCGCCAGCGCAGATTTGCAGAAATGGCGATTGGCGGAAATGAAGTTGCCCGGCGCGGTCCCGGTATTGGTGAAATTGCAGCGCCCGCCGCCGGACATCAGGATCTTCTTGCCGACCTTGTTGGCGTGGTCCAGCACCAGTACGTGACGGCCACGCCGGCCGGCGGTGAAGGCGCTCATCAGGCCGGCAGCCCCGGCACCGATGACCAGCACGTCGCACCGCATGTTCATTCGGCCGGCGCTTGTCGCACCATCGGAGTCAGGGTGACGCTGCCGTGGTCGGCCAGCATCTGCACTTCGCCGTCCTGGATGATCACGTCAAAGCGCATGCCGCGCTGGATCAGCGCCCCCAGCGCTTCGGTGGCCTGGGAGTCGAGTTCGATCACGCGCAGGTTGCGGTGCCGGCCCATGGCGTTGGCGTGCTTCTTCCACCAGGTCTCGGTAGCCTGACCGCCGTAGCCGATGACCACCGCTTCGCGCGAGCGGTTGCAGGCCTTGCGCACGCGGCTTTCATCGGGCTGGCCGAGGTCGATCCACAGGTCCGGGTCGCCGGTGTAGTCGCGCCGCCACAGGTCGGGCTCGTCGTCGTTGCTGAGACCGCGGCCGAATTCCAGGCGGTCGTCGGCGAACAGGGCGAACGCGAGCAGGCGCACCATCAGGCGCTCGTCGGTTTCGGAAGGGTGTTGGGCCAGGGTCAGCGAATGGTTGGCGTAGTAGCCGCGGTCCATGTCGCTGATCTGGAGCTCCGCCCTGCGGACGGTGGCGGTGAGGGCCATCAGGATGCCGATTGCAAAGGGCGCTCATAATACGCGTCCGCCCCAGCTACGGCGCGTTACGTCTGCGCGCGCGGTTGCGCGGCCAGCCAGCGGTCCAGCTGGGCGGCGAAGGCCTGGCGATCGCGGGCATGCAGCGCCGCTGGCCCGCCGGTTGTGATGCCGGCACCGCGCAGCTCTTCCATGAAGCCCCGCACCGACAGGCGCTCGGCGATGGTGTTGCTGGTGAACGCTTCGCCGCGCAGCCCGACCGCCGCGGCGCCTGCTTCCAGCGCGCGCGCAGCCAGCGGGATGTCCTGGGTCACCACCAGGTCGCCCGCGGCCACCCGTTCGGCGATCGCATCGTCGGCCGCGTCCGGGCCGCCGGGCACTTGCAAGGCGCGTACATGGGGCAGGGAAGGCGTACTGAGATAGTGGTTGGCGACCAGGGTCACGGCAATGCCGGTGCGTGCTGCGGCGCGGAACAGGATGTCGCGGATCACCGCAGGGCAGGCATCGGCATCGACCCAGATCTGCGCGCGTGTCGGTGTTGGAGGCGTATTCATCGAGTGATTGTGGATGGGGATGGGCCCGACAGACAGTCGGATTTGGCCTGACGGCAAAAGATTTGACGCAAGGTGTCGCTTTTTGCCGAAAACACGAGTACTGTGCACGCACTGTGTTTGCAAGGGTCACCGTGAATCGTGGCCTGGTGCAGCCGGATCGTTACAGATCTCGCTTCATCGTTCCGCTTTACCAACGCCTGCAACTCAGTCTCAGCTCCGGCTTTTCGGACGCTGCGATTTATCCATTTATAGTTCAGGAGTTAGTAAAATGTCAGATGCATCACGTCAGAGCGGTACCGTGAAGTGGTTCAACGATGCCAAGGGCTTCGGCTTCATCACCCCGGAAAGCGGCCCGGACCTGTTCGTGCACTTCCGTGCCATCCAGGGCACCGGCTTCAAGTCGCTGCAGGAAGGCCAGAAGGTCACCTTCGTCGCCGTGCAGGGCCAGAAGGGCATGCAGGCTGACCAGGTGCAGGCGGTCTAATCCGTCTGCAACCTTAGGGTTGCCAAAAACGCCGGTCGCGCAAGCGGCCGGCGTTTTTTATTGTCCGCTGCGTACCCTGTGCAGCGGGGCTTGTGTCATCGGAGATGGCTGGTCTTCTGCATCCAGGCCGTGGGTGATTTCTGCGGCCTGCCGAATTTTCGTCCGGGCGTCATCGACTACGTGGCACCGACTGCAACAGACGCCGGCCCGCATGTGGAGCGTTGCTCGCCGCGAGCAGGCAAATGGCTGGGCCACTGCGCGGCGCACTACATCGCGGCCGCGGCACGGCTTGCGCACGGCAACGACGTCCGGATGGTTAGGATGACGCTTTCCGTGTGCGGCCGCTTGCCATGATCACTGTTCACCATCTCAACAACTCCCGTTCGCAGCGCGTGCTGTGGCTGCTCGAAGAGTTGGCACTGCCTTACCAGATCGTACGCCACGAGCGCGATCCCAAGACCATGCTGGCCCCGGCGGAGTTGCGCGCGATCCACCCGCTTGGCAAGTCGCCGGTCATCGTCGATGGCGACCTGACCATCGCCGAGTCGGGCGCCATCCTCGACTACCTGACCGAGCGCTACGACACCGAATGCGCGTTGTCGCCGCCTGCACGCCCCATCGACTCACCCGAACGTCAGCAGTTCCGCTACTGGATGCACTACGCCGAAGGCTCGGCGATGCCGCCGCTACTGATGACGCTGATCTTCGCTCGTATACGCAGCGCGCCGATGCCGTTCTTTGCCAAACCCATCGCGCGTGCCATCGTGGACAAGGCGATGTCGGGTTTTGTCGGCCCGCAGGTGAAGTTGCATCTGGACTGGATGGAACAGTCGCTGCAGGCCAACGCCTGGTTTGCCGGCGAACGCTTTACCGCTGCCGACATCCAGATGAGTTTTCCGGCGCAGGCTGCCGCCGCACGCGGCGGCGGGCTGGAGAGCTACCCGCAATTGCGCGCGTTCCTGGAGCGGATCGAGGCGCGCCCTGCGTACCAGGCTGCACTGAAGAAGGGTGGCCCCTATGCGCTGATGGGCCGCAATAGCAACGACTGATGCCAGGGCCGGCAACGGCATGACGTTGCCAGCCGCGTGCTTGCTGTACCGGCGGCGCCTGCTGAACCAGCAGGCTTGCCGAGGCAGCAGTTGCTCAGTGGCACATGACGTGCGCCAGCTCCACCTCAGGGTGCCTGGCACTGACGAAGGAAGTGCAGGGTGTCGCGCAGTTCCGGCGAGTCGGCCGGCGGCTTGCGGAAGGCGAGCACCAGACCCATGTGGCCGACTCCTGGGTAGAGCTTGACCTGTACGTTTTTGCCCTCGCCACGCATGGCCGAAGCCAGCGCGGTGCTGTTCTGTGGCTCAACGACGCGGTCGGCATCGCCATGCAACAACAGCATCGGCGGCTCGTTGCCGTCGACATGCAGGACCGGCTGCGACCTGGCCTGCTCGTCCTGCGAGGTGCCGAAGATCTGGACAAGTTCGGGGTCGGTCATTGGAAGAAAATCGTAGGGGCCGGCCAGGCCGACAAAGCCGCATAGCTGCTGGGGCTGAAGGCCTTGCGCCTGTAGCCAGTGGCCATCGGTCGCCAGCAGACCGGCGATATGGGCGCCGGCCGAGTGCCCCATCACCGCCAGTCGCTTGGGGTCGCCGCCATATTCGCGCGCATGCTGGGCGCTCCATGAGGTAGCGCGGGCGGCGTCGGCCATGAAGCCTTGCAGCCCCACCTGCGGGTACTTGCGGTAGTCGGCCACCATTGCGACCACACCTTGACGGGCCAGGGCCTCACCCATCCAGCGATAGTTGGCGCGCTTGCCGCGTTTCCAGGTGCCGCCATAGAAGAACACCACCACTGGTGCACCCACCGCACCGCGTGGCTGGTAGACATCCAGGGCCAGGCCGTGCTCCGGATCGAACACCTGGTTGGGATGTTCGACAACGCCCTCGCGACTGGAGACGGCATTGATGCCGCCAAAGAACACGCTGCTGCAGGCCGTCAACGTGAGGGAGCCAAGCAGCAGGATGGCGGGACGGATCCAGCGGGAGGCACGAAGAGGCATGGGCGATGTCGGTTGAGGGAAGAGGTGCGGAGCCAGGCGGCTGACGACGGGCGACGCGTGTTGAATCGTTCCGCCTTGTTCGGTGGTGGCATCCGCAACTGCGTCGCAGCTACGGGAGCGTGGCGATGGCGCTGCGTATTAGCGTTGATCTGTTGTCGCCAGCATGTGCAGGAGGAGCTCGCTTGGTGTCGGCATGCGAAGTGGAGAATACGAGGCGCCCGCCAGCGCGGATGCGGCGGCCGCCCATGCCAAGTTCACCGTCGCTGGCCTAGGCTTGGCGCATGACAGACCTGCATTTTGATAATCGCCTGCGCCAGCAGTTGCCCGGCGACCCGGAGCACGGGCCGCGCCGTCGCGAGGTCGGCGCGGCCTGGTCGTCGGTGTTGCCGACGCCGGTCGCCGCACCGCGCGTGATGGCTTACTCGCTGGAGATGGCGCAGCTGCTTGGATTCGATGCGGCCGAGATTGCCAGCACACGCTTTGCCGAGGTCTTTGGCGGGAATGCGCTGTATCCGGGCATGCAGCCATGGGCGGTCAACTACGGTGGGCACCAGTTCGGCCATTGGGCCGGCCAACTGGGCGACGGCCGGGCGATTTCGCTGGGCGAAGCGGTCGGTGTGGATGGCGGGCGCCACGAATTGCAGCTCAAGGGGGCCGGCCCCACGCCGTATTCGCGCGGCGCCGATGGCCGGGCCGTGTTGCGTTCGTCGATTCGCGAATTCCTGTGCAGCGAAGCGATGCATCACCTGGGCGTGCCGACGACGCGTGCGCTGAGCCTGGTGACCACCGGCGATGCAGTGGTACGCGACATGTTCTACGACGGCCGGCCGCAGCGGGAGCCGGGAGCGATCCTATGCCGGGTGGCGCCATCGTTCGTCCGTTTCGGTAATTTCGAATTGCCGAGCGTGCGCGGCGACATGGCGCTGCTGCGGCAATGGGCGGACTTCACCATCGCGCGCGATTTCCCCGAACTGCAAGGTACGGGCGAGGCGTTGTACGCAGCCTGGTTCGCGCAGGTCTGCGAACGCACGGCGGTGATGGTGGCGCACTGGATGCGGGTGGGCTTCGTGCACGGGGTGATGAATACCGACAACATGTCGATCCTGGGCCTGACCATCGACTACGGCCCGTATGGGTGGGTCGACGATTACGACCCGGACTGGACCCCGAACACCACCGACGCGCAGGGCCGCCGCTATCGCTTCGGCACCCAGCCGCAGGTGGCGTATTGGAACCTGGGCCGGCTGGCGCAGGCGCTGGCGCCGCTGTTCGCCGACGCCGCTGCCTTGCAACAGGGGCTGGATCGCTTTCGCGATACGTATCTGGCCTGCGACCGCAACGACACCGCCGCCAAGTTGGGGCTGGCCGAGTGCCGCGACGAGGACCTGCAACTGATCGATGCACTGCGCGCGCTGATGCGCGACGCGGAAATGGACATGACGCTGGCCTTCCGCGCCTTGCTCGACGTCACACCCGAGCATCCGGATCCGCAGTTGCTGCGCGATGCGTTCTACGACGACGACAAGCGCCAGGCGAATGCGCCGCAGCTGCACGATTGGCTGCAGCGCTATGCCCTCCGGTTGCAGCAGGACAGCTTGTCGCCGGAACAACGGCGCGAGCGGATGCGCCTGGCCAACCCGCGTTACGTGCTGCGCAATTACCTGGCGCAGCAGGCGATCGACAAGGCCGAGCAGGGCGATCCATCGGGCGTACAGGATTTGCTGGAGGTCATGCGCCGGCCGTATGACGACCAGCCAGGCAATGCCGCGTTCGCAGCCCGCCGGCCGGAGTGGGCGCGCGATCGCGCCGGGTGTTCGATGCTGTCCTGCAGTTCCTGACGCGCTCAGACGCACGGGCGCTGTAACTGCCGCGCCAAGGGCTGCGCAGCCTAGAATAGGGCTGTCCCCACTGGCAACGACGCCATCCCACCATGACAGACTGTACCCGCTGCGCCGGCAGCAACGCCTCCGGCCCCAATCACTGGTCGGAACGGATTCGCGACATTAGCGACTTTCCCAAGCCGGGGATCGTGTTCAAGGACATCACGCCGCTATTGTCCGACGGCCCGGATTTCGCCTCTGCGCTGGATGAGATGGCGCAGCCCTGGCGCACCACGCCGCTGGATGCGGTGCTGGGCATCGAGGCGCGCGGCTTCATCCTCGGGGCAGCCCTGGCACGCGAACTGCGTACCGGGTTCGTGCCGGTGCGCAAGCCGGGCAAGCTGCCCGGGCGGACGCTGATCCAGGAATATGCGCTGGAATACGGTACCGATCGCATTGAAATGCATGAAGACGCGCTGCCGCGCGGCGCGCGCGTGCTGATTGTCGACGACGTGCTGGCCACCGGCGGCACGCTGCGTGCCGCGCTGGCGCTGGCCGCACAGCTGGAGCTGGAGGTCGTTGGCGCGGCGGTGCTGGTCGAGCTGAAGGCGCTGCAGGGCCGCGAGAAATGGGCCAACGATGTGCCGCTGCTGGCGACCTTGGCTTACTGAGGTCGACCGACCGGCCGAGCGCGCTTGGCGGAAGGTCGACGCGATCGGTGTTCGGACTGTGCCGCACGCACCTTCATCGCGGCTTTCCGCCATGCTCGGCTGCCTGCCAAGCGCTCATCGCTGGTGTGCGTTTAGTCGGTCTTGATCGTGGCTTGCGACAGGCGCTGGTTGCCGGTGCATGCAACGCCGTCACGCCAACAACGCCTGGCACGCGGCCGGCATTGCACCGGCCGCCTCGTGTGTAGCAAGACTCGCTGGACTCGACCAGCACCGCTGCAAGGTTCGTGCGCCCGCGCAGGCTGCGACTGTTGCTTAGAGCTTGCTGACCCGAAACCGGCGTCCCTTGATCTTGCCTGCGTGCAGGTGCGCCAGCGCCTTGGCGACATGCGCGCGGGCGATGGCGACATAGGAGCGGGTGGGGTAGATGGCGATCTTGCCGATCGCCGCGCCAGAGAGTCCGGCTTCGCCGGTCAATGCGCCGAGGATGTCGCCAGCGCGCAGCTTGTCGGTCTTGCCGCCGTCGATCCGCAACGTGGTCATGGCCGCCTGCGGCAGCTGCGTCGGGCGGGCGGTGGCCAGCGGCGCACGCGACCACTTCAGCGGCTGGCCCTGTTCTGCTTCCAGTGCCTGCGCACGCGCCGCCTCGCGCGGTGCCACCAGGCTCAGCGCCAGGCCGTGCTTGCCGGCGCGCGCGGTGCGGCCGATGCGATGCCGGTAGGTTTCGGTATCGGTGGGCAGCTCGTAGTTGACCACGGCCGACAGGTCTTCGACGTCCAGTCCGCGCGCGGCCACGTCGCTGGCCACCAGCACGTTGCAGCTGCGGTTGACGAAACGCACCAGCACTTCATCGCGGTCGCGTTGTTCCATGTCGCCATGCAACGCCAGCGCTGAAAAACCGAATTCCTGCAGCGAGCCGGCCACCTCGTCCACTTCCTTGCGGGTATTGCAGAACACCACGCTGGATTCGGGGTTGAAGCGCAGCAGCAGGCCGGCGACGGCCTTCTGCCGGTAGGTCGGGTCGACCTCGAAGAACTGCTGGTCGATTTCCGGCGCGCTGTCGGCGCCTTCGACGGTGATTTCGATCGGGTCCTTGAGGATCTCGCGCGCCAGCGTGCGGATGATGTCCGGGAAAGTGGCCGAGAACAGCAGGCTCTGGCGGTGCTTGTCGCAGCGGCTGGCGATCTCGCGGATGGGTTCTTCGAAACCCATGTCGAGCATGCGGTCGGCCTCGTCCAGCACCAGCGTGCGGACCCCGCCCAGGTGCAGGGCGCGCTTGCGGGCCAGTTCCTGGATACGCCCGGGCGTACCGACCACCACTTGCGGGTCGTGCGCTTCGAGCGAGGCCAGTTGCGGGCCTAGTGGCATGCCGCCGGTCAGTACCACCAGCTTCATGTTGGGGATGCCGGTGGCCAGCTTGCGCAGTTGCTTGCCGACCTGGTCGGCCAGTTCGCGCGTGGGGCAGAGCACCAGCGCCTGCGCGCGGGTCAGCGCCGGGTCGAGCTTCTGCAGCAGGCCCAGCCCGAAGGCGGCGGTCTTGCCGCTGCCGGTCGGCGCCTGGGCGATGACGTCCAGCCCCTGCAGGATCGGCGGCAGGCTTTGCGCCTGGATGGGAGTAAGGACGGTGTAGCCAAGGGCGTCGATGCCGGGGGCCAGGGCCGGCGACAGCGGCAGCGCGGAGAATTCGTTCATGGCGCATTTTAGCGGGAATCGGGAGTAGGGAATCGGGAATCGCAACGGCGAGGCTTTTCCATTCCCGAATCCCCAATCACCAATCCCGTATAATTGCGCGATGCCTTTAATCACTCTGCAAAGCGTCGACTACAGCGTCGGCGGCCCCTTGTTGCTGGAAAAAACCGACCTCACGATCGAGCCGGGCGAGCGTATCGCCCTGATCGGTCGCAACGGCGCCGGCAAATCGACCTTGATGAAATTGATCGCCGGCGAGCTCAAGCCCGATGACGGCGAAGTGCGCGTGCAGCAGGGCGTGCGCATTGCACGGCTGGAGCAGGAGGTGCCGCAGGGCACCGGCGGAAGCGTGTTCGATGTGGTGGCCGATGGCCTGGGTGAGTTGGGCCACTGGTTGGCCGAGTTCCACCAGCTCAGCCATGCCGCGGTGTTCGACGCCGACGCGTTCGGCAAGGTGCAGGCCAAGATCGACGCGGCCGAGGGCTGGGCGCTGGATCAGCGCGTCGGCGAGACGCTGACCAAGCTGGAACTGGACGGCGATGCGGAATTTGCGCGGCTGTCCGGCGGCATGAAGCGACGCGTGCTGCTGGCGCGCTCGCTGGTGTCCTCGCCGGATGTGCTGCTGCTGGACGAGCCGACCAACCATCTGGATATCGAAGCGATCGATTGGCTGGAGTCGTTCCTGAAAGGCTGGAACGGCAGCGTGCTGTTCGTCACCCATGACCGGCGCTTTTTGCGTGCGTTGGCCACCCGCATCGTCGAGATCGACCGTGGCCAGGTCACCAGCTGGCCGGGCGACTGGGCCAATTACGAGCGCCGCCGCGAAGAACGGCTCAATGCGCAGGCGCAGGAAAATGCGCGCTTCGACAAGATGCTGGCACAGGAAGAAATCTGGATCCGCCAGGGCATTAAGGCGCGGCGGACCCGCGACGAAGGCCGTGTGCGGCGTCTGGAGTCGATGCGCAACGAGCGCGTGCAGCGGCGCGATCTGACCGGTAATGTGCGTATGGAAGTCTCGCAGGGCGAGTCGTCCGGCAAGAAGGTGATCGAGGCCAAGGAGGTCGGCTTTGCGTTCGGCGCGCGCACGATGGTCAAGGATTTTTCGACCATCATCCAGCGTGGCGATCGCATCGGCCTGATCGGCCCCAACGGCAGCGGCAAGACCACCTTGCTCAAGTTGCTGCTGGGCGACCTGCAGGCGCAGGAAGGCGAAATCCGCATCGGCACCAATCTGCAGATTGCGTATTTCGATCAGTACCGCTCGACCCTGCGCGAGGACTGGAGCGCCATCGAAAACGTGGCCGAAGGCCGCGATTTCCTGGAAATCAACGGCAAGCGCAAACATGTGCATGCGTATCTGCAGGACTTCCTGTTCACGCCCGAGCGCGCCCGCGCGCCGATCACCCGCCTGTCCGGTGGCGAGCGCAATCGCCTGCTGCTGGCGCGGCTGTTCGCGCAGCCGTCCAACCTGCTGGTGATGGACGAACCGACCAACGATCTGGACGTGGAGACGCTGGAGTTGCTGGAGGAGCTGCTGGGCGAGTACACCGGCACCTTGCTGCTGGTCAGCCATGACCGCGACTTCCTCGACAACGTGGTGACCTCGACGCTGGTGATGGAAGGCGATGGCCTGATCGGCGATTACGTCGGCGGTTACAGCGATTCGTTGCGGCAGCGGCGCACCCCGGCGCCCAACGCGATGGCGGTCGCCAAGGCCTCGGCGACTGCTGCAGCGACCACGCCCGTGGCAGTTGCGGCGGCAGCGGTGGATGCCGCGCCCAAGCGCAAGCTGAGCTACAAGGAGGCGCGCGAACTGGAGCAATTGCCTGGCTTGATCGAGACGCTGGAGCAGCAGGTCGCCGCGCTGACCGAGGCAATGAACGACCCGGGGTTCTATCAGCGCGACAGTGCGGCAATGACCGCGCACACCGCAGCATTGAGCGACGCGCAGGCGCAGCTGGATGCGGCATACGCGCGCTGGAGCGAGCTGGAGTAGTCCGCCGACGCGCGGTTGCGTGCCGGCCTTGGGTGTCGCGCTGCGCTGTTTGTTCGCGCAGGCGTCGCTGCGTCCCTGCGGGCGATGACTGCGCTTCGCAGGCCGCGCCTCATGCCGCCATTTGCAAGTTGCGCTCAGCTACAAGCAAGCGACGCCGCGCATGCAGGTAACGCGCCTGTCATCTTCAGGCAGCAATGGTGAGCCGACTCATTCAATCGCAAGCGCTGGCCGGCGCCACGAACGCTGCAAACGTCAGTCCGCGCGTGGCCCAGCTGGTGGCGGCTTCGTCCAGAATGTCCAGCAAGGTATCGCGCTCGCTCGGCGCTGCCTGCGCCAATGCCTCGGCGCCGTCGATCAATAGCGCGTAGCCGCGCGGGGAGGGCAGCCACGCCAGATCGCGCAGCGCATCGCTCAAGGCATCCCAGTTGCGGCCGAAGCCGGCGGGGAAGTCCAGTTGGGTGGCCAGGCGCATCAACAGCATGCGCTTGTCGCTGCAGGTGGCCAGATCCACGCGCAGGATGCGCAGGCCGGCATCGCGTGCCAGCGCAGCCATCGTGTCCAGATCGTCGGTGTCGGCTTGATAGACGCCCGATTGCTGCGGGTCGGACAGGTCCAGCGCAAAGTCGCCCGCGCTCATGGCGCCTGCTCCGGTGTCGGGCCCTGGAACGACTTGAAGCTCTGGTAATGATCGTCGCTGTAGTACCAGGTCTGCGGCGGGGTGCCGCCGGTAACGATGCGGCGTGCGCCGCGGTCGGTGCTGCCAGGCGTGTCGACGGTGTATTCGCGGTAGTAGCCGCGCGGGCGCTCCGGCAGCCGGTGTTCGCGGTTGCCGAAGACGCTGCCATCCTGGGCATGCGGGAACGGCCCGCCGCGCTGGATCAGGACGATGGTGGCCATGGCTTCGATCGGCAGAAAGGCCGGCAAGTGCGGCACCTGACGCGCTGGCGGTATGGCGGCGATCGGTGCGCTGAGCTGCGGAGCAAACTGCGGCTTGGGCGTCTGCAATGCCCGCATGCCCCACAAGCCGGCGACGAGCAGCACGATGGCGACGATCAGCAAAGCGGGCTTGCGCATGAAGACGTTCCGGGAGCGAAGAGTGTGCGGCAGAGCAAGTATGCCGTCGCGCGACTGTGTCGACTTTGAACGCGGCCGGGCGGCTGCGCGATTCACATCCAAGTAACCGGGGGCTGGTGCAAGGTGTGCAGCCAACAGGGCGCGGTCCCTGCTCGAATGGGATGAAGTTTCCCTGCCGCTGCCCTTGGTAAGCGCCGTCGGCGTCCTTACCATCTACCCCGCAACGCCCGGTCTTCGCCGGGCGGCAAGTCCAGGAGACACGCATGGCCTACACCCTTCCGCAGTTGCCCTACGCCTACGACGCGCTGGAACCGAACATCGATGCGCAGACGATGGAAATCCATCACACCAAGCATCACCAGACCTACATCAACAACGTCAACGCGGCGCTGGAAGGGACCGAATACGCCGACCTGCCGATCGACGATTTGGTGTCCAAGCTGAAGAGCCTGCCGGAAAACCTGCAGGGCCCGGTGCGCAACAACGGTGGCGGCCACGCCAACCATTCGCTGTTCTGGACCGTGCTGTCGCCCAATGGCGGCGGTGAGCCCAAGGGCGAAGTTGCCAAGGCGATCGACAAGGACATCGGTGGTTTCGAGAAGTTCAAGGAAGCCTTCACCAAGGCCGCCGTCAGCCGCTTCGGCTCGGGCTGGGCATGGCTGAGCGTGACCCCGGACAAGAAGCTGGTGGTGGAAAGCACCGCCAATCAGGACAGCCCGTTGTTTGAGGGCAATACCCCGATCCTGGGCCTGGACGTGTGGGAACACGCGTACTACTTGAAGTATCAGAACCGTCGCCCGGAATACATCGGCGCGTTCTATAACGCAGTGAACTGGGAAGAAGTCGAGCGCCGCTACCACGCTGCGATCGCCTGAGTCCTGCGCGCAGGCTATGACACAAGAAGGCCGGGAGCGATCCCGGCCTTCTTTGTTTGCTGCGGTTTGTCGTGTAGGAGCGCACCTGGGCGCGACGAAGCCTTACCGATAAAGCCCCATCGCGCCCAGGTGCGCTCCTGCGTTTGCCTGCAGGCAATCAGAACTTGGCGTCGAACTCGCGGGCGTAGCCGGTGTTGACGATGACCTTCTGCAGCGCGTCGCTGATCTTGATGTTGCCGGCCACGATCTGCTGGGTCTCCGGGCCCATATTGTCCATGCGCGGCGGAGTGGCGCCCTTGTAGTCGCAGACGCGGCCACCGGCCTCGCGTACCAGCAGCACGCCCGCGGCGATGTCCCAGGCTTTGACGCCGGCTTCGAAGTAGGCATCGGCGCGACCGCAGGCCACATACGCCAGGTCCAGCGCGGCTGAGCCGGTGCGGCGCACGTCTTCGGCCTGGACCAGCAGGGCATCGACGCACTTCAGGTGCGCACTGATCCGTGCGCGCTCGCGCGGCGGGAAGCCGGTGTGGATCATTGCGCCGTCCAGATCCTTTCGCTCGGCGATGCGGATGCGGCGGTCGTTGAGCACGGCGCCGGCGCCGCGGCTGGCGGTGAAAAGCTCGTTGCGTAGCGGATCGAAGATCACCGCGTCGGTGGGTTCGCCGTTTTCGACCAGGGCGATCGACACGCAGTAGTGCGGAAACCCACGCAGGTAATTGCTGGTGCCATCGAGCGGGTCGATGACCCAGGTGTAACGGCCACTCTTGCCGCCCTGCACGCCGCCTTCTTCGCCAAACACGGCGTACTCGGGGTAACCGCGCTTGAGTTCCTTGATGATGACCTTCTCGGCATCGGCATCGACTTCGCTGGCGTAGTCCATGCGGCCCTTTTGCACCACGTTGAGTGCATCCAGCTTGTTGATACCGCGCAACAGCACATTGCCGGCGAGGCGGGCGGCTTTGACCATGACGGTGACGGCGGGTTTCTGCATGGTTAAAGCTCCCGTGAAGGCAGAATCGGAAATGGCGAAGGTAAAAGAGCGGTCCGGCGCGAAAGCCGGCCGCGCAGTTTACCATCTACGGCCGAACAGCTCCCCAATCTCCGTTCATGTCCGTCAGTCAGCGCATCCGTTTTGTTCTCGTCGGTACCCAGCATCCAGGCAACATCGGCGCCGCCGCGCGTGCGATGAAGACCATGGGTGTCTCGCGGCTGGTGTTGGTGGCCCCCGAGCGCGCGCTCGATGAAGACGCCTATCGGCGCTCGGCCGGTGCCGAGGACGTGCTGGGCAATGCGCCGCTGTTCGACACGCTGGGCGAGGCGGTGGCCGACTGCACGCTGGTGATCGGCTGCACTGCACGGGCGCGCCGTGTGGCGCTGGAAGAATTGCTGCCGGACGAAGGCGCGCAGCGCGCCCTGGCCAAGGCGGGCGAGCCGGCCGAGGTGGCGTTCGTGTTTGGCCGCGAGCGCACCGGTCTGACCAACGACGAATTGCAGCTCTGCCATGCGGCGGTACATATCCCGTCCGACCCGCAGTTCAGTTCGCTCAATCTGGCGGCGGCGGTGCAGGTGCTGGCCTATGAGGTGCGGCTGGCGCAATTGGCCGCCGGCGAGGCCGACCCCGTGCCGGTACCGGCCTCCGGCCTGCGCGACGGGCCGGCCAGCCATGCGCAGCTGGAAGGCATGTTCGGCCAGCTGGGCGAGACCCTGGACGAGATCGACTTCCACAAGGGCCGCGCGCCGGAGTCGGCGATGCGCAAGTTGCGGCGGTTGCTGCTGCGCGCGGAGATGACCGAGCAGGAGGTGCGGCTGATCCGCGGCATCCTGTCCGATGCGCAGCGCATGGCAATGCTGGCCAGGCGTGCCGGAAACTGACGTCTGTCACATCTTCAAAGATTCGGCTAGGCTGTCCGCGGCTCTAGGGGAGTGTCCGTTTTGCGCGGTCTACAATGGTGTCTGATTGCCTGCTGGCTGGTGGCCGGTGCAGGCTTGGCCGTGACGGCTGCGGCAGCGCCCTCCTCGGTATTGGTGCTCGGGCGGATCAGCGATGACCCCGCCACACATTACGATCAACTCAAACCGCTGCTGGACTACGTGGTGCCGCGCATGCGCGAGGTGGGCATCCGTCGGGGCGAAATCCTGATGGCGCCGGATGCGCGCCAGATGTCCAGTTACCTGCGGCGTGGCCGGGTCGACTGGGTCAGCGAGACCACCGGTGCGGCGATGCTGCTGGAGCGGCGCGGCGGCGTACATCCCTTGCTGATGACCGAGCGGGGCGGTGTGCGCGACTTCCATACGGTGTTTTTCGTGCGCCGCGACAGCCCGATCCGGTCGCTCACGCAACTGCGCGGGCATAGCCTGGCGTTGCAGAATGCATCGTCCACCAGCGGCTATCTGGTGCCGATGCTGGAGCTGATGCGCAACGGCATTGCCTGCGATGTGCTGCTGTCGCCGGACGACCCCCAGGTGCCTGGTTCGGTCGGCTATCTGATGGTCGGCTCCAAATTGAACATCGCCGCTTTCGTGCACAAGCGCCTGATCGATGCCGGGGCCTTCAGTAATCTCGATTGGGACGACGAGCGGCATCTGCCGCCGGTGTTCAAACGCGATTTCCGCATCGTGTACCGCAGCGCGCCGGTGCCGCGGGCGGTGGAAATGGTGCGCTCCGGCATGGACCCGGCAGTGGAGCGCCGCCTTCGCGCGGTGTTGCTGCAGGCCGCCTCCGACCCGAAGGCCGCACCGGCGCTCAAACGTTTTTTCGGCACCACCGCGTTTTACCCGCTGGATAGCGAGAGTCGCAGGCGTCTGGATGCATTGAGCACCGGCCTGCAGCACGTCAGGAATGAAATGGAATGAGTCAGGTGCGCTTCGGGTTGCAGGCACGTTTCCTGTTGGTCATGGCGCTGACCCTGTTGCTCGTCGGCGCGATCCTGGCGTCGCTGTTGCAACGCCAGAGTGCGATGCAGCGCGAAGTGCGCGGGCTGAGCGCGCAGATCCTGCACGAGCTGTTCGATCGCAGCCTGCGCACCCGCGGCGAGACGCTGGCGACCGAGCTGGCCTCCGGGCTGGCCAACCCGCTGTATTACTCCGACCTGGGCGCGGTGGGGGCGCTGGTGCGCAATGCGTCGCGTCAGCAAGTGGTGACGTATGTGCTGGTGTTCGACCGGCGCGGCCTGCTGGTGCACGACGGCACGCCCAACCTGCAGCGCTACGGACAGCGCATGAACGACCCGCTCGCGGCCAGGGCGGTGGCGGCGCAGGCGATGTTGCTGCAATCCTCGCCCGAGGTGCTGGACGTGACGGTGCCGATCAAGGTCGGCGATCAGCGTATCGGCGGCGTGCGCGTGGGCATGTCGCGCGAGCGGGTGCGCAAGATCGAATCTGGCGCCAACCTGACCCTGGTCGAGAACCTCAATGCGATCGGCAAACGCGATCTGGGCTGGTTGCTGGTGCTGCTGGCCGCGCTGGTGGCGCTGGGCGTGCTGCTGGCGATCTATGTGCAGCGCACGCTGGTGGCGCCGGTGCGGTTGCTGGCTGCGGCCGCACGCCAGATCGAGCGTGGCGACTATGCCGTGCAACTGCCGCCGCATCCGCGCAACGACGAAATCGGCGAGCTGATTTCCGCCTTCGGCCGCATGAGCGAAAGCATCGCCCGGCACGACCGCGAAGTGCGTCATATGGCCTACACCGATGCGCTGACCGGGCTGACCAATCGCCTCGGTTTTCGCGAAGGGCTGGACCACCTGCTCAACACCGCACGCAGCAGCAACAGCAAGCTGGCGCTGCTGTTTGCCGATATCGACGACTTCAAGCGCGTCAACGACACGCTAGGGCATGAGGCCGGCGACGAGGCCTTGCTGCAGTTCGCCAGCCGGATCAGTCGCGCGGTTTCGGCGCTGGGTGGCGACGATGCGATCCTGGCGCGCTTCGGCGGCGACGAGTTCGTGATCCTGCTGCAAAGCGGCGATGTCAGCCTGCTCGCCGCACAGCTGGCGGACCGCCTGGTGCACGAGTTGAGCCGCCCGTTGAACGTGCAGGGCCGTGAAGTGTTCCTGGGCACCTCGATCGGCATCACCCTGTTTCCGGACGATGCCAACGATGCCACCGCGCTGTTGAAGAACGGCGACATCGCGATGTACCAGGCCAAGGTCGCCGGCAAGAACTGCCACCGCTTCTACAGCCGCGCGGCCGACCATGCGGTGGAGCGTCGCGTGCACATGGAGCACGAGCTGCGCGGTGCCTGGGAGCGCGACGAATTGCGGCTGGTGTATCAACCGATCTACCGCACCAGCGACCGCGTACTGGTGGGCGTGGAGGTGCTGCTGCGGTGGCAGCACCCGGCGCTGGGCACGATTGCGCCCTCTACCTTTATCGATATCGCCGAGCAGAGCGGGTTGATCGAGACGATCGGCCCCAAGGTGCTGCGCGCGGCCTGCCTGGAAGCGGCGCAATGGCCGGAAGTGGGCGAGGGCCTGTTCATTTCGGTCAATGTGTCGCCGCGCCAGCTGCGCAGCGGCGATCTGATCGACACCGTGGCCGAGTGCCTGGCCGAGTCCGGCTTGCCGGCCGCGCGGCTGCACCTGGAACTGACCGAGACGGCGGTGATCGGCGACGAGATGATGGCCGCCAGCCTGCTCGATCAGCTGCACCGCACCGGGGTGAAGGTGTGGCTGGACGACTTCGGTACCGGCTTCTCCGGTTTGAGCCATTTGCGCCAGGTGCCGGTGGACGGGGTCAAGATCGACAAGAGCTTCATCGCCGACCTGCAGCGCGACCCGGACGATCTGGCGCTGACCACCGCCATCATCAACATGGCCCATTCGCTGGGGATCACCGTGGTGGCCGAAGGCATCGAGCAGGAAGCACAATTCAACCTGCTGCGCGAGCGCGGTTGCGACCTGGGGCAGGGGTACTGGTTCAGCAGGCCGTTGAGCCCGGCCGACATGGTCAAGCTGATCGCCGCGGGCTGAACAGCGTAGGAGCGCACCAGGGCGCGAAGGGGCTTTGTCGGTAAGGCTCCGTCGCGCCCGGGTGCGCTCCTACGGCAGGGTGCGCTGGGTCTGGGTGGTTGCCGTGGCCTTTCGTCGAAGATTTCGCGCGCGACGCGGTGCCCGATAACCCCGTAGGAGCGCACCAGGGCGCGATGGGGCTTTATCGGTAAGGCTTCGTCGCGCCCGAGTGCGCTCCTACGAGAGGGTGCGTTGGGCGTTGGGGTTACAGCGGCCGTTTGCCGGTATCGCCGGGGATTTCGCGTACCAGGCGCGGGACCAGATAGCCGGACAGCCGCGTGGCCAGTTCCGCATGCAGGGCGCGTGCGCGGGCGTCGTCCACTTCGAAATGCGCCACGCCGGCTACGCGATCGAGCTGATGCAGGTAGTACGGCAGCACGCCGGCGGCGAAGCTGCGTTCGCTCAACGCGGCCAACGCGTCCACGCTGTCGTTGACCCCGCGCAGCAACACCGCCTGATTGAGCAGTTGCACGCCGGCACCGCGCAATGCCTGCATGGCGGTGTCCACGTCGGCATCGAATTCGTTGGCATGGTTGGCGTGGATCACGAAGGCCACCGGCCACGGCAGGCTGCGCAGCCAGGCCAGCAAGGGCGCGTCCACGCGCGCGGGCAGTACCACCGGCAGGCGGCTATGGATGCGCAGCCGCTTGAGGTGCCCGATGGCGGCCAGGGCATCGGTGAGTTCGACCAGTTTGGGTGTGGCCAGCGACAGCGGGTCGCCGCCGGACAGCAGCACTTCGTCGATATCCGGGTCGGCAGCGATCGCCTCCACCGCCTCACGCCAGCCATCGCGCGCGGCGGTTTCTTCCGCATACGGGAAGTGGCGGCGGAAACAGTAGCGGCAATGCACCGCGCAACTGCCGGTGGCGATCAGCAGGGCGCGACCGCGGTACTTCTGGATCACCCCGGCGGCGGTCTTGGCGGCGGCATCGCCGACCGCATCCAGGCCGTAGCCCGGCACCGGCTGCATTTCTGCATCCAGCGGCAGTACCTGCCGCAGCAGCGGGTCGTGCAGGTCGCCGTGCCGCATCCGCGCCACGAATGCCTGCGGTACCCGTAGCGGGAACTGCGCGGCTGCGTCCGCGCTGATACCGGCCGCTTGCGCGTCCAGGCCCAGCAGTTCCAGCAACGTGCGCGGGTCGCGCACGGCGTCGCGCCACTGCTGCTGCCAGCGCGGCGGCTGCAGGGCGGTGGGCGGGGATGGCTGTAAGGCGACGGGGGCTGCGGTTATCATGTGCGGTCACAAAACCAATGCCCGCCGGTTGCGGCGGGCGCCCCATTCTAATCCGACCGGCCACCGTGTGGCGGGTCGTGGTCTTATCGAGGAGCTGCACCATGGCCACTGTTGGCATGAACGACGTCAAGAACGGCATGAAGATCCTGGTCAACAACGAACCGGCGGTCATCACCGAGACCGAATACGTCAAGCCGGGCAAGGGCCAGGCCTTCACCCGCATGAAGTACCGCTTCATCAAGTCCGGCCGCGTGGTCGAAATGACCATGAAGGCCACCGACGACGTGGAAGTGGCCGACGTGGTCGATACCGACATGCGCTACCTGTACAGCGATGGCGAGTACTGGCACTTCATGGACCCGGAAACCTTCGAGCAGGTGCAGACCGACAAGGCCGGCATGGGCGGCGCCGACAAGTGGCTCAAGGGCGAGGAAGACTGCATCGTGACGCTGTGGAATGGCGCACCGATCTGGGTGCAGCCGCCGAACTTCGTCGAACTGAAGATCACCGAGACCGACCCGGGCGTACGCGGCGATACTTCCGGTGGCGGCGGCAAGCCGGCGACGCTGGAAACCGGCGCAGTGGTGCGCGTGCCGCTGTTCGTCAATCAGGACGAAGTGATCAAGGTCGACACCCGTTCGGGCGAATACTCGGCGCGCGTCAAGTAAGCCGGATGCGCCCGGGACGCTGGCCTGGTCGAGCGGTACGCAGTGCCGGTGTGCTGGTGGGGCTGTGGGCTGCACTCGCAGCGTGCCCGGCCGTTGCGCAAACGGCTGGCGCAACCTGCGACGACGCTGACGTGGCCGCCGTTGCGGCCATCGCGACGTCTGGCCGGGTGGGCGGCGCCGCAACTGCGCTGTCGGTCGACCGGGTGGTGGTCCAGAGCTGCAAACCGTGGCCGAACGATCCGGCCATCCGGCTGGCGGCAATCGCATTTGCTGGCGACGCACGGACCGAGCCTGGCGAGCGCGACATTGCGTTGCGCGTTGCCATGCTCGATGCCGCCAGCGGCAAGGTGCTGGCGTCTTACGCGCAGGACATGGGCGAGGACGCCGCGTTCGAACTCGCTGCCGACGGCCTGCGCCTGGATACTGCGCGCTACGACCTGGCCAAGGGCGTGCGCGCGATCGGTGTGGTGGTGCATAGCGCTGCGCGTGGGCCCAGTTGCCCGGATTTTTACAGCAATCAGGCCTTGACCCTGCTGGTGCGCGAGGGGCGCAGCTTGCGTCCGGTACTGCAACGCGATCTCTATGCGTGGCAACGCGTGAAAGGCGAGCCCTGCAGCCCGGGGAAGGGCGATGTGATCACCGAAGTCGCCAATCTGAGCCTGGGCATGGCGCCGCAGGGACATGCCGGCTACGCGGACATCGTGCTGACAGCCAACGTGTCTACCAGGGAAAGCGCCGCCGGCGGCGACACCGATACCGAACGCACCCGTCGCGTGCGCCAGGTAGTGCAGTACAACGGCCAGCGCTACGTGCCTGTGGCTGCTGGCGATCCCAGCTGGCCGTTCGACAACTAACCCTTTATGGATACGCTCATGACCAATGCCCCTCCCGAAGCGTGCGACCTGTTGATCGAAGCCGGTTATGTGGTGCCGATCGAACCGCATGCGGTGGTGCTCGAAGACCACGCGGTGGCGGTCAGCAACGGCGTCATCGTGGCGATCGCACCGATTGCCGAAGCGCGCGCACGGTTTGCGCCGAAGCAGACCGTCTCGCGCCCCGAAGCGGCGCTGATGCCGGGCCTGGTCAATGCGCATACGCATAATCCAATGACCTTGCTGCGCGGCATTGCCGACGATCTGCCGCTGATGGTGTGGTTGCAGCAGCACATCTGGCCGGTGGAAGCGGCGGTGATCGGGCCGGAGTTCGTGGCCGACGGCACCACGTTGGCGATCGCCGAAATGCTGCGTGGCGGCACCACCTGCGTCAACGAGAACTATTTCTTCGCCGATGTGCAGGCGGCGGTGTACAAGCAACACGGTTTCCGTGCGCTGGTCGGCGCGGTGATCATCGATTTCCCCACTGCCTGGGCGTCGTCGGACGACGAATACTTCGCGCGGGCCGGCGAGCTGCACGACCAATGGCGCGACGATCCGTTGATCGGCACTGCGTTCGCACCGCATGCGCCGTACACGGTGAACGATGCCAACTTCGAGCGCGTGCGCATGCTTGCCGACCAGCTGGACATGCCGGTGCATCTGCACACGCATGAAACCGCGCAGGAAGTGGCCGATTCGGTCAAGCAATACGGCCAGCGCCCGCTGGCGCGCCTGGATCGGTTGGGCCTGGTCAACGATCGCCTGATTGCCGTGCACATGACCCAGCTCACCGATGCAGAAATCCATCTGTGCGCCGAACGCGGCGTCAGCGTGGTGCATTGCCCCGAGTCCAACCTCAAGCTCGCCTCGGGCTTTTGCCCGGCCTGCGCATTGCAGCGTGCCGGGGTGAACCTGGCCATCGGCACCGACGGCTGCGCCAGCAACAACGACCTGGACATGTTCAGCGAAAACCGAACCGCCGCGATCCTGGCCAAGGCCGTGGCCAACGATGCCACCGCGCTGGATGCGGCCACCACGCTGCGCGCAGCCACGCTGGGCGGCGCGCGCGCGCTGGGCTTCGGCGACAGGATCGGCTCGATCGAAGTCGGCAAGCAGGCCGATCTGGTCTGCGTGGATCTGTCTGCACTGGAGACACAACCGTTGCATCATGTGCTGTCGCAACTGATCTATGCCGCCGGCCGTCATCAGGTCACCGATGTGTGGATCGCCGGCAAGCCCAAGCTGGTGCAGCGCGAGCTGATCGACATGGATACCGCTGCCCTGGTCGCCAATGCGCGGCAATGGCGCGAACGCATCCGCACCGTCCGCGCCTGACCGCGCGTCATCGCATCACGGAGTTCCGCATGAATCCCACGACCCAATCCACCTCCAGCAATTTCCATCAGGCCGAGCTGGACAAATTCGCCGCGCTGGCCAACCGCTGGTGGGACGCCGATGGCCCGCAGAAGCCGCTGCATGCGCTCAACCCGGTGCGCCTTGGCTACGTGTCCGCGCGCCAGGAGCTGGCCGGCGCACGCGTGCTGGATGTGGGCTGCGGCGGCGGCTTGCTCAGCGAGTCGATGGCGCGCCTGGGCGCGCAGGTCACGGCGATCGACCTGGCACCGGAGCTGGTGAAAGTCGCTCGGCTGCACAGCCTGGAATCGGGCGTGCAGGTGGATTACCGCGTGCAGTCGGTGGAAGACCTGGCGGCCGAGCAGCCGGGTAGCTTCGATGCGGTGACCTGCATGGAAATGCTCGAACACGTGCCGGACCCGACCGCGATCATCCGCGCCTGCGCCAGCCTGCTCAAGCCGGGCGGCAAGCTGTTCCTGTCCACGCTCAATCGCACGCCGGCCGCGTTCGCACTGGCGGTGGTCGGCGCCGAGTACATCGCGCGGCTGCTGCCCAAGGGCACGCATCACTACAAGGATTTCATCAAGCCGGCAGAACTTGCGGCCTGGTTGCGCAGCGCCGAGCTGCAGCTGCAAGACGTCAGCGGCATGGTGTACGAGCCCTGGCGCAATCGCGCGCGCTTGTCCTCGCGCACCGAGGTCAATTATCTGGCGTACGCGGTGAGGCCGTGACGAGCAGGGATTGGGGAGTGGGGATTTGGGATTGGCAACAGCGAGTGCGTGCTTGATGTCTGCCGAGTCCCACCGTCCCGATGGCGGCACACGACTGCAGAGCGACGGGGCGGCTGCGAGGTTTCCGCGGGCGGTGTTGTTCGATCTGGATGGCACCTTGCTGGATAGCGCGCCGGACATGCTGGCGACCGTCAACGCGATGCTGGCCGCGCGGGAGCGTGGGCCGGTGGCGCTGGAGCAGCTGCGGCCGGTGGTGTCCAAGGGCGCGCGTGCAATGTTGGGCGTGGCCTTCGCCGAGCTCGATGACGCGGCGCGCGCGGCGCTGGTGCCGGAATTCCTGAGCCGCTATGAAGCCTTGATCGGCACGCAGTCGCAGCTGTTCGATGGTGTTCAAGAGCTGCTGGTGCGACTGGAAAGCGCCGGCTGCATCTGGGGCATCGTCACCAACAAACCCGAATACCTGGCCCGGTTGATCCTGCCGCAACTGGGCTGGCAGCAGCGCTGCGCCGTGCTGATCGGCGGCGATACCTTGCCCGAGCGCAAGCCGCATCCGCTGCCATTGCTGACCGCGGCCGAGCGAATCGGCGTTGCACCTTCGCAGTGCGTCTATGTGGGTGACGACGAGCGCGACATTCTTGCGGCACGCGCGGCGGGCATGCCGTCGGTGGCGGTGTTGTGGGGCTATCGCCTGCATGACGACGTGCCGGAGCGCTGGCAGGCCGATGTGCTGGTAGACCAGCCGCAGCTGCTGTGGAACCCGGCGACGTGGCCGCAGACCTGATTCTTTTTGACTTTTTTCTGGACCCGCCATGAGCCAATCCAGCGCCCTCGACAGTTTTCTCGACAAGTGGCGAACCCGCTGGCCGGAATGGTCGGTTGCCGAGCCTTTCGTTCCCGAACCGCAGCGGCACCTGGCTGCAGCCTGGTTCGCCTTGCTGCAGGAATGGGAGGACATCATGAATATCGCCGGCGACCCGTTGCCGGCCGATGCCAAGCTGGCGTGGTGGCAGCAGGAACTGCGCGACTGGTCCGGTCAACGCTCGCGGCACCCGCTGGGGCGCGTGCTGGAGCCGGTGCGTGCGCCGTGGGCGCAGTTGGCCGAGACCTTGCCGGCGATGCAGGTGGCACGTGCGCAGCCGGCATCGCTGCAGCAGGCGCTGGATCAACTGCGTGGCTTTGCCGAGGCGGTGGTCGCTGTGGAAGCGGTGTTGTTTGCGCGCAGCCAGCCAGGCGATGCCAGTGCGGTGTCGGTGCAATGGCTGGACGCACGGCAACGCGTGGCCGGTGACAGCGCCGCGCCCGGCGGCGTCACCACAGTTGCCTGGCGCACGCAGCTGCTACGTGCGTGGCCACGCAAGCCGGCATTGGCACGGCCGCACCGGGTGTGGTCGCGCCTGGCACGGTTGCGTCTGCAGCGCGAACTGGGCGGCAAGGCAGCCTATCCGCCGCCGGTGCAGCAGCTGTGGCATAGCTGGCGCGCAGCTAGCGGCGCGGACTGAGCGCAAGCGAGACGGCCGCATGGCCGTACCGTGCAAGCGCACTGCTACGCCGCTGGCCGGATGCGGCGGTTGCAAGCCCGTTACATCGTTGGCTTCGGATTGGTGGCTTGCTGCGACCGACAGACCGCAGCAAGCGTTGCATCCGCATGTGGTTGCCGTGGCGCTCGGCACGTGGGATTCAAATCGGCGAATCCGGCAGCACCGAGTGATAGGCAATGAAGGCGTCATTGCATTGCAGTGGCATGCCCGGGCCGGGTTTGCCTTGTAGCTGCACATCGTTGGGCACCGATTCGGTCAGCTGATCGTAAAAGCTCACCGGCCCGCCCTTGAAGGTGAAGTGCGTCGCGCCCGGGTTGCTCGCAGGCCCGCCGAAATGCGGCTGCGCGAAGCTGACCTTGCCGCCTTCCAGCACGACATTGTCCAGTGAGATGGTGATCGGCCGGGTAGTGCCGGCGTCGCGATACCCATAGAAACTCAATTCGCCGCCACCCAAGGTGGTCGAACCCAGCGAATGCACGTGACTGAGCGAAATGCCGTTGAACTGCGGGGGCTTGTCGCGGGTGGCCGGGTTGGCGTAGTTGGCATCGAACACCAGCGGCCGCGCAACCCCGCGCATGCAGATGTTCTCGAAGCTGATGTCGTAGACCTGGCCGCCGCGGGAGGCATCGGACTTGATGCGCAGGCCATTGGCCGAGTAGGGATCGCGCTGCACATCGTTGGCGTTGAAGCCGTCGATGCTCAAGCCACGCACGGAGATATGGCGCATGCCCGAATCGGTTTCGCTGCCCAGCGAAAAACCATGGGTGTAGTAGAACTGGTTGTAGGCGAACAGCATGTTTTCCGAGGTGACGCTGCGCTTGCTGTTGGCGTGCGCCTTGATCGCCACACCGTCATCGCCGGTGCCGATGTACGAGTACGCCAGCAGCACATTCTTCGACTGGCCCGGGTCGAAGCCATCGGTGTTCTTGGCAGTCTCCGGCGTGAAGCAGGTCGCGTGCGGATTGACGTCCGGAGTACTGCCTGCCGGGCAGCGGTAGCCGGGACGCGAATAGACCAGGCTGGGCGCCAGAATCTTGATGCCCCACGCGGTCAGGCCCACCACGTTGTCGCTGATGACATGGAAATTGGGCGAGTTCTCCAGGGTGATGTCGTACAAGGTGACGTCGGTGCTGTCGTCGATCTGCAGCAGGCGCGGCACGTGCTGGCTCAAGCCCTGGGTGACGTTGAGATAGGCAAGATCCCACCAACTGGCCTTGCCGGCATTGGGCCCGGCTGTGAGCGTGCTGCCGCCACGGCCGTCGATCTTGCCGGCGCCCACAATGGCGCTGTTGGCGGTGTCGGAGAGATGGATCAGTGGACTACACGACTTGGCCTTGTCGCTGGTGGCGGTGCCGCAGCTGCCCAGGCCGTTGTCGTAGTCCTGCGGATTGCGCGAGCCGAACAAGGTGACCCCGCGGTCGATCCATAGCGTGACCCCGCTCTTGATGGTCAACGGCCCGCTTAGCATGCCGGATTCGCCGGCATCGCCGGGGACAAGATGCACTGCGCTGCCGGCAGGGCAATCGTCGATGGCTGCCTGCAGGCGCGCGGTATCGCGCTTGGAGTGGGCCGGGTCCTGATCCAGCGTGTCCAACGAACCGGCCACTGGCATCAGTGCGGCTTTTAGCGTGGCGCAGATCTGGGTCGGCAAGGTCGGCTGCCGGACCACGCCCCAACGGGTGGAGATGCTGTGCGCGGTGTCGGGCACATCCTGCCCGTGCGGCCGCGCTGCGCCGGCCTGCAAGCTTGTCATGCCGAACACGGCGAGCGTCAGTGCTGCGATGGCGGGAAAGGCGAAAGGAGATTGCATTGGGGGAGGGCTCCGATGGGGCGTGGCGACGGTGCGATCTGCGCGCAGAGGCGATACGTTGCATGACAGCCGTATGACCGTGCCTGGTACGCCGGGCATGCAGTGCAGGTATCGATGTTGCGATGTCGATTGCGCAAGGGAGCGGCAAGCCTGGTGCCTGATGTGGGCGGCCGACGTCGGAGGGGCGAACTCGACGCCGCGTCCCCGAAGTCACCCAATGCAGTGCCCATTCCGATAACGCGTTGCCATCGCGCAAGCGGATGGGCGGTCAACACCATCGCCTGTCGACAGACCGCATCACGCGGATTGCCAACAGGCGATGGCTAGCGGTGCCAGGCCTAAATGTTGCTGCCAGGACGCTACAAAAAAACGCAGCTGTCGTGGCGATGGGTCAGTCGGCGGCCCCGGCCCCGGTATTGCCGTATTCGTAAAAGCGGTTTGCCGAATTGGTGCAGCCGCTGCTGCAATACGGGCGGCTGGCGGTGGAGGCATTCCAGGGCGCGGTCTTGCGGATATGGCTGCCCAGGCTGGAGTCGCGCACCGTCACCTGGCCATTGGGCGAGGTGCCATTGACGTAAGCACCCAGATTGCTGACACCTTCGTCCCAGGCGCGGCCCAGATAGGTCTGGTTGTCGGGCGAACCGGAGCCGGCGACAAAGCGGCTGTTGATCGCCAGGAACCCATAGCTGCTGCCCGGGCGCGTGCTCGGCGCGAAGATATAGCCGCCACGACTGCTGCCCAGGCGCGTACCCGCCGAGCGGATCAGGGCGTTGTCGAACACTCCTATGCCCGATCCGAAGATGAAGTCGACATCGCCTTCGATCGTGCAGTTCTTGAAATAGGCGCGAATCACGTTGGCGGCATTGGTCGCACTGATCAGCAAGGTGTCCTGATTGCCAGTCACCAGCACGTCTTCGAAGCTGGCCTGGTCGCCACGCACCGCCAGGGCGACGGCCGACTGGTTGTTGTCCTGATAGGTCCCTTCGACATAGCTGTTGTGCACGCGCAGGTGGCGCGCCTGGAAGCCCGCTGCACGCACCGTCACGGTCGCGCTGTTGGAGGTGCCCACCGTGGTCGCCGACGCATTGCTGGCACAGAGGTGACTTGCCGTGCCAGCCGGCTTGGGCGTCGGGTTGGCATTGTTGAAGCGGATGACGGTATCGGTGGCGTCGGTGCCCAGCCCGAACAGGGTCAGCGGCGGCGCGTTGGCCGGCACGCACACCAGTTCGGTATAGGTGCCGGCCTTGATACTGATGTAGCGGCGCGTGCTGCCGCCTGCTGCCACTGCCGCATCGACCGCCGACTGCACGGTGCGATAGCGCGTTGAGCCATCGGCGGCCACTGCATAGTCCGCGCTGAGCAAGGCGACGCCGGCGGTGGGGTTCCAGTTGTCGGTGACCAAGGCCGTGAGCGGCCCGGCCTTGGCCAGGGCCTTGGCGATCGTATAGCTGCCTGCTTCGCTGCTGGTGAGCTGCGGGCGTGAGGCGGTGCCGGTGAGTGCGGCCGCATTGGCGCTGACAAGACTGAGCAGTGCAGCGGCGATGCAGGTCGTGCGGATATGCGAGACGGACATGGTGTGGTGCTCTCTCGGAAAGGGACGCATCAGACACGTGGGATATCGCAGATGCAGGGCGCGGCGTGAACGTCGAGCGCGGTTGCCTGCGATGGAGCTTGCGCCACGGGCGTGTCGAAGTTCACCTCGCCTCGCATGTGGTGCAGGAGCGATGGTACTGCCGGGTTCGCTTGCGGGTGCCGATGGTGCCAAGCAATGTGCAGGATGTGCGCAGTGGTCACGCTTTGCATCGGGTGCAGGTCGCAACGCGCGCCATTGCGTCGCGTTGTCGACGTGGCTTTGGGTTGCCGCTGCATTGCACGCAGCGTCCTCACATGCCGTGGGCATGCGGCCTTCCAGACTCAGCGGCCCGCGTAATAACGCGTATGTCAGGAACCGAAATGACAGATCCCAAAGAACTGCAGGAAAAATTCTGGAAGGCCCTGAAATCCGATCGCACCGTGATGCTCGGCCTGGATGGCGTCGAAGATGGCCATGCGCGTCCGATGACCGCACAGATCGAAGGCGACAGCGGTGGCCCCATCTGGTTTTTCACCTCCAAGGACAATGCCTTGATCGCGATGCTGGGGCAGGGCCGTCGCGTCATCGGCGCCTTCAGCAGCAAGGGCCATGATTTGTTTGCCAGTATCAGCGGCTCGCTGATCGAGGACACCGATCCGGCCATGGTCGAGCGTTTGTGGAACCCGTACGTCGCAGCCTGGTACGAAGGCGGAAAGGACGATCCCAAGTTGGCGTTGTTGCGTCTGGACGCCGACCACGCACAGATCTGGCTCAACGGGTCAAGCCTGCTCGCCGGCATCAAGGTGTTGTTCGGTGTGGACCCGAAGAAGGATTATCAAGACAAGGTGGCGGACGTCCCGCTGCGTTGATGTCCACGCGCACATGCGGCCTGCATGGCCGCGTGTGTGCTGAGTTCCCTGCACGGTGGTCACCGACACCTGCCGACAACGCGCTAGCGTTCGCATGGCGTTGCAGGATTGGAGCGCTTGGCGGAGCCGTCCGCGCGATGTGCCAGGATGTGCCAGTCGGTGCGTTGTTGCGCGCGCCCACGCGGCGCTGATCTGCGCTTCACCGGCACACAACAGCGGACGGCGCAATGATCGTCTGCCAAGGCACAGCGCGGCTGTGCCGCAGCGCTCAGCCAGGAGACTGACATGCAGCAGATCGAAATCGGCCAGATGGTATTTTTGCGCGACGGCGAGGTTGGCGTTGGCGCGGTACGTGAGATTCGCAACGACGGTGCCGAGCTTGTGGTCAATATCGAGAACGGTGGCGATTTTGTGCTGCAGGCATCGGCGGTACGCGATGTGCATTCTGGCAAAGTGTTGCTGGATGTCGACCGGTTGCCCGAGAACGTGCGCAATGCATTGCGTCATGTGCATGACAGCGAGCTGCAGACCAGCACGTATGCCGCAAGCAATCCGCACGATGGCCAATCCGCACGATGGCGCGCTGCCTTAATCGTCATGCGCATCCATGAGCGGGTTGCCGTGGGCTGATGACGGATGTGCGAGATGGATGCGCCTTGCAATTGCCCAGGCACTGCACGTTGCATCGCGGCCCGATCGCTCGGCTCGGCAACCAGCGGGCATGGTGACTTCCGGGCGGCGCCAGATGTTGGGCTAAGGTTGCCATCGGACTCCACCACAGCGGGATCCGGCATGAAACTCGCCGATTTATTCATCGCCTTGTCGCTTCTTGTCGCAGTCGACGCGGTTGCATCCGATTCGCCAGCGACAATCCATGCCGGCGACATTGCGGTGACCGTCGATGGCAACCATCTGGAACTGGTTACCGGCAATTTCGTGGCCACGCTCTATCCCGAATCGACGACGCGTTTCTTTGCGATCGGGCGCGATATCCGCTTCGATTTTGAGACGAACCACGGTGTGCATCCAGCATCGCTGGCCGTTTACGACAACGGAGTCGTCAGTGAACCGGCGCTGCGCGAAAGATGACCGCACGCAGGCTGTCATCGGCCTGTCCGCATCCCCAGGATCGCAGGATGGCGTGTGATGCGTGACGCGGAGTACGCGCTCGGCTGGCTGCCTTGCTCATGACCGATTCCATCTCCTTAGGCCAGAACGTCACGCATCCGGCAACAGGAACGTGCGCGGAGCGGCATCGGCAGGCCTGGCCGACGGCAGCGCCGGTTGTTCTGCTTCATCCTTTAGTTGCACACCGGACAACTTGCGGCGGAACGATTCGCGCAACAGGAACGCAAGTTTATGCGTGGCGTCGGCGTAACTCAGTCCTTCGGCGCGGATATTGGAGATGCAGTTGCGGGCGGCATCGGTCAGGCCGACGCGTGGCGTGTAGGTGAGATACAGGCCGAGACTGTCGGGCGAACTCAGTCCCGGCCGCTCGCCGATCAGGACGATCACGACGCGCGCGTTGAGCAGCTCGCCGACCTCGTCGCCAATGGCGACGCGTCCTTGTGCAACCAGCACCACCGGCGCCAACGACCAGTCTTCATGCGCGGCCAGGGCATCGATCTGTTCGAGCATGTTCGCCGCATGCCGATGCACGGCCAGCGCAGAGAGCCCGTCAGCGACCACCACCGCGACATCATGCCCGCCGCCATGAACGGCGGTGAGTCCGCGCAGATGCGTGGCAGCGTCGTCGGCCAGGCGACGGCCAAGATCCGGGCGTTGCAGATAGGTGTGCCGGTCCGCCGCAGCGCTGTGCAGCAGAACGCTGCGGCGCCCACGTTGTTCCAGCGCGGCCTGCAGTGGCGCCGGGTCGAATGCCAGATGCACCGCATCGCGCGCCTGCGCATGCGCCAGCTGAAAATCCAGATGGGCTGCGGTGGGCAGACTGGTACCGACCCGTCCGAGTGCGATGCGCGCAGGGGTGAGCTGGCGCAGTTGCGCCCAGGCATCGTGCGGGGAGTCTGTCCGCTCGCTCATTGCGGCGCCCCGCTGGGAAAGTGCGACAACGCGCGGCGAAATGCCGCGGGCACCTCGCTGCCCAGTGCAAACCGTCCATCCTCGTGCAATCGCAAAATGCCTTGCTGCTCCAGCCATTGCTCGAACTCGGGCGCCGCCCGCAGGCCAAGCGCCTGACGCGCGTACAGCGCATCGTGGAATGAGGTCGTCTGGTAGTTCAGCATCACATCGTCCGAGCCGGGAATGCCCATGATGAAGTTGATGCCGGCGGTGCCGAGCAGGGTCAGCAAGACATCCATGTCGTCCTGGTCTGCTTCGGCATGGTTGGTGTAGCAGATATCGCACCCCATCGGCACGCCAAGCAATTTGCCGCAGAAGTGATCCTCCAACCCCGCACGAATGATCTGCTTGCCGTCGTAGAGATACTCCGGGCCGATGAAGCCGACCACGGTGTTCACCAGCAGCGGTTTGAACTGTCGGGCTACCGCATAGGCGCGCACTTCGCAGGTTTGTTGATCCACGCCGTGATGCGCATTGGCCGACAGCGCGCTGCCCTGGCCGGTTTCGAAATACATCACGTTGTCGCCGACACCGCCGCGTCGCAGCGACACGCCTGCCTCATGGCCTTCCTGCAACAGCGCCAGGTTGATGCCGAAGCTGGCATTCGCCGCCTCCGTGCCGGCGATGGACTGGAACACCAGATCCACCGGTACGCCGCGGTTGATGGCCTCGATGGTGGTGGTGATGTGGGCCAGCACGCACGACTGCGTGGGGATCTGGTAGCCGGTGATCACCGCATCGAGCATGCGCAACAACGCCGTGGTGGCCGCCAGGCTATCGCTTGCCGGATTGATGCCGATCACCGCATCGCCGTTGCCGTACAACAGCCCGTCGAGCACGCTGGCGGCAATGCCGGTGGCGTCGTCGGTGGGGTGATTGGGTTGCAGGCGAGTGGACAGCCGCCCGCGCAACCCCAAGGTATTGCGAAAGCGCGTGACCACGCGGATCTTCTGCGCCACCAGGATCAGGTCCTGCACGCGCATCAGCTTGGACACGGCGGCCACCATTTCCGGAGTCAGTCCGGGTGCCAGTGCGGCCAGCGCGGCTTCGTCGGCCTGCGCGCTCAGCAGCCAATCGCGAAAGCCGCCGACGGTGAGGTGCGCGACAGTAGCGAATGCGTGGGCATCGTGCCGGTCGACGATCAGCCGGGTGACTTCATCGCTTTCATACGGCACCACCGCTTCAGCGAGGAAATGGCGCAATGGCAGATCCGCCAGCGCCATCTGCGCCGCCACACGCTGTCGCTCCGAGTCGGCCGCAAGCCCGGCCAGTTGATCGCCCGAACGCGCCGGCGTTGCCTTGGCCAGCAGGGTCTTCAGATCGGCGAAGCGGAACTGCTCGCCGCCAACGGTGCAGGCAAAGCCGCTCATCTGCTGTTGGCCACAGTCGAGGCCTGGCTGCGCAGGCTCAGCACGCAACACAGCGCGCCGAACAGCAGCAGGCCGACGAAGATCAGCGCCACGATCGGGTTGAACCACACCATCGCCACCAGACAGACCAGCGCGAGCAACAGCGCAATCGCCGGCACCACCGGATACCCCGGCGCGCGGAAGCTACGCTCCAGGCCGGGCTCGCTGCGCCTTAGCTTGAACAAACTGAGCATGCTCATCACATACATCACGATGGCGCCGAACACCGACATGGTGATCATTGCCGCCGTCAGCGACATACCCTGAATCTTCACCACGCTGTCGCTGCAGATTGCGGCAATGCCGATGGCGCCGCCGGCCAGGATCGCGCGATGCGGCGTGCGAAACCGCGACAACGTCGCCAACCCATGCGGCAGAAAGCCGGCACGCGCCAGCGCGAAGAATTGCCGCGAATAGCCCAGGATGATGCCGTGGAAGCTGGCCACCAGGCCGAACAGGCCGATCCACACCAGCATATGCAGCCAGGTCGAACTAGTGCCGACCACCGCCTTCATCGCCTGCGGCAGTGGATCGTTGATGTTGGAGAGCTGGCGCCAGTCGCCCACGCCGCCGGCAAATACCATCACCCCCAGCGCCAAGACCACCAGGGTGAGAATGCCGGCGATGTAGGCACGCGGGATCGTGCGCTTGGGGTCTTTGGCTTCCTCGGCGGCCATCGCCGCGCCTTCGATCGCCAGAAAGAACCAGATCGCAAAGGGGATCGCGGCAAAGATGCCGGAGATTGCCGCTGGGCCAAAGACGTCGCTGCCGGCCCAGCCATTGGCGGCGAAGCGCGCCACGCTGAAACCCGGTGCCACCACGCCCATGAACACCAGCAGTTCGATCACTGCCAGCAAGGTGACGATCAGCTCGAAGGTGGCCGCAATCGCCACGCCGACAATGTTCAAGCTCATGAAGATCACGTACGCGCCGATGGCTGCGATACGTGGGTCCAGCGTGGGGAACTGCACATTCAGATACGCACCGATCGCCATCGCGATGGCCGGCGGCGCAAAGACGAATTCGATCAACGTGGCCAGGCCTGCCAGCATCCCGCCATACGTCCCGAACGCGCGCAGGCTGTAGGCGAACGGTCCACCCGCATTCGGAATGGCGGTGGTCAGCTCGGTAAAGCTGAAGATGAAGCAGGTGTACATCACCGCAACCAGCACGGTGGTGACCAGAAATCCAAGCGTGCCGGCGGTGCCCCAGCCATAACTCCAACCGAAGTATTCGCCGGAGATCACCAGACCCACTGCAATGCCCCACAGCTGCCAGGTACCGAGTGTGGGCTTGAGTTGCTCGTTGCGCATGTCGCACATCTCCTGCAGTCGGGGGGAGGGGAGACGAAGCACGCCGGTTGCCGGGACTGGGCCGCGACACCAATCGACCATCGCTGGCTGACCGGTCGCTGTCATCGGCAATGATCGACGCTCTCCCGGTTATACCCCAAAGCCCGGCGACGGACACAAGCGCAGCGGGTAGGTGTGGCGGAACGTGGCGGCGTTCCGATCTTTATTAAGTTTCCCGATGCTTGACCTGCGGTTCCGGAGGGACAAGCGCAGCTCCCGGTTACTGGTTCCCGGTCTGGTCTTGTCTGCGAGTTCAGCATGTCTGCCTGTGCTTACACAGTGGCGCTGGCGTGTCATTGGCTCACGCTTTTAGTGCCGCATAGCTTCGCACGCGCAGCAAATCCATCCGATCAATCGACAAGTGGGTGGAATCGCTGACAGGTCGCCGTGCGGCCGCAATCGCTGAAAGCCCCTCTCCCTCTGGGAGAGGGTTGCGGTGAGGGTACGGTTGCTCAGTTAACCCGCCGCCGCCGCACCCTCATCCGGCGCTACGCGCCACCTTCTCCCGAGGGGAGAAGGGAGAAGCCGCCCAACTGCATTTACTTCCCGCGCTCAAGCACCAGCAAGGGGTCGATACGTATATCGAACCGCGCCGCAGAGAGCGTTGGCTGCCGGCATGATTGCCGCGCCGCTGCGCGCCGGTGTTCTACGAGTCAGCAGATCAGCAGACCTACTTCCCGCGCTCAAGCACCAGCAAGGGGTCGATGCGTATATCGAACCAATTCATCCCCCAATGCAGATGCGGTCCGGTTGCGCGACCGGTCGCTCCCACTGCGGCAATCACCTGGCCTTGTTCCACCCGATCGCCTACTTTGACGTCGATCCGCGACAGGTGCAGGAAATTGGAGCTGATGCCAAAGCCGTGATCGAGCAGCAGCGTGCCGCCGGTCAGATACAGATCCGGCGCTGCAAAGGTCACCACGCCGGCCGCCGGCGCCTCGACCGGCGTGCCGGTCGGTACGGCGATGTCCATGCCGGAGTGTCCCGCGCCCGGTTGACCGTTGTACACGCGCGCGTTGCCGAACCGGCCGCTGATACGGCCTTGCACCGGCCAGATGAAGGGCTGCGCAAAATCGGTCCGTGCATCGTCGCGATCGCGCGCGGCGGTGACTTGCGCCTGCTCGCGTTTGATGCGCTCGGCAATGGCTGCAGGCGGGTTCACCGTCTTGGGTGGCACGCCATTGACGCGCTCGGTTGGCCAGTCGCGTGGCGTCACCGCGATGCTGCTGGTGCGCTGGGTGCCATCGGGCAGGGTGATGCGCACCTGCAGCGGGCCGGTGGCATCGCGGCCAATGCCGAACACCACGCTGCCGTAGCCGCTGACACGCAAGGTGCGCCCCGCATATTGCACGCTGCTGCCGGCAGGCACCTTGCCGATCACCATCGCCCCTTGCGAGGCGCTGGCCGGGAACACCACGCCAGCCTCGCTTGTGGCCTGCGCCTGCACCGCACCCGCACTCAGCATGGCCGGCACCAGCGCCAGCCATGCACCAAGGAAGGCTGCGCGCATCAGCGGTCGAAGGTCAGGCGCTGGCCGGCGGCGCTGCCGACCAGCTGTTCGCCATCCCACACCTGCTGTCCGTTGACCCAGGTTGCGGCGATGCGCGAGCGGAAGGTGGTGCCTTCGAACGGCGACCAGCCGCATCTGGACAGCACCTGCTCGCGCTTCACCGTGAACGGGGTGTTGTCGATCATCACCAGATCGGCGAAGTAGCCTTCGCGCAGAAAGCCGCGCTCTTCCACATCGAACAGCTGCGCCGGCGCATGCGCGAACTTTTGCACGATACGGGTGATCGGCAGCTTGCCCTCGTGCACCAGCTCCAGCGCGGCGACCAGCGCGTACTGCACCAGCGGCAGGCCGGAGGGCGCCTGCGCGTAGGGCTTTTGCTTCTCTTCCCAGGTATGCGGGGCGTGATCGGTGGCGAGCACGTCGATGACGTCTTCTGCCAGCGCTTCGATCAGGGCAAGGCGGTCGTCGGCGTCCTTGATCGCGGGGTTGCATTTGATCAGGTTGCCCAGCCGCGCGTAGTCGCTGCGGTCGAAGCGCAGAAAGTGGATGCAGGTCTCGGCGGTGATGCGCTTGCGCAGCTTGCCGTCGGCGTCCACCAGCGGGCCGGCTTCGAACAGCCCCAACTCGTCGGCGGTGGAGATATGCAGCACGTGCAGGCGGGTGTTGTGCTTGCGCGCCAGCGATACCGCCAGCTGCGAAGACTTCAGGCAGGCCTGCCGCGAACGGATGTCCGGGTGCATCTCCGGGGTCAATGCATCGCCGTATTTTTCCTTGTACTGCGCCAGCGTCGCATCGATGGTCGGGGTGTCTTCGCAATGGGTGATGATCGGCGTCGGCGCGTCGCGGAAGATCGCGTCCAGCGTCTCAGGATTGTCGACCAGCATGTTGCCGGTGGAGGCGCCCATGAACACCTTGATGCCCGGAGCCGTCTTGGGGTCCAGCGATTGGATCGCGGCCAGGTTGTCGTTGCTGGCACCCATGTAGAAGCCGTAGTTGGCCCAGGCGCGCCCGGCGGCGGCATCGTACTTGGCCTGCAGTACGGCCGCGTCCAGTGTGGGCGGGTTGGTGTTGGGCATGTCCATGAAGCTGGTCAGGCCGCCGGCCACCGCTGCGCCCGATTCGGTCGCGATATCGCCCTTGTGGGTCAGGCCAGGCTCGCGGAAATGTACCTGGTCGTCGATCATGCCCGGCAGCAGCCAGCGCCCGGCCGCGTCCACCACGGTGTCGCCTGCATCCGGGGTGATCTTGCTGTCGATCTTGGCGATGCGACCGCCCTCGATGAGGAGATCGGCGTCGAACTCCTTGCCTTCATTGACCAGGCGGGCGTTGATGATGACGGTTCGGCTCATGGATGAGGTCCTTTGCAACTGCAGGAAGGGGAAGGGGCAGCGGAGGCGGGCGCGTCAGGCACCGGATCGAAGCCGCCCGGATGGAAGGGATGGCAGCGGCCCAGCCGGCGCGCGGCCAGCCAGCTCCCGCGTAGCGGGCCGAAGCGGCCGATGGCGGTCATCGCATACTCCGAGCAACTGGGCGCAAAACGGCAGCGCGGCCCGAGCAGCGGGCTGATGAACAGCTTGTAGAAGCGCAACAGCGCGATGAGCAGGCGTCCGATCACTTGCCAATCATATGCCAGTTGCATTAATAGGTGGTTGCCGGGGGTCCGCGGGGTACGTTATAAAGGCCCGCTTTCCCGGGCCCCGGGGGAACCAAGGAAGAGCGTTTCGTGGCTGCTAAAAAACCTGCAAAAAAGGCCGTAGAGGCCGCCAAGAAGTCCGCCAAACCCGCTGCGAAGAAGGCAGCGGCGCCCGCTGCTGCAAAACCGGCCGCCAAGAAGGCGGCTCCGGCTCCCAAGCAACCGGTTGCCAAGAAGGCAGCTGCGGCCAAGACCGTTGCCAAGCCGGCAGCGGCCTCCAAGACCGCAGCGACCAAGCCCGTGAAACCTGTCGCCAAGACCGCTGCCAAGCCGGCGGCGAGCAAGGCAGCTCCGGCTGCCGCCAAACCGGCTGCCAAGCCGGTGGCGTCCAAGTCCGTACCGAAGCCGGCCGCCAAGCCGGTTCCGGCCAAGTCAGTCCCGGTCAAGGCTGAGAAGCCCGCGCCCGCACCGGCCCCCAAGGCCGTCCCTGCGAAGCCGGCAAAGCCTGCGACCCCGCCACTTAAGAATCCCGTGCCCGTTTCGAAATCTTCCGCAAAAACGCCAACCAAAACCGAAGCCCCCGCCAAGCCCGCCGCGACCCGTCCGGTCGGCAAGGTGGCAGTGGCCGTGACTGCCAAGTCCTCCAGCCCGACGCCGAAGACCAAGTACAAGGTGGTCGACTACAAGATCGACGAGACCACCGGTCGTCCGATCCTCCCGCAGGGCTACAAGCCTTCGGCGGACGAGGAGTACATGAGCAAGCTGCAGCAGGAATACTTCCGTCAGCGTCTGCAGAGCTGGCGCAACGAGATGGTCGAGGAATCCAAGCAGACCATCGAAAACCTGCGCGAAGAAGTCCGCGATATCGGCGACGAAGCCGAACGCGCCACGCGTGAGACCGAGAATTCGCTGGAACTGCGCGCCCGCGACCGCGCCCGCAAGCTGATCTCCAAGATCGACAGCACGCTCAAGCGTCTGGAAGACGGCGACTACGGCTACTGCGTGGATACCGGCGAAGAGATCGGCCTGGACCGTCTGGACGCGCGTCTGACTGCCGAGCGCACCATCGACGCCCAGGAGCGTTGGGAGCACCTGCAGAAGCAGCAGGGCGACTGATCGTCTTCCTCCGTTCGCATTAAAGCCCCCGCCATGTGCGGGGGTTTTTTGTGTGGCGGTGGGGTGGCGCAGGCCGTTGTGGTGGCGCGCCGTTGCAGGCGTCAGGTCACGCCGCGTTTTGCGTGGCCGCTTGATGCGGTTGCATCGACTGCCGCAACGCGAGCGAGCGAGCGCGCGCGCAAGCGGTGCAGGGGCTGGCGGCATACGCAGCCCCCTCGCCAGGCTTGGCTTGAGCGTCTGACGACACATAGCAAGCACGGGTCATAGGCAAGGGCGGCATGTGCACCCGTTGCCTGGCCTGGAGCGGAGCGTCCGATAACGCGCACGTAGCCGTCGTCACAGGCACCGGCGGGATCTGCAACCGGGGTGGCCTCGCCAGACTAGGCTCGGGGCGTCCGGCAACACGTGGCGGGCAGTCATGGGCGGACTTGGCCGCCGCGCTCATCACCCGCGCACGCGGTATCCGCTGCCGCGCCAAGCACCGACTGCACCCGTCCTGCACTGCGCGCAGCCGTCTTGTGAGCTGCGCTTATTGCAGGTCGCGTAAATCCAGTTTGCGTAGCCGCGGGGCCTTCCAGGCCGTGGTCGCCACCACGCCCAGGGTGACGCAGCCGCCGATGACGACTGCCGGCACCAGCCCGACCAGCCGTGCCATGACGCCGTCGTAGAACGCGCCCAGTTCGTTGGACGAGCCGATGAAGATGCCGTTGATCGACGACACCCGGCCACGCATCGCGTCCGGTGTGGCGAGCTGCAGGATGGTTTGCCGTACTACCACCGACACGCCGTCGCACATGCCGTAGACCAGCAGGATCGCCGCCGACAGCCAGAAGTGCCGCGACAGGCCGAAGGCGATGGTGCACAGCCCGAAGCCGGCCACCGACAGCATCAGGATGCGTCCGGCATTGCGCTGCAGCGGGTGCCGCGCCAGCCACACACCGACCACGATCGAGCCAAGCGCCGGCGCACCGCGCAGGATGCCCAGGCCTTCGGGGCCGTAATGCAGGATTTCCTGGATGAAGGCGGGCAACATCGAGACAGCGCCGCCCAGCAACACCGAAAACATGTCCAACGCCATCGCGCCCAGCATGATCTGGTTGGAGAGCACGAACTGCGCACCTTCGGCGATGCTGCGGAAGATCGGCGCGCGCGGGCCGGCGTTGACCGGCTCGCTGACGCGCAACAGCGCCAGGGCCAGGATCGCCACCAGCGCCACGCCGGCAGCCACGCCATAGGCCAGTCCCTTGCCGCCCCAGCCGACCAGCACGCCGCCCAGTGCCGGGCCGATCACCATGCCGGCCTGGAAGGTGACGCTGCCGATGCTGGCGCCGCGTGCGAACGCTTCGCGCGGCAACGCACGCGCGAACAAGGCGTTGTAGACCGGCGACAGGAACGAGCGCGCCGCGCCGGTCAATGCGATGGCGGCGTAGATCGGCCATACGCCCTGGATGGGTAGCCAGCCCTGCGCGACTGCCATCAACAGCAGTGCCGTGGTCACCAGCCCCAGCACTGCGACCATGCCCAGGCGCCTGCGCGGCAGATGGTCGACCAGATAGCCGGCAAACGGCGCGATGCAGAAGAACGGCAGGATTTCGGCAAGGCCGATCAGCCCCAGCGACAGCGGATTGCGCGTGATCTCATAGATGTGCCATCCGACCGTGACCGCCACGACCTGATACGACAGCATCGCCGCGACGCGGTACAGCAACACCAGGCCGAAACCAGGATGGGCGAACAGCGTGCGCAGCGAATCGGTGGGCGAGGGCGTCGGCGTACTCACTGTTGTGCGCGGGCCGTTTCACGGATGAAGGCCAGCATGGCGGCCACCCCATTGCTGCGCGTTGGCGACAGGTGCTTGGCCAGGCCAATGCCGGCGATGTAGTCCGGTTCGGTGGCCAGGATTTCCTGCGCGCTACGCCCGGAATACACGCGCAGTGCGAGATAGATCAGCCCGGACACGATGGCCGAATCGCTGACGGCATGGAAGTCCAGCCGTTGCGCATTGCCTTCGGGCACGATCCACACCATCGACTGGCAGCCATGCAGGCGGTGTTCTTCGGTCTTCCACTGTTCCGGGAAGGTCGGCAGCTTGCGGCCCAGGTCGATCAGGTACTGGTAGCGCTCGGACCAGTCGCCGAAGAAGGAGAACTCCTCGGCGATCGCGGCCTGCGCATCGGTGGCGGTGGGTTCTAGCGGGAAGGGGGTGGTGGTCATCAAAATTCCAGAATCGGTCGCAAAAAATCCAGGGGCGTTCGGTCAAAGCCCCTCTCCCTCCGGGAGAGGGGTTGGGGTGAGGGTGCGGGCGAAGCCTGGCTGGAATTGGATGCGGGTGGCTTCGCCCATCTCAAAAAAAGCCATGCATGTGACTTCGCCCGTACCCTCATCCGCCCCTGTGGGGCACCTTCTCCCGACGGTCAGGCACGCTTCCAGCGCACGCCTTGCGGGGTGTCTTCCAGCACGATGCCTTCGTCGGCGAGCTGCTTGCGGATGGCGTCGGCGCGGGCGAAGTCCCTGGCTTTCTTGGCAGAATTGCGTTCTTCGACCAGCACGGTGATGCGCGCATCGTCGCCGGCATCGGTGCCGCGCGAGAACCAGGTGGCCGGGTCCTGCAGCAGCAGGCCCAGCGCCATTCCGGCCCCGAGCAGCTCGGCCTTGGCACGTTGCAATGCTGCAAGATTCTCCGCGCTGAGCCCGTCGCCTGGGCCACCGGCCGGTGCGAGCTCCAGCAGCGCCCGGTTCGCATCCTTCGCAAGCTTTGCCAGCACCGCGAGCGCCAGCGGTGTGTTGAGGTCGTCGCTGAGCGCGTCTTCTATCTGCTCGGGAATCGTTGCCTGCGCTTGGATCGCCTTCAGGCTCCGCAAGGTTCCGTACAAGCCGTCGAGCCGCTTGACCTGATCCTCGATCAGCGCATCCGACCAATCCAGCGGCTGCCGGTAATGCGCGCTCAATAGCGCAAGCCGCAGCGCTTCGGGCGGGTGCTTGGCGATCAGGTCGTGCACGGTCTCGATGTTGCCCAGCGACTTGCTCATCTTGGCGCCGCTGAAATTGAGCATGCCGTTGTGCAGCCAGAAGCGGGCGAAGGTGGCGCCGCCATGCGCGCATTCGCTTTGCGCGATTTCGTTTTCGTGATGCGGGAACTGCAGGTCCACGCCGCCGGCATGGATGTCGATGGTCGGGCCCAGGTGCGCGGCGGCCATCGCCGAGCATTCGATATGCCAGCCGGGGCGGCCGCGGCCCCACGGCGACTCCCAGCCGGGCAGCTCGTCGCTGGACGGCTTCCACAGCACGAAGTCGCCGGGGTCGCGCTTGTACGGCGCCACGTCCACGCGCGCACCGGCCAGCATTTCGTCGGGGTCGCGCCGCGACAGCTTGCCGTAACCGTCGAAACTGGCCACTGCAAACAGCACATGGCCTTCGGCGGCATAGGCATGGCCGCCCTCGATCAGCTGCTCGATCATGGCCACGATGTGCGGAATATGCGCGGTGGCCTCCGGTTCGATATCCGGCGGCACCACGCCGAGCGCGGCCATGTCCTGGCGATAGATCGCGGCGAAGCGGTCGGTGATGGTGGAGATCGGCACGCCCTGCGCCTGTGCGGCAGCGTTGATCTTGTCGTCCACGTCGGTGATGTTGCGTGCGTAGCGCAGCGCGCCATAGCGCCGCCGCAGCAGTGCGGCCAGCACGTCGAACACCACCGGGCCGCGGGCGTTGCCGATATGCGCGTAGTTGTAGACGGTAGGGCCGCACACATACAGGGTGGGGCAGGACGGATCGAGCGGCGCGAACGGTTCGACCCGCCGCGTCAGGTTGTTGTGCAGGCGCAGGCTCATCGGCATCTGAAAAAGGGTAACCGCGCGATTCTAGCCCCTTGCGGCAAGATGGCGAACCGGCACGCCGACACCGGCGACCGGATGGGCTGCGTTCAGCCCCGGAGATCGCAAGCTCCATACACTTACGTACTGCCTGGCTTCGCCACTTCGGTCCTGATGCGACTTCTTCTGTTCCCCACGCTGTGTGTGCTGGCCTGGCAGGCATTGCCGGCACATGCGGCAGAGCCCGATGTCAAAAACCGGGTCGTCGTGATCGAAAACGTCAAGCTGGATTACGCGCAGGTGCTCAATGTCGAGCCGGTCTACCAGACCCTGCGCGCCACCCGCATCGAAGAACAGTGCGAGGCCGAACAGGCGACGCCGGTGCCGGTTGCCGCTGTCGAGGACGAGGGCCGCATCAACCGCATGGTCGATTCGGTTAAGGAAATGTTCTCGCGTCGGCCCGAGCCGGCGACGCCGGCGGCAGTGCCGCCCACCAGCACCCGCCGCAATTGCAAGGTCGTGGAAGTGCCGCGCGAGTTCCGGCGCCCGATCGCCTTCGACGTGGACTACGTCTACAAGGGCACCAAGTACCGTTCGCGGCTGCCGGAAGATCCGGGCAACCGGCTGCGCATCCGGGTGTCGGTGACCCCGTACATTCCCGACGCCATCGTCGCACCGCCGCGCTGAGGCGCATGGCGGTTGCGCCGTGCCCGCATGCATGCGAGGATTCGCGCCCTATGCAAGCAATCCCCTTTCAGCACGACACCAGCGCCGCCCGGATGGCCTCCGGCATGACCTCGCGTGCCCGCCGACCGGAATCCCACATTTTCGCTGGGTAACCGGGGCGTTTTGCTGTCCGTTCTGAAGACCCAGCCCACAGGCTGGGTTTTTTCGTTTTGGCGTCACAAAAGTTTCAACCGCAAGAAACGCGCATGTCGCGCACCCCGTCGCTCCTGGCGGACCACGCAGCAGAAGCACGCAGCAAAGGATCGATCGATGTCACTGAAGCACTTCTTGAACACCCAGGACTGGAGCCGCGCCGAACTGGACGCGCTGTTGACCCAGGCCGCGTTGTTCAAACGCAACAAGCTGGGAAGCGAGCTGAAGGGCAAGTCGATCGCGCTGGTGTTCTTCAACCCGTCCATGCGCACCCGCACCAGCTTCGAGCTGGGCGCGTTCCAGTTGGGTGGGCATGCGGTGGTGCTGCAGCCGGGCAAGGATGCCTGGCCGATCGAGTTCAACCTGGGCACGGTGATGGATGGCGACACCGAAGAGCACATCGCCGAAGTGGCGCGGGTGCTGGGTCGTTATGTCGATTTGATCGGTGTGCGCGCGTTTCCCAAGTTCGTCGACTGGTCCAAGGACCGCGAGGACCAGGTGCTCAAAAGCTTCGCGAAGTATTCGCCGGTGCCGGTGATCAACATGGAGACGATCACCCACCCGTGCCAGGAGCTGGCGCATGCGCTGGCCTTGCAGGAGCACTTCGGTACGCCGGATCTGCGCGGCAAGAAGTACGTACTGACCTGGACCTATCACCCCAAGCCGCTCAACACTGCGGTGGCCAATTCCGCGCTGACCATCGCCACCCGCTTGGGGATGGACGTGACCCTGCTGTGCCCGACGCCGGACTACATCCTGGATCAGCGCTACATGGACTGGGCGGCGCAGAACGTGGCCGAAAGCGGCGGCTCGCTGCAGGTCAGCCATGACATCGACAGCGCCTACGCCGGCGCCGATGTCGTCTATGCCAAGAGCTGGGGCGCGCTGCCGTTCTTCGGCAACTGGGAGCCGGAAAAGCCGATCCGCGACCAGTACCAGCACTTCATCGTCGACGAACGCAAGATGGCGCTGACCAACAACGGCGTGTTCTCGCATTGCCTGCCGCTGCGTCGCAACGTCAAGGCCACCGACGCGGTGATGGATTCGCCCAACTGCATCGCCATCGATGAAGCCGAGAATCGCCTGCATGTGCAGAAGGCGATCATGGCGGCGCTCGCTTCGCAAGCGGGAATCGGTAATCGGGAATAGAGAATCGCAACAGCAAGAACGTTGATCCCCACTTTTACGTACCAAGGAAACAATGATGAGCACTGCTTCCACCATTCCCGATTCCCAACTCCCGATTCCCGGCGGCAAGAAGGATATCGTTCTCGCCTTCTCCGGTGGCCTGGACACCAGCTTCTGCATTCCGTATCTGCAGGAGCGTGGTTATGCGGTGCATACCGTGTTTGCCGATACCGGCGGTGTGGATGCCGAGGAGCGCGACTTCATCGAGAAGCGCGCCGCCGAACTGGGCGCCGCCAGCCATGTCACCGTCGATGGTGGCCCGGCGATCTGGGAAGGCTTCGTCAAGCCGTTCGTGTGGGCGGGCGAGGGCTACCAGGGCCAGTACCCGTTGCTGGTGTCGGACCGCTATCTGATCGTCGATGCCGCGCTCAAGCGCGCCGAAGAGTTGGGCACGCGCATCATTGCGCACGGCTGCACCGGCATGGGTAACGACCAGGTGCGTTTCGACCTGGCGGTGAAGGCGTTGGGCGATTACCAGATCGTCGCGCCGATCCGCGAGATCCAGAAGGAACACACCCAGACTCGCGCCTACGAGCAGAAGTACCTGGAAGCGCGCGGCTTCGGCGTGCGCGCCAAACAGCAGGCCTACACCATCAACGAGAATTTGCTGGGGCTGACCATGTCCGGCGGCGAAATCGACCGCTGGGAAGCGCCGGGCGAAGGGGCGCGTGGCTGGTGCGCCCCGCGCAGTGCGTGGCCGACCGAAGCGTTGACGGTGACCTTGAAGTTCGTCGAAGGCGAGGCGGTGGAGCTGGACGGCAAGCCGCTTCCGGGCGCCAAGATCCTGGCCAAGCTCAATACCTTGTTTGCCCAGTACGGCGTGGGCCGCGGCGTGTACACCGGCGACACCGTGATCGGCCTGAAGGGCCGCATCGTGTTCGAGGCGCCGGGCCTGATCTCGCTGCTTACCGCGCACCGTGCGCTGGAAGATGCGGTGCTGACCAAGCAGCAGAACCGCTTCAAGCCGGACGTGGCGCGCAAGTGGGTGGAGCTGGTGTACGAAGGCTTCTATCACGACCCGCTCAAGACCGACATCGAGGCGTTCCTGAAGTCCTCGCAGGCCAAGGTCAACGGCGAAGTGACGCTGGAAACCCGCGGCGGCCGCGTCGATGCGGTGGCGGTGCGCTCACCGCACCTGCTCAACACCAAGGGCGCGACCTACGCGCAGTCGGCCGACTGGGGCGTGGAAGAGGCCGAAGGCTTCATCAAGCTGTTCGGGATGAGCTCGACGCTCTATGCGCAGGTCAACCGCTGAGACGACCGCCGCAGGCAGCCTATGTTCCTTCTCCCGCACGCGGGAGAAGGTGGCGCATAGCGCCGGATGAGGGCGACCTGCCGCATGCCCCATCTGCCCTCTCGGGCCGCTTCCCCTGCAGGCGTGGAAGCGGCTAGATGGGCGCTAGAAAGACCAACCACACGCGACCCGACGCAATAAGACGCGATCAATGACCACACTGCTCGACAACACACTGACGCATCTGCAGAAGCTGGTGTCCTTCGACACCCGCAATCCGCCGCGGGCGATCGCTGCCGAGGGCGGCATCTTCGACTACCTGCGCGCGCAGCTGCCCGGTTTCCAGGTCGAGGTGATCGACCACGGCGCCGGTGCAGTGAGCCTGTATGCCGTGCGCGGAACTCCCAGGTATCTGTTCAACGTGCATCTGGACACGGTGCCGGATTCGCCGCACTGGAGTGCCGATCCGCACGTGATGCGGCGTAACGAGGACCGGGTGATCGGTCTGGGGGTGTGCGATATCAAGGGCGCGGCGGCGGCGTTGGTGGCAGCGGCCAATGCCGGCGATGGCGATGCCGCGTTCCTGTTTTCCTCCGACGAAGAGGCCAACGACCCGCGCTGCATCGCTGCGTTTCTGGCGCGTGGTTTGCCCTACGAGGCGGTGCTGGTGGCCGAGCCGACCATGAGCGAGGCAGTGCTGGCGCATCGCGGCATCAGTTCGGTGCTGATGCGCTTTGCCGGCCGTGCCGGGCACGCATCGGGCAAGCAGGATCCGTCCGCCAGTGCCTTGCACCAGGCGATGCGCTGGGGCGGCAAGGCGCTGGACCATGTCGAGTCGCTGGCGCATGCGCGCTTCGGCGGCCTGACCGGTTTGCGCTTCAACATCGGCCGCGTCGACGGTGGCATCAAGGCCAACATGATCGCGCCGGCGGCGGAGCTACGGTTTGGCTTTCGTCCGTTGCCGTCGATGGACGTGGACGGCTTGCTGGCCACGTTTGCCGGCTTTGCCGATCCTGCGGCAGCGCATTTCGAAGAAACCTTTCGCGGGCCGAGCCTGCCGTCGGGTCACATCGCACGCGCAGAGGAACGCCGCCTGGCCGCACGCGATGTGGCCGATGCGCTGGACCTGCCGATCGGCAACGCGGTGGATTTCTGGACCGAAGCCTCGCTGTTTTCCGCCGGCGGCTATACCGCGCTGGTCTATGGCCCGGGCAATATCGCCCAGGCGCATACCGCCGACGAATTCGTGACGCTGGAGCAACTGCAGCGCTATGCCGACTCGGTACACCGCATCATCAACGGCGCGCACTGACGCCGCGTTCCGCGCCTGGCGCGGCCATTCCTCCTATCGATCACCGCAATGTCCCTCTCCGCACAGCCCCACAAACAGACCCGCCAGACCATCGTGCGCCTGCTTTCGAGCATGGCCAGCGCCAAGGAAATCAGCCAGTACCTCAAGCGTTTTTCGCAGCTGGACGCCAAGCGCTTTGCGGTGGTCAAGGTGGGTGGCGCGGTGCTGCGCGACGACCTGGACGCGCTGACCTCGTCGCTGTCGTTCCTGCAGGAGGTGGGCCTGACCCCGATCGTGCTGCATGGCGCCGGCCCGCAGCTGGATGCGGAGCTGTCTGCAGCGGGCATCGAAAAACAGACCGTCAACGGCTTGCGGGTGACGTCGCCGGAAGCGCTGGCGATCGTGCGCAAGGTGTTCCAGGCCTCCAACCTCAAGCTGGTGGAAGCGCTGCAGCAGAACGGTGCGCGTGCCACATCGATCACCGGCGGCGTGTTCGAAGCGCAGTATCTGGACCGTGACACCTATGGGCTGGTCGGCGAGGTCAAGGCGGTGAATCTGGCGCCGATCGAAGCCAGCCTGCAGGCCGGCTCGATCCCGGTGATCACCAGCCTGGGCGAAACGCCGAGTGGGCAGATCCTCAACGTCAATGCGGATTTCGCCGCCAACGAACTGGTGCAGGAACTGCAGCCGTACAAGATCATCTTCCTCACCGGTACCGGCGGTTTGCTGGATGCCGACGGCAAGCTGATCGATTCGATCAACCTGTCCACCGAATACGATCATCTGATGCAGCAGCCGTGGATCAACGGCGGCATGCGGGTCAAGATCGAACAGATCAAGGATCTGCTCGACCGGCTGCCGCTGGAATCGTCGGTGTCGATCACCCGGCCGGCAGACCTGGCCAAGGAACTGTTCACCCACAAGGGCTCGGGCACGCTGGTGCGGCGGGGCGAGCGCGTGTTGCGCGCGACCTCCTGGGACGAACTGGATCTGCCTCGCCTGAAGTCGCTGATCGAATCCAGCTTCGGCCGCACGCTGGTGCCGGATTACTTCAGCAACACCAAGTTGTTGCGTGCCTATGTCAGCGAGAACTATCGCGCCGCGGTGATCCTCACCGACGAAGGCATGCTGGGTGCAAGCGCGCTGATCTATCTGGACAAGTTTGCCGTGCTCGACGATGCGCAGGGCGAGGGCCTGGGCCGCGCAGTGTGGAACGTGATGCGCGAGGAAACTCCGCAGCTGTTCTGGCGCTCGCGTCACAACAACCAGGTCAACATCTTCTACTACGCCGAATCCGACGGCTGCATCAAGCAGGAAAAGTGGAAGGTGTTCTGGTACGGGCTGGAGAATTTCGAGCAGATCCAGCACTGCGTGGCGCATTGTGCGACGCGCCAGCCGACGCTGCTGGGCTGAGCATAATGACGCCCATCGCCTTGCCCTTGGCCTGGAGCCAGATGCCTGTCTTGCGCGGGCAGCACGCAACCCTGGAGCCGCTGCAGCCAGCGCATGCCGATGGTCTGCGCGCGGCACTGGGCGACGGTGCGCTGTCGCACCTGTGGTACACCGGGGTGCCGGCACCGGCCCAGGTCGATGCCTACCTCGGGGCGGCATTGGCGGCCCGCGCCGAGGGCACGGCACTGCCGCTGGCGGTGCGCGATGCGGCCGGTGAGGTCGTCGGCTGCACACGCTATTACGGGCTGGATGCGACAGTGCCCAAGCTGTCGATCGGCTACACCTGGTACGCGCCGCGCGTGCAGCGCAGCGGCGTCAATACCGAAGCCAAGCTGATGCTGCTGCAGTACGCCTTCGAAACGCTGGGCTGCCTGAGCGTGGTGTTCGAGACCAGCTGGTTCAATCACACCTCGCGCGCGGCAATCGCGCGGCTGGGCGCAAAGCAGGACGGCGTACTGCGCAATCACACCCGCCACGCCGACGGTACGCCGCGCGATACCGTGGTGTTCTCCATCATCGATACGGAATGGGCGGGGGTGAAACGCCACCTGCAGTTCCGCCTGGAAGCAAACGCATGAGTGCTCAAGCAACAACCATCGGCATCGTTGGCGCCCGCGGGCATACCGGTTCGGAATTGATCAAGCTGGTGGCGGCGCATCCGCACCTGCAGTTGGTGTTCGTGTCATCGCGCGAACTGGCCGGGCAGGCCGTGGCCGACCACAACGACGGGTATCGCGGCGATCTGCGATTCGAAAGCCTGGACGCCGACGCGGTGGCCGCCAAGGCCGCCGACGTGGTGATCCTGGCGCTGCCCAACGGCAAGGCCGAGCCGTTCGTTGCCGCAATCGACGCGAGCCGGCCGCAGACGCTGCTGATCGATCTGTCGGCGGACTATCGTTTCGACCCGGCGTGGTATTACGGCTTGCCCGAGCTCACCCGTGGCAGGTATGCGGGGCAGCGCCGTATCAGCAACCCTGGCTGCTATGCCACCGCGATGCAGCTGGCGATCACCCCCTTGCTGGATCAGCTGGCCGGCCCGCCGCAATGCTTTGGCGTGTCCGGCTATTCCGGTGCGGGCACCACGCCGTCGGACAAGAACAACCCCGAGCTGCTCGCCGATAACCTGATGCCGTATGCGCTGACCAACCACATGCACGAGCGCGAAGTGTCGGCGCAGCTTGGCGTGCCGGTGGAGTTCATGCCGCACGTGGCGCCGCATTTCCGTGGCATCACCATGACCGTCAACCTGTGGCTGCAGCAAGCGCTGACACGCGAGCAGATCCAGGCGCGCTATGCGCAGCGGTATGCGGGCGAGCCGCTGGTCGAGCTTGTCGACGAGGCGCCGTGGGTGAGCCGCATTGCCGGCAAGCACGGCGTGCAGATCGGCGGCATCACCCTGGCGCCCGGCAACAAGCGGGTGGTGGTGGTGGCGACGCTGGACAACCTGCTCAAGGGCGCGGCGACCCAGGCGATGCAGAACCTCAACCTGGCATTGGGCTGGGACGAATTAACCGCGATTTGTTGATGCGAGTCCCTCGCAGAAGCCTGCACCGCCATGTGCGGGGATTCAAAGATGCGAGTCCCTCGCAGAAGCCCGCGCATCCATGTGCGGGGATTTAACCTGATGCTTTACTTCGAGACGCTTTCCGATGACCAATCTGTTGTGGCAAAAACCCGGTGTTGCGGTTGACGCCAAAATCCAGACCTTCCTGGCCGGCGACGATGTGATCCTGGATCGCGAGTTCTTCCTGCACGACATCGCGGCCAGCAAGGCGCATGCACAGGGGCTGCAGCACATCGGCATCCTGTCGTTGCAGGAGCTGGGCGGCCTGAGCGAACAACTCGATCTGTTGGCGGACGATTTCCGTAGCGGCGCATTCGTGCTCGATGCCCAGTACGAAGATTGCCATTCGGCGATCGAAGCACGCCTGACCGAGCGCCTGGGCGATGCCGGCCGCAAGATCCACACCGGACGCAGTCGCAACGATCAGATCCTGGTCGCAACGCGGCTATGGTTGAAGGACAAACTGCGGCGCGTGGCCGAGCTCAGCGGCGAGATCGCCAAGGTGGCGCTGGATCGCGCGCAGGCCGAAGCCGCGTTGCCGGTGCCGGGTTACACGCATATCCAGCGTGCGGTGGTGTCGTCGGCGGGCATGTGGTGGGCCGGCTGGGCAGAAGCGTTTATCGATAATGCCGTGCGCGCGACCGACACCTTGCACCTGGTGGACAGCAACCCGCTCGGCACCGCTGCCGGCTACGGCGTAAATCTGCCGCTGGACCGCGCGCACACCACCGCCGAGCTCGGTTTTGCACGTCTGCAGGTCTCGCCGATCTACGCGCAACTGTCGCGCGGCAAGTACGAGCTGGCCGCACTCGAGGCGCTTGGCAGCGCCACCCTGGACTTGCGGCGTATCGCCTGGGATCTGTCGCTGTTCACCAGCGGCGAATTTGCGTTTGTCGCGTTGCCGGCGCAGTACACCACCGGCAGCTCGATCATGCCCAACAAGCGCAACCCCGATGTCATCGAACTGATGCGCGCCACCCATGCCAGCGTGGCGGCCGCGCGGACCGAGATCGAACAGCTGCTGTCGCTGCCGTCCGGTTATCACCGCGATCTGCAGAGCAGCAAGGGCGCCATCGTGCACGGTTTCGGCCGTGGCCTGGCCGCGCTGGAACTGTTGCCGGCGCTGCTCGCCAATCTGGAATGGCGCCGGGACAAGCTGCATGCGGCGATCGACTCGGGCATGTACGCCACCGACGTGGCAGTGGAAGCGGCCGTGGCCGGCGTCCCGTTCCGCGATGCCTACAAGGCTGCAGCGGAAGCATCGGAAACCGCAGGGCAGGGGCGCACGCCGGAAGGCAGCCTGGCTGCACGTGTCTCGCCAGGTGCCGCAGCGGACCTGCAGCTGGACGTGCTGCGTGCCCGATGGGAGGCCCTGGTCTGATGGCCATGATCAGCACCGACACCGCCGAACATTACCCCTGGGGCGAAGCCAGCCACGGCTGGCACCTGTTGCGCGACCCCAACTTGAGCGTGCTCGAGGAACACATGCCGCCAGGCGCTGCAGAGTTGCGCCATCGGCATAGTCGCGCGCGGCATTTCTTCTATGTGCTGGCCGGCGAGGTGATGCTGCAGCTGGACGGCGCACAGCATGTGTTGCGCGTGGGGCAGGGCTTGCATGTGCCGCCCGGTTCCACCCATCAGATGCATAACCTGTCCGCGATGGAAGCGCGCTTCCTGGTGATTTCCACCCCGTTCGGTCGTAGTGAGGCAACACCCGACAAGGAGGCCGGCTGATGTCGATGCGCTATCTGGTGCTGGCGATGCGCAAACCGCACTTTCCGGCGGATGTGGTGGAGGCGCATCGCGCATTTCTCGATACGCTGCGGGCGGCCGGGCAGCTGGAACTGACCGGCGGCTTCAGCGACGGCAGCGGCGGCGCCTACGTGCTGGTCAACGTGGACAGCCTGGAGCAGGCGCAGCAGATCGTGGCACGCGATCCGCTGGTGCTGCGCGATGCCTCCACGCTGACCGTCCACGAATGGAAGACGCACTGAGCATTTCGCCACGATGACCACGCCTGCGAACACCTCGCCGTTCACCGAGCAAGCGCTGCCGCCGTGGCGGCGTGCGGTGCTCAAGGTCGGCAGCAGCCTGCTGGCCGCAGACGGTGGTGGCCTGTCGCCCCGCTTTGCGCTGGGCCTGGCGCAGTTCGTGTCGGCCAATCTGGCCGCCGGGCGGGAGCTGGTGATCGTGTCGTCGGGCGCGGTGGCGGCCGGCCGGGCAATCCTGCCCAAAGCTGCCGAGGCCGGCGCGCCGATCGCCGCGCGGCAGGCGCTGGCTGCGCTGGGGCAGGCGCAATTGATCGCGCTCTGGCAACGCTTTTTCGAGCGCCCGGTGGCGCAGGTGTTGCTGACCCACGACGACCTGCGCAACCGTCGCCGTTATCTCAATGCACGCGCTACCTTGGGCGAGTTGTTGCGGCTTGGCGCGCTGCCGGTGGTCAACGAAAACGACACCGTATCGGTGGACGAGCTCAAGCTGGGCGATAACGACAATCTGGCGGCGATCGTCGCCGCATTGGTCGATGCCGATGCCTTGTTCATCGCCACCGATATCGACGGCCTGTACAGCGCCGACCCGCGCAGCAACCCGTTGGCGCGGCCGCTCGACGATGTCCCCGATCTCACGCCGCAGGTGATGGCGATGGCCGGCGGCAGCGGCAGCAGCGTGGGCACCGGCGGCATGCGCACCAAGCTGGAAGCTGCCGCCAAGGCCGGCGCCGCGGGCATCGAGACCTATCTGTTCAATGGCCGCAGCAGCGAGGTGGTACGCGGGCTGGCGCAGGATCGCCTATGCGGGACGCGCATCCATGCCGCGCGCACGCGGATTGCGGCGCGCAAGTACTGGTTGCGGCATGCGCCGGTGGAAGCCGGTGCCATCCTGATCGATGCCGGCGCGGCGACCGCGCTGAGCGAGAAGGGCGCATCGTTGTTGCCTGGCGGCGTGGCCGGGGCCGAGGGCGACTTCAGGCGTGGCGACATGGTGGAGATCCGTCTGCGCGACGACAGCGGCGAGCGCTGCCTGGCGCGCGGCGTCAGCCAGTATTCGGCAGTGGATATCCGCCGTATTGCCTGCCGCCATTCGCGCGAGATCGAGTCCGTGCTCGGGTACAGCTATGGGGAGAACGTGGTGCATCGCGACGACCTGGTGGTGCTGTAGCGCATCGCAAGCGCGACGCGCTACCCATGCTCGTCCGGGAGCCAGCGCGTTGCACGCGCCCTGATCCAGTCGTCTGCGCTGCGGCAGCGGCGCGCCGAGAGATCGTTGCAAGCGCGACCGCTTTGGCTCTCCGCGATGCTTTGCGCTACTTTCTGCTGCAGTCTCGACGGCCGAACGTTCCCACCATGTCCGAAATGAAAATGCTGGCCCTGCAGTGCCGGGAGGCCGCGCAGGTGCTCTCGCAACTTTCCGCGCAGGCCAAGCAGGATCTGCTCGACGCGATGGCTGCCGCACTGGAAGCCGATGCCGCGTTGATCCTTGCCGCAAACGCGCGCGATCTTGAAGCCGCTCGCGCCAAAGGCACCGGCACAGCCATGCTCGACCGGCTGGCGCTGGACCAGGTGCGCCTGGCCGGCATCGCGGCGGCATTGCGCGAGGTGGCGCAGTTGCCGGACCCGGTCGGTCAGGTCACACGCGACGACACGCGCCCCAACGGCATCCGCGTGCAGAAGGTGCGCGTGCCGCTGGGGGTGATTGCGATGATCTACGAGGCCCGTCCCAACGTCACCGCCGATGCGGCCGCGCTGTGCATCAAGGCCGGCAATGGCGTGATCCTGCGTGGCGGCTCCGAGGCGATCCATTCCAACACCGCAATTGCGCGCGCATTGCAGGGTGCATTGCGTGCGGCGGGTGTGCCGGAAGCGGCTTTGACGCTGGTCGAGGATCTGCGTCGCGAGACCATGCTGGAGCTGCTGCAGCTCAGCGACATCATCGACCTGGCGATTCCGCGTGGTGGGGAAGGGCTCATCCGCTTTGTCGCCGAACACGCGCGCGTGCCGGTGATCAAGCATTACAAGGGCGTGTGCCATCTGTTTGTGGATGCGTCGGCCGATGTGGAGCGTGCCGTGCGCCTGTTGGTCGACGGCAAGGCGAGCCGGCCATCGGCCTGCAACTCGCTGGAAACGCTGTTGGTGCATGCAGACATCGCCGAGCGCTTCCTGCCGCTGGCAGCCGCTGCGCTGCGCGCGCGCAACGTGGAACTGCGTGGCGACGCGGCAACGCGTGCGGTGGTGCCCGAGATCGCGCCTGCCAGCGACGACGACTATGCCGCAGAGTATCTGGATCTGATCCTGGCGATCCGAATCGTGCCGGATCTTGACACCGCACTGGCCCACATTCGCCAGTACGGCTCGGACCATACCGAAGTGATCGCCACCGAGGACGCCGCAAACGCCGAGCGTTTCGTGCATGCACTACGTTCGGCGGTGGTGATGGTCAACGCTTCCTCGCGCTTCTCCGATGGTGGCGAGCTCGGCCTGGGCGCGGAGATCGGTATCTCGACCACGCGCCTGCATTCGTATGGCCCGATGGGGTTGGAAGCGCTGACCGTGGAGCGCTTTGTGGTGCGTGGCGAAGGCCAGGTGCGTCACTGATCGGCACGCGGCCGACCAGGACCGTGGCGGCCCGCCAGCGATCCTTTGCCTGCTGAAGCAGCGCTGCCGCGCCCCTGGTGGTGGAGGCGTGGCGTCGCGAACTGACGCAGCCCTGCCTGCGCCATTGTCCGCAGCCACCGTGCGTGCAAACCGTGCCCACACCCCGCCGTATCCGCAGCCACTCAGCGCACGTCCAACCCGCCGACCACGACCTTTGACACTCCCCCGGCAGCCTGTGGCCTCACTACAGTCGTCGATTGCCCCGCCCGTTCCGGAGTCGTCGATGCGCCGCCTTGCTGTCTGCCTGCTCGCCACCGCCATTGCCGCCGCCACCGGCAGTGCCTTCGCCCAGACCTCGCCGATGACGCCGGACATCACCGGCAAGCCGTTCGTGGCAAGCGAGGCTGCCAACGACTACGTCAAGCGCGAGGTCATGATTCCGATGCGCGATGGCGTGAAGCTGCACACCGTGATCGTGGTGCCCAAGGGCGCACGCAACGCGCCGATGGTGCTGACGCGCACGCCATACGACGCCAGCGGCCGTAGCGAGCGCCTGGCCTCGCCGCATATGAAGGACCTGCTGCCGCCCGGCGACGACGTCTTCGTGGAAGGCGGCTACATCCGCGTGTTCCAGGACGTACGCGGCAAGTACGGCTCCGAGGGCGACTACGTGATGACCCGCCCGCTGCGCGGCGCGCTCAATCCCGGCGACGTGGACCACGCCACCGATGCGTGGGACACCATCGACTGGCTGGTCAAGAACGTGACCGAATCCAACGGCAAGGTCGGCATGATCGGCTCGTCCTACGAAGGCTTCACCGTGGTGATGGCACTGACCAACCCGCATCCGGCGTTGAAGGTGGCCGCGCCGGAAAGCCCGATGATCGATGGCTGGATGGGCGACGACTGGTTCAACTACGGCGCGTTCCGCCAGGTCAACTTCGACTACTTCACCGGCCAGCTCAGCAAGCGCGGCAAGGGCGCCGGCATCCCGCGCCAGGGGCAGGACGATTACAGCAATTTCCTGCAGGCCGGCTCGGCCGGGGACTTCGCCAAGGCCGCCGGGCTGGAGCAGTTGCCGTGGTGGCACAAGCTCACCGAACACGCGGCGTACGATGCGTTCTGGCAGGAGCAGGCGCTGGACAAGGTGATGGCGCGCACGCCGCTCAAGGTGCCCACGATGTGGCTGCAGGGGCTGTGGGACCAGGAAGACATGTGGGGCGCGATCCACAGCTACGCGGCGATGGAGCCGCGCGACAAGCGCAACACGCTCAACTATCTGGTGATGGGGCCATGGCGGCACAGCCAGGTGAACTACGACGGCAGCTCCCTGGGCGCATTGAATTTCGATGGCGACACCGCGCGTCAGTTTCGTCGCGATGTGCTGCGCCCGTTCTTCGATCAATACCTGGTCGATGGCGCGCCCAAGGCGAGCACGCCGCCGGTGTTCATCTACGACACCGGCGAGAACCGCTGGGATCGCCTGCAGTCCTGGCCGCGCAGTTGCGCCAAGGGCTGTGCGTCGGCGAGCAAACCGCTGTATCTGCAGGCCGGCGGCAAGCTGTCCTTCGACAAGCCCGCTGCAGGGCAGGGCGCGTTTGAAGAATACGTTTCCGATCCAGCCAAGCCGGTGCCGTTCGCACCGCGCCCGGTGGATTTTGCCGACCGCAGCATGTGGACCACCTGGCTGGTCCACGACCAACGCTTTGTGGACGGACGCCCGGATGTGCTGACCTTCGTCACCGAGCCGCTGACCGAGCCGTTGCAGATCGCCGGTGCGCCCGATGTGCATCTGCAGGCCTCCACCAGCGGCAGCGACAGCGACTGGGTGGTCAAGCTGATCGACGTGTACCCGGACGAGATGGCGTCCACCCCCAAGATGGGTGGCTACGAGTTGCCGGTCTCGCTGGCGATCTTCCGCGGCCGCTATCGCGAGAGTTTCAGCGCGCCTAAGCCGCTGGCGTCCAATCAGCCGCTGGCGTTCGAATTCGGCCTGCCCACCGCCAACCACACCTTCCAGAAAGGCCACCGGGTGATGGTGCAGGTGCAATCCAGCCTGTTCCCGCTCTACGACCGCAACCCGCAAACCTACGTGCCGAATATCTTCTTCGCCAAGCCGGGCGATTATCAAAAGGCTACCCAGCGCGTTTACGTGACGCCGGAGCAGCCCACCTACATCAGTCTGCCGGTGCGTTGAGCCCACGGGCGCCGCGCGCCGGCGGCGCCCACACGTCTTCCAGCAACTGCGGGCGGCACACCACCCAGGCGGCGCCCAGCTGCACCACGATGCAGATCACCAGAAACACGAACGGCGAGCTCCAGCCGCCGCTGTGCGCATGCAGCCAGCCGAACAGAAACGGCCCCAGGCAACTCACCGCATAGCCCATGCCCTGCGAGAACCCGGAGAGCGCGGCCGACCCGGCGGCCGTGCGGCTGCGCTGGTTGACCAGCACCAGGGCCAGCGGGAAGGTGCTGGGCCCCAGGCCAAGCAAGGTCACCCACAGGATCGGCGCCGCCAGCGGTGCCCACCACAGCCCGGCAAACGCGACCAGGTGGCAGGCCGCGCACAGCAACACGATCGGGAACGGGTTACGCATGCGCACTGCCAAGGCCGGCATGGTCAATGCGCCGACCATGCCGAGCGCGGCGAAAAGCGCCACCATGGTGCCGCCGAACGCGGGCGAGGCGCCGGCTTCGCGCAGCAGCGTGGGCAGCCAGGTGAACATCGAATAGGTCACCAGCGAGGTCATGCCGAAGGTGATCGCCATGCTCCAGCCCAGGGCGGTGCGTGCGACCCGGCCTTCGGCTTCGGAGGTGGGCGTGACCGGTGCCGGTCCGGTAGCGCGCGGGCGGCCCTGGCTGGCCTGCACCAGCGCCCAGGCCACCAGGGCCAGCAGTGCCGGCAACACCCACACCACCATCGAGCTGCGCCAGCCCAGCGCATCGGCCACCGGCACCGCCATCAACGCCGGCAGCAGGGTGCCAACCTGCAGCACGGTGATGTACAGCGTGCTGACCCGCCCCACGCGGTCGCCGAAGTAGCGTTTCACCAACGGCGGCAGCACCACATTCCCCATGCCCATGCCGGCCAGCGCCACCAGCGAACCGGTCAGCAGCCCGCCGGTGCCCGGCAGCAGTGGTCGCACCATCAGCCCCAGCGTGGCCAGCGCCATCGATACCAGTGCGGTGCGCAGCAGCCCGTAGCGACGCAGCACCGCAGGCGTTGCAACGCCGGTCAGCGCAAATGCGGCAGTGGGCAACATGCCGAGTGCGCCCATGGTCGTCGCCCCGAACCCGTATTCGCCGGCAATGCGTTCCAGCAACGGGGTCAACGACGTCACCGCCGTGCGCAGGTTGAAGGCGGACAACAAAATGGCGGCCAGCACCAGGGCGCGCCCACGCGATTGGGCGGACAAAGACGAGGCGGCAGTGACAACAGACATGACAGACCATCCGCACCGTGCACATCCGTGCGGCGGCGCCTGAAAACACAAAACCGGCACGAGGCCGGTTTTGTGTTTTGAAACTGGTCGGGGAGACAGGATTCGAACCTGCGACCTCTACGTCCCGAACGTAGCGCTCTACCAGACTGAGCTACACCCCGAAGGAGCCGCGTATGTTACATAGGGAATGCGGAATCGGCAAGCATCCATCGCAATTATTTTTCCTGAGGCCGATGCGCACGCTCGGGCTCGCGCGCCTCGAACCACATGCCGTTGAGAACAGCGGCCAATGCCGCCAGACCGGTGCCGAGAATCCAGGCGAAGTACCACATCGTGTGTGCTCCTGAAAAACGTTGAGGAAGTGGGAAGGCGAGCGCAGCTGCGACGACATGCCGGCATCGCCGCAACCGCGTCAGCTAATACGCATTGGGATTGGCGGAGAGTTCGTCGGCAGTCACCTTGCCCCGGAGCACGCGATACACCCACGCCGTGTAGGCCAGCACGATCGGCATGAACACGGTGGTGGCCAGCAGCATGATCCACAGCGTGAGACGGCTGCTGGAAGCGTCCCATAGCGTCAGGCTGGCACTCGGTGCAGTGGAGGACGGCAGCAGGAACGGGAACAGCGCAAACCCCACGGTAAAGACGATGCCGATGATGGCGCTGCCCGAGGCGATGAACGCCAGCCCGCCGCGTCGTGCACGCAGCAGCACTGCGCTCATCCCAAGCCCGAGCAGGCCGACCAGCGGCGCCACCAAGGTGGCCGGCATGCTGCCGTAGTTGTATAGCCAGCCGCCGCTAGCCGTCAGTGCAGCGGTCTTGGCCAGTGGATTGGTCTGCGCATCGGTCGCCAGCACCGATGTCACGGCGTAGCCGGGCAGGCCAAACGCCACCCAGACGCCGGCTGCGGCAAACAATGCCACCGCACCCAGCGCGGCGAGGCTGCCGATACGCGCGGCGCGTTCGGCCACCGGTCCACTGGTCTTGAGCACCAGCATCGCCGCGCCGTGGGCGATCAGCATCGCCACGCTGAGCAGACCGGCGAGCAGCGCGAACGGGGTCAGCAGCCCGAACAGATTGCCGGTGTAGAAGATGCGCATGCTGTCGTCGAAATGGAACGGAACACCCAGTACGACATTGCCAACCGCCACGCCCATGATCAACGCCGGAACGAAACCGCCGACGAACAATGCCCAATCCCAACTGTTGCGCCAGCGTTGGTCCGTCAGTTTGCCGCGGAACTTGAAGCCGACCGGCCGCAGGATCAGCGCAAACAGAATGACGAACATCGCCAGATAGAATCCGGAAAAACTCACCGCATACAGCGGCGGGAACGCAGCGAAGATCGCGCCACCGCCCAGGATCAGCCATACCTGGTTGCCCTCCCAGACCGGGCCGACGGTGTTGATCACCAGACGACGTTCGGCATCGTTTTTCGCCACGAACGGCAGCAGCGCACCGACGCCCAGATCGAAGCCGCCCATCACCGCGTAACCGCACAGCAATACGCCAAGCAACAGCCACCAGATCACGCGCAATGTGGTGTAGTCGAGCAAGATGAAATCCATGGTGTCTCTCCTGGCTTACGGTGCGCCACCGGCCAGTGCGCCGGTGCTCAATGGGGCATGGGGTGAGGAAGCGTGGGGCGAGTCGCCGTTCGGTGACGGGCTGTATGGCGTCGGCGGAAACAGCGCGTCAGGGCCCTTGCGGATCGTCTTCAGCGACAGCTTGATCGCGATCACCAGCAGCGTGGTGTACAGCGCGGTGAAGCCGACCAGGGTCAACACGATTTCATACAGATCCAGACCCGATGCGGCATAGAAGGTCGGCAGCACGCCTTCAACCGCCCACGGCTGGCGGCCGTACTCGGCCACGAACCAACCGCACTCGATGGCGATCCACGGCAGCGGCAGCGTCCACAACGCCAGGGTCAGGAACCAGCGCTTTTCCTGGAAGGTGTGCTTGCACGCGAACCAGAACGCAATGGCGAAGAAGGCGATGAGATACACGCCGATGCCTGCCATGATGCGGAACGTCCAGAACAGCGGGAGCACACGTGGCACCGTATCCATCGCCGCCTGCGCGATCTGCTCGGGCGTGGCATTGCCGATGTCGTCGCGATAGCGCTTGAGCAGCAGGCCGTGGCCAAGATCCTGCCAATGCGCATCGAAGATCTTGCGTGCTTCGAGATCGTCCTTGTTGGCGCGGATGCGTTGCAGCGCGCCGTAGGCGATCTGCCCGCCGCGGATGCGGTGTTCGGCACGGCCGACCAGTTCCAGGATGCCGGGAATCGGCTGATCCAGCGAACGCGTGGCGATCAGGCCCATCAGGTACGGAATCTTGATCGCGTAGTCGTTGCGATGGGTCTGCTGGTTGGGAATGCCGAACGCGGTGAAGTCGGCCGGCGCGGCTTCGGTCTCCCACATCGCTTCGATCGCGGCCAGCTTCATCTTCTGGTGTTCGTTGGCGGCGTAGCCGCTCTCGTCACCGAGCACCACCACCGACAGCGACGACAACAGGCCGAAGGCTGCGGCCACCGCAAACGAGCGGCGCGCCATCTCGGTGTGCTTGCCGCGTAGCAGATAGAACGCGCTGATCGACATCACGAACACCGCACCGAGCACGTAGCCGGCGCTGACGGTATGCACGAACTTGGCCTGCGCCACCGGGTTGAACAGCACCGCCATGAAATCGACCACTTCCATGCGCATGGTGTCCGGGTTGAACACCGCGCCGGTCGGGTTCTGCATCCAGCCGTTGGCGATCAGGATCCACAGCGCAGAGAAGTTGCTGCCCAAGGCCACCAGCCAGGTGGTGATCAGGTGCTGCAGCTTGCTCAGGCGGTTCCAGCCCAGGAAGAACAGGCCCAGGAACGTCGCCTCCAGGAAGAACGCCATCAACCCTTCGATCGCCAGCGGCGCGCCGAAGATGTCGCCGACGTAATGGCTGTAGTACGACCAGTTCATGCCGAACTCGAACTCCATCACGATGCCGGTGCCGACACCCATGGCGAAGTTGATGCCGAACAATACGCCCCAGAACATGGTCATGCGCCGCCAGATCGGCTTGCCGGTCATGACGTAGACGCTTTCCATGATGCCGAGCAGGAACGACAGGCCCATGGTCAGCGGCGGAAAGATGAAGTGGTACATCGCGGTGACTGCGAATTGCAGCCGCGACAGTTCGACAACTGTCGAGTCGATCATGGCGGGGTGGCCTGGTTGAGTATCGGTGAGGAACATGGCGGATCATCTGCCGCCGCCGCGCCGCGCGCGTTGATCCAAATCAATGCGGCCCCGCTCGGGTGCGGCACACTGTCCATCCCGCAGTGGGCAGTGGCGACTTACAATCGCCTGCGATGCAGCGCCTGAAGAGAGCCATGTGAGCCAGCCCAGCGTGCAAGTCAGCGAAACGCACGCCCAGCGCCGTCAACGCGGCCAGTGGCTGGATGCGCTTGCCGCACCCGCTGCGCGTGCCCGTCGGCTGTCCGCTGTGGCGGTGGCGTTGTCTGGGGTGTTGTTGCTGGCGCAGTCGGCGGCCATCGCATGGTTGGTGCAAGCGGTACTGGTGCAGCACGTGGCCTTGGCGCAGTTACGCAACGTGGGCGTGGGGTTGCTGGTCGCGCTGCTCGGGCGTGCACTGCTCAACGGCTGTGCGCAATCGCTGACCGGCGAGGTGGCCGATGCGGCCAAGCGCGAATTGCGTGCCCGCATCGCGCGCCGTCTGGTGCAGCACGGCCCGCTCTGGCTACGCCGGCAACGCAGCGGCGAACTGGGGGAGTTGAGCCTGGCGCACACCGATGCGCTGGAAGGGTATTTCGTCGGCTATCAGCTGGCACGCACCGAGATCATGCTGGTGCCGCCGGTGATCCTGATTGCGGTGTTTTCGGTCGATTGGGTGGTGGGCCTGGTGCTGTTGCTCACCGCGCCGTTGATTCCATTTTTCATGATGCTGGTGGGATGGGGTGCGGAAGCTGCAGGTCGCGAGCAACTCGGCGAGCTGGCACGGATGGGCGGGCACTTTGCCGACCGTCTGAAGGGGCTGGGCTTGCTGCGGGTGTATGGCCGTGGCCAGGCCGAACTGGGCGGCATTGCGGCGGCGGCGGAGGGCGTGCGCGAGCGTTCGCTCAAGGTGCTGCGCATCGCGTTCCTGTCGTCCACGGTGCTGGAATTCTTCGCCTCGGTGAGCGTGGCGATCGTGGCCTTGTATTTCGGCTTGAGCTATCTGGGCATGCTCGACTTGCATGGGCTGCCGTCGCTGGGTGCGGGCATGTTCTGCCTGCTGCTGGCGCCGGAATTCTTTGCGCCGTTGCGGCGTCTTGCAGCGTATTACCACGACCGCGCCAACGCGCTGGCCGCAGTGACGGAGGCCGAGCGGTTGCTGGAAGGCTTCCCCGACGATGTTGATGGCAGCGCGCCGGGCTCGGCGCTGTCGCAACACGCCCTGGAGCCTGCACAGGCGCATGCGCCGTTGCTGCGGGCACGTGCTCTGGCACTGCGTCCGGCTGGTGCGCCGCACACGGTGATCACGCAATTCTCGCTGGACCTGCAGCCCGGGCAGCGCGTGGCGGTGATCGGTGCCAGCGGTAGTGGCAAGAGCACCTTGCTGGAAGGGCTTGCCGGCTGGCTGCCAGCCGAAGCGGGCAGTGTAGTGCTGCGCCCGGGCACGCGTGTGGGCTATGCCACCCAGCGGCCGTACCTGTTTCACGGCAGCATTGCCGACAATCTGCGGCTGGCCGATCCGCAGGCCAGCAGCGCACGCCTGCACGCGGTGGCCGATGCCGCGCAGGTGCTGCGCTTCGCCGCGCAGTTGCCGGCCGGCCTGGACACGCTGATCGGCGAGCGCGGCTTCGGCCTGTCCGGTGGCGAAGCGCGGCGTGTGGCATTGGCGCGGCTGCTGCTGCGCGAGCCGGATCTGCTGCTACTGGACGAACCCACCGCGTTTCTCGATCCGGACACCGAAGCCGAATTGCTGCGCACGCTTGGCGTATTTGCACGTGGCCGCGCGGTGGTGCTGGCAACGCACAGCCCTGCGGTGATGCGCTGGGCCGATGTGGTGATCGATCTGCGTGGCACGACCGTGACGGCGAGCGCGCCATGAACGACACACGCCACGATCGTTTGAGCGGGGTGTTTCGCCAGCACGCCTGGCGGCTGTTGCTGTCTGCGCTGCTGGTGCTGGTTACCATGCTGGCCGGGGTTGGCCTGCTGAGCCTGTCCGGCAGCTTTCTCACGGCCGCGGCATTGGCTGGCGTTGCCGGCATGGGGGCTGGCTTCAATTTCTTCTCGCCATCGGCCGGCATTCGTGCGTTGACGTTTGCGCGCATCGTGTCGCGCTATGGTGAAAAATTGATCGGCCACGATGCCACCTTGCGCATCGCCCGCGATCTGCGGGTGTGGTTCTTCCGTCGTGCGTTACCGCTGGCGCCGGGGCGGCTGTCGGCCACGCGCACCGGCGATCTGCTGGCGCGCCTGATGTCGGACATCGGCGAAGTCGATGGCCTGAGCGTGCGTGCGCTCGCGCCGCTGTCGGCGCTGGTCGGCATCTGGCTGGCCGGCGCGGTTGCCGCTGCCTTGATCTATCCGCCCGCGGCGCTGTTGTTGCTGGCGCTGGGTGGGTTGATCGGCGGGCTGGTGCCCTGGCAGGTCGCACGTGGCGGCGCGCAGCGCGAGCAGTTGCGTGCGCAGCACCGCACGGCATTGCGCACGCAGGCGTTCGAAGGCCTGGAAGGTGCGGCCGACCTGGCCGCGGTCGATGCGCAAGGCGCCTGGCTGCATCGGCTTCACGCCACTGCGGCGGCCGTGGGGCAGGGCGACCGCCTGCAACGGCGTCGCCTGATCGCCGGCAACCTGCTGCACGCGGTCTGCGCTGCCTTCGGTCTGGCCGGCATGCTGTGGCTTGCGCTGCACGCCGCCGAGCGGGGGCTGATCGCAGCGGACATGGCTGCCGGCCTGGTGTTTCTGACCATGGCGCTGCTGGAGGTATGGGCCGGTGCCGGGCTTGCGTTGCAGTCGCTGCAAAGCGCGCGCGTCGCTGCCCGGCGCCTGCAGGTCATCGTCGATCAAGCCCCGTCGGTCGCCGATCCCGTGCAGGCCATCGACATGCCACGGACTGGCACGCTGCAACTGCAGCAGGTGTCGTTTGCGTGGCCCGGTGGCGTACGGCCGGTGCTGCACGCACTCGATTTGACCCTGGCGCCTGGCGAGCGCATCGCCATCAGTGGCGACAGCGGCAGCGGCAAGAGCACCTTGTCGGCATTGCTGCTGCGGCTATGGGATCCGCAGGCCGGGCAGGTGCGCTACGCCGGCATCGATCTGCGTGACTGCGCACAGGCGCAATGGCATCGCCGCATCGCCTGGTTGCCGCAGAATGCGCCGGTCTTTGCCGGCAGCGTGCGCGAGAATCTGGCCATCGGCGATGCCGCTGCCGACGATGCGGCGATGTGGCAGGCGTTGGAGAAGGTGCGCCTGCACGACTGGGCCCGTGCGCAACGTGGTCTGGACACCTGGGTGGGCGAAAACGGCGCCACGCTTTCGGCAGGCCAGGCACGTCGCCTCGCGCTGGCGCGTGCGCTGTTGCGCGATGCTCCCATCCTGCTGCTCGACGAACCCACCGACGGCCTGGACGTGGACACCGCCCACGCCTTGCTGCTGGATCTGGCCACCGCACTCGGCGAGCGCAGCCTGGTGATGATCACCCACTACAGCGTGCCTGCCGGTGTGGTGCACCGGCATTACCGCATGCGTGATGGAACGCTGCAGCCGCTGGAGTGAGCGGCCTTCGCCATGGCTGGGTCCTGGAGCGACCAACAGAACGAAGCGCGCAGTCGTAAGGTGGGCGTGGATGGCGCGCTCATGACCGGGGGGACGCGTGGGCATGCCGTACCGAGCACCGGCCGCGCCTGTATCGCTGTTGCGCAGTCGAAGCGCAGGCATGGCGCGCCTCAGCGCGTCAGATACACCGCCCAGGCCAGGGCCGCGGCGTTTGCGAGCGCGCTGACCCAGAACGCGATCTGGAACGAGGTCTTGACGGTCTTGTGCCGGAACAGCGATTGCGCCAGCAGCGCGCCGGGCCAGCCACCGAGCAAGGCGATGGCATGCAGGGTGGCTTCCGGGGTGCGGCGCTGGCCGCGTGTGGCTGCGGTCTTGTCCAGCCGATAGGCGATCAGCGCGGCAATGCTGGTTGCCGCGTACCAGAGCGCAATCGCAGCCGGTAGCCGTTCTGCGAGCACCAGGCCGAGCATGCCGACCGCGAACAGGCCGGCCAGCAGCCGGCGCGGCAGTACGCTGCTGGCGGTCTGCGAGGGGCGTGATCTGGCTCTGGATGTGGCTCTGGACCTGGCAATCAGCAGGCGTCCAGAAAATCGCGGACCGCCGGGCCGAACCGTGCAAAATCCACCAGGAAGGCGTCGTGGCCCTGCGGCGAATCCAGGCCGATGAAACGGGCATCGGCGCCGCCGGCGCGCAGGCCATCGGCGATCTGTTCCTGTTGCTGCACCGGGAACAGGATGTCGGTGTTGGCGCCGATCGACAGCGCGCGCGCGATGCGGATACGCGACAGGCCGGCCAGCACCTCGCCATCGCTGGAGCCCTGGCTTGCCGACGCAATGCCAACAGGCGCGCCGGGGCCGCGGGCGCCAGCCAATGGCCTCTGTGCGCTCGGAGTCGGCTCGGCGTAGTCGGCCAGATCGAACCAGTCCATCGAGCGGCTCAGGTACAGATAGCAGTTGGGATCGAAGAAGCGCACGAAGCGGCGCGCGTGTCCTTCCAGATAGCTTTCGACCTGGAATTCCAGCCCGAACGGATCGTCGTCGGCCTGTTCGGAATCCAGCCGCACCCGGCCAAAACGGCCGTCCCATTCCAGCGCCGAGCGATAGGTGATCACGCCGAGTTTGCGTGCCATGCGCATGCCCGATTCCGGGTAGCGCGTGTCGTCGTAGTGGCCGCCGTTCCAGTGCGGATCCAGCCGGATCGCTTCGCGCTGCAGCGAGCGGATGGCAATGGAAAACGGCAACGCCTGCGCGCTGCCGGAGATGTTGATGTGGCTGCGCGCGATGCCTTGGTGCCGCAGCAACAGCGCCAGTGCGGTCATGCCGCCCATCGAGTTACCGATCAGGCAGGCGAGCTGTTCGATGCCCAGTGCGCGCACCACATCGGCGGCGGCATCGGCCACGTCTTCGATCGACAGGTCCGGAAAGCGCAGCCGATAGCGCTCGCCGGTGGCCGGATCGATCGAGGCCGGCCCGGTCGAACCTTTGCAGCTGCCCAGCGAATTGACGCACACCACGAACCAGCGTTCGGTATCGATCGGCTTGCCCGGCCCCAGCATCGCCTCCCACCAACCCGGCTCGGGGTTGGCCTGATTTGCGGCCGCATGCGCGTTGGGCGACAAGCCGGTGACGATCAGCACCGCGTTGTTGCGATCGGCAGCCAGCGTGCCCCAGGTTTCGTAAGCCACACGAGCCTGATGCAGCTCACCACCGCGCTTCATCGGAAACGGCGAAGGCAGGGAGTGGTATAGCGTGCCAGGGGGAATGAATTCGGTCATGCCGCAATTCTATCCGGCGTGGCGGTGGGCGGCATGGTGAATCGGGATGGGGACTCGGTTTGAGCCCTTGCGTTAGGTGATGTCACCTTTTAAAGCCGTCGATCTGCGGCTTTGCTGCAGGGCCCTTGCCCGCCCACCATCGCAGGACACGCTGCAAGTACGTCCCTGTAAGCTCCGTGGCGGCATCCATGCCGCCAAGGGTCCCGCGACGGTGGGCGGACAAGGACCAGTCGAGTTGATCGGTGCGCAAAGTTTCAGCACAGCAACCCGCAACCCGCAACCCGCAAACCGCACGATGCGGTGGTTTCGTTCTTCAACAAAATCACCAGCCAACTATCTGGTGCGGTGTCCTCGCCCTCGAGGTCTTCGCGCCCGCTGCAGGGCCCTTGCCCGCCCACCATCGCGGGACACGCTGCAAGTACGTCCCTGTAAGCTCCGTGGCGGCATCCATGCCGCCAAGGGTCCCGCG